>CAVQBT010000041.1:0-122524 GCA_963710795.1 uncultured delta proteobacterium
ATTTTTGGCAATCTGTTCTCCGATAAATCGGGATTTTCGTTTCACTCCAACCCGCCTGGCCGGGTTAGGATTCAAAAAGACGATACCGGAGAATCGGCCCTTCTTCTGAGAATATTCTGGGTCTATTTTGGGCGATTTTCGAAAAGACTTGCACCTCGTGTAGTTGGGGACTGGAGTAGGACCACGGCGAACCCATGAGAATTAATGCAACTTTTTGCGGCTAAAATGGGTATCCTAAGGCCTAAAAACCTGGGCCGTCAAATGTAGTAACGCCGGTTATATAAAATAGGAAACACACTACCGAAATTTGAAGACCCAGCTACCCACTTGTCTATGAGAATAAATAGACCGGTGAACGGTAATACCATAACCCCCTGATTCCATTTAAAAAATACATCCCTGTTTCGGCTCCCCATTGGCGGCATGTTTATTGCTGTAACTATGAAAATTTTGCTTTCGGTTAAAGGGGAAAGAACCGAAAGCGAGAATGAATTAAAATCGGGGGCGGGGATGGGGAAGGTATTTAACTGTAAAAGCCGGATTGGTGCATCTTTAGTACTGTTAGTCGGGCTGCTGTTGGCTGGTCCGGCTGTTTCTTTGGCTGCCGAAGCGGTCTGTGCCCGGGTCAAAATTAAGCAGGAGCTGACCCTGCAGCGACAGAGCTTTGATGCCCACATGCGCATCAACAACAGCATTGCCAGTGTCACGCTGGAAAATGTCAATGTCGACGTGTCCTTCACTGGGAATCGGCGATCGAATCGGCGAATTGGAGGTTGTTGATACGGCGCAAGGCTACCATGAGTATCGCGTTGCGGACATCGAGTTGAGCTACGACGGCCCGAACGCAACCGAGATTAATGTTTTTGAGGATTCAGGCCGAAAATATCTTATCGGCAGCTATCCGGTTGTCCCGGGGGACTATTTTTCGATAGACGTTGGACATCTCGATGTTAACCGGGTGTACCTCGCGATTGGCCAAAACCATGCAGCTATTAAACTGACCGGCAATAAAGCGGTTGCAGTCGGCGATATTATCCTCGATTGCCCGGTTTTTGAAGTCTTTTATGAGCCGCTGGTGCCGCCACACTATTTTGACCTGACCCTGGAGTATGTCGGAGCAAAAGATCCCTTTTTCCTGACGGCCTGCGACGGTAATTGGCAGGATGTAATCGGCACCTACGAGGTGGATTCCGCTATCGGTAGGGTCTTTAGCATCGACGGCAGCAGCCTACCAAAGGGGCATTTAGAGGACAATCTGGTGCTTGAATATGGACCGGTCGAGTAGCAAAAGTATGATCTCGTTTTAAAATTTTGGGACACGGATGCACGCAGATGAACACGGATAAATGATTTCAACCGCCTCCGGCGGAGGTATAGCTAGCTGCGAAAATCAGCGTAGATCTGTGTCCTATAAAAAAATTAGCGGTTTTATGATCAGGCGAATAAATATGAAATTTATGAAATCAATACGCTCCATTATCACTGTTGCAATCATTCTTTTAGCAGGGCTTTCCGCGGATGTTTCGGTAGCGGAATCCGTTCCGAATTCTAAAATTCCCGATGAACTCATCGCCCGCAAACTCAAAAAGCACGATCCATCCCTGGCGATTTCAGTGGAAGCCGTCCTCTATAAACTAAAACGAAACCAGCCGTTTACCCTGGTGGATGTCCGCCGCAGGGAGGACTTCGAGCGTCTCTACATACCGGGTTCGATCAACATTGCGCTGTATGCCGTCAAAACCAAGTCTTATTTAAAGTCTGTTCCCGTTGTCCTGGTCAATGAAGGATTATGCTACGCTGCGCTGGAAAACGAGTGTCAGCGACTGTTAGAGCGTGGCTATAAAGTGTCCATTTTAGACGGCGGTCTACCGGCCTGGAAGCGCCGGGGCGGCCAGGTCGTCGGTGACCTTTTTGCGCTGGACGATATGAAAACTGTCTTGCCCCGGGTCTTTTTCCGGGCCAAAGATTACGTGAACACGCTGGTGCTTGATATTTCATCCCAACCCAGCGAAGCATCCGGCCGGCTGATTCCCTACGCGAAGCATTATCCTGTTTTGGACACTTCCGACGGGTCGCTGCTGCACCTCAGAAGGCTGCTCAAGAAAAACAAGCCTTTTCAATCGATTGTCATTTTTAATGAAACCGGTGAGCACTACGAAAAGGCCGAAAAAATCATGATCACAGCGGGTATCGAAGCGTTTTATCTACTGGGTGGTGCAGCCGACTATCAAAAATATTTGGATGGTCTGCTGCTTTCCTGGAACCCCCGCGACAGCCGGATGAAGACGGTCGGCAACTGTAAGCCCTGTGGAGCGAAAACTGAAGACGAATAATTTCAGCAATGAGGAAAGTTATAGGGAATTTTATCTTATGGGGAATCAACCTTTTCAAAGTGAAAAAAGACCTCAAAATTCGAAATTGGTGCAAATGGCGCCAACATATCGAATTATAGAGCGTCTTTTGCTGCTTTTGTTCACCTTTTGCATTTCTACTTCAATTGCTGCTGCTGATTTTTCCGTAACCGGCGGTGCGATCAAAAGCGGTGTTATTCGGCAGCAGCCGGCTGAAAATCAATCCAACAGTTCAGCTATTACAATTACCGGTAAACGGGAAGACAACACCCGCATTGAGATCCGTAATCAAAATGCAACAATGTTGCGCGTTGGCAATGGTCAGCAATACACTGCAATTCAGGCCGCTGTAGATGCCGCAGATGACGGCGATTTGGTTTTAATTGGCCCGGGCGTTTACATAGAAAATGTCAGGATTTCGAAATGGATCCATATCAAAGGAAATTCCGAGGACCCGGAAGATATTATTATTCGCAGTCCGGGCACTTATAAGGCTGGAGTTCCTCCATCTTTGAGCCTAGCCATGTCGTACCCCAACCCGATCGGCTCACCAATGGTTATCGAGGGCATTAGCATCGAACCTTTTGCTTCAAGCTGGAATGTCGGACTTATTTTTTATTCCCAACTTTCCAAGGCACCTGGAACTTTAATTTTTAATCGATGTAAATTTCGCCAAACCGGTGCAAATTACCCCATCGCCAGCTTTGGCTACAATTATAACCCGCAGACCACTATTCAATTTCAGAATTGTTACTTTGAGAAAGGCTATTCGCACTTTCATTGGATGAAATCTTCGAACTGGGGTTTGAAAAGGTGTGAATTCGACAGCACTTATTCTTGTTACGATTGCAGTAACACGTCGGAACCCAATGACTTTGTGACAACCCCGGAAGCCGGTTATGGACCTGACTATGGGGCATGGTTCTTGCCTGATCCGTTCGACAAAACGCTAATGGGGATAGGATCCGGCGACTGGTCAGTTAATCTGGTTCTTCCTCAAGGTGACAATTCTCTTGAGATGTTTGCGGAAGACGAGGCCGGCAACCGCAGCGACTCCGTCTGGATAGACATTCTGGTGGATTCGATCGCTCCGGCGGTGACCTCTATTATACCCCCTAACGACAGCTTGCTCGATCTTGCGCCGGAATCCGTTGTTGTCAATATTAAAGAGGCGACCAGTGAATTGGATTTGATCAATTCCGTCCGGGCAATCCGCAACAGCGATGACCAGGATATACCGGGTTCATGGGTTAAGGTGTCCGAAAACCAGATTCTGTTTAGGCCGGACAATCCTTTGTCTGATTCTTCCTATAGGATAAATCTCCAGCTGGTGGACAGCTTGGCAAATCAGGGGCCGGATTTAGAGTATGTGTTTACGCTTGATACAGTGGCTCCGGCTGCTCCGATTGTCAACCCTGTTCTAACGCCAACTTATAATCCGACCCAGACCATCACCGGAACAAAAGCCGCCGATGCCGCAATACTATATAACGGCCAGGAAATTATTGGCCATACGGCCGCTGTGACCTGGTCATATACAGCGACATTAAGTGGTGGAGCAAATATATTAGCTTTTGCGGCCCGGGATCTGGCCGGAAACCTTAGCGCGGATGCAGAAGTCGAAATTGTTTTTGATGATATTCCTCCTGAAACGGTTGACGAGCTGACCCTCAATTTGCAGGGCGACGGCCAAACGGTTGTGCTGAATTGGTTTGGGTATGATGAAACCTTGCATGGGGACATTGACGACTACCGGATTTACTTGCAGTCATCAGAATTTTCCGATGTGACGTCGCTCACGCCCCATAGCACGGTCAATGCCGGAAATTTTACTTACACCATCATAAATTTAGATCGTAACACTACCTACTGGTTTGCCGTGATTGCGGTGGACGTTATGGGCAATGCTCACACAGAGCCGCATGTGGTATCTGGCACCCCGGTCGATACCGTGCCGCCCGAGGAGGTGACGAATCTAAAAGCCGAATCTTTTGCCGACAAACTTGTATTTTCCTGGGCCCACTCTGCCAATTCCTATGGCGATCTGGCCGGCTATCGGGTTTACTTTGCGGACGATACCCAGGGTGTTCTCCTGCCGTCGGATCAGAACAGCTATACTGCCGGCGATCTCGATCCGGCTGCCGGTTATCCGTTCCGGGTGGCGGCCATTGACAATGACGACAATGAAAGCAGCGGTGTTACCATTACCGGAGTTACCCTGCTGGAAAACCCGCCGGTAACTAAGATCAGCCCCAGGGCCGGCGGCGTCAAACTGTACTGGGAGGCTGCCGAGCCTTCCGAATTCGTCAAGCAATACCGGGTGTATGCGAGTGAAGCGGAGTTTTCTTCCGTTGAAGGCATGACTCCCCGTATTACGACCACATCGCTTTCGGCTACCGCTTCCGGTCTTGCCAACGGTGTGACTTATTTCTTTGCAGTCACCGTCGTAAACATCTCAGACGGTGAGCGGCAAGAGGCCAACAGTGTCTCAGTGTCACCCATCACCGGAACCAATGTCAGCGGGGAAATTACTCAAAATACTACCTGGACCATGGCAGGAAGTCCCTATATTGTGATCGGTGACATTACCATACACCGATCGAGTTACAGCTATCACAGCAATCCCGGCTCAATTAAGCTGACACTCGCACCCGGTGTACAGGTACGATTTGAACCGGGTACGGGATTATATGTGGGAAAAACCTATAATTCGAATGTCGGCTATTATGGCGCATTGTCAGTGCAGGGGACGGCCGAGTCACCGGTTACGTTTACCTCCAACGCATCATCGCCGTCACCCGGCGACTGGAAGGGGATCTATTTCCGCAACGAAACCGATGATGCACAAACGATATTGGAGCACTGCATCGTCGAATACGGCGGACACACCAATAATGCGAATATGTATATGGCCAGTGCATCGCCAACCGTAAAGGACAGCACTATTCGAAGGAGCAGCTCAAACGGAATCTATCTCAATGCTTCATCACCGAAAATTGAAAGAAATAGCATAATCGATAACGCCAACCACGGCATTTCATGCAACAGCAGCTCTGCAGGCTTTATTACCGATAACTCTTTCTTTGGAAACCTCAAAGCGGCCATTAACATTCATCCGAATGCGGCCAGAAGAGTCATTGGAAACAATGGCTCTGGCAATGGCCAGAATGTCATTCGTGTGTATGAGGGGGATTTGACGGCCAACAGCACCTGGACAAAGCAGGCGCTGCCATTTGTTGTCACCGGTGACATAATCATACACCGATCGAGTTACAGCTATCACAGCAATCCCGGCTCAATTAAGCTGACACTCGCACCCGGTGTACAGGTACGATTTGAACCGGGTACGGGATTATATGTGGGTAAAACCTATAATTCGAATGTCGGCTATTATGGCGCATTGTCAGTGCAGGGGACGGCCGAGTCACCGGTTACGTTTACCTCCAACGCATCATCGCCGTCACCCGGCGACTGGAAGGGGATCTATTTCCGCAACGAAACCGATGATGTACAAACGATATTGGAGCACTGCATCGTCGAATACGGCGGCCACAGCCATGGTGCGAATCTTTACTATGCCAACGCAAGCCCTGTTATCAAAGACAGTGTTATTCGGCAAAGCAGCTCTCATGGACTCTATCTAAACGCCTCGTCACCGACAATCAACAACAATTCCATAGCCGATAATACCAACTTTGGAATTTCCGCCAATAGCAGTTCGGCAGGGTTTATCACCGATAATACCTTTTCAGGCAACAGCCAGGCACCTATTTATCTTCATCCGAATGCGGTAAGAAGGGTCAGTGGAAACAGTGGTTCGGGCAACGGCCAGGATGTCATCCGTGTGTATGAGGGGGATTTGACAGCCAACAGCACCTGGGTAAAGCAGGCGCTGCCCTATGCCATTGCCGGTGACATAACCATACGCCGATCTAGCTACAGCTATCACAGCAGTCCCGACTCAACCAAGCTGACAATTTCACCCGGTGTGCAGGTGCGATTTGAATCGGGTACGGGCTTGATTGTGGGCAAGGCCTACAACTCGAATGTTGGTTATTATGGGGCCCTTTTAGCGCAGGGTACTGCTGAATTACCTGTCACCTTTACATCCAACGCGGCATCGCCGTCCCCGGGAGACTGGAAGGGGATTTATTTCCGTAACGAAACCCATGATGCAGCCACCATACTGGAGCACTGCGTCATCGAATACGGCGGACACACCAATAATGCGAATATGTATTTTGCCAGTGCATCGCCGACTATTCAATACAGCAGCATCCGCTATAGCAGCGGTCACGGAATTTACAGCAATGATGGTTCAAAGGGTTATATCACCAATAACATCTTCTCCGACAATGAGGCAAGTTCGATAAGCGTGCATCCTGTAATGGTTGTTGGAAGAATTAGCGGGAATTTGGGAGCAGGCCGCAATGCCAACTATATCGCAATAAGAGCAGGCGATATTACTGCCAATAACATCTGGCGCAAGAATCAATTGCCCTATGTGGTCACCGGTGACATAACCGTACGCCATTCAAGTTGGAGCTATCACAGAAATCCCGGTTCGATCAAGCTAACCATTGAGCCCGGAGTACAGGTGCGATTTGATCCAGGTACGGGCTTGATTGTGGGCAAGGCCTACAACTCGAATGTTGGTTATTATGGAGCCCTTTTGGCGCAGGGTACTGCTGAATCACCTATAACGTTTTCATCCAACACGATTCCACCGGCCCCGGGGGACTGGAAGGGGATTTATTTCCGCAACGAGACCCATGACGCGCAAACGCAGCATGGAGCACTGCATCATCGAATACGGCGGCCACACGAACAATGCCAACATGTACCTGGCCAATGCCAAACCCACCCTCCAGTACAACACCATCCGCAACTCCAGCCATTCGGGCATTTATGTCAACGGAACCGGCGCCAACGGGGCCGCCATCCGCTGCAACAACTTCAAGGACAATCATTACGGGGTGAACATCGTCAACAACGCTGCTCCGGTCATCCAAGACAATAATTTTCTGCGCAATAAAACTTACGGCATCAACAATACCGGCAGTGTCGCCGTGAACGCCACGGACAACTGGTGGAACGATGTCAACGGGCCGGGGTTTAATGGCGATGAGGTCAACGGCAATCTGACGACTACCCCCTGGCTTACGGCGCGAAAGCGACTGCATCGACACGCCGCCAACGAATACCGCACCCTTTGTGCCTAAAAATCCGGTGCCGGCCAACGAGGCGGTGCGGGTGCCGGTGGCGGCCGAAGGCCAGCCCGTTGCCGTGAGCTTAAGCTGGAGCGGCGGCGATCCCAATCCGTGGGATGCCGTGGTGTATGACGTATATTTCGGAGCGGCTGCGGACGAGCTCGATCTCACTGCCGAGGCGCTCGAAACAACCGCCTTTGATAAAAGCGGTCTGGAAGGCGGCAAGACCTATTACTGGAAGATCGTGGCCAGAGACGATGCCGGGGCACAAACGGCCGGACCGGTCTGGCACTTTACGACCTTAGGCGATCCGCCGGATCTGATCCTATCCGATCTGGCCTGGAACCCGGCCACCAACCTGCAGGCCGGCCAGAGCATCGCCTTTACGGCCACGGTAAAAAACACCGGCAGCGGTCCGGTGGTGGATGCCTTCCGGGTGGAATTTTTCATCAATGGCCAGAGCATCGGCTATCAAACCATCAACCCGGTCCTGCAGGCCGGAGCATCTTTACCGGTCAGCCGCAGCTGGACAGCTGCGACCGGGGACCACACGATTGAAGTCAGAGCGGACAATCAGCAAAAAGTGGTCGAGGCCTTCGAAGCGAACAACAATCTGTCCATGAGCCTGCCGCATGTCCAAGATCCGACACCGCCGGATCTGGTCAATACGGTGCCGGCGGCCGATGTATCGGTGAAGCAGGCCGGCTCCGTCACATTTACGTTGGCCGACCAGTACGGCGTGGTGGATACCGCTGCGGTTAGCGCCAGTGTCGTTGTGACCGACGGCAGCGGCCTGGCTGTCAGCGGCACAGTCACTGCGGCCAATAACGTGTACACCTTTACGCCTGCGATGACGCCGCTGGCAGAGGGCACCTACACCGTGGCCTTTACCGCAAAGGATCTGGAGGGCAACACCAAAGATTACAGCTTTTCGTTTAGCGTGGACGGTCAGCCGCCGGCCGAGCCGACCATCACGGGCGGGGCGGTCTTAAGCGGTCTGATCCAGGTGCGTCCGGCTGAAAACAGATCCAAAACCGCCACCATTATCCTGACCGGCAGCCGGGAAGACAACACGGCGGTCTACATCAACAATCAGAAAAAGGCCAATTCCGGCAGCGGCAACTGGTCTGCGAGCCTGTCGCTTTCCCAGGGCGCCAACGCCCTTGAAATCCGGCTGCAGGATGCCGCCGGCAACAGCAGCCCATCGGTCTGGGTGGATATCACCGTGGATTCCAAGGCCCCGGCGATTGGTGCGATGACGCCGGCCAATGCCGGCTTTATCAATACGAAGCCTGCTGGCATAACCGTTTCTTTTAGCGAGACCGGCAGCGGGTTAAAGCTGGAGGCCTCACTGCAGTCCGTTAAAGACGCCAATCAACAACCCGTTGACGGCACCTGGGCGCTGTCCGGAACCGACAAACTGGTCTTTATACCGACAGCGGCGTTGGAAGACTCGCTCTATACGGTCGACCTCCAGCTGGAAGACCATTTTACCAACCGCTCAACAGCCAAGCACTACAGCTTTACCCTGGACACCAAGGTGCCGACAGCGCCGGTGGTCAGCCCGGTCAGCTCCCCCACCCACAAGCCTTCGCAAAGCATATCCGGAACGAAAGAGGCCGATGCAGCGCTCCTGCTAAACGGCAATCAGATTGTGGGCCACACTGCCCAGACCGACCTGGACCTATAGCGCCAAGCTTAACCGCCGGCGACAACAGCTTTGCCTTTGCGGCCCGGGACCGGGCCGGCAATCAGAGTGAACCGGTGACGGTTGCGATTTTCTTTGACGATGTGCCGCCCCCGGCGGTGGACACCTTAATACTAAATACTGAGGGGGACGGCCGCACGATCAACCTGGATTGGAGCGGCTATAACGAGGCTGTCCACGGGGATGTCAGCCGGTTACCGGATCTACCGGTCAACGGCCGCTTTCACGGATGTATCGGCGGCAAGCCTCATGGGTCCGGTCAACGTCGGCCATTTTAAATATACCGCCGCCGATCTTACCCGTGGCATGACCTACTGGTTTGCCGTGGTGGCAGTCGATGCCCAGGACAATGCCGGCACGACGGTGTCACCGGTAGCCGGCACGCCGCAGGATGTGGTGCCGCCCGAGAATGCGAGCAATCTAAAAGCCCAGTCCTTTTCAGACAAACTGGTCTTTACCTGGAATCCCTCGGCGGATTCTAACGGCGATCTGGCCGGCTACCGGGTCACCTTGGCAGACCGTCCAGCGGTTGTGCTGGCCAAGGAGGTGAACACCTACACCTCTGAAAATCTTAGCCCGGCCACCGGCTATGCATTCAAAGTCATTGCTTTTGACAATGACAACAATGACAGCAGCGGAGCAACAGTTACCGGGGTCACCCTGCTTGCGAATCCTGATATTGTGACAGCCGAAGTTCACAGCGGCTATGTCGATCTGAGCTGGGCGGGTGTGGAGCCTTCCCAGTATGTGAAGCACTATGCGATCTATGCGAGCGAGAGTGATTTTTCCAGTGTGGCAGGGATGACCCCGTCCATCACTTCCAAAAACAATGCGGCCAAGGTGGCCGGGCTGACCGACAATGTGGTCTATTATTTTGCGGTTACCACCGTCAACCTCTCCGACGGCGAACAAAAGAATGTTGCTGCCATCACGGCCAAGCCGGAGGCGGACTCTGTGGGCCCGGAGATCAGCAGCGTCAAGGCCGATGATCAACCGCTTGCCGCCGACGCCACCCTGACCAAACCGGTCACCTTTTCCTGCGAAGCCCAGGATCCGGCCGGGGTCAGCCGGGTGGAGTTTTTTATCGACGGCAAGCTGGTGCGAACCGATTACAGTGCGCTTTATTCCTGCTTCTGGAATGTGGTGGCGGCCGAAGATGGCGCCCACACCCTGACCATCGATGCCTATGACACGCTGGGCAACCGCACCACGGAAACCCGCAGCCTGACGGTAACCCTGGCAGCGCCGGCCGCCCCGCAGATTACCGAACCCGCCGCCGGCACCGTCACCAACAAACCGACCATTACCGTCTCCGGCCAGGCCGACAAATATAGCGAGATCAGCCTGTACAACCATGGGGTTGAAACCGGTGTCGTGGTTGCCGTGGATGCCTTCGGTAAATTCAGCACGCCGCTGACTTTAAGTGAAGGCGAAAACCGGCTGCAGGCGGCTGCCGGCAACCGCGCCGGCCAGAGCCTGACAAAAAGTGCTGAGGTCCCGGTAACTCTGGACACCACCTTGCCGGTCAGCCCGTCGAACCTTGCGGCAGCATCCAAATCCGGCGGCACCGTGCAGCTGAGCTGGAAAGCGCCTTTGGAAACCGAGGTCACGGGCTACAACCTGTACCGCGCTTCCAGCCCGTTTACCACGCCGCAAGGGGCCGGCAAAATCAACACCGACCTGATCAAGACGACCGTCATTTAGCGACCTGCCGCCCTCGGACGGCACCTGGTACTACCGGGTCAGTACGGTGGATTCTGCCAATAACGAATCGGAGCTGTCCACCGAAGCGGCAGCCACTGCCGACAGCACGGCTCCGCGCGCATCAGCGATAGACTATACCCCCCAGGGCGCCTTTGATGCCGCCTCCGGCACCATGGCACCGGCAACCGTCAATGTGGTGCTGACGGTCAGTGAGCCGCTGCAGTCCACGCCCTATTTGAGCATCGCGCCCGACGGCGGCATTCCGATATCCGTGCAGCTGAGCAAAGATACGGATACGAGCTACAGCGGCTTTTTCGTCATCGCCGCGAGCACCCCGACCGGTGCGGCCTACGCCATTTTTTCGGCCCGGGATACGGTCGGCAACCGCGGCACCGAGATCGATTCGGGCAGTGTCATTCAAATCGACACCGCTGGTCCGTCGGTTACCCGCTTGGCGGTCACCCCGCTTGAGCCCATTCAAAATGACGAGCAGAATCCGGTGACCGTGACCGTTATCCTCGGCCTGGATGAGAAGATCAAAGCATCCGAATTGCCCAAGCTCTCCTATCAGCTTTCGGGAGAGCAAAGAGATCTGATCGAAATCGACACACTGAGCGAACTGACACCCCAGGCGGAGGATGTGCAGACCTGGCAGGCCGAGTTTACCCTGCCGGCCGACGCGGGGCTGAATGGTGCCGAAACCTTTTACCTTGTCTACCAGGGGGCCGATGGGTTGGACAATCCCGGCAATCGGATTGCGGCTGCAAACCTGTTCCAGGTCTACCAGGGCGAGCTGCCGCCGCTGGCACCGCCGCTGGAATTTAAAGGGCAATCCCTGCCGGGCGGCAAAATCCGGCTGAGCTGGCTTGCGGTGGCAGAAGCCGTCGGCTACCAGCTGTACCGCAAGGCCCCGGGTGAAAGCGAGCTTTGGGCCTACGCGCGGCTGGATACGGTTGAAACCTTCGATGATGCGCCGGCTGAGGACGGGTTGTACACCTATGCCATCGCCAGCATCCGCCGGGAAAACACCCAGGAGGCCCTCAGCGGTCTGAGCGATGCAGTGGTGGTCAACTCGGATGCCGTGGCACCCGGCGCACCGCGTAACCTGGCTCTGGAGCTGGTGGCCAACGGCATCAAGGTTATATGGGAGCCGCCGCCATTTACCGAGGAAGTGGCCTATGCGCTGTACCGATCAGATATAGAGATAACCACCATGGAAGGGCTGACAGCGCTGGCGACAGGTATCGGCCAGACCCTGGTGGTGGATCCCACCCCGTCGCTATCAGACCACTGGTATGCGGTCACGGCCGTGGATGCGGTCGGCAATGAGTCGAGCCCGTCCAATGCCGGTTATCTGAACTTCCAGCTGCTGCCGGTATCCGGCATTACGGTCGTGCAGGCCGACAACGAACCGCCGGCGGTGACCTGGTCCCATCCGGGCGGGGATATTGCCGGCTATGACATTTATCTGGGACCGGACAATGCGCCGGTTAAACTGAACTCGACGCTGCTGACCGCTCAGGTTTATACGGACAGCGGTTACAGCCGGGATGAACGGCGCTATACGATTGTCACGAAGGACAACAACGATGTGGAGAGTCTGGGCCGCAGCATGACGTTGCCGGTGCTGCGGGCCGTATTGAGTGACGGCAGCCGGATCAAACGCGGCATCATGAATCGCCTGGATTATGTCGTGTTAAACGAGGGAGCCGGCCGGGTGGAAAATATCCGGCTTAAGGTCAAGGTGGGTTCCCATGATCATACTTCGGAGCTATTCAGTCTCGATCCGGGCACATCCCGGACGGTTCCGGTGGTCGTGGGCGGCTATGATGATTTGAAGGAGGGGATAGCCGCTCTGACCACGACCATCGAGGTCACCCCGCGTGCCAATGAAACCGTGCAGATCGTGCGAAACGGCACGATCGAATTGGCCGACGGCATGTTGCAGCTTCAGATCCTAAACGAGGAGTTCACCCGGGCCGCCTCGGGCCAGGTGCAGTTTACCATCGCCAACACCGGTGAGGCGGAGATCGAAATCGTGACCGCCAAAAGCTCGGGCAACTCCGCATCCGATCAGATTAGATTCTATCTGGTCGATGAAGACGACAATGTGCTCGCGTCCAAGGCATTTAAACAGGCCACCGGTGATAAGCTCGTCACCCTTTCCAATAAGAACACGGTGGCCCGTATTCCGGCCGGTGAAACCTATACCTCGGATATGATCAGCATCCCGGTGCCGGCCAATGCGCCGGATAATGTCATCGTCCGCCTGGAGATCGACCAGGTCTATTACCACCAGGGGCAGGCGACCCAGGTCAAAATGGATGGGCTTTCCACAACGCATGCCGTAACACTGGTGGATACGGCCTATTTTGGTGAGGTGAGCGACATCACCCCCCAGAGCTCCACCGGGGATCAGGACATCGTCATTACCGGACAGGCGGTGGCGCGCGCCACGGTTGATCCCATGGGCAATGTGCCGCTCAAACTGGTCGTCACTTCAGACGGCTTTGAGCGCGCCTATGATGTTTATACCGGTGAAGACGGTGTCTTTACCCACAGCTTCAAACCGCTTTCGGGCGAGTCGGGCGTATACCTGGTGCGGGCCGTACATCCGGATCTTACCGACAAGCCGGTACACGGCCAGTTTGTAGTCAACAAGGTTAGCATCACCCCTGCAACCCTCAATCTGAATGCGCCCAAAAACTACATCCAACACTATCAAAATCCGGGTTCAAACCGGTGACGGCACGTCGGTCAGCGATCTGCATTTAGCGTATGCGGCCGAGGATCAGCCCAACGGTGAAAAGCCGGCCGGCATTCACCTGACCCCCGGTGCGCCCGTCGCCCAGCTGGGCGGCAAACAGACGGCCTACCTGCCGTTTACGATCTGGGCCGACAATACGGCGGATCAGACCGACAAGCTGGTGTTGAAAGTCAAAAGTGATGAATCGGCCCCTGGAGCCTGGGGCACGGTGACGATCAACACCTACTTCAGCCAGGCCAAGCCGGTGCTGACGTTTACCCCCAACCATGTGGAAACCGGCCTGGCCCTCGACGACACGGTCACCGAAACGGTGACCCTTAAAAACAGTGGCCTGGCGGATATGCATGACGTGCAGCTGTCACTGTTAAATTCCGACGGCACGCAAGCCCCGAACTGGGTATATCTCAGCACGGCCGCCGGCATCAATAACCTGGCCGTCGGTAACACCCAGCAGGTCGGGGTAACCTTTGCACCTACCAGTGCCGTGGCCGACGTCGACTACGCCTTCAAACTGCGGGTCAAAGCCGCCAACCATGCCACCACCGACATCAATCTGTATGCGGCGGTGACCCAGAGCGGGGTCGGCAATATTTTGTTCAAACTGTCCGACATATACACCGGCACCTTCGCTCAGAACGGCGATTTGATCGAGGGACTGGCCGATGCCCGGGTCAAGCTGCAAAACGAAAAGACCCTGTCCATCGAATACAACCAGCTTTCGGACAGCGTCGGCGAAGCACGCTTTGAAAACATACCGGCCGGGCCCTACAAGTGCCGGATTACGGCCAACAACCACCAGGAATACATCGGCCGCGTGTGGATCAAACCGGGGGTGACAGTCAATGAAGAGGTTTTCCTGGATTACAACCTGGTCACCGTCGAATGGCAGGTCAACGAAATCACCATCGAAGACAAGTACGAGATCGTCCTATCCGCTACTTATGAAACCAACGTGCCGGCCGCGGTGGTAGTCGTTGAACCGGCCTCGGTGAGCCTGCCCGCGATGAAAGCCGGCGATGTATTCAACGGTGAATTCACCCTGACCAACTACGGTCTCATCCGGGCCGACAACGTCAAGCTCAGCCTGCCGTCCAACGACCAGTACTTCATTTACGAGATGCTCGGCGGGCTGCCCGAAAGCATCGCGGCCAAGTCAGCGCATCACCGTGCCGTATCGCATCACCTGCATCAAGTCCCTGGATGCGGCCGATGACGGCGCGGCCACCGGCGGCGGCTGCAGCAGCTACCGTACCTGTGCCCGGGTTGACTACGGATACGAATGTGCCAACGGCGTTTGGACCCTGGGCTCCGGCACCCTTTGCTGGACCCGCACCTATGGTGCCTGCGGCGGCGGCAGCGGGCCCGGTATCAGCGGCGGCGGAGGCGGCGGTGGCAGTTGGAATGTGGGCGGCGGTATCGGCAGCCGCGGTACGATATCCAAGCCCGCGCCGACACCAAAGACCATCGAGGGCGTCGAGTGTTTTCCGAATCCTCCGCGCCAGGAGAAATTTTGCTTCCGCTGCTGGTTGAAGGATACTTTCGGCAACATGTTTCAGGATACCGGTTCATCGGTCAACCTGGTGATGCGCGAATACTACCGCGAACATGTCGATCTGGCGGTCAAGGCTCCGGGCGGCATGATCGAGGCCAAGCGCTGGTATTACGGCAATCAGTGGCGCTGGGAGCATGACCGCAACAGGCTTGAGTTGAAGCCGGCTGCCATCGGCGGCGGCATCGAATCCATTGACAAAGGCGGCGTTGTCTACGAGAAGTCATCGATTGATGCCGACATATTTGTCCATGATATTTTCAGAATTGTCAAGACCGACGCTGGCTTTCGCTGGGAAGATCCCAAGGGCGGGTGGATCGATTACGATGCCAACGGCAATGTATTGGCTCACGGCAGCCGCACCGGTGTATTGGCCAAGCTGCTGTACCAGGACGGCAAACTGATAGGCGTTGCCGACCGCAATGATAGGCAGGTGTTGTGGTATGAAACCGATAATAATGGTTTGATCACGGAGGTACGCGACTATGAGGCCGATGATGACGGATTGATAACGGAGGTTTCGATCACTGACAAACGCCGGGTTGAGTACACCTACACTGATGGCCGGTTGAGCAAGCGTTAAAGATGTGCTGGGTTACGAAACAAGCTTCGAATACGACAGCCAGGGCCGCTTGAAAAAAATCGTCGAACCGGCCGGGCGCGTCATCACCGTGACTTACGACAAGTACAATGGGGTGGCTTCGGTGCTGGACAGCCGGGACGAGGGATTTTTCTTCGAGTATGAATTTGATGAGGCCACCGGGGAGCAGTATGCCCGCATCGAAACCTCGGCCGGCAAGGTCAAAGAAGTCTGGTACGACCGCGACTTCGAGACCCGCCGGGTGGACATCAACGGCCGTACCGTGGAAAAGATCATCAAGGACGGCCGCAATCTGCTGGTCACCGACGAACAGGGCCATGTCACCCGCAAAGAATACGACGAGTGGGACAACCTGACCAAGGTTGTCTATCCGGACGGCTCAACCGTATCCTATGAGTATGAGCACACGTTTAACAAGCGCATACAAGAAACCGATGAAAACGGCGTGGTTACCCGCTATGCCTATGATGGCAGCGGTAATCTAATAGAAAAGACCGAAGCTGCCGGCACCACATATGAGCGGGTTACCAAGTACACTTACGATGATGACGGCAATCTTCTGACCACCCTGCGCTTGGCAGATGATCAAACAGCCGAGGCCCTGACCCAGCTAAGCTATGATGTTACAGGGCAATTTAATATCGATCACCGACCCGGAAGGCGGCATCACCGAATTTACCAGCCATGATGCCATGGGCAACGTGCTCACCAAAATCGATGCCCGTGATAAGGAGTGGAACTATGAATACGATGCTGCCGGTCAGCTGAAAAAGGTCATCGATCCGTTGAACAACACCACCGAGATCTTCTATGACGCAAGAGGCAACAAGATCAAGGAAGTCGATGCCAAGGGCAATCAGAAACTCTACGAATATGACGAGAACAATAACCTGATCAAGGTCACGGATGCTTTGGGCAATGTCACCCACTTTGAGTATAATGCCGACGGCAAGCTGTTACAGCAGATCGATGCCGAAGGTAAAGTCATCCAGTATGAGTATGACCTGGACGGGCGTCTGGCAAAGACCATCGACGGCAACGGCAACCAGATTGCCATGGAATATGCCGATGCCACGGGTTCGGGCTGTTCTTCCTGCGCGGGGTCCGGCGGCGCATCCAATCAGCCGTCCAGGATTACGTATCCGACATTTGCCAAGGAGTTTTTGTATGACAAACGGGGCCGCAAGACCATTGAAAAAGATGTATTGAGCGCAACCGAGACTTACCTGACGGATTTTGATTACGATCCGGCCGGCAATCTCATCGCCCGAACCGACAAGGAAGATCGAAACAACCGGTTATGCCTATGATGCGTTGAACCGGCTGAAAACCGTCACCGATCCGCTCGATCAGGCCACCGAGTATTTTTACGACAACCGCGACAACCTGACCGCCTTGACCGATGCCAAGGGCAACACCACCTGGTTCGAGTACGACAGAAACAACCGGCTGGTCAAAGAAATCCGTCCTGAAGGCCAGGGGACGGCTGATCAGCAGAAGACGGTCTATCAGTATGACCCGGCCGGCAACCTGATTGCCAAAATCGATGCCAAAAACCAGAAAACCGAATACGAGTATGACGATGTCGGACGTCTGACAAAGATCAGATATTTTGAAGCCGCCAATCCTGACAGTCCTGCCAAGACAGTTAGCTTCAGCTACGATCCGGCCGGCAATCTGACCGGTTATAACGATGGCACCACGTCGGCCGTCTATACCTATGACGATCTTAACCGCAAATTGTCTGAAACGGTAAATTACGCAACAACGGTAAATTACGGAACAATTGAACTAACCAACAGTTACACTTACTACAAAAACGGCCTGAAAAAGACCTTCACCGGTCCGGATGGCGCAACGTATTCATACACCTATGGCGACAACAACCAGCTAACCGGGGTGAATATCCCGGGGGCAGGGTATATCACCTACAGTTCGTACAAATGGAACCGGCCGACTGAGGTAATCCTGCCCGGCGGCGGCAAGCGCGAATATGCCTACGATCCGCTGATGCGGATAAAATCCATCGGGGCCAAAGACCCGGCTCAAAATATTTTGCTGAATTATCAGTACGATTATGATAAGATGGATAACATCACGGCCAAGGTCACGGAGCATGGTGAATACGACTACGGCTATGATGACCTGTATCGATTAACCAATGCCGACAACCCGGTCCAGGCCGATGAAGGCTTTAGCTACGATGCGGTGGGCAACCGGCTGACGGCCGAAGGGGTGGCCGACAACTGGAGCTACAATGATAACAACGAGCTTCAGGGTTATGCCGGCATCACCTTTGAGTACGATGCACAATGGTAACATGACCAAAAAGACCGATGCCGGTCAGGTTACCAGCTACATTTATAATGTAGAAGACCGACTCACTGAGGTATGGAATGGCGCAGTCGGTTCCGGTTCTTTGATATCCACACTACTACTATGATCCGTTCGGTAGACGGCTGTGGAAAGAGGTAAACGGGGTCAAGACATACTTTGTCTATGCCGATGAGGGGTTGGTGGCCGAAGTCGATGCAGTGGGCAATGTGGTTAAGTCCTATGGCTACAGGCCCGGTTCCACCTGGACAACTGATCCGCTGTTTATGAAGGTCGGCGGTCAATATTACTTCTATCAAAATGACCACCTGGGGACTCCCCAGAAGTTAACTGCCGTCAATGGGGCTGTGGTTTGGTCCGCGAAGTACTCTTCGTTTGGGGAAGCTGATGTTGATCTTTCCTCTACGATTACAAATAATCTGAGATTTCCGGGTCAGTACTTCGATGCGACGACAAGGTTGCACTATAACCGTTACAGGTACTTTGATCCGAGCACCGGCATTTATCTGACGTCAGATCCGATTGGATTAATAGGCGGAATTAATCTCTTTGTATATTCAGAGAATAATCCTATTAATTTAGTTGACCCTTGGGGATTAACAACTGGAGTTGTTGTTAAGCCAGGTCCTCAAGGGCTTGACCCAAGTGCTCATCCTGTTTTTCAGCCTGGTACGTACGAAAATCAACTGATTGCAAATGATCTTAACCGGGTAACATGGTTAATTGATCCGCGACCATTGATGAGAGATGCTGGGCACTTACTCTTTGGAGGTGGACTTGGGTCATGGGCTTACGACCTTACGCATCCACCAGCTAAAGAAACAACTACACATCCTCCTGGTTATATTGATCGAAAAAAGCATAAGCAACGGTTTAAAACTGAAAATAAATGTCCAGACATAATTGATTCTGGGCCTTCCTATTTGCCTTCGGATGGCAGAGACGAGTGCCAGAGGCTGGCAGATGCTATATCAGCCATATCTCGAAAAAATCCTAATGATCCTGTGTTATTGCCTATGCTCTTGATGTATGTAGTTTCTTGCGGCAATTATCCCGGAGGTGGGTCGGGCGGAGGTAACCCCAATCCTCCTGGGCTATATGCTAATCCATAAGTAAATGTCTGCAGTAATGGAGATCCTGAGATGACTATCGAAAAAGAAGGTAGGTGTATAAAAGGTGATTGCATTAATGGGACTGGAATCTACGTCTTTCCTAATGGCGCACAGTATGAAGGTCAATGGAAAGATGGCATGATGAGTGGCAGGGGAAAGCTGGCAGATGTAGATGGTAATATTTATGAGGGGGAATGGGTAGAAGGCAAAGAAAATGGAAGAGGAGTATTAACATATTCCGACGGTACGAAATATAACGGGGATTGGAAAGATGGGGATGAACACGGACATGGAATATTGACTTACTCGGATGGAACGAAATATATTGGAGAGTGGAAGAACGGTGAAGTTCAAGGGCAAGGCACGATGATATATCCAAATGGGGTAAAGTATAATGGCGAATGGGAAAATGGGAAAAAACATGGACAAGGGAAAATAACATATCCAAACGGCGGCTATTACGACGGAAGCTGGAAGAATGGAAAAAAGAGTGGCTTTGGGAAGCAATTTTATCCTGATGGAAGTTGCTATGAAGGGCATTGGGAAAATGATAAAGAACATGGTGATGGGTATATACTCTATCCAGATGGGAGAAAAGTAACAGGCAAATGGGAAAACGGAAAAAACAAGGGCTTATTTCTTAAATATTAAACGGAAAAGATGAGGCTCTGATCTTAAATATTAAATATTGATTAAAACGAAGGAGAGGAGTTCCGGAGGAGTTCCGGGACGCCCATAAAATTATAAGATTCTAATATAGAGAAGAAATAAAGGCGAAAGAGAGTACATTCCTCATTCGCCTTTTTGTTTTAATTGCCCTTTTAAAATTGATCCCATCCTTATCAGGGGAGGTGGGCGGGAATAGATATTAAAATCAGCCAGCCGCTTACCTTTGGTGTTGGCCCTGACTGGCGTGCTAAATGCTCACTGATTACATAAACTCGCGTTATCAGACGGCGCACCTTAGAATCTTTTTAAAAATAGATTGCTCTGTCTGATAACGGCAGATTATGTAAGAACTGCATTTAGCATGACAGCCAGGGCCATTAAAATAGACAAGCGGCTTCCTTATTTTTTGTAAACATCACCTCTAAAGCCGATGACTTCAATGTAGACGATTTTTTGGCTCTCATCCACCGAGTAAATGATGCGGATACCTCCGATCCTTATGCGATAGCTTCCTTTGAGCTCACCACTGAGACGTTTAATGCTGTGATGACTGAACGGATCTTCGGCCAATATGCTGAGGGCCGCATTAAGGCGTCTGACTGTGGTTGTGTCAACTTTTTGGTAAAACTTAGCCGCCTTCCTGGAAAACTCTATTTCATACATTGCGCTTAATATCTTTCCAGCTTATCGTGTTGCCTGTTCGGATGTCCTCTTTTGCCTGGCGGTAATCTTCAATGAAACCCGGTTCGCTGAGCAGCGCTTGAGTCTCCTGTTCATCGGTTTGTTGCAGGTCTTGCAGAAAATCTAAAGCGACCTTGAGCTTTTGTGGCGGAAGCTCATTGACGGTATTATGTATTTTATTTTTTATCTCGGTAAGTTCCATATCGACCTCTTTTTTTGAGCGTGGGAATCAAGCCTCGTTTTTAATCTTTTGTTTGAGAATGAGCGCATCAATATAAGTTGCAAGCGCCTTGAGATCACTTGGCGGCAAATTAGAAGCCAGCCTGAGTCGTTTAGCCAGCTTGGGGTTGATGTTCTGATAAGACCCTTGATTGTTACCGTTGGCTGCCAGAAGCTCATCCACGCTCATATCCAAGGCCTGAGCCAGTTCGATTATTTTTTGAGCCGGCGGATAATCGGCCTTGTTCTCATAATGGTGCATGATGCGCTGTGAAACCCCGATTCTTTGCCCAAGTTCCTCTTGTGTCAGTCCTTTGGCTTTACGAATTTGAGCCAAACGCTGACCGAAAGACAGCCTGTTGGTTTTATCCGGTTTTGATTTTTGAGCTACTGCACTCATGGTTTGATGCCTCTTTAAGATTTTTAGCGGCATTATAGCACGGGTTTTTGAACCCACCGAGCATGAGGCAGTTTTTTTCCTGACATAATATACATTATATGTATATTTGTGGATCTGCAAATATTTTTTTATTTAGTACCAGTTTTTTTCTTGACAAGTTTTTTGAAGGGAGATGTTCGGCAGAAAAAAGGCCATCAACTTCAATGACTGTGGCAGGTCGCAGTTGATGGCCCAGGGTAGGTTCCAAAAGGGGGTACCCTTTTGAAACTGCTTTCTTTTTCTATCGGAACTCCCACCAAAAATCAACCCCGCTGAAGGCGGGGCCGGCAGAAAGGAGGTGAGACACATTGAAAATTTGCGAAAAGATAGCCCGGCTTCGTCACGCCTGAGGCATGACTACGCTGCGGCAAGCGGGGGAACGAGACGAGATATGATAGAAAAAGAGACGATCGAAAGATGGGGGACATCCTGACAAAGTTGACTTAATTGTATAAAGTTAAAATAAAAAATCTTGATTTAGAGGGGAAGCGGTGCCACGAAAAGGCAGATTGGGTTCACCTGGAACCTTGCATCACGTAATTGTGCGAGGAATCAACAAACGTCGCATTGTTAATGATGCAGCTGACCGAAGTGACTTTGTCAGGCGTATGGGAGAACTTGCTGATGGTTTGGTAAAAAGGAAGGAGCGGCCAAAAAGAACTATCGCCAATATGTAAAAAAGGGAATTGATGAAGGACGCCGGCCGGAGCTTGTCGGTGGCGGGCTAATTCGATCTTTAGGTGGCTGGTCGGCCGTGAAGGCATTGCGTCGATCCGGGGATCGTGAACTGAGTGACGACTGGATACTAGGCAGCGGAGAATTTGTAGAGCGAACCATTAAAGTAGCACACGCTAAGGTCAGATATCTATTTTCAGTCAATGAGCAGACCGGGAAAATTGCTGAATATATAGCCCAGGTATGATCAACCACATGCTAAGAATCGGACCCCTCGATCCACTCTTTGAGCGTCTGGTGCGGCATCTCACAGGTGGAAACAGGTTTCCACTGACACTGAGCGCTGATTTCCACACCTTCCTGAATTACGGAAACCGGCCTGTCCGATGAAACCACCACCACGAAGATGTTGGCATGCTCGGAGGTAAACCGCAGGGCCGAGTTATAGCGTGCTCCCCGGGCGCGATCTTCACCGGGAACCGTTCGCCCGTCTAACAGGCAGGCAAATCCATGCAGCTTGACGTCGGCCCCGATGTGCAAGGCACCATCGACCTTTGCCAGAGACTTTGACAACTCCAGACTCTCAGATAGCCTTAGATCCAGAGGCTCTTCGAGTTTCTGGCCGGAAATCTTCACCGGCTCATCATTGAGGTCGATAACGAGGGTGCAGCCGTGCTCATTGCTTTGGGCACAATGCACCACGCTGGTGACAATTTTATAAAGGCGGTTGCCGGTTTCGTCATCAATACTTGACTCGAGCAGAATCTCCTCGACATTAACCAGCTTGGCGCGATGCGTGCTGGACTTGAATCTGCCGTCGGAAAAGCTGCAGACTTTCTCCTCGTTGATACGCAGAAATCCATGCCGTCGCCGATAGTCGGCGATGATGCTAAATGCCGGCAGCTTTTCATCGGCAATTCCCATAATGGTTTTGCCTTCAGACACCAGTCTGCAATTTGAATTCTCCACAGACAGCAATAGTTTGCGCACGTGCTTGAAATTTGTCAGGCTGGGCTGCTCCATTTCAGGAAACCTGGCAAGAAACTCCAATTCCGGCAGAGAGCGTAAATCGATAAAAATCAGCTCACCGACAGGCCATTGTCTTTCTTCGCGGGTTCTGGAAATTTCCAGAACCGTGTCCAGAATCGGATAAATCCGCAGCTGTGTATCCCATCCGAGATTGACATTCATTTGGTCAACCACATAATCCCTGACGGCATGGGTTGAATATTCGCTGAGAAAACTGCCCGATATTCCGGTGTACAATTCTTCTTCGTTGGCGGTGTCATGGGAAAGCCGCCAGGCCGCGTGCTCCAGCCAGCACTCAGTTGGGCCGATGGAACATATGTTGGGATGATGCTCGGTAAACCACATCTGGTAATAGACGGAGCTGGACCTGCCACCCCAGGAGATGAGTCCGGCCAGTTCCAAATTTTTTTCAGGCATCATATGGCGGAATTTCTTCATTTCGATAGAAAGCCGGATATTCTTGCGCCAGTCGCTGGAAACAAGATACAGTTCTTCGAAGATAGGCTCATGTCCGCGCAGCAGATTCTGGGGATCATAGACACGCATTGGCTCATCGGGGGTGACGGCATAGATAATTGCGGCACGACTGGAACCCGAAAAATGCGATAGCCCCTCCTGCAGACCATCGGTGTTATCCTCAATGCATTTGCAGATAAACTGTAGATTCAGCACCGCATCCCTCCCCCAATAGATTTGACCGGCTGCCGCTAAAATATCACAACGACACTATAAGCTCAACCCTATGCCGGTTGATGATAAGAAAATAGCCCCGGGTTACCGGTGCCAATCAAGGGATGGGATTTGAAATCAGCCGGTAGCCGGCGCAAAAAGATCTCACCGTTCGCATGGGGGCGCGGGACCAAGGCAGAGGAATTACAGCCGGGGAACAGCTGAATCGGTGGGTCTGAAGGTTCACATTATTCTGATCGAACGGAACGTTACTTCTGAAGAGAAGATTTTCATCCAATCCGCAGCCGTCCCATACCTAATAATTGTGATTTGCTATGGTTTGAAGTTTCAGGCTTCGCTGATATCCGCCAGCTTTCTATTTTCAAATGTATCAAAAATTTCAAAAAAACAGCGCTTTTCATCATAGTTAAAACGTTCGTGAAGACCGTAGGGATACTCCTTTACACAACTGGCGCCGATATCAAGGCAGACGGCCAGCAGAGACTTTTCGAAAAGGGCTCTTTTCTTGGAATCTTCCTGAAACAATCCCGAGTGAACCGCAAGCTTGCGAAGTGATTTCAAAATTTCCGGAGCGGGCCGTTCTTTGAAGAATCCGGATACGAATTGAATCGCGTCTTCTAAATTGAAAGCGTTGTATCCTGCCATTTTGTTAAGATGCACCACATGTTTTTCAAGAAAATCATAAAATATTTCCATTTCACCTTGCTGTGGCTCTCCGTCAGCCCATATCATTTCGATCAATGGAATATAATCGATGAAATAGACATCCTGGCCGGTAATCCCGAAAGATTTTAATTGTTCCATGATTTCTTCGCGTAACGAGATTTTTTCACTCATTGCCATTTCCCTTATTGGTTTTGGATTATGGAGAATAATCAAACTTGGGCTGTTTCTTGGATCATGGGAAAATCTGACTCAACATCACCCCGGTGTGTGTCTTATTATCATGCTTTAATTATCCAAATATATTATCGGCCCCTTTTACTGGTTGCTTTAGTAATTTGAGGAAAACAGGCATGCTGAAGAAGGAATAAAATGCCTGCTGAATTTTAATACCTTGATTGGCGTAAACATTGGGGCCATTCTGGGCAGGCAAAAGCTTAAGATCATAAAATTGACATTTAATGCGGATGATGCTTTAATAGTTAATAATATCAAAAGCTAACCTCGAAATACCGAATGCAACCTATGGATGAACTAAAAAAGCTTGAAGAGAAAATCCGCCTGGTAATCCGTGAAAAAAATAAATATCGGACAATATTTGAAAGCCTCCCCAACCCGGTTATTTTAGCGGATGAGAAAAATCAGTTTGAATACATGAATCATGCGGCTGCGCTGCTGTTTGATAATAGCATTACCTGCGGTGCCCGTTATCTCTATCAGGCCGGCGATGGGATGGATAGACTGCAGCACAATTCGCGCGCCGGGTCAGTTGAATCCTGTTTACCCTGGCTGGACGATGAGATAGCTGCCTTCGCCGCTGGACCGCAATTAGCCAGCAGTTTTGAAAAAGCCTTTTCATCGGAAACCGGAAGCAGGATTTTTGCCGGGCGGTTTTCACGCCTGCAGGACGACTCAAGCAAGTTTCTGGGTACGGTTATTATTCTGGAGGATATAACCGAAAAAAAACAGGCCGAAGACGCGTTGCGCTTGAGCGAAGAACGGTTTCGATCCATTTTTGAGTCTACTACAGACTCGATTATTGTCTGGGACAAAGACTATAACTACCTGTATGCTAACCAGGCTGCTATCGAGCATGTCGGGGCCACGCGCGGTAATTTGATCGGCAAGAACATACGCGACGCGCTGGCGCATCTGCCGGAGTATATGCAGCTGTGGATGGAGCGAATCGACAGGGTGTTTGACAGCGGGCGGCCGCTGCGGGTTGAGGATGCAGTCGAGGTTGGTACCAAGTTCGTTTACAGCGAGTCGGTCCTATCACCGATCAAAGATACCACCGGCAATATGTTTGCCGTCGGGGTTCTCTACCGGGACGTGACAGATCGCAAAGCAATGGAAAACAGGCTCAGACAGCAGAACGTCGCGCTCGAGGACAGCAACCAGGAACTCGAACGCGCCAACCGCCAGATCATAGAGCAGCAAAAGTCGATTATCGAAGAGGAGCGGCTGAAGGTGCTGCTGCAAATGGCCGGTGCCACGGCCCATGAGTTAAATCAGCCGTTGATGGCGCTTTTGGGTTATATTGAATTGATGGCCATGGACCGTAACAATCCTGAAAAGGTGGGAACGTACAGTGACCAGATAGAAGATGCCGGTCGACGTATCGCAGAAATTGTAAGAAAAATTCAAACGATCCGGCATGATGAGGTCAAACACTACGCGGGTGAAACCACTATTTTAAATTTGGATAAACCCATCGATATCCTTTCGGTTGAGGATAATGACCTGGATTATCAAAGAATTAAAACCACACTGGGTCACCCGAAACAGGTTCGAATAGAGCGGGCCGAGGACATTGACATCGGTTTTCAGCGGCTGGCAGAGAAATCGTTTGATCTGATTTTTGTCGATTATGCCCTCCCATCGGGCACCGCCCTCGATTTTATAGCGAAAATGAAAGAAAAGCAGCTGGAAATTCCGATGGTCGTGATCACCGGCAAGGGCGATGAAATGATCGCTTCGCAGGTCATCCAGAACGGGGCCTACGATTATCTACCCAAGTCCAAAATCAGCAAAAAATCACTGGCCAGAATTATCCATAACACGCTGGAAAAATTCAGAATGAAAACCGAAATCAAACAGGCTATGGAAAAAATGGCTGAATTGTCAACCAAAGACGAATTGACCGATCTGTACAATCGACGATACTTTATGGGATTTTCCGAGCGCGAGATTGCCGGCGCTGCAAGGTATAAACAAAATCTTAGCCTGCTAATGCTGGATCTCGACTTTTTCAAGCAAATTAATGATACCCACGGTCATCCGGCCGGAGACGCGGTCCTGAAGCAGACGGCCCGCCTGTTGCAAAAAAGCATTCGCAAATATGATGCGGCCTGCCGCTACGGCGGCGAAGAGTTTGCCGTGATCATGCCCAATACATGCCTGACCGATGCCCGAATTTTTTGTGAGAGACTGCGAAAAAAAATAGAGGCGGCCACAGTTCGCTATGAGTCAAAAAAAATTCGATTTACGGTGAGCATCGGCCTGGCGCAGTTTATACCTGAAATCGATAAATCGATTGCCCATCTGATCAAGCGGGCTGATGACGGGCTTTATGCCGCGAAACAGCAGGGTCGCAACCGGGTGATTGCAGTTGATGATAATGTATTGCAGGCGGCCGCTGACGGTAATTAACCTCAAATGCTGTGATTTTGAACTGAATCCTTTGACGGATTGTCTGGTTTGGACTGTCATTTCGAAAAAATCTCCGCGGCAACCTTTAGAAAAAATCCCCCTAGGCGCCAAGTTGTTTTATAACCTTTCGCCTGTAGCATTTATGTTATATCGAGTTGGTTTGAAAGATGTTCGATGTTCTTCTTTTCAATGTTCCCCACAATAATAACTTAGTGCTTATGGGTCTGCCCCCGGCGCCTCTCCTTAGAGAAGAGGAGCGATTAATTTCTTCAGATTCCAATTCAGAAGTTGTTTTCCCGATTGTTTGATTTTTCAATATCGTGTATTAGAATATCTTTCACATAATTCAATTCCAAACTAATGGAAATCTATTTGTTTCCAGCCAGCGTGTTTTCTAAATGCCGGCACGATTAAGCGTCTTGCAGGGGGGTCGCAAATTGAAGGGGTATTACAAGGCACTGTCGATAATTATTTTGGGCCTTTTTGCTGTCGGCCTGCTGGGGGGAGTCGGGGCGCTGGCTGCGCAGAAACAGATTGATAATGTGAAGACCTTCCCTCGGAGCCTCGACAGCTATAACGATTCGAATCTCAAAAGCATTGCCGCCATCCTGAAAAATCGCATTAAACAGGAACCTTTCAACCTGGTTGCCACCATCATTTTTCTTTGTGCCATTATCCACACATTTTTAACCGGAAAATTTATGGCCATTGCCCACCGATGGGAACATGAACACGATCAAAAAATAAAAAAAAAACTGGTGGATCGAAACTCGGTTCATCACCGGGCCGAACTTTTCCATTTTCTGGGGGAGGTGGAGGCCGTTTTTGGTCTGTGGGCGATTACCCTGGTGGGGGCCATCTTTTTTTTCTTCGATTGGCAAACTGCCGTTAACTATATCGTTTACGACGTAAACTTCGTGGAGGCCGAATTCGTCGTGGTGGTTATGACCCTGGCCTCAACCCGGCCGATTTTAAAGCTTACCGAGGCCGTCATGCGCAAAATCGCCAATCTGCTGGGCGGAACCCTGATCGCCTGGTGGTTTGCCATTCTCACCGCGGGTCCGTTATTGGGCTCCTTGATCACCGAACCGGCCGCCATGACGATATCGGCTTTGCTGCTGGCCAAAAAGTTTTACGATTTAGGGCCGAGTGTCAGGCTTAAATACGCCACTCTCGGGTTGCTGTTTGTCAATATTTCCGTTGGCGGCACGCTTTCCAACTTTGCCGCACCACCGGTATTAATGGTGGCGAGCCCCTGGAACTGGGATATGGTTTACATGGTCGTTCACTTCGGCTGGAAAGCCATTTTGGGTATTATCGCAACCAACGGTCTGTATTTTCTTTTTTTTCGAAGAGAATTCATGGAATTGCAAAACAAATTTATTTTGCGGGCGATGAAGGATGAAATCCAAAGAAAATATTTAAACCGGCGGGAACTGGATGCCGAATTCGAAAAAGTTGCCGCGGCCGTCGGTGAGGAAGTTGGCTTCAGACGAAAATTTGATGAGCAGATCGAAAACATCATGGCTAAAATTAAAAAACGGATCGGTGACCGGTTGATTGAAAAGTATATGCCCAGCATCATCAAGGAGGGCGTCGATTTAGACCTGGTCCAGGTTGCATTCGACAAGCGCTTTGAGGAAATCAAGCTGTCGCGGATGCGTGAATTTTTACCCGGGTTGCTGCCCGAGCGGGACCGGGCCGATTTTCGTGATCCGGATTGGGACAAGCGTGATGACCCGGTGCCCGCCTGGGTGACGATTGTTCACGTGGGGTTTATGGCCTGGACGATTGTCAATGCTCATTACCCGGCGCTGTTTCTGCCCGGTTTATTGTTTTTTCTCGGATTTTCTCAGGTCACGGCGCCATTTCAAAACCGGATCGACTTAAAACCCGCCTTGCTGGTTGGATTTTTTCTCGGAGGGCTGGTTATCCATGGCGGTGTTCAAGGCTGGTGGATTGCACCGGTTCTCGGCAATCTGGCAGAAATACCGCTCATGCTGGGTGCGACCATCCTGACGGCTTTCAACGACAACGCGGCCATCACGTTTCTGAGCACCCTGGTGCCGAACTTTACCGATGCACTCAAATATGCCGTGGTGGCCGGAGCCGTCGCCGGGGGCGGCCTGACGGTGATCGCCAATGCACCGAACCCGGCCGGGCTGTCAATCCTTAAAAAATATTTCGACAACGAAGTTTCACCGGGCGGCATCCTCAAATATGCCCTGCTGCCGACGACCGTCATGCTGCTGTTGTTCATCGTTTTTCGCTGATGCCTCGGCCGGCTGTACCATATGATTTTAGAAAACACAGCAACCTGCCAGGTCTGGTATAATTTATTGCGATACATTTATAGAAAGGAGATAACCTGATGCAAAAAGAAATAATGATTGCAGTCGATGATTCGAGACACTCCAAAATTGCGGTTCGATATGCGGTGGACATCTACCGGGCGTTGAAAGATGTCAAATTTACCGTGATGCATGTTCAACCCACGATTTCACAATATCTGCTGGACGAGGTCAAAACCAAACCGCGGGCCTATGCGGAGTTGGAAAAAGTAAACCGCAAAAATGCCGAAACCGCCGAGAGTCTTTTAGCGAGTTGCAAGTCCCAGATGGTGGCCGCCGGTATCGCCGAGGAAAATCTTCAACTCAAGACCGAGCCCCGCAAACTGGGTGTGGCCAAAGATATTTTGGAGGCCGGCCTGGCGGGTCATTTTGATGCCCTGATTTTGGGCCGGCGGGGGCTTTCGGGCCTGCAAGATATGTTCATCGGCAGTGTCAGCGCCAACATCGTCAACAATTCGATGGATACGCCGATCTGGTTGATTGACGAGGAAGGCGCCTCGCAAGATATCATGATTGCAGTGGACGGCTCGGAGAATTCCTTCAAGGCGGTCGATCATCTGGCATTTATCATCGGCGGCAATACCGATTTGAAAATTTCATTTTTTCATGTGGCACCCCGCTTGCAGAATTTTTGTCCGGTCGACTTCGAGGAAAATGATTCACAAGCGCTGGAGGAAATCATCCGGCAGGGCGACCAACAGTGCATCGATCAATTTTTTCCCCAGGCTAAAAAAAGACTTGCTGAAGCCGGAATTCAGCAAAACCAGATCAGCTTCAAAACCGGTGAAGGAGCGTTCAGGGTCGGCAAGGCGGTGCTGGATGAATACCGAAAGGGTAATTTCGGCACCCTGGTTGTGGGGCGGCAAGGAATGGGCAAAAAGTTTTTTACCGGCAGTGTCAGCCGCTATCTTGTCAACCAGTTTTCCGGCGGTGCGCTGTGGGTTGTTCCCTGAGAGAATCTGCGCCATTGGAGCGAGGAAATCAGCGGTCCTCATATTAACGACCAGGCAAACAGGCAGCCGATCAACAGGACAAATATGAGGCATGCTGTCTGCCAGTCACGCAAGCGTTTTTCAAGCCAGGCCGGCAGATTTCGCATCGTCTGCAATCGCGGATGCTCGCTCGGAAGGGGTTTGGGCCGGAATGGCATTTTGGCTCGGATCCGTTGCGACGGCAGGGAACTGTATTTAAAAACCAGGTGATACAGGTAGCTGAAGGCGATTAATATATCGCCCTGGGGGATATTGGGGATGGGGAGCCACTTTTTCCCTGTCCCCTTGAGCCACACGATGCCGGATAATGAAATGCCGACTGCAACCGGCCAGAGCGCCTGCCACAGGGAGATGGGTTGGAGCGCAACCAAGACAGCCTTTCGACTTGCAGGCAACAGCCAAATTACCGTCGCAGCCAAAAGCACGGTCAGTGACCATGACAGCCACATACCGAATCGCGGCCGGCCATGAATCGAGGGACGCATGGTCACGATAAATATAAACCGTGTCATGAGAAGTGTGGTGCCGACAGCCGCCAGGGGCAGCAGCAGATTGAGAACGTTGATCCAGGAATCTTCAAAGTCTTTTAGGGCTAGCTTCAGGGCGATCTTGGCCACCGCTCCGCTGGTAAAGGGTGCACCAGCCAGGGCCAGCGATGCCCAGATCAGGCCGGCCACGGCAATGCGGTAAGCCGGGCGGTGCCCTTCGACAGCTTCCACAACGCCCACCCCCAAAAAGAGGGCACCCTTTGCCAATGCGTGATGAATTGCGTAAATCCCGATGGCCGGAAGCACCACCGGAACCGTTGGCGGCCATCCGACAGCCAGGCCGATTCCCACCGTCATCAAGCCCATTTGGCTGATGCTTGAATACGCCAGAACCGTTTTTAGGTTGCGTTGGGTCAAACCGGCGGCAACCGCGTAATAGGCGGCTAGCAGTCCGGCAATAATGCAAAATGTACCCCATTGCGGCAGCGCCACCTGGCCGATCGGCAGAAAGCGGAGCCAGCCCAGCAGGCCGGCTTTAATCATCGTGCCGCTGAGAACGGCGCTGGCCGGCGTGGGTGCCGCCGGATGCGCCAGCGGCAGCCACACATGAACCGGCAGCGCTCCGGCCTTGATGCCAAACCCAATCAGTATCAGCCCCAGGACGATCCCGTTGGGCCGCACGGTTGAGAAATCCCTCAACAGCAGGGAGTCAACCGCCCATGTTTGCCAGATAAACGCCACAAACAGCAGGACCTCGCCGACCACGACCAAAACCATGTAAATTCGCCCGGCCTGCAACGCCTTGGCATCCCCGTTATGAACCACCAGGCCGTAGGATGCAAAGCTCATGAGGGCAAAAAATACATAGAAAGTGACAACATCATGGGATATGATCAACCCCAAGTTGCCACTCATGCTCAGCAAAAAGAAAAAGAAGAACCTTACGCGTCGGGAATCAGTGGCCAGATAGCTCTGAGCGTATATTCCCGCCAGCAACCATAAAAGCGAAGTAAACAGCAGAAACAGCCGGCCGGTCGGGTCCACGGCCAGGTGCATTTCCAGCAGGACCCAGGGCGCCGAGACCATTTTGTCCGAAGGCATCCAGATGACCGCTGCCAAAGCCGGTACCGCCGACCAGGGCATCAGGCTGACAATCGCAGGCTGCCAGCTTCTTAGGGACAGGCCCAGGGCGAGCGCCAGCGGCAGGCCGAAAACGGCCGCCATCAGTATCGGGTAAGGATCGAAAGTACTCGTTATCATGGTTGATACTCCCGGGCGGCAATCAGGCGCGCCCACTCCAGGGGGCTGAAGGGCGCATCGGCCAGCAATCCGGCCAGCAATGCCAGCAGGGCGGTTATTAAGGGGGGTAAAAGCAGCATCCAATGGGTTTCCGGCATACCGGCGGCCGGTTTGTCCGGCCAGGATTCCGTCGCATCCTGAAACCAGCCGCGATATATAATCGGCAGAAAATAGGCCGCATTCAACAGGCTGCTGGCAACCAGGATCAAAATGATCCATGGTTGACCGGCCGCCAGTGCGCCGGTCGCCAGATACCATTTGCTGATAAAGCCGGCTATAGGCGGAACGCCGATCATCCCGAGGGCACCCAGCGTGAAGGCCGCCATGGTCCAAGGCATACGCCGCCCGACGCCGTTCATCTGGCTGACATGGTGGACGCCCAGGGTTTCCGCAAAATTTCCGGCACAGAAAAACAGCGTGATCTTCATCAACCCCTGATGAACCAAATGGACGATACCGCCGATGGTAGCGATCGGTCCCAGAATGGCGGCACCCAGTACAATATATGAAACCTGGCTCACTGTCGAAAAGGCCAGGCGTTTTTTTAATTCATCCTGAAACAGAGCACGGACTGAACCATATACAATCGTAAAGGCCGCGACGACGGCCAGGGGTTGAAGCAATCCCAGTTCAGCACTGAATTCAATGCCGAAGACATCATAAACCACCCGCACGATGCCGAAGGCACCGGCTTTGACGACCGCCACGGCGTGCAGCAGCGCGCTGACCGGGGCCGGCGCCACCATGGCATTCGGCAGCCAGCCGTGCAGCGGAACCAGGGCGGCCTTCACACCCAGACCGGCGATCATCAGCATGAAGATAAATCGCAGTTGCATGGCATAGGTATCGACAAAAGGGGCCAGCATTCCGCCTTCGGTAAATGCGACCGATCCCACCAGCGCTTTGAGCCAGGCCACTGCGACCAAAAATGCCGCCCCACCCCCAATGGTATAGGCGATATAGATGCGGCCGGCCCGCATACTGTCCGGTGTGCCGCGGTGAACCACCAGCGGGTAGGTCGACAGGGTCAGCATTTCATAAAACATCAAAAATGTAATCAGATTCCCCGCCAGGGCAATGCCGATGGTTGAACTGACGCACAAACTGAAAAAGCCGAAAAACCGGCTGCGCGACTGGGGCGAAGTTTCCAGGTAGGCGATGGCATACAGTGTAGTCAAAAACCAGAGGATGCCGGAAAGCGCCGTCATCATGGCGGACATGGCATCGGCGTTAAGAATTAGATCCATATTCGGCAATATGGACAAACGGGTTTCATATACATGACCATGGCGCACCCCCCAGATCATGATCCCGATCAGCGCCAGTTTGAGGGTCGCTGCGCCCATGTTCAGGCCCGTCCGCAGACGTATTCGATCCTCGGGCAGGGCAAAGATGACAATCCCCGGCAGCAGGGAAGTCAGCAGGATCACCAATGGCAGCCAGTCGTCGAAAAACACGTGAACCTCTACAATCAGAATGGTTGGCCGACCGCAATCAGCTTAATTACAGCCGGTGCAGTCAATCCTAAAATAACCGCGCACATTGCCAAAACGAAGGCCGTCCACTCCATAACCCGGGGAACCGGACGGCCCCCGACCGTCTCCGCGGAATAGCTGAAGGCACGGGAGAAAAAGCGAAACACATAGGCGGTGGACAGCAGTCCACCGCCCAGGATCAATACCGTCCACCACCACTGTCCGGCCGTCAGGGCGGCATTGAGGTAGAGCCACTTGGCGACGAAACCGCCGGATGGCGGCAGACCAATTAAACTGACTCCGGCCAAAGCGAAGGCGAACATCGATATCGGCAGGCGCTGTACGATCCCCGTAAGCTCACTGATTCGGTCGTGCCCGACGGAGTAGATGATGTTGCCGGCCGCCAGAAATACAGCCGCCTTGGCGCAGGCATGGCTGATCACGAAATACAGTCCCCCCTGCCAGGCGGTCTGATTCGCAGCCGGCATTGAGCTCAGCGGAAAAACCAGGAAAATATAGCCGATCTGGGCGACCGTAGAGTAGGCGATGAGCATTTTGAGTCGCTGCGCCTGCAGGGCCTGAATCGATCCCCACAGGATGGCGATTGCAGCCATGACACCGATTAAATCGGCCGGGCCGGGGTTGATGAACGGTTCGAAAATAGTCAGCCACAGGCGCATCAGAATGTAAAAAGACCCCTTGACAACCAGGGCCGAGAGCGCGGCACTGACCGGCGCCGGTGCATTGGCATGGGCCGGCGGCAACCAGAAATGCATCGGGAACAGGGCGCATTTCATGATCAGACCGGCTGCCATCAGTGCAAACGCGGCCGAAATCGAGGACCTGGGCGGTCCTGCGGCAGCAAGTGCGTTCAGGTCAAGGGTTCCGCTGGCCGCATACAGCAAGGCAACCCCCATCAGATAACTCAAAGAGCCGATCAGGCTAACCAGCAGATAGCGCATCGCAGCCGGCGGTGCCTCGGCCGAGCGGGACAGTGCGACCAATGAGACGGCCGCAAGGCCTAACAATTCGAGGGTGACGTAAAGGTTGAAAATGTCGCCGGACAGAAACAGCGCATTCAGTGCGGCCCACAGGAACAGCCACAGGGGCCAGAAACTTATCGCTGCGCTACCGGCGCCGAAATAGCCGGCGGCATACAATGTAACCGTGCCGCCAATTAAGCACGCCATCGACAGCATGACGACGCTCAGTCCGTCGGCATGCAGCGATATGCCCAAAGTTGCCGGCCACCCGCCGACTTGCAGCTGAATGGTTCCGTGCAGCAGCACCTCGCGAGCGAGCATACCCACCAGCATCGAGGTTGCGACAGCCGTGAAGATAGCGGCCGGCTTGCCGATTTTCGGCAGCGCCACACTAAGCCCTGCCGCGACAAGGGGCAGGGATACAATCCAGGCCGGCAGGGTCAATGGTCCCAGGAAATCATTCAGGTTCATTTTCGGAAAGTTCAGCAGTTCCTTTAATCTCTTGAATCCGGCACGCCAGCCCCAGGGCCACGGCCGTGGCGCTGACTGCCACCACGATGCCGGTCAACACCATGGCATGGGGGACCGGGTCCGGTTCAGGACCGGGCGTCCGATCGGCGACGGCTACCAGAAACAAAAAAACGCCGGCACCGGATATGTTCAGTGCCAGGATTTTTTTGACCAGGTGAGGATCAATCACCAGTCGGTAAAGCCCCATGCCCAGCAGCACGACCCCGGCCAGGGCATATAGTAAAGAGATAGTCATTGGCTATATTCGATTTGACGCCCGCCTTGGCCTGCATAAACCACCCATTGCGCGGCATTGATCATACCGCAATCGCAGGCAGCCGGCGGATTGGGTGTCATCCATCATGGGGTTTTGGGGGATATTCCCCATCCACTTTGCGGCCGAGAAACAGTATCGTGAGTATGACTGCAATCGATATCGTCGCAGCAGCTTCGATGATTAAAATCAACCCACTTGCCCATGGCAGCGGGTATTGCAGAAAATTGCCGCCACCGATCATGGTCGCCAGCGCCACTGCCAGAAAGGTCAGCAGGCCGATGGACAGGCTGATCGGTATGCTTTTAAGGGTAAATTGATTAAAGGGCACGGCCGAGGTCACCAAGAGCACGCCGCCGGCCGCCAGCACCGCCCCGGCTTGGAAAGCTCCGCCCGGAGCATACTTGCCGATCCAGAGCAGATATGCGCCCACGATAACGATAAACGGCAGCAGCCGCAACAAAAGAATTTGGATGCGCTGCGGGGCCGTTTCAGCTGACACAACCTGTGTCGGCGCCAGGGACAGAACTCCGACGGCCGCCAGGAGCAATACGCCGATTTCAAGCAGCGTGTCATAGCCCCTGAAGTTCAACAACACCCCCGTAACCGGATTTTCAACGCCGCTGATCGGCAGATGGGCCGCCACCAGATTCTGCATGCGGTCTGAATACGGCGGCAGGCTCCATACCGTCCAGCCCAAAATACCCGTCAATGCAATAACGCCTAAAGCGGTTATCGCTTTGCGGGCCCGGGCAATTTGCCGGGTCCGGTCGACTTCGTTCGTGTTTTTGCTGTGTTGCATGTCATCCCGCGTCAGTGCCCGAATCGCTGATTCGATCCGAGGCTGAATTTTCCTCGGAAGACGCCCCGCGACCATTTTTAGAGTCGTTCTTGCGGCTGCCGCGCTGCATCCTGCTGAGCGTTGATAGAAACAAGGCTCCGGTCAATCCGGCGCCAATGGCCGCCTCTGCCAGGGCAATGTCGACCGCTTTTAAGCGAACCCAGGCCAACGACATAATCAAACCAAAGCTGATAAACAAAACAACCGCCTTGAACAGGTCCGCTGTACGCAAAAGCGTCCAGGCCAGAACCAGCAGTCCAAGGACCAATAGCCCATCAAAAAAGATATTGCTATAATTTAAGAGACTTTCCATGGCTTTATATCGTTTTTGCGGGCCGCGTTGGCAATCAGAAAGCAGGAAACCGTGCTGGCTGTCAACACCAGCAACCAGATAAACAGCAGTTTAATGACGACCATCCAATCATCTGCCAGGAACATCGACCCGGCCGCAACCAAGCCGAGCCCGAGGTTGTCCGCTTTGGTCAGGGCATGCAGCCGTGTGTAAACATCCGGAAAGCGCAGCAAACCAAGACTGCCGCCCCAGAAAAAAGGAACTGCCGCAATGATAAAAAACAATCCCACCAGATCAGTCGGGCTCATCGGTGATTGCCTCCGCCTTCTGATCCCCGCGCCAATGCCGCCTCACGAATACCACCATGGCCGTTGCTGCCTAGCAGCGCATACACCAAAGCGACATCCAGCAACGCGGGCATCTGCATTGCAAAAGCGAGAATCAGCAGGATCGCAACGCCCCCCGTGCCGAGCAGCTGGGCAGCCAGCATGCGATCCGCTTCGGTCGGCCCCTTGAAAATTCGAACCAGGCCGAGTAAGACACTGACCAAAATCAGGGCCGCCAACCCAATAAACAGATTCATTGTTACGATTCCTTGATTTTAGAATTTTCAATCCGGACCGGCTGCTTAAATACTGAGGCCACCCGATTTTCAATGATATTGAGCTCATGCTCGACCGGACGGCCGATATCCAAAACATGGATCACCAGCTTGTGCCCCTCTAGCGCGGTGCTCAGGGTTCCCGGCAATAAACTGACCGTGCAAATAAATAAAGTGCGCGCTGCCGGAGATGTCAAACTCAGCGGGTATTCGATCATGGCCGGATCCAGCGGGAGCCGCGGGTCATAGGTGCGCCGGACAACGTCCATGCCGCTGTAAATTGAAGATTTGAGAAAAAAAAGAACAAAAGCGATCAATCCGCCCCAAGACCAGCGTGTATTTCCAGGTCGAAAAAGATAAAAATCGATATAAATGGCAGCCAATACGGCCGGTATGCCAATCGGCCAGGCATCAGCGGCGCCCTTTGTCAGGATCCACCAGGTCCCGGTGTAAATTATCAGGCGGGATGTTAACCAAGTTAGCGACATCGATCGATCCATTTACAAGTCTTAATCTATTTGCGGTCAGGATCGGAAGAGCCAGCGATTTTGTAGCGCTCTGCCAGCTCGTCGATCCAGGTTTTATCCCACAGCTTGACGTTGCTGTAATAGGCCGCGCGCCCGATCAGGTGCGCGGCGACGGGGGCGGTCAACAACAAGAACGCAATGGCCGCCAACGCGCGCAGGGTAATCCCTAATTCAGCGTAAAAAAAAGCTTCCCCGATCAGGATCAGCCCGGCACCCAGGGTGCCGGCCTTAGTGGCCGCGTGCATCCGAATGACGGTATCGGGCAGACGCAGCATCCCCAAGGCCGCCACAAATGAAAAAAGGCTGCCTAAAACGAGAAGTACGGCGGTGATGATTTCATTCATGGTGCCTCATAGTTTCTAATGTTTCACGGTTTTTGGTTTTTTTCAAGGCTGAGCGCATCAGAAAACGGGCCAGGGCCACGGTGCCCAAAAACGCGATCAGGGCATAACCGATGGCGACATCCAGAAAAGACGTTTCTCCGGCATAAATCGAGTAGGCGGCCAGAAAGGCGACAATCAGAACCGAGATCAGATCCAGGGCAACAATCCGATCGGCCGCCGCCGGCCCCTTGATCAGGCGTGCCAAGGCCAATATGATGCTGGTCAGCAACACCACCAGTGCAAACTGGCCGGCCAGCGCAACCGGCGAGGAATCGACAGGCATCAGCGCATCACCTCCAATACCCGTTTCTCCAGCCCCTGTTTGATTTGCCGGCGGGTTGTTTCGATATCGTCGAGAAACATGACGTGAATATATAAAACCCGCCGGTCGTCGGAAAGGTCCAGGCTGAGGGTACCGGGCGTCAATGATATGAGATTGGCCACCAGCATAATTTCCAGATCGGTCCGGGCATCCAACGGCAGGCCGATAATACCGGGGCGGCTGATATGCCGGGGGGTGATCACATCCCATAAAACCTTCAAATTTGAGACCAGCAGCTCCTTGCCGAAAAATCCGATCAATCCGAAAACGCCGGGCAGACGTTCGAAATAGCGGGTTGTGCCGTATAGCGGTTTTGTCAGCCACAGCGCCCCATAGCCCACCACAAAGCCCGATATAAAGCCGCTCAGGTTTAGCTGGCCTAAGACGGCACTGAAACCAAGGGCCAGAAATATGTTCAACAGAAATAGATTCATGTTCAATTTCCCAAGACCGCCCTGACATACTGTGCAGGATCAGTCAATTCCTCGGCCGCCTGCCAGGCAAATTGAAAAACAAACTCCGCCCCGAGACTGATGACAATGGTCAACGCCGTCAAAGCGGCCACCGGGGCCAGCAGCCAGGCCGATAGCCTGGGGGCCGGCAGCCGCTCGGCCACGGGATTGGCTGCGGGAGCAGGTTTCCAGAATACTTCCCCCCATATTTTGGTCATTGAATAAACGGTCAACAGCCCCACGACGGCGGCCACGAAAGCCAGCCAATATTGATGGATATCCAGGCTGGCCCGGATCAGGATCATTTTGGCCCAAAACCCGGACAGCGGCGGAAAACCCGCCAGGGAAAAGGCCGGGATGAAAAACAGTACCGCGATCCATCCGTTGCGGCGATAAATACCGCCGAGCTGCGCCAGCTCAAAAGAGCCTTGCAGCTGCTTGACGACACCGCTGACCAGAAACAGGTTGGCTTTAACAATAATATGGTGAACCAGGTAAAACACCGTGCCCGCCAGGGCCAGGCGGGTTTGCAGCGCCAATCCCAGCACCATATAGCCAACCTGGCTGATAATGTGAAAAGAAAGAATCCGGCGAAATTCGTTTTGCGCCGCGGCTCCCAATACACCGCTGATCATGGTCAGCGCTGCCACGGCCAGCAACAGGAAATGTAAATAGGCCGTGTCAATCACAAACACCAGGGTAAAAAACCGAATCAGGGCATAGATGCCGACTTTGGTCAACAGACCGGCAAATATGGCTGAAACTGAAACCGGCGGCGTGTGGTAGGCCGCCGGCAGCCAGAAAAACAGCGGGAATATGGCTGCCTTGATGCCGAACGCAGCCAAAAATAAAACTGCCAGCGCCGTCACCACCCCCCGGTCGGCAATCAGCGGGATCTTCTGGTGCAAATCCGCCATGTTCAGTGTTCCGGTCAGTCCGTACAACAGCCCGATACCGGCGATAAACAGCAGGGTGGCTAACAGATTGATGGTGACATATTTGACACCGCCGTCCAACTGGGTTTTGCTCTGGCCGAGCACCAGCAGCCCGAAGGATGCCATCAGCATCACTTCGAACCAGACATAGAGATTGAAGATGTCGCCGGTTAAAAATGCGCCGCAGATCCCCCCCACCAGGATTTGCAGCAGACAGTAATGCCCCCGCCGGATGAGATCGCTGCCGATATCGGCTTTGGAATAGGACGTCACCGCCAGGTTAATCACCGCGGTGATCATCACCATTGCGGCGCTCAGACGGTCGGCGACCAGCGTAATGCCGAACGGCGCCGGCCAGTTGCCGATCTGCGTTGCGAAGATGCCGCCTGTCTGAACCTGATATATGAGCAGACTGCCGGCAATGGTGTGCAGCGCGGCACCCGTGAATGCCAACCCGAATGATCGCCGGGCGCTTTTTCTGACCATAACGGCCGCGACACCGCCGATCAGGGGCAGGATGATCGGCAATATCAGCAGTTCGCTCATACCGGCCTCCCGCCTGCGGGCTCCGATTCCGGGCCATGATGATCGGCATCGCTTTCGGCCGCGCGCATGCATTCAGTGTCGACGGTTTCCAGCACCTGATAGGCGCGATAAAACAGAATAAACACAAAAGACAACAGGGCAAAGCCGATCACAATCGCTGTCAGGATCAGGGCTTGGGGCAGGGCATTGGCGAAAAGTTCGGGTCCCATCGTCATTTTTTCCGGGATTAACGGCGGCCGCCGGCTTGCCAGGCGCCCGGTGGTGAATATCAGGAGATTGATTGCATTGCTGACCAGTACCAATCCGAAAATAAACCGGATGAGATTGCGGTCCAGCATCAGATATACACCGGCGGCAATTATGATCCCCGCCAGAAGAGCGCATAAGGTTTGCATGTTAATTTTCTTCCAGTGCCAGAATCAGGGTCAATATCGTGCCGAGGACGGCAAAAAATACACCCACATCAAAAAAAAGTGGGGTTCCGATGGCCAGCTCCTGGGTCTGACCGTTTTGCGAAATCCACCAGATGCCGGTTAAAAAGGGCCGGCCCATCAGCGGTGCCGCCAGTCCGGAGCCAACGGCCAATCCCAGGCCGCCCATGGCTATTTTTTGGGGAGCCATGCGAAGCGCCTGTCGCACCCCGGCGGGGCCTTCTGCGATGGCAAACAGCGCAAATCCGGTGCCGGCCACCAGGGCGGCGGCAAAGCCGCCGCCGGGCGCGTTGTGGCCGCGCAGCAGCAAATAGACGGCAAAGGTCAGAATCAGTCCGACCAGCAGACGCGTGGCGGTTTTCAGAATCAGTGACGGCATCAATTTACCTTTCGCTTTTGAATCAGGGCGTATCCGGCCAGCCCGGCCAGGGCGACCACCGTGATCTCTCCTAGGGTGTCGAAACTGCGGAAGTCAACCAGGATCACGTTGACAATATTGCGCCCGTGAGCGGCAAGGTAGCTGTTGGCTTCGAAAAAATCCGTCAGCGATCGATCCAGTTCGGTCCGGGTAACTGCCAGAATCAGGGCGGTTATCAGCGTACCGATTGAAGCTGCCAGCACGCCGTTTAATATTTTGACGCCAGACGGTGTGGGGCGACGCGCATTTAACCGGGGCAGCCGCAACAGGACGAGCGAGACAATAATAACGGTCAACGTTTCCACCAGCAGCTGGGTCAAGGCGACGTCGGGAGCGCCATAGATTAAAAACAGCATGGCGCTGCCGGCACCGACGACCCCCAGCGCGCAAATCGCCAGCAGGCGCGACTGCGTCATGATGACTACCCCAACGGCAACGGCGATGATGCCGATTACCAGCCAGTCGGTCAGGGACGCATCGAAATTCTGCTTTATGACGGGGGGCATGTAATTTGTCAGAAACGGCAGGCCGACACCGAGAATCACCGCAGCGATGATGACACACAGGTAGCGGTGCAAAGAACCGTTCTGGAGGATAGCGGTTTGAATTCCGGCAATTTTGGCGATGCCGTCAAGTCCAGCGGAATAGAACTGATCGAATCGGATCGGTATGCGGGCCAGCACATGAACGATAAACCGCCGCAGCGGCTGCTTTTTCCAATACAGGATACCTCCCAGGCTCAGGGTGGCGATACTCAACAACAACGGTTCGTTGATGCCGTGAAACAGTTTCAGCTGAATATCTTCCATGGACGGGTGAAATGCGCTGACTGCCGGTTCTATCAGCCAGTGTCCGACTGAATCGGGAAAAATACCGAAGATCAGGCCGAGGCTTCCCATGATAACCGGACCCAGCCACATGGCCATGGGCGCTTCGCGGGGCTCCAGCGGAGTTTTTCGCAGCACGCCCAAAAACGGTTTGATGGCCACAAGACCCGCAACAGCAGTCATCAGGGCGTTGGCCAGCACGGCCGCCGTTGTGGCAAAAACCGGGAACAAATCCTCGGTCAATGCACCTTTGTACATGATTTCCTTGCCGATGAAACCAAAAAAAAGCGGAAATCCGGCCATCGAGAGCGCGGCGGCGACGGTTGCGAAAGCGGTGACCGGCATCGGTTTCCAAAGCCCTCCAATTTGATCGATCATGCGGGTCCCGGTTTGATGATCGATAATTCCGACCGCTAAAAATAAAGAAGACTTGTAAAGGGAGTGAACCATCAAAAATGTCATCGCCGCCGTCAAGGCGGGGGTTGTTTTGCCGCCCAGAAACATCGTGAGGATACCCAGGGCCATAATCGTCGTATACGCCAGAATGCCCTTCAAATCGGATGCCTTGACAGCCAGAATGGATCCGATCAGGGCGGTTATGCCCCCGACAATAACCAGGGTTCCCATCCAGGCAACGGTGCCGCCCAGGATCGGGTGCAGGCGGGCCAGCAGGTAGATGCCGGCTTTTACCATGGTGGCCGAATGCAAAAAAGCGCTGATCGGGGTGGGGGCCGACATGGCGTTGGGCAGCCAGAAGTGGAAGGGGAACTGAGCCGATTTGGTGAACGAACCGCTGAATACCATCAGCAGCACGGCGAGATACACTGGATCCGCCTTGATTTTGTCGGACTGTTCCGCTAAACGAGAAATATCGTAAGTGCCGGCAGTACCGCCCAGCAGCAAAAATCCGACCAGCAGCGCCAGTCCGCCGCTGCCGGTTATCAGCAATGCCTGGCGGGCGCTGCGGCGCGCTGTTTCCGATTCACATTCAAATCCGATCAGCAAATAGGAGATGATGGTGGTCAACTCCCAAAATACAAAGAGGGTCAACAGGTTATCGGCCAGCACCAAGCCCAGCATGGCCAGCAGAAATCCCTGTAAGTAGACGAAAAACCTGCCCCTGTCGGCCGACTCCGATAGATAATCAGCGGCATAAATGGACACAAAAAAACCGACACCGCAAATAATGAGCCCAAACAGGAGGCTCAAGCCGTCAATCACCAGTGAAAAGGTAATGCCCAGACTTGGAATCCATTCCAGCTGAATCCGCAACACCGCACCGGCTGCAACCCGGGGCAGGAAAGAAATCAGCGTTAGAAACAGTCCCAAGGGAATGACACTGGATATCCGGCCGATTATTGACGGTTTACCATTCTCAGCAACCATAACCATTTTCTTCGAAACAGCATTTGTCAAACATAGATGATTGCGCAATCAACGGGTTATTGCCACTCTATTGCGAAAGGAATAGCGGTCGATCGGATTGCTGGATAGCATCGAGCACCGTATCACCGAGAAGATGTCTCAAGAGAATGTTGCGGATGCTGTTGCCCATCACAATTAAGTCCATATCATTTTGTCGGGCATATTCAATCAAATGCTCCCGGGCGGATTCGTCAACCAATTCGGTTTCATTGGAATACCCGTGGTCACGGCAATAGTCAGCGGCATCCTTTAGCAGTTTGGCCGTGCTGTCGTCGCGCCTGCCGAAATGAACGATCCGCAACCGGGCGCCGCGCCATGGATTAAACTGGACATAGCGGCGCATGGCTTTAGCGGACTCCATCGAGCCGCTGTAGGCGATTAGGACTTTGCGAATTTGGCGAAACTCGGGCGCAACGGCAATAATCGGACGCACCCCTTGGGAAACAAGCCGAATCAGCGCATCCCGCGGCTCCAACGTGAAGCCGCAGTCAAAGAGGCTTCTCAAGCCGAAGATGGTCAGGTCATTATAGCGGGCATGGGTAATCATCGATTCAAAGGGATCGCCGGTTTCACGTTCTACTTTGGACAGGATATTTGATTCATGGCATTTTTTTTCAAAGCGCTCAATCGCGCTTTCGATCCGTTCTTCAGTGACCGACAGGCGCTTTTCGCGAAGCCGGGCGGCATAAGCATTACCGCCCGGTGGAATGGGGCCTACCTGCTTAAGTTGTTTGGTGTCTACCACGGTGACCCCGGTAATCATCGCACCATGGACCTTAGCAAGCTCAAGCGCCCTTTCAATCGCCACATCCGTAAATGGGGTCCCCCCTAAACCGAGAAGAATTCGTTTGATCATAAAACAACCTCTTTCTCCTGAAGTGTCTCTGACACTAGAATTATCACAGTAAAGCAAGCCAATAGGTGATCCGATTCGATCTACCCGCTGCGGCTTCGAATCAAACTATTACGATAAAAAAATTTAAGGCTTCTATCGCCTAATTGCAAGAATTAAATTATCCATTTAATCCAATTTTTTTAATGCTGATTATACCGTAATATTACCTGCTCAAGTATCGCTCTACAAATACCGATATACTGTTTATACGTGTCCGGAGCCATGCCCCTGAGGGACCGGACTAAGATGTTAGGTTAAAATATCGATCGCATGCATGGAGTAATATCATGGCAGAAAAACGAGGCAGTTCCAAGGCTATTGCGTTAATGACGGCCGTTAATTGTTCTGAAATGAGAATCAGCACCAATCCGGTGGAAACCCTGGTCGCATTTTCCATCGGATCGGGCATGGGCGTAACGGTCCATGATCCGGTTTGCGGTGTCGGCGGAATTTTAAATTTTATGTTGCCGGACTCCGGCAGCGCCAATGGCGTTAATCCGGCCCGGGTTCCGTTTATGTTTGCCGACACCGGTATACCGGCTTTTCTGGCGGCACTGTATACGCTGAATGCGCAACCCGACCGGCTAAAAGTCGTTATTGCCGGCGGTGCTCACATTATGGATCAGACCGACGCTTATAACATCGGACGCAAAAATCTCGCGGCGCTCAAAACCTGTTGCGATGCATACAATCTAAAGATACATCATGAAAACACCGGCGGGAGCAACAACAGAACCCTGAGTCTGGATATCGGCAGCGGTTGCAGCTCAATCAAGATATTCGGCGCAGGGGAGGAGAAAGTATGACCGACGTCAAAGACATCGTGGCGCAGATCGACCAGCTTGAGCCCGTCCCGCCGATTGGCGGTCAGATAATGGCTCTGGCCCAGGACCCTGACAGTTCCTTGTCTGAAATCGCTGAACTTATTCTGAACGATCCGGCCATAACCGCCAATTTGCTCAAAACCTGCAATTCCGCGTATTTCGGACTTAACCGCAAGGTGGATTCCGTGCGGGATGCAATCGGCTTTGTCGGGCTGGATCATATCGTTCAACTGGTCATGCTCAATAGTGTTTCACAAAATTTTAAAAAACAGCCTCAGGGATATGGCCTGGGTGAGGGCGAACTCTGGCGTCACGCGGTAACATCGGCCCATCTCGCAAAAATATTGGCCGGTAAATTCGGCCGATCTCGACATAAGCATCTCGTCTACACCGCCGCCCTGCTTAAAGATATCGGCAAGCTGATCCTGGGGCGGTTTGTTGCATTTTCTTTTGAAGAAATTAACATCCTGGTTAATTCAAAGGGATTTAGTTTCAACGATGCCGAGAAGAAGATTATCGGTATGAATCACGAAGAAATTGGCGCGATGGTGGGACAAAAATGGTGCTTTAGCGATAAGTTGATTTACATTATTCGCCACCATCATTTATCAAATGAATCGGCCAGGCAAGATCTGGAAACATCGCTGGTATACCTGGCAGATATCATTTGCATGATGATGGGCGTTTGTACCGGAGCCGATGGGTTGTCCTACAGATTTTACAGTGATGTGTTAAAACGATTGGATTTGACTGAAAAAGATCTTCAGGCCATTATGGCAGAAACGGGTGAAAATCAGCAAAAAATTGATTATTTGCTAAATTTGATTTGAGGAGGTCCAGTCATGGATATTGTCATCGGCCGTACCGCTCCGGTTAACCGGGCACGGGCCAAAAAAAGAGATCCGTCCGATACCCCTCAGAAGAAAAAAAAAGAGGATCGGCGCAAAAACCAACAGGATCGGCGTAAAAGTGTCAGGGACGGGGTTGTCGTAACGCTATCCACTAAAAAAGACCGGCGGACCAGTAAAGACCGGCGGAAAAAAAACTAAAATATTACTTTTGGGTATCGATGAATTTGCGAATCACATCTTCCTGGTCGGGTGATATCTCGTAAAATTTCACCCCGATGCCCCTGGGGCCGCTTCTGGCAATGCGACCATCGAGTTGAAAGGCTTCCGGGTCGTTGGGCAATTTAAAGGCCATTAGAATTTTCTGGCCCACTGGAAACCGGTCATTCGATTCGATGAATGCACCCAATTTGCTGATGTCGATTATATAACTTTTAAAAGAACGGCCTTCAATCGTACATTTAACCGGAATCAAGCAAATTTTGCGGGGATTTTCCCGCATAAATGATTCATCAGCGTCCAAAACCAGGGTTTGCAGCGGTTCATATTCATCGGATACCGCTTCCAGCTGCATTAAAAGCTGGGTCTTTTCATCTTCCGACATCTCAATGATAAGCTTAAACAGCTCGGTATCGATGTTATCCTTTGCCAGCTGCTTATAGAGAATGAACTGCTTTTCAGGCGAAAGGTCACTGATTATCGTGAAAAGCCGGGAGGTGACGGTAAATCTTCTTTTGTCTGAATCCAAAACAATTATCCCTTTTTCATGCGGTGCGGACTAACGTTGCGCCTGTTGAAACAGCTTCACCAAATCCAGTTTATTTACCATATCGGTCAGCAGTTCACCCAGCAGTTTTTCAGCGTCGCCGGTCCCCATCACTTTTAATCGCTGCGCGCTGCCATCGACCGATTCCATGGCAAGAAGCCTGTTATTTTTTGACAGACTTGCCTGATAGTTCATTTTGACAACCCAATTGCGTCCGGCCAGATCCAGCTTGAATTCCTTCAGTTTAATTTCGAGTTCATATCCGCCTTGATTGGCTGACGGAGTTACCTGTAGACCCAGATTATTCAATCTTTGTTTAAATGTTTCAGCAAGGAGGGCATCAACCTCGTAGACGCCGAGCAAGTTGCCGGAATTGTCTGCTTTAAGAACGACCAGCGAATAGGTCTCATTAAACTCAGGCAAAGATTTTTTGGCACTTTCGCTTAAAAAGGCTTTCGTTTTCCTGATATCGGTAATTACCAGGGACACGGCTTTGCCCGCCAGGGTTTCAGCCGGCGACGGCAGCTGATAGTGAACGATTAAAAATGGTTTGGTAGAGCAGGCACCGGTTAAAATCAGCAGGGTCATGGCTGCGGCAGCCAACATGGCAGGCTTGCTGGGCTTCATCATAAATATCTCCTAAATAGACACGTTTTAATCCACAGATTTCGCAGATTACACAGATTACAATGATTGGAATCGATGGTCGACTCTATCCGCCGCCCACCGGCGGGAAGATACCGACCCGTTCTCCGCCTTCGAGGGTGGAAGTCAGTTCCGCTTTAACGCCATTGATAAAAATGAGTTTCGCTTTTTCGCGGGGCATTTTAATCTGTTCCAGCAAATCGAAAATACTGATTCCCTGATCGATACTGTAATTATCAGCCGATGGCGGGGTGAATTCTTGCAAAGTAGCAAATAGCTTGAGTTGAATTTGTGATTTCATTTTTTCTTGTTTTGGGCTTTGTGGATTTTTAGATTTGGAATCTTAGCAACACTTAAAAAACGATGTATATTAGGTTAAACTTTAGGCTCAATAGGATTGAAAGTCAAGGGGTACGAGGGTATTCGGCTGTCATGGATTGCAATTACTTCTGTTCAAGGATCGATGCCGGTCGATTCAATTTCGGTCATACAACCATCTTCATGGCGGGAGAGCAAGTTCAACGGCAGGAGCCATACCATTCGCTTGGCTCATTCCGATGACTGCGGAATTAATCAAGTCATCCCGTGTGATGCGCGGGCTGGCCGTTGACTCAATTTTTAGCCATAGTAATTTCGAGTCAAATGGGTTAGAATAATTTCTTTATACTTTCGTGCAATTGTGTTTATCGGGAGAAAATATGAATATTGGTTTTAAAAAGGCGCTGGTAACGGGTGGGGCCGGATTTATCGGCTCGCACCTGGTTGAAGCTCTGGCGGCCGCCGGTTGTGAGGTGGCGGTGCTGGATAACCTGTCTGGCGGTCATCTTTCGAACTTGGAATCCGTAAAATCGCGCATTTCTTTCTTTGAGAATGATATCCGGCAGATAGATGCGTTGGAGCAATCCGCGGCGGGCTGTGATGTCATATTTCATCTGGCGGCAGTGGTGGCCGTACAGCAGACCATAGACGATCCGCTTGATTCTACCATGGTGAATGATATCGGAACATTAAACGTGTTGGAAGCGGCCCGCAAAACGGATGTGCGGCGCGTGGTCCTCGCCAGTTCCTGTGCCGTCTACGGCGATGATCCGCGGCTGCCGAAAGACGAGTCCCTGACACCGATGCCGGCCAGCCCCTATGCGGTCCATAAATTATCGGCTGAACATTATCTCAGGATATATGGCGAGCTTTTCGGCTTTAAAAATGCAAGCCTCAGATTTTTTAATGTATTTGGTCCGCGACAGGATCCTTCCTCTCCTTATTCCGGCGTGATCTCAATCTTTATGAGCAAAGCGGCTTCACATCAGGCGCCGGTGATATACGGCGATGGTAACCAGACCCGGGATTTTGTATATGTCAAAGATGTGGTCAACGCGCTGTTGCAGGCCGCCCAAACTGATCAAAATACCGGCGCTGTTTATAACATCGGCAGCGGCAGCCGGGTCACGATTAACCGACTCTGGGAATTGATTGCTTCACTAAGCGGTCAACAATCGGAACCGCTATATCAACCGGCAAGAGCCGGCGATATTCTGCACTCTGTCGGGAATATCGCCAAGGCACGGTCCATGCTCAATTTCACCAACGAATTCTCCCTCGAGCAGGGACTTGAGTTGACACTGGAATGGTATCGGGGTACGGAAGTGGGAAGGGGAAAGAAAGAAGGTGGGAAGTTGGAAAGGTGGGAAGGTCGGAAGTGGGAAAAATTGAAAGGACTGAGGACTGAGGGCTGAGGACTGAGCAGAGGGCCTGGCGCATGGTGTGAGGATGAGAAGTACGGAAGTGGGAATCTTTCGATTGCGGATTTTGGATTGTGGTTGAGGATTATTTCCGCTTTCAACCTTTAACCTTTTTCCTTTAGCCTTTATCCTTATCAACTCAAAAAACACAACAAACTCAACAAACACAATAAGCTCGGCGAACTCAATAAACGCATAAACTTGGTTTGTGAGGAACAAATATGGAATTTGAATATAAAAATGTACTGGTAACCGGGGCGGCCGGCTTTATCGGATTTCATCTGTGCCGGCAGCTTTTAAAGGGTGATGTCCAAATTACCGGTATCGATAATCTCAATCCTTACTATGACGTCGGACTGAAAAAAGATCGCTTGAATAATATTCTGTCCGCCCCGAATTTTGAATTTATAAAGATGGATATGGCCGATCGATCCGGCATGCAGGATTTGTTTAACCACAATAAATTCGATGTCGTGGTCAATCTGGCCGCCCAGGCGGGGGTCAGATACTCGATTGAAAACCCCCACGCTTACGTGGATTCCAATCTGGTAGGATTTGTCAACATCCTTGAAGGCTGCCGCCACAGTGGTGTTCAGCACCTGGTGTTTGCATCATCCAGTTCGGTATATGGTGCCAATACTAAAATGCCGTTTTCTATTCATCACAATGTCGATCATCCGGTTTCGCTGTATGCCGCCACCAAGAAAGCCAATGAACTCATGGCTCACACTTACGGCCATTTATACGGGCTTTGCTGCACGGGGCTGCGGTTTTTCACGGTTTACGGACCCTGGGGGCGACCGGATATGGCCCTGTTTTTATTTACCAAAGCGATTCTGGAAAATAAGCCGATCAAGGTGTTTAATCACGGTAAAATGCAGCGGGATTTTACCTATATCGACGATATCATCGAAGGGGTCATCAGAGTTATGGGCCGGCTGCCGGAACCCAATCCTGCCTGGCGGGCGGATCAGCCGGATCCGGGAACCTCCTATGCACCCTATAAAATTTATAACATCGGCAACAATAACCCGGTGGAGCTGATTGAATTTATCGAAGTTATTGAAAAAGCGATAGGGCGCGAAGCCACCAAGGAGTTTCTCGACCTGCAACCCGGCGATGTGCCCGCCACATACGCTGATGTGGATGATCTGACTGCGGATGTGGGATTTAAACCCCAAACCCCGATCACGACCGGAATTCAGAAGTTTGTCGCGTGGTATCAGCAGTACTACAAATAATTAATCCGCAATTAATCCGCCCTTTGACATCATGCATTCAGAGTCATAAATCATTTTTTAATCTGAATTATATTCTCGGATTGAAGTCGGGCGGATTAATTATATTATGCTTCGCATATTCTTTAAGTTAATAATTGGATTAATCACCTTCCAAATTAACGATCATCACGCTTTGAATAAATAATTCTTTAATTAAATAAATATTGTTTTGAATATAAATAGAATTATTTATTTAAACATATAATTTTAATAAAATTATTCAGGCAGAAAGCTCGACCGGAAGCTGAAAGCTGAAGGTGGTGCCCGAGCCCAGAGCACTGGCGACATCGATGGATCGGCCGTGCAATTCGAGAATTTTTTTAGTAATTGCCAGCCCCAATCCCGAATGTTCCGGCTCGGAGTTGCGGTTTTTCTCCTGTTGATAGAAGCGATTGAAAATATGCGATAGATCTTTGGCGGGAATCCCATGGCCGGTGTCGCTGACCGTGACGGCAACATTCTCCTGTTGCGGCGTGAGCAGCAGCTGCACGGAGCCGCCCACGGGCGTGTTGTGTAAGGCATTTTCAATCAGGTTTTCCAGCACACGTTCAATCAGCCCGATATCGGCATTGACGAAGGGCAAATTTTTTTCACATGTTGTCGATAGGGTAATCTGTTTCTCCTTTGCCGCTAATTGGAATTTTTGAACCACATCCTGAACCAGCTCACTCAAATTGAATGGTTCGCGTTTGGCGCGTATATCATAGGAATCAAGCTTGGCGAGCTCCAGCAGTTCACTCACCAGTTTGCTGAGCCGTTCACAATGCTTGATGGCGGTCTCCAGATAGTTTCGACGCGCCTCCGGTCCCAGGTCGTCTTCTTTAAGGAGCATGGTTTCGATATAGCCCTGCAGGGTTGCCAGGGGGGTGCGCAAATCATGGGACACGTTGGCGACCAGCTCACGACGCATTTCATCGGATCGCTGCAATTGATCCAGTTGATCTTCGATGCGCGCCGCCATCTCCGTGAAGGCCAACCCCAGCCGGTCAATATCATCCGCACCATGGCGCCGTTTCGGTGGAGGGAGGGCAATCGCTTTGTGGCCGCTGCCGCTTCTAAATGCATCCATGGCATTTGCCAGACGCTTGAGCCGTCCGGTCAGCGATGCAAATAATACCAGACCGGCGATCAAGGCAAACAAGAGGCTGGCAAAAATCATCCAGGCACTTAACTGCAGAATGTAGCTTGCCTTTAACTTCTGCACGACACTGTCGTAGGTTTCCCCGCCCAAGATGACATACAGGTAGCCTTGCAGCCGGCCTTGTTCGGGAATTCGCGCGACGGTGAAGACTTTTTTGCCGCCCGGATCACGTGGGTCATCCCCTCGTAAGGGAATAGTGACATTTTTTTCGAGCATATCCCGGATCGGTTCCAGGTCCACCCGGCGGCGTTTGACTTTGCCGGGAGCGGCTGAAAATTCCAGAATATTTCCCTGGACATCCAGCAGATAGACTTCGATACTCGGATTGATCACCATGAGCATATGGAAGATGTCGGCCAGGGCTTCCTGGTTGACCCGGTTTTCCTGCATTAATAGCTTTTCGGCAACAATCTGCTCGGCCAGGCGGCGATTGAGCCGCTGGTTGACCTCCTGCTGGTACATTTCGGTGGAAAATAAAGTCACGATAATAATTGCCAGACCCACCAGACAAAACAGTCCGGTCAAAACGGCTGCTAATTTCGAGTATAATGATCTAAACATTCGACATCCCTTTCCCCGTCAGTCCAAGCTTGCCAAGTCGGCCATCGAAGCCACGGCAGTTCTAGCTGTCATAGTTGATGCTCAGATGATGGAGTGTTGGAGTACTGGAGTGTTGGATGGAGTTGAGATATAGCTGTTTTCATGGCTTTTATCATTACTCCATTACTCCAAAACTCCAATACTCCTGCGAGTCAAATTCAAAATTGCTATCGGGCGATATAACAGCCCAGTATCCACTTAATAAATCGTTATTAGATTAATTCTGCAAACTTATAGCCGATGCCCCAGACAGTCAAAACATACTCCGGTTGGGCCGGATTTTTTTCAATTTTGGCCCGCAATCGATTAATGTGAGAGTTGACCGTGTGCTCATAGCCATCGTGGCCATAGCCCCAGACCCTGTCCAGCAATTGGGCACGGGTAAATACCCGTCCGGCATGGCGGGCAAAGTGCAGCAGCAAATCAAATTCTTTGGCGGTGAGATCAACTGTCCTGTCATTGAGACTCACCCGGCGCCGGTCAGGATCGATTATCAGCTCACCGGCCCTGATGACCGCCGGCTGGTCCGACCGGTTGTCGGACTGGAGCTCGTCAATGCGCCGAAAGATGGCTTTTACCCGGGCCATCAGCTCCCGGATACTGAAAGGTTTGGTCACGTAATCATCGGCTCCCATCTCAAGACCCAACACGCGATCAAGTTCCGCTGATTTGGACGTCAGCATCAAAATGGCGGTGTAAGCCGGCTGAGCGCGTATGCGCCGGCAAATTTCCAACCCATCGATTCCGGGCAACATGAGATCCAGAATAATCAGCTCATACGTGGTTTTCGTAATTTGGGCCCAGCCTGCCGCACCGTCGAAGGCCAGGTCTACGTCATAGGAAAGATCGCTCAGGTGAAGATCCAGCAGACGGGCGAGGTCTTGGTTGTCTTCAACCACCAGAATTTTGCGTGACATGGGGCATACCCTTTAAAAAATTATTGAATATTTTCGATTCGCTGCATTTCACCGAACTGCAGGCTCCTAAAGATGGAAGCCGGCGGATCATAGTCGGGTTATAATATTCCCCGATTGACTAATGGTAAAACAAAAAGCGCAAATTTCAAACCTGAATAGCGGTCAAAGACAGTCGCATCGCAAGCCGCAATCCGATGCTTTTAGACGTTAGGGCCTATGATCTCTGCATTTATCCGGCCGGCGGGTCGCAAAAATTTTCAGGCCTGCGATCAAAATGTTATACTTTTGTGACACTTTTTGGATGCGGCGTGGTTATCTTGTTGTCAGCAAAGGCTTATGGCACGTATGCCGAATCCTGATCAATTCCGTGAGCAGGGTCACGCATTTGAATCCGTTGAACCCCTGGCCCGGACCTGGCATGTCAAGATGTGGTGATGAAAAGCCAAGTCCATAGAATGTGAAATTCATTTTATAGCCACTTTCCGCCGCGCCAGGGCGGGCTTGAATCTGGAACTGATCAGCATTATTTATATGGTATCTGTAAGGAGGTTTTAAAATGAGATTAATTATTATCTTAACCATCATCGTAACTATAGCTGTATTCACCGTCGGTTTTCAGACGGCCGACAATAAATCGACGAAAACGCAGGCAGCGGCTGTCGCCGGATCGGGTAAAACAAGCTATACCAAGCCCCCCGAAGAAGTCCTGCGTCAAAAACTGACGCCGCTGCAGTATCAGGTTACCCAGCATGAGGGGACCGAACGGCCCTTCAACAATGAATACTGGAACAACAAGCAGGCCGGGATCTATGTCGACATCGTCTCGGGCGAGCCGCTTTTCAGCTCGCGGGACAAGTTTGTTTCCGGCACCGGCTGGCCCAGCTACACCCGGCCCCTTGAGCCTGAAAACATCGTGGAAAAAAAGGATAACAGCCTCTTCATGGTTCGCACCGAGGTCCGCAGCAAACACGGTGATTCCCATCTCGGGCATCTGTTTCCGGACGGACCGCCGCCCACCGGGTTGCGGTACTGCATCAATTCGGCATCTCTGCGATTCATTCCCCGGGAGAATCTTGAGGCGGAAGGCTACGGCCAGTATGCCGGTCTATTTGATGAGGGGAAATAACGGGTTGTGGGGGGCACCTTCGGCGCCAGCTGACAGCTCAAAGCTGAAAGCTCAAAGTCCAGCGATCTAATAGATATTTTAGCGGTGCGGGTAGCGGGTTGCGGGCTGGCAGGAATGGGCCTAAGGCAGAGCGCTTGGGGCATGGCGCGCAGAGCAGGGTGATGGTCAGCCGGTCAATCTGTCATCTGTTATCTGTCTTCCGGCATGTGGTTGTGAATTATAGATTTCGGATTGAAAGGAATGGATCGGCAATTTGCGAGAGGTTTCTAAAGCCTTGTGAATGTGGTACGCCCGGCTGGGCTCGAACCAGCGGCTTTCAGCTCCGGAGGCTGACGCTCTATCCACTGAGCTACGGGCGCATTTTTATAGAAAGATGACAGAAATCTGAAACCAAAATCAGACTTAGTGGAATTTAGTCCAGATAATCGGCCAAGTCAAGCTGAAAACATCCCTTTGTCGAAAGCCGCTTTCGCCTCCCCAACCACATATAATGAACCGGCGATGCAGATGGCATCGTCGGGCGCACTGGAGTCGATGGCATATTTGACGGCCTTCAAAACATCGGGGATAATGGTGCTTGCAGCGCCATATTCTCCGGCGACTTCCTGCAATCTTTGAGGATCCAGGGCCCGATCGATTTTGGCCCGGGTTAACACCACCCGGCTTGCCAGGGGGAGCAGGCTGTTCAGCATCGCTTTATATGGCTTGTCATCCAGGATTCCAATAACCAGGGTAATTTTTGAACCGGCAAGATTTGATGATAAAAACCGGGCCAGGTTGCGGGCGGCCGCCTGGTTGTGGGCGCCGTCCATTATGATGAGCGGTTTTTCCGATACCGTTTCCAGACGACCGGGCCAACGGTTGCTCCGCAGACCTTTTTTTATATCGGCCAGTTCAAGTCGGGCCTTGCGCCGGCCTAAAAGCTCGCAGGCCGCCAGGACCAGGGCGGCATTATCCGTCTGATGGCTGCCCCTTAGCGCAGTCTGAAGGTCGTGCCATGTGTTCTCAAGACCATAGTAAGAAAATGTGCCGGATTGTTTGCGCCGGACTTTGAAATCATGTCCCAGGCGATACAGGGCCGCGTTTTTTTGGGCGGCGATTTGTTCGACCACTCTGCGGGCCTCCTTTTGTTTGATTGCAGTGACCACCGGCTTGCGCCGTTTTATGATGCCCGCCTTTTCCGCGGCAATCCGGTGCAATGTATCTCCCAGATAAGCGCGATGCTCGAGTGAAATATTGGTGATAATTGACAACTCGGGCACAATGACGTTGGTCGCATCGAGCCGTCCGCCCATGCCGGTTTCAATCACCGCCCAATCAACCTGTTGCCGGCCGAATTCATACAGCGCCATGGCGGTCGCAAACTCGAAAAAGGTCGGTTCGCGCTGGCCGTGATGCACCTGCCGGACGGCATTGTAGGCTGCAACGACATTTTTATTTGAAATAGGGCGGTTGTTGATCTGGATCCGTTCATTGAAACGGACCAGGTGCGGCGATGTGTAAAGTCCCGTTTTATAGCCGGATTGGTAAAGGATCGAGGCCAAAGACGAGGCCACCGAACCCTTGCCATTGGTTCCGGCGACATGGATGCAGCCATATCTCTGCTGGGGATCTTCCAGACCGTTTAGCATGTTTTTGATGGTTGACAGACCCAGCTTGATGCCGAATCTTCGAAACTCGTACATGGTTTTAAGGCAGTTTTTATAGGATTTTTCGGGTGTCATATGCATAAAAAACCCGGCGAAAGTAATTAACCTTGCCGGGTTTGTCCTTGGATTAGAAGTAATCTTATCTTCTGTGTCTGGCCTTGGCGGCAGCAATCCTCTCTCTTCTCAAAGCTTCGCGCTGTTTGCGACGGCGAAATTCGCTCGGTTTTTCATAGCTTTTTTTCAATTTCAAACGTTTGAAAAGGCCGTCGTTTTGAATCTTTTTTTTCAAAATACGCATTGCTTTTTCAATATCATTGTCTATGACCCTGACTTCAATGTCCTTCAAATACCTCGCCCCCTTCGTGCCCCCCGGAGAATAATCCAATGCCAATTACTTCCGATGGTTAATCAATGCTTTTCTATTAAACGTTGTCTTTTATCGAATTTTAAAACTATAAGCAAGCATATTTTAATGTCAACTGTAATTTTTTAGCAAAATTTCTTATGAAAATTTCACAGATCGCCCTGCAAGTCAGTGACGCTAAATCGATTTCGGACCTGGCTGCAGGCGATTGGCTCGCAAAATTCAGCTATTCGGGTATCCCATTATTCGCTTGACACCGTTTATCCATTCAGCCATACTTTGCCGTCAAAAAAAGAGTCGGGCAATGCGCATCCGCCTGGCGGGCGGGTGTTGACTTAAAAAAACCAAAAGGAGGTTTACTATGCGACTGATTCTGTTAGGCGGACCTGGAGCCGGCAAAGGAACCCAGGCCAATCTCATCAAAGAAAAATACCAGATTCCACAGATTTCCACCGGGGACATGCTGCGGGCGGCAGTCAAGGCCGGAACCGAACTGGGTCTCAAGGCCAAAGGGTTTATGGATTCAGGGGGGCTTGTGCCTGATGATGTCATTATCGGTTTGGTTAAGGAGCGGATTCAGGAACCGGATTGTGAAAAAGGATTTTTATTTGATGGATTTCCACGAACCATACCCCAGGCCGACGCCATGAAAGAAGCCGGGGTGCCCATCGATGCCGTGGTCGACATCAATGTGCCGGATGAAGAAATCATTAAGCGCATGAGCGGACGCCGGGCCCATCTTGCCAGTGGCAGAACCTATCATATTATTTTCAATCCGCCCAAAGAAGCGGGCAAAGATGATGTTACCGGCGAGCCACTGGTTCAGCGCGATGATGATAAAGAAGAGACCGTGCGCAAACGACTGGAAGTTTACCATGAACAAACCGAGCCCTTGATTGATTACTATAAAAACTGGCAAAGCTCAGGCGAAGCGGGAGCACCGCAATATGTCCGGATTCAAGGGATCGGTAAAGTCGAAGAAATCCGAGATCAAATTTATGCTGCCCTGGATAATCTAAAATAGGTTGAGAGGTTCAAGGTTCAGCGTTCAGGGTTGAACCTATAATATGGAACCGACTGGTTCAGGTTGGAGCTGAATCGATCCATTCGGCATTTAAAATCCTGCAGGGTCCTGTCTGACGAATAGACAGGACCTTTTTGTTATGAAAAGCGAACCGCAGAATTTCGAATCATGAATATCGAATGTCGAAGGAATGTATTCTGTCTGTTTTAATATGACGGAGTAACATGAGGCGAAGACGCCTGCGCTCCGCTAGCGAAACCATACTTCGAAATTCTGCGGTTCGCTGTTTAGCTCAGTCCTTGTTCAGCAGTTTTTCCACCAACCCGAGCGCCTGCGCACGCGTCAAATTCCGGCGGGCCAGGTGTTCTTCTTCGATGGCTTCTATGATCTGCTTGAACGCCGGCGAGGGGTTCAAACCGAAATCTTTAATTAGATCGTTGCCGTTTAATGGCGGCGGTGTTGCGGCCCGGGGCCGCAGGATGGAATAATAGCAGTCGATGCCTGCCGTGACCAAATCGAAAAAGCGCTGAATGGCCGGAGCTTGCTGATCCTTGCGGGCCATAAATCCCGCCAGGGCATGCAGGAGGATGTCGGGTGTAAGATCACCGCACTTCATAAAAAGCCGGATAAATGCTCTATCGTTCGGAATTTTTCCCCGTCGGGCGCTGAACCATAAAAACGGTTCTAAATGATGACGGATTAAAAATTCAATGGTGTCTGATTGGCGCCTGGAAAATCTGAGCCGCAGACAAATTCCCCGGGCAATGGCCGCACTGCGGGCGGCATGCGCATCGCAGGGATGGCTTTGGGCGGCGGTTTTTGTCCGGGCTGACGGTTGAGCGACGAATTGCAGCAAAACAGCCCACTTTAAACCGATTCTCCGGGCGGCATCCATGTCTTTCAAAAACCGGTCTAGGGGCTCCGGCGGCTTATGGTCCCGGGAATAAAGCAATTTTTCGAGATGTTCATACGCATCAAGGGTTTGTTCGAATAAATTTACCGGCTGTTTGCCGCCCGGCCGGCAGGTTTTCAACGGCAGCAGCTCCGGCAACAGGCTGAACAACAGCCCGCTGTGTGCCATACCCGCAAGCTGGGAATGGGATCCGGCAAAATTAAGAATTTTGAAAAATTCTTCACGAATGCGTTCGGCGGCGGATTTGCGGATATAATCGGCATCCCGGGAAATGGCTGCTTGCGTGTCCTTTGCAATCGTAAAGTCCAAGGTGGCTGCCATGCGATAAGCCCGGACCAGGCGCACCGAATCATTGCGGAAAACATCCCGCTTAACCATGCGGATCTTTTTAGCGGCCAGATCCTGTCGGCCGCCGGCCGGATCGATCAGGTGGCCGGATGATAATTCCAGGGCCAGGGCGTTGATGGTAAAATCGCGTCGCAGTAGATCTTCTTCAATGGATACCCCGTTTAGGGGCATGATGTCGAAGTGATAATCTCCGGTGACGACCCGTCGAATCGTATGCCCGCGCCGGCCGAATTCAACCAGATGACCGGCGGTTCCGGCAGCCAGCAAGCGGGCGAACCCGGCGGGATCATCCGCAACGGCCAGATCGTAATCAATGGGGGTGCGGCCGCAAAACAGATCCCGTATCGAACCGCCGACGATATACACGCCTGTCTTGCGGGGAAAGACCTTCGTATCAATAGGAAGTATCATCGTTTTAAACCGCTGTATCCTGTGAAAATAAGCAAAAAAAACAACCAAAATCACTTGACAGTCAGCAAATAATGGTATAATTTTAACTCTTACATGGTTTAAGGCATGTGGAACCCGCCAGAGTGAGAGGATATCTTTAATTCTTCTTAACTAATTTTTTCACTAAACACTCAATTTCCTCCTAAAAAACCGGCAAGGATCCAGTCAGTCAGTCACCTTTGTAAGGAAATTTTATACATATAGGAACCCACTTACAGCGCCTTTTCGGTTTTAGCGGTATCGTTCCGATATTACGAAAGATTAGCACGTTTATTATCGGATGCAAATTCAAAACTTGCAACCTTCAAGCGGGATATTGCCTTATTTTCGGGTAATTGGGCAGGGGCCCTGAAGCGTTTTTTATAAACATTTCAATGGGTAATATAATAATTTATCACTGAAAAAAAGCACGAGGAACATTTTGATGAACATTGCTGAACTCAAAGAAAAGAAAATCAGCGAACTCGCCCAGATGGCGAAAAGACTTAAAATTGATGGAGCTGCAGGGATGCGCAAACAGGAATTGATGTTTGCCTTACTCCAGACCCAGATTGAAAAAAACGGCCTTATTTTTGGTGAGGGCACCCTTGAAATTTTGCCGGATGGTTTTGGATTCCTGCGATCACCGGATTCCAATTATCTGCCGGGACCGGACGACATCTACGTGTCTCCCTCCCAGATCCGACGATTCAATTTGAGGACCGGGGATACCATTTCGGGACAAATTCGACAGCCGAAAGAATCGGAAAGGTATTTTGCACTTTTAAAAGTCGAAGCTGTCAACTATGAGGACCCGGAAGTGGCCAGGGATAAGATCCTTTTTGACAATTTAACCCCGCTTTATCCTGACTCTAAAATCAATCTTGAGACCGACAGTGATAACTTTTCCACGCGCATTATGGATTTGATGATTCCAATCGGCTTCGGTCAAAGAGGCCTGATTGTATCGCCGCCCCGATCCGGCAAGACCATGCTGCTGCAAGCCATTGCCAACTCCATTATCGCGAGCCACAAAGACGTGGTTCCGTTCGTTCTGCTGATCGATGAACGTCCTGAGGAAGTGACCGATATGCAACGAACCGTGAAGGCCGAGGTGATCAGCTCCACCTTTGATGAGCCGGCTGAACGGCACGTTCAGGTAGCCGAGATGGTTATCGAAAAAGCCAAACGTCTGGTGGAACATAAAAAGGATGTGGTCATTCTCCTGGACAGTATTACCCGCCTGGCCCGGGCCTACAACTCGGTGGTTCCGCCCAGTGGCAAAATTCTGTCCGGTGGTGTCGACTCCAATGCCCTGCAGCGTCCCAAGCGCTTTTTCGGCGCCGCGCGCAACATAGAAGAGGGCGGCAGCCTAACCATTATCGCGACTGCCCTGGTGGATACCGGCAGCCGGATGGATGAAGTGATTTTTGAGGAGTTTAAAGGAACCGGCAATGCCGAAATACAGTTGGATCGCCGATTGGCTGATAAACGTATTTATCCGGCCTTTGATATCAAGCGGTCCGGAACCCGCAAAGAAGAACTGCTGCTCAATGACGAAACACTGAACCGCGTCTGGATATTGCGCAAGCTGCTGACGACCCTCAATTCGGTGGACAGCATGGAATTTTTGCTGGATAAAATGGGCGGGACGAAAGATAATAAAGGCTTTTTACAATCAATGAACGCCTAGTTTCTCCGCTTTGAGATAATGACTTTTTCGAGGTGAATGAAAATTTGACCATATCAGTGGTATTTGCAATATCGCGGTTGACATATGCTTATTTCCGCTGTATATGACCGACGAACCGATTTTTCACAACCAGTTGTCAGCCCGGAGCAGCCAACCTGAATTCGGTTGAAAATGGGCAAAATTAATTTAGTAGGGGGTTGAAAGTATCATGAAAAAGGGAATCCATCCTGATTATGCCGCTACCAATATTCGATGTGCATGTGGAAATGAAATCGAGGTTGGCTCGACCAAATCCAATATCAGTGTTGAAATATGTTCCAAATGCCATCCATTTTTTACCGGCAAACAGAAACTAATTGACACCGCGGGCCGGATTGAAAGATTTCGCAAAAAATATGCAAAATTTCAGAACCAAGAAAAATCCACCTAGTTTACCCCGCCTGACAATTCTCTTTACCGATAAGTCATTCGGCCGGAAACCCGAGTCTGATATTGCAGCCACGAACGAGCTGCGGATGTGCAGTCCCCGGTGAGCCGGCCGGTTTTCTTTCCTGCTGAAGAAAATCAGAACCGGAAACAATTTGCTCCAGAACGCCGGCAATCGGTATCAGATATTGATTAGCATGCCGGGTTCACCGACAACTAGAGACCGGATCCGGGTAAGATTTAGTATCTATTTATTGAAATCAAATCATGTTTGCACAGGATATGTGAAGACAGATGACAAATAAAATAGACAGAATACCATCAATCTTCAATCTTCAATCTTCAATTTTCATTTCCGGCTTTGCCGGGTTGGGAGATTCCAGGACCGATGTTTGAGAAATTAGCTGGGGTTGAAGAACGCCATGGCGAGGTTGAGAAACTTCTAAGCGATCCAAAGATCGTGCAGGACCGTGTCGCATACCAGAAGTATGTGCGCGAGCATGCCGATCTGAATAAGATCGTCACAGTCTACCGCCAGTACAAGCAGACGCTGCAGAGTCTCGATGACAGTCAGGAACTGTTAAAGGACAGCGATCCCGAGATCAAGGACCTGGCACGTGATGAGATCGCAACACTGGCCCGGAAAAAAGAAAAACTTGAAGATGAGCTCAAAACCCTTCTAGTGCCCAGGGATCCCAATGATGATAAAAACGTCATCGTCGAGATCCGGGCCGGGACCGGAGGCGAAGAGGCCGCCCTGTTTGCCGGCGATCTGTTCCGGATGTACAGCCGCTATGCCGAAACCCGCGGCTGGAAAGTGGAAGTGATGACCCATCACCCCACGGGTGTCGGGGGCCTGAAGGAAGTCATCGCCATGATTCAGGGTAAAGGTGCCTACAGCGTCTTCAAGTATGAAAGCGGCACCCATCGGGTCCAGCGGGTGCCGACAACCGAGACCCAGGGGCGTATCCATACCTCCGCCGTGACGGTGGCTGTGCTGCCTGAGGCGGAAGAGGTTGATATTGCCATCGACCCGTCCGAGCTTAAGGTAGATGTTTACCGCTCCACCGGGCCGGGCGGGCAAAGTGTGAACACAACCGATTCCGCTGTGCGCATCACCCATCTTCCGAGCGGCCTCGTGGTGACCTGCCAGGATGAGAAATCCCAGCTCAAAAACAAGCTTAAAGCCATGAAAGTTTTGCGCGCCCGGCTGCTGGATCAATTGGTTTCGGAACAAAACCATCAACGATCCGAGGAACGCAAAAGCCAGGTTGGTACGGGCGACAGAAGCGGTCGCATCAGAACCTACAATTTTCCCCAGGGCCGGGTGACCGATCATCGAATCGGCCTGACGCTATATAAGCTGGAAACTATCTTGCAGGGTGACCTCGAGGAAATCATTGACAGCCTGGCAACCTATTATCAGACTCAGGAGCTGCAAAATGTGGAGCAACAATAAAATTAGGTTCCAGGTGTCAGGTCTCAGAGGGCTGAGAACAGATGACAGATTGCTGAAGCGGGAAGTGGGATCCGTCGTCGTCCCAAACGAAAGGGACTATGCCGCGGCACGGATGCGGAAGTGGGAAAAAATTGAAGTGGGAAGTTGGAATTCGGAAGTCGGAAGTGGAAATTCGCAAGCGGGAAAGCTACAGCTGCTTTATCAGACCAGAAACCAACTGCGTCCATGAACGACAAAACTGCAGCGAGCACCGATGACAGTCAATGGACCATCATCAAACTAATCCGGTGGGCCACGTCGTATCTTAAATCCCATGATATCGACAGCCCCCGGGCAACCGGTGAGATTCTGCTGGCGCATGCCCTGCATCTCAATCGGATCGACCTTTACTTAAAGTATGATCAACCACTGGTCGCTGAAGAGCTGCAGGCATTTAAAACCTTGATCAAACGCCGAGTCAGGCGCGAGCCGGTTGCGTATATTCTGGGCGTTAAAGAGTTCTGGGCCCTGGATCTGGAGGTCAATGCAAATGTCCTGATACCCCGGCCGGAAACCGAATGCGTGGTGGAGGCCGCGCTGGATCTCATATCAAGGAAATCGTCCCCCGCGCCCCAGCGCATCCTGGACCTGGGCACCGGTTCCGGAGCGATTGTGCTGGCGCTGGCTTCACAGCAGCCCCGTCATAATTATTTTGCCGTGGATCGATTTCTGCCTGCCGTTGAGCTGGCCTGCCGGAATGCCGGACGACATAATCTGCACCAAAAAATACACTTTTTTGTCGGCGACTGGCTGGCATCCATTAATGGCGCAAAGCCGGGTTTTGACTTGATTGTGTCGAATCCACCCTATATTCCGCGCCGGGTTATCAGCGGACTGCAGCCCGAGATCCACCAGTATGAACCGATTGCCGCCCTTAACGGTGATACGGACGGTCTGGCCTGTTATCGAAATATTATCGGCAGTGCCCATTGCCATCTGAATGCCGATGGCGTGCTGGTACTGGAGATCGGCCATGACCAGCGGGAAGCTATCTGCCGAATTGCTGCTGACAGCGATCGATATGAAGGGTTTAGTTGTGCCAAAGACTACAGTGGATACGATCGTGTCGTTACGATGCGCAAAAAAAGATAAAGAAAAAGTGTTGCGGTCGATAATAATTTTTGGTAGATATATAAGATTTTTATAAAACCCACGCCGTCGGACCTGTTTCCCGGTGCTTTCCTTGAAAGTCGGTAACAGGGAGGATGAGGGCGGTGGAACAACCGAAGGAAAGGGAGAAAACCATGGCTTATGTAACGATGAAAGAACTGCTGGAGGCCGGCGTGCATTTCGGTCACCAGACGAAACGCTGGAACCCAAAGATGAAACCGTTTATTTTTGGGGCCAGAAACGGGATCTATATCATTGACCTGCAGCGAACCGTTCGCATGTTTAAAACGGCTTATGACTTTATTGTTAACACGGTAGCCGGGGGTAAATCAGTGCTGTTTGTCGGCACGAAAAAGCAGGCGCGCGATTCCATTTATGAAGAAGCCAATCGGTGCGAAATGTTTTATGTCCACAATCGCTGGCTGGGCGGAATGATGACGAATTTCCAAACGATTAGACAAAGTATCGATCGCTTGAATTATCTCAACAATATCCAAAATGATGGATCCATCGAACTGTTTCCTAAAAAAGAGCAGCTGAAATTGGGCAAAGAACGCATCAAACTCGACAACAACCTCGGGGGAATACGCACCATGAACGGATTGCCCGGGGCCCTGTTTGTCGTTGACCCAAAAAATGAAGCCATTGCCGTGCGGGAAGGCCGCCGGCTGAACATACCGATCATTGCCATTGTTGATACCAACTGTGATCCGGATGATATTGATTACATAATTCCGGGCAATGATGATGCCATCCGGGCCATCCGGTTGATAACCTCGAGGATGGCGGATGCCTGCATCGAAGGCCAGGAGCGTTTAGCTGAAAAACAGCAGGCCGAGGCTGATAAAGACGTGGAAGAGGAATCCGAAGTCGCTGACATCAGCGCTGAACTCCAGCCGGGCGAACGCAAAGTCATTTCAGACGGCCGCGATGGGCCGGTCGTCGAAATCATCAAGCGATCGGCAGATGCAACCCCGCGAAGTGGCGCGCCTGCCGAGGCCTCGGATGTTGTGGCAGAAGTTCAAGAAGAGAAAGTAGAAGATACCAGCGAAGTTGAAAAGACAGGAGAGTAAGATGACAACAATTAGTGCGACACTGGTTAAACAGCTGCGGGAAAAAACCGGTGCTGGAATGATGGACTGTAAGCAAGCACTTGTGGAGTGCGATGCTGATATGGATAAAGCCGTTGATTTTCTCCGGAAAAAAGGGTTGGCGACTGCGCAGAAAAGAGCCGGACGTGCGATGACCGAAGGAACCGTTCAGTCTTATATTCATATGGGCGGCAAACTGGGGGTCATGGTCGAGGTAAATTGCGAAACCGATTTCGTAGCAAAGAATGAAGATTTTTTGAATTTTGCCAAAAATATCGCCATGCATATTGCTGCCACCAATCCCCTGGGGATCCGGCCCGAGGATGTTTCGGAAGCGGTTGTCAACCGCGAAAAAGAAATCTACCAGGCCCAGGCCCTTGAAATGGGAAAGCCGGAGAATGTCGTCCCCAAGATTGTCGAAGGCAAAATGAATAAATTCTTCAAGGACAATTGTCTGCTCAATCAAGCTTATGTGCGCAATCCCGAGCTTTCCGTCGAAGACCTGTTAAATGAGCTGATTGCCAAAATCGGAGAAAACATTTCTATCAGACGTTTTGCCCGGTATCAGACCGGCGAAGATCTGGGATGATGGGTTGACTATCTCAGCGGCGGATCGAATTGAGGATTCTCAAACAGTCACCAACCCTGCGGCAGGTGTAAATGTGAACAACCCTCGATACAAGCGGGTAGCGATAAAATTGAGCGGTGAAGCCCTGATGGGGGATCAGGGCTTCGGTATCAGTCCCGACATGATTAAATTTGTGGCCGGAGAGATCCGTTCGGTTGTCAACTTGGGGGTTCAGGTCGGCATCATTGTGGGGGGCGGCAACATTTTTCGGGGCATTGCGGCAAGCTCCTATGGCATGGACCGCACCTCGGCCGACCACATGGGCATGCTGGCGACGGTCATCAACAGTCTGGCCCTGCAGGATGCTTTGGAAAAGCAGGATGTTCAAACCCGGGTGCAGACAGCTATATCAATGCACGAGGTGGCGGAGCCCTATATCATGCGTCGCGCCAACCGGCATTTGGAACGGGGCCGGGTGGTCATTTTCGGCGCCGGAACCGGCAATCCCTATTTTACGACGGATACGGCCGCTGTGCTGCGGGGTCAGGAAATTCATGCCGAAATTTTATTAAAGGCCACCAAGGTCGACGGCGTTTATGATGCGGATCCCGTCAAGGATACATCCGCAAAAATGTTGAAGCAAATCAGCTATATGGAAGTTCTGGAAAAGCAGCTGAAAGTGATGGACATGACAGCCATCTCGCTTGCTATGGATAATCAGTTACCCTTGGCCGTTTTCAACCTGAAAGACAAGGGCAACATCGTGCGGGTCATCTGCGGCGAGAATGTCGGGACGTTGATTAACCACTAACTTTTCAAATGCAAACCAAAGGTGATTGCCATGATTGAATCTATTTATGATGAAACTCGAGATAGTATGGGTAAATCGATTGCTTCATTGAAAAAAGATTTGAATCGACTGCGCACCGGGCGGGCTTCCCTTTCGATTTTTGACGGGCTCAAGGTCGATTATTACGGTACCCCGACCCCTTTGAACCAGATGGCGACCCTGGCCGTACCGGAAAGCCGGTTGATTACGATTCAACCCTGGGATGTATCCGTCATTAAAGATATCGAGAAGGCCCTTTTAAAATCGGATCTGGGGCTGACTCCCTCCAATGACGGGAAAATCATACGACTTGCGATACCACCGCTGACCGAGGATCGCCGCAAGGAACTTGTCAAAGTAGTTCACAAGATGTGTGAAGAGCACAAGGTTTCCGTTCGAAACATTCGGCGTGACGCCAATGATCTTCTTAAGGGCCTGAAAAAAGATGGTGAAATTTCGGAAGACGAAGCGTTCAAAGCCCAGGACGAGATCCAGAAGATAACCGATGAGCAGATTAATCTGATCGATGAATGTTATCAAGAAAAAGAGAAAGAAATCCTTGAATTCTAGTCCTTCTTCCGCCGCCCCCCCTGTATTGGACGCCACCCAACTGCCCGCCCATGTGGCCATTATCATGGATGGCAACGGCCGATGGGCCAAAAAACGCCTGTTAAACCGTGTCAAAGGACATGAAAAAGGATCTGATGCGGTTCGCAAGGTTGTGCGTACCTGCCGGGAACTCGGCATTCGCTATCTCACCCTGTATGCGTTTTCCACTGAAAATTGGCAGCGGCCGAAAACTGAAGTCGAGGCCCTGATGACGCTTCTGAAGCGGTTTCTGAAATCCGAAAAATCCGAAATGCTGGAAAATGACATTCGGCTCAGGGCTATCGGGCAGGTAGATCGCCTGCCCGCCGATGTTCGAAAGTCTGTCAAGGAGACCATGGCGGCCACGCAGGATAATCGCGGTATGGATCTTATCCTGGCCTTGAGTTACGGCGGTCGAACCGAGATTGTGGATATGGTGCGGGCGGTGGCGGAAAAGGTGCGCCGGGGGCGGATCGATCCCAAGGCCATCAATGCCGAGACGATTGCCGAGCATCTCTACACCCGTGAAATCCCCGATCCGGATATATTGATCAGGACCAGCGGCGAGATGCGAATCAGCAATTTTTTACTGTGGCAAATCGCCTATGCCGAAATTTTTATAACGCCCACCTTGTGGCCTGATTTCAGCAAGGATGAACTGCTGCAGATTCTAAAAGACTTCCAGGGGCGTGAACGCAGGTATGGTAAAGTATAATCCTAAATGAGAAAATCGCTCATTTAGGTGTTATTAGTTATTTGTTAATCGTTATTAGAATTAATTGAAAGGCTGATCTTAAATTTCTACCATCAGTGAGATATAAAAACGGATTTCATTCCTTTTAAACCAATAACCAATAACTGATAACTTTCCATTGGTTTTTAACTCAACTGGGTTTTGAACCCATATTGTCATCCTGATCTTGATAATCTTCCAATTGCCGATACGGAGCATAATTTCTCGTGCATCTTAAGCGATGGATTACCGGGCTGAGCGCCTTACCGGTTCTTATATTTCTGATTTACGCGGGCGGATTTTTTTTCCTGTTGCTGATCGCAGTTGCCGGCATTTGCGCCCAGTGGGAATATAACCGCATTGTATCCAATGCCGATCCGAATTTTATGTCCAGCATTGTCGTCTGGTGGGGTTATTTCACCAGCCTTTTGCTGCTGGCGGCGGCCCATCTATCCGGCATCGGCTTAGTGGCGGTGCTGCTCGCACTAAACCTGGTTATCGTGGGGGTGATGTCCGGTTTCCTTTACAAAAGCAATCCCCGGATCGGCCTGGTTATCCAGAAGCAGGTTTTGGGAATTATCTACATTCCTTTATCCCTGGCGATGCTGGCCGTCATCCGCAGCGAGCCTGACGGCATGGGGTTCATTTTTTTACTGCTCGCTATCATTTTTGCCGGCGACACCAGCGCATTTTACGTTGGAACTTATCTGGGGCGCCACAAACTCAGTCCGGCCATCAGTCCCGGAAAAACTGTTGAAGGCGCCCTGGGAGGGCTAAGCGGCAACCTGCTGGCCGGCAGCATTGGCGTGGCCTTTTTCATGCCGTCCATTTCCTGGGGAGTCGGGATTTTGTTTTTCCTGGCAGCCGGTGTTGCCGGGCAGGTGGGCGATCTGTTTGAATCTGAAATGAAACGGTCCTCGGACATTAAAGATTCCGGCGGCCTGCTGCCCGGGCATGGCGGGTTTTTGGACCGTATCGATGCACTCTTATTTGCATCGCCGGTGGCATATTTGTTTAAGATGTATATATTATGAAACATCTATCAGTTCTCGGATCAACCGGATCAATCGGCGGTAACGTTCTCAACATTGTTGAGAAATTTCCGCGGGAATTTGCGGTTGACGTGCTGGCAGCCAAAGGCAATGTGGCCCTGCTGGCCCGCCAAATTGAGCAATATCGTCCGCAACTGGCAGTGGTGTTTGACGAAAAACGGGCCCGGGAGCTGAAAAATCTGATCGGCTCGGCAGTCGATGTCGAAATCCTGCATGGCGCTGCCGGCTATCAGGCGGCCGCCACTTTTGATTCGGTGGATATGACCGTGACGGCCATGGTCGGTGCCGCAGGCCTGATACCCACCCTGGCCGCGATTGAAGCCGGCAAAACCATCGCCCTGGCCAATAAGGAAACGCTGGTGATGGCCGGTGATCTGGTCATGCAGCGAGCGGCTCAACAGGGGGTTGATATTCTGCCCATCGACAGTGAGCACAGTGCCATCTTTCAATGCCTGCAGGGCGAGCGTCATGAAGATCTGGCGAAGATACTATTGACGGCTTCCGGCGGACCATTTTTAAATCGGCCGCAGGAAGAATTCAGCGGCATCACCCTGGCCGAGGCGCTTAAACACCCCAACTGGCAAATGGGCCGAAAGATCACGATCGATTCCGCCACATTGATGAACAAAGGGTTGGAAGTACTAGAAGCCAAATGCCTTTTTGGCGTTTCGCATCGCATGATCGAAGTGGTCATTCATCCGCAAAGCGTGATTCATTCCATGGTTGCGTTCCAGGACGGTTCGGTGATGGCCCAGTTAGGCATTCCGGACATGAAAGTCGCCATCGCGTATGCCCTGTCGTATCCGCAACGGTTACCCCTGGGGCAGCCCTTGCCGCAATTTAAAGCAGGCCGGGCCCTGACGTTCGACGAACCGGATCTGACAAAATTTCCCTGCCTGGCGTTGGCCTTTCAAGCATGTGAGGTCGGGGGTACCCAGCCGGCGGTATTAAATGCCGCCAATGAAGTTGCGGTCAATGCCTTTCTCGATCAATTGATCGCCTTTGTCGAAATTCCGCGGGTGATCGCGCAGACGATGGAAAAACACGCCGTGATCTCCGATCCGGAATTGTCTGATATCCTGGGTGCCGATCAGTGGGCCCGGGCATGCGCGGAGGAGTTCGTCCGGAAATTATCAATTTGATGATCCGGACGAGCTTGGATGCATATATGGAGGCGGTTATTTGTTATTCGTTATTAGTTATTTGAGTTGCTGCTAAAACGAGCAACCCATAACCAACTCATAACCAATAACGAATAACTGATAACCAATAACGAATAACTGATAACCAATACCTTATAACCAACAACCAATAACCAATAACATCTACGATACAGCTATGGGAACGAATATATTTGCGTTCATTATTGTTTTAGGGGTTCTGATTTTTTTTCATGAATTCGGCCATTTTTTAGTCGCCAGGCTGTTCGGGGTCGGGGTTGAGAAGTTTTCTCTTGGTTTCGGACCGCGCTTGATCGGCAAAAAAATCGGTATCACCGATTATCGGCTTTCAGCGATTCCGCTGGGCGGCTATGTCAAAATGGTGGGCGAAGAACCGGATGCCGAAATTGCTCCCGCCGACCTGCCCCTGTCTTTTACGCATAAGCCCGTTGTGCAACGCATGCTGATCGTCGCGGCCGGACCGGTCTTTAATATTCTGCTGGCGGTCCTGATTTTTTTCGGAATCTTCTGGGCATCCGGTAAGTTCATCATGAAACCGTCCATCGGGGCGGTCAGGGACGGATCTCCGGCCGCCGCCGCAGGACTCAAACAAGGCGATTTGATTACCGTGATCAATGGGACTGAAATCAGCAGCTGGGATGAAATGGCAAAGATCATCAATGCCAGCGAAGGTCAACCCCTTAAGATAGCGGTACGGCGCCAGGATGCTGCTCTGGATTTTTCGATCACACCGGAAAAGGTGCCGACGCAAAACATCTTTGGCGAGAAAATCCAGCGTTATGTCATCGGTATCGAAGCCGCCCGCGAATCCTATTCAAAGAAAATGAGCCCGGTAGAGGCCTTTGGCGAAAGTCTGAGGCAGTCCTATCGCGTTATCGAATTGATGGTGGTGATTATCGCCAAGCTGATCAAAGGTGATATCTCGACCGACACCCTGGGCGGACCGATAATGATTGCCCAGATGGCCGGTGATTCCGCCAAAGCCGGGGTCGGCAGCCTGATTTTCTTTATCGCATTGATCAGTATCAATTTAGCCGTTATCAATTTGCTGCCGATACCGGTGCTGGATGGCGGGCATCTGCTGTTCTTTTTAATCGAAGCCATTAAAGGCAGCCCGGTTAGTATAAAAGTCAGAGAAGTCGCGCAGCAGGTCGGCCTGTTTATTCTGATTTTGTTGATGATCCTGGTGTTCTACAACGATATTCACCGGATATTCTTTAGCTGATTAATCCGCTAATTAATCCGCCCTCATAGGATAACGTGTTCAATGCTTTGAATTAATCCTTATAACTGCAGCTAGTATTCAGGTCAAAGGGGAGGCGGATTAATTACTTTAATGCTTCGCATAATTTTTTTATTTTATAGTCGCGGAAAATTTAATGATTTTAGATTAGAGGTCGGTGTCTGCCGATTTTGTTCCTGAAACCTGTTTACTCCTGGAAAATAAAGCTTGCGCCACATTTGGCCCATTGCCTGCAACCAATTACTCAGTTCAAAACGGGATTGATATGCCAAACCGACTTGAGATAGCATTAAGGGAAAGTCTTTTCGACGCGGAAGGAGAGGGGATTTGCCAGAAGGCCGAAAATTATTTCGACCTCCGGCTGGACAGCGTCCGCACCATTCAGGTCGTCACCATCGATGCCGGACTGTCGAATGAACAGCTGCAGGCCGTTCAGACTGAAATATTCACCAACCCGGTTACCCAAATATCTTCCTATGCCCCGCTGGGCATTGAATTCGACTGGTGCATCTGGGTCGGGTTCCGGCCGGGGGTGCGGGATAACCCCGGCAGCACCGCGGTCGAAGCTATCGAAGACTTGCTTGGATTTAAATTCACAGCGGATCAGGCGGTCTACACTTCAAAACGCTACTGCATCAAAGGCCGGCAACTCAATGCAGCCGATCTGGATAAAATCGCCGGTCAACTGCTGGCCAACAATATCATTCAAGAGTGGAAAATTTTTTCCCACCGGCAGTGGGATCCGGCCCAGGGCATCGGATATATCCTGCCTAAAGTCATTCTGGATCATGTTCCGACCGTGACAACCATTCCGGTCGACAGTGATCGGTCCCTGAAAAAAATCAGTGATCAACGCGGCCTGGCATTAAATCCCAACGATATCCCCACCATTCGGGCTTATTTCCAGAATGCCGATACCCGGGCGGCAAGGGCGCAAATGGGACTGGGCGATCCGACCGATCTCGAGCTTGAATATATTTCCCAGGCCAGAAGTGATCACTGCAACCATAACACCTTTCGCGGATTGTATCGCTACCACGATCGGGTGACCGGTGAAACTGAAGTTGTCGACAATCTGTTTAAAACCTGTATTCAAGCACCCACTCTGGCGTTAAAGGCGAAAAAGCCCTGGGTGGTTTCAGTCTTATGGGACAATGCGGGCGCCGGTCGCTTTGATCGGGATCACCACTATGTCATTACCGGCGAGACGCATAATTCACCCTCCAACATGGAAGCTTACGGTGGTGCGATTACAGGCATCGTCGGTGTCTACCGGGATCCTCTCGGCACCGGTCTGGGGTCTAAACTGGTGATGGGCAGCTACGGTTACTGCGTTGCACCGCGGGACTATGCGGGTGAGCTCAAGCCGCATCTGCACCCCCGGCGTCTGCTGGACGGCGTGATCGAGGGCGTGCGTGACGGCGGCAATAAAAGCGGTATCCCCACCACTTTCGGTCAGGTTTTATTTCACCCGGGATATTTAGGCAAATGCCTGGTGTTTGTTAGCGCCGTCGGTATCATGCCGGCGCAGATTAACGGCCAACCGGCCGAAGAAAAACGCACATCAGCCGGTGAACTGGTGATTATGTGCGGCGGCCGGGTCGGTAAAGACGGTATCCACGGCGTTACGGCTTCCTCTGAAATGTTTTCCGAACACACGCCGGCCGGCCATGTGCAGATCGGGGACCCCTACACCCAGAAAAAAATGCACGATTTTCTGCTCGAAGCCCGGGATCAAGGGCTGATCAAGTTTATTACGGACAACGGCGGCGGTGGACTGTCGTCCTCGGTCGGGGAGTCGGCCCGGTATTCCAATGGCTGTCACATCGACCTCGAGCAAGTTCCGCTAAAATATGAAGGACTCGATCAGTGGGAAATTTGGATTTCCGAATCCCAGGAACGGATGACGGTCTCCATCCATCCGGACGATCGTGATCGGTTTTTCGAACTGTCCCGCAAACATGCGGTTGAAAGCACCGTCATCGGCCAATATACGGACTCCGGTAAGCTTCACATCAGCTATGCCGGTCAGACCTGCGCTTTTGTCGATCTTAATTTTTTGGAATCCGGATTTCCCCAGTGGGAATTCGAGGCTGAATGGATTTCTCCTGAACAGCGGGGATTGCATGAACCGGTGCTCAGCGCACCCCGGGACTATGCGACCCTGTTAAAGGACCTTCTGGCCCGGCCCAATATTTGTTCGACCGAATGGATCACCCGGCAGTATGACCACGAAGTCCAGGGGACCAGCGTCATCAAACCCCTGGTCGGAATCGAGCGTGATGTGGACAGCGATGCGGCCGTCATTCGGCCGGTGCTTGACTCTGATAGAGGTCTGGCCTTTGCCCAGGCCCTGCTGCCGGCTTATTCTGCCATCGATGCCTTTCATATGACCGCCTGCAGCATTGACGAGGCGGTCCGACGACTGATTGCGGTCGGCGCTGATCCGGATCATATCGGCGGTGTCGATAACTTCTGTTGGCCGAATATTCAATATGATCCGATCCACAATCCGGACGGCAAATTCAAGGCAGCCCAGCTGGTTCGCGCCTGCCGGGCGCTGCGTGATCTGTGCCTGTCCTATGAAATTCCGCTGCTTTCCGGCAAAGACAGTATGTATGTAGACGGGAACCTTGCGGGTCGCTTTGGTGAGACGCACAAGGTATCCGCCCTTGAAACGCTGCAGTTTTCCGCCATCTCGGTCATTGACGATATTCACCGCTGCGTAACCATGGATGTGAAAATACCCGGAGACCTGCTGTATATTGTGGGAACAACCCGCAATGAACTCGGCGGATCGGAATATTATGAACATCTGGGATACATCGGACGTCATGTGCCCCGGGTTCGATCCGACGACTTTTTCCCGCTCTATCAAAAGATGGGCCGGGCCGTTAACCGTGAACTGGTGGCTTCGATCCACGGGATCTATCGTGGAGGTCTGGCCGTGCACCTGGCCCTGGTGGCCATGGGCGGTGGGTTGGGCCTGCAGGTCGATCTGGCCCGGGTTCCGGCTGACGGGGTTGAGCGCGATGACCAGCTGCTGTTCTCCGAATCGGCCGGACGCTTTATTGTCACGGTCAATCCGGCCCAGCGCGAGGCCTTTGAAGAAATCTTTGAGGGAACCGACTGTGCCAATATCGGAACCGTTACCGAACAAGCGCAGCTTGTCATCCAGGGGCTTGATCAGAAAACCATCCTGAACGCACCGCTGGAAACATTGAAGGCAGCCTGGAAAAAAACTTTCGGGGAGCTGATTTAATGCACTTTAGCGAAACAAGCAGAACATAAAAAATATTTACCACTGAAGGACACGGATTTACACGGATAAAAAAAATGTTCAGAAAATTTTAACCTTAAAATCCTTATTTTCAGTGTAATTCCGTGAAAATCCGTGGTGAAAAAAAGGGCTTTCGAAATGACTGATGTGAATGTGCTGGTGTTGACCGGGTATGGGTTGAATTGTGATCATGAGACCGCTTATGCTTTTGAACTGGCCGGGGCCAGAGCCGAGCGAGTTCATATCAATGCTCTCATTGACGGGTCAACCAAACTGGATGATTACCAGATCCTGGTGTTTATCGGAGGCTTCGGCTGGGGCGACGACCATGGCGCCGGCGTTATCCAGGCGGTTCGAATGAAGACCAATATTGGAGGCCAATTGGTAGACTTTGTCGACAACGGCCATCTGGTCCTGGGAATCTGCAACGGATTTCAAGCCCTGGTCAATCTGGGCCTCTTGCCCGGTCTGACACAACACGATCACCAGCGATCGGTCGCGCTCACCTTCAACGATTGCGGAAATTTCAGAGATCAATGGGTCGCACTCCGGGTTAACCCGGCCTCGCCCTGCATATTCACCCGGGGAATTGACCGGGCGGAGCTTCCGGTCCGCCACGGTGAAGGCAAATTCTTTGCCGCTGAAGCCACTCTGGCTGAACTGCGCAAAAACAATCAGATAGCCCTTCAGTATGCCCTGCCCGACGGCGCTCCGGCCCAGGGACGTTTTCCCTTCAACCCCAACGGTTCGGTCGATGACATTGCCGGTATCTGTGACGCCAGCGGGCGAATATTCGGCCTGATGCCCCATCCGGAAGGCTATAATCACCCCACCAATCACCCGGATTGGACCCGACGCAAGGAAATTGATCGGCGCCGTGGTCTCTCCCGACAGGGAGCGCTTCCGGTGGGTGTTCGAATCCTGCAAAACGGCGTTGAATATGTCCGCCGCTCTTAGCTCGCTTCGCTCACAATTGATAAAAAAACGCCACTTTTTTTTGGAAGGTGGCGCTTTTTGGGGACTCGCTTCTCTCAATCCGATTGTCGGACCGTCTACTCCAGTTTAAAGGGGGTGATGATTCTGTCGCCGGCCTGGATGGGCCTGCGCGAGTCGGTGATCATGACGGTGGCGGTTGTATTTTCGGCAAGCAGCACCAGCAGTTCACCTAATAGTACCGGGGTGAGAGTGACTTCACCTTGCTTATCCGAATTAAGTTGATACCTTTCCTGCTTAAATATCCAGTATAATTGGCCGGGTTCAACCCCCTCGCGCTTGCCCTTATTAATAAAAGCGATCGAATTTTCACCAAAAATTCCGTGATGTTCTTCGGACTCGATGATGTTGCCCTCCAGGCCCGGCGGGCTTGGATTTATCGCAACCTGGGCCAATTTTTGTTTATACGGCATCAGCATGTCACCGATTTTGATCGGCCGGTAAGCGCCGATAACTCTGCCAAGGACAAATTCGGGCCTTTTGATCAGTATCTCCACCGCCCCGGTGAAATAGTGCTGAATACCGATGAGTTTATTGGTGCGCCGATCTCTGATCGGTCTCAAGGTACGATAGAGAGTATACTTATCACCCGGTGAAAGGGAAAAATTTGGGCGGGGTTGGATGTAGATGAGATCATCGATGCTGATCATCTCCTTTTGCCCTTCGACTTTGAAAATGGTGCCATGGGCAAGCACGGGTTCTTCGCGAATGAAGCCAACCCGATCGATGGAAGCATATTCAAAGGACAGCAGTCCGGCCAGCTCCGGTTTTTCCTTAAGGCCTTTATCCCCGCCTGAGGTCCCATCGCCGGCTTTGCCATTGCCGCCATCATCACCTTCGCCATAGCCCCCAGCGTCCCGGCGGCGATACAGACGGATGCGTTCGCCGGGGTAAATGCGGTGGGGATTGGCAATTTGATCATTTTCCTGCCACATTTCAGGCCACTGCCAGGGCGTATCCGAAAATTTCTGGGACAGGTCCCAAAGGGTATCGCCCTTTTGAACGGTGTAGTAAAACCCGGTTTCATATTTAACTTTTTCGGGTGTTTCTGCGGCCGTCGGCAATAGCGGAAGTGCCAACAGAACAATCAAAATAATCAGGCTTGTTGTAAGGTAGGATTTCATTTTGCTATGCATCAATTACTCCGATTCTTTTCTCATTTATTTTCAAACGGAAAACCAGCTTTTATGTAATAAGATTATAAGATTATCGTTTAATTGTCAAATTTTTCGATACTGCCGATTCAAATAAAAAAAGCCCTTACGAGCACCAGTCGGTGCCGTAAGGGCTTTTGAGGTTATTCGTTGTTGGATAGAAGCGATTACATCATACCGCCCATTCCGCCCATTCCGCCCATTCCGCCGCCCATTCCGGGAGCTCCGCCCGGCATAGCCTCGGATTTTTCTTCAGGTTTTTCCGCTATCATCGCCTGGGTGGTCAGCATCAGGGAAGCGACACTGGCCGCATTCTGTAGGGCCAGTCGGACCACCTTGGTGGGATCAATCACGCCCGCTTTCTCCAGATCTTCGTAGGTGTCCGTGGCTGCGTTGTAGCCGGAGGCGCCCGTTTCGGATTTGACTTTATCGATCACAACCGATCCTTCCAGGCCTGCATTGTTGGCGATCTGACGCAGCGGCTCTTCAATGGCCCGCATGACGACTTTTACACCCAGCTTCTGATCGGCCTTGATTCTCATTTTGCCGAGGGCGTCCAGGCACCGCACCAGTGCCACGCCGCCGCCCGGAACGATGCCTTCTTCCACGGCTGCCCGGGTTGCATTCAGGGCATCTTCGACCCGCGCCTTTTTCTCCTTCATCTCGGTTTCGGTGGCTGCGCCGACATTAATCACCGCCACACCGCCGATCAATTTGGCCAGGCGCTCCTGCAGTTTTTCTCGGTCGTAATCGGAGGTGGTCTCCTCGATCTGGGCCCGAATTTGCTTGACTCTGCCCTCGAGTGCTGAACGGGAACCGGCGCCGTCTACGACAGTGGTGTTGTCTTTGTCGATGCTGATACGCTTGGCCCGGCCAAGATCCTGGGCCGTCAGGTTTTCCAGCTTGATGCCAAGGTCTTCGGATACGACCTGGCCGCCGGTCAATATGGCAATATCTTCCAGCATGGCTTTTCGGCGATCACCGAAACCAGGGGCCTTTACTGCAGCAACCTGTAAGGTGCCTCTGAGTTTGTTGACCACGAGGGTTGCCAATGCTTCACCGTCAACGTCTTCGGCGATAATCATCAGGGGTTTGCCCATCTTGGCGACCTGCTCCAGAATGGGAAGCAGATCTTTCATGTTGCTGATTTTTTTCTCATTGATCAGAATGTAGGGGTCTTCCAGGGATGCGACCATTTTTTCCGGATCAGTGACAAAGTAAGGTGACAGATAACCGCGGTCAAACTGCATACCCTCCACCACTTCCAGGGTGGTGTCCATGCTCTTGGCTTCTTCAACGGTGATGACACCTTCTTTACCCACTTTATTCATCGCCTCAGCGATAATGTTGCCGATGGTGGCGTCGTTGTTGGCGGAAATGGTACCGACCTGGGCGATTTCACGTTGGTCCTTGGTGGCTTTGCTCAGGCTTTGCAGCTCTTTGACAATAACCTCTACCGCCGCATCGATGCCGCGTTTGATTGACATCGGATTGTTGCCGGCTGCAACCAGTTTCTGTCCTTCTTCATAAATCGCGCGCGCCAGGACGGTCGCGGTTGTCGTGCCGTCGCCGGCCATGTCGCTTGTTTTGCTGGCGACCTCTTTTACCATCTGGGCGCCCATGTTCTCGAACTTGTCTTCCAGTTCAATTTCTTTGGCAACGGTAACACCGTCTTTGGTGACCGTCGGAGAGCCCCAGGACTTGTCCAAAACAACGTTTCTGCCCTTGGGACCTAAAGTCACGACAACTGCGTCAGCAAGCGTTTTTACCCCGTTGAGCATTGCTTCCCGGGCTTTCATATCGTATTTGATAAGTTTAGACATCTTAAATATTCCTCCCTAAAATCTATATGTTCTAATTAATCGATTATTCCAAGCACGTCTTCTTCGCGCATGATCAAATACTCTTCACCACCGACTTTTACTTCAGTCCCTGAGTATTTGCCGAAGAGTATGCGGTCGCCTTTTTTGACTTCCAGTGCAATTCTCTTGCCGTCCTCACCAAGTTTGCCGTTGCCGACAGCCGTAACTTTTCCCTCGGCGGGTTTTTCCTTCGCAGTATCCGGGATGATAATGCCACCTTTGGTGGTGGTTTCCTCTTCGACGCGTTGGACTAAAATTCGATCCTGTAATGGTCTCAATTTCATGGTTTACTTTCTCCTTTTACATTATGAAAATTTCTTCATCGACTCGTATTGCTTAAAAACAAAACACACTGGTTATAGTCCGTCGCCTCAAATGACGGTTTGTTGATTCACCCCCCTTCGATTTGGTTTTTTAATTGCAAAAAATGTTTATAATATTAAGTTGTTAGGAAAGGCTTTCAATGGTTGAAATAATAATCACCCTTTTGGGTTTGTAAAGAGATTGAGTACGAAATTTTTAAAAAATCTTGACAAAAATTGACGCTCGGCAAGCATGGGGCAGGCATCCGGCGCTAGGCGCCGCATCAGCCTCGCATGAGTGAAGGTAAATGGCAGGAAATATACCATCAAAACAGGCCCTTTAACCCATCGTCAGTCAGGTGCAAGGGCCTGGTGGCGTATCATGAATTGCAGATGGTTGATTTATCTGAACCTATTTTCACATCGGTGCCGGGGGGCGGCAGGGGTGCTTCGTCAGGCCGATTTATCGGCGGCGGTTTTTTTGCTGTCTGCTCCGCTATCCGACGATTTGCTTTCGGCAGACTTGCTTTGCGTTTCCTTTTTAGAGGGCTTGGCAGAATCCTTGGACTTATTGGCATAATCGGTTACATACCAGCCGCTGCCTTTAAGGTGAAATGTGCTATGGGAAACTAATTTGGTGAGTTTACCTTTGCAGTGTCTGCACCGGGTCAACGGTTTATCTGAAAACTTCTGCAGCGCTTCTTCAACATTACCGCATTTGGTACATTCATATTCATAAATCGGCATCCTTAAAAAACCTCCCGTTATCAGCCGGCCAGCCGACAATGAACGCTTTCGGCTGCCTATCAGTATGAAATTCGAACTTGTGGTTTAACCTGTGATATATATAGTCGCAGACATGGGTTTGTCAAGAATCTATTTTTGCTAAGGATCACGCAGGTCCTCATACGGGACGTGCCAGTCGTTATAAAATTCCAGCACATGGGCCAGATTTTTTACCTGAACCGGTTTTAATATTTTATGGGTTCGCTGATGAACCCGCTTTTCCTCTAACATGCGCTCGCGGTCGGAAGCCTCAAAGCTTTGCAGAAACTTACCGAATCGGACAATGTGAATCAGCTCGTGGGTGATGATGTAAAGCGAAAATGGAAACAATTCGATGCCCGGTGACTTTTCGAGGGTCGACTGAATGGTATGATCCTGCAGGCAGATTTTATAAAAATCATAAGTTGCCGATCCCAATGACGTGTTTTTGCGGCGACCTTTGTAGCGAATAATCTGAGCAAAGGGACCGTCAATAATTTCCGCCGGATTCAGCTCGGCCAGGGTTTTGACATCGTAACGCGGGCCGAGCCACTGGCTGGCAGACATCTTATAGTCGTTGCTGACAAGCTCTTCAGCTATGGCCACGGCATTATTGACGATATTTATTTGTTTGGGACTGAAGTGGTTCAATTTGTGCATTTTTCAGACCGTCTGACCGTGTCGAGTGCCACTATTTCCCTTCACCCTCAAATCGATTTCGCCGGTTTTTTCTAAAACAACGGCAATGGCATCCTGCAGGGTTTGACGCTGCTTTTCTTCGTTTTTTATAAATCTAATACCCATGCCGCGATTGACAACCTTGTCTTTGGGCATGTTGACATTGGACCAGACCACTTCGGCGTTAAGCTGCAAGGATTCCTGATTCGGCAAAATAAAAGTGACTTCAAATTGATCCTGTAGTGCCAAGGGCTCCCGGCAGATCACAAAAGCGCCGCCAAGGCTGATGTCCTTTAGCTGAACCTCCTGGCGCTGCTCTGACTTTTCAAGTACTGCCGGCCATGATACCGCGATCCTTGGGTGGCGGCGCTTTTCTTCCCAGGAAATTTTGGCGGCAGCTGAATAGCCCTGATTGGATTGATCCGCAGCGACGCGTTTTTTAAGATACCCGAAAATATACCAAAATACAATTATTCCGACAAATATAGCCCCGCCAAGGATGATGCTGTTTACCAGTAATTTGCTTTCCATGGGTACCTTTCACGGCTGCAAAAATATAGACAAGATTGACCTTTAGTCGGTTAACATTGCCGGATTGGATAGCAACGGACACGATAATTTGACACCGCTCTTCCAATGACTAAATTTAAGCTATGATTATAGCATAGACTCCCCCGATGTTCCAGATTTGAATACAGCAATCTTTATTTGAAATTTGAAAAAAAAGTGGACACAGGCCTGTCGGGTATGTTAGATAGACAGGTTATCGATTACAGGTGATTTAACCAACTGATCCGAGGCAGAGTGAAGCGCATAGTTTGAAGCCTGCCCGCTTGCGGTGCGGTGTAAAACCGGACTTAAGTCAAATCGGATAAATAAATTAGAAGCAAAGGAGGTGATGAATTGGGTAGTGTTGTTAAAAAACGCAGAAAAAAAATGAGAAAGCACAAACATAGAAAACTATTGGCCAAGACCCGTCATCAGAGAAGGAAAGGTAAATAATGATACCGGCAATCTTTTCTGGACCAAAATAAAAGCACCGGACCTTGTCACTGCTCCGGTGCTTTTTCTTTATATTTCAAAAATCAAAGGCTGACTGCCATCCGTCTATTCAGTGTACCCTTTGAGGTACTTTAGAAATTCTGAATCGGTTGAAAGTATTAAGGTGTTGCTGTTGTTTAACGACTCACGGTAAATCTCAAGGGTTTGAACAAATGAATAGAAATCGGGGTCGGCGCCATAGGATTCGGCATAAATTATGGTTGCTTCAGCATCGGCCTTACCCTTGATTTCCTGGGCTGTGCGATACGCCTCGGATGTTATCTCTTGCAGATCCCTTTCTTTATCACCCAATATTTTCTGGGCTTCGCCCTTTCCCTCAGACCGAAATTTCTCGGCGATCTGGTTACGTTCGGCAATCATGCGGCCGTAAACGGATTTTCTGACCTGTTCGACATAGTTGATGCGTTTTATTTTGATGTCCACCAGCTCGATGCCGAAAGGAGACAATTTGGGCTGCGCCTGCAACAGGATCCCTTCGGTTATTTTTTCCCGGCCCGTGGAAATGGTTGCGTATAGTCTTGCCTTGCCCTCCGGACCGAGATCGGCAATATCCATTTTGCGGTTGGATTTGCGTACGGCTTCGATCAGGCTGTTTGAGGTTATAAAGTTTCTGACAGCCGGGTCAATAATATCGTTGAGCTTACCGATGGCACTAAAGCGGTTGTTGACGGTCTGAAAAAACTTGATCGGATCGACGATTTTCCACCTGGCAAACGTATCGACCCAGATAAATGTTTTATCCAGGGTCGGAATTTGACCCGAATCACCGTCCCAGTCCAATAAGTTCTTGGCGAAATAATTGGCTTTCTGGATAAAGGGAATTTTAAATTTTAGCCCCGGATCCTTTATCGGTTCCCCGATGATTCGACCGAATTGGGTGATCACCACCTGTTCGGTCTCGTTGACGATATAGGCTGCATTATAAACCAGTACAGCCGCCACAACCAATATTACAATTATTATTCCTTTATTTTTCATTTTTGAATACCACTCTGATTGGCCATGTTGAGTAAGGGCAGAAAATTTTTCTGATCAGCATCGACAATATATTTCGGGCCCAGTTTCGGGAAAAGCTCGCGCAGTGTTTCGAGGTACATTCGCCGTTTGGTCACATCCTTGGCTTTAACGTACTCTTGGTAAATCGACGTAAATCTGGCGGCATCACCTTGGGCGCGGTTGACGCGATTGAGGGCATAGCCTTCGGCTGTTTTGATGGTTCGGTTCGCCTCGCCGCGTGCGGCTGGAATGGCCTTGTTGTATTCTTCCCGGGCCTGATAAATCATTTGCTCCTTTTCCTGGGTTGCCTGGTTGACCTCGTTCCAGGACGGTTGCACGGGGCCGGGAACATTGGTTCGTTTCATTTCGATGGTCACGATATGGATACCGGTTTCGGCCTGGTCAAGTTCTCTTTGCAGCAGCCCCCTGGCTTCGACGGCGATCTGATCCCGTTTGTTGATGACTTCATCAATGCTGCGGTCGCCGACAACCAGCCGCATGGTCGCTTCCGACATATCAGTCAGGATCCGGCGAACATCGCGAACCTTAAACAGATAGTCGTAAGGATTTTGAACCCGGTATTGAACGATCCAGGGCACCAGGGCGACATTCAGGTCCCCGGTCAGCATCAGTGAAACATTGGCATTATCACCACCGGTCTTAAATCGTGATCGGCTATCCGTTCTGGCTGAGGTAAAGCCGAACTCTTCGGTTTGGATATTCTTGACATTGACCTTGGTGACCTTTTCAATGCCGATCGGTAATTTAAAGTTAAGTCCCGGCTGGGTAGTGCGAACGTACCTTCCGAAGAGTTGGACGATGCCGACCTCATCCTGCTTGACCGTGTAAAATGTGCTGGAACCGATCAAAATAACAACGATTATCAGAATTACCAGCGGCCCGCCACCGGGCATTTTGAACTTTTTGAATCTGTCCAGAATCTCATCCACTTGCGGCGGAGCGCCACCGCTCCGGCCATGTTGCTGCTGTTTCAGTTTGTCCCAATCCCAACTCATAATCTCTTTCCTGTCTGGAGTTTACAGAGAACGGTTCAAGGCCAAGCGTCCCTGAATGCGAGGTATCCGTTCCCCTTTTGTTAACGTTCGTTTAGCTGTTAAATTGTCACTAAACAATAAGTTACCCGGCCATTCAAGTCAAGTAAAAAGCATTTAGCGATAATCGCTGTGATTTGTCCGCGCAATTCCTGTTTTGCTTGACATGAATCCAATCGGTTGCCATAAGCTAATTAATCCGCCCTGAATAATACCGATGCCAGTTGCGGATAAGCCATATTCGTTCTCTGTAATCTGGTCTATATACCTTAACGTCAAACCAGGCGGATTAATTTTGGGAAAAAAAAGACACAAAGCTAAATTCGTTCACATCGGCGGCATCATCGGTGATGTCCTAAAAAAGTACCGCCATGAGACCGATGCCGAGCTGGTGCAGGTCTGGCAGATCTGGGATGACATTGTGGGCACTGTCATTGCCCAAAATGCTAGGCCGGCTGCATTTAAAGGCCGGATACTGCTGGTTCATGTGAGCAGTTCTAACTGGATTCATCAGCTTCAGTTTTTAAAAAAAGAGATGATTGCCAAATTAAACGACACTTTGGGAAAAACGCTGATTGAAGATCTCAAATTTAAGATTGGACCGCTGGGAAATGAATAATGAATATTGAAAAATGAATAATTCAGGAAGTCGCTTCGCTCCGTCCTTATTTTAACAATTGATCCGCCGAAGGCGAACATTAAATATTCATTCTTCAATCTTCAATTTTCAATGTACTTTCATGTCTTCCTTTACCACCGATACTTTTTTCGACGGCAGGATCCGGGTGATGCAGAACCGGCGCGGGTATCGTTTCTCCATTGATGCCGTCTTGCTGGCCTATCATGCTACGCCCCGTGCGCAGCAAAAAGTCCTTGATCTGGGCACCGGTTGCGGAATTATTTCGCTCATCATGGCCAGCCGCCGCTCCGATCTGAAAATATATGCCGTTGAAGTCCAGCGGGAACTTGCCGATTTGGCTGACACCAACGTCCATCAAAATCAGCTGCGGGATCGTATCAATGTATTGTGCACGGATATGAAATTGTTGACCCTGAGAATGACTTCGGGACCGTTTGACCTGATTGTTTCAAATCCGCCATATCACAAACCCGGCTCCGGCCGGATCAACCCGGATGCACAACGGGCCGTCGCACGGCATGAAATAAAAGCCAGATTGGTCGATGTTCTGCAAACCACCCGGCGTATGCTTCGCACGGCCGGCCGGTTTGTAACAATTTTTACGGCCGAGCGGACGACCGATATACTAGCGCAAATGCGAAATGAGCAGATTGAGCCCAAAATGCTGCGGATGATTCATTCAAAGCGGGATTCAGATGCCCGGTTGATCCTGATCGAGGGCATAAAAGGCGGACGACCGGGGCTTAGAATTGCGCCACCCCTAATCGTATACGATGAGAACGGCGATTACACGGCTGAAGTGCAGCAGATGTTCGAACTTTAGATGACTTAGGGCCGATGTCAGATGTCAGAGGACAGGAGACAGAATGAGGAAGGGGGAGGTGGGAATGCGGAAGTGGGAATGCGGAAGTGGGAAGTGGGAATGCGGAATTCGGAAAGGTACGGCACAGACCTGGGGACAGATGGCTGATGCCAGTGGACAGGCGGCGAGGGAAAAATAGCATCGGAGAAAAGATAGGTGACAGATTACGTATGAACCAAGATAACCCTCATATGAAACTACAATTGCAAATGTTTGTACGACCGAGTAAATCGCGGTTGAAAACCGCTCCCACAATCTAAAATAGCGCCATGGATCGATGGTCGTTTTTTTCTCGATTTGACTGGCCGCTTTTCAGGCCAGAGGCGGGTGAACCTTTGAACGCTTACGATCTTTTATATTGCATTTCCGGTGGGCAGGTCTTAAAGTAGGCGCTTAATTCAATGGCCGATGATTCAGATGGTCGTTGACAGCTTGATGTAAAAGGTATATTGAGTTCTACTTAATATTTTTTGGTGATCAACCCGGAGAGGTGGCTGAGTGGTTGAAAGCGGCGGTCTCGAAAACCGTTGGGGGTTTACGCCTTCCGCAGGTTCGAATCCTGTCCTCTCCGCCATCGTTAGTTGAATGGTTAAGGGTTGCTTAAGAAAATCGGTCTTAAAGTAATCAGCCACGACTTGACCGATTAACGATGTTAGTTTTTTCGTTTATCGCTTAGTGTTGAACAAATCAGCTGTTAAACCCAAATGCGGAGAGATGTCCGAGCTGGCTGAAGGAGCACGACTGGAAATCGTGTGTGCTGTCAAAAGCGGCACCGAGGGTTCGAATCCCTCTCTCTCCGCCATCATCAAAAGAAATGCCTAAAGTGCCTAAAATTCAAAATGCCTAAAATTATGGCATTCTATCTATTTTAAACAGATTTTTACATTCTTTAATTTTAGGCATTTTAGGCATTTTTAATTTTAGGCACTTCCTTATGTCTTATCTTGTTCTTGCACGCAAGTACCGTCCGCAAACCTTTGACCAGGTTATCGAACAGGCCCATATCACTCGAACGCTGACCAATGCGATTTCGGCGGATCGAGTCGCCCATGCGATCCTGTTTTCCGGTCCGCGCGGCACGGGTAAAACAACCGTTGCCCGTATATTGGCCAAGGCCATGAATTGCGAGCAGGGTCCAACCGCTGTTCCGTGCAATGTTTGCAGGTCGTGCGAAGAGATTACCGGGGGACATGGCGTCGACGTTTTTGAAATCGACGGTGCCTCCAATAACAGCGTCGATCAGGTGCGGGAGCTGCGGGAAAATATCAAATACATGCCCGCCCACAGCGCTTTAAAAATTTATATCATCGACGAAGTTCACATGCTCAGTATGGCCGCTTTCAACGCCTTGTTGAAGACGCTGGAAGAACCACCCGCCCATGTTCTGTTCATGTTTGCCACCACCGAGCCGCATAAAATTCCGATAACAATTCTTTCCCGCTGTCAGCGCCATGATTTCAGGCGCATTAATTTAGACGCTATTACAAAACATTTGGCCTGGATCTGTCGCCAGGAGGGTTTCGAGATCGGTGATCAAAGCCTGGGACTGATTGCCCGGGAGGCAGGCGGCAGCATGCGGGATGCTTTGAGTTTGCTCGATCAGATCATGACCTGCACCCAGGGCTCGTTGACTCATGAACAAGTATTGGACCTGCTCGGTGTCATTGACCGCAAGCTGATTTATGATCTTGCAGCAGCGATTTTGAAGGCTGATATACCGGCAGTTCTTGATGTTCTGGATGATATTTATGATCGCGGACATGATATGAAAAAGCTCTACGCGGATCTGCTGGAACATTTCCGAAACCTGCTGGTTGCCGCCCTGGGCCGTAAAGTGGATAAATTGATCGATCTTCCAGCCGGCGAGATAGCGCAGTTAGTCAAACAGGCCAAACAGATTTCAGCCGCTGCCATCAATCAGACTTTTGATCTGCTGTTTAGAGAAGAGGCGGCCGTCAGGCTTTCGCCGCAACCGAAATTGGCCCTGGAAATGGCCCTGATCAGGCTGCTGCAGGCTGGGCCGGTGTTGCCCATAGACATTTTAATCGACAAACTCGATGATCTTCGGCAGGATATGCTCGCTGCCGGTCAGTGTCCGGAAAATACAGCGGCCGCGCCGGAGCCTCCCAATTTAGCAGCGGCCGTCCCGATTCATCCCCCTGGGCAGCCTTCCACAGCCATATCAAAAGGAGGGCCGGAGAGGACTGCAGGCGAATCCGATGCCGGCGCTTCAACCCAGGTGCCGGCGGGAAACCCGGCCGACCGAGGGCCGCAAATCATCGAGACCGTTGCCCGCCAAAATCCATCCCTGGCAGCCAATCTGGCAAAATGCCAAATTAGCATACCAACGGGTCAAATCCTTGAGATCGAGGTTCCCGGCAACGGGTTTACCTTAAATATGATTCAGCGGGATAAAAATATGGTGGTTTTAAAACAGGTCTGTGAGGATATCCTGGGCAGCCGCCATGAGATTCAATTTAAAGTCAGCGGTTCAGCCGAAAATAAGAATCAAAAAAAAAAAAAGATAATCAAATGAAGCAAAAGGCAATCAGCCACCCCCTGGTGGCCGATGCCATTGAAATTTTTGACGGTAAACTGGTTGATGTGAAAATATTGTAGACAGGAGGTTTATTTATGAAAGGCATGGGAAATATGATGAAGCAAGCTCAAAAGCTTCAATCTCAAATGATGAAACTACAGGAAGAACTGGCTGATAAGACAGTCGAATCGAGTTCCGGCGGGGGGATGGTAACCGTCGTTGCCAACGGCCGCCAGCAGATTGTATCGATTAAAATTGAAGATGAAGTCGTCGATCCGGATGACGTTGAAATGCTCCAGGATCTGGTTCTGGCTGCGGTTAACGACGCCCTGGCAAAAGCCCAGGAGATGGTCAGTTCCGAAATGGGCAAACTGACTGGTGGGCTGAATATCCCGGGGTTAACTTAATGCAATGACGAATAACGAAGGTCGAATGGTGAATTGAGGAAATTTTCCATTAATTATTTATAGGACCTATTGGCCCTATAAGATATAGGGCCTATAAAACCTATAAGACCTATATAGCTTTTAAATTTTAGTCATTTTAGGCATATACTTATGAGCTACTATCCAGCTTCGATCCAGAAACTGATAAATAATATCGCCAAACTGCCGGGCATCGGAGAGAAAACGGCTGAACGCCTGGCTTTGCACCTGCTTCGTGGATCGCGTCAGGAAGCCGAACAACTGGCAAATAGTATCTTGAATGTCAAAGACAAGGTTAGATTTTGCAGCCGGTGTTTTGCTTTAAGTGACGGCGAACTGTGCGGTTTGTGCGGTGATCCGGCCAGAGATTCGTCTTATTTATGTGTCGTTGAGCAGCCGGCGGACATGGTTGCTGTCGAAAAATCAGGTGCGTTTCGCGGTTTATATCACATCCTGTCCGGCACACTTTCTCCCATGAATGGTATCGGCCCCGAGGACATCCGGATTCGGGAACTGGTTGCCAGAATCGGCCAAGATCAGGTCAAGGAGATTGTGTTGGCGACCAGCACCAATGTTGAAGGTGAGGCTACCGCTTCATATATCGCCCAGGTTCTGGAAAAGTATCCCATAAAAGTCACCCGGATTGCATCGGGTGTTCCCATGGGTGGCGATCTCAAATACGTGGATCAGGTTACCTTGAAAAGAGGCTCTGGAGACTCGTCATGCCATCTGACGCCCTGCCTTCCGACGCGCTGTTTAAATGCCGAAAATGCGGTGCGTGCTGCCAAGGTTATGGCGGCACCTATCTATCCAACCGCGATATCGATCGCATTTCTTGTTTTATCGGCTCGGCCCCCCAAAAATTTGTCGATCAATATTGCCGCCTTTCCGGCAACCGGCCGGTGCTGACGCAACGTGAAGATGGTTACTGCATTTTCTGGGACCGGCTCTGCACCATTCATCCGGTGAAGCCACTGATGTGCCGCAAGTGGCCTTTTCTCGAAAGCATTTTGATTGATCCCGCCAACTGGCTGATCATGGCCGACTCATGTCCCGGCATTCAGACCGATGTTGCCGTTGATACGCTGGTAGGATTTGTAAAGCAAATGATATTGAAAAACTGGAAGATTTAATTTCGATGATCGACCAACACAAAAACCGGGAACAGCTCATCGAAGAATTGGCCGGACTGCGACAGCAGGTAGAACAGCTGGAGGCCCGCCGGCGGCTTGACCATCAGGCATTGAGCGAAAGCCAGCAGCAGCTGCAGCAGGCCCAAAAAATGGAGACTCTCGGGACGTTGGTAGCCGGGGTGGCCCATGAAATAAATAATCCGCTCAATTTGATTATGTATAATATTCCGCTGCTAAAAAAAATCTGGGTCGATTTTCTGCCGATTCTGATCGAACACAAACAGATTGAACCGCAGCTAAAATTCGGTGGTTTTGCCTATGATTTTTTAGAAGACAATCTGGTTCAACTCGTGACGGATATGGAATTGGCAGTCCATCGCGTGGCCAAAACCGTATCCGATCTGAAAAATTTTTCAAAGCAATCCAACGTCGCCGAGAAGGCACCGCTGCAGGTCAACAGCGCGGTAAACAATGCCATGCGGTTGGCCAAAACGACTCTCAGGACATCGTCCGTTCAGGTCAACCTCAACCTGGCAGACAACCTGCCGCGCATTGAAGGCAATCTTCAAAGTATTGAGCAGATTATCCTGAATATACTCATCAATGCCGTCCAGGCCATTGATCACAAGCGGGGAGAGATCGAAATTACGACGGGTTTCCAGGTCAAAGACGGACGGGTCTTCATTAAAATTGAAGATAACGGGCAAGGCATTTCAGCCGCAATTGCCGATAAGATTTTTCTGCCGTTTGTAACCGATAAACACAACGAGGGGGGCACCGGTCTCGGGCTTTCCGTGACCTACTCCCTGGTAAAAGCGCATCAAGGTGAAATTTCCTTCGATACCCGATCGGGTCAGGGCACCTCATTTACGGTATATTTACCCACCCTGTTAAAACGTGAAGCGGCACGGATTCTGGTGGTCGATGACGATATCGCGATTCGCAAAATGCTGATCGAAGCGCTGACTTTCAATCATCAGTACCTGGTGGAAGAGGCCTCCAACGGCATCGAGGCCTCGATCAAGCTCGGAACCTACCGCCCGGATCTTCTCATTTTAGACATTTTTATGCCCGAAATGGATGGCCTGGAGGTGTGCCGCAGTATTCGCAGCGAGCCTAAATTGTCGGATATGAAAGTCATTATCACTACCGGTCACCCCAATCACCCCAAGTTGGCTGAGGTCGTCGAACTGGGCTTTAACCATATTTTTTCCAAGCCCTTCAACCTGCTGGATTTCGCCCGGGACATTGAGATGATCCTGGCGGAAAGGAATTGAAGATTATATGATGCTTTCTGTTGTTTAGAAAGCATCATCAAGCATCATTTTTCATCGGAAATAAAGCTGGCCTTGAGAAATTCGCGGTTCATGCGGGCAATGTTGACGATGGAAATTTCCTTGGGGCATTCGGCTTCACACTCTCTTTCATTGGTGCAATTGCCGAACCCCAACGCATCCATGGTGCGCAGCATTTTGATGGCCCGTTGGGCGGCTTCCGGCCGTCCCTGGGGCAATAGAGCCAGGTGGGATATCTTGGCACCGGTAAAGAGCATAGCCGCTGCGTTGGGGCAAGCCGCCACGCAGGCACCGCAGCCGATACAGGCGGCGGCATCCATGGCTTTTTCGGCATTGGCCTGGGGAACCGGCAGCGCATTGGCATCCTGGGCGCCGCCGGTGTTGGCCGAGATAAATCCACCGGCCTGAATAATGGTGTCGAAAGCAGCGCGATCCACCACCAGATCCTTGATAATGGGAAAGGCTTTGGCGCGCCAGGGTTCGATAACAATGGTGTCCCCGTCCGCAAAATGCCGCATGTGCAGCTGGCACAGGGTCGTGCCTTTTTCCGGCCCGTGGGGTCGTCCGTTGACCACCGCACCGCACATGCCGCAAATACCTTCACGGCAGTCATGATCAAAGGCGATGGGGTCTTTGCCCTCCAGGGTCAATTTTTCATTGATCACGTCGAGCATTTCAAGAAATGACATATCGGTTGAAATGTCACCGGTCTGATGAGTTTCAAGTTTTCCTTTACTATCAGGCGAACTTTGACGCCAGATTTTCAATGTTAAACTGATCGTCTTTGTCACTTGTAACTCCTTTGGGTTAATTCCACATTCTCGAAAACCAGCTGTTCTTTATGCAATTGCGGTTGGCTGTCATCACCGCTAAATTCCCAGGCCGCGACGTGGCAGAAATTTTCGTCGTCGCGTTTGGCTTCGTGGCCTTTGGTTTGAAAGGCTTCGTTAAAATGTCCACCGCAGGATTCCTGGCGCGCGAGGGCATCGATGATCATGAGTTCACCAAATTCAAGGAAATCCGCTACCCGACCGGCCCTTTCAAGGCTCTGGTTGAAGTCTTGGGCGGATCCGGGAACGGTCACATTTTCCCAGAATTCAGCGCGCAGCTGCTGCACGAGATGACGCGCCTTTTCAAGGCCTTGATTGTTGCGGGCCATACCGCAGTATTCCCACAGGATCAGGCCCAGTTGCTTGTGAAAGTCATCGACGGTGCGTTTGCCGTTTATGGCAAGCAGCGTATCAAGGCGGGACCGGGCCACATGTTCCGCATCCTTAAACGCCGGGTGGTCGGTGGTGACTTCCGGCAACTGGGTTCCGGCCAGATACCCGCCCACGGTGTAGGGTATAATAAAATAACCGTCCGCCAGGCCCTGCATCAGCGCGCTGGCGCCCAGGCGATTGGCGCCATGGTCTGAAAAATTGGCCTCACCCATGACAAACAGACCGTCGACGGAGCTCATTAGATTGTAATCCACCCAGAGTCCGCCCATAGTGTAGTGAACGGCCGGGTAGATCCGCATGGGAGTCTGGTAGGGGTTCTCGCCGGTGATCTTTTGATACATCTGAAAAAGATTGCCGTATTTTTTTTCAATCACGGCCTGGCTGTCCCGCTGAATGGCGTCTTCAAAATCCAGGTAAACCGCCAGGCCGGTAGCGCCGACCCCTTTGCCCATATCGCATTGTTCTTTGGCATTGCGGGAAGCGACATCACGCGGGACCAGGTTGCCGAAACTGGGATACTTTTCTTCCAGAAAATAGTTGCGCTCCGTTTCCGGTATCTCCTGGGGCGATCTTTTATCGCCGGGGTTTTTGGGCACCCAGACCCGGCCGTCGTTGCGCAGGCTTTCGCTCATCAGGGTCAATTTGGACTGATAGGTGCCGTGCACCGGAATGCAGGTGGGGTGGATCTGGGTAAAGCATGGATTGGCAAAAAAGGCGCCCCGTTTATAGGCCCGGTAAGCGGCGGTCACATTGGAGGCCATGGCATTGGTGGAAAGGAAAAATACATTACCGTAGCCGCCCGTGCACAGAACGACGGCGTGGGCCTCATGGCGCTCAACTTCACCGCTGATCAGATTGCGGACAATGATTCCGCGCGCCTGGCCATTGACAACCACCAGATCCAGCATCTCACGACGTTCAAAAATATTAACCTTGCCGGCGCCGATCTGGCGTGACAATGCACTGTAGGCGCCCAGCAGCAGTTGTTGTCCTGTCTGTCCCCGGGCGTAAAAGGTGCGGGAAACCTGGGCCCCGCCAAATGAGCGGTTGGCCAGCAAACCGCCGTAATCCCGCGCAAACGGAATTCCCTGGGCCACGCAGTGATCGATTATATTATTGCTCAGCTGGGCCAGGCGATACACATTGGCTTCGCGGGATCTAAAATCTCCACCTTTGACGGTATCGTAAAAAAGGCGCCAAATGCTGTCACCGTCATTCGGATAATTTTTGGCGGCATTGATTCCGCCCTGGGCGGCGATGCTGTGAGCGCGGCGCGGGGTGTCCTGGATACAGAATGTTTTGACATCATAGCCCAGTTCGGCCAGGGTGGCCGAGGCAGAACCGCCGGCCAGGCCGGTGCCGACCACAATAACCTCAAACTTTCTCTTGTTGGCCGGATTGACCAGCTTCAATTCAAAACGGTGTCTGTCCCATTTTTGTGCCAGAGGGCCTCCGGGAATTTTAGCATCAAGCGACATAGTAGTTCCTTTCTAACCCGCAACGGAGATGTAAATCGGCAGCAATCCGAAACCGACGGCAATGGCCAGGCTGAATAATACGCTGAAAACCATGATAGCCGGCATATACCTCGGGTGATTGGCGCCGATTGACTGAAAGGCGCTCCAAAACCCATGGCTGACGTGCACGGCAGCGACTATCATTGCAGCAACATAGAAAATGACCCACAGCGGATTGGCAAATTTTTCCGATACGATTTGAAAGATGGTTGCATTGCTTTTGTCCACAAAGTGAAAGTTAATCAGATGCACAACGACAAACACCAGCAACAGGACCCCGCTATAGGGCATAGTGGCGGAGCCGATTGTCCTTCCGCCGCCTTTTTTGTTGACGGCATAACGACCGCCCCGAGCGGTGAAATTCTGGTAAAACAGGGCCAGACCGGTAACAATGTGGATGACGGCGCAAACCAGAAGTCCCAATTCTGCGGCTGTGATCAAGGGGCCTAATGAATGCAGATGTTCGGCATAGGAATTGAATGCATCTTGGCCGGCATATAGCGTCAGATTACCGGCAAGATGCCCGACCAGAAATGCACAGAACGAGAGACCGGTGATGGCCATCATCAGCTTTTTGCCGATGGAGGACCACAGGGTTTGCTTCAACCAATTCATTGTTTCCTCCGGCTTTTGCGTTGAGTAACCCGATTAGGTGGAAAAAAGGTTCTATACTTATTGATTTTTTGGCCGACTGTCAATAAATTTGTTGTTAAGATCGGGTAACGCCAAGGTGATTTTTACACCAGCTTTATTTGTCGGAATATTATTTCAATAAAATTCCAAATCTCAAGCACCAAATTTCAATTATTTATCCAACTCCGCCAAGGGATCATGTCGTTATTGTGAGCCACCAACTATCCCGCTGGGTCTGCATAACGGCGCGCACGATTTTTTTGCCGACTTTGGTTTTAACCCGGCTGATCACGTTATCGATCCAGCTGTGCGGCGGTTTATATCCGACATCCATTAAATCTTTTAACTCGAGGATCAAAGCCAGTTGATCGGCGTCATGCGCCAGCCTGGCTTCTTTTGATAGCGCTTCGTTATATTCCTGTATCAGGCTTTTCATATTCCGGCCAAAAGCCAGCCCCCGGGTTGCATCTTCAAGTGCTTTAGTCTCATCGGCAGTGACGTATTGTTTATGAACCGTGTTCAAATCGCCAACCCGAGCTTCGGGAAGATCATGGATCAAACACATGCTGATCAGTTTCAGCGCATCGACTTCGGGTTCCAGCTGGGACATCACATACGCAATAAACGCCGTGCTAAAAGAATGCTCCGCCACCGATTCTTGGCCGGCACCCAGAAAATGGTAACCGGAACGGGGAATTTCTTTTAATATTTTGGCCTCAAACAATAGATTTGCGATTTTTTTCATAATTTCCTTTCAATTCGATCGATTCGACGGAAGTCGGAATGTTCATTTGCTCTAACGGGATTCCTTCTTAATTGCCACCGCTGCCGAAGGCAAGTTAAAAGTTGCCGCGAAGGTCTCAACATCCAAATATGTTGACACTTTATCCAATTTCATATAACTAATAATAGTTAAAACAGAAAGTTATTACAAATGACGGCCATAGTATCTTAGAAATTCCAAAAACCGAAATTTCAAATAATTCAGATAGAATACGGAGACCTCCATGACGCTTCCTGAGATTGATCTGATCCATATGATCAGTAATGCCGGTATTGTGGTTCAACTCGTTTTGCTGTTACTGTTGTTTTTTTCGATAACCTCATGGGCAATAATTATCGTTAAATATCGATATATTAAGAGATCATATAAACAATCCATCGAGTTTACGGAATTTTTTTGGAAGAGTCGTGATTTATCAAATGCCTTTGCAAAAGCCAAGCAGCTCCACGGCAGCCCATTGGCCAGAATTTTTCGCATCGGTTACCTGGAGCTGAAAAAAACGAGCCAGACCGGCCCACCCGTCGAAGCGAAATCTTCCGATAATCCCGGCAATAATCTCGCTTTCAATACTAAATTTGTCGGAATGGACAATGTTAAACGGGCCTTGCGCCGAGCGACCAATACGGAAATGACCCGCATGACCCAGATGGTACCCTTTCTGGCAACCACCGGCAATACGGCGCCATTTATCGGATTGTTCGGAACCGTCTGGGGTATCATGAACTCATTTAGCGGTATCGGCCAGCGGGGCTCTGCCAGTCTGGCGGTTGTCGCACCCGGTATTTCCGAGGCTCTGGTGGCAACCGCCGCGGGTCTGGCTGCAGCCATACCGGCTGTCATCGCCTTTAATTTTTTCACGAATAAAATCCGGATTGTTGAAACCGAGCTGCACAGCTTTGCCGCCGACTTTTTAAACATCATCGAGCGGGATATTTTGCGGATTGAGAGGAGAAAATCATGACTTCCGGCGGGAAGCACAGCGAACTGATGTCCGAGATTAACGTGACACCCCTGGTGGATGTCATGCTGGTGCTCTTAATCATTTTTATGGTCACCGCACCAATGATGATTCAGGGGCTGAATGTTGATTTGCCTGAGGCGACAGCCAAACCGCTTGATTCCGAAAAGGAACATCTGGTCATCACGATCAATGAAGACCAACAGGTTTATATCAACGATTTTGAGGTAACCGTTGAGTTTCTGCGTGAAAAACTGCTGAAAATTTTGCAGGGTCGCAGCGATCGGGATGTTTATCTGAAAGCCGACAAGAATATTCCCTATGGCATCGTTGTGCAGGTGATGGCCGAAATTAAAGCTGCCGGTGTCGAGCAACTGGGCATGATCACCGAACCGGCGGTTATCGAAAAGATACGCAACGCGCAAAAAACGAAAAACTGATGAAAAAAAGACCATATGCTCCTGCGTATCCAATGGGAACGGGAATTGAATCCCGTACCATGGTGTTTTATTTTGGGATTTCCCTTGTAATTCATCTGATTTTCATTGGATCCGTGGTATTTATGCCTGAGTTTAGTCCCCGACCTAGGGTGGGGCAGGGGGCGATTCATGTCAGCTTAGTATCATTACCCGGCCCCCCGCAGGCGGTGGGACCTGCAACTTCACCGGTCCCCGCGCCGGTTGCCAAAACCGTTGCCGTCCCGAAAAAAGAGATCAAGCCGGCTCCAAAGGCGGCAATCATTGACACCCCGCCCCCTGAACCCGTGCCGGTTTCACCAAAACCCGCTAAAACGGTTTCATTGGCTCCTAAACAGCAGAAACCCAAGGTTAAGAAGTCCCTCAAGAAAAAAACTCAAAATCGACCAAAAATGATTAATCAAGCGCTGTCCGATGTCCAGCAAAACGTTGAAAAATTACAACCGGATTCCGTCAGGCAGGCCATTGCTCGATTGAAAAAGAAAGTGGCGCAAAGCGAAGCCGCCGCTTCCCAGCCCGGTCAGGAAGCCTCAGCAATGAAGGGTGCAGCGGGCAGCGGCATCCCGGGCGCAACCGGATCCGGCGGCCGGCGGGCGCTTGAGATTGCCGATTTATATAAAATTGAAGTTGCCTTTCAGGTTGAAAGGCACTGGGCTTTTTCCCAACAGCTGGCCGGCAACGACAAAATGCTGCAAACCAAGGTGGTTTTCAAGGTTCTGCCGAACGGGGAATTAACCGACATCGAATTTACCAAGCACTCGGGCAATTCATATTTGGATGAATCGGTATACCGGGCCATAGTCAAGGCCAGTCCGGTTTCGCCGCATCCGGCCGGGATAAATCTACCATATGTGACGGTAGCCGTCAGATTTACGCCGGAAGGCTTAAAATAACAATAAAATTTTTTTATTGACTGCAATGAGAAAAGCAGGGCATAACAGGCCCACATGTGATACTATAATTAAATTTAGTCGCCCGGTTACCAGGAGAGCAAGGAATTCATAATGATCGTAGGTTTTTCGAGACGCATTGTTTTTGTCGCGCTAGGGTTGATACTTATGGGTCCGGTGTTTTGTTTGGCTCAAAGCGACGCGGATCAATATGAATATATTGATATCAGCAATCCTTTTTTAAGAAAAATCCCGCTGGCGGTCCCGCGATTTAAAAATGTGACGGGCAGCGAGGAAGAAAATCGATTGTCAGAATCCGCGGCTCAATTGCTGGCGTCCAGCCTGGCATTTACCGGTTACTTTAAAATACTGGACCCGGAAGCTTTTCTGTTCGATCCGGCCAAGGATGGCGTTCTAACCCCTCAGATCAATTTCGCCAATTGGACGGTTATCGGCGCCGAATTGCTGATTACCGGTCTTTTCGAGGTTCGCGACGGAAAACTCGCTGTGGAGCTGCGCCTGTTTGACACCTTCAAAGACAAGCGCATCCTGGGTAAAAAATATGCCGGCCGGCCGGACGATCAGCGCAAAATAATACATCCGGTTCTGCAGTGAAGTGATTCAATATCTCACCGGGCACAAGGGCATGTTTGGTAGTAAAATTGCCTTTGTCTCCACCGGCAGTGGCAATAAAGAGATTTACAGCTGCGAGTTTGATGGTTATAATCCTCAGCAGGTCACCCGCAACCATTCGAGATTACTTTGTTTCCGGCCTGGTCTTCGGACGGAAGATATCTGGCCTATACCTCTTACAAGGAGGGCAAGCCCGATCTTTTTATAAAAAACCTGGCCGAAATGCAGGAAGTATCAGTCGCCGAAAAGGGCATCAATATCACGCCGGCGTGGGTTCCGGGAAAATTTGAGCTGGCCGCGGCACTTTCCTTTTCAGGCGATCAGGAAATTTATCTATTGACTGGAAGCGGGAAAATTATTAAAAGATTAACAAGGATGCAGGGCAGCGATATATCTCCCACTTGGTCACCGGACGGCAAAAAAATTGCATTTGTTTCTATCGCGGTCGGGAAATCCACAGATATACATCAAGGATCTGGTCACGGAAAAGGCCAGGCGCTTAACCTATAATGGTAATTATAACACCCAGCCAAACTGGTCTCCGCAAGGTGATAAAATCGCTTATGCATCACTGGTTGACGGCCGGCACAATATTTTTGTAATTGATGTCGAAGGTTTTGAACCACTTCAATTAACCCACGAATCAGGCGACAATGAATCGCCATCATGGTCACCTGACGGCAGTATGATCGTGTTTAGCTCCAATCGTGAAGGCCCCTTTCGGATATATGTGATGACTGCGTTTGGAACCGATCAACGCCGATTGCTTATACTGAAAGGCGAGCAGACGAACCCAAAATGGTCTATGAACGATTTCAATAACTAGATTTTCCGAATGTGAAAGGAGGAAAAAATGCAAAAGAAGAGATGGATGTATTTGGCCCTGTTGGTTGTAATTCCGGGATTGTTGTTTTCGGTTTCATGTCAGAAAAAAGTGGTTGATGCAACGCCGGAGCCGATGGTTGAAGAGAAAGAAGAAGTTGTCGTACCCGAAGAGAAAGAGGAGGTCGTCATTTACAAGGTGTCTGATGTGGTGATGCAGGAAGACATTTATTTCGCTTTCGATAAATCCACCCTGACCCCCGCCGCCCAGGACAACCTGCTGCGCAAAGCCGAATGGCTGCGCGAAAATCCTGATGCCACGGTGACCATCGAGGGCAATTGTGATGAGCGTGGTACGAATGAATACAATCTTGCCTTGGGTGATCGGCGGGCTGAAAGTGCCAAAGCCTTTCTGGTCGACCTGGGAATTGATCCCATGCGCCTGACAACCATCAGCTATGGCGAGGAAAGACCCGTCGATCCCAGACATACGGAAGAAGCCTGGGCCAAAAACAGGCGCGATCACTTTGTGGTCAATTAGCCGGGCATTTTTTGCCGTACGATTAAACCGCGGTTAATCTTGCGGGTAGCTAAAATAGGGCTACAGCCCATAGTTCCGATAAGCAGCAGGTGCCGTTTTTTCGGCACCTGCTGTCGTATCAACGAAAGCCCGCCCTCACCGGCGGGTAATTTTTTGGTCAAGCAAATTACCTTGGATTTTACTGCCATGAATATACCTGCTATAAAACCAGCGGTCGTATCAATTTTAGTTAGTTTATTTATCGTGGCCGGATGTGTCAGCCAGGATAAGGTTGCGTCCATCGACAATCGCTTATCCGAACTGGAAGTGCACAATGCCGAAACCCGTAAAAAGAGCGCGGCGTTAAAAAGTGATTTGCAAGGCCGTGAGAGTGAGGAACAGGCCCTGCGGCATCAGGCAGCCACTTTGCGCCAGCAGATCGCTGCGCTCAATGAAGAAATCCGTACCTTAACCGGCAGAATCGAGGAGCTTGAATTTTCTGTCGGGCGCCAAAAACAAAAAGAAGCTGAGTCGACCGGCAGCAAACAGGCGCGGCTGGACCAGGTGGCAGACTCGGCCAGAATGAACGCGGAGCGCATTGGTCGAATTGAACAATATCTGAATTTTGAAACAGCCAACCCGACACGCCCCAACCGAAAAAACCCAGGCCAAAATCGTACCGCTGCCCCAGGCTCCCAAAGAACTTGACGAAGATGAGATTTACCGGCAGGCAAAACAGGCTTTTGACCAGGGAGACTCCGATGCCGCCCGCAATAAGTTCAAGGAGCTCATCGAGCGTTATCCCAAATCGGAGCGCGCCGATAATGCCCAGTTCTGGATCGGTGAAATATATTATCGTGAAAAATGGTATGAAAAAGCCATTCTAGAGTATCAGAAAGTGATCGAGAATTATCCCAAAGGCAATAAGGTTCCGGCTTCTCTTCTAAAGCAGGGTTTCGCCTTTTTAAATTTGGGAGATAAAGCCAATTCGCGCACTAATTCTTCAAGAGCTGATCAAAACGTATCCTCAATACAAACGAAGCCAAAATTGCTAAAGATAAACTGAAAGACTTAAAATAATTTAAGCGGCGCAATGATAACAATCATCGGTATAGATCCTGGCCTTGCGGCAACCGGTGTCGGAATCGTTAGAGGAAATGGTCACAATGTCCAGGCTATTCGTTTGGTAGCATTAACACCCTCAAAAGCAATTCTTTGCCAAACCGTCTCGATCATATCTATTGCAAACTTCTTCAAATCTTAAAAGATGAAAAGCCCGACCTAATGGTCGTTGAAGATGTGTTTTCTCTGTCCAAATACCCCAAGTCCGGGATAACCCTGGGGCAGGTGACCGGGGTCGTGCTGCTTGCCGGTTGGCAGGCAGGGGTGTCTTCGGCTGAGGTTCCCGTGCGGGAGGCGAAACAGGTTTTGACCGGAAACGGCAATGCCAGTAAAATGCAACTGGAAAGGGCCGTACGGCACCGATTAAGCCACCCATCTGCCATAAGGCCCTATCATGCTTCAGATGCCATGGGGCTTGCCCTTATCGGGTTTTATCGCTATTATGAAAAAAATTATCGTACAACGGGAATTGAATTGTGATCGGGTATCTTGAAGGGAAGTTGTTAAAAAAAGAGGAAGAACGCGTCCTGCTGCTGGCTAACCAGATTGGTTATGAAGTGCTGCTTCCGGCTATTGTAATGAAATCTCTCCAAAATAAAAGTGTTGGGGAAGATATATCGCTATACATTTTTTTTCAGCAAACCGAGCGGCAACCGAAGCCCGTTCTAATCGGTTTCAATCTTGAAGTCGAAAAGGAATTTTTTCAATATTTTATTTCAGTTGAGGATATCGGGCCGCTTAAAGCCGTCAAGGCCCTAAACGAGCCGATCAGAGAAATTGCAACGGCCATCGAATCCGGCGACATCACCGGGCTCACCCAGCTAAAAGGCATCGGCCGCCGAACCGCACAAAAGATCATCGCCACCCTGGCCGGTAAAATGGGCAAATTTGCCTTGATCCGCCCTCAGAGCACCAGGAAATTCCCCTGATTGATGATTTTTCCAAGCAGGTGCTGGACGTGATGATCAAACAACTCGGCCACAAACCGGCCGATGCCAAAAAGATGATTGCCAAGGCCATGAAGCGCAATGATTCGATCACCACGGCCGAAGAGTTGTTTGATGAAGTGTATAAGGGGGAGCGGATGGGGGAGGAGGAAATTGAGTTAAATTGTAATATTCGAAGTCAGCTTGCCCATGATTTCAAAGCTGGCAATCGATTAGCGGAACCGCATTTGCGATAGGCAGAGGCCGAACTCGCCACTAGGCATCCAGGACCTGCAAAAAATACCTATGGTTAAATTGCTATATTCGATCCAAGTGTTATGATCGTCAGTCAAATTCTTTAATTAAAATTGTAATTTCATCATTAACGCTAATAACAATATAATAGTAACGAATAACAATCAGTGATGCACCATGTCCGATGACGTCTTTTCATTTTCTTCCGATAAGCAGGGGATCGTATCCGGTGAGCCGCTGCCGGATGATCAGGAACCGGAAATATTATCACTGCGCCCGGAATACCTATCCGATTACGTGGGGCAGGCTGATGTGGTAGAAACCCTCAAGATTGCCATTGAAGCCTCCATGCAGCGCCATGAACCCATTGATCACGTCCTTTTGCATGGCCCGCCCGGTCTCGGTAAAACCACCCTGGCCCATATCGTTGCCAACGAGATGGGGGGAAATTTAACCGTTACCTCCGGGCCTGCGCTGGAGAAAGGCGGCGATCTGATCGGGTTGCTGACCCATCTTGAAAGCGGCGATATTCTGTTTATCGATGAAATCCATCGCATCCCCAAGGCCGTCGAGGAATTTCTCTATCCGGCGATGGAAGATTTTGCCATTGATTTTGTTTTCGATAAGGGCGTGCATGCCCGCAGTCACCGCTTTCAATTAAAGCGCTTTGCCCTGGTCGGTGCCACCACCCGGGTGGGCCTGCTGACGGCACCGCTGCGGGACCGCTTCGGTATTTTTCGCAGCCTGGATTTTTACGCCGAGTCCGATTTGGTTAAAATTACCAAACGTTCGGCGGCACTGCTCGGAATTGCCATTGGGGACGAAGCCGCCGTCGAACTTGCCCAACGGTCGCGGGGAACCCCGCGTATCGTAAATCGACTCCTGAAACGGGTGCGGGATTACAGCCAGGTTAGAGCAGACGGCAACATCACCATCGAAACGGTCAGCGCGGCATTGGAGTTGGAAGGGGTTGATGAAAAGGGGCTGACCGACCTGGATCGCCGTTACCTCAATACCATCATCAAGTTTTATCACGGCGGACCGGTGGGAATCGAAGCCATTGCGGCAACCCTGCAGGAGGAGTCCGACACCCTGGTGGATATTATCGAACCTTATCTGTTGAAAATCGGTTTCATTACGCGCACATCCTCCGGCCGAAAAGCATCCGAGGCTTCCTTCCGGCATCTGGGGTTTAAGGTCCAGACGAAGATGTTCAGCTAACGAGGTTCAGAGGTTCAAGGTTGAACAGCGGACCAGGCTGGAAATGCGACCTATGGACAGCAGAATCAGGGTAAAGCGAACCGCAGAATATCGAATACTGAATATCGAATGTCGAAGTAAGGTATTCTGTCTTTTTTATAAATGGACTGAGCAATGCGAAACCATCCTTCGAAATTCTGCGGTTCGATATTCTGCGGTTCGCTTTTCAACTTTGAACCCTTGAACCCGGAACCCGGAACGGTTTTTCACACATGTCAATCATCACACTTATCACTGATTTCGGCAGCCGGGACGAGTATGTCGGGCTGATGAAAGGGGTTATTTTATCCATCAATCCCGCGGCCACCATTGTCGACATCACCCACCAGATCGACCGGCAGGATATCGTGCAGGCTGCCTTTGCGATTCACACCGCCTACCGCTATTTTCCAGCCGGCAGTGTCCATTTACTGGTTGTGGATCCCGGCGTCGGCACGGGGCGTGCCCTGCTGGCTATGGAAATGAAAAAACAATATTTTATTGCGCCGGATAACGGGGCACTGACTCTTTTATTCAACGAAAACATTGCCGCTTGCCTGGTTCGCCTGACGAATTCGAATTTCTTTTTGGATACCGTCAGTCAAACCTTTCACGGCCGGGATATCATCGCACCGGTGGGCGCGCATCTATCTCAAGGTGTCGATCTGCATCAACTGGGCGATGAAATCACCCCGGCCGATGCGGTTCGGCTTGAAAATATTTATCCGCACACATCGGATACCGGTGAGATTGTCGGAACCGTTGTGGCGGTCGATCATTTCGGCAATTTGATATCCAATATCGATTATCAGATGCTGATGCGGGTCGCGCAAACTGCCCCGCTAAATAAAATCAGGATCCGGATCGGTTCGCATACCATCGATGGCATTCACCGGACCTACGAAAACGTGCGGCGCAACACCGCACTGGGGTTAATCGGAAGTCGCGGATACCTGGAAGTTGCCGTAAATATGGGCAATGCCGCCCGGATATTAAAGGCCGGCAAAGGCGACCCGCTGCGGGTAATAATTTGACAAGTCGCCGGCAACGTGTTTCAATGTATATTCTAAATGGATAATTTCAGCGACATATCAATCGATGAGGGGCGTTCCGCAGCGGCCGGTAAGGGACCCAAACCGAACAAACGCTGGACGCTTATATTTATCGGAAATCATGGCAAAACCATAACTCTCGAACGGTTTAAGGGTATGGTGTTGCTGACCTGCCTGGTGGTGTGTATCTCCATCGCGATTGCCGTCGGTCTTCTGTATTTAAGCCTCAACAACCGTCAAGAGAAAAACCAACTTGAATCGGATCTGCAAGATTTAAAAGCGCAAATCAAGACAATTCAGCATGAAAAAGATGTTCTCATGACCAAATTGGTTTTGGCAGAATCGCGATCCAAAGCAAGTCCGGCCAAGATACCGCCGCAACCAATCGAATCGGCAATTCCGCAGCAAAATGCCAACAAAACCGACAAACCCCGGTCATCCAGCGCAACGAAAAAACTCAGCCAATCCACCCTGCTTGCGAAAATCCAGAAAGCGCCGGCCCCAGAAAAAAAAGCCGAATTACCGGCGGCCGGAAACCCATCCGAATCGGATCTCAGCGTTGCGCTGGAGGATTTCAAAATATCCCCCCGGGCGGACGAGAATGTATTAAGCGTTCAGTTTAAAATAAAAAACACCAGCCCCAACTCCCGGCGAGTATCAGGGCATGCAATCGTGGTGTTAAAAGGGGAACAGCTCCAGCAGAATAAATGGCTGTCAATTCCCGGAGTATCGCTTGCAGATGGAAAGCCGACCGGCCGGCAGCGGGGCTATACGTTTGGCATTAACTATTTCAAAACCATGCGTTTTAAGACTAACCTGCCGAAATCGCTATCGGTTTATCAAACTGCAACCGTATTCATTTTTACCCGCAAGGGTGAATTATTGCTCGCACAGGATTTTCCCGTGAACCTGTCGGCAGCCCTGCCGGCCACCGCATCAAAGCCGTCTTCCGGGGCACCAGCTGCGGCATCTCAGTCATCGGCATCCCAAACGGCTGGCGAGCCGCCTGCAACTGCTGCTTCAACTTCCCCAACGACCACCACCGCGACCAAACCCTCGACATCAAGTTCCACCCAGCCTTCCCCGGGCGACTTATTGAATACGCTGAAAAATCCGACAAATCAATAAAAACAGAGGACAGAGGTCGGAGGACGGATGACAGATAACGGAGGTCGGAGGACCGATGTCAGGGAACCGGCAGCAGAAACCTCGTCGACTTCTGACTTCCGACGGTTTCCCATTAATTTTCGGCAACCAACAAATCCAGATAGTCGATCAGATCCACTTCGACATGTTTAAAATTGTCAAAGGTGACATCTGAAAAATTCAGATTCAGATTGTTTTGCAGGATTTCGAAGATGTGGAGGTAATTGAGCAGAATTCGCCGATCCCAGCGCAACCCGAGCCGGACGGCAAAATTTATGATATCCTGTTTTTGGCCTTCGATTTCAAGAAAGTCGCCATAAGGCATGCTGTCCAGGCAAAACTGGGTATGATTGAGCACCAGGGTTTCACGCCATTTCTCATACACTTGTTCACGATGAAAGCCCAGTGCTTCCAGAATCAAATGCATGGTGTCGAAATCACTGACCTCGACTTCCAATTCCCGCATAGTTTTAAACTGGTGGTCCGGTTCGGGCGGCGTGGACTTATAAGTCAATTTGGTATTGCGGTCACGGCGCAGGCGTAGGAGAGATTTTTTCTTTTTTAACGTCAGGAGGGCATCTTCAAACCGGACATTATTTTCAAAGAATCGCCCCCGGGACTCGGCTCCCAGATCCATGATGCGCTGGCGTATCGATGGCAGGTCGGGGAGATAGAATTTAATTTCAGTTTCCAGCTGTTTCATAATCTTGATGTCTTTCCTTGCATCTGAGCTAAATCTGATTATTTTACTGCCTGAATTTTGCACCAAAATTAAGGATCTGTAAAGAGTCGGTGGTTTTTTTTTAAGTGATAGCGTCGGTGCTTTTTTTTCTCTTGACACGGGGTGAATAATTGTTTAGATTCGCTGATTCATTAAATTTAGGAGTGGCTTAAACGTGAAAAAATATACCTACAGTGCAAAAAATTCGGATAATGAAGGCCGGTGGTGTTTGGTTGACGCCGGCGGCGCCGTTCTCGGTCGCCTGGCGACGACGATCGCCTCGCGTCTGCAGGGCAAGCACAACCCGTTATACACCCCGCATGCCGATACCGGTGATTGGATTGTCGTGATTAATGCAGATAAGGTTATCCTGACCGGGAAAAAATGGGACCAGAAAAATTACTACCGTCACAGCGGGTATATCGGCGGTCTGAAAGAGACCACGGCCAGAGAACTCAGGGACAAACGACCGGAAGATCTGGTGCGGTTTGCCGTTAAAGGGATGCTGCCGAAGAACAAACTGGGACGTAAACAGTTCAAAAAATTAAAAGTGTATGCTGGAGATCAGCATCCGCATGAAGCCCAGAATCCTGAGGCTTTGGAAATCAATTAATTTTATACATTGTTAGGGATAAAAAATGCAGCAAGAAAACGCTTTTTATGCAACCGGCAGGCGCAAGACGGCCATATCCAGGACCTGGATCACTCCGGGCAACGGTGAAATTATCATCAACAATCTCCCGGTGGAAAAATATTTTCCAATTGAAACCACCCGCAATGATATGACCGAGCCGTTTAAAATAACCAATACGCTGGGCTCCTATAATGTCAAGGCAACGGTCGTTGGCGGCGGTGTCGCCGGCCAGGCCGGCGCTGTCAGACACGGCATAACCCGGGCACTCGTTTTAGCCAACCCCGACTTCAGGCTGGCGCTTAAGAGAGCTGGCTTTATTAAACGCGACCCCCGGGTTAAAGAAAGAAAAAAATACGGCCAAAAAGGTGCCAGAGCCCGCTTTCAGTTCTCAAAGCGTTAGAATAATCAATATCGATGTTTCCAAGGGAATAGGTTTTAACCTATTCCCTTTTTTATTTAATTGGGGCTGGATTACAGACCCTTGAATTGCACGGTAATTTGTGGCATACCCAAATATATGGATCCGCGACTGTCTGCTTTTATTAACCCATCACAAAAGAAAAGATATAAACAAATTTGTATCGGCACCGGCGTTCACTGTTTTTTGCAGCGTCGATATCTGATTTAAGATGCGTATTGACAACTGGAAAATTTGTTTATGGAGGGTAAATTATGCCGCTTAATAAAATCGATCTTAATTCCGATGTCGGGGAAAGTTTCGGAAATTATAAACTCGGATTGGACGAAGAGGTTGTTCCCTTGATCAGTTCGGCCAATGTCGCCTGCGGTTTTCATGCCGGTGATCCGTCAGTCATGAAACGTACGATTCATATTGCCAGGGAACACGCAGTCGCCGTCGGCGCGCATCCGGGATTTCCGGACCTGCTTGGTTTCGGACGGCGCAGCATGGACGCCTCCCTGGAAGAGATCCATGATTATGTGCTGTACCAGGTCGGTGCACTACAGGCATTTGCCACCGCCCAGGGGATTAAGCTGCAGCATGTCAAGCCCCATGGAGCGCTCTATAACATGGCGGTTCAAAATAGCGACATCTGGGATGCCGTCGCCCGGGCAATTGCGGCGCTGGATTCGGATCTGATTTTATATGTCCTGGCCGGATCGAACCGCAAAAATCTGGAAGCCATCGGAGCCAGACACGGCATTCGCATTGCCTTTGAATTTTTTGGTGATCGAGCCTACAATTCCGATGGGTCTCTGGTTTCACGCAAAGAGCCCGGTGCGGTGATCCACGATCACGAGGCCGTGGCCGAAAAAGTTTTGAAAATGGTAAAAGAGGGCCGGGTGGTGTGCAAAGACGGCTCTGAAATCGATATGGCGGCCGACACCATCTGCGTTCACGGCGATAATCCGTCGGCCCTGGCATTGGTTAAAAACATCCGGCAGAGTCTGCAGTCGGCCGGCGTTGAGATTGCTGCACCCAATGCGAATTTGGACCAATGAAGTTTCGAAAGGCTCACTATAAACTTCCACGCAGCTCATATAAAACTAGATGAAAAGCGAACCGCAGAATATCGACTATCGAATGTCGAAGGGTGGAATCGCTGCGCTCAGTCATTATTTTAAAAATAGATACAATACATTCCTTCGACATTCGACATTCATTATTCGATCCTCGCTCTTTCAAGGGCGGCAAAGCTGACACCTGAAACCTGACACCTGAAACCTATAATCTTGAACCTTAAATCCTAAAACTTGTACCTTACACCTTAAACCTTGAACCTAATTTTTTGTCATGCTCTACAATCAACCAAAATTTCGCCCCATGGGCGATCGTTCCCTGCTGGTTGAACTGGGCGATGAAATCAGTCCCGCCATCAACCAGAGTGTCCAGGAACTGTTCGTCGGTTTAGACCTTCAGCAGACCCAAGGAATCCTCGAACTGGTGCCCAGCTATCGATCCCTGCTGGTGATTTGTGATCCGGCGGTCATATCCCTGGCGGATCTCAAGCAGATCATTGTCGAAACCCATAACAATCTGGATCGATCGCAGTTGCCCGAGCCGCGGGCCGTCAAAATCCCGGTTGTTTACGGTGACGATCACGGGCCGGACCTGGCTGGAGGTGGCCCAATACCACGACCTGACCCCCGAGGAGGTAATTGGTTATCACACCCAACCGACCTACCAGGTGTACATGATCGGTTTTACACCGGGATACCCCTACCTGGGTGAACTGCCTGACGCAATTGCCACACCGCGGCGCAATACGCCGCGGACCCGCGTCCCCCGGGGATCGGTGGGCATTGCCCAGAAGCAGTCCGGCATTTACTCGGTTGACAGCCCCGGCGGGTGGCAAATCATCGGCTGGACGCCGGTCCGTCTTTTCGATCCCCGGAAAAAACCGCCAAGCCTGCTGGTCATGGGGGACCGGGTGCAATTTTATACGATATCCGCTCAGGAGGCCGACCAATGGCAGCCGGACCCATTTTAGAAATACTGTCGCCGGGTGCATTGACATCCGTTCAGGACCTGGGCCGTTTCGGGTACGGCCGCTACGGGGTGGCCCCCAGCGGGGCACTGGATACCTTCGCGCTGCGAATCGCAAATCTATTGGTCGGCAACCGGGAGAATCAAGGCTGCCTGGAGACCATGTTGCTGGGCCCCAGAATCAGGTTCCTGGCGGATGCGGCGGTGGCCGTCACCGGCGGCAATTTATTGCCCCATCGCAACCAACAGCCCCTTGAGATGTGGCAGGCGCATGGGTTCAAAAAGGATGACATCTTAACCTTCAAAGCTCCCGTCAGCGGTTTTCGAGCCTATATAGCGGTCGGTGGTGGTATTGGTGTGCCGCCGGTTATGGGCAGCCGGTCGACCAACCTGCCTTCGGCGTTCGGGGGATATCGGGGACGCCCGGTCAAAAAAGATGATTTTCTGGGAACCGAGGAGGCGTGTGCTAATTTGAATGTCGCCGGTCGCGGCTTTAACCCCGATGAGATACCCCGCTACCCTAAAAAATGGATGCTGCGGGTGATCTGGGGGCCCCAGGATGACCATTTCCCCAAGGCCAGCCGCAACCTCTTTGTTCATGCCAGCTATAATATGTCACCGGAGTCCGACCGGACCGGAATTCGGCTGCAGGGACCGCGAATCGATCGCAAAACCGATAGTGAAGAATCCATCATTTCGGAAGGCGTGATTTCGGGGTCAATTCAGATCCCGGGCGACGGCAAGCCCATTATTATCCTGGGCGAAACGGTGACCGGCGGATACCGCAAAATTGCGACCGTGATTTCGGCGGACCTGCCGCTGCTGGGGCAAATCAAACCGGGCGACGAATTGAAGTTTGAGGCAGTATCCGAAAAAACCGCCTATCAGGCCCTGCATGATATGGAGGACCGGATCAGAAGCTTTAAGGAAAGGATATCCGCTTCGCCGGTTTAATGTCGTTACGCTCAAGCCGGAATTGAAGATTTGTTGATGTCGCTGCGCTCCGTCCTTATTATATTCGGAAGAAAACCGTTATTTAGAACATGTTGTCAGAAAAAGCCAGATAAAGGCCTAATGCGGATTCTTTGCTTTACCAGCAAATCAACTTTAGCACCACCAAAAGGAGATAAAAATGGATATCGATGGCTATAAAATGTATATTGATGGACAGTGGATTGACACGGATGAAACCTTTGCCGATTTCAACCCGGCCACCGGTGACACCTGGGCCGAAATTCCCAACGGTACACGCGAAGATGCCGCTCAGGCCATCGCCGCTGCTGCTGCCGCGCAGCCTGAATGGTCGGCGCTGCCCCCCGGTCAGCGCGCCGGGTATCTGCTCAAAGCCGCAGATATCCTGGAAAAGCGCCAGCAAGATTTTGCCGATGCTCTGATCGATGAAAGCGGTTCGTGGATCGGCAAAAGCATGTTCGAGAGCGGATATGTACCAGGCCTCTTACGCGCCGCCGCGGCCGCGGTCTACCAGATGACCGGGGAAATCCTGCCTTCCGACTACGGTAAAATCAGCATGGTGGTTCGCCAGCCCCTGGGCGTTGTATCGGTCATATCACCCTGGAATTTTCCGCTGCTGCTCTCGACCCGCGGCCTGTCCTTTGCGCTGGCAGTCGGCAACACGGTCGTGCTGAAGCCGTCGGAGGAAACGCCGGTGTCGGGCGGTTTGTTGATTGCCGAGCTGTTCGCTGAAGCCCAACTGCCACCGGGGGTGTTTAATGTGGTGACCTGTTCCCGTGACAATGTGGCCGCAGTCGGTGATGAACTGATCACCAACCCGCTGGTCGGGGGAATCAGTTTTACCGGATCGACCGCTGTCGGACGGCAGGTGGCCTCCAAAGCCGGCATGCTGCTTAAAAAAGCCTGCGTCGAACTGGGGGGCAAGGATTCACTGATCATTCTTGAAGATGCCGACATGGAGCTGGCCCTGAATGCCGCCTCCTTTGGCACCTTTATGCACCAGGGACAAATCTGTATGTCGGTGGAGAAAATCATCGTCGATGAATCCATTGCCGCCGAATTTACCGAGCGCTTTGTGGCCAAGGTAAAATCCTTCCAGGTCGGTGATCCGCGTCAGATGCCCAATGTCATCGGACCGATTATCAACCAGCGCCAATTGGACAAGATCCACGGCCAGGTTACCGATGCGGTCGATCAGGGCGCTGAACTGCTGGCGGGCGGCACATACGAAGGATTGTTCTACCAGCCGACGGTGCTGACCGGGGTAACGCCCGTGATGCGTGTTTTTCAGGAAGAAACCTTCGGCCCGGTGGCACCGATTATAACGGTCAAAGGCGTGGATGATGCTGTGGCGGTGGCCAATGATTCCGAATACGGCCTTTCCGCAGGCATCATCACCCGGGATGAGGAGAAAGGACTGGCAGTGGCCAACCGCCTGCAAACGGGCATGGCCCACATCAATGACAGCTCCGTGAACGATGAGCCCCATGTGCCGTTTGGCGGCATGAAAAACAGCGGCCTCGGCCGTCACGGCGGCAAAGCATCGGTTGAAACGTTTACCGAGCTGCGCTGGTTAACGCTGGAGCGGGGCGGCCGACATTATCCGCCGCCCTTCCTCGTTGCAGAAAAGAATAACTCATACTAACCGTTCGAAACGATTAACAAATATAGCAGAAATTAGCTTTGACAATGGATCAGTTTTAGGTGTAATTTATAGCTTTTATGGGAGTGTTTGAAATTTAGAAGGTTTGAACCGAAGACAGCGTTCAATTTTCCTCATGCAAAAAATTGGCATGCTGATGGCAGCAAAGGCGGAAGCGCTCAAGGAGGCTTCTGATGGCCCACTACCAAATGAAAAAAACAAGGACTCACAGTCGACAACTTGAGCCGCAGAATGTGGCCGACAGTTGGGCTGGGGAGGGCTTGAAAGAACGCCTGCGGTTTGAGCGGCTGTTGTTCGACCTTTCGGCCCGGTTTATCAACATCGCCCCTGATCAGGTCGAACTGGAGATTGAAAACGCCCTGAGGCAGATACTCGAATTTTTCAGTGCGGACCGTTGCGGCCTGGTCCGAATTTCACCGAACGACAATTCCTTTCGGATCACCCATGTCGCATATGCTTCTAATATTTCCCCCGTGCCGGAAAATACCGACCTTTCCATCAATATGTTCCCCTGGGTCTACGAAAAACTCATTAGGCGGCATGAAGTGGTCTCCTTCACCACACCCGATGAATTGCCGAGTGAGGCCGCAATCGACAAGCAGACCTACGAGGGGTTGGAAACTCGATCCGAGCTGATCATTCCGATCACCCTTGGTGCCTCATCGGAGTACTCCATTTCCATAAATTCGGTGGCTAAAGAGTTTGCCTTTTCTGAAGAATACATCCCGCGGCTGCGCTTGCTGGGGGAAATTCTTGTAAATACCCTGCAGCTGGCCCAGACACGACAGCAGCTGGAGGAGCGGCTGCGGTTTGAGGGCTTGATTTCCGATCTTTCGGCTAGTTTTGTAAACATCTCGTTCGAAGAAGTCGAAGGCGAGATCAATAAGTGGCTTCAGCGCATCACCGAATTTTTCGACGTGGACCGTTGCACCCTGGGGTTGTTTTCAGAAGACAGGGCTCAGTTGCGGCGCGCCTTTGAATATCATCTGGCAGGAGTCGAATCGGCGCCTGATTCCCTTTCGCAGGATCAGTTATCGTGGTATATGGCTCAATTGACTCAAGGAAAGTCGGTGGTGATGAATCGGCTGGCAGATTTGCCGGCTGCAGCCCGACAAGAGCGGATACTTTGTCAAGCCAAGAGCATGAAATCACTTCTTTCTATCCCGATGGCAATCGGGCGCAAAACGTTGGGGTCCTGCGTGCTGGTGTCGGTCAATGCGGAGCGGGTCTGGCCGCAAGATTTAGTTAACAGAATGCGGCTCATTGCCGAGGTATTTGCCAATGCGCTCGCCCGCAAGGACGCGGAAGAAACTGTGCGCGAAAGCGAAGCGCGCCTGAACCTGGCCGTCACTTCCGCGGAAGCGGGCCTGTGGATCCTGGAGATTTGCAGCGGACATATCTGGGCTACCGCAAAGGCCCGCGAGCTATACGGCTTTGCAGCGGATCAGGAGCTGAACTTCGAGGATTTCATCCGGGTAGTCGACCCCGAGGATCGTGAACGGGTTCGCCGGAGCGTGAAACAGGCTATCCAAACGCAAGGGGATTTTCGGGCGGAATACCGCATCATCCATCCGGACGGTGCCATCCGGTGGATGGACGCGCGCGGCCGCCCGTATTTCAAACCGTCAGGAGAACCGGAGCGCCTGATGGGTGTGTCCCTCGACGTATCCGAGCGCAAACAGATGGAGGCGCAGCTGCGGGAAAGGTTGCGCGATATCGAGCAGCTCAAACAGCAGTTGGAAAAGGAAAACGTCTACCTGCGGGAGGAAATCGAGCTGCAGAACATGCACGAGGAAATCGTCGGCCGCAGCCGGGCCATGAAACGGATCCTGGCCCAGGTTGAGCAGGTGGCCCGGACCGATTCCACCGTTCTGATCGAAGGGGAAACGGGCACCGGCAAGGAGCTTCTGGCCCGGGCCGTGCATCGGCTGAGCGCTCGCAAGGACCGGCCCCTGGTGACGGTCAACTGCGCGTCACTGCCGCCCACCCTGATCGAAAGCGAGCTTTTCGGCCGTGAAAGGGGTGCCTATACCGGCGCCCTGACCCGGATGACGGGCCGTTTCGAGGTGGCCGACGGGGCCACGTTGTTTTTGGACGAAATCGGTGAACTGCCGCAGGATGTGCAGTCCAAGCTGCTGCGGGTGTTGGAAGAAGGCCGTTTCGAGCGCCTGGGATCCACCACCCCCCTTAAGGTGGACATGCGCATCATCGCCGCCACAAACCGCAATCTGGCGCGCGATGTCGAGCAAGGTAAATTCAGAAAGGACCTGTACTACCGGCTGAATGTTTTCCCGATTGCCGTGGCACCCCTGCGCGATCGCCCGGAGGATATTCCCCTGCTGGTCTGGGCCTTTATCAGGCAGTATGAAAAGAAGATGGGCAAGCGCATCGACCACATCCCGCGCCAAAACATGCAAGATCTGCAGCATTACCCCTGGCCGGGCAATGCCCGGGAGCTGAGAAATGTCGTCGAGCACGCCATGATTGTCAGCAGCGGCAAAACCCTTAAGGTGGACGTACCCCGGACGGCGTCTTCCGAAAACCCCGCGAACCTCAGCCTGGCGGATGCCGAACGCCGGCACATTCTGGGCGTTCTGGAGAAAAGCGACTGGCGTCTTACGGGCCGGGCCGGGGCGGCGGAGTTTCTGGGGCTCAAACGCACCACCCTGCAGTCGAAGATGAAAAAGCTAGGCATCCGGCGCCCCGGCACGTGATGCCGTCATACGGGCATTCTGCCGAAATATCGGCAGCGAGTCCTATTTCGTGTGTCTCCCGGTCCCGACCCCGCTGAAATTAAATCCAATCCCCAAGGCTGTTTAGCGCGCCGTTAATCGGTAGTCATCAGCCTGGCACGAATTTCGCTACTTTGTTGAAAATAGCCCATACGGTTTTGGTCCTTGTTTTCTTATTGAAACACTTTGCCGACAGTCCGGATGGGTGATGAGATCCGGCAAACACGGTTGCTCAGGAATTCGGACGTTGCCGTCTCCCAACAGTTGCCGCTAAAAATGAATGGAAAAATTCGGATGGTAAAAAAGATTCATCCCGCCTATGAAATGGTTGGAATTTTTCTGATGTCTATCGCGGCCTTAATACTGGGTGTCGGGATGAGACGGTACTGGACGATTAAAAAGCTGATCGGTGCGATTGACCCTGAGGACTGGCAGGCCCTTGAGGTGATGATCGAAAAGGACCGATCTTCTTGAGGATACTCAAAAATTTCAGCAGCGGAGTTGAGATCTTGACCCTTTTTATGCTATACAGAAACGATATATTTTTTCGAGATAGCTATGAGCAAAAAACGAATATCAACTTTGTTGTTAACGGCATTTATGGTCATGTTTGTTTTTCGCCCCGATTTGTCGGCGCTGGAGGATGAATCATCACTTGAGTGCAGCGACGGCATCGTATTGTTCGGTGACTCGCAAGACAGCGTGCGGGATAAATGCGGCAACCCGCAGAAGGTGACCCAGGAAGACGCAGACTCTCCCATAGTCTGGTTCTACAATTTCGGTCCTTCTGAGTTTGTTTATTATATTAGCTTTACCAACGGAACTGTGGAACGGATCCAAATGGGCGGCTACGGCGACTAAGTACATGTATTCACAAGTACGATAACGTATAACGTTTAACGATCTGACGACAACTTGATCTCACCACAGAGACACAGAGAAGACACAGATATAGTTTATTTCGGTTGCCGGGATGACCGATCAGAGCCTGTTATTGATAAATTGATCGGCCAACGGCAACCGAAAAGTGTCTATGCTGAAGCATAAAAATGCGCTTAGTTTTAATACGCGTGATATAATCACCGAAGGTACAGGTTTTTTTGCCCATCGCCGTCTCCCGATGGGCAAAAAGAAATAATGCCTCTGTGTTCTCTGTGTCTGGGGTGAACATATATTAATCCGAATACGTAACCATAATTATGAATAGGAGCACCAAGTGGAGGTTATTATGAAAAAATGCAGTGTTTATTTCTTAATTCTGACAATACCTATGATTATTGCCTGGCATATTGATTCTGCTTTTGCCGCTGAAGAGGCATCGTCGATCATGTGCGACAACGGCGTGGTGAACATCGGGGACATGGACGCAACGGTTCAGGAGACCTGCGGCGAACCCAATAGCATAAACTATGAACTGAATCAATGGGTGTATAATTTTGGTCCGGACCAACCGGTCTACACCCTGATATTCAAAGAAGGGCAATTGGTAAAAATCCTGGAATCCGAGTGGGGCAGTTAGGCAACCCGGACAAGCCGGAATTGAAGATTGAAAATTGAAGATTGAATATTTGTTGTATCGCTCGCGCAGCGCAGGCGCTTGCGCCACGTGTCGCGCTGTCTTTTGAATTTAAATCGATAGCAGTCCTAAAATATTCAATCCGGCTAAGGCATAAATCCTGCGCAAACAATATGTGATTTCAATAAATAGGGCCTAAGTTTTTTCCGAGTGTCGTATGGTAAAAAATATAGTACCTAAGTTTCATAAATACGGTAACGTATGATCAATTGCCGCCGAAGATGCGGCGACTTGGTAAAAAATGGAAAATCTGTTGTCCTGGACCAGCTTGATTCTTATTGTGCATGCCATGCTCATTATCGGTGTGACCGTGCGGGTCGTCATGATGCGTCTGGCGGTGGGAACGGCCCTGGCCTGGATAATCCTGATTTTTTTTCTGCCCTTGGCCGGGGCCCTGATTTACCTGGTGCTCGGCGAAAAGCGCCTGGGCCGCAAGCGCACCCGGCGGGCCGCCGAACTGTGGGGGCGATATAAACGATGGCTGCGAGAATTACCGCGGCTGGGGCCGGATGAATGGACCGGATTGAGTCCGGAGTCCGCTGCCGTCAGCCGTCTGCCCGAAGGGCTGCTCGGCACTCCGGTGCAGCCCGGCAACCGGCTGGAGATCATGGATGCGGCCCAACCGATATTGCATTCCATCATCGCCGACATCGACCGGGCCCGGCATTTCTGCCACCTGGAGTTTTACATCTGGAATGCGGGGGGAACCGCGGACGAAGTTGGTGAGGCGCTCATCCGGGCGGCAAGCCGCGGCGTGACCTGCCGGGTGCTGTTGGATGCCATGGGAAGCGCTAAATTTCTGAAAAGCCCCTGGATCGGCCGACTCAGGGAAAGCGGGGTGGAAATCGCCGCGGCGCTGGCAGTCAGCGCCTGGCGAACGCTTTTTGTGCGGTTTGATCTGCGTCTGCACCGCAAAATTGTGGTGATCGATGATGAGATTGCCTACACCGGCAGCTTCAATCTGGTTGACCCCCGTTTTTTCAAACAGGAAGCCGGGGTGGGGCAGTGGGTTGACGGCATGGCGCGGATCGAAGGGCCGGCGGTTCTCACCCTGAATGCCGTATTTATGTGGGACTGGGAGGTCGAGACCGGACGTGACCTGAAGGAGGCCTTACCGGATCCTGCCAAAATGGCGGTCGACACCCCTCGGGCCCCGGCCGCTAACGTCCAGGTGGTTCCCTCGGGTCCGGGCCGGGCGGGAGACAGCATTCATCAGCTGCTGTTGATGTCGATTTACGCGGCGCGCCAGGAACTTTCCATGACGACCCCTTATTTTGTGCCGGACGAAGCCATCACAGTCGCCCTGCTCTCAGCCGCCCGGCGCGGTATCGCCGTAACCCTGATCCTGCCCGCAAAAAACGATTCCCGACTCGTGCATTACACCTGTCGATCGCACTTTGACGAACTGCTGGCGGCCGGCGTGCGGATCTTCGGGTTCAAAGGCGGACTGCTCCACACCAAGAGTGCCGTGATCGACCGCGAAATCAGCCTGTTCGGCACCGTCAATTTGGATGTCCGCAGCTTCTGGCTGGATTTTGAAGTGACGCTGTGCGTCTATGATCCGCAGTTTGCCGAGCGGCTGCTCGCGCTGCAGCAAAAATACATCGAAAACTCCACGGCGGTCGATGCGGCGGCCTGGCGCCGCCGGCCGGCAACCGAGCGCTTCAAAGAGAACCTGGCCCGGTTGTGCAGTCCGCTGCTTTAATCAGATTTATTTTATTCTCGGCCGCCGCTACGGAAACCGGACGATGGAAAAGCATCCTGACGGGAAACCCCGTCTGCAACACGTCGACAGATGGTGGGCGCGCTTCCAATCCTCCTTGATCATCGGAATGCGTTTTGTGCCTGGCTTTCGCACAATTGGCGGCGTGGCCATCGGCAGGTCCGATGTGTCGCCATTTCGATTCTTGCTTTTATTATCGCCTATCAGTTTGTAGAGCCCGCTCCACCCCGTCATATAGCCATTGCCACTTCACAGGGTTGGGAAAAAGCGGGCGTATTTCCCGTACCGAAACACCTTAATTTTAAATTGAGTAAGGAGGCTGAACATTTCTATAAATCGGGGCCGCCGTTTCTGCGGCGTTATCTTCCGTTTATGATGATCACTAATAGTAAGTTACGAGATCTGTAATTGTGTCAACGGTCGATATATGTCCTGAGATCCTGACTGTACTTTGAATGTTGAAGTTTGCGAAGGGCCTGGGCTTCTATCTGTCGAATGCGCTCGCGTGTCAGATTAAACATACGGCTGATTTCATCCAGGGTGTGATCCGTCTTCTCACCGATTCCAAATCGCATTCGCAAAACCTTCTCTTCACGCGGCGTCAACACGGCAAGTACCCTGCGCGTTTGCTGCGCCAGGTTGCGTTTGACTGCGGCGTTAAAGGGATCCATCCAGTTGTCGTCCTCGATAACATCCCTCAAGAAACCTTTCGTTACGGTGTTCAAGGGTGAATCCAGGGAAAGCGGTTCCGCGGCGACGGCCAAAATCCGGTCAACTTCATCCGAGGGAATCTCTGTTCGGGCAACGGGTTCTTCAATATTTCCATTTTCGTTTGCATTGGCCCGAATAGTGTGTGCGTTTTTTTTGATTTTGCGATATTTTTCACCAATATGAATCGGAAGGCGGATGAATCGCGATTTGTTGCCGATGGCGCGTGAAATTGCCTGGCGGATCCACCAGGTGGCACAGGTACTGAAACGCGTACCGCGACGGTATTCAAAAAGGTTGGCCGCTCTAAGCAGCCCGAAGTTACCTTCCTGGATGAGATCGATTAAAGGCAATCCGCACCATAAATACCGTTTGGCCATACTGACCACCAGACGCAGGTTGGCTTTTATGAGTTCGCTTCGCAGCGCATTGGCCCTGGCGCGGCTGATCTCAAGCTGGCTAAGCAGGCGCCGTCGGCTTTGACCATTGGATCCGGAGTTGGTTTCCAGTTCGCGCATCGCTTTTTCGAGGTCATCAATCACGCAGGGTTCAAAACGCCAGGTTTTTAAAAAGTTGAGCATTTGATTCCCCAGCCGGTTCAGTTTTTCTTGCAGGCGTTGCTTTTCATTCGGCCTGAATCCACCGGCCGCCAGTTTAGCACGAACAGTTTTTGCGGCAGCCTGCAGTTTTCCGAGCCTGCGGCTGGTTATTAAAAATAAATCCACTTTATCGCGGGAAGAGAGCGGTTCTCCCCGTCTATGAATGTGCATTAGAATTCTGCCGGCCGCCTGGGTACCGTTTTCAATCCGGCAGCCCAGGTTGATAATGTAGTCCACCGCGATGGTCGATTGCAGGATAACCCGCAATATTTCCTGTTCAGCGGCATCTATCTGCCTGGCAAGTTCTAACTCATCCGCCCGGGTTAAAAGCTCAAAACGGCCGATTCTTTTGAAATACTGGGTAACTGGATCGCTTGCCGTATCTGTTTCAATTGAGTCGCCCGCAGCATTGCGCTCGAGATTTTCAAGCCGGGGGGCAGATTTAGTTGGATTATGATTGAGCGGCTTCCTTGAGTTGACACCGGAAACTTCGTCAATCTTCATAAACGAGGCTTCGGTAGGCTCCAGCAATTTTTGCTCCTTTTTCAGATGTAAAAATTTTTAAGTTTTCATGATTCTATTTTAATTCCACAAGTTAACGCGAAGATGACTGGAAAATGATTAAAATGTTAATTTCTTTTTTCAGAGAGGATTTACAGGATCAATGGGATTTTTTCGCCTGCGGCAAGCGAGACGCCCTAAGGCCGAAGGCCCTTTTATCCAGACGATCCTGTCAATCCTGTCTAATAATTTTTTTACGATTAGAATCCATTCCTCCTGAGTTTTTTGGTTATGTGAGCTTTACCACCGCCGGGCCGGGAATAAAGTGATGCCGTTATACAGGCATCCTGCCGAAATATCGGCAAAATGTCCCATTTTTCGCGTCCCCTCAGACACTCCCCTTGAAATTAAATTAAGTAATCAAGACAATTTAGCCGGCCCTGAATCTGTTGCCATCAGCCTGGCATGCATTTCGCTTACACTATTGTCATTCGCCAAATATTTTAAGGTTAACCCATCATGATTAAGGAGCCGCATCATGAAAGATACATCGAAACTGGTTTTCTTCATCATCGCTGCCGGGCTCATTGTGGTGATGTTGAGTGGATCACCGGTGACAGCAGCGGAATCGAGTGAACCCAAAGCAGGGACCACGGAAAATTCCGATCGGCCATCGGCGCAAGAACTGGCGCGCCAGCTGAACAATCCGGTTTCGAACGTATGGAGCCTCACCTTTCAATACAACCACAGCCTGCTGAAAGGCTTTCCCGCGGATGGCACCGAGGATCAGGATGTGTTGAACTTTCAGCCCGCACTGCCCCTTCACCTGACCGAAAACTGGAACCTGATTGTGCGCCCCGTATTGCCTTTCATCTTCAAGCACCCGGTCCTGTCACCGCGGATCGACCCGAACACCGATGAAATCTATGCCGATTTCGAGGATGAAAGCGGATTCGGGGACATCTCCATGATCACCCTGTTATCGCCGGCCAGGTTGAAAAGTCGTTTTTTGTGGGGCATCGGGCCGACATTTATTTTCCCGACCGCATCCAAAGACGAGTTGGGCCAGGAAAAGTGGCAGGCCGGCCCGGCCGCCGTGGGCCTCTGGATGGGCAAGGACTGGATTTTAGGGGTATTTCCGCAACAATGGTGGTCTTTTGCCGGCAACAGCGACCGCAAAAGCACCAACCTCACCAACATTCAGTACTTCATCTGGCGCATGCTGCCCGGCCAATGGCAGATCGGCATGTCGCCCAACATCACGATGAATTGGGAGGCCGACCGGGACAACCGCTTCACGGTGCCGGTCGGTCTCGGTGTGGGCAAACTGGTCAGGCTGGGTAAGCTTCCGCTAAAGATTCAACTGCAGGGGCAGTATAGTGTCATCCACCCGGATGACTACGGCCAGAGATGGAACTTCCAACTGCAGCTGACACCCGTGATTCCCAACCTGATACCGGGCACCTTGTTTAATTAGGAGGGAGTTACTGGCGTCGCTGCCGGACTGAAACGCGGCCAGTCAAATCGAAAAAAAACACAATTAACTGGAAATCAAATGTCATCGACCATTGCCGAAAAAATCGATCTATCCGGTCTGACAGCCTGCCATGCCTGTGATCTGCTCATCGAAAAGCAGCCCGCTTTGCCCGGCAGCAAGAGCGTGTGCCCCCGCTGCGGGTCAACCATCGAGGACCCCAAAGCGGACACGGTCAATAAAACCCTGGCGGTGGTGATTACCGGCCTGATCTTATGGTGGCCGGCCAATTTTATTCCGATCCTGACCATGACCATCATCGGCAACACATCGGACAATACGCTGATGGGAGGAGTGGTCGATCTTTACCGGGGCGGCTTTTATTGGGTTGCGCTGGTAGTTTTGGTCTGCAGCATTCTGGCACCGGCGGCCAAATTATTTTTGCTGTTGATCGTTTTGCTTCATATTAAACTCAATCATTATGCCAGATTGCTGGCGACGCTTTTCAGGGTTTATGGATATCTGGATTCCTGGGGAATCCTGGAGGTCTATATCATCGCGGTCCTGGTATCGATCACCAAGCTGGTCGATCTGGCCACGATTCAGGCCGGGCTCGGCCTGTATTGCTTTGTCGGTCTGCTGCTGGCAAGCATCCTGGCGGCGGTCAACCTGGATAGAGAACAAATCTGGCAGTCTATCGAACGGCTATGTCAACAAAAAACCAGCTGAGCGCCAAATCGGCCGGCCTGCGGCTGTGTCTCGATTGCCATAAATTGCTAAGAGATCCTGCAGTCGGGCCGCGGGGAAAACCGATATGTCCCCGCTGCGGGGCGGTGGTTCACTTACGGCGCCCTGACAGTCTGGCAAAAACCTGGGCCCTGGCCATAACGGCCTTGATATGCTTGGTTCCGGCCAATGTGTATCCGATTATGACCCTGATATACCGAGGAGAGCCTGAAACCTCCACCATCATCGATGGGGTCATTTTGCTGGTTAAAGACCAGGCCATCCCCATCGCGGTGGTTATCTTCATCGCCAGCATCGCCGTTCCGTTTCTGAAAGTGTTCGGACTGATCACCCTGCTGCTGTCGATCCAGCTGAAGTGGAACCTCAGCCCCCGTCAGCGCACGCTGCTTTACCGGATCATCGAAGCCATCGGGCGCTGGTCCATGCTGGATATATTTACGGTTTCGATTCTCGTGGCCCTGGTGCAGCTGGGGTCTCTGGCAGAAATTGTCGCCGGGCCGGCCGCAACCTTTTTTTGCCTGGCTGTGGTTATCACCATTTTTGCCGCCATGAGCTTTGACTCGCGGCTGATATGGGACGGCCGGGATGAGTAGTTCACTTTAGGCCACTAGGACCTAAGCGACATCATGACGACGATTTATTGTCAATTTTGCCGCGTACATTGATAGTACTTAGTGCTCCTATTCGGAAATACGGTAACGTATTTGAATATTAATATTCACCGCCGAGTCGCAAAGGGCGCAGAGGGTATCTATTTTTTATTTGCCTTTGCTTGCCTCTCGCTTCAGCGGAGCCTCTCAAAGGCAAATGAAATCCGCCTCAGGCGGATTGCGTCCTTTGCGGCTTTGCGGTGAAATCAAATAATTAGCAGAATATTGAATGTCGAATTTCGGAGTGTGGAAAAATGACCGAAAATAAGCCAAACGAAGAACCCGTTCCCATGGAAAAAGCCGTAATAAAGCGCAAAAAGGGCATTTCGCTCATCTGGCTTTTGCCCATTGTCGCTGCCTTGATCGGCGCCTGGCTGCTTTACCGAGGCATCGTGGAGGCGCCCATCAAGGTGGTCATTAATTTTGAGACAGCCGGTGGAATTACCGCCGGCAAAACCAAAGTGCTTTATAAAGGGCTCAAGACCGGTGTGGTCAGATCCGTGCAAATCAGCCCTGACCTTAAAAGCGTCGACGTGGCGGTTGACTTTGATCCCAGCGCCGAAGCCCTTTTGGTCAGTGACACGCAATTCTGGCTGGTTAAACCGCAGGTGTCTTTGGAGGGCATTTCCGGATTGGGGACTCTGGTGGCGGGAGATTATATCGCCATGCGTTCGACTGACGGCCGCGGCCAACCGACTCGAAAATTCAAGGCCCTCGCCGCTCCCCCACCGGTAGCGGCAGACGCACCCGGACTGCATTTAACCCTGATTGCCAAAAATCTGGCATCGGTCCAAGTCGGCAGTCCGGTTTACTACAAGCGAATCGCCGTCGGGGAGGTTCAAAGCTACCAACTGGCTGAGGACGAACAACAGATTATGGTTAGCATCTTTATCCATCCGCAATACGCTCAACTGGTCAATGAGCACAGCCGCTTCTGGAATGCCGGCGGTATCGAGGTGGACGGCAGTCTGTCGGGCTTTAAAATCCGGACCCAATCTTTGACGTCGATTTTGATGGGCGGAATCGCATTTTTTACGCCCCAGTCGGCTGCTGCAGGCCGCCGGGCCCAAAACGGCGATCAATTTGAACTTTTCAAAGATTTTCAGGCGGCCGAAGCCGGAACACCCATCCGGATTCGTTTTGCCGGCGCCGAGGGGCTTGAGAGATGAAACCGGTCAAGCGGTAAGCAGAAAAAAAAA
>CAVQBT010000042.1:0-56391 GCA_963710795.1 uncultured delta proteobacterium
GGTCGTGGTCGCCGTATAGGCGGTTACCGTAAAGCACAATAGTGCAGCAAGGGCCATTGAAAATACAATCTTTTTCACGGCGCAGGGCTCCTTGTTAAAGGTTATAAGACCACTTGAAGTCTGCTAAAGTTTAGAAATTAAATACACCCGTAGAATTCGCTTTGTCCGACTGAAATATATCCAAACTTCATTGGACAAAAATTCAAACGGTATGGATTGATTGGACTATTTTAAGGAAGGTGGCGTGATAAATGCTGTTAAATGCCTCAAGAATTCAGATGCCCCCCCTAAATACAAATAGCTCCGATTCGTGCAAAATTCTGGTTATATACAGCCATTAGCGGGGAGGACTATCTGGATCGGGATGAATCTTTTCCTGAGGTTTTATAACACCAAGTATTTGTTTAAGAAAATGGATGCGAGATACAGCTTGCAAGCGTAAGAACAACAGAATCCAATGTCACTGATCATTTACCGGTGATTAAAGTATAAAACCTGAATGTGATTGTGCCCCCCCCATGTTGCATTGATGACTTTGAATACTTCCCCTTATTTTAAGAAGTTATCAAAATAAAGTTTCCCAATTTATTAAAGGCGTATTGAATGTGACTGCGGCTACTATTCATATCCCCTGTTTGGTAAGCCGCTATAAAATTATAACAAAACGCCGTTGCAGCGTTGTTGTTTACTCAACACGTTCTGCCATCAGCAAAACCGTCATTGTCATGCAAGACCTTAGGGTGGACAAAAAATATTCAAATCAAACCGATGATACCAAGTGCAAAATGTGAGCCAGCACTCCGAAAATTTATTTATAATAATTTCAGATAATTAAATTCGTGCTCCTGGAGATGAACAATTCCTATATGTAATGGGTTACCTAATTTTGGGTAAATGTAGTTATATATAAAAAAATAGCCGGGTTGTCTTAATTTCTCTCGCAATTAAGGCAACCCGGCTATCTGTATTTATAGTTAAATAGTTTACCCGTCAAATCGTCGAATAGTTTACCAAATGTTACTCTCTTTTAAACCATCAACGAATCAACCAATTTATCCAGCGAAATTCATGGATATGACAGCGCAGCGAATTTCACCGGGATCAACTTTTCAACCAAACATAGACCCGTGGCTTTCCGCCTCCCGATCCGCGTTTGCGCTTCCTCGGGAGTTGGCTTTATCTTATTGCATTCAATTTATATCTGCAAAATGCGAGGCACCGCCGCTGCTCCAATCTGATTTTACTCTCAGAACTTCAGTCAGCCAGTGCGGCATCGCGTTACATCAAAATATTTTATATAACAGGGCCTTGTTGCTATTGAACGACCTAACCGGTTACAGCTACTCTGCTATACCTGAGAAAAAAATCATAATCAAGCCCAAAATCAAAACCCGGTTTTTTATTCTGTGTCGCCTGACTTATGAGCTTTGAAATACTGAAGCTGGGAGGCGAGGAGGCTGGAAGGTAAGAAGGTGGGAAGATGAGAAGGTGTGAGGCAAATAAGGACTGTGTGATGAGGACTAAGGATTGGAAGCATAGGGCGGAGTGCAGAGGGCAGAAGTTTTTGAAGTCGAAAGTCGGATCCGTCGTCGTCCCAAACGGATGGGACTATGCCGCGGTAAGCATGCGAAAGCCGGAAATGGGTAAAAAAGACGGATTATGGAAGCCGGAAGGCGCAAAAAGAGCCAAAAAGGCGCGAGGCAGGGAAGCGAGGAAGCTGGAAGGCGAGGAGGCTGGGAGGCAGAGAAGCTGGAAGGTCAGAGGGTGAGAAGGTCAGAAACTCAGAGGCGTTAATGAAACAGCAAAATGCATGGAGCATGCCGCGTCATCGACTTTCGATCAGCTAAGGTTTAATCAAAAAACCCGCGTCATTTCTGTCCTTAGCTTTCAAGCATTCCGGCTTGCCAGCTTTCAAGCCTTTTACCTTTATCCTTTCTCCTTTGACCTTTGACCTTTAACCTTTCGTCAATCAACTCAATAAACTCTCTCTCCTCGCAACCCATACTCCGCAACACACAACTCGCAACTCCTATACCTCGAAAATTTCGATTTCCTCAGACACATTCTTTAAGATTAAATTTTCCCAGGGGAGCAAGATTTGAATTGATCTTTTACCCGGGCGGCCGTCGCGTGGGACAGAAATACTTTGCCGCCTTTGGCCTGGGCTCCGATCCTGGCCGCCACGTTGGTGAGTGACCCCCGGGCGGTATAGGTCCAGCGGGATCCGGTATAGCTGTCGAACTTGGCGGCCCCGACAAAGGCCGTCCCGGAGTTGATCCCCATATTGATTTCCAGCGGGCGATAGAGGGAACTGCATTCCTGTCCGATTTTGATGGTATCCTCGCGGATTTTCAACGCGGTGCGCACGGCGCCCAGGGCGTTTTGGACGTTGTCATCGTCCATGAACAGGACCATCAGCCCGTCGCCGGCGGTTTCATTGACATCGCCGTTATTGGCGTAGATCGCGTCCATAAAGGCTGAAAAATGTTTTTCGATGATGTCGTTCATTTCCTCATCACCGAGCCGTTCACAAATTTTAGTATAGGCTTCGATATCCAGGAAAAGAACGGATAAATCCTGTTCTTTGCTTTGCGGCATTTCACCGTTGGGTGATTTTTCGAGCAAACGGCTGACGGTATTGGGTACAAATTTGCTCAGGTTGGCTTTGATGTCTTCCAGGAGTTCAACTTTACGCATCGCAGCGGTGAGTTCTTTGAACGCTTTTTTGAGTTCGACATTTTTTAGCTGAAGATTTTTGTTGAGCAGGCGGATTTCATCGAAGGAACGGGCGTTTTTTAAGGCGATGACCAGGTTGTTCGTCAGGGTGTTTAACAGCTCGATATCATTGTCGTTATAGGGTTCGCCAATGAGTTTGGGCCCCAGGCCCAGCAGGCCCGGACAATCGGGTGTGACGGAAAATGGCAATGAGAATTCAACTTCCGGCGGCAAAAAATTGCACGGATCAGCGGCACTTGTTTGCGGTGGCGATTCTTGGCACTTTAGACGGTCAAAATACTGGATTGCGCCTTTTTCCAACGGTTGGCTCAAATCGTCCTGAAATCCGATGGAAATGAATTGATCGGTATTCTTTGAGCGGTTCGTCAAGCAATACAATAAAGGCCTGCATCACACCGAAATTGCCCATGGTCATCAGCAGGAAATTTCTGATGATCGTCTCCGATTCCACACTGCCGTAGATGTCTTTGCTGACGTCATTGAGCGTTTTTAGATTAAACACTCTCAGGTCGAGCTCGGCCTGGACCTTTTCTGCCTGTTGCAAGGATGCTTTGAGTTGTTTAATTTCTTCTTGCGGATCCATTTTGCCTGTTTTCCCGTTGGCCCGTTATCCCGTTGTTCGGCAAAGGTCAGCAACGAATTTATTTTTTGGTAATTACTGGCAAACCGGCAACCGGCAAACCATCGTTATGAATGCATTGCCGGTGGCCGGAAACCGTGAAACGATCCTGTTCATCCTGTTGATCCTGTCAAAAAAATATATGATAAGAAGTTACTCCTTTTTTATGACAAAGATTCGAGGGCTTCAGCGAGATCAGCGTAGATGTCGGCAAATTTTGTGATGCCCACCATGCGGAAAATCTTTTTGAAATGCTCAGAAAGTCCCGTGATTCCGATCTGTTGATTATTTTTTTGAGTCTTAGCAAGAATTTGAATCAGCACTGCAATGCCGCCGCTATTGATGTAGGCGTCCTGTTCAAATTGGATCAGAATTTTTTGAGTGGGCCCCTGGTCATTCAGCTCTTTATAAGCTTCATTGATGCGGGTTTCGGAATGAGCGGTTATATCGCCCTGAATATGCAGGATGGAAATGTCACCTTGCCGCTCTATCCTCGTCTCGTTTTTTTCATCCATGGTCAGCACGTACCTTAGTTTTCCATTTTCAGGACCATTTTGACGACATGGCCGCCGCCGTTCATTTTTTTAAACTCAACCTGATCCACCAGTTGTTGAATCAAAAACAGCCCCAATCCATTGGGCGGCTCCAACCCTTCAATTTTCTTTTTTATATCAATATGTTGCGGAATAACCGACATGCCATCGCCTGCATCCATGACCGAGACCTTAAAGTCTTTATCGCCAAGATACATGGTGATGGTGACCCTGGAATCGGGGTGGTCCCGGTTGCCATGTTCCATGGCATTGAGGCAGGCTTCCGCGACAGCAGTTTTTAAATCTTCGATACGCTCCTTGACGAGCCCGCCAATTTTGGCAAAAGAAGCCGAACATTCCATGGCGATGCGCTCGTAACCGCTAACATTAGGCAGGTTGACTTCTACTGTCCGATCATCCAGCATTCTAATTTTTTCGTTCACATTTCCCCCAGACAGTGGATTGTTGATCTCAAAATTCGGCCTGCGGCGAGCCCTGCGTCCGTCAGCTCAGGGTCGAACAACTCAGCCGGGTCGAATGGGGATTTCCCATCCAGCACTTTTCAGCAAATTTTTGTGTCTTCAAAGAATAATTTTGGAAAGATATTATAATGCTTCCTGGATGTCAAATGTTTCGTGATTCGAATTGCGGGTTGCGGGGAGCGCTGCGCGAGGTTAAAGGAAAAAGGTTGAAGGTAAAGGTTAAAGGTGAGAGGAAAAGGGTGGAAGGTGAAAGGTTAAATAAGCTTTAGTCGCAAGATGCAGGGTGTTGAAGGCTTTAAGCTGGGAGGCTGGAAGGCTTGAAAGCTGAAGAGTGAAAAGATGCGGTTTTTATCGATTCAACTATATTGCTCAGTTTAAGAAAGGTTGCCTCCCAGCATTCTAGCTTCCGAGCCTCCAAGCTTCGGTCCTTTTTGTCCTCTGTCCTCCGTCTTCTGTCACCGTCTTCAGCCATCAAGTCGCACCAGGGCGGGCCGAATTCAAGCCAGGTTTTCGCCTTTTATGGCGAAAAAAACGGTGCCCATAATACCACATGCAAAAGCGGACAGAAAATTTACCCGGGGTCCGATCAGCCACAGAAAGGCTCCGCCGAAGGCGGCCAAAGAGACGATCACATCGCGCATCAGGTAATAAAGCCCAAACATGGCAGCTTTTCTGTCTTCGGGCGCCAGGTCCATTATTAGCGCCTTGCGGGTCGGTTCACCGAATTCTTTGAGTCCTCTTAAAATAAAGGCCAGAATAAGCATTTCAAATGATCTGGCAAACAGAAGCGCAAGCGGAAACAGGGTAAAAAATACAAATGTGATCACCACAAATGGCTTCTTGGTGCTGCGGTCGGCGAGATAGGCTACGGGAATGTAGACGAGCATTGCGGTGGCCATTTCAATGCCGGTTAAAATGCCGAACTGAAACGCAGTAACCGGCGCTTGAATGACTTTCATACACCAGACGACGACAAAGGCATAGGGAATTTGTTCACAAAAACGAACCAGAATATCGGACACCAGCAATCGTTTTAAAGCCGGTGACATTTCACCAAACAGCCGCAAGGGGTTTTTTTCAGGTTTGCGGGACGGTTTGCTGCCGGATTCCCCGGCCGGAACTTCTTCAATCATTTTCTGCTGCATAACCGCTGCCAGAACCGCCAGAAGCATTGCGACGACAAATGCCAGGCGGACGCCATCTTTTTCGCCCCAGATGCCGATGGATAATCCGCCGATGATCGGCCCCAGCGCCATGGGGATTCGCCGCACCAATGAATGCATGGATACCCCCATGGTGCGTTTGTTCAGGGGCAGTGCTCTGGCAACCAGGCTCATGGTCGCCGGCAGCGATACCGCAGACCAGGATAAAAAAAACAGGGCTCCCACCAGGACCGCCGGCCAGGCCGGAATCAGGATGACCAGCAAATATCCGAACATGGCAATCAGATTGAAAATCAGCAGCGCTTTTTTGTATCCCAGGCGGTCCGAAAGGTACCCGCCGGGAAAGGCATACAGGGCCGAAATCAAATTATCAAGGCCATTGAGCAACCCGATGACGATGGGACCCCCGCCCAGCGCAATCAGATAAATCGGCAGAAACCGCTCGGCCATCCGCTCACCCATGCCAACCAGGATGACCATGAAAAGCATGCCGATGGTGCTGCGCTGTAGGCCGAGGAAATTAGAGATTCGTGCAAATTGGTTCATGATGCTCGATGCTCGATACTGGATTATCTCGATGCTCGATACTGGATGCTGGATACTGGGCACTGGTTACTGGATACTCGATGCTCGATGCTGGATACTTGTTACTGGTTAATGGATGCTATACCGTATTTTAGAAACTTCTCTTAATTTGAGCCTTGTGCCGAATGCCATGCGCCTTTTATTATATTCAAGCTTCCAACCGTGCGGTTTTCTTTTTTTTACGCTATGCCCTATGCGCTCTGCTTTATGGTCCCAGTTTTCAGTTTTTTTCCGACTTTGTCTCGCCTGAGCTAGTCGAAGGCCGCATCTTTAGCCACGGCATAGTCCCGCCCCATCGGACGACGACGGGTCCGACTTCCGCATTCCCACTTCCCACTTTTCAATCTATTCCCACTTCAAAACGCCTTTTTCACCGTCTTGGCCCGTTGCTGTTCCAGTTGTTCTTTTTCCTTTCTTTCCGTCTCGATGAGTTGTTTTAAGTTGCCCACATAATAAATGACGATTTGATGATCGATATTGCCGAATTGATCGGGTATGTTGGATACGATTAAAAAATCGCCGTCTTTCTTCCAGAACATCGATTTGCCGTTTTCTTGTTTCCAATCGATGACTTCCGGCGGACCATATTTTTCCCGGAGGGTTTCGACGGTATTTGCATCATCCGCTTTGAAGTTGATTTTAAATAGAAGCGGCGTTTTTGTGTAATCCGAGAACACAAGCTCAACACGGTTAAACAGTACATTTTTTTTCTGGGCATAGCGATACATCAGCTTTACTGTATTGTGCTCGACCCTTTCTCCGGTGGGAGAGTTTAATTTTTGATTCAGCGCTTCTAACTGCGGGAAATATTCTTTTAAAAATTCGCGGTAGTTAATTTCCAAATCCAGAATATTGCGGCCTGCGATGGCATCGGGACCAAGCTTGTTGCGCAAATCATCCCGGATGCCTTGGGTTAGCTTGGTCGTTTGCCCAAGGTCCAAAAATGTAAAGCTTGCCGTATCTGTGGGCAGGGTTGATTTGTCGGCAGGCTCCTGATTCTCACCGCAGGATGTTAATAGCAGCAGGGATGAAACTATAAATACAATCCACAAGCGTGCCATTTTGTGCAGCAAATAACGAAGATTGATCACTTGCATCAAAAGTCCTCAGGTGATTGATTTTTTGGAGTTCCGGTTTGTTCGGGTTAGGGTTTAGCTATGTCCCCGATATAAAATTGAAACTGACCTCTGCGGCGGTCCGCGAAATATTGTAAAAGGGTTGCATTTATCGCCCGGAAAGCTATCTCTTCCCACGGGATATCGTCTTGACTAAATAGTTTGACTTCAAGGCTTTCTCGGCCGGCACGGAAGCCCTTGTCTTTTAGCCGGGCTCGAAACATCAAATAAATCTGGTTTACATGACAAATATTATATAGCGCATATGGCGTCACTATATCAACCCTGGCCCGGGCTTCTTCAAAGGTCTCGCGTGTTGCGCCTGCTGCAACGGTTTCTCCGTTTTCCAGATAGCCGGCCGGCAACGTCCACTTTCCGTAACACGGCTCGATAGCACGCCGGCAAAGTAGGATTTGATTATCCATTTCCGGAATGCATCCGACCACCAGTTTGGGATTCTGATAGTGAACCATGCCACATGATTCACAATAAAACCGCTTACGATCATCCCCCGGCGGCGTTCGCCGTGTCACCGGCTGACCGCAGTTACTGCAAAAGTTCATGATTATAAATCCAGCATGATATAGTCCGCATCCGATTGAGCACCCGTTTCAGGATCGATTTCGCCTTTTACTTCAGGCAGAATAACGGCGTAGGCAACTTCCGAACGTTTACGAATTTGTCTGGGAATGGCGTTTTTCTGCGCATGCCCGGTGCCGGTTAAGACGACAATTAATGCGTTGGGGTTTTTATCCAGATAATCGAGAGCATTGATGGCCATCACCGTGTCCCACACCAGTTGAGCTTCACAAAAATAGGCAAAGTTAAGTTGCCCGTGGCCATGGCCGCCAAAGGCTTTTTTGATGTAGTCCATGTATTCCTTATCTACCCGGCAGGCAATATTTGACAGCTTGCCTTTTTGCTCTTTGTTAAGAGACTGAAATCCCCGGCGTGATACCTGCCGCGTAATATCCCGGGGCACGTTGAGCCCGATCAGCGGCACCTTTTCTTTTTTAGCATAATTAAAAATCACCCGATAATCTTCCCAGGAATACCCCCAATTGTCGTAAAATACCTGCTTAAAATCTTCTTCATCAATATTTCCGGCCACCCAGCGATCCAGGGCCTGCTGGCTGTCACTGCGGAACATTTCGAGCCCGACAGCCACCTGAACTCCCGACTCTTTGAGCGACCGAATGATATCCGTCTGAGCCTTATGGTGATTGATATTACTGTGGTGCTCGCCGACAATTACAATGCGGTTTTGCTTGAGTGCCGGAACGACATCGGACATCACGGTTTCCCGGCCCTGGCTTATATCAAATATGCGCGGGTTCGCCGATATCTTTGCAACAGCGAAGACACTGAAGCAGACCGATATTGATACCAGTACGCTAATTAATCGTTTCATTATCCCACTCATAAATCAGCGGTGAGGTTTCCACCGGCCAAAAACCCTTAGCCTGATTGTTGCCATTTTGAAAAACGAGATAACTGTATTTGCCGTAATGCGTGATTTTTGCGGCCACGATGTTCGCATCCTGCGGCGACAACGGCATGAACAGGGCGGCGATACGGTTTTTCGCATAGGGATGAGTAAAGACTCCGAAAAAAGCATCGGATGACTTGTCATATACCGATTTGCCCAGTGAAAACGATTTTGATCGGATGTCGACTGTGGCCGGAATATTTTTTAATAAATCTGCCTGCCGGGGGCGTCCGATGATTAAAATGTCACTGTCGACCAGCAGTTGTTCGTTCAATTTATCTTCGGCAATAAATTTATTGTGCTTCAAACCTAATGAAAGAGTCAGTGTCCTGGCGGCTTTTTCCAGAGCAGGATCCAATTGATCGGCCAGAACGGTTACCACTGACGATGAACTTTTAAGGGCATTGACGGCCGGCGGTATTTCAGATGGGGCAAGCCGTCTAAATATATCATCAGCGGGATCGACCGTGAGCCTCAGGGGCGCGGCGGCACTGTTCAGCTCAAAAAATGTCACCTGGCCGGACACGTCTATTTTTTGGGTAATTGTCTGTTGCCCGGTTTCCAGGGCCAGCGTCAAAGAAACGTCATAAAGAGGCCGATCCTGGGTGATTTTTCCGGTGACCCGCCAGCCTTGGCCGGTGTGCTCCGCCGAAACGGCATCCAGGGAAAAGCGCGGGGCGCCTTTGCGGAAAACCCACTGGTCAAAGAAATTCTGTAAAGATCGTTTCCCCCGATTTTCAAAGGCCCGCTGCAGATCGGCCCAGGAGGTTTGCCGGTACAGGCGCGTCCGATACAGGTCCCGCAAGCCGCCCCAGAAGGCTTCTTCACCGATCAACTGCCGGATCATATGAAAGACCATGGCACTTTTGTCATAGCCGATGGTTTGGGTGACCGGATTGTTGCGGCTTTGAAACCGGCTCAGCGCAAAATCATTGTCCGGCCGGACGAGGGTTGCATAGTTTCTCAGCCACTGCCGCCTGGCATCCAGGGCGGCCTTTTCAGATTTCATCTCTTTAAATAGATAATCCGCTACATATGATGTTAAGCCTTCACTCCAGTTGCCCGTGGCGTAATCGACATAAACACCGTTTCCCCACCAGCAGTGCGCAATTTCATGCCCCAGGCTGGTATGAACGATAAACGGCAACCGCAGCACTGTCCCGCCCATCAAGGTGTAGGACGGAAAACCGAATCCGGTCGGGAAGAAATTTTCAACCACGGCAAATTTTTGAAAGGGATAGGCGCCGAATAAATCCGAATAAAGCGCAATATATCCGGCGGTGGCACGCAGGTATGAGGCTGCCAGATACTGGTTTTGAGGCAACAGGTAGGTTGCCGCCGTCACCGTGCCCACTGATTTTTCTTCAACCACATAACGGGCGGCCGAAAGGGCCAGGCCCCGGACCGGATAATCCACCTCCCAGGTGGATACGGTTTTTTCGTTTTTTGTGATATGTCCCCGGGAACGGCCGGCAGTAACGGCAATCAATCCGGCCGGTGCTTCAACCGTGACCCGGTAGGTTGCCCGGCTGTCGATCAATTCCGGATACCATCCGGCGCCGGCCAGCAAAAATGTGCCTTTGGACGAGATGGTCCCGCTTACCCCATAACCGGGGTTGTCCGTGTTTACGGGACGAGCCGGCACCGGATCGTCAAAAATCCCGCTGTAGTGGATTCCGATGCGCAATTCAGCGGTTTGTTCATAGGGCTTAAGGTTTAGCTGCAGGCGGCCGTTAATCAATTCAAAATCACGCTGATCATTGCCCACGACAACTTTAATCTGGGTCAGATTTTCCGAAACGCGGAAAGCCAGAATTTTGCTATCGGCTGTTTTGATCGTGATATCATCAAAGCCGATCAGCCTTTTTTCCGCTGGAACCAGTTCGATTTGAAGGTTATGCGCTGCACTTAATTCGGCAGCCGCTGACGCTGCTGAAATGGCAACGGTTGCCAAAAATACGCCCAGCAGCATCAAAAATTGTTTCACAGGCGGTGTATTTGGATGTTTGTTCATTTAGTTATCTGGTTTCAGCACAGATATTGGAATAAACCTGGGTTGAGCGGTTCAAGCTTCAGGGTTGAAAAATCCCCAAGCAGCCCATATCAACAGCATCTTTTTAGGACAATTTAAGTATTATGCGGCATATGTCAAAGATTGTTCCGGGGATTTCTGTACCGGCAAGAATCCCACTGTTGGGGTGGCGGTGGTGCTGGTTGAAAATAATAACCTGCCCCAGCCGATGGCTTTTCCGACTGACCTGCTGGTATGTGAGAAACTGCAGCACTGCCTGGAATCAAATCTTCTATCGTCTTGGCGGGAGTCGTGTGCGGCTAAGGATTTTGATGCCTAAATTTCCCGGTTGACCGTTTGCTATCGAATACTTAGTTTAGTGCCTGATCAGAACGCCTTCTAAGAATATAGGCCTGAAATGAAAAACACCCAATTCTGAATCCGGGATATATATCCATACGCGTTGCGGTACTTTTTTTTTCAACGACTAACTGTAAAGACTTTGAGCTTTGAGCCTTCAGCTTTGAGCATACTTTCCCTGGAGGAACCGATGGCGAAAAAAACAAAAAATGACAAGGCCCAGTTTGTTCGCAAGGAAACATTCTGGCTCGGTACCCTGTTGGCCCTGGCGGTGGGCTTCTTTGGCGGCGTGATGTTTGCCGTGCTAAAAGCCGATTCGGGAACCGTACCGGGCAGGCCGCAGGCCCAGGCGCCGCAGGCGCAGGTCGCCACGCCCGCGCGATCCAATATGATTGTGTCACTTGAGGATGAAACCGCTAAAAATCCGCAAAACACGACAGCCTGGATTCAGCTGGGCAACGAATATTTTGATTCCAGTCAACACGAAAAGGCGATCTGGGCTTACCGCAAGGCTTTGGAACTGGATCCGAACAATGCCAATGTCTGGACCGATCTGGGTATCATGTATCGGCGCAGCAACCAGCCGCAAGAAGCCCTGCAAGCATTTAATAAAGCGATCGAGGTCGATCCCAAACATGAGCCTGCGCGCTTAAACAAAGGAATCGTGCTTCTGCATGATATGCAGGATTTTGATGGTGCCATTGCGGCCTGGGAAGCCCTGCTGGCCGTCAACCCCATTGCCATGGCGCCCACCGGGCGCTCGGTGGATGAAATGGTTCAGCAAATGAAACAGCAAAAGAGCGCGATGGGGCAGGGGGCAACTAACTAGTTGGCTGGTTGACTGGTTGATTAAGTTGATTGGTTGGGGAAGGCTTTTTGAAGTGGGAATTATTTGAAGTGGGAAATCGGAATGCGGAAGTCGGAAAGAAATAAAGAAGGCACAGGATAATGGATAAAGGTTAAAGGTGGAAGGATTATGAGTGAAGGCAAGGGTTTGGGGCCCTGGATTTAAAGCTTCCCGGCTTGCAGCTCATCAGCCTTCCAGCCTTCAAGCCTCCCGGCTTTCCAGCGCAATTATTTATTTCACATCCGCCAATCAAAGCTGAATGACGCCGGATCGCTGATTTTGATGTCTTCTGAATTCCGGATGAGTTATATTGGCAATATAGTTGAAACCAATGGGAAGAATCACTGCCGGTACTCGAAGTAAAGCGGATGTTTTTGACTTGGCCCATTGGGTTCCCAAATTCTTGGTTGAACCGGGCGGGGGTTCCCGGCGCCAGTTTTCAGGAAGAGCGCCGAATTCAATAACCTTAACCGAGACATGATCCGGAATTTCGATCGTAGAATAGACAAAAGGAATGTGCAGTCCTTCCCGGCCCAAATGAATGAGCTGTTCCAGGGCAGCCAGGGACAGGGTGTCCGATAAGTAGACCACAGCCACCCCTTTGTGATTCCAGCGGCCGCCAAAACGCCTGGATCCTTCTCCTGTAAAGGCATCTGAGACATGTTTTTCTTTGACCACTCGAAAGGCCGTGATCATGAGATTACGCCGTATTCAATACGTCCCAGAAGATCTTCAACTTCTCTGGCGCCGGCTTCGGTTCTGATAAAATCCAAGGGGATACGACCGCCCAACCCCACTTGTGGTTGATGCAGCCAGTCGCGAGCAGCCTTGTCGTCTTCCAAAACTTCCTTGGTAAATGAAAAAATGTGGATCAGGCGGTAAAGCCGGTCACCGGCCGAGGCGGACAGTCTTTTTTTCGATCGGCGCAAGCGTGAGAGCGTCCTTTGGCTCACATCGAGAATCCGAGCCAGTTCTTCGTCCGTGAGATTCAAAGCGCTTTTAACTTCAGAAACTGAATCCCAGGGAATACCTTCCCGAATAATCTGATCGCAGTCAGTATAGCTGGTGACATTGGTCCTGAGAATATTGGATATTTGCGCGGTAGTTTGCATTATTTCACCTCCGTGACGTTTGTCGTAAATATATAAGACAATTGTCCGAATATCAAGCCTAAAAAATGATATCTATACCGTCTTTAACAGGTAACTGAAGGATAAAGGTTAAAGGCGAAAGGATAAAGGAAAAGACTTCCCGATTCGCGGTTCATCAGCCTTCCAGCCGTCAGTTATTCGGGTACCGCGTACCGTAAATCTGTTGCAGATCCTCGCGGGTGAAATGATAATTCGTGTTGCAGTAATGACAGCACATTTCGAGCGGAAACGGTCCATTGTCACGGATATCTTTTAACTCATCGATCGGCAGCAAGGTCAACAGGCTGTGCACCTTGTCGCGGTTGCAGTGGCACATAAACTCGATGCGATGATTCGCTAGAAATTGCGGTGCATAATCTTTGAAGGCCTCGGTCACCAGGGACTGCGGGTCATTGTCGGTCGTAAATACCTCCCCCAGCGAAGGCAGGCGGGTTACCCGCTCTTCCAGGCTGGCCGTCAAATCGTCATCGGCCCGGGGCATGGCCTGTAAAAACAATCCCCCGGCCCCCGTAACCTGTCCCTTTTTATCAAATTTAATGCTCAGATTAAAGGCGGTGGGCACCTGCTCGGAGGTGAGGTAATAGTTGGCCAGATCTTTGGCGATATTGCCGTATTTCAGCACAACCTGACCGGTAAACGGCTGCTTGGCATCCTGCAAGTATTTCGTCACGGAGAGAAATCCGGCGCCGAAGAACGGGGACAGGTCGAAACTCTCCATGGGATTGTCCAGGGGGATGGGTACCTGTTTCAGAAAGCCCCGGACTTCACCGAAGGCGTTGGCTTCCACCACCAGCCCTTTGATCGGTCCCGAACAGTCAAATTTAATGCTGATCCGGTCATCGCTTTTCAGATCGGCCGACATTAAGCCGGCGCCCAAATAAGCCCGCCCCAGAACCAGGGTCTCCAGAACCCCCAGTTCGTGGTTGGCCCGCATCTCGTTGACCATTCGCGTACCATGCATGATCACCCCGCGAATCGCCCCATCGGCCAGCAAAAAGTTGTGCAAACGGTCTTTGGCACTGGCGATCAATTTCTCTTTAAGCGTTTTTCCGTATGGCATCTTTTTGATCATTCTTATTCCAATTCGTAAGTATTCACCACAGAAAGACACGGAAAATCACAGAAAAAAAACTATGTTCCTCGCCGAATCTGCATCTATAGATAGGGTGCATATATGTCAGATGATGCAAAAATGATGAGCAAGTTGGGAACTCATAAAACGCAAGAGCCATAAGACTCTGTGAAATTCCGTGAAAATCCGTGGTAAACTATTATTTCAACTCTTTTTTCAATTTTAAAGAGCGCTTAACATACTGCTTCAGCTTTTGTTGAGCGGCGCCGTAAACCGAGCCTTTCGGGAAACTACCGTCCGGGTCCGCTTGGCCGGCCGGTGTGCCGGTGAGTATTTCGATGCCTTCTTCAATCGTGGCAACCTGATACACGTGAAATTTGCGCTTTTTGACGGCCTGGATGACTTCCTTGCTGAGCATCAGGTTTTTTTGGTTGGCTCGCGGTATCATGACGCCCTGTTGGCCATTTAGGCCTTTGGTCTTGCAGACCTCGAAAAACCCCTCGATTTTATGATTGACACCCCCGATGGCCTGGATTTGTCCCTTTTGATTGACGGACCCGGTGACGGCAATTCCCTGTTTGATGGGAATATCCGCCAGGCTGGAAAGAATAGCATACAATTCGGTGGACGAGGCACTGTCGCCGTCGATGCCGCCGTAGCTTTGTTCAAAGGTGATGCTGATGGACAAGCTGAGCGGATAACTCTGGGCAAATGTTCGGCCCAGGTAACCGGAGAGAATCAGCACCCCTTTATCATGGGTGCTGCCGCTGAGTTTGGCTTCCCGTTCGACGTTGATAACGCCTTCTTTGCCCATAAACGTTTCGGCCGTAATGCGCACCGGGCGGCCGAAGGAAAATTCACCGATCTGATAGACAGCCAGGGCATTGACCTGACCGACGACATCGCCCGCCACGTCAATCATGATGGTTGCGTCACGATATGAATCATGGATTTTTTCTTCATAAAGGTTGTAGCGGAAGCGATACTCGTGAAAGGCCTTGACCACATATTTATCGGTAACATAGCGGGCATTGTTTTTACGTGCCCAATAGTCAGCCTCCTTTAAAACCCCCAGCAAGGGCCCGAAGCGAATCGAAAGCTTGTCTTTGTCGGAAACATACTTTTCGCCGTACTCCACGATCGTCGCCACCCCCCTGGGGGTGAAGTCCAGCAGGTTTTCTTCCCGGCAAACCCGGGCAATGAAACGGGCATATTGTTGGACCGTGTCCGGGTTTTTTTCAACTTCGCAGTCAAAATCGGCCCGGACCTTGAAAGCCTTGTTAAATCGCGGGTCATAATTTTGCAGTATCTCAAAGGCATCATAGCTGCCCAGCAATATGACTTTTACTTTCAGCGGAATGGCTTCCGGCCGCAGGGACACCGTTCCAAATCCGCTTTCTTCGGCGATATCTTCGATTTGAATGCTTTTGTTTTGCAGCGCCCGCTTGAGTGCTTCCCAAATGTAGGGATTCTTCAGGACTGATTCCACATCCATTATCAGAAAGCCGCCGTTGGCTTCCAGCAGTGAGCCGGCCTGAACCATGGTAAAATCCGTTGTCACGGTACCCATGTGGGCGCGTTTTTCGATGCGGCCCATGACATTGTGATAGGTGGGATTGGTTTCAAAGATGACCGGCGCCCCTTTGGCCGACCCGTGATCTGTCAGCGGATTGATCTGGTAGCGGTCCAGTTTGGATTTTTGAGGAATTAAAAATATGTTTTCTTCTGCGCTGCCGGCTTCTTCCGCGGGCATAAAAAAATTGACGTTTTCAATGATGTCCTGCTCAACAGCATCGAGGTGGACCATGATATTGCGGCTGTCTCTAAATTCGGACCTGATTTTCTCCAGGCGGGATTGAACGATGGACTGGGTGACTTCATCCATCAACACTTCGATGTCGCTGCGCAGCGCATTGTTTAATTTGTCGATCTCCACCGATGCAATTTCAATCCGGTTCTGGATCTGGCGGATATTTTCTTCAATTTCAGTTTTCTGTTCAATTGACAGGCTGTTAAAACCTTCCGTTGTGAGCGGTTGGCCATCGATCACGGGGACCGTCTCATACTTTTCATCCGTTGTCACAATCTGGAGATTATTTTTTGCGGCCTCGGTTTCGATTTTTTGGAAAATTCGATTTTGTTTTTCCGAATACCCGGCCTTCAATGCTGACAGCCGTTTGAGATAGATTTCACTTTCAAATGCGGCCGGCAGGTCCTTTTCCAGAATCTGGATAAAGCGGTTTATTTCTTTGCTGAGTCGTGCTGCTTTACCGCTGGGAACCTCGATGGCCCGGGGGCGAAATTCATCCTTAAAGTTGTTGACCAGACACCAGTCATTCGGTTTGGGCAGCGTTTGGGCATGCTGGGTCACAAAATCTTTGACAATGGTGGATTTGCCGGTGCCCTCAAGGCCGGTCACAAAGATATTGTACCCGGTATGGTTCATATTCAGGCCGAATTCGAGTGCCTGCACCGCCCGTTGCTGGCCGATGACTTCATCCAGCGGTTTGATCTGGGAGGTGTTTTTAAATTTGAAAACCCGGTGGTCGCAGATGCATCGAAGGTCGGAGGCTTTTAGCTCAAATTTTTGCGACAATTTTTTCGACATATGAATGCTCCTGCTTGACTGGCAGATTGTTTTACTGATTTGGCGATTGGGGATATGATTCTGGCCTGGTCGAAAAAATATAATATAACAAATTATTATAATACGTTATATTGAGTTCAATGGCAAGCTTGAATGTTTGGATTTTTGAATTTCGGTCATTGGTATTTATTTGTGATTTGTATTTTGGTGCTTGGAATTTTCATATTAACTACCTTGGAGGTACTTCCGAAACCACTTGGCCGTGTGGGATTTTGCGGTGTACTTCAATAGTTCCTGGGGTGAGCCGGCGGCAACGATGCGACCGCCTTCGTCACCGCCTTCGGGGCCCAGATCGAGGATGTAGTCTGCTTCGCGGATGATTTCCATGTTGTGCTCGATGACTGCCACGGTATTGCCCTCATCCACCAGTTTTTGAAGCACGTCGATTAAGCGCTGGACGTCGGCCATATGCAGGCCCGTGGTGGGTTCATCGAGGATGTAAAGGGTGTGCCCGTTGGAGCGCTTGACCAGCTGCTGGGCCAGTTTGATGCGCTGGGCTTCACCCCCGGACAGGGTCGGGCTGGGTTGTCCCAGGCCCAGATACCCCAGGCCGACATCACAGACAAATTGCACGGCCCGCCGGATGGTGGGAATGGCTGTAAAAAATCTGGCGGCTTCGGCAAAGGTCATCTCCAGGATTTCGGAGATGTTCTTGCCGCGATATTGAACGGCCAGGGTTTCGTTGTTGAAGCGTTGGCCCCGGCAGACGTCACAGAGCACATAGACATCGGGCAAAAAGCTCATTTCCACCTTCGGCCGGCCTTGACCTTTGCAGGCTTCGCAGCGACCGGCGGCCACATTAAATGAAAAGCGGCCGGCCGTATACCCTCTGGCCCGGGCCGCCGGGGTCAGCGAGAACAATTTGCGAATTTCCGATAAAAACCCGACATAGGAAGCCGGCACGGAACGCGGCGTGCGGCCGATGGGACTGTGGTCGACTTCCAGCACGCGCGTCAGATTCTGCCAGTCTTTAATGTCCTGGCATTGGCCGGCCGGTCGATGCTGCTGCAACAGGCGGTTGCGCAAACCGCGGTACAGGGTTTCTTTGAGTAAACTGGATTTTCCCGAACCGGAAACACCGGTGACCGCAATCAGGCAGCCCAGCGGAATTTTGGCATTAACCTGCTTGAGGTTGTTGACGGCCGCTTTTTGAATCTTGATGGCCGGCAATTTTTTATAGGGCCGCAAGCGCGAAGTGATCTTTTTGGGATTTCCATCGAGCAGGGCGCCGGTCACCGACAAGGACACGTTTTTCAAATCGGCAAGTTTGCCGGAAGCCACCACCCGGCCGCCGCCCTGGCCGGCCCCGGGGCCCAGATCGACAACCGTATCGGCTTCCCGGATGGTTTCTTCATCATGCTCGACCACCAGAATCGTATTGCCGCGGTCGCGCAGCGTTTTCAGGGCATCGATCAGGATGCGGTTATCCCGGGCGTGCAGTCCGATGGTGGGCTCATCTAAGATATAGCATACTCCGGTCAGGTTGGAGCCCAGCTGAGCGGCCAGGCGAATCCGCTGCGCCTCGCCGCCGGAAAGGGTGTTGCCGCTGCGGGCCAGGGAGAGATAGGACAACCCCAGCTGATTCAACAGGGCCAGGCGGGTCAGCAATTCGGCTACGATCGGTTCGGCCACCGGTTTATCATGGGCGTTGAAGGTCAATTTTTTGATGAATTGATATATATTGCGTGCCGGTTGCCGGGTGAGATCCCAGATGCTGTGGCGGCCGACCTTGACGGCCAGCGCCTGGGGTTTCAAACGACTGCCGCCGCAGGCGGGGCACACCTTCAAATCGGTGCCGTCATTGTCATCGGCTGCGCCAAGCGTTCCGAGTCCGCCGCATTTCGAACAGGCACCCTGCTTGCTGTTAAAGGAAAACAGGCGCGGGTCAAGGCTCTCCAGACCGATACCGCAGGCCGGGCAGATGCCGTGCAGGCTGAATACATCGTCATTGCGCCGGCGATCGACAATTATTAGGGTGCCGCTGCCTTCCTCCAGCGCCCGGTCGACCAGCCCTTCCAGGTTCGCGGCCGGCAGGCGCCCGATGACCAGATCGATGTTGTGCTCGTGGTAACGGCTCAGCGCCAGGCCCTCGGTCAGAGTCGTCATTTTGCCGTCTATCCGGGCCTGTTTAATTCCTTTCTTACGCGCGCGCGCCAGCACATCTTTATGAAAACCCTTGCGGCCAAACACTTTCGGTGCCAGGACGGTGGCTGTTTTGGCCGGATAACGGCGGCGGATTTGATCGACAATGGCGGTCTGGGTCTGGGCCGATAATTTACGGTCACACCCCGGGCAGTGCTGGATGCCGAGCTTGCTGTAAAGCAGCCGCAAATAATGATAGATTTCGGTCAGGGTGGCCACGGTCGAACGCCGGCTGGCATAGCTGGTGCGCTGCTCAATGGCCACCGTCGGCGCCAATCCGGTGACCAGGTCGACTTCCGGACGCTCCAGGATCTTCATGTACTGGCGGACATAGGGCGCCAGACTTTCAAGATAGCGGCGCTGGCCTTCGGCAAATAAAATATCAAAGGCCAGGGTGGATTTGCCGGAGCCGGACACACCGGTCAGCACCACCAATTCATTGTGGGGCAGTTGCAGGTCGATATTTTTTAAATTATGCTCCCGGGCGCCTTTCAAGGCAATCGCATTGGCCGGCGGTGGATGGCTAAACGATGCCAACGGTTCAGCCACACCGCCGGGTTTTGTTTTTGGACGTTTCAACCGGCCTGTTTCTTTCAGATAGGCTTTTAAAAATCGGCCGGTGTGGGATTTGCTATTTTGGGCCACCTCGGCCGGTGGGCCGGTCGCCACGACCCGACCGCCGGCATCACCGCCGTCCGGTCCCAGGTCGATGACCCAGTCGGCGGTTTTAACAACATCCATATTATGTTCGATCACCAATACCGTGTGGCCGCCCTCCACCAGCCGCTGCAGTGCGGCCAGCAGTTTTCCGATATCATCAAAATGCAGGCCGGTGGTCGGTTCGTCGAATATGAACAGTTTGGGTGCGGCATGCACCGATTCGATTTTAACGAAGCGGGATAGCTTGAGACGCTGGGCTTCGCCGCCGGACATGGTGTTGATCGGCTGCCCCAGGCGGATATAGCCCAGTCCCACGTCAGCCAGAGGCTGCAGGGCGCCAATGATCTTTTTATGGTCGTTGAAAAAGGCCAGGGCCTGATTTACGGTCAGGCTCAGAATATCATGGATGCTCTTTCCCCGGTAACGGACATCCAGTACATCGGATTTGAAGCGTTGGCCGCGGCAGTCCGGACAGGTGATAAACACATCGGACAGAAACTGCATCTCCACCTTTTCAAACCCTTCGCCCTTGCAGGTTTCGCAACGCCCGCCCGCCACGTTAAAGGAAAAATGACCCGGACCCAGCCCGGCGGCCTTCGCCCCGGAAGTATCCGCCAACAGACGGCGGACCGGGTCCAGGGCTTTGGTGTAAGTCAAGGCATTGGCCCGCGGGGTGCGGCCGATGGCGCGCTGATCCACCAAGACGACATCGGTGATGTGGTCCAACCCCCTGATAGATGCATGGTTACCGGGACGCCCCTCCGGGTTTCCCAGGACCCGCTTGGCGGCCTTATACAGGATTTCTTCCGCCAGCGTTGATTTGCCCGATCCGGAAACGCCGGTTAAGCAGACAAACATTCCCAGGGGAATCTGAACGTCAATTTTTTTCAGGTTGTTTTCCGCGGCGCCCTTGATCGTCAGCCAGCGACCGCGGTCCGGACTGCGCTGCCGGCCGGCAGCCGGAATTTTGCGCCGGCCCTTGAGATACTGTCCGGTCAGGGAGCCATTGACGTTGGCGGTGGGTCCGAAATACATGATCCGGCCGCCTTTTTCGCCCGCTTGCGGACCCAAATCCAGCAGGTTGTCGCTTTCGCGAATAATTTCCGGGTCGTGTTCCACCACCACGACGGTGTTCGATAAATCGCGCAGCCCTTTCAATATGCGAATCAGGCGATGATTATCACGGGGATGCAGGCCGATACTGGGTTCGTCCAATACATACAGCGTGTTGACCAGCGATGATCCCAAGGCGGAGGCCAGCGCGACCCGCTGGACCTCGCCGCCGGACAAGGTGCGGGATTGTCGATCGAGGGTCAGGTACGCCAATCCGACATCCCTCAGATAGTTCAGACGATTGTTGACTTCCTCCAGTACCATCAAGCCGGCTTCATCCCGGGCCGGCACCGGCAATGTATTGAAAAACGCCAGCGCCTGGGCGACATTCATGGCATAGATCCGGGCGATATCCTGTCCCCCGAGACGGTACAGCAGGGTCTCCGGCTTAAAGCGCGAACCGCCGCACTCCCGGCAGACATCATAGCTGCGATAGCGGGACAGAAATACCCGCACCGTCATTTTATAGGTTCTGGATTCCAGCCAGCGGAAAAACCCCTCGACGCCGTAGTAGGTGGAGGTTCCTTGGATAATGGCTTTCTGATGGGCCGCTTTCAGTTTGCGCCATGGGATCGTGGTTGGAATTTTCTTGTGACGGCAAAATTCCTTCAGGTCCTCAAACTCCATGCGCCCGTTTTCGGCAGGGCCGAAGGGTTTGATCGCGCCCTGGGCCAGGGACAGCGAGGGGTCCGGTATCACGAGGTCCATGTCGATACCGATCGTGCGGCCAAAGCCGCGGCAGGTGTCACAGGCGCCCGCCGGGCTGTTGAAGGAAAACAGATTGGGCAGCGGTGCGGCGTATTCGATGTTGCAGCGGGCACACGCCAACCGGCTGCTGAAGGCAAAATGTCCATCCGGCTGAATCCAGACGTCCAGTCGTCCACCGCCAAATCGAAAAGCCAGCTCCAGGGAGTCGAGCACCCGGGCTTTATCCGAAGGCTGCAGGATAAGCCGGTCGGCCAGCACCGGTATCTCCGTCTGACGGCGGTCGGGCAGCCAGTCCTCCAGTTGAATAATGCGGTTGGCGACAAACAGACGATCGAAGCCCATCTGCATCAGGGCTTTGCGGACTTCGTCCGCCGAAGCGTTGTTGACCATATACGGAAAAGTAATGACCACGTGTGATCCGGCAGGCTGCTTGTGCAGCAATTGCCAGACCCGGGCCGGGGTTTCCGGCTCCACCGGCTGGCCGCAGGAGCGGCAGTGGAGCTGCGCCAGACGAGCGTACAACAGCTTCACGTAGTCGGTAATTTCGGTCATGGTGCCGACGGTGGAGCGCGACGTGCGGACCGGATCTTTGCGGTCGATGGCAATAGCCGGTGGAATTCCTTCGATTTTATCGACCTGGGGGCGGTCCATGCGGTCCATGAACTGCCTGGCATAGGGTGAAAACGTCTCCACATAGCGGCGCTGGCCTTCGGCATACAGGGTGTCAAAGGCCAGCGAGGATTTGCCCGAGCCGCTGACTCCGGTGACGACGGTAATTTGATTGAGCGGAATGTCGAGATCCAGGCTTTTGAGATTGTGCTGGCGGGCACCTTTTATTCGAATTGACCGGTTATTCATATATTTTCTTTATTCATCATTTTTTTTATTGTTTGGGTTGATTTGCTCGAACTATTGATAGTACTGTCTAAATTAAGAACCCGAAACCACAGCGTCAATATTAATTGCTCATTTGTCGCCAAAGTGATTCAGAGGCTAATATTGTGATGGAAAAATCACCCGTAGTCATCGTTACCGGGGCTTCGCGCGGGCTGGGCAGCGCCGTGGCCGCCTGGCTGGCCAAAGCCGGGGCGGGCCTAACACTGGTTGCCAGATCGGAGGGCGACCTTAGCCGGGTCGCCCAAGATCTTGGGTCTCCGGGCGGCGCGCCTCTGGTTTGTGGCGCTGATGTCTCCAGCTACGATGCGTGCCGCAGGGTTGTTGAAAATACGCTGGCGCGTTTTGGCCGGATCGATTCGCTGGTGAACAATGCCGGTATTGTTCAGCCGATCGCTCCTATATCCGCCAGCGACCCCGCTGATTGGCGATATAATCTCGAAGTCAATCTATTCGGCCCATTTAACCTGATCAGAGCTGCGATTTCCCATCTGCGGATGCGCAAGGGACGCGTCGTCAATGTCAGCAGCGGGGCTGCAAACTTGGCCCTGGAAAATATCAGTGCCTACTGTACCGCAAAGGCAGCCCTGAATCATTTCAGCCGGGTGCTGGCGGCCGAAGAATCGGCTCTGACTGCCATAACCGTGCGGCCGGGGGTTGTTGACACCGCGATGCAGACCTATATTCGTCGGGAAGGGCCGAAGGCCATGCCGGCCGAACAGGTGGCCTACTATCAGCAGCTCAAAGACCACGGCCAGCTGGAGCCGCCGGAGACCCCGGCGCGTTCAATCGCCTGGCTGGCGCTGCATGCCCCCCGTCAATTCAGCGGTCAGTTTTTTGACTACGATGATCCGCGGATCAACCGCCAGGCTTTGGCAGTTTTTGGGGAAAAACCGGTCTGAAGTCGGAAGTCGGACCCGGCGTCGTCCGATAAGACAGGACTATGCCGCGGCTAAAGATGCGGAAGTCGGAAGGGGGGAGGTAGAAGTTGAAATGGGGAATGCGCAATTCGTAAGGATGGTATGATAGATCTTTTTCCGCTTTTTATACCCATTATTCCAATAATCCACTGTTCCATCATTCCATGTGGCCCGCAGAAGTGAACGGCCGCTAAAAGAACCATAATTCCAATAAATTATAAAGGTTTCGAGACGTTAATTTTCCACCACTGCTTCGATCGTTGGGGCCAGGTCCATAAAATCGACCTGCATTTCTTTTCGAACATCTCTTCTATCGTCCTTGGCGTAGTTTATCCCGAACCGTAAGTCGATTATGATATTTTTTTGGCGGCAGTAATCAGCTAGCGTCGCTTTGGTCATGCTTCCGATTAAATAAGCGCCGGTTCTCGAACCCCATTCAAAGTGGGGACCATCGCCGCCGCTGTCTCCGATCAAAATAATTTTATCGGCGGGTATGTCCATTGAGCGAATGACCGCTTCGCTGGATTTAGCCTTGTCTGTGGTCTCGAAAAGGTCAAAGATGAATCGGGGATCGCTGCTGCTCTCTGGAAAGCGTACCATCGGGTGGGCCGATATTACCGGTACGCGGGGCAGGAGCCCCCTGGCAAAAACCCGCTGGAAATAACCGATCGTGCCGGTGGTGTTGATCATAAACAGAATATTCCGGCTCAAACACCATTCGATCAAATTCGCGACACCGCTATAGGTTGTGAAGGCTTCATCCAGATAGGCATCCATCTGTTCCGGATTTACAGGAATTGGCAATAATTTCCGGATCTGTTCGACGGCTTCCCTTAGGGTGATCCGGTTGCCGGTGTACTGCCGGAAGATGGCCTTTAATTCAGATTCGATTTCCGGTAAATTATAAGAGATGAAATCATACGGCCCGCAGGGTGCCAGGCACTCGTTCCAGTCCGATGATACAATGGCTTTGTAGCGAATGCTCATTTTAATTCAGTGCTCCCTGACCCGCATTTGTCGGAATCCGCTTTGAAGTTGACGCTGCTGCAGCCTATCGAACGATGCGAGTTCTGTCAAATGCAAGATTAAAAATATCATAAACAATTGATATTAATCTAAATTAATACTATAATTTGACATCGGTGCCTCATTTTAATAAACTAGTAACAGGATTCACGGCCCGGCTTGGCTCGCCAATACCATTTTAGACAAGATTGCATTAGAAATAATGATATTTAAAAATCTTTATCGCTATAATATACTGATAATGCATATAAAATTTTTATAATCCGGATTTTTTCAATGGGCCGGCCTTAACAAATCAGCCATCTAATGATATAATCATACAACTATGGATGAAAAATTATCCCATGCGACAAATACGCAGTAGGCTGTGTATATTGGTGTAAAAAATTCAGGCTGTTATGGACAAAAGGAGTAGATCAAGATGGATACCAACCTCATGAGTTGCCCAACATGTGGTCATTCCGTAAGCAATGTCGCCGGCGCATGCGCTTACTGCGGTGCAATGATGTCAGAAGCAGGACAGCCACGCCAAGCCGACAATAAAGCCGCCGGCGAAAAAGCCCAAGTGGCAGAGTCTCCACCGCCATTGCCGCAGGCGCAAACCCGACCGGCGGACATAATTTCGGAAGAGGCCGGTGAAATACCTTCAGCGGCCGCAGAGCCCTCTGAATCTGACGTCTCTCAGCAACCGGCCGATTCCCCGGCAACGGCCGACGCATTAGAGCCGGCAGCTGAAGCGCAGGCCGTATCCGCCGGTGAATGGATATCCGTGGAAGATGAGGCAGAAAGTAAGCCTGCCGTTGACGAGCAGGATTTAAAATCCGCACCGCCAAGCGGCCGATTAGATCAGGACCTTGAAGATAACTCTGAAAATGCACTAACCGAAGCTGTTGGACCGGAATCTATTCCCGCTGCCGATCCCGCTCCGGACGAAAAGTCGGGTATTCAAGAACCGGAAGGTGAAACAATTCCAGCTCCTGATAATGTCGTTCCGATTGAAGCGCATGAGAATCCAACCGAAACCGTCACCGATGATATCCAATCACCTCCGGAACCTGAGGCGGTGGATATATCCGGCGATGACGCTGGTGAATCAGAAACCTTGGGGGAATCGACAGCCGAGCTGATTGAAATCGAAGCCGCTCAGCAAGAGTCGGCGAACTCATCGACACCTGAGATGTCCCCGCCCCTGGAAAAACCTGTTGAAGAGGCCGAAACCAAGCCCGTGGAAGATATACCGCCCAAGACCAAGCCCGTGGAAGATATACCGCCCAAGAAAGAAGCAGACATTACCGATGATGCCAAGGCGGGGTCAGCTTCAAAGTCACTCGGTGATACGATTGTGCTGGAAGCGGAACATGAAGTTGAGCCGCTTGCCGCGGTATCGCCGGATACGACCGCAGAATCCGCCCAATCGGAATCCCGGGCCGAGGCCCAGAGCAAAAATAGGCCAACGACCGATTTGGCCAAAGCCCAGACGCTTAAAAAACAGAAAGCTGCCCTGACAAAGGTGCACGCCCTGAAGAGACAACAACTGGTTCTGGCAAAAGCTGCCGCCTTGAAGCGTAAAAAAGCGATTCAAGCCAAAGCCCAGACCAATATTGAGGCCGCAAAAAAGAAAGTATCCACTGCTGCAGCACCCACGCCCAAGCTCGATCCCGGCCCGCAAGCGAACACCAGGATGCAGACCCTGCTTGAAAAATATAAAGGCCGCGTGATCGGAATTAACTACGACAACTCGGCTGATATCCGGAAGGCACAGCTCGTTGAAGCCAATGCCGAATATTTCAGTGTGTTTGTAAAGGATCAAAACCTGAAATACAGTTATCCCCTAAAAGCCATATTATCTTTAATCGAGGGTAAAGACGGGGTGAATGTCGGCAGTTCAAAACAGCCGCAAAAGTTTATTGCCGTTATCAAGGTGTTTCCGCTTTTGCTTTTCTGAAACCGGGTTGGTTAACCAAACCCTCTAATTCGATTTGACCGGACGTTTTTTGCCGGCGGCTGCGCTGAAACCTATCTTTAGATCTCCCAGCTTTCCATCCAACGTACTTCCGCCATAAATGCATGCTTGACGAAATACTAATAAAGGATATATTTGAGTGTTGTTATATAGCCCGGCCTGGAACCGTCTGCAGCGCAGAATCAAAATAAAATCAAACCACGATGAGCACAGCGTATAAAATGAGATATTTACCGATTGACAGCGACCTTTTCGTCCAGAACCGCAAGCGATTTGCTGAACAACTTAAATCCAACTCAGTCGCCGTTTTTAACTCCAATGACCTGATGCCGACCAGTGCCGACGGCACCCACCCGTTTATTCAGCAGACTGATTTATTTTATTTGAGCGGCATCGACCAGGAGGAGAGCACACTGGTTATCTGCCCGGATGCGAAAGAAGATAAACACCGGGAGATCCTGTTTCTCAAGGAAACCAATGAGCAGATCGCGCTGTGGGAAGGCCATAAATACACCAAGCAAGAAGCCACCGCGGCCGCCGGTATCAAAACCGTCTACTGGAATCACGAATTTAACAGTATCTTCCAGCCACTGGCACGTCAATCCGACAATATATACCTGAATACCAACGAACACCTGCGGGCCAATGCCGCGGTGGAAACCCGCGACGACCGCTTTCGCCGATGGTGTTGCCAAACATTCCCGTTACACAACTACGGGCGGCTGGCGCCGATTATGCAAGACCTGCGCGCCGTTAAATCTGAACTCGAGCTGGAGCCAATAAAGCGAGCCTGCAAGATTACAGGCGATACGTTTCGCCGCTTGCTGGGCTTTATCAAACCCGGGGTATGGGAATTTGAGATTGAGGCCGAAATTTACCACGAATTTATTAGAAACCGGTCTAAAGGACCCGCGTTTGAGACGATTGTCGCTTCCGGAGTCGATTCTTGTACCCTGCATTACGTCAAAAATGACAAACAGTGCCGGGCCGGTGATCTTGTGCTCATCGATTATGGGGCCGAATATGCCAACTATGCAGCGGACGTTACCCGCACCGTTCCGGTCAGCGGCAAGTTCTCTAAACGTCAAAAACAGGTTTACAATGCCGTCTTAAACGTTCAGAAAGCTGCCATAAAACTGCTGGTGCCGGGCAGCACCCTTAATGAATACCACAAGGAAGTCAGCCGAATAATGGAATCGGAACTCATCGGCCTGGGATTGTTGGATCCGAACCTGGTGCAGCATCAATCCGAAGATGATCCGCTGTACAAGAGGTATTTTCCCCACGGCACCTCGCATTATCTGGGCCTGGATGTTCATGATTATGGTGACCGATACCGGCCATTTGAACCCGGCATGGTGCTAACCTGTGAACCCGGAATTTATATCAGAGACGAAGCGATCGGGATCCGGATCGAAAACGATATCCTAATTACTGCCGGCGAGCCGGTCGATTTGACGGAAGGGATACCCAGGGAGGCTGAAGAGATCGAAGAATTGATGAACGAATAAACTTTATTTAGTTGGAAAATGTCAGGTTAATAAGTATCACCGATCCGATCAGAATAGAAGTTTTAGGAGTACCGGGGTGCTGGAGTATTGGATTATTAGCGTATTGGAAAAGCGGATGTCAGCCCTTCTAATGGTGGAAAGGAATATTATCCCTTACGTTTTTAAGTTGATTTTGCTAAAAACAGAAATTATCCAGATTTTTTTATCCCAATTGATTTCAGAATAGCCTTTATGAAATACTCCAACACTCCATTACTCCAAGGCTAACCTTACTTTGCAGCCAAAGAATCGGACAACGACTGGGCGGAAGCTTACCAACTATTGAATATCGGGAGCAGCAATGGGAAAACAACTGGTTATCATCGGTGCCGGTCATGCACATTTGACGATCTTGAAAAACCTGCAGGAATTTACAAATGCCGGCCATGATGTGACCGTCGTCAGTTCGAGTTCCCTGCATTATTATTCCGGGATGGGACCGGGTATGCTGTCCGGGATATACCGGCCGGAGGAAATCCGCTTTGATGTAAAGAAAATGTCGCAGGAACGGGGCGCAGTATTCATAGAAGACAAAGTCGTAAAAATCCACCCGCAAAAAAAGAAGATCGCTCTGCAATCCGGCCAAACGCTTCCCTACGATCTTATGTCGGTTAACACCGGCAGCTTCGTGCCTGTTGACGCTTACGATTCTTCTGATGATTTCGTTATAGCGGTTAAGCCCATCGAAAACCTGTTAAACGCCCGTTACAAAATCATCGAGGCATTAAAGCACCATGAATTACGGGTAACCATTGTCGGCGGTGGGCCGACCGGTGTTGAAGTGGCCGGAAACCTGGACCGTCTGGTGCGCAATGAATCCGGCAAGTGCCGGATTACGCTGGTCGCCGGAACCCGTCTGCTGCATCAGTTTAAAAGCGGCGTTCGAAATCGCGTTCGGAACGCACTGATCCGCCGGCAAGTGCAGGTGATTGAGGGCAGCCGGATGTCTGCCATCAAAGATAAATCCGTGGTGCTGGCTGACGGCAGTGAAATTGATAGTGATTTCGTCTTCATGGCGGTGGGGGTTAAACCCTCACCACTTTTTAAAGACAGTGGATTAACGATCGGGCAAGACGGCGGGATGCTGGTCAATCAATATCTGCAGTCCGTCTCCTACCCGGAGATCTTCGGCGGCGGGGACTGCATCAGTTTCGAGCCGCAGCCCCTGGCAAAGGTTGGCGTGTATGCCGTGCGGCAGAATCCAATCCTGTTCAACAACCTGCTGGGTTTCTTTAAAGACACGGCCCTGGAGCCGTTCCATCCGCAAAAAGCGGTGTTGCTGGCATTTAATTTGGGAGACGGCACCGCTGTCGTTCAATGGCATTCACTGGTTTTTGACGGCAGGCTCGGGTTTGCCTTGAAAAACTATATCGATCAAACATTTATGAAAAATTTTCAGGTTTCCGGTGAGCTGGATGGCTGATTCGTCGATTAAATTGACTGGATAATCGAGTTGACTGGATTGATTCTATTCCGGTTTTAGAAAAATCAGATTTAATCCTCTGAAAGGTCGGTCGTGGATAAACAGAAAAAAATTGAGACTCTTAAGAATAAACTGGATATGGAGATCACGGTCGGACGAGAAATTCAGCAGCGAATCGTACCGTCAGACTTTCCGGCGTTCCCCGACCATGACGAATTCGACGTTTATGCTGCCCTGCAGCCGGGCCGCGAATTTGGAGGGGATTTTTATGATTTCTTTTTAATCGGTGATGATCGATTCTGCTTCTGCATTGGTAACGTTGCCGGAAAAGGCCTGCCGGCCGCTTTGATTATGTCCGTTGCCAAAACCATCATAAAATCCAGGGCCGGCGATGATTTTTCAACGGCAAGCATCTTTACCCATGTCAATGAACAACTCAGGGCAGTTAACCCGGCTGCCATGTTGGTGATGCTTTTCATGGGGATTCTGAACATTAAGACCGGTAAACTTATATATTCCAATGCGGGGCACAAGGCGCCGTATCTCAAACGGGAAGCCGGTGCTGTCGAACGGCTGGACCGAACCCATGGCCCGGCGATCGGCACCGCCCGGGGCATGGTTTACGGAGAAGACAACACCGCGCTGTCAAAAAACGATATGCTGCTGCTCTGCTCCGCGGGGGTGATGCCGGCCGGCATTGAAGGGGATAAAGGATATTCCCCCAAACGACTGAAGGCACTTATTTCTTCCCGTGAACATGAATCTCCTCAGCGCATCGTGCGCGCGCTGACCTCAGCGGCAAAAAAGGTCAGCGGCGAGGCGGATCAGTCAGGGGACATGACGTTGCTGGCCCTTCAATTTACCAGAAGTCCGCAAGAATCGGGCGGCCCCAAAATGGAACTCACCGTCCCGAATCGATTATCCGAAAACGCGCGGGTCAAAGAGCATTTCGATACCTTTGCGAAGCATTACGGCCTCCCGGATCCAATCCGGTTAAAAATTCATGTGGTGATCGATGAACTGTTAATGAACATCATTTCCTATGCTTACCCGGATGATGACAGGCATGACATTTGTATTAAAGTAGAATTATCCACCGATCGTTTAAAAGTATCAATGGTGGATGACGGCATCCCGTTTAACCCATTGGGTATTGAGACCCCGGACACGGGACTTGCACTCGAAGAGCGCGAAATCGGCGGGCTGGGCATTCATCTGATCCGCAAAATGATGGACCGGGTGTCCTATCAACGACGAATTGATAAAAATGTTATTTCAGTTGTAAAATTTCTGAATTAACGCCCAATACAAGGGTAACTTATCGATCGAGAGGCAGGCGAGGATAAAAAATTATACTTGAAAAGGATATCTATTACGGGCACAATAGCTTGATATCAAAAAGATACACCATAAAATGGGGGTAACTTATGGCAGCACAGGCCGCTCAAACAAAAAAGAGAATCAATATTGAATTACGCGGTCATTGTTTTTGTTGAAAAGGGGGCCGGTGGACTGGGTAAGAAAAGCGTAGTCCCGTGCGACCCAATAAAGAGCTTGGATAAGTCGAGGATTGTGAGAAAAAGAGGGCGTTTTTCGGGGGAGATTATGAAAAATGTTGATGTCGCTTTGAAGCTCGGTCTCGCTTTGACGTAGAGCTTATACCCATTTTAGGGCCTTGATCAATTCTGAGCGCCCCAGGGATACCTTCGGCCCCAAACGAAGCTCTATTGGGCGACCGTCGGCTATAATTCGTCTGATTTCGGTGGTGAAAACCCGCAAACGGTCGTAGGTGCTCAAATCCATATTATTTTGCCGCACCCGAAATGAATTTGCGTATCCCGGAGGCGGCATGGGATTGTCGCCTTCTTTGATCCTTTCATGCTTTGCGACAGCCCCGTTTTCAAAAACCACCTGGTTTTTCTTTTGCCCGGTTTGCCCGGCCAAACTCCAGGTCAACGTCGATTCGCTCAGCAAGCAAAACCAGCGCGCACGCCGAATCAGATGAGCGCTGTGGCGTATCGTGGCTTCGATGACACTTGCTACTGCCTCGGGGGTCCAGGTATGCGTGGCGTCTGGTTCTTCCCTTTGCGCATCACGGTCTTCGACCGGGTTTGGCTTTGCTTCATCGACCTCAGCCAGGGCTGCCGCGTCCAGTTTCGCCTGCCAGAGCTTTGCACCAAGGCCGGATAAAAACCGCAACGGGGTCTGATTATTCAATCGACTGTGATAGCGTTCCCGAAAGATTTCAAAGCCCTGCCTTAAACAGTCGATTTCCGGAGCATATTCCGGAGGCAGCGCCAGCAATGTGTATCCCATGCAGTTATCTTGATCGCCGGCTGATTGCATTCCGTCCCCCAGCCACAATCCCAACGCAGCGAGTGCTGCGATGGTTTTGCCGGCGGGAAGCGGTCCCACCGGATAATCCTTACCGGCCAGCGGGGCGTGCCGGGTGAGATCTTTACGGCAAAATACGAGTTGGCGCTGTCGCCGGCGCAGCGCGATGTTATAGGGCGGTGAATGGCGTTTGATTTCGTCGGATTCAAGAAGGGCTGCTTCCAGGGCCGAACCGGTCCGGGTAACATCCAATTTCCGGGCCTGGGTTAACATTTCCAGGATGTGTTCGGCGTGGGGGGCTCTCGGGCGAAAATAACTGTTAACCCGCTGTTTGAGGGATTTGGCCTTGCCGATATAGAGTGGCTCGCCGCCGCTTCGCAGCATGCGGTAAATACCGGGTGTGTCCGGCAATTGCCGCCTGATTTGGGGATTCATCGGGAAGGCCCGTTTCGACCGGCCGGCCGGCCGGGTGGTTGCCAGCCAATCGATAAGTTGGTCCAGTTTGGAAATGCCGCAGTTCAGGTCCAATAATTGAACCATACGCTGCCAGATAAAGGCTGTCGCCACCGCATGGTCGGCGCTGCGTTTGAGTTCCGGCATGCAATGGCCGTAGAAGCCGGCAATTGCTCTTAATCCCCTGCGCGGCAGATCCGGCAGCAGACGCACCACAATTTCGTGGGTACAGATGATCTGAAACGGAAATGGGCCGGCCGGACCCACGGTGCGGTGCAGCGCTCGCAAAAATGGTGCTTCAAAGCGAGCGAAATGGATAACTACCGGGCAGCCGGTTCGCGGGTGCGCGGAGGCAGCCATACCGGCGGCAGCCAGCAGATGTTGCCAGGCCGTTTTGGATGAGACCGAAGTTTTCATGGTTTCTTCTGAAATACCGGTGATGCGCTGGACTGCCCGCGGGATGGCCGCATCGGACGGTAAACTGACCAGGAAGGCCCGGACGGCTGGATTGGCCGCTATCTTGTCTGACAAGGCGCAGGTGCGGATCCAGCCCATTTCGAGAATATGTCCCCGGGCGGGATTGGCGCCCGTTGCCTGGCAGTCAAATGCCAAAATTTCTAAATTTGAGAGGGTCGCTGACATTAGGTCCTTTTTATACCATTTTTTCCAACATGGCTGAATATTTATTTTTGTTTTAGTAATGTCAATATGTTATAGAAAGAAGCATGGGCAATGAAATGAACACGGCACTGTACGACGCCTTAAAAAAACTCAGAGAAGATATACCCCGCCTGGCTGATATTTTAGAGCTCGGGGTGGCAGCGGAAATTAGCTTTTGGAACCATATTGTTGATGCCAAGCTGCTAAGTCGGCTGGCGCCTGATTTTCCGGTAGTGGCTGCGATTTGCGGTGGCGGCTCTTCGGGCAAATCGACCCTGTTCAACGCCTTGGCGGGAGCGCATATTTCGCCGACCGGCGGCACAGCGGGCATCAACCGCCGGGTGCTTTTTTCAATTCCGACCCGGCGGGCCGGGCAGACCGATTTTCTGGCCGACCTTGCAAGACCTTTCAAGGATGTGCCCGAACCGCTGGAGGATATCGAAGAATTGACCCAACCGGGAAAGCCGCTGTACGTCGTGAATCACGCTGCCTTAAAGAATATGGTGATTGCCGATACGCCGGATTTTGATACCGGTGCCAAGGGTGCCTACACCAACCGGGAAGTAACCCGGATGGCATTGGAAGCTTCGGATATTTTAATCTATATTTTTACCAATTCCAATTATAACAACCGGGACAATACCGATTTTATCGCCCAAATGCTGACTGGAATCGGTAAACGAAAATGCTTGCTGGTGTATCGTGTTTACCCGAGCTATACGAAAGAAGAGGTATTGCAACATGCCCGGACGGTGGCCGAAGGCATATACGGCGAGACTGCCGATCAATATCTGCTGGGTGTATACCGCACCGATGAGGATAACGATGTGGCAGCCGGTGAACGGTTGATGGCGATTAGACCGGTCGATGCAAAAGAACCGGAATTTCTGCAAACCCTGCAATCAATTAATGCGCCCGAAATCCGGCTCGAACTATTTTCATCCATCTTAAAAGATGTTATCCAGCGGGCCGAAAATATCAGGAACCGTTCGGAAGTCGCCCTTGCTGAACTGCGCCTGTATCTGGATACCTTTCAGATAGCTCAGAGCCACGCTGTGCGCGAAGCGCTCAAGAATTTCCCCATTAATCGCCTGATGCACCGCTTTGCCAGGGTCTGGGCGGCCACGGATCCAACCCATGTAAAAATTATGCGCCGAACCGGCAGCGTTATTGAATTTCCCGTCAAAATGCTGCTGGGTGCCGCCGGCTGGGCCAAAGGCCAGATGTCGGTGGAGAAGACCGGCACTTCTTCGGCCAATGAATATGCCCAAAAAGTGGATGAGGATCTGGTGACCGCCGTGACCGGCATCCACAGTCAAACCGTTAGCCCCCAGTTAGCTGTCAACACTTCAGCCAAAGATCCGCTTGCCCGGCGGATGCTGGATGCCGTTGACACCATTCGGGTCCGCAAGAATCTGGCAAAAGGAAAAAACCCCCGCACCGAATCCTCCAGTGATGGGTTGACACTCTCTTTTCTGGTTGATGCTCACCCGGTGGTTCGTTCGGAGCAGGAACGGCTGCGAGCCGGAGATTTTAAGTCCCTTCTCCAGTCCATTCTTGCCGAAAAAGAGACGATTCTAGGAATTTCACAAGATATGGAAGCGGATCTCAAAAAATTGGCCGATGAATTTCGCAGGAACATGGGCCTGTGGCGCAAAATCAGCCAGACGTTCTGGGCGTTTCTGAATGTGCTGCCGGCTACCGTTGCGGTTACCTATGTATTGTCGACCGGCGATCCGGTGGGAGGTGTCGGGATAAAAGTTAAATTGGCCGGACTTTTCGGCGCCAAGGACCTGTATGCTTTATTTGCGATTCCCTTTACCACCGGCTTGAAAAAGGCCGACCGCCAGCAAATTGAAGTGATGCTGCAGGTCATTTTACAAACCTGGCTCAAGGACAAGTCTAAAATTGTGCAAGACCTGTTCGAGAAAAATATAACCGGTGGAATTATCCGGTGTGCACAGCGGCATATTGCCGATGCCGATCATTTGGTCAACAATATCAATGATTCATTGCTGATATGCGCTCAGGGAGATGGAATAAAATGACATTAACGCCGCAGCTAAGCACCCTTAAGGCACTTGCTAAAATTGAGGGATTTAAAAATGATCTGAACCGTCTGGCAACAACTCTTGGCAGCCTGTCACTCTGGCATCCGGCGGCTCCGCACCAGAAACAATGCCATATGGCGATTCAAATGATCGACAATATTGCCGAACGTTTCGAACGCAAACTGGTGGTGACCATCGTCGGACCCTGCGGTGCGGGAAAATCCACCTTGCTGAATGCCCTGGTCGGTGTTGATGATTTATCGCCGGCCGGTCATCAGCGCCCCACCACCGGGCAGGTCATCGTTTTCAGCAGTGACGACCGGGATGCCGATCAGCTGATTGAAACCCTTGGCTCCGAATCGGTGGCGGTCAAATCAAGCCCTGCGGCGGCCCTGCTGGAGCATGTGCTCATCATCGACACGCCGGATACCGACAGCATGGCTTATCAAAAACACGGTCCACTTGTCCGCGAAGCCATCGGGCGGTCCGACATGCTTATTTGCGTGTTCGATTCCGAAAATCCCAAAAGAAAGGATCATGTCGATTTTTTGGCCCCGTTTATTCAAAGATTCCATGGAGAATCACTGGTGGTTGTCATCAACAAGTGCGATCGGCAGGATGAGCAGGAATTGAAAAATCGAATATTACCTGATTTTTCGGCCTATATCCAGGCAGGCTGGCAGACAACTGTTCAGCGGATGCTGTGCGTTTGCGCCCGAAGGCATCTGCAAAATCCGCAATGGGACGAAAGCGCCCGTCCCAAACATGATTTTGACCAATTCGAGATGCTGCAGCAATTGCTTTTCGACAACCTAAACCGGGCCGGCTATGTGGTGGATAGACGGCTTGAAAATGCCCGCAATCTGCGGGACTTTGTGTTCAATGAAGTCGGCCGGGAAGTTTCGAGACACCGCAAGTCTCTGGCGGCGGCCGCAGAGCAGTTTCGCAATGCAGAAAAAAAATCTTATCTTGACGCGGTTGCTGCCATGAAAAACGACGATTCACACCAGGTATTGGGGGTCAGCCTGATGATTTACCAGAAGTTGGCCCAGCGATGGATCGGCCCGATCGGGTGGATGACTGCCATTTGGGCGCGATTGCTGCTTTTTGGAGCCGGGATTGCCGCTTTATTTCGATTTGGCCGTCCGGTAAGCCAGATAATCGGCCTGATTTCAGCCTGGCGTCATTACAAAAATTCAAAATCGGCCATGGCCGACACCAGCAACGATGGTAGAGTCGGAGCGGGTTTGCGAACCTATCGCCTGGCGACGATGAGCAATTGGCCGAATGTCGCCGAATCCATGATCGGCGGCGGTTTTGACAGCACGGTGCGCCGAGTGGATGAAGCCTTACCGGCCGACAGCACGATCAGTGAACAATTCGCGGGCCGGTGGAGCAGCAGTTTGGAATCTGAGATGGAGCGTATTTCACGCAGACTATCGGGCCTGCTGCTGCAAATTTTATTCAATCTGCCGGCCCTGGCCATCCTGGGCTATACCGGCTGGATTACCGTGCAGCGTTTCCTGATGGGCAGCTATCTGGCCTTCGATTTTTTTCTGCATGCCCTGTGGACGATCGGCATTGTGCTGTTGTTGAGCTTTTTCCTTTTCCAGGTCTGGGTGCGGCTGGCAGCCGGCCCCGATCGGATCACGCGACGCGCATTTGAAAAAATGAAGCGCCAGGCCGATCACCTCGAAGGCATAAAGACCCACCCGGTGCTGGAGCAGCTTGAAACCCTTCTGGAACTCGATGCGATGTTGGCTGGGAGGGAATAGTTTAAAATAGCTGATCTGCGATTGGCGCGGTTGGCAATTGATTATCGAGTTGCATGGATATTTTGCCGGTTAAACTAATATTCACAGCTATTTTATCCCGAACACATCGGCAAAAAATTTTAGAGAGTTGTCATCGGCAATTCCGAATCGCTTGGCGACTTTGGGTGAGAAAACAGCAAAATTAGCGGTGGATTTCGCGCAGGCAACTCCCTTGTCGTTGTACAGAATGCCTTCCATCACCGCGTCATGTTTGCCGGTTATCTCCAGTACTTTGCCTTCAGCTTTTAACGGGTTGCGGATATACACCGGCTTGATGAATTCAATATTCATGGATTTGGTCATGGTGATGCGTTTGATAAAGTGCAGGGCGGCCCAACTCATGATCTCGTCCAGAATAGTCGTCAACACGCCGCCATGGGCGATGTTGCTCCATCCACAGAGATGTTCCGGTATCGTTACATTGGAGAATACCGTGTCCCGATCGGCAAAAAAATTCATCTGAAGCCCGGAGGGGTTCACCGGGCTGCAGCCGAAACAATAATGATCCGAGCTGTTCGGCAGGTGCTGGTAGTCTTTGGTTGATGTCATGGCGAATAGTAAATTTTGTTAAATAGATTGTCAGCCGTCTCTTTATCCAATTTTAAATAATAATTTGCTAAATTAAAGTGCAGCGCTGCATCGGTCGGATCGGTTTTGATCGCCTCCTGATAGGCCTTAATGGCCGCCCGGGGATTGTTCAGTCCGACATGGCAATAGCCCAACCCATTCCAGGCCATCGTATTCTTTGGATCCTTTTCGATGGCTTGTCTGAAGAATTGAATCGCTTTCTGGTCCTCACCGTTTATTGAAAAACTATATCCCTGGCGGCATAGTTCTTCGGCAAGTTGGGGCTGCTCCAGGCTATTGTTGAACGTCCACCTCGAGATCGCCAGGGCCGGTCCGGTTGGTTTTAATTTCAGTACCGATTCCCCGGCAACGGCAAAATTGAGATTTTGGCCTCGCAAAAATTGAAATGTGGCCACACCAATTGCCTGTCCTTTCAAGTTGATTACCGGACTGCCGCTTGAACCCGGAGAAATTGGGGCGGACATTTGAAAAAAATTTCCCACAGCTGGAATTTCACGGATTGATGAAACAATTCCTTCACTGACGGTTTGCTCCAGCCCCATGGGACTGCCGATCACCAGAATTTGTTCGGCAACCGACGGTAAATTTTCGCTTAATTGCAGCGATTTAATCTTTTTGCGGGGAATATCCACCAGCACTTTTACCAGGTCGACCGATTTATTATCTGCCACCACCAGCTTGATCGGATATATTTTTCCATCAAACGTGCGAACATCGGCCGCATAACTTCCATCCAGGACATGATAGTTGGTAATTAAGTGTCCGCGTTGATCGATAAAAAATCCGCTGCCGATACTGGTAACCTGTCGATTTGCATCATAGACGACAACGGTTACGACGGCGGGGCGAATTTTATCCACCAGTTTCGTTAGATCTACTTCAGCACGAATCGGGCCGGTCGCCACCAACCACACAAGCAATCCGAAAATGATTTTCACTTTGTTTTTCATTTTTTATACCAGGGGTGTTGCTTAAAATCTTAAACCCTATTGTAATCATCAATTTTTCAATTTGAAGCAAAAACTGAAAATATTGCTAATTTATACCATATATTGATTTTTTTCTTGGCATATGTCCATATATAGTGATAGGCGATAGTCATCCCGCCTTAAATGAACGGTTTTGTCCACCGTCCATTTAAACCTTAGATGTGTGGCTGGCGTTGCCCTAATACAGCGAGGCGCATGCCAATACTGGTCATAGCAAAATGTCCATTGTTACGCTGAGTCAATATTAATGGGAATTTGTTGGGATGCTGAGTATACCATGTTATACTTGACCCTGGCCGAGCGACCGGGGGAGGGCATCAGACAAGAGTTAAGAGACAAAAATTGAGCTGAAGTTACACCGGAATTGAAAAAAAGCCCGAGTTTTGCTGTTTCAATCTTTGGTTAGGGGGTTGATATTTTCGGGGGAGTTATTTTGGACCCGGTTGACCAGCTTTGAAACCGGATAATATTGCATCTTGCGAACCAGATGTTTCTGCAAGACAGCTGCCAAGCGATCGGCATCATGGATTTCCGGATCCAGCCAGTCTTCATATGCCTCAGGTTGAAGGATAACCGGCATTCTGGGGTGGATATCCTGTATGGATTCGCTGGCCGCGGTCGTCAGGATGGTGCAGGATTTATAGAGCGGATCATCATCGGCAGCGTCTTTGCTTTTCCAGGTTTCCCACAGACCGCCAAATGCAAAGGGGCGCTTTGACGGCAAAGCGATGAAATATGGCTGTTTGCTCCCTTTTTCACCCCGCCATTCATAAAACCCATCGGCCATTACCAGGCAGCGGCGACGTTTAAAAGCCGCCCGAAAGCTCGGCTTTTGGGCGGCTGTTTCGGCGCGGGCGTTTATCAACCTTGAAGCACCGGCCAAATCTTTTGCCCAGGACGGCACCAGGCCCCAGTGCAGTTTGTCCAGCCGGCGGCCGTCCTGATGGATGATGGCCAAAACTTCCTGAGTCGGGGCAACATTGTAGCTTGCAATAACATCGCCGGCGATTGAGTCAATCGGGAAATGAGCCTCTAACGTCCGCAATGAACTGAATTGGACGAAACGACCGCACATTTTCTTGCCTCCCATCCCGGTGGAGAGTTATTCGTTAATTGTTATTGGTTATTTGTTGAAAAGGAATGGGATCTGTTTTTTTAATTTCATCAGTACTCTAATGATGCACGCTGTGCTCATTCAAATCTAATAACGAACAACCGATAACTGATAACGAATAACCTTTCATTGGGTTCTAGCAACCTGTGCCGGTCTCACTTATCTTCAACCGGGTATCCGGCCTTGCGCCATGCCTGCCAACCGCCTTTGAGGACAAATACACGGTTATATCCTTTTTGCTTAAAATACCTCGCCACACGGGCGCTGGTTCTTTCATTTTTTCAAGTTCAATAAAAAACCAGAGTTTGATCCTTAGTGTATTTCGGTGCCCACTGATCAATCTTAAAGGGGTCTTCCCGCACAGCGTTTAAGATCTTTTTGCTGGTGCGCCACCAGCTGCGGGGCTTGCGGACGTCGATAATGACTGCATCCGGTTTGCCCAGCAGTTGTTTGACCTGGTCGGCGGAAATTCGAGGCACGCTTGCTGTGTCACTCGCATTCAGCCAGGGTGCAGGGCCGAGAAGCAGTAAAATTTGCAAAAAAGATATGGCATACAGCCCGTATTTGCGTAAAATCATTCGATCTGCCTTTCATCCGGACTGGATCTTAAATAAACACCTCCGCGCGAGGCTGTTTATTCATAAAGATCCCTAATGGTCTCAGACAGCATGCGCTTTGGCTGGTGATCATTCACTCCGGTTGACTTGGGGCCTTAGGCCGGAAACTGCCGTCTCCCTCATTTAACTAAAGCGATAGAAATGTCAATAATAATTTTCTGGTTTCAGGAAATCTGACCGGATTGGATTTTTGACGGAATAGAGGCAAGTATGAAAACTATTCTAAATACATACCCAGCGTTCTGCTCAATTGATCTTATTTCGCTGATTTTTATCCAGCGATTTAAAGTGGCGGATAAGTATTATAATGTGACGCCGGGTATTTGTCGAAAAAAAATAGGGGCAGCCCCGAAAGAGGCTGCCCCTTACCCTAAGGAATTATAAATCACAGTGTGCCCGCCAGCACACTGTTGCTTACTGTATCGGTCCGTTGAAATATAACTTTAGCAAAAAATTTCAGTCAGCTAGTTACCGGTTGTCGGTTTTAAGGATAATTATAGATCCTTAATTTCGACATACTCGTTTTTTTTCTCACAAAACCATTTGTTTTTTGCAATGCAGGTGTATTCCTCTTCCGCTAAATTAATAAGCTGCTTTGCAAAAACTGTCGCTTGTTGCAGATCATGAAATATATTCTGCAATGTTCCGATATTTTCGCCGTATTCTAAAACACAAATCATGGCTTTCAATCACCTCACTGCAATAAATCATTCAAGTGTGCATTTCACAGAATTTGGAAATGCCCCCGGAGAGGGTCAGGCCCCGGGGGCTAAGAAAGGAGGATCGCTCCGGAGCTGGTCAGTTCCCCGAAACATTCGCCGCATGAAGTCTGTCTGGTTTCCCACGCGTTCGAATTGTCAACTAGTAATTCAACATTCATGCCAAGTTTGCTACTAGTAATATTTGCCCTTAGTAACAGGTAGTTAGCCATTGATTTGTTGTAGACCTGAGGATTGGATTCGCATATTTTGCCGATAATTGTCAATTTATTGACCCAAAAGGGCGCCTGATTTTATTTGATACTGTGCCTGGCGCCTGCTTGACAGAAGTTGTTATCAGCGGTAAAAAAGAAAGCAAGCGGATCTGAAATGCAAAGGAAACCATGCTAAATTGGCTTGTAAATAACTGGGATAAATTCGGCATCTGGGTTACCAATCAACCGACATTTGTGGAAGTGGCCTGCGGGGTTGGGTTGTTTTATGTCGCATTGCAGATCGTAAAATTATTATTCAAATTATTCGTGTTCTTATTTTCGCCTCTGCTGGAAACCCCCCTGCGCTTTAAAAAACGAAAAAACCTGCGTCCCGCTCCCCGCAAGCAAAAAAAGACCCCCCCGGATGATGACTCCCCGCCGTTTGTTTTTCGATAATCAAGAATTTAGGGATTTAGGAATTCAGGAATTTAGGGATTGAAGGTATTTTACTGTTTTATTAAGTTTATCCTTTAATTCCTCAATCCCCCAATTTGGCGCAGATAGACCTATATAGTGCCCCAAAAAGTTAACTCATTTTAAAAGTAAGTTACGAGAACCGAACTAAGCATTTCAATCTTCATTGTACCGGTCGGCTAGAGCGCTTTTCTAAGCACTTCCAGCAGCTCCGGCTCAGTCAGCAAAATCGGGTTGCCTTTCATACTGCTGGCATCTTTGGATTTTGCAACAATAGTAGAAAGATCTCCTTCTTTAATGCCATATTCGGCCAGACGCGGCACCTGCAATTGCGAGCACAATTCGTGGATCCAACTTATACCTTCAGACGCCCGGCCTGTGGAATTGCCGGTGATAATGCGGGCGACTTCGTGATAGCGGTTTATTGCAGGAGATTCCGGCGCGCGGGATTGCAGGGCGTTAAGGTTGACCTCCAAAACATGCGGCAATAGCGCGGCACACAGGGCACCATGCGGGGCATCGTACATTCCCCCCAGCGGACCGGCGAATCCGTGCACCGCACCCAATTTTGCATTGGCCAGGGCCAGACCGCCGAAGAGGCTGGCCAGGCACATATCCCGGCGGGCACTGGTATTGTTGCCGTCCATCCAGGCCTTTTTTAAAGAGCGGGCGGCACGCAGCAGGCCTTCCCGGCAAATACCATCCGTCAGCGGGTTGGCATTGACGGAAACATAAGCCTCAAGGAGTTGTGTAAAGGCATCCAGGCCGGTGACAGCGGTTATTTCAGGGGGGATGGAGTAGGTTAATTCAGGATCGACCAATGCCAGATCGGGCAGCATGAGCGGACTTCGCATACTGACTTTAACCTGGTGCCGGGGCGAGTCAAGGACTGCATTGCGCGTAACCTCGGCTCCGGTGCCGGCCGTGGTCGGTATCGCAATATAGGCGGCAGGTTTTCGACTGAGCGGTTGACCACCTCCGATTACCTCCAGATACTCCATTAGGTCACCCCTGTTGGTCAGCAGCGCCGCCACCACTTTGCCGGCGTCCAGCACACTTCCGCCGCCCATACCGAGTACGAATTCACAGGCAGCCCGACGCGCACTCTCGACCGCGGCCAGCACCAGATCGGTGGTCGGTTCGCCCGGTATGCTGAAATGGGTGATCGATATTCCCTGCGCTTTTAATTGAGCTATCAACGGGGCGGCGCGATCAACAGTCTTGCCGGTAACAACAAATGCGCGGCGTCCCATGTCGGCGGCCAGATCACCGATCTGTCTGATGGTTCCGGGTCCAAAAATGATTCGGCCGGCGGTGGCGAATTCAAATCGCATAAGCTATTATTTCCTTTCCGGATTTCAAGTCGGATATCTGACAATTTAGGGCAAAAATAATGACGATAATTGTCAATTTAGAGTTTTAAATTTTTATAGACGAATAGTTAACTGATTGAAATTATTTATTTTTCTATTTCACACGAAAATGGCATATAATTTGCTAACATTCTTAGTCACTATCTTGCGATAGCTACTAAAACTTCTCTGATGCGCGTGCATCTTCTCTGACGGGCTCTCACTACTAATGGAATGAGGAATCGCGCCGCACGAGAAAAACGGCATTCCGGGAAGTTTTTAGTGAAAATTTCGCTTCGCCGGGGCCTTAAAAATTCATAACTTTCTGAGTATTTAGGTGTTGCTGAGACGAAGTTTTACATAAAGTTAAGAAGACCACCTTTTCACTGAATCCCGCCACGTGATGTATTTCTGTCCGGTGGGATTTTGTATTTTAAAGGGAGCGACGCCATGATTTCTGCGGTCAACAGCACAGTTTCAGCACTGCAAGCCTATAAAACCCAAATGGAGGTTACGTCCAACAACGTTGCCAACGTCAACACCGATGGATTCAAGAAAAGTAAGGCCACCCTGAAAGAAGGCCCTCATGGTGACGTGCAGGTCGATGTGAACCGTGTTGACACACCCGGTTCTCGATATCGGGAACTTGAGGACGATCAAATAGTCGAAAAAGAGACCTCAAATGTGGATCTGGCAGAAGAGTTCCCTCAGATGATGGTTACCCAGCACGCCTATGAAGCCAATATGAAGGTTCTGCAAGCACAGGACAAAATGTTGGGTACCACCCTGGACATTCTGGGGTAACCGGCAATCCGATACCAGAACCTAACCCGGATCCGCCGGAGGCAAAGAATTGCAAATTGAATATTTGCGAATGTCGCTTCGCTCCGTCAATTCAAAATACTGAAAGAAAACCCTTATGATCCTTTCTGCCAGATTTCCAATAATAAGCACACAATAGAACATTTAGATTTTTCTGTAAATAATTAATCCACCCTGAAGAACCCTGGCATGTTCAAGGCTGGAAATTGTTCTTGGGGATTGAAGACATCGGCTTGCATGCCGATCCGGCGGATTAATTGTTTGATTTTGTTGCGATTGGAACGAAATTGCTTGATACTGCAGCAAGGCCTTGTTAATTAACAACGATAAAATTGCTCTATATTGGACCCATCGACTAGAGTACGCCGTGCATTGCACGGGATGCCCTGAACTATCGCGCCGGGAGGATCTCATATGTCAAACACCAGCCGCAAAAAAAAAATATTTTCATCTGCTCAGGAAGACGCAGTTGCTGCCCAAAAGCATACTGAATCACCGCAAAGCAGATCGCCTTCATACCGGTTGGCATTTCAGGATCCGGAGTTTCTCCTGTTAGATGACTTGCGCCCGGTGAGATTGCAGCTGGAGCTTTTAAAACCGGAATTAATACTGAAAGAACAGCATATTGAGTCTACCGTGGTGATATTCGGCAGCGCCCGGATCGTGGATCCGCAAACCGCTGAGGAGCGATTGGTTTCGGCCCAGGCGGAACACCGCCTTAACAAACTGGATCCGCTACTGACCCGCCAAGTGGAGATCGCCCGGCGAGTCCTTGTAAACAGCCGCTATTATGACGAAGCACGAAAATTGGGTTATCTGATTTCCAATAACACCGGTAAGGACAAGCTGGTTGTGATTACCGGCGGCGGCCCGGGCATTATGGAGGCAGCCAATCGCGGAGCCCATGAAGCCGGCATGCCAAGCATCGGTATGAATATCGTTTTACCCCATGAACAGTCGCCCAACCCTTATATTACACCCGATTTAAACTTTCAATTCCATTATTTTGCAGTTCGTAAAATGCATTTGCTAATGCGGGCTAAAAGCCTGGTGGCATTTCCCGGTGGGTTCGGAACGCTGGATGAACTGTTTGAAACGCTGACCCTGATTCAGACTCAAAAGGTGCAGCCGATTCCGGTTCTGCTGTTTGGCAAAGCGTTTTGGGAGCGCGTAATCAGTTTTAATTCGCTTGTGGAAGAAGGGACCATTAGCGCCGAAGATCTCGAATTATTCAGCTATGTCGAAACTGCAGAGGAAGCCTGGGAACTGATATCGCAAGCCAACGGGCTATAAAATGAAAATGTCGAATGAAGGACTTGTATCGATTTCTATTCCCGTTCACACCGACCGCAGGCATTGAATCCAACCTTAGTTAGCTTCCCATCGTTGTCAGATTATCGTTGCCGGTATATGTTTTTGTTTTGGCCGGGACAATGTAACTTTTGATTAACTTTTCAAGTCGCTTGATCATTGCCAACCAAAATTTTCCCATTTCTATAGTTATCAGAATAATTTACTCCGGCGGAGATGTGATTATTTTAAATTGTTGATTTAAAAATTTAGGGACGATTGGGTCCGATTTTATGCCGGCAGGGTGGATCTTGCCTGTGAGGCCAGAGCATGGTATAGGGATGGTATATGGAGCTGAATACAGCCAGATCAGAACTGATAAACTGTAAATGAGGTGCCCCATGCGCAGTCTTAAGATAATCGTATTTATTCTGATAAGTTGCATCGTTGCGACATCCTCGTTGGCCGATATATATGAGTGGACGGATGAAGACGGTGTCAAGCATTACAGCAATTACGCGCCTGCTGCAAACTCGAAAGTCTTGATGAAAACCAAAGAGGAGCCTTATGATGAAGCGGCTGATCGCGCTCGGATGGAGGCTGAACGTCAAGAGCGTCTGGAGCTTGCCCGGCTGGAGCTTGCCCAGAGGGAAGCGGAGCTCGAATTGCGCGAAGCCGAGGCAGAGCGGAGACTGGCGGAGGCCGACCGCGCGGCGGAAGAAGCGTTGCGTGAAGCTGATGACTACGACGATGAAACGATAACAAGCAACCGGGTCATATATCGAGGCGGCGGTTATTGGTGCCCCGACCATCGCTACGACTGCAATTATCCGATTTACCATCTCTGGGACTATCGTAAAAAACATATTCGCAGTCCCCATCATAAATTCTTGCGCCTGGGCCCGCACCAGCGCAAGCGCTATGTTAAAACGCACTACGGGTCGAACAAACGTGATTTCGATCCCAGGTATCGGAACAAAACTCGCTACCGCCATCATGGGAACGATGCGAAATTTAAATTGAATTCTCGCGCGGCAACAAATTATAGCGGAAATTCGATCGGATCATCCGGCGTCAGACTGAATGGGCGGGGCAATATCAGATGGAAAAGTTCCGGTTTTGGCAGGCGTCATTGATGGGGATCGGGGTTCAGCGTGTATCTGTTAATCAGAACCCGGACAAGCCTGAATCAAAAAAAACGAACACCAATTGTCCCAATATTCCATTATTCCAATTGTGAGCGAAGCGAACAAAGTTCAATGTTATTTCGGATCCAGAAAATCCTGCAAATTAATGATTTTTTCGTCGCTTTTTGCAGCACCTCTTAGGTTTGCGGCCGAGCCTTTGACCTTTTCCTTGCGCAAATTGCTGATCAGAGACTGCAACTCACGGTTACTTTCGACTAACGTATTGATCTGATCTTCAAGCTTTTTCCAATTGGCCTGCAGATCCAGCGTGTCCAGCTGAAAGTTTGCCAATTCGGCAATAAGCTGCCCCAGGTAGGATAAGATACCGAAATGGGTCGTTCCCTGAAGGTAATAGGGGCAATGGGACCACAAGCTGATACAATCGAATCCTTTTTTCGTCCCCTCGGACTGAATAATAGAATGAATGGCACTTGGGCCCTGATACGATATCGAATTGATGCGTTTTTGGTTCAGTTCCGCCAGCATCTCCGGCGAAGAGGCAATTCCTGATAGAATTCGATCGGTGTGCAGCACGTTATCGTACATGCTTCCGATCGTGATAACATTGCGCACCTGCAGTTTTTGGCAAATAGAAAAGAGAAGTTCCACAAACTGGAACCATCGCAGGCTCGGTTCGTTCGCCTTCAGGATGACCAGATCACTCTGATCTTCGTCCGTTTCAACCGCATAAAAAGATCCGCGCGGCGGTTTTAGGGTGTTCAATTTACCTTCTACAATATCGACTACCGGACGCTGTTCATCATAGCGATAAAATGTGTCCGGGTCGAGATCTGCAAATTTTTTTGCTTCGAGCCGCCGAACGAGATAGGCGGCCATGCCGTTAGAGATGTTCAGCGCGTTGCCCCAGCCGTCAAATCCTGCAATCAGCACAGGCTTAATTAGCTGTGGCAATTCCTGTATATGGATTCCCGCAGTATTCATAGACCGAATCTGACATTCTGAATGCTAATTGTCAAGTCTAACTCCCTTCCTAAGCCGTCAGCTCTGCCGGTAAGAATTGAAGATGTTCTACCGTTACCGGCTGAATACGACCCATTAATCTTAGCCTGAATATGCCGGTGGCTTAGGAAGGGAGTTAATCAAATAAATTTGTCTGGTCCTGCTGAACCTGCGCGAAATGTTCGATGAACAGTTCGACCTGCCGTTTGAGTGATTCAATCCGTTTGAGGTTGGATATTTTCCAGCGGTACAAATCGCTTTTGAGCTGGCGACCTTCCCGGGCCAGAGCGTTGATCACCTCTTGTTTAGCCGGCTCCCAGAGGAGATGGGCTTCCTCTGCGGCTAAGCCCACTTTTTGGAAATGCCATTTGCAGCGCCGATCCCACCAATTTGACGAAGCATCACCGTTTGTTTTGGAACCTTCGTAATAAAAGCAGGTCCACTCCAGCTGAGGCAGCTGGATATGCAAATCTCGGGCCACATCCCTTAATGCCAGTTTTCCTTCCGGGGTATGTCTGTCAAATACAACCCAGAAAGGAAACGTTTCATCCACTGGCGGCGACTCATTTATATCCCGGCTGTCGGTGGTGATGGCCAAATAGGCGGCGGCCTGCATAACCGCTTTGTCCCGCGGCCAGCCGTCATGCTTAAAGCGTATTGCATTTTCAATCAGAGCGGCCTGTTGCTCGGATGCTTTACGGGTTGATATCCATTGCCAGAAATCATCGGGGCGTTGGATGGCATTCGCCACAATTCTGATATGTTTATCGTCCGGACTACCGTCATAAACCGAGGTGTCCCCTTTATGCAGGGCATAAGCCAGGTGTCCCAATCCGCTGGCGTCTCTAATTTTTTGGACTTGGGTTACTTTAATCAAGGCCGCGACTTTGCTGTGAAACTTCCGGTTGAAATTGAGCTCGCAGCCAAACGGCCAGCATTCTTCAAAGGTGATAATGGCTGATCGCGTTCTGTACCAATCCTTCTCCTTCGAGCTTAAGCTTTCGAGCAGGGCACTGGTGGTATAGACGAGATCCACATGACCGCGCCGCACGGCTTTTTGAAGCAGCGAACGGTATCGCGCATCGCTGTCGGCTCGGCTTTTAATCATGTCTCACGCAGAGAATAAAAGATTCTGTTTTAATTGCCGCCGCTAAATCCCGGTGGTTCAGGTGCCAGGATTGCGATCTCATTGTTTTCTTCGATTATGACGGTGGTCCACTGCTTGCTTGAATACCAGATGCCAATCTGTTTACCGTTATCGTCCAGGATAGTGGAGCCATAGGGCGGGTATCCATAGATATTATCCATTTTTGATACCCAGCTTCTCAAAAGGGGCGTGGTCAGCTGAACCTCGTGCCATATCCCCGGCCGCAGTTTGTATTTTTTATCTATCCCGATAATGGCATAGGGAATATTGGCCTGACCGCTGGTGTAATATTTGTGAGTCGACAGCACTTTATTGGTTTGAAATATATGGTTTACATCCCGATCCCGCTGTAGTTTGCCGTATTTGAAACTCGGTAAATTAATCGTTCCGATGACTGGTATTTCAAGGGATTTTGCATTTGCCGCTATCGCCGTCAATGCCAGATATATCATCAGCCATCGCGTAACTTTAAAAAGGTAAGTCCTGGAAACGGTCATAGTCTCACTCCGAATTATTTTAATTTTAAAAATTATCCTATTCGAATCAATGAGGATTTGTAACAGAGGTGGTAGTAACACACCCGCATGAATTTAGTCAAAGTCAAAGAATAAGGTAATGGCGTGGTCGTTAAAATATAGCAGGGTTGTCCACGGCTTAAACCTCCCTGTAAATTCTTGATTGCGGAATTCGGATCGGCCGAGTCACTTTGTCCGATCCATTTTACCGGTTGCTATAAATAGGTTCCGTTTTGTCCCTTATGGATATCCTTGAAAAATTGAAATCGGGAATTATTATTCAGAAGTGGTCGTGAAATTAAAGCTATAAAACTGAAAAAAAATATGCGCAGCATAAAGTAATTAAGCCGCCGGCGCGCAGGCCTAACGAATTTTTTCAGTTTGCAAAGAACAATTCAATCCTCTGGATATGCTATTTTCCCGGGGCGGATTAATTAGCGGATTAATTAAATGATGAAGTTTGAAAATAGCGTAATTATCAAGCAGCCGGTTAAAGAAGTATTTGATTTTGTAACAAATCTCAACAACAATTCCCAATGGCAAACGGATATTCTGGAATTGGAAATCACTTCGGAGGGCCGTTTTAAACTGGGTTCTACTTATCGCTGTGTGAACCGGTTTATGGGTCAGCGCATTGAAACAGAGGGGGTAATTACCGATTGGGTGCCGGACCGGACATGCTCTTACCGGATTACGTCCGGCTCGGTGACCGGCGAAAGCAGTTTTTATTTCGAACCCGTGAATGGCGCGACTAAATTTACCGCCACGGCAGATCTTGACCTGCGATACTTCAAATTCGGCATTATATTTGTAAAACGCAAAATCTATAATCAACTAAAAAACGATATGCTTCAATTGAAAAAAATCCTGGAAAACGGAAGCGCACCTTCTTAAGGCTCAACGGGATTTGAGTCTGGTTCGGTGGTCAGATAGTCAATTACTTGGTTTTTGCAAACATCTTTATTCAGCGCGAGCAGATCAGCGAATGTGATGGCGGACAGCCGTTCAAACATGGCCGTGGCAGCCTCCATCCAGAGATAACGCGTCAAACAGGAATCTACGCGCTCGCAATCCTGCGGGTCTTTATCACAACGTATGAGTGTATCGCCGCCTTCAAGCACAGCCACGATTTCCCCCACCGTAATTTCCTCAGGCGGTTTGGCGAGTATATGACCGCCCTTGGCTCCCCGAAAGCTTATTATGTAACCGGCTTCTTTCAGGGGCCGGATAATTTGCTCCAGATATTTCAATGAGATATCCTGCCGGTTGGCTATTTCTCCCAGTTGAATAGCACGCTGACCGTAATTTTTTGCCATATCCAGGATCATGCGAGTGCCATACCTGGTTTTGGTTGAAAGCTTCATTTACCCTCTCCATTATATATAGCGTCATAATATAATAAAAAACTAGGCTATAGAATTAATGCGCAACAGTCAAGTTAGAAAAAGGCGCTAAATATATATTGACAACTTTCCAGGTCCCCAATACTAATTCAATGCGAAAATGACAATATATTATTCTCAGGTTAGGTGATTACGATGTATCCAGATTTAAAAGGCAAGACGGCACTGGTAACCGGAGCCGCTAAGAAATCAGGTATCGGCTATGCGGTTGCTCAAAAATTAGCTGACAGTGGTGCGAACGTGATTATTGCTGATTTAGTAGCAGCAGATGATGCGAACCAACCGCTTGTTTCCGGAAACCGTGCGGAAATGATTGCCCTGGCTCAAGAGTTGTCCCGGCGTTTTGATGTAAAGACCGCTTTTGTCGCGGTGGATGTCTCCAGCAATTCCTCCGTCAAGCAAATGGCGGATGAGGTAAGCTCTCAGTTTGATGCTGTGCAGATTCTCTGCAACAATGCGGGTACGGTTTTGGGGGTTCCCAGTGCACTTCATTCCTATGACGATGACGCCTGGCTGAAAACTTTGGACGTTAATCTTAATGGCGTTTTTCGGGTATCCAAGGCTGTTATTCCGTTGATGTTAGATACCGGCGGCAGTGTCATCAACATTGCTTCGCGGGCCGCCAAAGTGCCGCCGCTGTTCAACGGTGCCTACGCAGTCGCCAAAGCCGGTGTTGTCATGTTGACCAAAGTCATGGCGCGTGAACTGGCCGGCAATGGTATCCGGGTCAATGCTGTTTGTCCGGGCGTTATCGCCACTGACTTCACGCGGTGGCGATTTGACCTGGAAGCACAGATCCTGGATTCAACCCGTGAAGATCGTGAAGCGGAAATGGTTCAAACAATCCCCATGGGTCGACTGGGATCTTCAGAGGAAGTGGCAAACCTGGTGGCCTTTCTGGCCTCTAATCAATCTTCCTACACAACCGGACAGGCGATTAATGTGACCGGAGGGCAGCTGATGGAACTGTGAGTTTAAGGTTTCAGGTGTCAGGTTTCAGGTGTCAGGGTGATACGGCGCTACCAAAAAATTGTATAGATATCAACGGGAATTACAGATTTAATTATTCATTCGTCGATAACGCAACTTAACAAATCAGCCATTAGACTGATATACTAAATTCAACAGGGGAGGCTTTATGGGCGAAATAACCGGGGGTGAACTTCTGATCAGGTGTCTGCATGCAGAAGGCGTGCGTTTTATCCACGGCATTACGGATGGAACCTACATGATGGTCATTGAAGCACTCGAGCGGCTGGGTGAGGAACTGGGCATGCGGCTGATTGTACCGCGTCATGAAGCGGCGGCGGCGCATGCCTGCGATGCGTACACGCGCGTGACGGGAGATCCGGCTGTGGTGATGGCCTGTGCCGGCCCCGGCGCTGCCAATCTTGTTGCCGGCTTGATGTGTGCTGAAGCCGAAGGCAGTCCGGTTATTGCCATTACGACCACCCGCCGCAGCGATATTTCCGACTCCTATGTCCACCTGGGAGGCATGCAGGTCAGCCGCCACCTCGATATTTTCCGACCGGCGGTCAAATGGAATGGGAAAGTCGATCACTGGGCCCGCATTCCCGATATGGTCCGCCATGCCTTCCGGATGGCAACCTGCGGGCGCCCGGGGCCGGTCCACATCCTGATACCTGAAAATATTCTCGGCCAGCGCTGCGAAGCGGATGAGGTTTCCATCTGGCGGGCGGATACCTACCGGGTCATCGAACCGGCCGGATACGATCCGAAATGTATTCGTCGAGCAGCCAAACTGCTGGCGGAAGCGGACCTGGTTAACATCCATTGCGGCAACGGGGCTGAACGGGCAAATGCCGGCAATATAGTCCGCGCGCTGGCCGAACATTTAGGCGCCGCTGTCACCAATACGATTAGAGCCCGGGGAATTATTTCCGACGAACACCCCCTGTGTTTTCATCCGACCTGCTTATCCAGAATCATGGCCAACAGCCAGGCGGATGTGGTTCTGGCCGTCGGCACCCGGCTTGGGGAACTGAACATGTGGGGGCGGCCTCCGATGTGGGGCGAGCCGCAAAATCAACGTCTCATTCAGGTTGACACCGAACCCACCCATATCGGGTTAAACCGGCCGGTTGATGTCCCATTGCTGGGTGATGCCGGGGTGGTATTATCCCATTTGCTGGATGCGGTTAAAAAAATTACACCCCCAAAGGAAGCGCATCCGAAGATTGCGGAGTTTCGCGCCGTACAGGACGACTGGCAAAAAGAACTGGACGAGGCCGTGGCGGACATGGAGCGATCGCCCATGCTGACGGGACAAATATTGACGGTCTGCAATGAATTTTTTCCGGAAGATGCCATTTTTGTGATGGACGGCGGCAATACGACGCTCTGGAATATTCATTATCACGTGCCCAAAACCCCCCGTTCAGTGATGTATTCAATGAACTACGGACATCTGGGCACCGGATTGCCCTATGCCCTGGGGGCCAAACTCGCGCGTCCGGACAAAGCGGTCTATTGTGTGACCGGCGATAGTGCCTTTGGTTTCAATATGCAGGAACTCGAAACGGCCGTGCGAAATAAACTACCGGTTATCATCATTGTTGCCGTAGACGGGGCTTACGGGATGGAGAAAACGGCCCAGCGACGTATGTTCGGACGTCAAGCCGATTGGTTCGGCCACGATCATGCCCCGGTTCGATATGACCAGGTGGCCATTGCCATGGGGTGTCATGGTGAATTTGCCAGCAAAGGATCGGAGATACAGCCCGCCCTTGAGCGGGCGCAGGCTTCGGGCAAGCCGGCGGTTATCCATGCCGTGGTGGATCCGACCGCCAACGTGGATCCCCCCGGCAACTGGCTGTGGACGGCGGCGCGAACGGGGAAATTGGAGATGTGAGCGGGATGCTGGATGCTGGAGATTGGATGCTCGATGCTGGGTTCCGGATACGAGTTGCGGGTTGCGGGGTGCGGGACAAGCCAGGAAGATGGGAAGGTGAGAAGCTGAGAAGGTGAGAAACTGTGGTAGCGAATTATAGGCATAGGGCAGAGCGCATAGGGCATGGCGCGTTGAGTAGGACGATTTGAATCCGGAATATCTGTCTTCTGACTTCTGTTTTCTGGTTGCGGGTTGCGGGCCTGGGCATAGGGCAGAGCGCGTGGCGCATAGGGTAACAATTTAGAGAGGGGTGCGGGTTGCTGTGGGATGCGGATTGAGGGGTGTGGGCTACAGATGCTGAATACCGGAACTGATTTACGATTTAGAGTATATGATCTATGGTAAAAGAAAAGCCGCGTTGCGCCAAATTTTAGGTTAAAAATCTGACAGAGCTCAGCGATTCAAATCAAACTATTAACCGATAACGAATAACAAATAACGATGGCATCTGTGTCATCCGTCATCTGACCTCTGACCTCTGACCTCTGTCATCTGTTTTCTGTCATCAGTCATCAGTTAACTGCAACCAGATAACTGCAACCAGAGCGGATGAATCACCTATCTGAACAAAGCGGGGAAATGAATATGGATCCGGCAGCCATCGATCAGGTGCGGCTTAACTTTAATCCCCAGGGGCTTTTTGTGATCAACGCGGCCATTGGCCTGATGATGCTGGGCGTGGCCCTTGAGCTCAAACTCGAAGATTTTAAGCGAATCTTTCTCGCCCCCAAAGCACCGGCAATCGGTCTGGCAGCCCAGTTTATTTTATTGCCGGCCTTCACGTTTTTGCTGACATTGATTTTACGGCCACCGCCGTCGATTGCGCTGGGCATGATCCTGGTGGCCGCCTGCCCCGGCGGGAACCTTTCGAACATCATCACTTATCTGGCGCGTGGTAATTGTGCGGTGTCAGTCAGTATGACAGCCGTATCGACCGCCGCAGCCATATTCATGACGCCCTTAAATTTGACCCTCTGGGGAAGTCTCAATCCTCACACGGTTCGAATTCTTAGAAAAGTGAGCCTCAGCCCATTTGACGTCTTCGTCAATATTTTCATCATCCTCGGCATTCCGCTGATCGTTGGTTTGTCGGTGGCACACTATTTTCCGTCCCTGGCCCAGAAGGTCAGAAGGCCATTTAAAATATTTTCGCTGATATTTTTTCTGGGCATCGTCGCGGCAGCCCTAATTGCCAACTGGCAATATTTTGTCAACTATGTCGGACTGGTCTTTTTCGGCGTGCTGATCCACAACGCCCTGGCATTGAATCTGGGATACTGGTCGGGCCGTTTGTTGGGGCTCAATGAGCCGGATACCCGGGCCGTTTCAATTGAGGTGGGGATCCAGAATTCGGGCCTGGGTTTGGTCCTGGTATTCACCTTTTTTCAAGGTCTGGGCGGTATGGCGATCATCACTGCCTGGTGGGGGATCTGGCATATCATCGCCGGTTTGACGGCGGCCTTTATTTTCTCGCGGAGACCGTTGCCGGCCGTTTAAAGGTGTCAGGTGTCAGTTAAAAGGAATGTCGAATGGCTAATGACTAATGTCGAATTATTGGATCGCTGCGCTCAGTCTTTTTTAAAGATTATAGGGGCAGAATACCTCACTTCGGCAATCGTCATTCGACCTTCGACATTCAAAAGTCTGACACCAGAAACCTATTGTGCAAAGCAAAACCCAGCAGAAATGTTACCATAAACAATGGGCAAACTGAGCTTTAATGGAAAAGTCGTCATTGTCTCCGGGGCCGCCAGTGGTATCGGTGCTGCCGTTTGCCGAAGATTTGCCGCAGCGGGAGCAAAGATTGGCCTCCTGGATATGGATGAAGCGGGGGTCACAGCGGCGGCCGGGAGACTCAGGGCTGCCGGTGCTGACGCTGTGGGCATTAAATGTGACGTTGCTAATGAAGCCGAGTGCACATCGGCGGTCACGGCCGTCATCAAGCGCTTCGGGGGAGTCGACCTGCTCGTTAACAACGCCGGAATTACCCAGCGCAGCGCCTTTGTCGACACTAAAATCAGCGTTTACCGCAAGGTCATGGATGTCAACTTTTATGGTTCGTTGAATTGTACCCGGGCTGCAATCGACAGTCTGATTGACCGCAGCGGGAGTATCATCGTCATTGAAAGCCTGGCCGGATTGACGCCCTTGCTGGGACGCACCGGTTATTGCGCCAGCAAGCATGCCCTGCATGGATTTTTTACCTCGTTGCGCTCGGAACTCAGGGATAGCGGTATTCACATCCTGCTGGTTTGCCCCGGATTTGTGAATACCAATCTTCAGACCCGGGCCCTGGGAGGTGACGGCCGGGTAACCGCCCATCCGCAATCGGTGGTCGGCAAACCGACCTCAGCTGAAAAGGTGGCCGAGGCAATTTACCAGGGCGCATTGAATAAGCGGCATCTGCTTGTGCTGACGCCGGTTGGGAAACTGGCATACTGGATCAGCAGATTGGCGCCGGTCCTCTACGAACGCCTCATGGCCAGGCAGGTGAGGGCAGAACTGGAGCGGTAGAAGGGGGTGGAAATTGAAGATTTAAGAATGAATATTTGAGGTTGTCGCTGCGCTCCGTCATTCTAAAAGTATCCGGTTATCCGGGTAAAACAAACTGTATTAATTGTGGGAGCGGCTTGCAGCCGCGATCAGTTAATTTCGCGGTTGCAAGCCGCTCCCACGAATCTTAAATCTTCATTTCAAGTTTGGGGCTTTAGATTTGATGCTAAAATATTTGCCAAACGATCCTCGTATCCCCCGTAAAAATGATCCGCACCGTCGATGACCTCAAAGTGGGCCTCGGCATTCCACTCACGATAGGCTTGCCGGATCACCTCGGCCGGTGCGATGTCATCGCGGCTGCCGGTGATGATCAGCTTTAAGCAGCCGAGGGTGCCCACCGGGCCGAAATCGATAAACGCCACCGGTGGTGAGACCATCACCATGTTTGTGATACCGTCCCCGGCGCAGCCTAAATATCCGTTCACCCAGGCCCCAAAAGAATATCCGGCCAGATCGATCTGCTTGACGCCCAAATCGGCAAGATAAGCGATGGCGGCTCTGACATCCTCCTGTTCGCCGATTCCGTCACTGTAGCTTCCCTGGCTGCTGCCTACTCCTCTAAAATTAAAACGCAGCGTTGAATAGCCCAGCTTTTGATAGGTGCGCGCGATGGCCCCGACCACATTATTGTGCATATTCCCGCCATAGAGCGGATGCGGGTGGGTGATGACGACACCGCTGGTTTCACTGTCTTTTTGCAGCAAGCCCTCAATCGCCAAGCCGCCACTTGAAAACTGTACGATGTCTTCCATATAGGGCCTTTCGTATTTTTTCACCATTGAAATATTGTATTATAAAGGACATACTATTGCGGCAAATCAATACTTGTTTGGGTCATTGGAGCTTGGGATTTGGAAATTGTTTGTTATTTGTTTTTTGGAGCTTGGAATTTTCTAATTTAGCGGTTTAACAATAGTTCAAGTATTCAATTCGAGCTGTATTTATAGAACACGATACTATCGCACATTGTGCATTACCCGCACGATATCCTGGCCGAATTCTTTTTTTTGCCAGTTTTTCATTTCAGTTATG
>CAVQBT010000043.1:0-61612 GCA_963710795.1 uncultured delta proteobacterium
CTGCTTCGCCGTGGTCGCGGTAACCCTCATATTGCAGAATTCCTTTATCGGCATGGCGGGGAAACTGTCTATGTTTCTCGCCAATATCCCAATGGCCTTACTGAAAAGGAATATGGTGATCTGATCACCCAAAATCCAAGAGCAAAAAACTATTCATGGAGAACCATGAGACGGAATGCAAAGGTATTTGTCAAAGGCCGTATTTCCCATCCCGATCATGCCACCGTTATTCTGGATACCTGGCATGAGGTTGTTACCAATACGGAGAGCGAATCCATTGCTTTTCGGGATGTCGCGTTTCTGGATTAAACCCTTTGGTATTTTTGGGACGGAATAACAGGATTTACTGGATTGGTTCTGGAAATTCAAAAAAATCCTGTTCGTCCGGTAAATCCTGACTAAAATTCCTTTCGTTCATTCGTGGCCGGTGCCCGAGGACCTTAAGCCGGCTATTGATACAGCCGCGAACCAGTTGGTATCCTTAAAGAAAGGTGGCAATCGAGAAAATCGCTTTGCCGCTTTTTTTGGGGTTGACTGACGGAAAATACACTGGTATATTGCTGGATATCCGGATAATCAGCAATATGGTTGTGATATGGAAATAGACCGCATTATCGATCTGAATAATTTATTGGAAAAAAAATCCTTTTTCCTGTTCGGTCCCAGGGCGACCGGTAAGTCAACCCTGGTCAGCCGGCAGCTATTCGGGTCTGCGAACATCATCGATCTTCTGAACTCCCGCTTGTTTTTAAGGTTATCCGCAGCGCCCCATGATTTGGAGGCGATCATCGATGCTTCTGATCCCCGGCTTATCGTTATCGACGAAATTCAGCGCATCCCGGAATTGCTCAATGAGGTCCACCGGCTCATTGAAAACCGTAAAATCAAGTTCCTGTTAACGGGCAGCAGCGCCAGGAAACTGCGAAGAGGGCAGGCAAATCTGCTTGCCGGCCGTGTCTGGGAGGCAAGGCTTTTCCCGCTGACATGGAAAGAGGCGCCGGATTTCAATCTTGAAAAATACCTTCGGTATGGTGGATTGCCGGCTGTCTATCTCAGCGAATTTCCGGAAGAAGAGCTCGACGCTTATGTCAATACGTACCTGAAAGAAGAGATAATGGCCGAAGGTCGGGTCCGTAACCTGCCGCCCTTTGCCCGTTTTCTCCGGTCCATGGCCCTGGCCAACGGGGAAGTGATCAATTTTACCAAGCTTGCCAACGACTGTCAGGTGGCTGCTTCCACGGTGAGGGAGCATGTCGGACTTCTTGAAGACACGCTTGTCGGATTTTTCCTGCCGGCCTGGGCTGAGTCCAGGAAAAGGAAGGCGATCAAGTCGGGCAAGTTTTATTTTTTCGATCCGGGGGTCACTCACACCCTTGCCGGCACCCGGGTCCTTGATCGCAACTCGAATTTATACGGCAAAAGCTTTGAGCAGTTTATCGGCATGGAGATCCGGGCGTATTTGAGCTACCGCAGGATAAAGCTTCCTTTTACATACTGGCGATCGACCCATGGCCATGAGGTGGATTTTCTCATTGGAGAGAGGACCGCTGTGGAGATCAAGGCAAGCTCGCGGGTGGTGCCGGGGGATTTCAAAGGGCTCAAAGCGCTGGCTGAGGAAGGGGTATTCGCAGACTTTTTCCTGGTGAGCCAGGATCCGGTTGCCACCCGGCAGGCAAACATCCGGGCGATCCACTGGGAAGAGTTTGTAAAACGGCTGTGGCAGGGAGAGATAATCGCGACCGGATGATATGTCGGAATCAGCATCTTGTTCTGAGGGAGTGTTTTCCAGGGAGCTTTCTTCGTGATTTCCATACCGAATTCTTTTTTCAGGAATCCGTGTCAGGGGCGACCTGAAAATGTATTATATTTGGCGGTTTGAAAATGTTTTATTAATCGTTTGTATTTTCTTTTCTAAGTTGTATTTTCTTCTCCAAGATTAAATTTAAAAATTCTTCTTCCATCTTCTTTCTTTTTTCTTTTCCCATTTTATTCCGAAAGTTTAATCAGCCCTTTTTCCGATAACATTGGCTATCAGGAGGAGCATCGCCAATGGAGAAAACAAAAGGAAAAAGTGCTGTAATTGCAGCAAGTTGTTCAGACCGGACCCTCGCAATGCTACCCGGCAAAATTATTGCTCCAAACCCCAATGCCGTAAAGCCAGCAAAGCCGCCAGTCAGCAGCGTTGGCTGCAAAAACCGGAGAACCAAAACCACTTTCGCGGAGCCGAAAACGTTTTACGGGTTCAGCAGTGGCGCGAGGCCAATCCGGGATACTGGCGCAAAAATCGGAAAACTAAGCAAGATGCGTTACAAGATCCCTTAAATTCACAAGCTACCGAATATAATGACAATAATATCCATATTTAAAGGGTAATTTGCAGGGAAATGCATATAGCCCTGAGTATGCATTTTCGAGTGGGGTGATTTCACTCACGACCTGATGCCCGAGGCCCGCAGGTCGGCGACCGTAACAAAGAGGTGTTGGGGGTCATCAAGCAGCTCTGTAAACCCAAAACGTCTCTGGTAGAATGCCTTCGCGTCCTCGTTCATCGCGTCTACGGTAACCGTAAACACCCCAATACGGTCGGCGATCTCGACCGCCAGCCGCAGTGCCATCAGCATCAGGTCGGTACCAACGCCCATTCCTTGAACGATTTTCGCCACAGCCAGACGGGCGATTAGGATGGCCGGAATCGGATAGTGGGGCATATTCTCGGTCGGTACGTTTTCAAAATGAACCGAGTTGGAACAAAGCGTAACATAACCGAGAACTTGGTCGGCCTCCTCGGCGATTGCCACGTAGGTTCTTCCCAACCCCCGGCGGTCATTCCCCAAGGCGTGGCGTCTCAGAAAATTGTCCAGGAGATGTTCGCCGCATCGGAACTTACGGCAATCGTGCTTTTCGGTCAGTCGTTCAATCTTCCACTTCACGGAATGTCACCGGTTCTTTACCTGCCGTATCAGCTTTCGTGGTGCTCTCGTTGTTTTTGGATTGTTTTCACCAGGGCGGGAATTGGACGTCCGTGTCGATTCAATGCTTCAAGAAAGCGATCGCGGTCGCGGTCCGAGAGCTTGATATTGCGATGTCGCTCCACCACTTCGAAGGCCCGATCTGACAGGGTGGAAAGAACGAAATCCGTCAGGTTCAATCCCAGCAGCGCCGCCGCCTCCTCAATGCGCTCCTTCAGTTCGGGCTTCATGCGGAAAGCAAGTCGGGGATTTGCCATTGTTGGGGAAGTGTTCATGAGAATCTCCTCTTTATTCCAAGAGAATTATAGTGTATCTAATCTTGTGTGTCAACTATGCACACACAAGAAATATCCCGGAGCTGAGGATGACCACACAAGGTTCGGGGGGGACGTTATAGATCAATAACAATTATAAATTTTATGCTCACTTAATTTCGGTATTATTGGTATTCAACCCCGTCAAGCATCCAATCAACCAGTCAACCAATCAACTCAATCAACTTTTTTCCCGCCCCACCCCGGCCACCACCTGGGAAATATGACAAACCCGGGTCTTCAATTTATGCCGCCGAACGCCGTAGGACAGTTGAATCATGCAGGCCGGGCAGGAGGTCACCAGCAAATCGGCGTCGGTTTTTTTGAGATTTTCCATTTTGCGATCCAGCACTTTCTGGGACAGGTCATAATGGGAAAGCGCATAGGAACCGGCTCCGCCGCAGCACCAATCCGCCTCGGGCATTTCGCGGTATTCAATCCCCGCAATATTTTTAAGTATTTCTCTGGGCTCTTTGACAAGTCCCTGCCCGCGTGAGGCATGGCAGGGATCATGGTAGGTTGCAACAAGCGGATTTTCAGCGGAAACGGTGACGGGTTCATTGGGCACGATCAACTCCACCATATCTTTAATAGCGGGATGCAATCTTTTGTGCCTGCTGCCGGCGGTCGTCATCGGCAAAAATTTCCGGATATTTCTTTAAAAATGAAGCACAGCTGGAACAATCGGTGACGATGACGTCGAATTCATCGGAGGCCAGAATATCCAGATTTTTACCGGCCAGTTTTTTAGTCGCGTCGATGTCCCCATAGGAATGGGCCGGCAGCCCGCAGCAGCAATTATTGAGAAGGGTCACCGATTTGGCCATTTTTTTCAAAAGCTGCAAGGTTGCTTCACCGGCTTCCTGCTGAATGACATCGACACCGCAGCCCACAAAGTAGCCGACGCGCAGGCTCTCGCCGCTGCCCGCGTAGAGGCCGGGCTTGAACCTGTCGCGAAACGGCAGGGGTGGAAGTTTTTCGACGATCTCTTCGGCCCGGGAAAAATCACGCCCGAAAATTCGCAGCAGCCCCAGGGCGCGGGCCATACTGGAAATTCCGGTGTTTTTGCCCAGCGCAACCGCGCGGGCCGCCAGGTGCAGTCGACGCGGATAAGGCAGCAGATAGTCGAACAGCATCTGATGGATGGGTTTTCTGTCAACTTTTTCAAGATATTCCGTTCGCGCTTTAACCACCAGGTCGGATGTGGGAACCGCCGGAAAGCAGTTGGCAGTGCAGGCCCCGCAACCCAAGCAGTCAAAAAGAGGCTCCTCGAGTTCTTTGTTCCAATCCAGGCGCCCTTCAATGAGGGCTCGCAAAAGCGCCAACCGCCCGCGGGCGACACCGGATTCGTGACCGGTGGATCGAAATATCGGACAGGCAACCTGGCAGAAACCGCATTTGTTGCACTGGGATATCTCGTCATAGTATTTGGATATATCCATATATTCGTGTATCTCCGTTCGACCTAAGATGAATGGATTCTATTTTAATATGAAAAAATATAGACAGGATTTACAGGATTGTTGGGAAAATTAAGATTCCCGGTTTCCGGAAACCGTGAAAAATCCAGTTCATCCTGTTGATCCTGTCAAAAAAATAAAGCCTAAAACGAATCCATTCAATTAAATCTTCCCGGGTAAACTTCCGGGTGAAAAAATATTGTCGGGATCGAGCTCGGCCTTAATCTTGTGCATGATGCGCCACGCGGCATTCGGCAGCCCAAACACATCGTTGTGCTTTTTAAACTCAGCGGGGGCCTTTTCCAGTAAAACGTGACCACCATGATCGGCGGCGAGACGACTCACCCTGAACCATTGTTCATCGCTCAGCTCATCGATCCCGGCCAGGATCCGTCCGCACCCAAAATCTAAAAATACCCGGGCAGCCGTTAGTTCTTCATTGAGCGCTTGATTGAAATCAGCAACCCGGTTCAGCAGAAAATCCCCGCGTAAGATAAAAGATGACTGTGAAAGTGTGTGGTACACCTCGCCGAATCGACCCTCGTGGACCGCATAATCGGCTTGATCCAGCACCTTCAGTTGACCATCCTGCAGCATGACACGGCACTTTTCGATTTGATAATCGACGGTCCGGGAAAATCCCTCAAAGCCGATGATCAGATTCCAATGGCCCTGATCGGCATCCGCAGCGGTTTGGGTATCCGGAACGCCGCACACAAAAACCGGCAGGCAATTGGACTTTAGGATTTCAAGGGCTGTCGCCGCACACGCGTCCAGCGAACCTGCGGCGGCAATCGCGGCACAGCGCTGCGGCATGGTCGACACCCGCCAGGTGGCCTCGGTGATAAAACCAAGGGTACCGGCCGAGCCGGTCAGCAAACGGGTGATGTCGTAGCCGGCCACATTTTTAACCACCCGGCCGCCGCCGGAGATCAGCTGGCCGGAACTGTTGATGAAACGCAAACCAAGCAACAGGTCACGGGGGGCGCCGTAGAGCATTCGTTCGGGGCCGCAGGGAGCCAGGGCCACCAATCTGCCGATGGTCGAAGTGTCGGTAAAAAAGGGCGGCCTCACCGGCAGCCATTGGTTCTGTTCCTGAAGATGCGCTTGAAGCGCCTTAAAGGGCATGCCTGCTCCCACCATTATCACCTGGTTGGCCGAATCATATTCAATGACATCCGTTAATGCGCGACTGCCCAGAGTCTGGGGGTCGCCTGCCATAGAGTTGCCAAACTGGCTAAAGGAACCGCTGCCGGCCGGAACCACGGCCCGTTTTTGCGCGGCGGCAGTTTTGATTTTTTCCATCAATTCGGTGACCCCTTTGGTGGAGGATATTTCACGGGATTTTAAGACCACCGGCCGATTGCCGGAATTCCCGTCATTGTCCGCCGCCAGGGGTTTTGGCAAAACCTTACCCGGATTGAGAATATTAGCCGGATCAAAGGCGCGCTTCAGCCCCCGTTGGACATTGAAATCATCCTCATTGAAAACCATGCGCATGGCAGCCTGTTTTTCCAGGCCAATACCATGCTCACCGGAGATGGTACCGCCCAGATCGACACAGGCTTGCATAATCTCCCAGCCGGCTTTTTCAACGCGATGTAACTGGTCCTCATCCCTTGAATCAAATAGTAATAGGGGGTGCAGATTGCCGTCACCGGCATGGAAAACGTTACCGTGCTCACACCCGTATTTTTTTGTTATATCAGCCACTTTTGCCAAGGCTTGCGGCAATTTCGTGCGCGGGACGGTAGAATCGTTAACCAGATAATTGGGTGCCAGCCGGGCAACGGCACCAAACGCGCCGCGGCGGCCCTGCCACAATCGGTTGCGCTCATCATTATTCTTGGCTTCCTGGATATTGCGGCAATTGGTCTGCATGCAAATTTCCTGGATCCGTTCAGCCTGGTCCTTGAGGCCGGCAATCGGGCCCTCGACCTCGATAATTAAAACCGCAGCCGCATCCCGCGGATAACCGCAAGAATAGCTGTCCTCAACCGCTTTGATGATGGTGGCGTCCATCATTTCCAGCGTGTTGGGAAGGATACCGGCAGACATGATGCCGGATACGGATTTTGCCGCGTCGGCAATCGTATCGTAGATAGCCAGCATGGTAATGACTTTTTCAGTTTGCGGCAAAATGCGGACGGTGATTTCGGTGACAATGCCCAGCGTGCCTTCGCTGCCGACCATGGCCCCACGCAGGTCCAGGCCGGGTGGATCCAGGGCGGCACCGCCGGTGCGTATCATCTCGCCGTCGGGCAGAATCATTTCCATTCCCAGGATATGATTGGAGGTCACGCCGTATTTTAAGCAGCGGGGACCTCCCGAATTTTCACCCAGATTTCCGCCAATGGTGGATACTTTCTGGCTGGCGGGATCCGGTGCATAAAAATAACCCAGGGCCCCGGTGGCATCCTGCAGCTCGAGGTTCGTCACGCCGGGCTGCACCACCGCATAGCGACTTTCAGGATAGATTCCCAGAATCCGGTTCAAGCGCGAAAGACAAATTATCAATCCCTGATCGGCGACAATCGTACCACCCGATAGGTTGGTGCCAAATCCACGGGGAACAAACGCGATACCATTTCGGCTTGCCGCCCGCACGACTTGGGCCACCTCAATGCCATCGGCGGGAAATACGACCACCCCGGGCTTGCCCTTGGCCAAGGAGGCATCATAGGAATATAATTCCGAAATGGTTCGCGAAATCGAAACATTCGGCCGGCCGACAATGCTTTCCATTTCACGCTTAAAATTATCCGTTATCATGTTATGTCACTTTCATTATAGGCAGAGTGTACCATTATGGCTTTACCCAGCGAGCCGCCAAAAATGCTCCCGTACTCAATTCTCTTATTTGCCCGTCTGTTTCAATTTCAGGCACGCTGTCAGGATCTTCGTCCTTTTTAAAATGAATGGCAGTTTTCACCACGCCATCTACCGGAGCCAAACGATGCATCTCGTCCGGTGACCTGAAAATCATTTTTTTAAACAGCTGATGGCCCTTTTCAGCTTTTTGTTTCCGGCGGGTGGCCCAGGGACTTAGGCTGTTTAAGGTGGTTACCACGATGGTTCCGCCCTTTTTGGTCACACGGAACAGTTCCCTGACGGCAGCCTGCGCATCTTCCACGAACTCGAGGGCCGTCATCGAGACCGTTTTATCAAAAACTTCAGCCGCAAATGGCAAGAACACCATATTGCCGGAAATTGGATCGAAGGGATATTCCTTAGCCTTTTGCCGGGCCCGTACCAGCATGGGCCGGGAAATTTCCAGCCCCACCATACGGGGGCCCAATGCAAGAAGGTCGAGCGTAAAGACCCCGGTTCCGCAGCCGGTATCCAGGATCGTTTCGCCCGGGCGGGGCTGCAGCAGATCCAAAAGCAGCGCGCTTTCGTAATGCTTCACAAGTGCCCCGACAGGGGTTTGAAACCACTCGTCATACCTGTCGGGCCACTTGTCGAAGAGTCTGTTTTGGGTATCGTGTTGATCCAACAACATGCCCTATCAAACACACTTATTCCAATACCACCAGGACCGCATCTGCTTCCACGGTATCGCCCTGTTTACAATTGACCGCTTTTACCGTCCCGGCATCGTCCGACACGATGGGCATTTCCATTTTCATGGCCTCGATGACAACAACCTCCTCACCTTCCTCAACCGTGTCACCCGGCTTCACCAGGACATCAATAACCTTACCGCCCATAGGGGCTTTAACTTCACTCACGATAATTACCTCCTTGTTTGTCAATGGTTGAATTGAGAATTATGTGATTTTTGACACTACTGCTTGGGTTAACAGACTTTCTATATTAATAATAATAAATGACTAAATATTGATGGAGCAAAGCGACTCATTAATTTTAGGCATTTTCTCCGCCTCCGGCGGAATTAGTTCATTCTTGTCCGCCGTTAGTTGGGCGGATTAGTTCATTTTCCAGGTTTGGATGGATTTGATTCTAATACCCAAACAAACCTCAGCGGGAGACTACCTCAACGCTATCCTTGCTGAGGCTATTTCACCGCATCTCGTTTAGTCTGGATGGTGGCGTTTTTATCTCTACGGTCATCCACCTTCAGATCGATTGAAATCCTCCGGGCGCCCGCATCGAGATGGGCCTGGTGGACTTTCTTAACGAGGGCGAACAGCGCATCCAAATCCGGCACCTCGATGCAGGTGGACATCCCGCCGATTTCATAATGGTAGCCGGAGGCTTTGATGACCTCCATTCCTTTTTTTACATACCTGCTTAAGCTGGTGCTGTCGCCAATCGGAAATACCGATAGCTGCGCGAGGATCATATTTTCTCTCCAATAACAATGATGTTAATAATAACGTATAGTCATGTTGGGACACTGAGTTAGTGCCAGCAAATTTAAAATGTCTAAATTGCCTAAAATGCCTAAAATTATGGAATTCTATCAATTTATAAATGGATGGAGCGAAGCGACGCAATAATTTTAGTCATTTTTAAACTTTAGCTCATTTTAGTTCATTTTTTTAAGATCCAAACCTTATCCCCACCTTCAAATCCGCCTCACCGGCAAATTGATCGGCGGGTAATTTTGCCCCCTTTTCACCTTTCATCTTGCCGACCTTCAAAGCGCCGCCATTGAGCGCCACAACCACTTCGCCTTCGCCAATGCTGATGACCTGCCCTGCTGAAAATTCTTGCACGGCAGCCAGTAACTGCGCTTGGTAAAATTTAACCTTCCGGCCGCCGAGCGTCGAGTAAGCACCCGGCTGCGGGTCGCAGCCCCGGATCAGGTTGTAAACCTTCGGGGCCGGTTTCGACCAATCAATCCCGGCATATGTTTCAGTGCAGGGCGGTTCATAGGTCGCCAGAGATTCATCCTGCTGGATTTTGGGCGCTTTACCGGTTTTAATGAGTTCAATGGCTTCAACAATTGCATCGATGCCCATGGGAAAAAGACGGTTAAAGTAAAGGGATCCGGTCGTGTCCTGGGGGGCAATAGCGACTTCTTTCTGCAAGAGAATGGCGCCGGTATCAATACCTTTATCGGCCCACAGGATGGTCAATCCGGTGCGGGTATCGCCCTGGATCACCGCCCAGTTGATGGCACTGGATCCGCGGTGTCTGGGCAGCAGGGACGGGTGATAGCAGATGGTGCCGATTGACGGAATATCCAGCAGACTCTCGGGCAGGATGTCGGTGACAAAAGCGAGCACAACCAAATCCGGTTTCAGGTCAAGATAGGCTTTGTGAACCGCGGCATCCCGCATGTGCTCCGGCTGGTATAGCGCAATGGCGGAATTCTCAGCCAAAACCTTCATCGCTTCGCCGCTTTTACCCTTCGGGCAGAATACCCCGACGATGTCCTCGCCATTTTGGATCAGAGCATCCAAGGTTTTCTCTCCGAAAGGACCCTGGCCGGCCAATACAATACGCATCTTATTTCCCCGAATTTTTCCGTGAAATTTAAGGCTGTCAAAAGATCCTGAAAGTCTCGGATCAGGAGTAATGGAGTGATGGATTATTGGAGTATTGCTATAACAGTATCAAGCATTTATCCAATACTCCATTGCTCCAACACTCCAGTACTCCAATGTATCTAAAAAAAAAGGAGGCATAGTTAAAATCATATCATTATGCCTCCCGCTCAAAGCGAACTCGCTAACCTTTGGCATCGGCAGCCTTGATCTCCTCCATGGTTCGCAAAATCTGCAGGGCATTTTCGTAAACCGGGGTGTCCACCATTTTGCCTTTGTAGGAGACGGCCGCCGAACCCTTGGCGATACCCTCTTCTTCAAATACCTTTTTGACACCCTCGGCCCACTCGACATCATCGGCCGAAGGTGTATAAATTTCATGGGAGGGCCCGATCTGGCTGGGATGAATCAGCATCCGGCCTTCATAGCCCATCTGCCGGCCTTCCCGGGTGCTCTTTTTAAAAGCCTCGGCATCACTGATGTTTACAAAGGGACAATCAATGGCAATGCAGCCTGCCGCTCGGGCGGCAATCGCCGTGTGGTAGCGGGCATACAGCTGCTCTTGTCCTTCGGAGGTCAGGGTGACGCGCATATCTTTGGTGAAGTCTACCGCCCCGAAAATAAGGGAGTTGACCCGCGGGCTGGCACAGGCCGCCGGATAGGCATTCATCACGCCCTTGGCGGTTTCAATCAGCAGCTGGATTCCGACACTGCCGACTTCCATACCGCGTCGCTGCTCCAATTCTTCTAATTTCCAGTCCAGGCGCTTCACATTTTCAGCATCGCCGCATTTGGCCAAACAGACCCCGTCGAGGCCCGGATGGACAATTGCTTCCAGGTCATCGTTGGTCATTTGAGTTTCCCAGTTGTTGACCCGCACATAAAGCGTGGGCGCCAGCTGTTTTTCCCGGCCGGATTTCAGATATTGCTGAATCATTTCGCGGCCCCGCTGCTTTTCGGCCGGCGGCACCGAATCCTCCAGATCCAGGGTCAGGATGTCGCACGCAATCTCAGGAGCTTTGGCGACCATCTTTTCATTATTGCTGGGTGTGTAAAATACCGATCTCATAACAGGCATGATTCAATCCTCCTTAATTCTTGTTGGAAAGTTGGAGTGCTGGAGTGTTGGAATAATGGAGAAACAGGTTTTGGTCTCCAGCTTCACTTACAGCCCATATGGCTTAAAGGCTGAGCATCGGGCTCGGAGCGGACAGAGTCAAAATTATCTATTAGCGAATTTCATTTCGTCGATAATATTAAAATTCGACACGATCCATTTTAAACCCAATACTCCACGATTCCATCACTCCATTACTCCAAGTTCAAATTAAAAACTCAGAACTTAATCTATTTCTATCTATCCCATTATTTCGACAAATTTTAAAATTATAAATTAATGAGTTCTTTTATTTTCGGGGCAATTTCTTCGGGGCTTTCGACCACATGGGCCTTGGCTTCAGTCAAGGCCTTTATCTTACCCTGGGCGGTCCCCCGGCCCTTTTCAACAATACTGCTGGCATGGGAAAACCGCATGCCCTCGGGTGCCCAGGCACCCGCAATAAAAACGACCAGCGGCTTGGTGAATTCACCGTTGGCAACGGCTTCGGCGGCTTCCTCTTCCAACGTTCCGCCGATTTCACCAAATATGGCGACCGCTTTGGTCTGCGCATCCTTTTCAAACAACTTCAGGACATCGGCCATGGTCAGGCCCAGCACCGGCTCGGTTCCGATATGCATGGCGGTGCTGATCCCCAGACCGGCCACCTTCAGGGCCCAGGGCACCGTCCCCGATTGGCCGCCACTGCGGGAGATCACCCCGACCGGCCCCGGTTCAAACAATTTGTTGGCCCAGTCAACACTGCCGCCCAGCCATCCCATGGCGGCCTTGCCGGGGCTGATAATTCCCAGGCTTCCGGGACCCAATATTTTAGCATCATTGGCCATGGCATAGTTGACCATGGCGATGACATCATGGATCGGAATTCGCTCAACCGGTGAAACCACAAATTTAATCCCGGCATCGATCGCTTCGTATACGGCATTTTTCAAACCCGGTCCGGGGATAAATGTTACGGTGGCGTCTACCATGCCTTCATGTTTAATGGCCTGTTTGACGGTGTCATAAACCGGCAGGCCATGGACTTCCTGGCCGCCCCGGCCCGGCGTCACCCCGGCCACCACTTTGGTGCCGTAGCCTTTCATAAACGCGGTTCGCAGAGATCCTTCCCGGCCGGTCATCCCCTGAACAATGACTCTTGTATTTTCATCACACAAAATTGACATATTATCCCCCTGCTAATCTGTTCCGTGCTTTTTCCTGTAATCCGACAGTCCTTCAATGGGAACCTCGATGGTAATCGCCCCATTGCCCCTGAACCAGCATTCGTATTCGCAGGCAAGGCATTCGGTGCCCTTGCGCGCCAAGTCGTCGGGGCTGCCTTCGACTGCCGGCTTGCCATCTTTCAAAATCAGAATTCCGCGACTATATGTCTTACAGGCATCCACACAGACATGGGTTTTACAGCCTTCACATTTTTCCTCATCGATGATGACCTTGATTGTCCTTTCGCTAAATTCCATCGCATTCTCCTATCCTGTTCTTAGAATTTATTGGGTGCATTTAAAGGGCAAAATCCCAATATACAAGCACCAAATTCCAAATAAATTCAAAATTTCAATGACCGAAACTAAGTTGTTTATGATTCTCGCAAATCTTTTCAAGGTAGTAGCTTGCAGTGATGATATAAAGCCTCTTTTAAACCCCAATCGCTTGATCGCGCCTGAATGCCGCTCCGACAAAAATCGCACGAGTCCCTTAATTTAGGTCTTGTTCCTGGGTATCACGTCTTTGTTTTGAATTTGTCTTTTGGGTCATTGAATATTATTTGTTATTTGCGATTTGTTATTTGTTATTTCCAGTTCATCCAGGTTACGATGCCGATCTTTCTTCCCGGTATTCATCGACCAGTGCTTTTAAGCGGCCGCCAATGAATTTGGCATCGTAGACATGCTCGCGATCATAAATTTCTATCCTGGCATCGAGATCCGCCAAACCTTCCTTTAAAATTTCCTGGGATTCTTTTTCCTTATTGCCGCACAGCAGCAGAACCACCGGAAAACCGGGTCTTTTCGGAATTTCTTCCCGCAAGGCCTTCACGATGCCGTGGGCATGATGCCACTGCTCCTGATTGGCCATCATAAACCCCGAAAGAAAATAGCCTTCGATACCCGGAATGGACATGATGAGCTTGACGACCCGGTAGACTTTGGAGGCCGTAGGGTTGCCGCTGGTGTCGGCATAATCCGCCACTTTCAGGTCCACTTTATTGAGTGCGTCCATGCCCAGCATAGCCGCCCCGCCGCCAATCCCGTGATATCCGACATAACCGCCTTGGGCCACTTCCCCGGGCTCGGCCATCTGGGCCACGTAACTGGTACCGCGAAAATCGCTTTCTTCAAAGGACCAGGCTATCAGGTCAAATTCGCTGGGTTCTTTTAAAAACTCACGCCCGATCTTGATTCCCAGTTCGGGATGTCTGAAAAGGGCTTGATCATCAACCTCCATGCGGCAATCCGCCGCCAGAACCTTGCCGTCAGCCGTCAACACGAGCGGGTTGATTTCCAGGGTCCGGCAGTCCAGCTTCTGAAAGGTTTTAAAAAGTTTAAACACAATATCAGCCACCTGCCTGAGGACCTTGCCCTTCACACCCATCGCAGAAACCATATTCAGGGTGTCATAGGGCATCAAGCCCTTGACCACATCCACATTCATGATCGATATTTTATCTTCAGGTACGGATTCGATATCCATGCCGCCTTCGGCGCTGAACATCAACACCGGCGCCCGGACTTCCTGGGCGGAATTTATAATTACACCGGCATAAAACTCCTGGGCGATGTCAAGCTTTTCTTCAACCAGGACCTGCTTTACTTCAAGCCCCTTGACTTCCATCCCCAGTATTTCCGCCGCGACTTTTTGCGCTTCATCCGGTGTGTCAGCAAACTTCACGGCACCGGATTTCCCTCGCCCCCCGGCCCAGACCTGGGCCTTGACCACCACCGGCCGCCCTAACTTTTCGGCCGCTTGGCGGGCTTCTTCCGGGGATTTAACCGCCACCCCCTCAGGGATCGGGATACCCGATTGACTAAAATGCGCTTTTCCCTGATATTCAAAAAACTTTGCCATTTTGCCTCCATCATTATTGGGTTAACTATGGTAAGACCACCCACCCATAAACCATAAATACCCATACCTGTCAAGGGGTTTTTACACCCGAATAGTTTGGGGTTGACAACGATATTATGTGATAATATAGTGACTTCTCTAAGGCTATGGCCCTTGCCGGACGTTTGCATTCGCCACCGGAGATAGCGGTTGGTGCCAGCTGAAAAGTTTATATTTAACCCCTAATCTTGATTAAGGTACGATGGTCAGTCCAAAATTTCAGCCAATTAAACAGGAAAAAATTTCCACCAAAATAGCTGAGCAGATAAAAACACTCATCAATAGCGGTGAATTGAAACCTGGTGATGCCCTACCACCCGAAAGAGAGCTTGTAAAGGTTTTTAATGTCAGCCGGGCCTCTCTGCGAGAGGCGCTGAATACCCTGGCCGGCATGGGCTTTCTGGAAATGTCCCAGCAGCACAGAACGATTGTAAAATCCCTGGCGTCGGCCAGAATCACCGACCCCCTGCATTACCTGTTAAAAGAGGATATTCAAACGGTTTTTGAACTGATCGAAGTCAGAAAGGCCGTTGAGACCTGGAGCGCCTATCATGCGGCCACGAGGGCAACCGATAATGACATTGCCCGTCTGGAAAAAAGCATTGAATGCATGCGATTGAAAATAGAGCAGGGCCTCAGCGTTGTCGAAGACGATGCCAATTTTCACCTGGCCATCTCCGAGGCCACCCATAATAAAATACAGACTCACTTAATGTTTTCTATCTATGACATCCTCAAGGAATCTCTGGGTCAGTATCTCGAAAGCATTAAAATGAGCGACATCTATGATCAGCACTGTAAGGTGGTGGAAGCCGTCAAAAAAAAAGATCCTGATCTGGCAACAGTCAGAATGCGAGAGCATCTTGACTATGTGAAATCCAGGGTAAAAGAGCTTGCCTCACAGGATATTGATTGAACTCAACTGAGACTATTCTCGGAGGGCAACAATGATACATGCATAATGCCGCAAAAAATGAACGGGGTACAAAAAGGAGGTGAAATCAGTTGCTGAATGCGGTTGACCTTAATATCCCCATAATGCTCGAAACCGGGGTGGTCAGCATCGTTCAGGATCGCCGCGCAGTCAGTCGCTAAGCCCTTTCAAACCAAGCGCAAAACATCGACTGATCATAGGAATGGTTGTGTAATTGTCTGCTGGTAAGAAACCTTTGGCTTGACAGCTGCCCGCTCGGCTAATAAAAAGCAGGGTTAAGCAAGATTACAATATTTTGCAATTGCGCAGGACCCGAGATGGAGAGAATTGGAAAGCCTGAGTTTGTTTACCTTAACCTTTTGTGCAAGGAGGAATGAAATGACTGAGAAAATTTCGAAAGACAAAACCAAAAACCAAAAAGTTTCTCGCCGTGGCTTTTTGAAAACAGCGGCTGTGGCCGGCGCGACAGCAGGTGCCCTCGGTTTTCCGGCCGTGATGCGTGCATCTGCTGCGGCTCCTATTAATTTTAAGGTGCAAACTGCATGGGATGCCGGGACGCTGGGCTTCGTCAAGTTCAAGGAGTTTTGCGAGGAAGTCACGGCTGCATCTGAAGGCAAGATTGTATTCCAGGGATTTCCGGCCGGTGCTATTGTCGGAACCTTCGAAATGTTTGATGCCGTCAAGGCCGGCGTTTTTGATGCCATGCACTGTTTCGATGTGTATTGGCCGGGAAAGATACCGGTCGCAACCTTCCTGTCTTCCTATCCTTTTGGACTGGATCGTCCGGACCAGTGGGAAACCTGGTATCACGAACTGGGCGGCCGGGAATTTGCCCGTGAGGCCTACGGCAGCCAGAACATGTATTACCTTGGACCCATCCAGCACGATGACAACCTGATTCACTCCAAGGTGCCCATCCGCAGCTTTGAAGACTTCGCGGGCAAAAAGATCCGTTACCCGGGCGGCATCATCGCGGACATCTACCGTTCCGCCGGTGTGGCGACGGTGCTTCTGCCGGGAGGCGAGGTTTACCCGGCCCTGGAGAAAGGCGTCATCGACGGTGCCGACTACGTGGGCGCTGCCATCAACTACAACCTCGGCTTCGGTGAGATCGCCAAGTACATTATTATGGGACCCCCGTCGACCCCATGCCTGCACCAGCCGGTGGACTTGATGAGCCTTAACATCAACATGAAAAAGTGGAAGTCGCTGGCACCCCACTGGCAGACCTTCATCGAGGCGATGGTCGCGAAGCACTCTTACGATCAATATTCAGCGATTCAAGCCGCTGACATCAAAGCCTTCGAGAAGCTGCAAGTCGAGCAGGGGGTTGAAATCATTCGGCTGTCCGAAGAAGACATCGCCAAGTTCCGGCGCTTTGCCCCGCAAATGTGGGTCAAATGGGCCCAGAAATCACCGTTGGCCATGAAAGCCTTCAAGTCCCAGCTTGAATTCATGAAATCCGTTAAGGTGGGTTACATAAAGGATGCGGATATGGTTGATATAAATGGTAAAAAACTGGAATTTTAAACTGTAGACTGTAGCCGGTAGGAGAAGGAGTCCATGATTCCTTCTCCATTTTTTTAAATAAATTTGACTTTGTTTGAAATGACCGGCAGGAGGGGACGATCATCGAAATCCTCTCAAACAGAAATTTCGGGAAGTGTGAGGGTTTATCATGCAACTGTTGAAAAAATTTATGATCGCCGTCGAAAAGACCAATATCTTTATCGGAAAATTGATGGTCGGGGTGACCCTTTTGGCGGTAACCGTCATCACCTTTGAAGTGGTCATGCGCTACGTGTTCGGCCTGCCGACAAACTGGGGGCATGAACTGATGACCCTTCTGTTTGCGGTTCAGTACATGTTTGTTGCCGGCTATTGCCACTATCACCGCGCCCATGTGCGGGTGGATGTGTTTTATTCCACGCGTAAAAAGAGAACAAGGGCTTTTTTGGATCTGTTCACCAGTATTTTTTTCTTCCTGTTTACCGGGGTGCTGCTTTGGACCTGCTGGACTTTTTACTGGAGTTCTCAAACCATGCACGGTGGCGGAACCATTTTCGGTATAACGGTTCCGGGCGAGCTGTCCCTGACCGACTGGGCCCCTCCCTTTTATTCGGTCAAATTCATGATGCCGTTTGGAGCGCTTTTTCTTCTCCTGCAAGGCATCGTATGGTTTATCCGTGATTTACATATTGCTGTGACCGGGAGGGAAATGACATGAGTATTGAATGGATCACCATATTAATGTTCGGGTCCTTGTTTTTCCTGCTGGGCCTGGGGCTGCCCGTGGCCTTTGCCTGCGGATCGGTGGGGGTTATATTTACCGCCTTGCTTCAAAGCCCGGCAGCCGTCAATCTGGTCTCCACCCGTATCTTCGGACTGATGATGAATTATCTTTTGGCGGCCATTCCGTTGTTTATCTTCATGGCCTGCGTCCTCGAACGATCCGGTATTATCGAAGAGCTCTATGAACTGGTGTATCAATGGATGGGGGCCATCAAGGGCGGCGTGGCGTCGGCGACGGTTATGGCCTGCACCCTGCTGGCAGCGATGGTAGGTGTTATCGGAGCCAGCGAGGTCACCATGGGCGTTATTGCGCTGCCCCAGATGCTCCAAAGGAAATACAACAAGTTTATCGCCTGCGGCTCCATCCTGGCCGGGGGCACGTTGGGGATCCTTATCCCGCCCAGTGTCATGCTGATTGTTTATGGATTGGTGGACAACAGCTCCATCGGTCGACTTTACGCCGGGGCCATCATGCCCGGAATCATGCTGTCGGCGATGTTTATCGGATATGTAACCCTAAGATGCTATATAAATCCAAAGCTGGGACCACCGGTTCCGAAAGAAGAAAGATTGCCCCTGTCTAAGCGGCTAAAACTTTTGGTGCGAATTATTGCCCCCGCCATCCTTATCTTCCTGGTTCTGGGTACCATCTTCACCGGGATTGCAGCGCCCACTGAGGCAGCCGGAGTGGGTGCGGCCGGAGCAATTATTCTGACCGCTCTCCAGCGCAAGCTCTCATGGAAGGGTGTGGTCCAGGCCGCCGAAAATACCCTGAAATCTTCGGCCATGGTCATGTGGACCATTTTTGGGGCCAACATTTTTGTCGGTCTTTATGTGATGGTAGGCGGCGGCGAGTTCGTCACCCAAATGCTGCTGGGCTCCGGACTGGGCAAATGGGGCATCATACTGGTCATGCAGGGAATATTGCTTTTCCTGGGATGTTTCATTGACTGGGTCGGCATCATCATGCTGTGCGTTCCCATTTTCGGTCCCATCGTCCGCCACCTGGGATTTGACCCGGTCTGGTTCGGCGTGCTGTTTGCCACCAATCTTCAGATTTCTTTCCTGTCACCGCCTTTTGGATATGCACTTTTCTATCTCAAAGGGGTGGCACCGCCCGAGATCTCAACCACGGATATCTGGAGGTCTTCGGCCCCTTTCATGGGCCTGCAGGTTGTCGGCGTGGCCCTTGTTATGTACTTCCCGCAAATCATACTGTGGCTGCCGAGCCAGCTGTATTAGGTGGTTTTATTGCTTCCCATGATCGTTTGTGGCAGGCGTTCCGCCAACAGCGGAACGCCTGCAAAAGTCCAGAAGCGATGAAATCATGAAAAAATCCAAAATTTCTAAAAAAGACTACGATTACCAGGCCCCCATCATCTTTGTGGGGCTTTTTTACGCGGCGCTGCTGGTCTGGACGGCCTTCTGTGTGGTGCTGATCGGATCAAAAACTATTAAAACGGGATGGCCTCTAGGACAGCTGCTGATGATCGCCTTTATATTGGCCTATACCTGGTACTTTTCGCTGGGGATCTCAACCAAAATCAGGATACAGGCCGCCGGGGAGATGGAACTCACCTGTTTCAGGAGAATCATACGCGTTCATGCCAGGGATATTTCGATGGTTGAAGGCCCGCGATTCGCGTTCCTGCCGTATGGGTTTATCAGATTTCGCCTGGAGCGTGAAAAGGCCTATCTATTCTGCTGCATTACTGACGAAAAACTCCAGAGAATCCTGAAAACCATGCAAATTACCAACAGCGACATAAAGTTTAAGGGGGTCTAAATTCCTGTCGGGCTTTGCCTTTTTTATTGACGAATGATGTGTAATAAAGTAGTTTAGTACACCTAAAAGATTCGATTTAGATCTGAAATTAGGAAGGAGGAATTAAAATGTTCGTGCTTTGGCCCAACGTTGTGAATTTGATTTGCGCTGTACTCGTGGGCGCTACCATCGGGTTTGTGATTTACGGCTGTATTAAAGGATTCGAAAACACTTTTCCGAATGATTAAGGCGGGTTGAGTATCTTCCACCTGGTGGGGTTCCTTGAAGGATCAGGTACGACCGCCATAATACTGAAATTTATGTTCAACACCGGAGTTACGCAGACAAAATTCAGCGCTTTTTTTCTTTTCCTTTCGATAAGCCATAGCGGCTGACGCCCGCTAGGAGAACGCTACACAACCCGGACACATCAGCTCCTGCCCCAGTACTCTCTGGAATAATTTGAATGACTGACCAAAACAATCAGAAGTTTATTAACTACGATCAAAAAGCCCCGAAGCTCTGGGGCTGGACCACATATCTGAGCATTGCGGTTGCGATCACCATTTTGGTTATTGCGGCGAGTTTCGTGGATCTCAAGGAAATCTGGCGCCAGATTGCGGCTTGCGACAAACGATACGTTTTGCTGGGAGCCCTGGCACATTATGCCACTTACCTGGTGCGCGGCATGCGCTGGCGGCGCTGTCTGATCCATTTGTCGATTAAAGCCGGCAACACCAAATTCGGCTTGCTTGTCTTTTTTTATAATTTCGTCGACAACCTGGTCCCGGCCAAACTGGGCGATGTTTATGCCGCTCATCTGGCCCGCATTAATTTCAAAATTCGACGTTCGGCGGCCATGGGATCCATCGTGTTTTTGCGTATGATCGACGCCTGGATTGTTTTATTGCTGGCAGCGCTGGCATCCTGGATGTTGTTTGCGGATAAACTGCCCGCTGCGGTATTCTGGAGTCTGATCGGTGGCAGTATTATTGCCGTCGGCGCAACAACCATCATGCTGGTGCTTTTTTTGTTCAAAAAAAAAATTCCCGGCTGGATTCCGCTAAAAATTCAACAAATGATCCAGGCCTTTCACACCGGCATGTGGCCCCGGGCCAAAGCAATTATTTCCCATCGCTGTCTTGACGGTAGTCATTTGGGGATTGGAAATAGTTTGGATCTTCTGTCTGACACTGGCGTTTGATTTACATGTTGGTTCGGCTGAAGCAATTTTTCTGACGATGATCCCGCTGCTGGCCTCGGCCTTCCCCTTTACGCCCTCCGGTGCCGGGGTGGTGGAAATCACTCTGTTTAGCTGTCTGCGGGTGGTGGGGGTAACTTCGCCGATTGCAGCCTCACTGACCGTGGTCAATCGCTTCATTGACTATGCGCTTCACATTGCTCTGGGCGTTTTGATCTGGGCCATCCGGCGGGTGATCGGACTGCGGACCTGGCGTGATGTGCCGCTTAAAGATCTTCAGGACAATGATACCTCGGAAATAAACATGGCCCGGGAGGCATTTAACAGGAATTAATATTGAAAATTTAAGATTGAAGATTTAAGGCATTCTATCCATTTAAAAAAAGACGGAGTGCAGCGACATCCACAAATATTCAATTTACAATCTTCAATATTCAATTATTTGCCTCTGGTGTGTCTGGACTAAACTATTGCATTAAATAACCTTCGAGCCCTAAAGAAAAGAGGAATAGTTATATGGCTTTAATCGGTTCCGTACCCAGAAGATGCGTGAATCTGCCGCCGGGCAGCTTAATGACCCTGGTCGGCTCCATCGTCGGCAAAAAAGTGCAGGATGGGCCTGCCATCGAAAAATTTTACCGGAAATTTGCCAACTGGCTGGACACATCCCATGTGTTCGGGGCGGCATCCGGCAGATCGGCATTCCAGCTGGCATTAGAATCATTGGGGCTGGCAGAAGGGTCCGAAATCATATTTCCGGTCTTCACCTTTCCGGTGATCCCCTTGGTGGCAAAGCTGCTCGGCTATCAACCGGTTTTTTGCGATGTCGATCCCAAAACTTACAATTCCGGCCCCGAACATATCGAAAAAAAGATAACCGCTAAAACCGGCGCCGTCCTGGCAACCCACCTTTTCGGTCAACCCTGCCCCATCCAACAGATTTCAGATCTGACCCGCCAGCGCAAGATTCGCCTGCTGGAAGACTGCGCCCATGCCTGCGGTGTCAGAGTCGACGGCAAACAGGTCGGTACTTTTGGAGACATCGGGGTCTTCAGTTTTGCCGAGGGAAAGAATATGCCCTGCTTCGGCGGCGGGGCCATTGCCACATCCAATGATGAAATTGCCCAACGAGCCGCCGCAATACTATCTGAGACCGCCAAACCCAGCAGCAATGCCGTTGCCAAAAAGGCTTTTTCGGTCTGGGTCATGTGGCTGCTGACGCGCCCGTTTGTCTTTGGAATTACGGCCTACCCGGTACTGCGTTTAAAGCTTTTGCTGGGTCAACCGCTGATGGATTCCGCCGTCGGTGATGAACTGCTGGATGGGTTTGCCAGGTCAAACCCGCAAATCAGCCCATTTTCCAATCTCCAGGCGGCTGCCGGACTACTGCAGCTGGATCATATCGATGGCTTCAATGAAGGTGCGCGACGCAATGCCGGAATTCTGACGGAAATGCTCAAAGATGTACCGGGTATCCAGGCACCGGATACGGTCGAGGGAGATCACATCTATGTCTATTACCCCCTGACCCTGGATCCAGCCAAACGCGACGACCTGAGAAACTATCTATTGAAAAATGGTTTTGATTCTAAAACCACCGACATGTCGGACTGCACGGCCCTCAAGGTTTTTCAGGATACTTCGACCTCCGCGACTGATCGAAATCTGCCGAAGGAGGCCTCTATTCTAGAAATTTGCGTGTACCCGGTCATCCCGCCAACCGAGATGCGCCGCCTGGGCAACACCATCCGGACCTGGGCCGGGTTGGCGACCAAATAAAGATATGGAGTAATGGAGTGTTGGAGTTCTGGAGTATTGGAAAAAAAGCGGGCGCTCGATGCGAATTTCAATAATTACAAACGTTGAATTGAATCAGCTCAATTCAGTTTTCATCCAACACTCCAGTACTCCAGCACTCCAACACTCCTATTACATAATATCGAGACAAAGCCGCTTATATGTGATCTATTCCCAATGACTATGATTTCCAACTTTGGAGCAACCCCATGCCAATTTTAGATAAAATTCAAATCAAAATAAACGTGGATCTGGTCGGGAAAAGACTTCATCTGAAACGGGACCGCGACTTAAAAACCGTTCAGGATCTGGTGCAAATTGCCCAGCCGCTGGTCGAACCGAAGGTGCTGTACAAGGTCAGCTATATCGAGGAAAAGACCGATGACGGCGTTGTCGTCGAGGGCTTGCCATTGACCAGCAATGTATTGCGCAAAAACCTGGACGCGGTGGAACGTATTTTTCCGTTTGTTATTACGATCGGAAATAAATTCAGTGAAACGCTGGAGGCTTATGACGATTTATTGGAGAAGTTTTATCTCGATACCATCGGCAATGTCGCCTTGACCCAGGTGCGACTGGCATTTAAAGATCATCTGAAACAAAACTATGCCATCGAAAAAACAGCCTTTATGGAGCCGGGCTCATTGGCGAACTGGCCCATTGAGCAGCAAAAACCGTTGTTTAAACTACTCGGTGATGTTCAGGCGTCCATCGGGGTCAGATTAACCGAGAGCCTGTTGATGCTGCCGGCCAAATCCATATCCGGTATATATTTTCCAACGGAAACCTCCTTTTTCAGCTGCCAGCTGTGTCCGCGAGAAAGATGCGAATCCCGCCGGGCAGAATACAGCGCAAAAAAGGCCGAGGAATTTGGCATCGACAAATAGAGTTGATTGAGTTGATGGGTATCACGGGTTGATAATTAATTGAATTTGATTCTATCCATATTTTTTCCAACAAACAACGGGCCACCGACAACTGGCAATCCATAAATCTCCGATAGTATTTACTGCCGCAATAAACATGATATCCGGTCCCGATTACTGGATTAGATAAAAAAATGTCCCGTCGTTGGCTGATTTTCGCGATTGCCTCGTCACTTTTCTTCCTGTCTCAATTTTACCGGGTCTCCAATGCCGTCATCGCCCCCCAGTTAATTCAGGATCTCGCCCTGGACACGAAATCGATCGGACTGATGTCCGCATCCTTTTTCTATGCCTTTGCCCTCACCCAGATACCCATTTCCCTGCTCCTTGACAAATTGGGGCCGCGAATCATGATGACAACGCTCTCGGTGATCGGCGTGATCGGAGCGGTTATATTTTCCCTGGCTGATTCATTGACCATTGGTGTGATGGGCCGCGCGCTGCTGGGGGTGGGCATGGCCTGCAATTTAATGGGTCCATACAAACTGTTCAGCCTGTGGTTCAGCCCCCGTGTTTTTGCTTCCCTGGCTGGAATTTTTGTTGCTTTTGGAAGCCTCGGTAATATGATCGCCACCACACCCCTGGTAATATTGGTGGAGCAGGTGGGCTGGCGATCCGGCTTTCAAATCATCGCTTTTATCAGTCTTATCCTGGCTTTTCTATTTTTTATAATTGTACGGGATCGGCCCCAACAAGGTACCTCTCAATCCGAACCTGTTGCGACAAGCATGAACACCGGCCAGGCCATCAGCAATTTAAGAGTGCTTTTTAAGCAGAAAGATTACTGGATAATTTCATTGGGTACTTTTGGCCGCTATGGCGTCTATGCCGCCTTTCAGGCGCTCTGGGCCGGTCCTTACCTGATGGAGGTCATTGGATTGTCCGCCTTGACAACGGGCAATTTGATTCTGCTTTTAAATCTGGGCATGATTTTAGGATCGCCAATCTGCGGCACATTGTCCGACCGGTTGTTCAAAACCCGCAAATGGGTCATCGTCGCCGGATTGATTGGCAACGTATTGACGATACTGATCATGGCTATACTGCCGTCGGACATGCCTTTATTCGTATTCGGCCTGTTATTTTTTGGTTTCGGATTTTGCAACGCGACCGGCATTTTAATGTATCCCCATATCAAAGAGCTCATGCCGCCGGAAATGTCGGGAGCCGCCATGACCGGCATCAACTTTTTCACCATGATCGGCCCGGCCATATTCCTCCAGGGTTTGGGAACCCTGATGCAAACCCTTTATCCGGCTGCTTCCCGGGGACCGGAGGCCTTTCATGCCGCCTTTATCGTCTGCATCGTCTGCCTGGCGCTGATCGCCATCCTTTATTGTTTCACAAATGAAAAGCAACTATAACGATTCTCATAAGTACATCTCGTTTGAGACAAGGTTTCGTATCGATGATGATCTATGCCTATATTTTAGATTTTAGATTTTGGATTGCGGATTTTGGATTTAAGGTATTCTGTCGGTTTTTAAGTGAATGGGCACACTCCTCCCTCGATTTTTCTTTATCTGCTTATAATTAATAATAAAATTATCGTATTGACAATATTTTTATATGCCGCATAATTTAAATATGAAAAAGCTGATGAAAAAAATATTTCACGGATTTGAATCAGGCTGTGGAATTAGAAAACCGCCAGCGATTAAAAGACGGCACCTTAATAATTCCAAAATCTGAAGTCATAATTTATGGCCAAATGAGTCTGATGTTAAACGAATCAGCGGCAACATTTCTCAACTTAATCCAGACGGCCGACATGGATGCCCAATTGCGGATGGATTATTTCACAAAAAATAAGTTGCTGGAATTATTAAAAACAAAGGGTCTGGTCTATGATGATGACAGTCATTTAGTATGGATTCCCAAAGATGCCAAAACAATCGACTTATTTCAGTTCAAAAATATTGAGGTGAAACTGATCGATGCCGAATCCGCATTGGTCAGTAAAGCTATCCATGCGCCTCAAAAAAATAAACAACTTATCAGACAGGCAATCGCAAGCGGCAAATTTCCAGCCCTTGTTGATCGAATTATTGAAAATAATGGAAATCTTGAATATTTTCTTGAGGGCGACATTGAATAAAATTGCTATTATTGAAAAAATCAACAAACTGGCTCAGCAGGATAAGCAGCGTAGACAGGATCCAAGATATTTGAAGATCATGGGTTTTCTGGTTGCGAAAGGTTTTTTGCATACGAATCTAAAGATTCCACTCAATCCCAATGCACATATAAATCTCGAAGATGCTGTTTGGGCGGGGCGTTTTGTAGAACCACGGATTCTCGAAGTTCTGCCGGCGGCTTATGAAAGATTTAAAAAGCACTTCTCAGGAGATGCGGATACCATTGAAAAACTCGAACAAATAATCGATTGTATTCAGCAGCAAGACAATCACGAAATCGACTTCTATGGCATGTCCATCGATAAAATAAGACCCTGGTTTTTCATCCGATTACGCGATGGAAGATCAAAATCGTTAGACAATAGGAAGGTATCCAAATCTTTTCGATTCAAACCCGAAACGGTGGATATTCTAAAAAGTTTGAAAGATCAAACTGGTAAATCTGAAACCGAAATTTTGGAAAGTCTGGTAGCAGAAACTGGAATGAAATTATAAGTACTAACAAAAGCTTAAAAACGTGGGTTACGACCCAATTCTATTAACGAATAACTGATAACAATTAACACCTAATTGAGCTTTTTGGCTCAATTAGGTTTCTATCCTTGATCCCTGACCCACTGATAAAAAAACTCAACTATTTCCTCAAAGTATTTTTTCCCGGCCGCCGCTGTGGCCGGACGCGGATCTCCCAGCACACCGTTTTCATCCAGGTTTTGAATGCCATCGAAAACCGTTGCCATAATCTCGGACAACTCCCCGACAAAGCCTGCGGCGGCCTGGTCCATTTTCACCTGATCCGGCCTCAAGGCCAGCATCAGGGAGGTCTCCCATTCACCGGAATGGGCCCCCGATTGCGCCGGGGTGACACCGGATGCGCTGGAGCTTTCAAAAGCCGCTTTTACCAGACCCTCCAGGTCGGTGAATGCAATCACCTTAACATTTTCAACCGGTTTTAGTTTAACAAATGCCTCAGCCAGAGGTTTGAAATTGCCGCCATGGGTCGGCAACAGCACAATGCGCCGGAAACCGTGGCGCGATAAGCTTACCACCACATCCGATACAACCCGCTTAAAGGTTTCCTCTTCCAGGGAAATGGTGCCGGCAAAGGACAAATGGTGCTCGGAGCAGCCGAAACGCACCGTTGGCGCCATAAACGCCTCCAGCCGATCTGCCAGGGCCCAGCCGATTTCATCACCCAGGACGGCATCGGTGCCCAACGGCATATGCCGTCCATGCTGTTCGGTGGAGCCAAACGGCACGATCACCGTGTTCCGTCCATTTTCGATCTCGGCTCTTACTTCAGTCCAGGTCAACCGATCAAGATGCAATGCCGTCATTTAGGGTCTCCTTTGATCCGGGGATCATGAAATTTTTGCAGCAGGACCACCAGCACAAACGCGGCCCAACCGATCAGGTCCGCCCACAGTTCGGTCCAGAACAATCCGGCCGCCGCCACCGCAAACAAGGCCGTTTCCAGCCAGGTGGCCGGCCGTATGAAGTAGCGCTCCAGCGCCGATGTAAAGGCAACCAGTCCCACGGTGGTGGTCAGCATGGTAAAGATGACCTCCCAATGGAGCAGTTCATAGTCCGGGCCCATCCCCAGGAGCGGGCGGTAGGCCATGATAATGGGAATGATATACAGTCCTTTGGCCAGTTTCCAGGAAGTAAACGCGGTTCGCATGGGATTGGCGCCCGCCACGCCGGCCGCGGCAAAACTGGCCAGGCTGACCGGCGGCGTGACGTTGGCATCCTGGGAATACCAGAACACGATCATGTGGGTGACCAGGATGGGTACGCCCATATCCAGCAAGGCCGGACCGGCCAGGGTCGCCAGCACGATGTAGCTGGCCGTTACCGGCAGTCCCATGCCCAGAACCAGCGAAGCCGCGCCGATCAGCAGAATCGCCAGGGCCTTGATACCGAAACTGAGATCCAGAACCAGGCTGGAAAACTTAAGGCCCATGCCGGTCAGGGTGACCATGCCGACAATGATGCCGGCGGCCGCACAGGCCACCGAGACCATAATCGCGTTGCGGGCGCCCTTCTCCAAAGAGCCCAATATCTGTTTGAATTCATTGCGGCCGAAATCATACAGACTCCTGCGGGCAGGATCGTCGGTCGAAAGTTGATTGGCGGACACCGCCCAACGCACGGCATTGGCAATCAGACTGGCGGCAAATGTGCTCAGGACCGCCACAAAACCCGCCATCATGGGCGAGTAGTTGGCGACCAGAACATAAATCAGAATGGCCAGGGGAATGATGAAGTGCAGGCCTTTACGCAAAACGCTGGGGATTTTGGGCAGATTTTCTTTGGGCTGTCCACTCAGGTTTTGTTTCTGAGCTTCGAAATGCACGAAAAACAGCACGGTCAGGTAGTACATGATCGCCGGAATCAGGGCCACCTTGATGATGGTCAGATAGCTGGTGTTGGTGAATTCCGCCATCAGAAAGGCCCCGGCCCCCATGATCGGCGGCATGAGCTGCCCGCCGGTGGAAGCGGCCGCCTCGATCGCACCGGCCACATGGGGTCGGTAGCCGACACGCTTCATCATGGGGATGGTAAAGGAGCCGGTGGCCACCACATTGCCGACGGCGGAACCGGAAACCGAACCCAAAAACCCCGAAGCCACCACGGCGGTTTTGGCCGGCCCACCCGAAAAACGGCCGGTCAGGGCGTAAGCCAGATCGATGAAAAAGTTGCCGCCGCCGGTTGCCTCCAGCACGGCTCCGAAAAGCACGAATACAAAAACAAAGGTGGCGGCCACGCCGATGGGCAAACCAAAAATACCCTCGGTGGTCAGCCACAGGGTGGTGGCAATCCGTTCGATGCTGTAGCCCTTGTGGATGATCAGTTCGGGCATGTACGGGCCGTATAAGGCATAGGCAATCGCCGCCGCGCAGATGCCGGTCATGACGATCCCGATCACCCGGCGACAGGCTTCCAGTACGAGAAGCGTGCCGATGATACTGATTGCCAAATCGCTGGGCAGCCAGTCTCCCTGTCGCTCAAAAATCGCATTGAGATTGTAGATAATGTAGACGACACAGACGATGGACAGCAACACCAGGGTCCAGTCCAGAATCAACCAGATACTGAATTTATCCTTGCGGGCACTTTTAAAGGGCGGCTTTAACAGAAACGTCAGCGACAGGATCGCCCCCAGATGAATGGAACGCTGAATCAGGGCCGTCAAGGCCGCAATCCCGGCCGTGTAAAGCTGATACAGACTTAAACTGACGGCAAGCACCAACACGATTGCGGCGGTCACCTGCACCACAGACAGATTGCGGCCGGCAGGCGGGCTGCCCCCGGCCACGTTCCCGCCTGACGGCTGGTTAATTTTGGCGTTTGGCGATTCCCCTGGCATTAATCACTCCTCAAAACCGGTGTGGCCGGATGCGGCAACAAATGCCGCCACCAGCGGTACAGCAGGCTGACCGGCCGGGCCGAAAAGCGCACGGCCTGATGCTCAGCCACCGCCGATAGGTTCGTGGCTGTTTCCCGCCAGATGATGGTGTGGTCCACTCCGCGGCTGCCGATTCGCAGGACAAAGTCCCCGGTCGGCATGTGCATGTCCTCGATGACCTCATAGGGGTCCCGCCAAACCATACGGCCGACGCCCGGCATGCGTCCCATCCCGGCACCGAATTTCAAATAGCGCTCTTCTTCAATATAAATGCGCCCCGTTTCATCCAGGCTGTGCACTTCCCAGATGGGAGCGTTTTCAACTGAGTGGTAATAGTGCAAGGTAAAACGCTCACCCGGTTCCAATGGCAAGACCAGCAGGGGCGGCCCGCCTTTTAGCGGGACAACTTGCAGCTCCAGTCCGCCCGGGGCCAGCACACCCGCCACAAAAAGGGCTAAAGCTAAGCCGGCGGCCCCTACTAATAAAAGCCGCCGGCCGGGATTCATCAAGATACTTCTCCTAAGGCATAAGCTTGGCCGGCACGGAGATACCCTTTTCTTTCAGATACTTGATGGTTCCCGGATGCAACGGAATAGGTGAATATTTTACGGCATTTTCCGCTGTCGTATAGGATGCCGACGGATGAATCTTGAGCAGATAGTCCTGATGTTCGAAAAGGGCTTTGACCAGACTATAAACCAGGTCCGTGTCCAGCGACTTCTGGCAGATCATCACGTTCCAGACACCGATGGTTGGAATCGGTTGGTCAACCCCGCGGTATACACCGCCGGCCAGATCGACCGCCGAATATTCCTCGTTGGCGGCCTGGATCTTTTGTTGCTGGGCCGGTGTAAAGGAAATGATGTGGATATCATGGGTGGTGGCCAGATCCAAAATGGAACTGGTGCCGGGCCCCACCGACCAGAACCCCACGTCGATGGTGCCGTCGCGCAGCGCGTTGGCGGTTTCGGTAAAGGACAGACGGCTGTCGCTGTAAGAATCCAGCGGAATTCCGAGGGCTTTGAACACCGTCTCGGACATAAAATTGGTGCCACTCCCGGGGCTGCCCGAACTGATTTTTTTACCTTTGATCTGTTCGATGTTGGTAATCCCGCTTTTTTTAAGGGTAACCACCTGCAGCAGGTTGGGGTACATGATGGCCATGGACAGGATATCATATTTTTTGCCTTTAAATTTTGACAATCCATCGAAGCCGGCGACCGCCACATCGCCCATGACCTCACCAATAACGGTTTCACCCTTGTGGGCCAGTTTTACGTTTTCCACGCTGGCGCCGGTCACTTCGGCCACCGCCTTGACATCCTTGACATACTTGGTCCAAATCTCGGCGACCCCACCGCCGTAGGGGTAATAAATGCCGCCGGTCCCACCGGTTCCGATGGAAACAAATTGGGTTCGCGCAACCGCAGACCCGCCTAGTATAAAGACCGAACACAATACCACAATACCCAATAAGCCAACTTGAGTGCTCAATTTTTTCATGCTAAGACCTCCTTTGAAATCCGGTTTTGCCGAAATTAAAAATTGGAAAACTAATCGACGCTGATCGTCTTGACGATGACGAGAATTTTCTTGGATTCTTTATCAGTTCCGATAAAAGGTATCTTTACGCTGGCGGACTTGCCGGGTTCCAGAACCGGCGGACTGCCTTTGCGCGGCACCAGATGGCCGGCCGCTTTGTCCATATCTTCCAGGAAAATATTGACCCGGTAACGCAGGGCCGCATCCGAAACATTTTCAAGGCCGACGTTAAAAATGAGTGCGGGTTGGCCACCGTGTGTTCCGAGGGCACAATCAAATTGAGTCAGTTTCGCCTCTTTAGCGACTTCCCAGCTGATTTTGGCATCACAATTGGTTTTTTCCGGTGCCCCTTTCCCGGCACATCCGACCAGCCAGAATGCCGCGATCAGACAAACCACGAGAACCGCCATCAGGGATGTATTTTTCAATCGCTTCATCCTCAAACCTCCTTTTTTAAGTGTTAAATGCAAAATAGTGCGTTGACAGCTTTGAACCCCTGGCCCAGACCTGGCCCGGCAAGATGTGCGGTTGGAAAACCAGGTTCATAGAAAGTGAAAATAATTTCATAGCTTCATCCTCTCGCGCCAGGGCAGGCTTAAACCTAGAACCGATCAGCTTAGGATTAAATTCAATAACAGGATATTGTTTTGGAAGTCAAGGGATAGATAATGCCATTCAGGGTAACAATACAGTCAGTAAACAGATTCACATAGAGGCGAAGCACTTTTCCAGATATGACCCTTAAATCCCAAATCACAATACTCAAATTACAATTAATATCAAAATTCCAAATTTCAATGACCAAAACATTTCCATCCCTTATCGGATGCCGCCGGGTCATTTCGCCCATTTCGAATTTTGGATTTCGATCATTGGGATTTATTTGGGATTTGAAATTTGATGTTTGGAATTTTCATGATTCTGTTAAGACGGCAAACTTATTGATTCCAGGAAATTGCCGGTTAAAATCCCGCAACCCTTCAATGCTGTGGGCTTCGCGCCAAAGATGGGGTTTGTTAATTGTGGATCAAGATTGGACGTAAAAGAACTTACCTGCCCGAAGCCGGTGACTCCTGGTGCATCAAAATATCGCGGGTAATCTCCATCTGTCCATGGTGTTGGGCAAGCTCCTCATAGGCATGAATCAATGCTTGGCCCTGGCGCCAATGTTGGACACCCTGCCGCGAGGTCCCCGCCTTTAGCGATAGCAGTGCCTCGGGATAGGCCAACGGCTGGTTCCCCTGCACATGGGTGATATCTTCGCGCAATTGTTTTTGGAGGGTGCGCACAGCCTGGCGAATATCGGCCACCGTGCCCTGGGCCTGAAACTCGGCATCACGGTCACGGGTAACTTGACGGCCGGCAATCAGTGCACCGATCCAGAAATTGGTGCAGCCGACACAATGGTAAAGAATGACATAGGGTGAATTTGCACCGGGAATATCGGGGCGCAAATTGACCCGCTCATCACCCAATGCTTCAACGATCCGGACCATACCGTCCAGAGCAACGTTGATAAAGTAAAGGAAATCGTCAGTGTTTATTTGCATGTTTGAACCTTCTATCTGTAATTTTCTGTTCTCTTTCTTTTGCCTTTTTTCCGACTTCCGACTCCCACTTCTTATTTCTGTCTTCTTCCTCCGACATCTGCCCTCTGCCATCTGTTCTCTATCTTTTGTCCTTTTTCCGATTCCGCATTCCCACTTCCGAATTCAATACTCTGTCATCTGTCCTCTGACTTCTGTCATCTGTCATCTGTAAAAGCCGCCGGCCATAAATAGTAAAATCCGGTGCGATACTGGTTAAGGGCATCGGGCAGAAGATCCACGGAAATGACGGGCAAATCGCCGCCACCATAACGGGTGGAAGTATTGTAAATATTGTCGTCGGGGTATTCGGTGCGGCGGTAAACGATCAACCGGGCATTTTCCGGCAGACCGGCCAGTTGTTTGGCCTTGCCAATCGCCTGATTCAGGTAACCGATCTCATCCACCATCCCCAGTTCGAGGGCTTCAGGGGCCAGATATACCCGGGCTGTGGCAATTTTTGCCGTCACCGCCGGATCGAGATGGCGATATTTAGCCGCTAAATCGACGAATCGTATTCCCAATTGATCGGTCATGGCCTGCAATATTTTTTTCTCTTGAGCAGTTGCCGGCCGGTAGGGCATCCCCATGTCTTTGTTAATGCCTGATTTACTGACTTCAACCCCCACGCCGAGCTTCTCCATCAGGCCGGCCACTTTCGGCCGCAAAAAGATGACGCCGACCGAACCGGTTATCGTCGTGGGATGCGCAAAAATGTAATCGGCCGGCAGGGAAATGTAATAGCCGCCGGAAGCGGCAACCCCCATCATGGCAACGACTACTTTTGCTCCGGTACGCTCTTTGAAAGTCAATATTTCGTTGAACAGAATATCGCTGGCCGTCACGGAGCCGCCTGGTGAATCAATTTTTAAAATGACCGCTTTAACCTTCTGATCGTCTTCGGCAAGTCTAAACTGAGACACAACCTCTTGCACCAGGCTGGGCCGCGTGCGAATAAAACCCTCCCGCGGGGTATCCGATATTATCCCGCGAACCGGGATAACCAGGATTTTTTGATCCGCTGTCCCCTCAAGGGTGAACTCTTTCAGCGGATCCGCCTGGCTGGGAAAGAGCCGGATTTTGGCGGCCGTGCAACCCATGATAGAGAGCAGCGTAAGCGCAAGAACAAATAGCCACATTTTTCGCATTGTTGTTCACCTTGCCTGAATTAGTTGATGGGAATTATAGAGCGCTTCTTCGATCTGCCCTTTTTCGGAAAACCACCCACTGGCCTGTTTGTGGAGTGCGTCGATGCCGTCCGGCTGAAACGCTTTTTCATCTGACGATGCAATGCTGAAACCAGAAAAGAGGAGGGAATATGACATTTAGACTATATCCTTATTCGTTTTGGCTGGCTTCAAGATGATCCCCATGGTTTTGAAATGATCGTCAAATCCGAAGGCCTCTTTCAGACCGACGCGCTTTGCTATCACAAAACTTGTGCAATCCACAAAAGAAAAATCCTGGTCGGCAAAATTTTCGAAAATGCCCCATGCTTCTTTGTGAATTGCGGGAGAAACCCATTCTAAATTGAGCCTTACGGCCTTGATGGCTTCTTGGATTAAAGTGTTAAACTGAAGGGCTTTGGCATGACCATCATCATAGCGAATACGGGTGTAGGTTTCAGCTAAGACATAATTAGATGTGACCAATCGAACCTTATTCTTTGAAAGTTTACGGTAATAAGTGGCAGCCTTTTTATGATAACGATCCCTTTTAACTGCCATCGCTATCCAACCACCTGTATCCACAAAAACCATGTTTAACCCTTTTTTCCATATAGATAGCGATCATGGTGAATAGAGGCATCGGTGGGGCCATGCGGATTATCACACAGTCCGATGATTTCTCGAATAGGGTCCTTTTCTGCTATCGCGGTCTTTTGTTTCACAATATACTTTGCAACCGCCCTGCGAATATGTTCGGACTCGGAAATTTTGGTTTCGATGGCAAGCATCTTTAGCGCCCGATCGCTTTCTTCATCAAGATAAATCTGTTTTCTTTTCAGGTTTGACATAACATACCTCGCGTTTACAATGTAATGTATACATTATCCACTTCGAAAGAGGTTGTCAACACATAGACATTGAGTCTCAACTCGAGGGGTTCTTTTGAAAGGTCATCTGTCTGGTGTTTGAAGTAAGCACACATTCATATCATTCCCGCCGCTGAAATAAAAACAAAATATTTTGAGGATTTTCTTGACTATTCAAGTCAGATTTTGTTTATTATTTCCTGCAGCCGCGTTTGTCCTGTTGCGCTGAAGACGGTCTTACCGCGCTAGGCTGTATGGTTCTGATTCCTCAATTGTATAAACTTTAAAACAAGTGCTACCTGTTGGCAATTGTCCAAAACAATTAAAAATAGAATTGTCACTGTTTAACAAAGTTCTAATCAAAGTCTAATTGACCGAACACCTCTTTTCGAAACATAAAGCCTGTTTGGGTAATATTATTTACAGATTCAGGCTGCGGTTTTAGGCCTGAATCGAAACACCAACCTACAATTGGAAAAAGGAGGATCTCATCATGAAATTTCCGAAATGGCTATCGGTCGCAACACTCGCCGTGCTGGTAATTTTTCCCGCAAGCACGATGGCCGAACAAATCACCATCAACTGGTGGCATGCCCATGGCGGCCGCCTGGGGGAACTGGTTAACGGCATCGCAGACGGCTTCAACAAATCCCAAAACAAGTATAAGTTGGTGGCAACCTACAAAGGAAACTATGCGGACACCATGACCGCGGGTATCGCGGCCTACCGGTCAAAGAACCCGCCGCATATCCTGCAGGTTTTCGAGGTCGGAACCGCAACCATGATGGCGGCCAAAGGCGCCATTAAACCGGTTTACGAGGTGATGGCGGAATCAGGGGTTCCATTTGATCCGGATGCCTACCTGCCGACTGTGGCCAGCTATTACACATCGAGCGAGGGTAAAATGTTGTCCATGCCATTCAACAGCTCCACGCCGGTTCTGTGGTATAACGTGGAGGCATTTAAAAAAGCCGGCCTGGATCCGGACATGCCGCCGAAGACCTGGCCCGAAGTTGGTGAATACTCAAAAAAATTGGTTGCCGCGGGTTATGGGGGCGGCTTTTCAACCGCCTGGATCTCCTGGATCCAGCTTGAAAATTTCAGCGCCTGGCACAACATCCCCTTCGGCACTAAAGCAAACGGTTTCGATGGATTGGATACCCGGTTCGTTTACAATAGTCCGCTGCATGTCAAGCACATCCAGCAGCTGGCTGACTGGCAAAAAGACAAGATTTTCGTTTATGGCGGTCGCCGCAACCTGGGGGATCCCAAATTTGAAACCGGTGAAGTTGCGATGATCACTGAATCATCAGCCGGGTATGCCAGGTTCAAAAAAAATTGCAAGTTTGAATTTCGCACCAGCATGCTGCCCTACTGGCCCGAGGCACCCGGTGCACCGCAAAATACGATTATCGGCGGCGCCAGTCTGTGGGTGCTGCAGGGTCATCCGGCTGAAGAGTACAACGGGGTGGCGACATTTTTCGCCTATCTCTCATCCCCCGGGGTCCAGGCTAAATGGCATCAGGATACCGGCTATTTGCCCATCACGACGGACGCCTACTACCTGACGAAGGGCCAGGGCTTTTATGAGAAATATCCGGGAACGGAGACCGCCCTGAAGCAAATGACCCTGCATAAACCAACTGCAAATTCCAAAGGATTGCGATTCGGCAACTTTTTGCAGGTACGTTCGATCAACTATGATACCCTGGAGGCCATCTTCGACGGCAAGACGACGGCCCAGAAAGGACTAACCGATTCGGTTGCTGCCGGAAATAAATTGTTGCGCAAATTCGAAAAAGCAAACCAATAGTATGGCTAAATGCCGGACTCATTCAATTAATTGAACGAGTCCGGTTCAAGCCGCCAACCAACCAGTCAACTGTTTAACGATACAGCCAATCCAATGGAAAAGCGCGTCGTCTTCAAAAATAAAGTCCTGCCTTATCTTCTGCTGACACCTCAAATTATCATCACCCTGGTGTTTTTTATCTGGCCGGCGGCCCAGGCAATCTACCAATCAGTGCTGCAGGAAGACGCGTTCGGTCTTGCCAGCACATTTGTCGGTCTGGACAACTTTAAATACATCTTTGCCGACCGAATCTATCATAACTCCATTTATGTAACCGGCATCTTCAGTTTGTCGGTGGCGGCCATCTCGATGTCGGTCGCACTGCTGCTGGCGGTCATGGCCGATCGTGCAATTCGCGGGGCAACCACCTATAAGGCCTTGATCATCTGGCCCTATGCGGTTGCCCCCGTGGTTTCGGCCGTTTTGTGGTATTTTCTTTTTAATCCGACGGTGGGCATGATTGCCTTTTTCCTTAAAAGTCTTGGGATTAACTGGAATTTTGCCCTTAATGGCAACCAGGCAATGCTGCTGGTCATCATATCCGCCTCTTGGCGCGAAATATCTTACAATTTTTTGTTCTTTCTGGCCGGGCTTCAGGCAATTCCAAAATCATTCATAGAAGCTGCGGCCATCGACGGTGCTTCGCCGGCCAAAAGGTTTTGGACCATCTCTTTCCCGTTGCTGTCACCCACAGCTTTCTTTTTAATCGTCATGAATATCGTATATGCCTTTTTTGATACCTTCGGGGTGATTCATGCCCTCACTGAAGGGGGGCCGAACGAAGCCACGAACATTATGGTATACAAGGTCTATCATGATGGATTTCTGGGCCTGGATCTCGGCAGTTCCGCAGCCCAGTCGGTCATTTTAATGGCCGTTGTTATCGCGCTGACCGTCGTCCAGTTTCGCTACATCGAAAGAAAGGTGCACTATTAATGGTAGAACATCGCCCCTGGTTGACCTTCGTAACCCACGCAGTACTCATTCTGGGCTGTATCATTATTGCATTTCCGATATATATCACCTTTGTAGCGTCATCCCACTCGCTGGATGAGATCACGTCTTCTTTTCCAATTTTTCCCGGCAGTCATCTCATCGAAAATTACAAGCAGGCCCTGGCGGTGGGATCAAAGGATGTCGGCGCAACGGTCGGCACGATGATGCTTAATAGCCTGATTATGGCTTTAGGCATTAGTTTGGGTAAAATTTTAATTTCCCTGCTCGCGGCCTTTGCGATTGTCTATTTTAAATTCCGCTTCCGCATGTTTTTCTTCTGGTTGATTTTTATTACCTTAATGCTGCCGGTCGAGGTGCGGATATTGCCGACCTACAAAGTTGCGGCCGACCTGAAACTGCTTGATTCCTACGCCGGATTGATCTTTCCGTTAATCGCGTCAGCCACCGCTACTTTTTTGTTCCGTCAGTTTTTTATGACGGTACCGGACGAGCTGTGTGAAGCCCATCGAATCGACGGCGGAGGACCTATTCGCTTTTTCTTTGACATCCTGATACCGATGTCCCGCACATCGATCGCAGCCCTGTTTGTTATTTTGTTTATATATGGTTGGAATCAATATCTCTGGCCGCTGTTGATTACGACCGATGAGAAATATTACACGCTGCTGATCGGCATCCAGAGAATGCTGGCGGCCGGCGATACTCAGGCAGAATGGAATATTATTATGGCAACCTCCATGCTGGCCATGATTCCGCCGGTGCTGGTGGTGATATTGATGCAGAAGCAGTTTGTGAAAGGAATGACGGAAACGGAAAAGTAAAGGTATATCCATGGCTAACTTGTGCTTAAAAGAAGTTTTCAAATCATTTGGCAAAACGGAAGTTATCCACGGCATCAGCTGCGATATTAAAGACGGCGAATTTATCGTCATTCTGGGGCCGTCCGGTTGCGGGAAATCAACCCTGCTGCGCATGATTGCCGGACTGGAAGTCATCACGGCCGGTGAAATCGAAATCAATGGGAAGGTGGTCAATCAACTGGAGCCGGCGGACCGTGATATCGCGATGGTCTTCCAGAATTATGCCCTTTACCCGCATATGTCAGTCTTTAAAAATATGGCTTACGGCCTCAAAATTCGTCGTATGCCCAAAGAAGAAATCAAAAAACGGGTCCAAAAAGCGGCGCAGATTCTTGAACTGACGGAATTTCTCGATCGCAAGCCCCGGCAGCTGTCCGGCGGACAACGCCAGCGGGTGGCCATGGGAAGGTGTATCGTGCGGGAGCCCAAGGTGTTTTTGTTTGACGAACCCCTCAGCAATCTGGATGCCAAACTGCGGGTTCAGATGCGTCTGGAGATCAGAAAGCTGCATGAAGACCTCAACATCACCAGCGTCTATGTAACCCACGATCAGGTGGAAGCCATGACCCTTGGCGACCGCCTGATTGTCATGGACAACGGCTATGCCGCCCAGATTGGCTCCCCCCTGGAAGTGTACGAGCATCCGGCGACGCGATTTGTTGCCGGCTTCATCGGATCGCCGGCCATGAATTTTATCAATGTGCGGTTGAGCCCGGACGGCCAGTCGGTTGAAATACCCGGTGACGTCAAATTGCCGCTGGTCAATGGAAGTGGACCCGGGCAAGGCGGTAAGAACGTCATTCTTGGAATTCGCCCCGAACATTTCGAATTGGCCGAATCAGCGGAAGGGGTGCTGCCGCTTCGCGTCGATCATGTGGAGCTTCTGGGCGCTGATACGCTGGTTCATGGTCATTTCGGAGAAGACAAAAATTCGTTAACCATACGCCTGCCCGATGTGCAGCAATTCGAAAAGCATACCATTTTACCGCTGGTTATTCCTCCCCTAAAACTGCATTTGTTCGATAAAGAAAGTGGCAACCGCATCGGAAAATAGTTAAAAAAAATGAAACAGAATCAAACCCTATCTGATACCAGGTATTCCCGTATCAAAAGGCTGCTGGGGCCAGCGGTGTTTGCAGACGAAGAAAAAACACGGACTGCCGTGATCCTGGGGGTGATCCTGTGGTCGGTGGCGGCGGTGGTCAGTATTCTGATTTTTGCATGGCTTATCACAGGCAAATCCCATGAGCTGGGTCCCTATGCCTTTGCGGCCAACACGTTTATTATTGTGGTTGCGCTGGGTTTGCTTTTTTTGATTCGCAAAGGATATGTATACTCAGCCGGATTTGTATTTGTTGCATTCTTATGGAGCAATATAACGTTTCAGGCCTTTACCTCAGACGGAGTGCGGGGATCAGCCGCCATTATTTATATTACGATTATGGTACTGGCCAGTTTGCTGCTCGGATGGCGGGTGAGCATCGGAATTGCGGCCCTGAGCACGCTGTCGATTTGGCTGCTTGCCCATTGCGAGCAGAATCGGTCTATTGAGTTTTCAACTTGACGGCCCCTATGAGGTGGCGCTCGAATCAACCGGCATGTTTATCCTGTCGGCCGTATTTTTGGCACTGACCACCGCCGGGCTCAGCAATGCATTGCAGCGAGCCCGTAAAAGCGAGGACTCCTTAAAAGAAAGCAATCGTGCCTTACAGCACAACCTGGAACAACTGGCGCAGCGCGAGGGCGCCTTGCGTGAAAGCGAGGAAAGATTCAGGCTGCTGGCCGAAAACGTCGTCGACATTCTCTGGATCTTGGACCCCAACGATTTGCATTTTATCTATGTCAGCCCTTCCGTGGAAAGAATTGTGGGCTATACTCCGGCAGAAATGATGGCGCTGGAACTCGATCAATTGGTTGCGGCTGAGTATATGGAGGTCATCAAAGAAATCCTCGGCTCAAAGTTAGCAAAAAGCCAGGCCGATCCATCCCCAATTACGCGCGGCGAATTCGAGTTGCATCATAAGAACGGCTCCACCGTGTGGGTTGAAACGACCGCGAGGGTTTTGTACATCAATTGGCTCTCTAGTTAATGGAATTATCGGCATGACGAGGGATATCGCCCAACGCAAAAAATCCGATGATGAGCGCAAGAAACTTCAAGATCAACTCCTGCAGGCCCAAAAGATGGAGGCGGTCGGCACATTGGCCGGCGGAATCGCCCATGATTTCAATAATTCGCTGCAGGGTATTCTGGGTTATACCCAGATTCTAATTTTTGAAAAAAATAAGGCGGATCCGGATCTTAAGTTACTCAGACAAATCGAAAAGGCGGCCATGTGGTCGAGTGAGCTCACCAGGCAACTTCTGACGTTCAGCCGCAAGATGGAGAGCCAACTGCGCCCGCTCGACCTGAATCAGGTGGTTCGGCAATTGGAGCGACTATTGGAGAGAACCCTCCCCAAAATGATTGGCATCGAAACTCAACTCGGCAACGATCTCAGGATCATCAATGGGGATCCGGCCCAGATTGAGCAGGTCCTCATGAATTTAAGCATCAATGCCCGGGATGCCATGCCGGATGGCGGTAAACTGGCTTTTGCGTGCGGCAATACGATTCTGGATGATAACTACTGTAAAACGCATGTCGCGGTTAATCCGGGAGAATTTGTCAGGTTGAGCATCTCCGACACCGGCAAGGGGATGGATAAGCAAACCCTGGCGCACATATTTGAGCCTTTTTTTACGACCAAGGGCACGGGCGAAGGAACCGGGCTTGGATTAGCCATGGTTTACGGTATTGTAAAGAATCATCACGGACACATTACCTGCGAAAGCGAGCCCGGCAAAGGAACAACCTTCAGAGTTTACTTTCCGGTGATCGAAGAAACAGGACTCCAAGGACCGGAGCAGCATCGTGAAACGGCCCCTCCCCCGCACGGAAATGAGACCATCCTGCTGGTCGATGATGAAGATTTTTTACGTGATCTGGGCCAACGCATGCTGACCAAATTCGGTTACCGCGTGCTCACGGCTCCGGACGGAGAGACGGCCGTGCAAATTTTCCGGAAACAGTCAACTCAGATCTCGCTGGTTATTCTGGATCTGATCATGCCCGGAATTGGCGGTAAGAATTGCCTCGATCTGATTCTTAAGCAAGATCCGTCGGCCCGGGTGATTATTGCAAGTGGTTATTCTGTTGACGGGCCTGCCAAAAAAGAACTTGAGTCAAAAACAAAAGGATTCATCAGCAAGCCTTTTGAGCTGAATCAGTTGACCCGCATCGTCCGCAAAACGCTGGATGAAAAAGTATCTCAGAACCCGGACAAGCCGGAATTGAAGCTTGAAGATTGAAGAAATAGCATTTAAGGATCTGCGCAGTCTAGAGAATGACTGAGAAAGTTTTTCCAAATAAATTTTAGAAATTATATAAAAGTTTTATTTTTATAAATCCATCCGGTTGCTTTTGATATTGGAATGATTAGAGTCAGCAGATTAAGTCCTGGCGGCGATGTAAGCGATAGGGTTTTTTGACGATGAAATGAGATCCTGTCTGAACAGTAAACAGTGGTTTCATAAAATTTAAGGCCGGGTCTTTAAACGATCCCAAATTAACCATTAAACTATCCAATTGGGTGGACGATAACCAAATTGTAGACTTCATTAAGTTTGAGACTGATTGAATCGTAGAAAGGAAACCCAACAGCGTATGATCGATATCAAATCAAACAAAAATTTTAAAGCTCCCTGGATCATTGGTCACCGGGGGTATCCCGCCAAATTTCCCGAGAATACCCTGGCGGCTTTTGAAGCTGCAATACAAGCCGGGGCGGACATGATCGAATTGGACGTGATGCTCAGCCGCGACCGCAAAGTGGTTGTCATTCACGATGCCATCCTTGACCGCACGACGAACGGAAAAGGATCCGTGGCCGATTTTACCCTGGCCGAATTGAAGCAACTGGATGCCGGCAGCTGGTTCGATGCGCAATTTGCCGCGCAGCAGATACCCGATTTGAGCGGGGTGCTGGATCTGGTCAACGGACGGGCTTATGTAAATATCGAAATAAAATCAAATGCCTATGAATCCGGTCATCCGACGGATGCCGTCGAAAAACAGGTCGTCGATTTGCTGAGGGAAAAAAACCTGCTGGGCACCTGTATGATCTCCAGTTTTGACGTCAATATCCTGGAGCAGATCGCGTTCATGGAAAACCCTCCGGCCACAGCCTTTATTTCAAAAAAGCCGGCCAACAAAAAAACGGTTAACATGTGCAGCCGGTTAAGGGTATTTTCCTGGCATCCGGATCACCGGATAGTTAAACGCAACCAGGTGAAACAAATGCATGCCGCCGGCATCAGAGTCTTTCCCTACAACGTCGATATGCTGGAAGATTTTGTCAGGATGAGAGAAATGCAGGTTGACGGGGTAATTACCAATTATCCGGTTCAAGCCGGCGTCTGGGCATATAACCAGAAGGCCGCCTAAGAAATCATTTACTCTAATTATCTCAGTGCCGGTAAATTAAAGAACAAAGGTATTGTTGTCGTCAGTTTTTATCAGCAAGCTCCGCGACACGAAACCGGGAACATAAGGAGGGCCTCCCGATGAAAACCATTATTGAGCCGTTTAAAATAAAAAGCGTGGAGCCGTTGAAATTTACCAGCCTGCAGGAAAGGAAGCGCATTCTAAAAGATGCGGGATACCATTTTTTCTGGATGCCTGCCGCTTTGCCGAAAATGCCTATTTTATCAAAATGCGCGAACCCGGTTATGAAAAGACGCCCGTTCGTGAAATCGCCCGCGAGATGTTTTCCTATGCCGACGGCTGTACCATGAGCGGTAAAAAGGACGGGCTGGTGAATATGGGAGGCTTTCTGGCTCTAAATGACGACGACCTCGCGCAAGAGGCCAGAAATATCCTGGTGGTCACCGAAGGTTTTTCCACCTACGGCGGCATGGCCGGTCACGACCTGCAGGCCTTTGCCATGGGCCTGGATGAGGTTCTCAAAGAAGATTACCTGGATTATCGCATTCGATCGGTGTCTTATCTGGGTCAGAAAATTAACAATTTAGGAGCTCCGATCTTCCAGCCGCCCGGTGGGCATGCCATTTATTTAGATGCGGCCGCATTTTTGCCCCATATACCGGCCCATGAATTTCCGGGTCAGGCTCTGGCCTGCGAGCTTTATATTTGCGGAGGCATCCGGTCCTGTGAAATCGGAAGTGTTATGTTCGGTAAAACCGATTCGAGCACTGGGGAATTCAAACCCGCCAAACTGGAGATGGTGCGATTGGCCATTCCGAGAAGAGTTTATACCCAGAGTCACATTGATTATGTGGTGGAATGTATCGGGAAGGTCTATAGCAAACGGGATAAAATCAAGGGAATGCGTATCGTCTATGAGCCGCCGATTTTGAGGCATTTTACGGCGATATTCGAGCCCCTGGAAATATGAGTTAAAAAAGGTATTTTAAGAGTTCGTCGACTGTCGTAATCCTGTAACACGCAGGCCCCCGCTCCGAAATCTCTGCTTTTTCCTTCTTCCAGCTGTAGCCTTAAGCCTTTGGCCTTTAACCTTTCAACCCTGAACCTTGATGAAATCTGATGCCTTTTCCAAGAAGTATCTCACCGCAGAGCACGCGGAGATCGCAGAGATTATCTAAAATTTTCTTTCTCGGCGTTCTCTGCGACTCTGCGGTGAACTATTTTGTTTCCTGTTCGATCAGACCGGCGGTTTTTTTGGCCAGCGGACCGGCTGAACCTTGAACCCTGAACCCCTTTTCACATTTGCTTGAACAGATGCGCATATGACCGGCTCACCGTCAAGGTCTCCGGCAGATTGTTGAGCGAAACGATGAGCCGACCGGCAAAAGAGCGGCTGACCCTGGCAATCCGGCTGATGTTGATGATGGTTCCGCGGTGAATGCGCCAGAATTGCTCCGGGTCCAGTTCTTCGGTTAATTGCCGGATGCTTTTTTTGATCAGAGATTCGCCGTCACGGGTCTTGACCACCGTGTATTTATCTTCGGCTTTGAAATAACAGACATCATCGATGGCAATCAGCCGCACCGCTTCGCCCTGCCGCACCTTGATCCACTTCAAATAGCCGGGCGACTGCTTATCTTTGAGGACCGCTAACAAACGATCCATGGTTGCGGAAAAATCAGGGACTGATTTGGAGGCATCGGATATTTGCTTTTTCAACCGGTTGACCGTTTTTTCCAGCCTTTTAGCGGTGACCGGCTTTAATATATAGTCAACAGCTTCGTTTTCGAAAGCCTCAATCGCATATTGATCAAAGGCCGTAATAAAAACCACCCGGCAATCCGAACTGATTTTTTGAGCGACTTCAATCCCGGTCAAGCCCGGCATCTTGATATCCAGAAAGGCGATCGCGGGCCGACACGATTCAATCAAATCCAGGGCTGCGAGACCGTTTGCCGCTTCACCGCAGATGCTAAGCTCCGGCCACAGATCGGCCAGTTTTGATTTTAAATGAATTCTAAGCTGCTCTTCATCATCGGCGATAATGGCGTCAGGGTTGGCCATGCGGCACCTCAATTGTGGCTTTTAAGCCCTGGGGCGAATTTTCTTCCAATATTAATCGACCGTTGTTTCCATACAAGAGCAATAAACGCTCCCGAATGTTGGACAGTCCCATGCCGGAATTCTCGTTCTGCATTAAACCCCAGTACCGGTATCGACTACTTCCAATCGAAGTATGCCATCTTTTTTAATCGCCCTGATAAGAACTTCTCCGCCATCGATTTTGGGCTCCAGACCGTGTTTGATGGCATTTTCCACCAAGGGCTGAATCAACATGGGCGGAAATGAAATTGACTTTTAATTGTTTCGGGCAGGTCAATTTTATAATTTAATCTGTCGCCCATTCGAACTTTAAAGATGCTGAGATAGGCCCGGATCATTTCCATTTCCTGTCCCAGGGTGGCTTGTCTTCCCGGCTGTTTGATAAGAGATGCTCGTCAGATAATGAATAAAATCAACCAGCATGGATTTTCCTTTGGGCGGATCGGTATCCAGCAGACTCACGACATTGGAAAGGGTGTTGAACAAAAAATGGGGCTCGATCTGGGCCTGGAGTAATTTGAGGTTTGCTTCCGCTAACTTTTTTCTCACTGGTCAGGCGTTTGATCTGCTCTTCCTTAAGCTGGGCTTCTGAAGCGGCGATTCGTTCCCGCGAGATGAAAAAATAGGAGATAATCGATCCGAATACCGCACCGAGAAGCAGCATTTGAACAAACATGTTGTTGATTTCAAACAGAATTGAGGGATTCAAACCCGCTAGAATCGACCCGATGAAAGAACCAACTATGGTTCCGATGAACAAAGCCGGCGCTATGAGGATAGCGCAAACAGCGGATCTAGCCGGCTGGAAAAAATGAAGCGTTAACATCACGCAGGAACAAGTGGACAAACCAATGCAAATTGAAAAGATGAGGTTGGTGATGAAATCTTTTCCGATTCCCATCACAGTTAAAAAAACGGCAATCATCAAACAAAACAGCGGGGTATATAAAAAAGAGGTAACAGCAGATTTTCTGGTTATGACTTTCATTTCGGATTTCATAATAAAGATTTCAGTTGGCAGTTCACAGTTTGTATTTTCTCACATGAGACAGTAAAAAAGACAGGATTAACAGGATATTTTTGGGTTAGTACATCTCTATCCCGATGAACTTGTTGATTCAGTCTGAGAAATAGAAGCCTTTACGGTTAAGTTTTTGAGGGATCAGTTATTATTGCGCTGCGGTCAGAATCGTTGTACTGAAATATTGTCGTAAAAGCAATATCACTGTTCGCATATCCTGGGACTGCGCTCGGCATGCTTTTTTTCGATTATCCTCTCAAGCCTTTTGCTGCCGGTAAAAAAGATAGCCTTGAATTGAAATGCCAACCCTATTCCCCAACCAAGGGCCGGCCATTGAAACCACCACGGCCCCGGGGTGATGGCGTTTATGAGAAACAAGGCACCAATGACAATCAGGTAGCGGCCCAGACGCCGATAGAAATACATCTTGCGGCGTTTCAACCGGGTTTTTCGAACTCTTTCTTTTTTAAATTCCCGTTGCTCCTGCTCTATTGCGGCTTCAACGATCTGAGAGTCAAGCCCGAAAGCCCTGGCTGTTTCAATCAAATCTTCATGCTTGATAGCGTTCTCACTATTTATTTTCAAGGCCCGCCGCATGATGCGGTCGACCTCCTCGTCGTCGTATTGTTGTGATGGGATTTCGTTCATATCCAAAACCTTTGGGGCTGTTAAATGACGTTGATGATATTTCTGATTTGCAGCTATACGCTATGGTTTGCCAAGATTCTCGAGCCATTCTCTCATCGCGGGTTGTACCTTAGGACTTACAGCCACGCCCAGGTGGCTTACGCCTGGTAATAGTTTTACCTGAACATCGGTGTATTGCGAAATCACGGGTTTGAACTTTTCAGCAAAAAAGACTTCGTCGGCGGTACCGGCAATAACCAAGAGGGGTTTCGTTATTGCGCCCAGATCTTTGCGATAGTCCCGCGGAGCATAGGATCGGTTTAGCCGGTAGGTATACACCAGGGTTTCAGTGCCGTCACGGACCTCTTGCGGCATGTTGAACTCAATTACCGGGAGGTTGTTGAAATATCGAATCTCTAATTTATTTAGCATCGTCAGCCCAACAATACGAGCGGTATAAGGTCGTGCCCACTTGCCTGCCCCCGGCCGCCTGGTAGGCGCATTATATTGAAGCCAGGGCGCCAGCAGCAGGTAGGCATCGACTTGTGATCTGTATCGACTTCCCGCGAAACGCACAGCCAATCCACCCCCTGATGAGTGACCGCCTAAAATCAGCTTCGAGTTTGGATTATCTTCCTTGATCATGACGATAAACTCCGCCAAATCATCTTCAAATTGCCCGATGTAGTCTATATCTCCCCGCCTCGCCGGCGACCGCCCATGTCCCCTCAAATCCGGTGTGTATACCTGGGCTAAATTTTCAGTGGAAATGAACTCGGCCAAAGGCAGAAAATATTGACTATGCCAACCAGAACCATGCAAAAGAACAAGCACGTTGTCGGAATGCGCCGGGTAGTGTCGATAGGCAAGCTGTATGCCGTCCTTGGCAGTATAGTACTGCAATTCGGGCAGGTTCGCATAATCGATAAACAACTCATCAAAGGCCAGGCCAACGGGATCTGCAGCGGGTGCTTCAGGTTTTCCCATAAGGACCAGCACAGCGGCAATCCCGCAATAAATTGCGGCTGAAATAACAACGACCGTAGCTATTGTTGATATTATTTTTTTCATTTTTATGGCTTGCTGATTTTATCCCCTGCGGTTTGCGGAAATGGCTTCCTCCCTGTGACAAAGCACCGGTTCGGATTTCGGCAACGTGAATCCGATGGTTCATCCTCCCCAGTCTTTCATCATTGCCAGAAAAGCGCTCTGGCCACCCCGAAAAACGCCGTTGTATCCACCGCCGGGATTGCCCCAGGCACTGGCAAGGTAAAGCCCTTTGACCGGGGTGGTGTTTTTTATGCGATTCATATAGGCATTGCCCATGGATTGTTCAAATCCATAAATCGCCCCTTCCGGATTGCCTGTATAACTGCGGTTGGTTAACGGGCTGGCCGCCTCTTCGACTTCGATCATGGAGGACAAACCGGGTATGAGCGCCTTTTCCGCGCGTTGGATTAACGTATTCGTCCAACGTTGTTTTTCTTTGTAGTACTCGGTTTTATTGCCGTTAAAATAATCGGTTTCATATTTGCGCCAGGGCTCATATCCGCACCGCACCAGCAATTGCAAGGTCGAAGTCCCCGGGCGGGAATACCCTTCAAAGATATTGTCATAGATGCAGACACTGAAAGACTGATTTTCAATGTCGCCCTGCAAACAGGCCTGGTAGTCCGCCTCCGGCCCCCGGCCCGAGGATATATGGGTGCTGAAGGCCCGTATTTTGCCCTTCAGATCCTGATCTAACCCGAGCCACACAATGAAACTGGAGAGACTGGGCTTGTAATCCGCCAAATTTTTCCGGAATTTCTCTGGTACGGCTTCTTTGGGAAGCATTTCATTGAAGGTTGCCAACGCACTGGCGTTGCTGACCACCGCCCGGGCGGGCAAGGTCTCTCCGTCGGAGAACACCACCCCATGGACGGCCCCGCTGTCGACCTGAACCTTTCGCACCAGTGTGTCATACAGCAGCTTGCCGCCGTGAGCCTCGATCGCTTCGGCGATAGCATCACTGAGGTCCTGGGAACGCTCTTTGATATAATAGGATCCGTTTTTGAGATACCCCCCGGTGGCATTGGCATAATAAAAGGCCGAAAGCTTGGACGGCGGCAGTCCGAAATACCCCCACAGGGCAGCCAGCGTGTGTTGCAGATCAGGGTCTTTGATATGCTCATTCAGCATATCCGCCAGGGTCTTGTTGCGCACCGCCCACATTCTGGGATATTGAAGCGGGAAAAACAATTTTAAAAATTTCCCCTGGTTGCGACTCAATGTATCGACCTCATCGGCGATGGCAAGCATCTCCTTCACAAAGCTTTGAATTCCCTTAGCTTCAGCGGGAAAATGTTTGGTCAACAGTCTGATATAGGCACCCGGATCTCTTTGGGGCACGGAAATATCCAACTTGGGAGTTTTAAGGCGGTATACCTCCGGAAGTTCGACCAGCTTAATTTTGTCCAGCACCCCGATTTCGCTCAATATTCTGGCGGCACCATTGTTGCGGATGGAAGTGCCGTGCAGTGAAACCTCAAAATTGAATTTGCCGTCAGCCCGCTCGAAGGACGTGGCGTAGCCACCCGGAATGCTGTGCTGCTCCACAACCGTAACCGGTATGCCCTGCCGGGCCAGGTAAGCCCCGCAGACCAGGCCGCCCAACCCGGCGCCGATTACAACGGTCGGGTAGTCTTTGGGGGACCCCATTTTGGCAGCATAGGCCGCGATATTGCCCCAATCCATGGCCACCGTCACGGCGGTGATGGCGGACACGGTTAAAAAAGATCGTCTTGTAATGGGTTTACCAGGCATGGTCGGTCTCCTTTCGTTGGGTTAGCGCAGCACCGAACTTTTTCTCGGTGTTGCGATGCCATCATAACCAAAGCGCAAAGTTCCGGCGATAAAAAGGCGATGAAATGCTGAAATTAGATGATGAATGGAATTATTGACGGATAGAATGCCGCCCCGGCAATTTAGCGCAGCGGCAAACCGAGCATCACATTCAAAGTGGGAATTTGCGGACAGGCGGTAACGTTGAGGTATTTATAGCGATGGTGTTAAATACAGTCCGTTTATTATTTATTTAGCGGCCCATTTGCTGCGCCAACCGACCCCCCTAATTCAAATCAGGGTCTTTGAAATATCCGAAACTGTTTTCAGATTGACTTGCAAGTTGGCAGATAAAAAACAAAGTGCTTTGGTCCGGAAATCCGGTGAGCTGCAGGGCCATCTGTTTTTGAAATTGGACCACGGCATAAAGAAGTTCAGGTCCTACGATTCCGTCGCGGCGCTGGTCGTAGAGATTAAGAGCGGCCAGTTTCTTTTGCAGAAAAAAAATATCGTGCCCCTTATAGGTATAATAAAAATTTTTCACTCTAAACGGCGGACGCCAGAACAAAAAATACGATTCTTTTCTCTCGGATCCCAGTGGATAGGATAAAACCACGTGTGTTTTTCTGATAAATCCGGGCACATAATCAAGGCGAATCAGTTCGTATCCGGTAGAACGGTATATCTCTTCAGCGACCCGTTTAAACTGGGAAAACCGCATCGCATCATAAAATGCATTTTTATATTTTGATAACGAATAGGTTTTCAAAAATTCAACGATGGCATGGGGAACCCGGGGCTGCTCCTCATCGTGCCCCGCAAAAAACAAAGGCGCCTGGGATGCCGTGTTTTGTGGCAATTTATCCGGCAACGATGGGGTTCGGGTGGAAAGTTTAGATGCCTGATTTAACGGCTTGTCTACTGAACCGTCTGAAATCAATCCCATATCCGGTGACATCGAATAATTGACCCCGGCGGCAGAGATTAGCAAAATCATGGCTGCCGCAGCAATCAGAGCATGCCACTTTCTGGTTGATAAAAGTTTATTGGGTATCCGATCGTAGCGGGCATTGGCAACTGCCGGTCGGTTTGTTTTCTGTGAATGTAATTTCTCCATTATTCCCATTATACCGATTGTCATAAATATGGTCTGTTTGGTCTGGACTACTGCCAAGTGGAGATTTTTTGCAATTGTCGTACCAGGACTGGCAGGACTAACGGCTTGTAATGAGTAATGAATCTTTTCACCAATTACATCGCGCTGAAAATAACAGCACCGGGTGCGGATAAAACACGGGGATTGTTTGAGATCTGAGGAAAATATTTTGCGGTTGTCTTGGACGGATTAATTATCCACTTTAGAAACAGAAGGGAGCGATCCATTATTTTGTGGGGGAAGCAAGCGAGGGAAAAATGGAATTATGTGCCACATATTTGACAAGTTCTGTTGTTAATAGTGACGGCTATGACCAATGCTTTATTCAAGACTTTGCTCGGAAGAAGTGGCCCCGGCAGGGCAGCAATAGCGAAATTTATGGGTTTATGGAATGGATTCGATTTTTATTATTTTTATTTAGACATGATTTACCAGTTTCGCTACGCTGCGCCCCGGCACGCAGGATTATCAGTAATTTTTTGCCGGCGGCGAGGGGCCTTCCGGCCGAAGGCCGCATTATCCTAACGATCCTGTTGATCCTGTCCAATTATTTTCCTTACAATAAGAATCCATTCCTCTTTTTCTTTTAAATTATATAGTTTTTATTTGATTAGACTGGACGCTCGCGGCCAGCGGTCCGCCCTGGCGGAACACCGGACACCTGAAACCTCCAATAAATACAGCGTTAATATCGGTCAAATTGTCGATATGATATTGCGACGCGCCTAATTTTTTACCCCCACTTCATAACTGTGATAAAATTCGACTGCCGCCCTTACGGTCTGAAAATGGATATCCACCGCGTCCAGTACCTGCCTCGCATAACCGCCGGCCAGGGTAATGGCCACCGGCAATCCGGATTGATAAAGATGCCGCAAAACGAGTCGATCCCGGCCGGCTATCCCGACCTTGGTTAGCGCAAGGCGGCCAAATCGGTCTTTTTTATAAGGGTCTGCACCGGCAAGGTAAATTGCAAGATTTGCATCGCAAGCATCAAGGGACTCCGTCATTCCTTTTTCAAGGGCTGCCAGGTAGGCGGCATCATCGGTTCCATCTTCTAATTCAACATCCAGATCACTGGTTTCTTTGTGAAAGGGAAAATTGTTTTTGCCATGGATGGAGAAGGTAAAGATGGTGGGATCGTTTTTAAGAATAGCGGCCGTACCGTTTCCCTGGTGGACATCGCAGTCGATGATCAATACATTGTTAACCAGGCCCTCGGCCTGCATAGTTCGGGCGGCAATCACACTGTCGTTTAGATAACAGTATCCCTGGCCATGATCATAGAAAGCATGGTGGGTTCCGCCGCCGAGATTGACGGCAATACGCTCAGCTAAAGCTGTCCGGCAGGCTGCAATGGTGGCGCCGACTGAATAGCGCGTCCGCTGAACAATCTCCGGCGACCACGGCAGACCGACGCGCCGGATTTCTTTGTCCGTAAGTTCTCCATTTAAGAAGCGCTTTAAATAGGCCGAATCATGGGCCCGCAGGAGATAGTCGTCGGATGCCGGTTCGGGGATGCTGAGCTCAACGACCTTATTGCCCAGCTGCTCCGTTATCCGCTGCCTCAGCAGGTAGTTTTTGTCTTTCGGAAAGCTGTGGTTTGCGGGGAGGAGAATTTTAAAGATGTCAGTGTAAAAGATTTTCATTAATTAATCCTTTTACTTGCTCTTTCTATTGGGGCGATTTTAAAGGAGAAAAGAGATTGACATTCTGCACTAACTTGGGCTTAAATCCCGCCAGGCGGCGGCTGTTAAATTGGGTATGTGCCGGTTGCCGACTTAACCGAATATAACCAGTAGAATTATAAAGCAATAAATAAACATTTCTATGGCCAAAACAAAAGCTGAAAAACGCAAGGCGAAACGAAAGGTCAAATTAAAGGCAAGACGTCAATCGACGGCGGCGGTTGTTCGATCGGAAAAAGCTGAATTTTTCTTTTACGAATACGAGTGGTTTCGCTCAACCGACAATCACGATAAAGCATTGGTGTCTTTAAAAAAAGCCCTCAAGCTGGACCCCGGCAATAAAATGTTTCTCGGGGAAATGGTCCATCTGGGCTATGATATGGCCAGCCGCAAAGTTCAACTGTCAGGACTTTCCCAACTTTACGACAGCGGCCAGCTGCAAGATGAGTACCTGCCTCTTTTTTTAGACCTTTTGGCCAAAAACGGACAGTACCAGCAAGCCCTGACTGTTGCTGAGATATTGCTTCCCCGCCTGGCGGGAATCAAGATTGCGAATAAGCGAAAAATCCGGACGGTCACAATCCAAATTCAGAAATACTGCCGTTATCAACTGGAATTTGAACAGGCGAAAAAAGTTGCTCCCAAGAAAGGTGCGATACGACCTTCTCCTCCCAAAAATAAGACGCCCGGTCATCCGCGTGGCAGTCCTGCTCCTCAGGAACATAAAGAAAAAAAAACCTCCGTTCCAAATATTCCGGTTGTCATTACAATGGATGACGCATCCTTTCATATTCCGCTGTCCAGTGGTCGATTCATGAGCTGCGAACAATACGAACTTGCCCTGGAAGGACACAGAATTCGATTCAGGGATTCCTTCGAGAACCTTATCTGTCTATCCGGCCTGCAGGACGTCCGATCGCTGTGGTATCAGGAAGAGACGGCCCGCAAAGTGCTCAAAAGCTTTCGGGGCCGCGCCCTTTTGTCCGACGAGGTCGGCTTGGGAAAAACCATTGAGGCTGCGATAATCCTCAAAGAATACGTTCAAAGGGGCATCGTCAAGAGCGCGCTGATCCTGACACCCGCAACGCTGGTCAGCCAGTGGCAGGAGGAGCTTCGGGCAAAATTCAGGCTTGATTTTCCCTCCACCGACGATCCGGATTTTCGTAAAAAAGGCCTGGAATTTTGGAAAACCCCCTATATCCTGGCATCCATTAACCAGGCCAAGTCCAAGCGCAATATTTCTGCGGTCACAGAGCGCGAGTATGATCTGGTGATTGTCGATGAAGCCCACCATCTTAAAAACAGGAACACATTGAACTGGAAGCTGGTTAATTCCCTGAAAAAACGCTTTCTGCTGCTGTTGACGGCAACACCGGTCGAAAACAACCTCATGGAGCTGCACAATCTGATCACCTTGTTAAAACCGGGCCAGTTAAAGACCGCCTCTGCGTTTCGCAACGAATTTATGACCAAAGGCGATCCTACGGGGCCTCAAAACCGCAGCCGGTTGAAAGAACTTCTGGATCAGGTGATGATCCGAAACACACGCGCACTGGCAAAAATCGGAATCCCACCCAGATTTGCACAGACGATGCGCGTAAAACCGAGTGCATCCGAATCGACCCTTTACAAACGTATTACGGACCTGGTTCATCATATTAATGCCAACGACCGGAACGGCAGCAAACTCCTGCTCAAAAATCTGCTGGCCGAAGCGGGCTCATCACCCACGGCGGTTGAATTGACCTTGCAGCGTCTTCTGACGGGAAGGGATTTTTTATGGGACCATGAACAAGAAATACGGGCGATTCACAACCTGTGTCGCAGCATGGGAGATACTGAAAAAAACAAAGTGCTGCTTAATTTGATTCGATCAACAAAGGGCAAAAAGATTGTGTTTGTTAACTATCTCGGCACGCTGGATCATTTGTCGACGTTTTTATCCTGGAATGATGTTCCCCATGCCGTTTTTAGCGGGCGCATGAATAGCCAGCAAAAAGATGCGGCAATCAACAGTTTCCGTGAAGAAAAGGATATTCTCGTTACCACCGAGATCGGCGGCGAGGGTCGCAATCTTCAATTCTGCCACCAGTTGATAAATTATGACCTTCCCTGGAATCCCATGAAAATCGAACAACGGATCGGCCGAATCCACCGCCTTGGGCAGCAGAATGAAGTGATGATTTATAATTTTTGCGCAGCAGAGAGCATTGAGGAACACATCCTTGATATCCTTGACCGTAAAATTAACATGTTTGAAATGGTTATCGGCGAGATTGATATGATTTTAGGGCGTGTCCGGGATGAAAAGGATTTTTCCGATATGGTCTACGATATCTGGACAAATTCACAATCGGAAAAGGATCGTGAACACGGTTTTAATCAGCTTGCAGCCCGGCTTCAACGTTCCAAAGCCCAGTACAAGAAGACGCAGGAGCTGGACGAGAAACTTTTTGGAGTAAATTATGAGCTTTAGTTCCGACAACGCCCTGGAACAGTTCGTTCGCCGTTTTTTTGAGTTTAAAGGCGCGGTGATGGAACAGCGTCCCGACGGGCTGGAAGCTGTCCTTCCGGAGCATCTGGCCACGCGTCTGAATACTCCTGAATATATCCACATCGCAGCAGGAGAGAAGGCCGATGAAAAATTTTCCATCCATTATGGCTCTCCCTTCCTGGAAAAATTAGTTGATGCGGCCTGCGATACAACGCCTTTGATCGGTTGCCGGCTGAATTTTAATTATATTAAACGCCAGGGGTTTGACCGGCTGATCCGGGACCAATTTGTTTTTCACAATTGTGTGGGCCACGTGGAAAGTGCCGCCGAGGTGCGCACCGAATATCTGCTGCTTACCTGCCGCTATCTGGCGCAAAGTGACGAACAGAAGGAGGGGCTGGTAGCCCTGGCATTTAATCTTGAAACCGGCGCAGCGGTTGCGGAGATAAACAGCAGGTTTGACACCGTTGAAAGAACCTTTGAGACCAATTCCGAACAGATGCTTTTAAGCGATGACAAGATCAAAGCGATCCTGACATGGGCTCACCGCCAGGCAGGCAAGGTTCTTGATACAGAGATCGAACCTTTTCAGGACAGCATGAATCGAAGATTTCGCAGAGATGTGGCCAACCTCGAAGAATATTATGCGGACCTGAAGCAGGAGATGAAGCAAAGCCTTAAACGCCCAGGGATTTCAGACCAGCTGGTGTCAGACCGCAAAGCCAAAATTAGCCTGATCCCCGATGAATTGGAAAGAAAAAAGGCGGATCTATTTAAAAAATACAGTATCAGGGTCAAGCTTAAACTCTGTGGGGGCATACAGATCCGCACGCCGGCCGTAAAGATATTGTACCAGGCCTCCGTCGGAAGGAAACAAAAGCAGTTGTCGATGATTTACAACCCGGTTACCAAATCGATGGACCCTCTGGTTTGTGACGGCTGCGGCGACAGCACCTATAACATCCGTTTTTGCGATCACCTTCACATCCTATGCCCCGCGTGCGGCACCAAATGCCCGGCCTGCTGAATTATAAAGGATTGAGCAACTATGAGCGAATACCAATATTATGAATTTACAGCGATTGATAAACCGTTAAGCGAAAAAGATATACAGGCACTCGAAAACCTGTCGTCACGGGCGCGGATTACGCCCACCAGTTTTGTAAATATTTATAATTATGGCGATTTTCAAGGTGATCCACTCAAATTGATGACAGATTATTTTGATGCCTTTCTACATGTGGCCAATTGGGGAACTCACTGGTTCATGCTCAAGGTGCCGCGTCAATTAGTCGATGTCGATCTGGTCCGAAGATATTGTCCCGGAGAAAGCGCACGCATCCATGAAAAGGGGGATAATATCATTTTCGAGTTTACTTCACAGACCGAAGATTATGATTGGGAGGAAGGCGAAGGGTGGCTGTCATCGCTGATATCATTGCGGGCAGATATTTTTCGTGGCGATTACCGTTCTCTTTATTTGGCCTGGCTCTTTTGTGCCCAGATGGGAGAAATGGAAGACGATGAGCTGGAACCGCCTGTTGCGCCTAATTTGGCTGATCTCAATGCGCGGTTGGAAAGCTTTGTGGACTTTATGCGAATCGATTCCGACCTAATCGCCGTTGCGGCTGAAAACAGTGTATCCGAGGATCGGAAAATTGATCCCACAGCTTTAAAAACCTTTATCCACAATCTTCCGGAAAGTGAAAAAAATGAGATCTTGATTCGTTTAGTCGAAGCGCCAAGCCCTCATGTCGGGATTGAATTAAGGCAGCGATTTCAGCAGGCAGTTTCGACAAAGGCGAACTCAAATATGGACGAGCAACTGCGCAGCGTGGAGGATCTGCTGTCAAAGGCAGAAAGATTCGCTGCAGAAAGAAAGCGTCGAGCTGCAGAACAAAAAGCCAGGGAGCGAGCGCGGAAAAAAAGAGAAAAAGCGCTTGCCCGCCAACAATATTTGGAGAGCCTTGCCGGTCGTGAAGACAGTATTTGGAAAAATGTGAACGATCTCATCATGACCAAGCAGCCGACCAAATACGATGAAGCGGTAAAGCTATTGGTTGATCTGCGGGATCTCAGTAATAAGTCCGGTGAAGAAAAGGCATTTAAGCAAAAGCTGATAACCCTCAGTCAAGCCCATTACCGCAAAGTGTCTTTCATGGATCGTCTGCAAAAGGCCAAACTGAGATAAAAGAGATACTGGATGTTTTGCCGGCAAACAGGCTAAATTTCATTAAAACTATATTTTCAACAAGTGTTGAAATTCCGAGACGTCAAATACTTACTTTATCCAATATTTCCTTACGGTGGCGCCAATCAGGCTGGCAGCGTGTCAATAATAGAATAAAAGGACTTGGAATGATTATGGTATGTTAAGTGGCAAAGCTCATGCATGATAACGTGCTCGATACAACGGGGGTGATCGCCGGTTATAGTAGCGAGAAGCCGTTTGACATCCGTGGTGACATCCGTGGTGACTTCCGTGGTGACTTCCATGGTGACTTCCATGGTGACTTGCGGGGTAACTTCCGTTACCGCACGCTGTTTCATGGACTCAGCAGATACCGGATGAACAGAAAATTCAACCAGGGAAAAATTCTCATCGTCGTCTGTAACCAGTATAAATTCAAAAAATATTGCTGTTCCATTCCTTGTTGATATATCTTCTTCTGAATTTTATTTTTTTCCCGCTTTAGCCATTCCAAAATGTACACGTCGTTTAATTCGAGAGACTTTCTGACGAACTTGTAAGTATTCCTTACAAGTTGCCTGCGCCGACAATTCGACACGCCCACTTTGCTGTTTGCAAACCCTGAGTAGCTCTACGACCTGCGGGGTAACTTGCGGGGTGCCTGCAGGTAAGACACTGTTTATTAGAGATATTATTATATTGGTATCTTAGTAAATCAAAATTCCAGCTATCCGGAAATCCCGGAAAGTTGGACGAACAGCTAATCCTTTGGCAAGACAAAGCGCACATCTGAGTCGTCAAGAAATTCTTGATAACTGCTCAATCATGGCAGTTTCATTAGTCCTATTGAGACTTCAAGATAAAATTTCTTGTAAAAAAGTAAATTTTTTTGTATCTGATATTGTTATGACATCAATATTGTTTTCCTGGATAGGATTTACTGATTTAAAAGCATCAAGGGGAGAAAAAAATATTGGTTTAGGCCCCATCGCCCAGGCTGTCTCTGAACGTTCATTTCAACGAGGTAATACTGATTTATGATGTACCGGACTCAGATTGCAAAGAATACGTAAAGTGGTTAAAAACATTTACCTCGGCACATATTCAAACAAAGAAAGCCAGTTTGTCCAGCCCGACCCATTTCGGCGATATCTATGAGGCCGCAGTCGGGGTTATCAAAGAGACACACGAAATCTGAAGGATAGTGATGTCGAATTGACATATCACCTTAGCCCCGGCACCCCAGCCATGGCCGCGGTCTGGATCATCATCGCCAAAACGCGCTACCCTGCCACACTCATAGAATCTTCAATCAAAGGGGGCGTTAAGGTCGCATCGGTGCCCTTTGATCTTTCGGCTGAATTTATTCCGGATCTGCTGAGAAAACCGGATCAAAGACTGGAAAAACTGACTGCCGGTCTGGCGCCGGAAGCCCCGGAGTTTGAAAGCATCATCCATCGCAGCCATACCATGAAACGGGTTATTGCCAAGGCCCGGCTGGTTGCGCCGCGCTCGGTTCCCGTGCTCATCGAAGGGGATTCAGGCACCGGCAAAGAGCTGCTGGCCCGTGCGATTCACAATGCCGGCCCCCGCAGGGACAGCCCCTTTGTTGCCGTCAACTGCGGAGCGATCCCGTCGGAATTGATCGAATCCGAGTTGTTCGGCCATGAAAAAGGGGCCTTTACCGGGGCGGACAAGCAGCGAACCGGCTATTTTGAAGCCGCCCACACGGGAACGTTGTTTCTGGATGAAATCGGCGAACTGTCGCTGCCGGCCCAGGTAAAGCTCTTAAGGGCCTTGCAGGAAAAAGAAGTTACCCGCCTGGGCGCTTCCAAACCAATTCCCTTTGATGTACGCGTCATCGCCGCCACGAACAGAGATCTGGTTAAAGAAATGGCGCAGGGACGCTTTCGGCCGGATCTTTTTTACCGAATTGCAGTGGCCGTTTTAAAGCTGCCGCCGATGAAAGAGCGCGCCGGGGATGTCGGACTGCTGATTGAAAGCATTCTGGAGCAGATCAATGCCGAGAGCGTCGCCGAGCCCGGCTATAAACACAAGAAAATTTCTTCCGCCGCAAAAAATCTTATGCTTCAATATGACTGGCCGGGCAATGTGCGTGAGCTTCAGAACACGCTGCGGCGCGCGGCCATATGGTCTTCCGGCACACTCATAGACCTGGAAGACATCCGGGACGCCATGCTGCCGATGGCGCAGCCAGGTGATGATGGACTTCTTGGAAAATCCCTGGCAGACGGAATTAACCTTTTAGATCTTATGGAAAAACTGGCCCAGCATTATTTGAACCGAGCGTTGCACGAAGCGAACGGAAACAAGACCAGGGCGGCCGAGCTACTGGGCTTTTCGAATTACCAGACATTTACGAACTGGCTGAAAAAATACCGGGTAAATTAATTTGGCACGGTGTTTGCTCTAACCCGTTGGTATGGATTCGATCATTATGAAATCGACTAATTTCGAATTTTTAAGAGAAAAATGGCCTGAACTGGCGAGTCTGGGCGGATTTGCGGAACAATATGCCTGGCCGGATCCTACCGGTGCGCTCGTTAAACTCAGAACTTATATCGAATCTCTGATTCATAGGTTTTATGATGAAAACAACCTGGGCAATTTCCCCCATGCATCGCTGCTCGACCTTTTAACGCAAGACGAGTTCAAGCAAGCCGTTCCATCTGCTGTTTTAAATGCGTTTCACAGCATTCGCTTGGCCGGAAACAAGGCTGCCCACGCTGAGCCCATACACCGTTTTAATGTTCACGAACTGCTTCGCAACGCGTTTGACTTAGGCCGCTGGCTCTACATTGTCAGCGGGGGCAATAAAAAAGACTGTCCGGAATATAAAGCCCCCGAAAAACCACAGGCGGCTTTCCAAAACGCCGAGGCATTGAAACGGGAAAAACGCTTGATCCAAGAAAAGCTGGCTGCAAGTGAGATGGAGATGCAGTCGCTTTTATCCGAGCTGGATACCACGCGCACAAAAACCCGTGTGGCGGAAAAACGCATCGAAGAGCTTGAAGCGCTTTTGAGCACCGGCAAGGCCGCTGCGGATGTACTTGGATTCGATGAGGCCGTCACACGCAAACGTCTGATCGACACAGAGTTGGTTGCAGCCGGTTGGGATGTCGGTGATGATGGCGCCAATACTTCTGAAGTGCATCAGGAGGAACCGGTAGGGCACCAGCCGACCAAATCTGGTACTGGATATGCCGATTACGTGTTGTGGGATGATAACGGGTTGCCCCTGGCGGTTATCGAGGCCAAAAAAACCGCCAAGAGCGCTGAACTGGGTCAGGAGCAGGCCAAGTTGTATGCCGACGGCCTGGAAAAAATGCATGGGCAGCGTCCCGTTATTTTCTACACCAACGGATTCGACATTTTTATCTGGGATGACGCCCAGGGCTATCCTCCCAGATCCATGTACGGATTTTATTCCAAAGACAGCCTTCAGTATCTTTTATTTCAAAGAAACAACCGTAAACAGCTGGACAGCCTCTCTCCAAAACCAGAAATCGTCGATCGCCTTTATCAGATTGAAGCAATCAAAAGGGTTGCGGAGAAGTTTTCTGCCAACAGACACAAGGCGCTGATTGTCCAGGCCACCGGAACCGGGAAGACCCGTGTTGCCATCGCCCTGACGGATTTGTTGAACCGTGCCAGCTGGGTCAAACGCGTTTTGTTTTTATGCGATCGAAAAGAGCTTCGCAAACAGGCCAAGAATGCGTTCAACGATTTTTTCAACGAACCGATGACCATCGTCAATGCGGGAACGGCAAAAGATCGCGACAAACGCATCTACCTGGCCACCTACCCGGCGATGAACAAGATCTTTCAGACCTTTGATGTGGGCTTTTTCGACCTGATCATCGCCGATGAGTCCCATCGCAGCATCTACAACCGTTATCGCGATATGTTCCGCTATTTCGATTGCCTCCAGGTCGGCCTTACCGCTACGCCGGTGGGTTTTATCTCCCGGAACACATTTCGCATTTTCGACTGCGACGACAAAACACCGACAGCCTATTATGCGCTGGATCAGGCAGTTGAAGAGGGCTACCTGGTACCATATGAAGTCTATGCCCACACCACCCAGTTTCTCAGAAAGGGCATAAAATATAAGGATCTTACCGACGAGCAGAAACGTCAGCTTGAAGAGGACGGCGAGGAGCCGAAAGATTTCGATTTTGAAAATCATCAGATCGACAAGCAGATTTTCAACCGCGATACCAACCGCGCCGTCATCAGGAATCTGATGGATAACGGAATCAGGGATGAAACCGGACAGTATCCCGGCAAAACCATCGTCTTTGCCAGAAATCACAATCACGCCGTTTTACTCAATGAAGTCTTCAACGAGCTCTTTCCGCAATATGGCGGAAAATTCTGCAGGGTCATTGATAACTACGACCCACGAGCCGAGCAGCTCATCGACGATTTTAAAAGTGACAAAGACAGCGATCCGCGCATTGCCATATCGGTGGACATGCTCGATACGGGCATCGATGTTCCGGAAATCGTCAACCTGGTTTTTGCCAAACCCATCCGGTCGCTGGTCAAATTCGAGCAGATGATCGGTCGTGGAACCCGCCTGTGCCGGGATCTTTTGGGTGCTGGGAAAAACAAAACCCATTTCCGGATATTCGACCACTGGGGGAACTTCGATTATTTTGAAAAGCATTATAAAAAGGCCGAGCCTTCTGTTTCCAAATCCCTGATGCAGCAACTCTTTGAAGCGCGGCTGGATCTGGCCCGCACCGCTTTGAACAAGAGTGAACCCGACGCCTTCAACATGGTCATAAAGCTGGTCAAGGAAGACCTGGACCGGTTATCTGAAGACATCATCAGCGTGCGGGAAAAATGGCGGGAAAAACGCTCGCTTTCAAAACCGGAGACCTTGCAGGCATTTACCCCGGCAACGGAGCAGGCATTGCGCCGGCAAATGTCCCCGCTGATGCAATGGGTGGATATTCGCGGCTATGTGGACGCCTACCGTTTCGATCAATTGATGACCGGCCTTCAAATCGAGCATCTCAAAAAATCGGGCCTGTTTGATGACCTGAAAAACCAGCTGCATGACCGGTTGAGCCGCCTGCAAATGCATCTTAATCCGGTACGCGAAAAGGCGGATGTCATTAAAGAAGCCAAAAGTGCCGACTTCTGGAACCCGGTTACAATAGAAAAGCTCGAAACGGTTCGCAGGCAGCTTCGGGGCATCATGCAATATTCCGCCAAGGTCACCTATACGCCGCCGGAGCCCAAGTTTATCGACATTAAAGACGGTCAGGAAGAA
>CAVQBT010000044.1:0-100073 GCA_963710795.1 uncultured delta proteobacterium
ATTTCACAATTAAACCTCTAAGGCATATGGCTACCTGCTGATCTAGGTACCCTTGCCGGGGAATTTTCTGCCAGGTCCCAGAACAGCCCGGCCATTAACTGCAGCCCCTCCCGGACGATGGGGGCCAGCAGATGCTCGTCGGGGGCGTGCTGCGAGCAGCCGCCGTATGAATGGGGTACCCAGATGGTCGGCAGCCCGAGAACGTCACTGAAGGCGTCATTGGGTATCGTGCCGCCCAGGTTGGGCAAAAAGGCCGGCTTTTGGCCGCTGGTCCGCTGCACTGATGAGATGGCCCATTGGGCCCAGGGGTTATCCGGATCCATGCGGGTGGCCGGATACCAGGTTTCACGGGGCGGTATGATTTCGATCATCGCAAAGCCGCGTTCGTCCAGATGTTTTCGAACGGCCGGAATGAAATCATCCGGATCGCAGCCGGCCACGAACCGCACATGCATCCGGGCCCAGGCGCTGGGCGGGATGGCATGCGACCGGGGCGGCCGGGTTGCCGCATTCAAAGGCCAGCACCTCCAGGGTATTCCAGCCGTAAACCTTTTCGGCCAGGCTGAGTCCGGGTTCGCCCCAGTCCGGATCGATCGCGGGACCTTCGCGGCCGGTGACTTCCAGCTCGGCCAGGGCCCGTTTGACGGAATCCGGAATGCCGGCCGGTTTGAGCCCCTCGACCAGGATGCGGCCCCGGGCATCGGCCATCGAGGCGATGGCATTGGCCAGGATGATTCCCGGATTGGCCAGCAGACCGCCCCAGTTGCCGGAGTGATGACCGCCGTCTCTGAGATTCAGGCGCAAATCAAAATTAAATACCGCCCGGCTGCCGCCGAAAATGGTCGGCTTCTGCGGATCGATGCGCGGTCCGTCCGAAGCGATGAGCACATCGGCCGCCAGGGCCTCTTTTTCCGTGGCGCAGATTTGGTGCAGCCCGGGCGAGCCCATCTCCTCACCCATCTCGATTAACACTTTGACGTTAAATCCCAGCTGCTGCCGTTCTTCCAGGACGCAGGCCAGGGCCGCCAGGTTGATGGCATGCTGGCCCTTGTTGTCGGCGGCGCCGCGACCGTACCAGCGGTCTCCTTCCTGAATCACCCGCCAGGGCGCAAGCCCCTCGCGCCAGCGGCCGTCCATGGCCAGCACCGTATCGCCGTGGCCGTAGGTCAATACCGTCGGCAGGTTTTCACCTTCCAGTCGCTGGCCGATCAGAAACGGCAGCCGGGGGTTGACCGGGTTTTCCACCAGCCGGCAGCTAAAGCCCATATCTTCCAGATAGGGCGTGATCGCATCAGTCAGATATGTCTGCAAAGGATCGATGCAGGCTTCGTTTTGGCTTTCCGTCGGGTGCGAAACCCAGCGGCTCAACAGATCAAAAAAGGTCCCATCGTCAAAAATTGCCCCGGCCCGGGCAATGGCATTCTCACGGCTCATGGTATACTCCTCGATGAATATCGTATTTATTTTTATCTTCAGCAGCCTGTAACAATAGGCTGAGATAGCATAATATTCGAATGCCTAAATTGAACTAAACTGCCTAAAATGACTAAAATTAAGGAAACGCTGCGCGTTATCTTTATTAATAAAATTGGCAGAATACATCAACTTTAGCTCATTTTAGTTCATTTCAACAATAAATATTACAATTCTTTGAAATTTAAATAGTTTATCATGTTCTCACAATGTAACCAAGCAAAAATAATCAATCGGGGTGGTGGCATTCAACCATGCGATCGGCTTCGGTTTGCGGTTGGGGCGGTACGTTTGAACATAGCTCGGTGGCTTTGGGACAGCGGGGGTGGAATGTGCAGCCGGAAGGCGGATCAATGGGATTGGGGTATTCCAGCCCCAAATGGGTTTCGGGCAGACCCAGGCCGGGTTCCGGTGTTAAAACCGAGGCCAAAAGGGCCTGGGTATAGGGATGGCGCGGCCGTTCAAATAGTTGGCGGGTTGCGGCTTCCTCGACGATTCGACCCAGATACATCACGGCAACCCGGCTGGCGATATGTTCTACAACGGCCAGGTCATGGCTGATGAGCACATAGGTCAAATTGAGTTCCTGCCGTAATTCCATCAGCAGGTTGAGGATCTGGGCCTGAACCGAGACATCCAGGGCCGAGGTCGGCTCGTCGCACAGCACCACCTCCGGTTGCATGATCAGCGCCCGGGCCACGGCCACCCGCTGGCGTTGGCCGCCGGACAGCTGATTGGGATAATTGTGCTTGATCCGGGAGGGCAGACCCACCAGTTCCATGATATCATCCACCTGGCGATTCCAGCGCTGCCGATTGCCGACCTTAAGCGCCCTCAAGGGCAGGGAAATAATCGAGGCAATGCTTTTGCGCGGATTCAGGGATGAATACGGGTCCTGGAAAACCGGCTGCACCCGGCGGGCAATACCTTTGGCAGACAGCTCCGAAATCGCCCGGCCGTCGATGAAAATTTCTCCGGCACTTAGCGTTTCAAGGCCTAAAATCAATTTGGCCATGGTCGTTTTGCCGCAGCCCGACTCGCCGACCAGTCCCAGAACCGAGCCTTTGGCGACATTCAAGGAGACGCCGTTGACCGCCTTGAGCCGTCGCCGGCTCCGGAAGGCACCGCCGCTGACCAGATAGGTTTTGGTTACCGCGCGGGTTTTGAGAGCAAGCTCGGTCATCGCCAATTTCCTTTTATTTCAGCGGCACAGACTTCCGGACTGAGCACACACCGATAGGTTCGCCCCGCGGAAACTTCGCGCAATGCCACGTCTTCTTTGGCACACTGCGGCTCGGCCAAATAGCAGCGATTGCGAAAAGAGCAGCCCCGCAAATCCCCGATGGGTGTCGGCACGATCCCCGGGATGGAGCCCAGCTTCTGTCCCGGCCGGGTCTTGCCCGGCACCGGGATGCATGCCATCAAGCCCCGGGTATAGGGATGCAGCGGCTGGTCAAAGACTTCCCGGACATTGCCGGTTTCAACCACCTGACCGCAGTACATCACGGCCAGCCGATCGGCCATTCTGGCAACCACCCCCAGATCGTGGGTGATCAGCAGCAGGCCCATCTTGAATTCTTGCTGGACGGATTTCAGCAGGGCCAGGATTTGGGCCTGAATCGTGACGTCGAGGGCCGTGGTCGGCTCATCGGCAATAATCAAAGCCGGGCTGCACATGAGACCCATGGCGATCATCACGCGCTGACGCAGGCCCCCCGAAAGCTGGTGCGGGTATTGTTTCAGGCGCGAAGCGGCCGCGGTAATGCCCACCTTTCCCAGCAGATAGACCGCCCGCTCCCGGGCTTTGGCGGTGGATATATTCTGGTGTTCCCGGATGGCTTCTTCCAGTTGGTTGCCGATGGTGTAGCAGGGATCCAGGGAAGTCATGGGTTCCTGAAAGATCATGGCCATGCGTGCCCCCCGAATGCCGGCCATGGCCGATGCACCGGCCGCCATCAGATCCTGCCCCTCGAAAACCAGCTTATCGGCCCGGCGAATACCCCGGGGAGGCAAAAGATCCATGATGGCCAGGGCCGTCATGGACTTGCCGCAGCCGGATTCGCCCACCAGGCTCAGGGTTTCACCGTGATCCATGCCGAAACTGACGTTGCGTACGGCGTGCAGCATCCCCGCCGGCAGCCGCAAATCAGCATGCAGCCCCTTGACTTCCAGCAGCTTGCTCATGACCGGCCCTCCGGCGCCGTCACATCGCGCAGTCCGTCTCCCAAAAGATTCATGCCCAGCACCAAAATAAACAGGGCCATGCCGGGAATGGTAATCAGATAAGGATCAAAAAGCATGAATTCCCGGCCTTCGGCAATCATCAGTCCCCAGGAAGGAATGGGCGGCTGCACGCCCATGCCTAAAAACGAAAAGGCGGCCTCCAGCAGGATGGCCCGGCCGATTTCCAGGGTGGCCACCACCACCAGATTGTTGAACGCATTGGGCAGGATCTCTCTTGAAATAATCCAGAAGACCGAGCAGCCTGCGGCTTGGGCCGCCGCGACGTAATCCATGGATCTGATCTGCTGGCTGGTCGCCTTCAACACCACGGCAAAGCGGTCCCAGATCAAACAGCCCAGGACCAGGATCACGACTTGCATCGATCCGCCAATGAGCGCGACCACCGCGATGGCAACCAGAAACGCCGGCAGGGCCAGACGGACCGTGATCAGAAAACTGACCAACATATCGACTTTGCCGCCGAAAAAACCGGCCGACAGGCCCAGCACCGTGCCGATAACCATGGCGATGAGCATGCAGGTAAATCCGATCAACAGGGATATGCGGCAGCCGTAAATCAACCGGCTCAAATAATCGCGGCCCAGATTATCGGTGCCCAGGGGATACTCCCAGGTGCCTTTCGCTTGCCAGATGGGGGGGATCATGCGCAGCGACAGGTCCTGGTGGTACGGATCATGGGGTGCCAAAACGGGAGCCAGAACGGCCATAACAAAAATAATGATCACCACTGCGCCACCGAAAAGAAACCCCTTGTGGCGCAGCATCCGCCGGCGCATGATCTGGTGCGGGGTCGGGAAAACAACCTCCAGCCCCAAGCCCCGGTCTATGGTCTCGCTGCTATTTTCCGCGTGTGTCATGCTCACCGAACCCTGATGCGCGGATCAATAAATGCATTTAAAATATCGCCGATAAAGGTCAGCACCACATAAATCGACGCCAGCAACAATACCAAGGCCTGGACCACCGGCAGATCGGAGCGGCTGATAGATACCAGGGCCAAGTATCCAATCCCGTGCAGCGCAAAAACGGATTCGATGATGAACGAGCCGCCCAGCATAAAGCCCAGCTGCACGGCCGCCAGGGCAACCACCGGGATGATGGCGTTGCGCAGGGCGTGCTTGAAGAGAATTTTACCCCATTTCAGCCCCTTGGCCCGGGCGGTGCGAATATGGTCCGAAGCCAGAACCTCCAGCATGCCGGAGCGGGTCAGGCGCATAAACGCCGGGGTGGCGTAGTAGCCTAAAGCGATAGTCGGCATGACGAAATGCATGGGCGTGTCACTGCCGGAAATGGGCAGCCAGCGCAGCATCACGCCGAAAACAATAATCATGATCAGACCGAACCAGAAAGACGGCATGGCCTGTCCCAGCACCGATAGGGTCAGGGCGATGCGGTCAATCCAGGTATTGGGCCGAATGGCGGCCAGAATCCCCAGCGGAATGGCCACGATAACGGCAAATATCAGGGAACAGACGCCCAGGGTCATGGTCACGCCGATGCGTTCGCGAATCATATCGGACACGGGTTGATTCAAATAGGGCGATTCACCCAGATCACCCCGCACGGCCCGGCCGATCCACTCAACATATTGCACAGCCAGCGGCCGATCGAAACCGTATTGCTGGCGGACGGATTCAATTTCCGCACCGCTGGCCCCCTCACCGGCCAGGGCGATGGCCGGATCACCGGAAACCCGGGTCAGCATGAAGCTGATCAGCGATGCGGTTAACAAGACGAGGACCGCCAGGCCCAGACGTTTGAGGGTATAAATTAACATGGCTTCAGATTCTCAGGTAACTGGGAGTTATTGGTTATTCGTTATCGGTTATTGGTTTAAAAAGGTATGAAATCTATTTTTATATTTTTCTGATGGTAGAAATATAAAATCAGGCTCTTAACCAATCCTAATAACGATTAACAAATAACAATTAACACCTAAATGAACGCTTTATGCTCATTTAGGGTAATACTGCCGGGAGCGAGCCGGACCGGATCGCTCCCGACAAAAGCGCTTTACTTCCAGGATGCCTGAAAAAAGCGCGGTACGGCATCCGGGTAGGGCGTAAAGTCGAGGTCTTTGCTAAAACAATTGTTGGAAACATACGTGAATAAGGGCGCCCAGTAGGCCTGCTCGGCGATCCGCTGCAGGGCTTTTTTATACAACATCTTGCGCTTGGCCGAATCGATGGTCGTATCGGCCGCCAGCAGCCAGTCCCGTACCTGGGGGTCCCGGGCCGTGTCGTCGTCTGAAAACTCAAAAAAATAACTGACGATGGCTGAAACGTCATTGATGGAATACGATCCCCAGGTCTGAAAGTTGAACTGCACCTTGCCGGCCCGGTGCTTTTCCCGCAGGGCCGAATATTTCATCATCATCAGCTTGGCCTTGATTCCCACCGCATCCAGATCCCCCACCATAGCCTCGGCGTAGGGCCGGTTGCGATAACCGTAGAGGGTCGTCTCGAATCCGTTGGGATAGCCGGCTTCGGCCAGCAGCTTTTTGGCTTTCGCCGGATCGTATTCGTACTTCATAACGTCGTCGGTGCAGCCGAACTGGGTCGGAAAACAGGCCGAATAGACCGGTCTTGAATCACCGCCGATCAGGCTTTTGGAGATGGCCCCCTTGTTGATGGCATGGTTGACCGCCCGCCGGACGGCAAGCTTTTTGAACGGATTGTCCATGCCCTGCGCGCCGGAACGGTCGGCGGCATCCATCATGATGAAACCGATCCGCATGGTCTCGGCCGGGATTACGGTCAGATGCGGCATCTCGGCCAGCCTGTCGGCCTGATCCGGGGCCACCAGCCAGATCCAATCCAGCGAACCGGTCATCAGCTCGGCCACCTGGGTGTTCATTTCCGGCAGGGTGCGCCAGACAATCTTTCCGATGGAGGGCTGGCCCTTGGGGCTGTCTTTGAAATACTCTTCGTTTTTTACCAGGACGACCTTCTTGCCGGGCTCCAGTTCGGCCACCTTGTAAGGACCGGTACCGATTGGCGCCAGCCCGAAACCATTGGGGCCGACCTTGGCATAATAATCTTTGGGATAGACCGGGTTGGCGCCCGAAAGAAACTCCAAGGCGGCCGGGAAGGGTTCTTTCAGCAGGATTTTGATCTTGTAGGGGCCTTCTTTGACGACCTCCTTGATCCAGTTGGAGTAGCGCTGGGTTTTGACTTTATTATCCGGATTGGCTGCAAAATTGAGGGTGTAGACCACATCGTCGGCGGTCATTTCGCTACCGTTGTGGAACTTGACCCCTTGACGCAGTTCGATTGCCATGGTGGTGTCATCGACCCATTTAAAACTTTTGGCCAGCAGGGGCTTGTATTCATAGGTTTTCGGGTCACGATAAAGCAGGTTGTCATAGACGTGACGGGCGAAAATGATGCCCTCGCGCGCGGTATTGAAATAGCGGTCGGCGTTTTCCAACTCCTTGGTGGTCGCGATATTCAGGGTGTCATCCTTTTTGCCGGCCCAGGCCGGCTGGGACAAAATAGCAATCGCCAGTAGTGCGATCAGGCCGAAAACGGTTAGTCGGTGAATCCTCCTGTACATAAGCCTCCTCCTTTTCTCCGTTATGGTTAAAATTCGTTCACCTGTGACGTGAAATACCGATAACAAAAATACAGTCTCGAAAAGCCGTAATTCGGGTTTTTCGAATTCGCATTCTGTGTACATATCATTGTGCTTTGAAAAATGTCAACAGGCAGTCATAGGCAAAAGGTGAAAGGCTAAAGGTGGAAGGTATAAGGTGCAAGGTGAGAGGTCAAAGGTCAAAGGTACACAGCGTAAGGTGAAAAATTAAAGGATAAAAGACAAAGGCCAAATCAAATCGGCTTTGTCAGCAGATTCCCATATCCAATAACCAATAACGAATAGCAAATGACTATAGTTTTTTCAGTCCTCTGTCCTCCGACTTCAGCTATACAATCTGCCCCAAAAAATAGTTCATCTGTTTATACCACCAGGGCCAGCCATGGTCGACATCATGGCCCCAGTAGTCGATCCAGGCCGGGACGGACTTTTCCCGGAACAGATGATCCAGGCTGCGAGTATCGTCGATGGCCTCGTCCTCCCAGGCGCCCTGCCCCACACAAACGATAATCCTGCTCTGCCGGTACAACTCCAGATACCGAGAATCATTGATGCCGGCCAAATAGCTGATGGGTGAGTTGAAATAAACTTGCGGCAATTCGGCTGCGGACAGTTGAAATTCGGGGCGATCCAGCCGGTAAAGTCCGCTTAAGGCAATGGTGCCCTCGAAAACATCCGGGTGCTTTAAAAAAAAGTTGACCGCATGGTAGGCCCCCATGCTGCAGCCGTTGGCAATTATTCGCGCTTGCGGTGATTGGCAGTGATCGCGGATAAACGGAATCACCTCTCCCACGATGTAACGGTCGTAGGCTTCATGACGCGCATTGCGATCCGACGGGGCGACCGCATAATTGTACCAGGACTCTTCATCGACACTGTCCACGCAAATCAGCTTCACCTTGCCGGCATTGATAAATCCCGCAATGGCATCAATCATTCCCAGGCCCTCATAATCAAAATAGCGACCCCGGGAGCAGGGAAACACGATAATCGGTTTGCCCCAGTGGCCGTATACCTTCAGGGCCATATCGCGGCTCAGGTGGTCGCTATACCATTGGTGATGTTCGATGTGCATAAGGTTGTCCTTTATCCCATGGGCTGTTATCATTCGGCCCAGTTTTATAGATTATCCGCGATCGGCACGAGATAACCGGAGTACTGGAGTGTTGGCATAATGGAATATCCCAAAACTCAAGCACCAACTTACAAACAAATCTCAAATTTCAATAACCAATGACCAAAACAAGTTTGGGATTTTGAATTTCGGTCATTGAGAATTGTTTGATATTTAGGATTTGTTATTTGGAATTTCCGGATAATTTACTACACCATAATACTGATTCCTGAGCCGCCTTAAGTGAGTTTAGAATCAATATTTTCATCGGGCTTTTTACCCTGCCGAGTCCTCTGCCTGGTGAATAAACTGAACAATCTCCATAATTTCAGCCAGACGTTTTGAACGGAACATATAGCCGATGTCGCCCAGGGCACTGCTGAAAACGCCGGGGACGCTTTCGACCTGAACCATAAAGTCACCGTAGCGCGACAGGATATCCTCATGGCGGTACCGATAGCGCAGATGAGCTTTGCGGCTGGCATAGCAGCAATGATAGCCCCGCACATAATTGATTTCCGTCCGATTATGGACCAGCAATTCAGCCCAGATCCGGTAGATGTCGATATCGCAGGCGAAATTGAACATATCGGTCGTAAACCCGCCCGGCGGCCGCATATTTACCTCCAACGCCACATACCGGTCCGGCGGCCGTCTGAAAGAATTCGATATGAAAAAACCGTTCCTTTACCGTGAATGCTTTGAGGCATTCACGGCCGATCTTTTCCAGCGTTGGCGGGATATCGCGCAGCGAGTAGTAGTATATATGGCGCGCTTCGTTAACGGTTTCCATAATGCCCTGGCTGAAAGTGTGAGCCGTATAAAACACGGGGTTGCCGCTGCGGTCCGCCAGCCCGTCAAACGAATAAATAGTCCCGGCAATAAACTCTTCCATGATATAGTCGGTGTCGGGTTTGGTCGCGAAAAACTCAGCCAGATCCTGATCGTTTTCGAGCCGATAGGTGGCAATAGCCCCCACGCCGTCGTCCGGCTTGGCAATTACCGGATAGCCGGTCTCACGAATCAGGCCGCGCGCATCATCCGCGGTCCGGACCACCTGTCCGCGGGCAACCGGGACGCCGGCCTCGCGAAACTTGGCCTTCATACGGGATTTGCGGCGAATGTAATCAATCTCGTGGCCGCGCACACCAAAAATATTAAAATCGTCCCTCAGCCGTGCTTCGGTGCTCAGCCAGTATTCATTGAGGGAGTCCAGGCGGTCGATTTTGCCGTAACGGTGGGTAAAAAATCCACAGGCCCGCACCAGCGCATCATAGTCGTGCATGTCATCGACCTGGTAATACTCGGTCAGCGCGGAGCGAACGTCCGGCGACAAGTTGTCATAGGGTTCATCCCCGATACCCAAAACATTGGCACCGGCGGCTTTCAGGTTCAGGCAAAACCGGTAATATTGGGGCGGAAAATGAGGTGATAAAAAAACAATGTTCATGCATGGTTCCTTCAGTTGGTTTATCCGTCAAATTGAATTATATAAGATGAGTGGTTAAAAATGACTAAAAGTATCGACATGGGAGTGGTGGAGTATTGAAAACAGATATCATACCTTTACCCATTACTCCAGCACTTCAAAACTCCAGCACTCCAGTTTTTATTTTATCGTTTTTTCAACACAAAGTCCGCCATATCAAGAATGTCCGCTTCGACCGGTGAACGAAAGATATACCGTTCAGTTCCCATGGCCTGCCGGAATACCGGCGGGTTCAAATCATGTTCCACCAGATTGGGCCCGAAGGCGGCCAGGATCTCCTGATGGCTGTGGGTATAATTTTTATCCTTGCGTCCGAGATAACAGCAATAATATTTTTTGGGGGCCTGAATATCCGGTCGGCCCCCGACGATCATGAAGGCATAAGCACGATATAAATCGTTATCGACGCTATAGTTCATCATATCCAGGATCGCCCCGCCCGGCGGCCGGCAGTTAATTTCAATCGGCATATAGGTGCCGTTGATTTTAAAAAATTCGAAATGAAAGAATTTGCGGCGGATGTCAAACAGCGGGACAAGTTTGCGGCCGATGGCGCGCAGTTCTGCGGGTATGTGACGGCTGACGTAGAAAAATGTATCTTTTCCCAGAATGTATTCGAGAACACCGTCACCGTAAACCAGTGAATTCTCAAAGACAACTTTGCCGTCGTAATCGGTCAATCCGTCATAGGTGACGATATCGCCTTCAATAAATTCCTCGAGCACATAGGCCTCGTCGAGTTGGGTCAGATGCGTTTGGAGCTGCCTTTTATTGTCAACCCGGTAAATACCGCCGGCGCCAACCCCCTCGTCCGGTTTGAGTATCAGGGGGTACCCCAGGGTATCGGCCAGATCCAGCGCCCGATTGATATCCGTTATCCGCTCCCCCCTGGCGACCGGCAGCCCGAGCTCTTTGAAGCACTGCTTCATTTTTGATTTTTTCTTTAACCGCGGCAGATCCTGCTTTTTGATACCGTCGATGCCGTATTTTTCATTGATCATAGCTTCCAGGGACAGCCACTGTTCGTTATGAGATTCAACCAGGTCAAAACTTCCGGCAAACCCGCAAGCGTTCTTTTGCGTCAAAAGTTCATCCAGCGCGTGCTGCACCGCATCAGCGTTATTCAAATCCGTCCGAACATACCAGGTCAGGGCCGATCGTAATCTTGCGGGCATATAATAAAAATCCGCCTCCCCCATGCCCCAGACGCGAATGCCCAGGGAATGCAGGTGTTCGATGAAATGAACATAATTAGGAGGAAACTCGGGAGAAATATATAGGAAATCCATTTGTCACCTGACCGCTAGACTATGCGTTAAATCCCAAATAAGGTAAGAACACTAATTGAAAAGTAAATAACCAACTGTGATTGGTTCCAGGTTCAGAGTTCAAGGTTCAAAGGTTAGGGTTGAAGGACACTAATTGCCATTTTGAAATAGATCCGGAATACCCGACCTACCCCAATGGGTGAAACAACTCGATAATCTCGATGAAGTCAGAATTCCTTTGATATGAGCTGATTGAGAATTTTTAACCCGGAACGTTGAACCCAGAACCGTTCAACCCAGCTAGCGCGGCAATGCATCATCTCGTCTCATCGATTTCCAATTGTAAAAAATCCGATGAGCCCGATAAAATGAATTAATCAAAGCGATAGCTGGCTTTTCAAAAAATTTATAAATTCCCGTTGATTGTTTCCGAAAGAGATTTTTACGCCCACGACGATAAGCTGCAGTGGGAATGGATTTTGGGGAGATAGGCGAACCAGATCCTTTTCCGTTGTTATCAGGCAACAGGCACCGGCACTTTCGGCTTTTGACTGAATAAAACTTAAATCGTGCGCCGTGTAGCGATGATGATCTGAAAATTCCAGAAAGCCGCTGGGATTGAAACCGAGGTTCTTGACCGTGTTTTGAAAATCCGCATTGCGCGCGATAGCGGAAAAGCCGAAGATCGGTTCTTTTGTCATACGATTGACTTCTTGGTCTGAGTATTGGCTGGCAGTCCCGGTTACTGAGAATTGCTCACCGGCTTTAACCGGATAAACATAGGGCTTATGGGACGAGGTGAATACCGGGCTGTGCGGCGCATACTGTTTGATCAATTCTAGCGGTGATGTCCCGGGGTCATCTTGTCCGGACCGGCAGCGGGTCAGGATACAGGCTGTGCTGCGCGCCAGAGCAGAAATCGGCTCCCGCAAAATGCCCCTGGGCAGCAGGTGGCCATTGCCGAAGGGCAAGGTATGATCCAAAAGGACAAGATCAATGTCTCTTTGGAGCCTTAAGTGCTGAAAGCCGTCATCGAGCACAATCACGTCCGGCTGAAACTGTTTTAGCGCCAGCATACCGGACGCATATCGATTTTTGCCGATGATAACCGGAATTTCCCTTAGGCTGCGAGCCATCAGGTAGGGCTCGTCACCGGCCAGCTCAGGGCCCATACCAATGGATTTGCCGTCGCTGACAATACCGCCCTGGCTTTCAGCGCTGCCCCGGTACCCCCGGCTGACAATCGCGGCCCGGTAACCTAACTGTTTAATCATTTGGGCCACATACATCGTCATCGGGGTCTTACCGGTGCCCCCCACCGTAATGTTGCCGACACAAATCACCTTGCAGGGCAGTTGGCGCGCCGGCACCACCCGGTGCCGGTAGGCGAACGCTCTGAGCTTTTGCCCGGCACCATAGACTAAAGAAATCGGGTAAAGCGCCGCCGCCAGAGATAGGAGAGGCGCTTTACCCTCTGCGGCCATGACGGATTCAACCTTTTGTCTCAATGACTGGGAAGCGTGCACAGACTCAGTACCTTAGAAATTAATTTTGTGCATTATGGGGCCAGATCAATTTGTGAAACAATCAAGCTGCCCTAAGAAATGCCTAGAATTGCGAAATGTCTAAAATGCCTTAAGTTGAGGTATCCTATCGATTTAAATAGAAAAGACAGAGCGAAGCGATACAACAAATCTTCAATTTTCAATCTTTCAATCTTCAATTTCGGGTTGGGGGTTCCTATTCCGCATTTAAAAGACTGACGGCGGCCAAACAGGCAAAAATAAAATTGGACATCCAGGCCGCAATAACCGGCGGCAGCATACCGCCATATCCAAGAGACATGCAAAAACTGTGGATTATCCAGTACAGGAATATCACCAGAACGCCAAGCGCAATATTGACCGCAAAGCCGTGCCGGGATATTTTTCGGACGGTAATGCCGACACCAATCAGGCAAATAATCAGGCAGGCTACCGGCAAGGCGAACTTGCCGTGCAGATCCACCCGGTACGGCGTGGCATCGTAACCTTCGGCTTCGACTTCCTGGATGTAGCTTGATAATTCTTTGTAACTCATCTCTTCGGATTTTTTGGCAACCCGTTGGAGATCTTCCGGCAAAAAGCCAATTTTTTCAATCTTTTCTTTGTGAAACTGAATTTTATAGGATCCGGTTTTTTTATTCAGGATCTGCTCCATAATATCCTTGAAAACCCACCGGCCTTTCCGGAATTCACCCCGGGCGGCATCGACTCGTCGCTCGAGCTTAAATTGGGAATCAAAATAATTGAGGGTAACGCCGGAGATGGTTTTTTCCCGCGGATTGAAATAGGAAATAAACGCGATGCAGCGATGGCTTTTGAACCAGATATTCTTTTGACCTTTGGTTTGCGTGTATTTCTTGACTTCTATGCGGTAGATATCGCTGGCCTTGCTGATGGTAACCGGCACAAGGATCTCAGATAATAAAAAAAGCAGGATGGAGACAAAAAGGCCGACGACGAAAATTGGCCGGATAAAATAATAGATACTCATACCGCTGCTTTTCAAGGCAATAATCTCATTATTTTTATTCATCAGGCCGAAGGTAATTAGAACCGCCAGCAGGATGCCGACCGGCGTAATCTGGGCCACAATCAGGGGCAATTTAAGCTGCAGGAACTGGAGCATTCGCATGACCGTCAGACCGGCATCCAGAAATTTATCGACGTTCTCGAAAAAATCAACGACCACATAAATCCCCGTGGCTGCGACCAACACTATTCCGAAATACTTGATAATTTCCTTTATAAGATATCGATCAAGGATGGACATAGTCAGAATACTGCATCTGGTAAAGTTTATAGTACTCGCCCCGGCGTTCGAGCAGTTGTTTGTGCAATCCTTCCTCGACAATCCGGCCGTCAACGATGACCAGGATGCGGTGGGCGTATCCGATGGTCGATAGTCGGTGGGCAATGATAAAAGTGGTGCGGCCTTGCATCAAATTTCCCAGGGCTTTTTGAACCAGGGTTTCGGATTCAGAATCCAGTGATGACGTGGCTTCATCGAGAATTAGAATCGGCGAGTTCTTTAAAATCGCCCGGGCAATGCAGATTCGCTGTTTCTGCCCGCCGGAAAGCCTTCCGCCAAGTTCTCCGATGGACGTGTCGAATCCAGCGGGAAAGCCCTGGATAAAATCGTAGGCATAGGCGGCCTTGGCCGCTTCGATGATTTCCAGTTCGGTGGCATCCTGGCGGCCGTAGGCGATATTGTGGCGCACGGTATCATTGAACAAAATCGGCTCTTGGGTCACGAGAGCGATCTGTTGACGCAGGGACCTTAGCGAAATGTTACGGATATCGACGTCGTCGATTAAAATGGCGCCTTCGGAAACGTCATAAAAACGTGGAATGAGGTTTACCAGTGAAGTCTTTCCGCCGCCGCTCATCCCAACCAGCGCGATAATTTCACCGGAATTAACCTTCAGATTGATGTTTTGGAGTACCATGGTTGTGTCATATTTGAAGGACACATTTTGAAATGATATGCAATGCGACCCCGGCTGGATGTTGACCGGCGATGCCGCATCGATGATATCTGATTTTTGATCCAAAATTTCATAGATGCGTTCGACCGCGGCCAGGCCCCGCTGGATGGAATTATTGGTTTTGCTTATTTTCCTCAGGGGCTGATACATCAAACCCACGGCCGTTAAAAATGCCATGAAGGCCCCAAAGGTATAGGTGCCGGCAATAACGTGTTTGCCGCCGTACCAGATGACAAACGCGATCCCGACCCCCCCCAAAAATTCCATAAAGGGTGAAGACATTGCCCGGACCTTGGACTCCTTCATTTCCTTGCTGAAAATTTGGCGGGATTTGGCTGCAAATCGTTTTTTTTCATATTCCTGCATGTTAAAAGCTTTTACGATTTTAATCCCCACCAGGGCTTCGTGCAAAAAGGCATTCAGATCGGCAATGGCCTTTTGCGCCCGCAGGCGGGTGCGCCGGACTTTTTGCCCGAAATGAAAAATGGGAAATGCGGCCAGCGGCAGGATAACAAAGGTGTAGGCCGCAAGCTTGGGAATCATGTAAAACGTGACGACCAGCAAGCCTATGACCGAAAAAAAATCTTTGACGACACCGGTAATCGCCGAAGTGAACATGCTGGAGATGACCCCCACATCACTGGTGATACGGGACATGAGGTCTCCGGTCTTTTGCCGTTGGAAAAAGGCCAGCGGCAGATCCTGCATGTGATTGTACAGGCGGTTTCTCAACTGCCGCAGAATGTCTTGTCCGATTAAATTCAACAGGTAATAGGCGCCATAGGCGGCAAGGCCTTTGACGAGAAAAACACCGAGCACCGCCAGGGGAATCAGTACCAGCTTCTGCAGGTCTTTTGATTGAAATATATCTTCAACCACGGGTTTGACCAGCCAAGCTGATAAAGCCGTCATGGCGGCCACGACGGCGGAACATAAAACGGCCAGGACCAGTTTGTTCTTGTTGTCCAATATATAGGACAGCAGTTCTTTTTGCTGGGATGTCAGTTGGGGGAGTTTTAGAATAGCCATTGCTATGTATTTTACCAATCAGTGATAATGCCAACCCGGATCCGCCGGAGACGGAGAATTGAAGATTGAAGATTGAAGATTGAAGATTTGTTGTATCGCTTCGCTCTATTTCTTATCAATTAAAATCGATAGAGTTTCTAAAATATTCAATCTTCAATCGACAATATTCAATCAATATTTGATCATCCCCAATGCCAACTCGGCCACCCGGTCCGAGGCCCCGGCTCCCCCGAGCACCTCGCGCAGGGCAATCAACCGGCGCCTTAATTGATTGAGTTCGGTCTCATCTTGCAGCATATTCTCGATCGCCCGGGCAATATTATCACCGGTGGCATCATCCTGTAATAATTCAGGTGCAAGTTCCCGGCCGGCTACCAGGTTTACCAGGCCGACATTCGGCACCCGGACCAATATCCGGGCCAGCCAGGCACTGACCGGGGATACTTTATAAATTATGACCATCGGGGTGCCGTAAATAGCAGCCTGGAGTGTCACGGTCCCGGAGGCAGCCACGATTCCATCACAGCGTTTAAAAACCCGCTCCACCCCGTCTGAAACCACGTCAACGTTTCCCCACCCCGGATGCCGATTAACAATGGTTTGGATCAGCTCCCGGTCGACGGAAACGGCCTGGGAGATCATAAAGGTAACATGTTTTAGCCTTTGTTTCAAAATATCGCCGGCTGCCAGCATTAAGGGAAGCAGCCGGGTAACTTCATTTTCACGAGATCCAGGCACCAGGCCGATGACAGGCGGATCCTGAAGGCCGACCTTCAGTGCTTGCCCGGCGGCCGGCAGGGCATCGTCCAGCAGGGGATGGCCGACAAATGTTACCGGCACATCGAATTCCCGGTAATATTGCTCCTCAAAGGGCAGGATTACGGCCATGTGATCGACAAGTTTTCCGATTCGCTTGCCCCGGCCCCGCCGCCAGGCCCATATCTGGGGGCTGATATAATATAGCACGGGAATGCCGAGTTTTTTGGCACCGGCCGCGATATGGAGATTAAAGTCTGGAAAATCGATGAGAATCAGCAGATCGGGTTTGAGGCTTTTTAAAAGCTTTTTTATGACGCCCATCCCTTTCCAGATACCAGGAATTTTGGATAACACCTCGGTGATCCCAACGACGGTCAATTCGGCGGCATCCAGGACGATGCGCACACCGGCCTGCCTGAGAGCAGGGCCGCCGATACCGCAGAAGAACAAGTCCGGTTGTCTCTTTAGCAGGGCCTTGACCAGTTTAGCGCCGTGCTGGTCGCCGGATGCTTCACCGGCGATTATGGCCACGCAGGGTTTGGTTGACATAGGCTTCATAGATAACGTTTAATGGCCGCCTGCACCTGATCCATGATATCCAAAGCCACGGCCAGGGCTTTGCGACCGGCATGTCCGGAAACCACCGGCGCACTTCTGGTGCGAACCGCCTGGATGAACGAGGCCAGTTCGTCTTCCAGCACATCGGCCTCGCTAAAGGATAGCTGCTGAAACTCCGTGCCGGGCACCAGGCTGTCGGATTGATTTTCAGTGCGACGAATCAGGGCAATTTCACGCGAGGCAAAATCCACCGAAACATAGGCATCTTTCTGGAATATTCTTATTTTTCTCTGATTTTTGGTTGAAATCCTGCTGGCAGTGACGTTGGCGACACAGCCGCTGCCAAACTGCAATCTCACATTGGCGATATCGGCGTGTTCGCAGATGACCGGAACACCGGCGGCGTGGATGCTCTCAATCTCGGAATGGACGATGTTCAGGATAATATCGATATCATGGATCATTAAATCCAGCACGACGCTGACATCCGTGGAGCGGTCTTTGAAAACACTTAACCGATGGGCTTCAATGAACATCGGCTTCGCAATGATATCTTTGAGTGCCAGCACCGCCGGGTTAAACCGCTCCAGGTGGCCAACCTGCAAGATACGATTCCTTGATTCGGCAACATCGATCAGTTCATCAGCCTGTTCAATAGTGGTTGTCATAGGTTTTTCAATCAGCACATCCACGCCGTGATTTAAAAACGCCAGTCCAACGCTAAAATGCGACGCCGTGGGCACCACGATACTCACCGCATCAACACGGCCGAGCAGGTCACGATAGTCCGTGTAGGCCCGGCTGCCGAGTCTGGCAGCGACATCCTCGGCACGAGAGCGGTCGATATCCGCTACCCCGGCCAGGCGCACGTTTTTCATCGCGGCATACTTTTCGGCGTGAAATCGGCCAAGATAACCGACGCCAATCACGCCGACGCGAATTTCATCCATAAAGCAAATGCTCCCATTATTGCCCGCAGAAAAAAAGGTTTCAGGTGTCGGGGGTCAGAATTTCCAATCCAAAATCCCGGCACCTGAAACCTGAAACCTGAAACCTTTTCGGACCCCTTAAATTTATACCAACTCGGCTAATTGAAGAACGATGCCACTGCAGCAGCCATTAACACTCTGGGTGCTAGCGGGTAATGCCTCGCTCAGAGGATTTGATGAAGTTGATGAAATTAATGACTTCCGGCAAATGATCCACTTCGGCCAGGGATCTTTCGATGGCTTCATTGAGGGTGATTCCGATCCGGAAAAAAATCCGGTAAACCTTTTTTAAAGCCGTGACGGTGGTTTCCGGAAAACCGTAACGCTTGAGCCCCACCCGATTGAGACCGTAAAGCTTGGCCCGGTCTCCGGTTGCAATCACGTATGGGGGAATGTCTTTGGGCACGCCTGATTTTCCGCCGACATAGGCGTATTCGCCGATTCTGACAAATTGATGAATAGCCACCAGTCCCCCCACGGTGACGTAATCACCAATGGTGATATGACCCGCCAGCGTGGCATTATTGGCCAGGATGACTCGACGGCCGGTCTGACAGTCATGGGCAACATGGCTGTATGCCATCAATAGATTTTCTTCGCCGATTTCGGTAACTCCCGTGCCAAAAGCAGTTCCCCGGTTAATGGTCGTAAACTCCCGCACGATTGTGCCGCGCCCGATTTTTACAAACGTTTTTTCGCCTTTAAACTTGACGGCCTGGGGCTCGGCCCCCACCGAGGCGTATTGAAAAATATGACATTCCGGACCAATGGATACATAGCGATCGACGATGACATGGGGACCGATAACGGTGCCGGCTCCGATTGAAACATTTTCATTGATGACCGAGTACGGGCCGATTTCAACATTCACATCAATTTCAGCTTTCGAATCGACAATTGCAGTGGGGTGTATCATTTAGCCTCTCCAAAGGATGCCATCAATTCGGCCTCGGCAACCAATTGATCGTCGACGGTCGCGCTGCCTGACATTTTGGCTACTTTTGACCGGAATTTTAAAATTTTGGCTTCAAATATGATCTGGTCTCCCGGGATGACCATTTTGCGAAACCTGACTTTATCCATCCCCATAAAATAAATCAGCCGGTTGCGTTTGTCGGATGGAGCCGTCTCATAGGCCAGTATTCCGCCGGCCTGGGCCATCGCTTCAATTATTAGGACCCCGGGCATGACCGGCCTGCCCGGAAAGTGTCCCTGGAAAAAAGGCTCGTTGATGGTAACATTTTTCAACGCCGTGATCTTTTCACCCGGGATCAGTTTGATGATCCGATCCACCAGCAAAAACGGATAACGGTGGGGCAACTTTTCCATAACGGCCATGATATCATAATCTGATTCTTCCATTTTTAGTCCAATTTTTCCTCGATTTTTTTAAATCGTTTTTCCAATCCCAGCAGTCTTTTACTGATATCCGGCAATCTGGGGATGGTTCGCACAACTCTCAGCCATAGTCTGTGCGGCATTTCCGGGATGCCGGCCGAAACAATCTGCCCAGCGGGCACCGATCTGCCGACTCCGGTCTGGGGGCCGACTGTCGCATGATCACCAATGGTCAGATGTCCGGCGACACCCGCCTGGCCGGCTAGAACGGCGTTTTTGCCGATGGTAACACTGCCCGAAATTCCGACCTGGGCAACCAAAACCGTGTTCTCTCCCACCGTAACATTGTGCGCGACGTGAACCAGGTTGTCTGTTTTCACCCCTTGTCCGATGTGGGTTTTCCCGAAGGTGCCCCGGTCGATGGTATTGTTGGCCCCGATTTCAACATCGTCATCAATTTGCACGATCCCGGTATGCGGAATTTTGTGATATATGGTGCCGTCCGGCGCAAATCCAAAACCATCGCTGCCGATTACGGTGCCGGAATGAATGATTACCCGGCTGCCGATGATCGTGCGCTCCTGGATGGTGACATTGGGGTGGATGATCACGTCGTTGCCGATGGCAACCCGGTCTCCAATGACGACTCCCGGATGCAGCCAAACCTGATCGCCCACGGTAACCTGCTGTCCGATGACCACCTGCGGGCCGATGGAAACATTCCGGCCATGCTTAAATTCCCGGCCGATCTCCGCCCGCGGATGAATTCCGTCCAAGGGCTGAATCGGTGGGTAAAACCATTGCAGCACTTTGGCAAACGCCACCATGGGGTTATCGACCTGGATCAGATTGCGCTGCGCGATCTCGACCTGTCGGGGGACAATCATCGCCGCAGCATGGCATTCGTCAATCTTTTTTAAAAACCTGGCATTGCCGGCCACGGTAATATCGTGCTCGCCGGCCTGCTCGAAGGGAGCGACGCCGGTAACCATTAGATCGGGGTCTCCGACAAATCGGCCCTGCACCAGATCGGCAATTTCAGACAGGGAAATCTTCATAGACTTTATCACATTCCGTCGGCGTCCGGGTTGCTAATTTTTTCTTTTGGCGGTTTTGGCATTGAGATTTTTGATCAGGTCATCGGTGATATCAATCGACGAGGGAGAGTATATCACGCTGTATTTATTAATAATCAAAAGATAGCCGGCTTTTTTCCCGATTTCGTCGACAAGCTCCTTGATATCTCTTTGCAGCTGATTCATCAATTGGGCTTCAAATTTTTGAAGGTCGGATCGGTATTTTTTCTGCAGCGATTTAAAATCATTGATCTTAATGCGCTGTTCGCGCTCTTTTTCTTCGCGCATATCTTTGCTCATCACCATGGATTCGCGCTCGAGACGTTTGCTGATCTTCTCAATTTCAGATCCTTTCTGCTTCAGATCGGACTCCATCTTCTCCTTTTGAGCCTTGAGTTGCGCCTGAATTGATTTGCCGGAAGCGGAGGTTTCTAAAATTTTTTGTAAATCGATGACACCGATCTTGGCGACATCGGCTGCAAATAGAGAATTGGTGAAAAAAAATAATATCAATAGCGAAATCGCAAACGACCATTTGACAGCTCTCATTGTATCCCCCTTTTTACGTCTCGAAATTTCTACAAGTTATTGTAATTGTATTTCTTTTAGTGGCTGTTTGTTTCTAAAAGCCACAATTCCAGTATTCCAGCATTCCAATCGCACGATCTTGAGGCTCTCGACAGGTTGGGGCGAAGCCCTTAAATCGTGATTCATATGTATCCAATTTGCAATAAAAAAACGTCTAAAAAGCCGAGGCCATGGAAAATTCCCATTTTCCCGTGTTGGTATCGGTGGATTTGGGATCCAGAATCCAGCCGTATTCCAAGCGAACCGGTCCCATGGGAGAAAGCCAGCGAACTCCCAGTCCGGCACTTTCCCGCAGTTTGTCGAGTTCTATGTCTTCACTGCTATCATAAATATCCCCCGTGTCAAAAAAGGTAACACCGTAGACACCGGCCTGGGGCACCAGCGGGAATCTGACTTCGGCGTTAAACTGGACAAATTTTGTCCCCCCGACACAGGAACCCGAACTATCCCGGATGCACAAATCGTCCCGTTCAAATCCGCGCAACGCATCGATACCCACCATATAAAACTTTTCATAATCCGGCAAGGTTTTGCCCTGAAGCTGTTTGACCCAGCCGGTTTTGGCATGCAGCACACCGATGGTTTGCCATACCAGAGGAAAATACCATCCGGTTTCGCCAATTACTTTATTAAAGCCGACATTGCCGCCCAAACCGGCGAATTCATATGATACGCTGTGCAGGGAACCGCTGGTGGGATGAAAAAGCTGATCCCGCGAATCGTATCTGATGCGCCCAGTGATGCTGCTTTTGATGTTTTCCCCGGCATCCCGCTTAATGGACGAGGAGGCATCGTCATCGACATTCTTGACATCCGCGAGATCATAGGTGTAGGTCAGCGAGCCCCGGGTATAATCAAAAATCGGATATCCCAGACGCAGTTTGCCGCCGTAACTGTCCTTATCGTAGTCCGGATAGCTATAATTCCAGTTGTAAATATCGGCACCCGCGGACAGCGGAATGTCCAAAAACCATGGCTCGGTAAAACTCAGGGTATAGCGCTGGGTTTTAGCGCCCAGCTGTCCTTTCAGGGCCAGAATCTGCCCCCTGCCAAACAGGTTTTTTTCGGAAATCGAGGCCGTCAAAAAAACGCTTTCAACGCTGCCGTAACCGGCGCCGAAGCTAAAGGCGCCGGTTCTTTTTTCCTTCACATCGATGCGCAGCCGCATTTTATCATCGGCACTGCCTTTAATGGTATTGACCTTGATATCTTCGAAAAAATCAAGCCGATACAAATTTCGAATGCTGCGTTTCAGGCGTCGGCCGCTGTATAGTTCCTGTTCATAAACTTTCAGTTGGCGACGGATCACCTTATCCCGGGTCTTCGTGTTACCGCTGATGATGATTTCCTCAAAATAGACCTGTTTGCCTTTGTTTATATTAAATGTGATGTTGACAACTAATTTTTCGGGATTTTCATCAATCCGCGGTGCAATATCGGCATAAGCATATCCTTCATCCGAGTAGATATCGGTCAGTTTAATCACATCCAATCGCAGCGTATCGCGATCATAGTATTCTTCCTCGCCAATCTTGAGTGATGCCAGCAGTTGCTCCTGGGGCAGAATCAAATCACCAGCCATGGCAATTGTGCCCACTTTGAACCGAGGCCCCTCGACCAGCCGGAACTTTATAACAATTCCATCCTCTTCAAAAATGGTTTCCGGTTCACCGACACGAGCCTGGACGTAACCGTTATTCTGATAAAAGGCCGTCAGTTTAGCGGCATCCTGAGTCAACTGTTCCTGATTGAGATCACCGGAACTGGTGATAAACGAAAGCAAACCCTTTTCCGAAGTGCTTATCAGCCGCTTCAATTTACTGCTGGAAAAGGCGCTATTGCCGACGAATTCGATCTTTTTGATCTGTAGCTTTTCGCCCTCCTCGATTACGTATTCAATGTCGGCCTGGTTGTTTTTCTTGGGATATACTTTGAAGCTGACTTTGACATTGTAATAATTTTTCTCTTTATACAGTTCTTCAATCCGCCGCATGTCATTTTGAATGGTATTGATGTTGAGAATGGATCCTTTCCGGAGGGTAATTTCTTCCTTGATCTCATCATCGTCATAAACCCAGGTGTTTCCATCAATCAGGATGCTGCGAACGGTGGGTTTCTCCTTCACGACAATCGTAATAATTTTTCCCGCAGGCACGGTTTGGGCTTCAATCCGAATATCGTCAAAGTACCCCATTTTATAGATAGCTTTGGTTTCATCACTGATGTCCTTCGGATTAATGACGTCTCCGGGTTTAATCTTTAACACTCTTCTGATGGCATCCGCTTCAATGCGATCATTGCCTTTGATTCGGATTTCAGTAATTTTTTCGCGTTTGAACAGCTTTAATCCCAGTTCGTTTACCAAAACAGTCAGGGTCGCAGGCAGATTCTCGACGCCTTCTCCTTCCGCTGAAAATACCCGGGGTTTTTCATCCTCAGTTGGGGAGAGCAATTTTGCATCCAGACTGAAATTCTGACCGATCCAGGTCAGGCTGCCCCAGACCACATAGTCCGTGCCGGTTTCAAGACCTATTGCGCGAATATCTTTCAGCTTTTCAGCCTGCATATTGCGTGACACCAGAGACTCCTGATCGATAATCAGCACTTTGGCGCCTTCCCGTTCAAGTTGGATTTTGATTTCTTGAGGAATTTGCTTTTGTAAATAGGATAATTCCTCCTGGGCATATATTTTAAAAGGCAATATAATGACTTTGACAGCCTGTTGCGCAAAAGCGACGTCAGTCAGCAGACAAGCTAATAAGGCAAGTATCAGCCAGGTACGTTTGATCATAAATTGGAGTTTCAATAATTTTTAACTCAGTTTAAACAGGATTCGAGACCGCTGCCAGTCTCCCATTTGCAATGGTTACCCGGCGGGACATAAAAGATGCCAGCTCCGTATTGTGGGTAACCACAACCAGTGTCATGGAGAATTCCTGATTTAATTCCATCAACAGGGCGTGCACATGCTCGCTGTTGGATTTATCCAGATTTCCGGTGGGTTCATCCGCCAGCAGGATCGCAGGTTTTAATACCAGGGCCCTGGCCAGGGCCACCCGCTGCTGTTCTCCGCCGGACAATTTTCCCACCCGATAATGCAGTCTATCTTTCAGCCCGACTCTGACGAGAATTTCCTCGGCGGCCTGCATCGCTTTGTGCTTGCTCGTACCCTTGATCAGGGAGGGCATCATCACATTTTCAATCGCACTGAATTCGGACAGGAGATGATGAAATTGAAAAACGAATCCAACGGATTTGTTGCGAAACCTGGCCAGCTTCAAATCGTCATAGGAAAAAACATCGTCGCCCTTAAACAGCAATTCACCACTATCCGGTCGATCCAACGTGCCGACGATATGAAGTAGAGTTGATTTACCAATTCCGGAAGCCCCCACGATCGCAACGGATTCTCCGATTGACAGATCAAAATCGAGATCCGTCAAAACATCGATACTGGCTCCGCCGTTGGTAAAGCTTTTATTAAGGCCGCGGGCGCTTATCAAATTTGCAACATGTCCGGAATCGTTGTCGTATGTCATGATTGCTCATATTTCCCAACTCGGATGAAACGGATATAAACAGGTCTCACGCAAAGGCGCAAAGACGCCAAGATTAAATTAATTGATAAAGAAAAAAAATAAAAAAATATGCGCAGCATAAAATAATTAATCCGCGGACCCTCGATCAAGCAATTATCTTCATGGTACTATGGATAATTTGTGATCTTCAATATTCTGTTTTCAATGGCGGATTAATTATCCGTAGCGGATCGCCTCAACAGGGTTCAATTTAGCTGCCTGGCGTGCCGGATACAGCGTGGCGAGAAAACAAATCAACAAGGCCGCGGCAATTATTGAGGCGACGTCAAAAAATTCAAGCTTCACCGGCAACCGGGTCGTAAAATAATATATATCACCCGCCAATTCGTGAATATTATAATGTTTAAGCACGGTACAAATGACAAGCCCCAGCCCCAGGCCGATGAGGGTACCCAGGGCGCCAATGATCATTCCGTTGAGAACAAATATCTTTTTGACGCTGCGTTCAGTGGTGCCCATCGCTTTTAAGATCGCGATATCGCGTGTTTTTCCCATAACCATCATAATCAGACTACTGGCAATGTTAAAGGCCGCCACCAGAATGATGAGAGTCAAAATAATAAACATGACCCGCCGCTCCAGTTTGAGCGCTTTGAATAGATTGCGATTCATCTGCATCCAGTCCCGGGCCCAATAGGGAAAACCGATTTTTGCGGTGATCCTTTCGGCGATATGGCGGGCGTCGTATACATCGGTGACCCGAATATCCAGTCCGGTAACCGAGTCTCCCAGGCGCAAAATTTTTTGGGCATCCCGAATATTGATGTATGCAAAGGTCTGGTCATACTCGTTCATACCGGACTCAAAAAAGCCGGTTACTTTAAACCGCCGCATGGTCGGAACATGCCCGATGGGCGATATCATGCCCCGGGGCGATATCAAGTAGACGGCATCACCTTTAACGACTGCGAGGTTTTTAGCCAATTCACGGCCCAGCACGATACCGGGGATGTCGGGATGCGAACTTTGAGAGGGTGCTGCTGCGGTTGAGCTTGGCAGGTTTAAATCCTGCAGCGTTTGCATGACCCGGCCGGCAGATTCAGGATCGATTCCCCTCAACACGGCTCCCGCGGCGCCATTTTTTGATTTGAGCATGATTTGAGCATAAATAAATGGGGTGGCCGCCTCAACACCCGGTGTCTTCTCAACTTCCTGCAGGATTTCACGATATTGGGTAAACGACCCCACCCCCCCATGACGCATAATCATAACTTGGGGCTGACCGCCCAATATATGCGTCTTTAAATCCGCCTCGAATCCAGTCATCACCGCAATGACCACAATCAAAGCCATCACGCCCAGCGCCACCCCGGCAATGGAGAGAATGGTAATCAAGGAAATGAATGCCTGCTTTTGCTTGGCTCGAAGATATCGACGGCCAACGAAAGTTTCGAATGACATGAATTGGTTATTGGGTATTGGTTATTGGTTAATGGTTAATGGGTGATGCCAGTACCCTAATTGAGCGCGTACGTCCAATTAGTCGTTATTCGTTATGGGTTAATCGTTATCAGAATTGGCTGACAACTTGATTTTATAATTCGATCACCAGTGGCATAAAAAATCGGATTTCATTCCTTTTAAACCATTAACCAATAACGAATAACTGATAACTTCCAATTGATTTTTAACTCAAATGAGGTGGTATTTAAAATTTAGACGGACAGGACCTCCACTTCCGCATTCCGACTTCAGCTGCCTCTATCAGCCGGCCGGTTTCATATGGGGGAACAAAATGACTTCTCTAATGGAGGCCGCATCGGTCAGCAGCATAACCAGGCGGTCTATCCCGATGCCTTCGCCGGCGGTCGGGGGCATACCGTAATCCAGTGCCTCAATATAATCATCATCCATCCGATGAGCTTCCTCATCACCGGCCTTGCGCCCCTTAACCTGCTGGGCAAATCGCTCATACTGATCAACCGGATCATTGAGCTCTGAAAATCCATTGGCGATCTCACGGCCCGCAATAAACAGCTCGAACCGTTCGGTCAAATCGGGCTGCCGGTCACTGCGCCGCGATAATGGGGAAACTTCCGCCGGGTATCCGGTAATAAAGGTGGGCTGGATCAGCTTAGGTTCAACCAGTGCATCGAATAATTTAGTGATGACTTTGCCCAACTGACCGGTTTTGGTCACCTTTACGCCTTTGCGGGAAGCAAATTCGAGCAGTCCATCCTTGTCAGCCAACAGTTCGGGATCAATGCCTCCCAGCTGCACCAGGGCCTCATAAAGCGGCAGGCGGCGCCACTGCTCTGAAAAATCAATGGATTCACCCTGGTAGCTGATCTTGGCCGACCCGGTCAGTGCTTGCGCCACGCCGGCTATCAGTTCCTCGGTCAAATCCATCAGATCGCTGTAAGTGGCATAGGCCTGATAGAATTCAAGCATGGTGAATTCCGGATTGTGCTGGGTAGACACCCCCTCATTGCGAAAATTACGGTTGATCTCAAAAACCCTCTCAAATCCTCCGACAACCAGACGTTTTAAGTACAACTCCGGTGCAATGCGCAAGTAAAGGTCCATCCCCAGGGCATTATGATGGGTTTTAAAGGGGGTTGCTTCGGCACCGCCGGGAATCGGCTGCATCATGGGTGTTTCAACTTCGAGAAAATCCCGCCTGAGAAAAAAATTGCGGATCAGCTGTATGATTTGACTGCGTTTCAAGAAAATGTCACGCGAGTCGGCATTCATGATCAAATCGATATACCGTTGACGGTATCGTTTTTCCGGATCCCGCAGTCCATGAAATTTCTCAGGCAGCGGCCGCGTGGCTTTGCAAAGCAAATCGAGCTCGCTGACCAGCAGGGTCCACTCACCGGTCCGTGTCTGAAACAGCCCGCCTTTCAACCCCACAAAATCGCCGATATCGAGCTGCTTAAAAAGACGGTAGGCGTCGTCTCCAATGCGGTCTTTACGGACGTAAGCCTGAAGCTGTCCCGTGCGGTCCCGGAACCGAATAAAGGCGCTCTTGCCAAAATTATTGATTGCCATCATACGGCCGGCCGTAACAAAAAGCGGCCCATCTTCCGTCAAGGTTTGGGTTGTATTTTCGATGACATTTTGAATGTCCCGGATAGTATGTAAAACGTTAAACCCGTTGGGAAAAAGATTGACACCGCTATTTTTTAATTCTTCAATTTTATCTTTGCGTTGGCGCAAAATATCGCTGTTTTTATCCATAATCCTCATCAATCGATTTGAAATTATACCGGCCGTTAACCCGGCGCTAATTTCCGCTGGTGACTGGTCGCAGGCTGGTTATGAACCCAAACAAAAATTAAATTTTACTAAGTAGCCCATTTGCAAAATACTGTCAAGATAAGGATTTAGAAATTCAAAGGAACGTCAAAATCAGCTCTAGCGGATTCAATTAGAAGAGAATAATCTTCTCGAATATACCTCTAAATACCAAATCACAATACTCAAATTCCAAATAATATCAAAATTCCAAATTTCAATGACCAAAACAGTTCCATCACTTAGCGACTGCCGCAGGGTCGTTCTGATCGTTTTGAATTTTGGATTTCGGCCATTGGGATTTGTTTGGATTTTGTAATTTGGTGCTTGGAATTTTCATGATTCGATCAAGACAGCAACTTTATAGATTCCAAGCTATTACGGGGTAACATGACGGGGGTTCTGCTGGGTGGGTCGTTCAAGCTGCTTGAATTGCAGGGTAAAGGTAGTCCCTTGGTTGATCTCACTTTCGACATCCAATAGCGCGTCGTATCCCTCGAGAATGCGGTGGACAATCGAAAGACCGAGCCCGGTGCCGGAAGCTTTGGTGGTAAAAAAAGGATCAAAAATCGAATTAATATCATCCTGGGACATACCACAGCCATTATCGGAAATTTTGATATAGGCCTGCTTATTCTTGGTACCAAGCAGCTCGATATGGATGTTGCCTTCGCCGTCAATGGCATCAGCGGCATTTATCAGCAAATTCCACAGGATTTGTTGCAGATGCAGCGGATCCATGGAAATCCAAATACCGGGTTGAACGTTTTTGGTCGTCGTAATGCGGCCGTCGTTGCTGGCGTCTTTTTCAAACAGCTCGGTCGTGTCGATTATTACTTTTTCGAGTTCCAGCGCTTCAACCTTGCCGGCCGGAGGTCGAGCGTATAGCAAAAAGTTGGTTGCCAGAGAGCTTAGGCGATCGGCCTCACGTAAAACAATTTGCATCAATCGGTCATGATCCGCATCATAGCGGATATCTTCGCGCAGGAGTTGAATCGAGCCGGACAGGGAAGCCAGCGGGTTCTTGATTTCATGGGCCAGGCCGGCCGCCATCTCGCCGATGGCGGCCATTTTATCAACGCGTTTAACATGATCCGCCATGATTCGCAATTCGTGGCGGGTTCTGCGGACTTGTTCCGATAGAAAGCTGCTGAGAAAGGCAACCGCAAAACAGGCCGTCATGGTTATCAGAATTTTATATAGGACCTGATTCCAGGTGTAGGCTGACGCCAGAAGCATATCTTTAGTACCGAAGGGCAAAATCACACCATAGTACTCGAGATCAATCAGGATGCCGAACTGGATACTGCAAATTGCTGCGATGACCATTGTCCCCCGGATAGGAATCAGGATGCTGGAATAAATGATCACAACCAGATACAGAAAGGAGAAAATACTTGAATAATTGCCCGTGACAAATAATATCACCGAGACGATAAACGTATCGATTATAACCTGCACATAGGCAACTAAAATTAGACGCTTCAGGCGGTATAAGGCCAGCGCATACACCAATGACAGCAAAAAGATCGATGCAATAAGGCCATATAATATAACAATGGGCAAATTCAGCGGTGCCGGAGCATCTCCGAATTGCAAAATAATGGTGGAGCCCAAAAGCAGGGTTGAAAAAAAGAACCGAAAAAGCATCAACCACTTCAACTTGGACTTGATTTCCCCTTCAGGTGCTTGTGGTGTGCGATCCATAATGAATTGCCGATTTATGCCCGACGCTAGTGCCGGATGGGCCCAAAATAATCGTATGAAAACCGGAAAGCAAGAGATTTCCAACAGATTCAAAAATTCTAAAGAAACGGTCTATTTCAATCGGACCGGTTCAATCGGACCGGAAAAAAATGCCGCAAATGTAATTTTGCGGCATTTTTCAATTCTATTTATTTGCCGGATTAGGATTAGCCGATGGCGCCGGCCATTTTAAATATCGGAAGATACATGGCGATTACCAGACCGCCGATGGTTACGCCTAAAAATACCAGCATAAAAGGCTCAATCAAGGAAGTCAGATTATCGACGGCTTGATCAACCTCCTCATCATAAAAATCGGCAATTTTCTCCAGCATGGCGTCCAGCGCGCCGGTTGACTCACCCACCCCAATCATCTGGCAAACCATGGGCGGAAACACACCGCTTTCTTGCAGCGGGTCGGCCATGGTGCGGCCTTCGGCAATCCCTGAGCGCACATTGTAAATAGCCTTTTCAACCGATCGATTTCCGGCTGTTTTAGCAACAATATCAAGAGCTTCTAATATGGCCACGCCACTGGCGAGCATCGTCCCCATCGTGCGGGTAAACTTCGAAACGGCCACTTTGCGCAAAAGTTCCCCGAATACCGGGAAGTTTAAGAAGCACGTCGTCCACAATATCGTGTCCTTTTTCGGTTTTGTAAAATTTCTTAAACGCAATAACAAATAAAAAGATGGCGACAAGGATATAAATAATCTTGCTTTTTACCATATCGCTCATCGCCACGACTATTTGAGTGGGCACCGGCAGCTCACCGCCAAAATCTGCAAACATCTCCTGAAATACCGGTATCACAAATACCAGAATAACAGCCAAGACAACGATTGCAATAAGCAGGGTAACGATGGGATAGGTCATGGCGCCTTTTACCTGGGACTTGAGTCTGGCGGCTTTTTCCATATAAGCCGCAAGTCGTCTCAAAATTGCATCCAGGATACCGCCGGCTTCACCGGCCGCAATCATATTCACAAAAAGATCATCAAATTGTTTGGGAAATTTCTTTAATGCTTCGGCCAGGGTTGCGCCCCCTTCAACGGACTCTTTAATATCCTTGAGCATCTTTTTAAAGGTGACATTGGCCTGCTGACTGAAAAGAATGTCCAGACATTGAATAATCGGCAGACCGGCATCAATCATAGTCGAAAACTGCCGGGCAAAAAGTATGATGTCACGCTCTTTGACCTTGGGTTGGAGAAAAGCGACGTTTTCAAAAAGGTCTTTGGGTTTTGGCTTGATTTTGGTGGGTGTTATCTGTTGCCGAATCAGTTGAGCATTGGCAGCTGCTTGACTGGCAGCTTCCAGCTCACCTTTTTTAACTTCCGACTTTCTGTTTTTGCCCACCCATTGATAAACTGGCATATTCAATCCTCCCTGGAAATTTTGATAAGACGCAATTGCCGGCGCTTGGCTTCCGCTTTTAGATTTGGTCCACTAAAACAATATGCTTAAAAAGTTCGATTTTTGGCACCCGGCAGGTATCTTAGCCGACAATTTGGTATTCAGAACCTTTATCGGCCGGAGAGGAAAAAACTTAAATTTTTTTAAAATATTAATCGCAACGCTTTCCGGTGTCCTTATTGGGATAATCATATTATAGCGACGGCTGGATGTCAAGAATCAAGACGATTTGGAATTATTCGGTATTAGTTATATTTTCAATATAATAGAACCTGCCGCAACCAACAATATGCTATTGGCAATACCTTTTTAATTATGGTAACCTGAGATATTGCTGATCATAAGCTGAAGGGAGAAGACCGTGCCAAAACCGGGGAAAAAAGTTAACGACACCGACCTCTCGATAATAACGACCCACGTGAATGCCGATTTTGACGCCCTGGCATCTATGCTGGCCGCTCAAAAGTTGTATCCAAAAGCGCTCGTGGTATTTCCCGGCTCCCAGGAAAAAAACCTGAAAAATTTCTTTATCAGCTCGCTGGCCTATCTTTTTAACATGGTGGATATCAATAATATCGACCTTAAGGGGGTAAAACGGTTGATTCTGGTTGATACCCGACACCCCGGCCGTATCGGCAAACTCAGTAAGCTGCTGAAAAGGTCTGATGTCGAAATCCACATCTACGATCATCATCCCGCATCCGGTGAGGATATCAAGGGTGATCTCGAAATCCATGGGAAGACCGGTGCCAATGTGACTATTTTATCAGAAATTATTCGGCAGAAAGAAATTCAGATTTCAGCCGACGAAGCCACGATCATGTGTCTGGGGATATACGAAGACACCGGATCGTTTACGTTTCCGTCGACAACCGAACGAGATTTTTTAGCGGCCGCGTATCTGCTTTCCCGGGGTGCCAACCTGAATGTTGTCTCTGATTTAATCGCCAGGGAATTGAGTCCGCAGCAGGTTGTCCTCTTAAATGACATGATTCAGGCGGTTACCCGCTATCATATCAATGGCCTCGAAATTGTCGTGACCAGTGTTACGATGGAAAAATATATGCCGGATTTCGCCTTTCTCGTTCAAAAAATGGTAAAAATGGAGAACCTCGATGCCATTTTCGCCATTGCGCGAATGGAAAATAAAATTTATGTGGTGGCGCGCAGCAGAATCAACGAAGTGGATGTCGGGGCCATTTTGACGGCCATGGGCGGTGGCGGTCATGTCTACGCGGCCGCAGCGTCAATTAAGGGCAAAACTCTGGCCCAGACCGAAACCAGACTGATCGAGGTGCTCTACAGCAAAATCAAAACCCGACGTCAGGCAAAGGACTTGATGTCGTCTCCGGCCATCTCCACCCCGGCCGATATTTCCTGTCAGGATGCCAAGGACATCATCACCCGCTATAATGTCAATGCCCTGCTGGTCACGGAAAAAACGAATTCCAGCGATACGCTATGTGGCTACATCACGCGTCAGGTAATCGAAAAAGTACTTTACCATAAGCTAGGCCAGGCTGCGGTAAGGGACTACATGAACACGGAAGTGGCCACGGTTGACCCACAAGCCGATCTGCTGGAAATCCAAGAAAAAATCATCGACAACAAACAGCGGATATTACCGGTTATGGAAGATTCGACCATCACCGGGGTCATCACCCGCACCGATCTGCTCAATATTCTGGTGCGACAGTCTCAGCCGAATTCAGATGAGACCCGCGACTCCTTCAAGGAACCGGCTCCCGCCCACACACGCAATGTTCTGCGCTTTATGAAAGAGCGTCTTTCATCCAACCTGATCCAAAATTTAAGGCAAATCGGTGAGGTTGCAGATGAAAACGGCTATGGGGCCTACGCCGTCGGTGGATTTGTCAGGGATCTGTTTTTGTATCGCAGCGATGAGGACCTCGATATTGTTATTGAGGGAGACGGGATCGACTTTGCCAGAAAATATGCCGGTTTGGTGGGCGCCCGAATCCATACCCATGAAAAATTCGGGACCGCCGTAATTATTTTTCAGGATGGGTTTAAAATCGATGTGGCTTCGGCCCGCATGGAGTACTATAAATTTCCGGCAGCCCTGCCGGTGGTGGAAATGAGTTCGATCAAGCTCGATCTGTACCGGCGCGATTTCACCATCAACACCCTGGCCATCCAATTGAATCCGGAAAAATTCGGTACGCTGATCGATTTTTTTACCGCCCGCAAAGATATCAAAGAAAAAATCATCCGCGTTTTGCATAACTTGAGCTTTGTGGAAGATCCGACCCGGGTTTTTCGCGCCATTCGCTTTGAGCAGCGTTTTGGATTCACCATCGGCAAATTAACCGTCGGTCTGATTACCAACGCCATCAACATGGATTTTTTCAGAGGCCTGAGCGGCAAACGGGTATTCAGCGAACTACGCCTCATCCTGGAAGAAGAGAATCCGGTGGCCGCCATCATTCGACTCAATGATTTTGATCTGCTGAAAGTGGTTCACCCTTGCGTTAAACTGGATAAGTTTTTCATCGCGCTGCTGCATTCGATAAAAAAAGTCCTGAGCTGGCATGATTTGCTTTTTCTGGAGGAATCCTATAAGAAGTGGGTCGTTTATTTTTTGGCCCTGATTCATCAGTGTAACAGCCGTCGGTCCCATGAGATATGCCGACCGATTTGAACTGGCACCCGAGGATTGCAAAACGTTTTGCGTCGAACGCTTTAAAGCCGACGAATGTCTATTCTGGCTCGAGAAAAATCTGCCGCAACCGGGCAGCGTGCTTTACCGCAAGCTGACCGGATTCAAATCCGAACTGATCCTGTATATGATGGCGGCCGCCAAAAAACAAAAGGTGAAAAAAGCCATATCCCATTTTTTTACCGACCTGCGCCGGATCGAGATCACGCTGAAAGGCAGAGATTTGAAGACAATGGGACTTGAACCCGGACCGATCTACCGGAAAGTCCTGGAGGCCGTTCTAGACGCCAGGCTGGACGGCAAGCTCAAGACGGAAAATGACGAAATCAATTTTGCCCGTCGATATATTAAAAAACTTTAAGACGTTTTTTGTTTTCACATGACAACGGATCTGCTATAAATAGAAGTTTTAATGTTCAATCTTCAATTATCAAATCCGGCTGGTCCGGACCAGGAGGAGAAAAATATATTCATGAACCCGAAGAAACGAATTTTGAGCGGTATGCGACCGACCGGCCCGCTTCACCTGGGCAATCTGCTGGGCGCACTGGCAAACTGGGTTGACCTGCAGGACGAATATGATTGCTATTTTTTCATTGCCGACTGGCATGCCTTAACCAGTGACTACGAAAATACCGACGCCATAAAAAAAAACAGGAAAGAAATAATATTGGACTGGCTCAGTGCCGGATTGACACCGGAAAAAAGCACGCTGTTTGTCCAATCCCTGGTCAAAGAGCATGCCGAGCTGTTCCTGCTGCTGTCTATGATCACCCCGGTGCCCTGGCTGGAGCGCAATCCAACCTACAAAGAACTGATCGGCGAACTGAACCATAAGGATTTATCTACTTTCGGTTTTCTAGGATATCCGGTGCTGCAGGCCGCCGACATCATTATCTATCGCCCCTATGGTGTCCCGGTGGGCGTGGACCAGGCGCCCCATGTGGAAATCACCCGGGAAATTGCGCGGCGCTTTAATCATTTCTACGGCGATGTGTTTCCGGAACCCGAATTGATTTTGACTGAAACCCCCAAGATACTGGGGATCGACCGGCGCAAAATGAGCAAAAGCTATGGCAATGCAATCTTTTTGTCGGACAGTGCCGGATGAAATCAGCAAAAAAGTATCGCAGCATGATCACCGATCCTCAGCGTGCCCGACGCAGCGATCCCGGCAATCCCGACGTGTGCAACGTTTATGATTTTCACAAGCTCTACACCGACCCGCAAACGGTTAAAGAAATCGACGAGCAGTGCCGCAGCGCAGGGATCGGCTGCGTTGAATGCAAGCAAAAAATGGCCCGGGGACTGATTGCCGCCCTCGACCCGATTCGCGAAAAGCGCGCCTACTACGAGCAGCGACCCGAACTGGTGGAAGAAATCATGGTCGCAGGCAGCAACAAAGCCCGCATCAGTAGCCCGTGAAACCATGGAGGTGGTTAGGGCGGCAGTAAAAATTTAACATTAGAGTCAAACAGATAGGACAGTATTGGGGTGAATATTGCGATCAAAATTCCAAATCTCAAGCACCAAATTACAAATAAATTCCAAATTCAAAATCTCAATGACCGAAACTAATTAATTCGTCAGCTCGACGATACATCCCTTGTTTCGAATTTGTGCTTTTGGTCATTGGTTATTATTTGTTATTTGGGATTTGTATTTTGGAATTTCATGCATCCTTATACAATCGCTAAATCAAAAAATTAAGTGCCGCCATAGTAGAAAACGCTATGCAAGAAACATTATACCAGATCCAGCTTGAAGATGTATTCGAAGGTCCCATGGACCTGCTGGTTCATCTGATTAAAAAAAATGAGCTGGATATCTATGATATTCCCATCGCGCTGATTACGGGGCAATATCTTCAGTATGTCGAATGGATGAAGGCCATGAACGTTGATTTTGCCGGTGATTTTATTGTTATGGCGTCCACCCTGACCCAGATAAAATCCCGCATGCTGCTGCCGGTCCATGACGGTGATGAAGAGGAAGAAGAGGACCCCAGGCTGGAACTGACCCGACCGCTGCTGGAATACCTGCAGATGAAATCGGTTGCCGATCAGCTGGTCGAGCGAAATTTGCTGGGTGATCAAACATTTATCCGAAATCCCAGTCGTGACGAATTTATAAGTAGTCCGGATGATGAGTTTATCAAAATCGGTCTATTTGAGCTGATTGATGCCTTTCAGAAAATACTTGATCGGATACCCGACGAACACCGGGTGGAAATGACGGCCGATGAGATATCAGTTAAGGATAAAATTTCCCAAATTGTGGACATCCTTGAGACCAAAGGGTCAATAACCTTCCTGGAGCTGTTCTCTGATAATCCGGACAGACGCGAGGTCATTATCACCTTTCTGGCCATTCTGGAGATGGTTAAACTGACCCTGATCCGCATTGTCCAGAACTTAAATACCGGTATCATTCGAGTATTTTATTTGTAATGGAAAACATTAAGCATATCATCGAAAGCCTGTTGTTTGTGGCTGAAGAACCGCTCACGGTCGATAGGATCAAAAGAATCATCGCCCTGGCGGAAACCAATGAAATAAGAGATGCATTGGCCGCCCTGGCAGCCGAGTATGATGCCCGTCCGGGGAGTTTTTACCTGGACGAAGTCGCGGGCGGCTTTCAGATCCGTACCCGGCCCGAATATAAGGAATGGATCCGAAAACTGATCCAACCCAGGCCGCTGCGTCTGAGCAAGGCCGCGTTGGAGACCCTGGTCATTATCGCTTATAAGCAGCCCATCATTCGCAGTGACATTGAACATTTGCGGGGAGTGGATTGCGGCGGCGTGCTGCGCGCACTGCTGGAACGTAAATTAATCCGGGTGCTGGGCCGCCGTGAAATTGCCGGCCGGCCGTTGATTTACGCGACGACCAAGCATTTTCTGGAAGTATTCGATCTAAAAAATCTCAAGGACCTGCCAACGCCCAAAGAAATCGAAGAACTCGGGGCGTCGCTCACCGAATCCGAAGAAACGATCGCGTTGGAATCAACAGAAGACATCGAAGGTGAACCGGAATCATCCGCCGAAACCGAGCCGCTGGAGAAGCCTGCCGAAAATAATGAAGCAGAAGCAGACGCCCCGCAAAATTCTGCAACGGTCGGGGTACCTGCCGCGGACCATCAAGCGGCAGAAGACAGCCCGCAAACAGATGATTTCGCGAGGCTGGAAGAGCCCCGGGTCATCCGGATTCGGTCTGTTCCGCCACCAGAAGCCGAAAACGCCCATGAAAGTCTGATGACGGACGAGCCGGAGCATCCGCTGGAGGAATCCGCAGATAAACCCAGCGGGGAGAATGCCTAGCGACGGCGCGACTATAAATTCGCAGCATTGATGTGATATTGCAATCAATTACAAAAAGCGCTTGATTTAAAGTCCGAAACACATTATTAAGTAGGATCGATAAAATCGATACGGGCGGTTAACTCAGTGGGAGAGTGCTACCTTCACACGGTAGAAGTCACTGGTTCAAATCCAGTACCGCCTACCAGCAATTTCAAGGGTTTATGAGCATTAGAGCTTGTAAACCCTTTTTATTTGGAATGCTTTTCAAAAATTTTTTCAAAATCGTTCGGCCCCATCCTGTAGGTGTTGTATACTTTATCTATTTGCGGATCAATCGCTGTCGCCGGATCGTCTTCAAAGTGGACCTCCATGAAATATTTTCCAATGGTTATCTCATCGCCGGTATTAAGTAACTTCTTGATGACCTTTTGTCCATTGACAAAGATGCCGTTTATGCTGCCCATGTCTTCCACAAAATAGTCACCGGGACCTTTGGTAATGCGCGAATGCTCTTTGGTAATGCGGGCATGCTCTCGCGAAACAGCGATATTATCTATCTGGATATCACAGTTGCTATCTCTTCCAATGATTGTTTCATTTTGATCGATTAAATACTCTTTGAGCACAGTGTTGTTGATCATCAGCAATATTTTCATTAATGACTGCCTCCTAATCGCCTGATTTATTGGAACACAAAATTCTATTCCAATTACCTGAATTGTTTTATCGGGAAAACGTTAAATTTCTTAATCTTTTTTTTGATATTTCACCTAAATTTCGGAGTTACTAATGAGGTCATAATTGTTTAGACACGATTTCACCGCCCGCTTCGCTCGAGATCGCAGAGCACGCAGAGGAGAAATCGCAAAGGTACAAGTAAAAATAATGCTTTTCTCTGCGCTCTCGGCGAACTCTGCGGTGAAAATATTTTTTTAATGTTAGTCCACCATGTATAGTGATTTATGCTGGACTCAGTAAGTTACCATCCAGCGACCACCTCCCATTCCTTAAATATGGTCTGCATGATTAAAATTTTACTTGACAATCGAAAATATATTTGGGAAATATTTCCCAAATTTAGAGAGCCATCTATCTTTCCATCAAATCAAGGCCACACGTCTTATGGCAGACCCGAAAAGCCGGGCACTCTATGCGGCGATCGCCCGCATCCTGCGTCCGCTGATTCACATTCTGATACGCAACGGTATATCCTACGGCACCTTTGCCGATCTGGCCAAATGGCTGTTTGTGGATGTTGCCAATCGTGATTTTGCCATCGAAGGCCGCAAACAAACCATTTCGCGTGTGTCCGTAATTACCGGCCTAAACCGCAAAGAAGTCAAACGGGTGTCCGGGCTGCCCGTACCCGATGATCAGGCAAGCAGTGAACGCTACAACCGCGCAGCTCGGGTAATCGCCGGCTGGCGCCGCGATAAAGCCTTCCGCAGTAAAAAAGGTGGTCCGGCAGATTTGCCGGTCACCGGCCCGGGAGTCACCTTTCAAGACCTGGTCAAAAAATACAGCGGCGATATGCCGTTTCGCGCTATTTTGGACGAATTGATGCGGGTGGGAGCCGCGGTGCGTGCAAACGATGACCGGGTGCATCTGCTGGCCAGCGCCTATCTGCCGGCCGGTGATGAAAACATGAAAATTCATATCCTCGGCACGGATGTCGCGCATTTGATCGCATCGATTCAGCACAATCTGGCACCGGATGAACGGGGCCCTTATTACCAGCGCAAGGTTCTGTACGACAACCTGCCGCAGGATTTTCTGCCGGCTTTTCGCAAACTGTCCGCCGAATCCGGCCCAAAAATTATTGGAAAAACTGGATGCCTGGCTTTCCGATCGCGATCGGGATTCCGGTCCCGATGTATCCGGCACCGGCCGCAATATCGCAGGCCTCGGAATTTACTATTTCGAAGAGCCCTATGAAGAATATGATGAAAGGGACTAAGAATACAATGTTTCCACACACGATCAGACAACACATTGGGCCCAAAGCCTACCTTGTTCTGGCGCTGATGATGCTCATGGCCTGCAGTGGCGGCGGCGGCGGTGGCGGCGGTGGCGGCGACTTACTGGCCGGCGGCGGCATCGGCGGCACCGGCATCACAGTCGGCGCAATCACCGGCTTTGGCAGTGTCATCGTCAATGATGTCGATTACAATACGGAAGATGCTGAGGTAATTATCAACGGCGAATTGATCGATACCGAAAATTCAACTGTCGACAGTGTTTTAGCAATCGGCATGGTGGTGCGGGTTGAGGCCAAGTATCCCACTGACGGTAAGGCTATCGCCGAGCAGATCGTTTTCAGCAGCAACCTCAACGGACCCGTGCAAAGCATTACGCCCATTGATTCAGTTGGCAAAATTCTCTCGATATTGGGTCAATCCGTGATCATAGACGATGAGACCCAATTCGAAAAAAATACAACCTTCAATCACATTGCTGAAAACAATGTCCTTGAAGTCAGCGGATGGCCGGACGCAGTCGGCCGGATTCACGCCACCTATATCAAAAAAATCGCCGAAACTCTGGAACCCGATACCGAGGTAAGGGTTAAAGGTATCGTCACGACAATAATTGATCAGCTAACGTTCAGCATCAATCAACTGGTGGTTAACATTTCTGAAATAAAAAATTATCCGATGCCGGCCGCCGGTCAGTTGGTGATCGTTCACGGAATTTTGGATGAAAACGGCATTCTGGTGGCCGGTACACTTGAGATCGAAAACGAGCTGGGTGTCGAGGACGCTGACAACGTCGATATCGAAGGCATCGTCTCCCAGGTATGGTCAGCAGATGAATTCATCCTGGGTAGCACCGCGGTTCAAACCGACGAGGCAACTGAATTTGTCGGACTGACTCCCGATGACATCATCCCGGGTGCCCGACTATTGGTTAAAGGCGCCCTGTCCCAAGGTGTGGTTTTGGCCGATGAAGTCAAAGCAAAGGATAAGGTTGACATCGAGGGCCGGGTCGCAACGGTTCACCTAAACCCGGGAGAGATCACACTTAGCGGACTCAGCCCCCTGGTTGTCCGCATCAACAGCGCCACCAAGATATTCGGCGAGGCAAGCGAGTTGTCTGAGATCAACCCGGGGCAGCATGTCAAAATCCTCGGCTACGCAGCCGGGATGGAATATGTTGTCGCCGGCCAGGTAAAGGTAAACAAAAAAGAACGCAGCAAGGTCAAGCTGCAGGGCCAGATAGGCGACATCAAGATCAATGCGCCGATCATCTCGATTTTCGGGGTTGAGATCGATGTCGAGCAGATATCGGAGGTCGGCACCGCAATCCCCAGCGATTTTCTCGATCAGGCCGCTGAAGGAGATAGGGTTAACGTCATGGGAAACCTGGACGACGACTCCGTTATATGGAAAGAGATCGAACTTTTAAACTTTGAAAATTGATACCGAAAATCACTGGCAAGCCGATTTGGCGTGTAACCTAAGGAGACCAATTGATACCCAAAATTTTAATATATGAAGATAATGACATCCTGCGTTCTACACTTAAAAATATCTTCAGTGAGCGGGGATACGAAGTTTTCGCTTTTTCGAGCCCTGAAATGTGCCAGGCTTTTGATTCAGTTGATCTGACGTGTCCCGCAGATTTTGCCTGCGCAGATGTCATCATTTCAGATGTCAACATGCCGACGAAAAGTGGCTTGGATCTCATTAAAGAGCGCCAGCAAAAAGGATGTAAGTTAAAATATCGCGCCCTCATGTCAGCCGACTGGACGGATTCCGATTTAAAATCTGCCCATGCGCTTGGCTGTTATATATTCCATAAACCTTTTGACTTAAAAGAAATGCTTAAGTGGCTTGATGATTGCCGTGATGAATTAAATCGAGAGAGTATCCAAGTCGGAAGTCGGAATGCGGAAGTTGGGAAGATGGGGCAAATATAAAAATGCTGAGTTCATAAAACCTTCCACCTTTGAGCTTTCAGCATTGGCCATCGATCTTTCAAAGATATTTCGTCTCCCGCAACGCACACCGCCCCCCGTACCCCGCAACCCGCACCCCGCAACCTACAACCCGTACCCCGCCCCGCCTCACCTGCCAATCTTTTTCAGCACCTGGCTTCCTCCCCTTTGTCCATATCGTCCAGCGCATAGCCAAGGGCCGCCTCCAGCAGGGTGGACTTGTTGTCGATGGCAACACCGGCCAGCTTTAATTCGTGAAACTTGTGGTTAAACCGGTTGAGGAGATCAACGGAAAGATAAAATCCGGCTTTCTTTTTGACGGCTGTTTCACCGGCCGGGCCGGCATTGCCTGCTGCTCCGGATGAAGCGCAGGCTTGTCTTGCGGCGCATGGCGGGTATCCCGTGGCGGTTTCCACCGGGTCCAACCCGTCTTCATCGAAAAAATCAGGTGTTTTTTTCCTGTCGGTCGCCATGGTTTATAATCCTCCTGATTAAATTTTGGTAATCCCGGGCGCCCTGGGCCCGGGCGTCGTATTCAAATATAGTCTGCCCGTGGGCCGGGGCTTCGGACAAACGAACATTGTAGTGAATGGGATCGCATAGTTGCCGGCTGAAATATTTCTGAAGCTGGTCGAAAATTTCCTGGCTGTGCCGCGTTCTGCGATCAAACATCGTCGGCAATATGTATTCCAGCCGCAAATCGAGGTTTAATTTCTGAGCCGATTGCAGGTACCTGAAAAAAGTTTTCAAACCCTGCAGCGAAGGGCCCTGCAAGGCAACCGGACACAGCACTTCAGTTGCCGCCATGAGGATGTTGACGCTGAGCACATCCCAGCCCGGCGCGCAATCAAAAATCAAAAAATCCAGCGACCTTCTTTGGGGACCAGTTTTTGGGCCAGAACGGTTTGCCGAATCTCCCGGGGCTGCTCCCCCAGCCAGTTTTTCAATTCCACCAGCCGGATGCCGCCATCCAGAATCCATAGGTTGGGCCGGGTGGGATGAATGGTATCATTTCTGGCGATGGGTTGCCCGTCTTCCAGACGCTCGGTAATGAATTCATAAAGTCCGTAGCGTGGTTTTTCCCCTAAAAATTTAGCGACCTGGCCCTGGGTATCGCAGTCCACCAGCAATACCCGTTTTCCCTGCGCGGCAAGCCCATAGGCCAGATTCACGGCAGTGGTGGTTTTTCCCACCCCGCCTTTGGCCATGGCAACAGCAATTTTTCGCATGCGGGCAATTCCTTTCTTATATTCTCGAATTCTTCTGTTCGTATATTATAGAATTCTTCTTTAAATTGCAAGAAAATTTTTGGCCCATGATTGAGATCCAGGGGCTCAGGGTCAGATCACAGTTCAATAGCTTTGCCAGTATAATATATTGCCGGATTGATGGCGTAATGGAGTGATGGAGTGGTGCAGTGAAGGGTGGAAATCGAGCTGGGAACCATGCATCATTTTTTCGTGCCTATGGCAATTCGGTCTTTGCTCGGTCCGAGTGATTTTGTAACAACAAACTCTGGATGGCGCAGGCAAAACACTATTATGACCAATAAATGCTCGGAATTTCTTTTCCCATTACTCCATTGCTCCAATACTCCAGTACCCCGTCATTTTTGTCCCGTCAGATAGGCTTGGTCCAGCCGGCCCTCGACAACCGGAAGGGTTTCAAGGCTAGGCGGTTCAAAGCCGAATATGTATTCCATAAATAACGTGGCGATTCGATAAGTCGCCCCCCACAGGATTTCCGTATCGCTCTCACTCTGGAAATAAAAACAGGGGTAGTCCTGAACTGAATTTGATGATGGATCATTTTCGTCAGGTTGTACGCACAGGCGATAGCGGCGATAATTAGCGGCATCCAGCAAATCCTTTAGCGGAATATAGACAATCTTGTCCACCTCCCAATTCGGGAAAAATCTTTTCTGCCGCTGAACCCAGGCGGCCATCGGATAAATGACACGCCGGAACATCACCAAAGGCTGCGGCGGCAGCGGTCCTAGAAATTTAACACCAAACGGATTTAACCGCATTTCCTCAAAACTTTCCCGCAAACCGGTGGCCCAGAAAAGAGATAGGAACCCGGCCGTTTGGGGGTGGGCCTGCTTCCACTGAGGCCAATATTTCCAGCGGCCAAGGGAGGTGACCGGCAGGGAAAATATTTTCGCAAGTTGTGAATCAAGCCGCGGGGCGACACCTCCGCCGGGAAAACAAAGATCCCCGGGTTGTCTGACTTTTAATGATCGTTTGTTTAAAATGAGGCAGGGCTCGCTGTTGTTTTGATGACGATTTGCCCGGGGTCCCAGCAGCAATAAAACAGCGGCGGCAGCCTCGGAATCTAACGGCAGATTCGAAAAAATGTTATTTGGCCCGGCTTGAACATTAAGTACCTGAATGATGTGCTGAATCAAGGTCGTGTCGTTGGCTAAAAATTGCTCCATAATCTCTTATGCCATTTTTTAACCTGACCGACAAGGCTCGATAAGGGTTGCAGGCCGCGCGTCGCTGGTTGCGGGTTGCGAGTTGCGGGGCAGGAAGTAGAAGTTGCCCGGTGCAAGGTACAGCGCTTTGGGGAAATAGAAATGAATATTGTAGATTGAAAAACGATAGAATTCCTCAAATATTCAATCTTCATTCTTCGATATTCAATAGTCTCAAACCACGCCCTGATCCAGCATTGCCTCTACTACCTTCACAAAGCCCTTGATGTTTGCGCCGTTGGCATAATTGCCCGGAGTGCCATATGCCGCAGCAGCCTCCAGGCAGGTTTGATGGATTTGTTTCATGATAATTTTAAGCCGTTGATCGACTTCCTCGCCGAGCCAGTTCAGACGCATGCTGTTCTGAACCATTTCAAGACCGGATACGGCAACCCCGCCGGCGTTGGCTGCTTTTGCTGGACCGTACAGCATGGGTTTGTCTAAAAAGATATCCGTGGCCTCCGGCGTGCAAGGCATATTGGCTCCCTCGCAGACCAGCTTGATATTGTTATTAATGAGGTTGTAGGCGTCTTTTTCGCTGACTTCGTTTTGGGTGGCGCAGGGAAAGGCACAGGCCGCGCGGTGGCTCCACAGGGGATTAAAATCCAGGTTGTGATCAACTGCCATATAGACAGCCCCGGGATACTTATCGGCGTATTCCTGAATTCTGCCGCGCCTGAAATTTTTCAACATCTTGACATAAGCCAGCTTGTCTTTATCGAGACCTTCCGGATCATGAATATACCCGGAGGAATCAGAAAGCGTAATCACTTTGGCGCCAAGCTCGATTAATTTTTCCGCGGTGTGCTGGGCCACGTTGCCGGAGCCGGATACCAGGCATTTCAGGCCATCAAAGGTCATATTGCGTGTGGCGAGCATTTCGGCGGCAAAGTAGACACAGCCGTAGCCGGCCGCCTGGGCGCGAATCAGGCTGCCGCCCCAGTTCAGGCCTTTACCGGTCAATGCACCGGCAAACTCGTTGCGCAATTTTTTGAACATGCCGAAGAGATAACCGATTTCTCTTGGCCCGACTCCGATATCACCGGTTACTATGTTCGTATCGACACCAATATGATGATAGAGTTCGGTCATGAAATTCTGACAAAACCGCATCATTTCATCATCAGATTTACCTTTGGGATCGAAGTCGGAGCCGCCCGCCCCCCGCCCAGCGGCAGGGTCGTCAGAGCGTTTTTAAAGACCTGTTCAAATGCCAGAAACTTTAAAATACTCTGATTTACAGAAGGGTGAAAACGCAATCCGCTCTTGTAAGGCCCGATGGCGCTGCTCATTTCCACACATAGCCCGCGATTAACTTTGACGTGGCCTTGATCATCTATCCAGGGAACGCGAAAGGTGACGATCCGCTCGGGTTCGACGATTCTGTCTAAAACCGCGGCCTGACGGTATTGTGGATTTTGATCCAGCACTGGCTTAACGCTTTCTAAAACTTCCATTACGGCCTGGTAAAATTCCCTCTCATGCGGATCTCTTGCCTTGATGGTTTCCAGAATATCTAACATGGTTCGTTTTCCTTCAGAATTAGGATTTCACATAGACACCCTTTTGTATCGCATTGATTTTGCCTTGTTTTTTAAGCTTATAGATTATATTGGAAATTTTTTTCTGGTCGTAGCCTGTCTTGGTTTTAATAGCCGCAGTATTTACGCCTTTTGGGGAGCGGCTGATTATATTCAGCACGGTATCAACTGCTGTAGCCGGCTTGGCAGTTTTCTCTCGTTCAACTTTGGGTACCGCCTTTTTAACGGATCTTGCTTTTTTGCTGGCAGGCTTTGGCGATTTCACAGGTGCTGACTGTTTTTTACTTTCAGCCTTACCAGCGCTTTTGGGTTTAGCGGTTTCATCAACCTTTTCTGCAATCGCTTCAACACCCTGCGCCAGAGTCTTAAGACCATCAGATACCATTTTTAAAAGCTTTTGTACTTCCTTCATCGATTACCTCCTTTTTTATTTTGCATTGCTATCAATTCGCCCTGAAAATCAGCCATAACCAGGCCCAAATTTTGATGAACATTTAAATCTCTTTTATCAGTTTGTCAATTATTTTAACTTTCGCCCGGATATCATGCCTCAAGCTATGCAAATCGCGTTTGATTATAAGTTCAGGCTGCATCCGATTTAATTCGGATATTTTCTGATCAGCCGGCATTTTCTTTATGCGATATTCCAGTTTAAGTGCTTCCGGCTTTGGCATTTCAGGGCTGATATCAACTAGCTCAACGGGTCTTCGCGATCGAGTATACTTGGCCCCCTTGCCTGAATTATGTTCTTTCAGCCTGCGCTGAAAATCATTGCTGATCCCGCAATATAAAGACTTATCCGAACATCGAACCAGATAAACGACCCAGTATTCATTCTTCAATCTTCAATACTCCGCTGTTGCCTCCCCCGGAAACCTTAAAGACAATGGAAGCTGACCATATCGATCTGGATTATTTTGCGGAATTGGCGCATAAGTCTGGTTGCAGGGTTTCCTTGAGAAAAAAGCTGGAAACCAAGGCCACCAACCCACACATAAAAAGCACCAGCAAGCAATACCTGAAACCTGATAAGGCAAAACCGCCGGAAGCGGTAAGCCCCTGGCTGTCCAGCACAGTCCCCAGGATGACCTGAAAAACGGCGCCACCGAGAAAGGGAAAAAAATTGACCAACCCCGTGGCAGTCCCTGCGATGGAGACCGGAAACAGCTCCTTGTTCGTGATGAAACCGATGGTGGCAACCGCGCCCGCAAAAATCCCGATTGCCAAACATATTAGATATAGCACAAAGACAGGGAGGCTCTGGCTGAAGAAATAAAGGGTACCGGTAATCATGCAAATTAGTATGCTGGTTAGAATCAGAACCGGTTTGCGGGCCTTGAACAGGTTGTTGGACAGATAGCTTAACAATGGGCTGCCCACAATCATTCCGATGGCCGCCATGGATAGGATGTTTCCGGCCTGGGGCTTGCTCAGGCCGTAAACCTGCATCAGAAATGGCCCACCCCACAGGCCGATGAAAGAGAAGAAAAAGGCAAAAGTAAAAAAGAACCAGCTTGAAAGAGGCCAGAAATAAGGCTGTGATAGAACCATTTTTACCCCCTGGATGAGCGGGATGGATTGCGGAACGGGTTCTGACGGATCAGATAAGGACGGCCACCCTTTGTCCGCCGGCCGGTCGCGCACAAAGACCCAGACCAGAACCCCCAGAACCAGGGTGAAAATTCCCACCAGCACAAAAGACTGGCGCCAGCCGATCCAATTGCTGATATAAGCCAGGGGAGTGGCAGCGCTGTAAGACCCGATTCCCCCCATGGCCATGAGGATTCCGGTCATCATGGCAAATTCCTTAACCCGAAACCACTCGGCCAGAACTTTTAGGGTGGGCACAAACAGCATGGCCACCCCCACCCCCACAATCGCGCGCCCCACAATGGCTGCATAAACGTTAGGAGCCATCCCCAGAAACACAGAACCGGCAAATGCGACACAGAAAAACAGACTTATGGTTTTGCGCGGACCCCAGGAATCAGATAGCAGCCCGGCGGGAAGTTGCATCAGGGCATAGGGATAGAAATAAGCCGACCCCAATAATCCCAGCAGTCCCCCTCCGGCAGACAGATCACGCCGCATATCTTCAGCCACCACGGCCGGACAAAGCCGGTGGAAATAGACCATGACATACCCAAAGGATAAAATCCAAAAAATCAGCCACCGGTATCGTAATACTTTCTGCCGCGCATCAGTGCTCATAAGCCTGTTTTCCGTTCTTTAGGTTGAAGGTTCAGCGTTTTGACCTGAATTTTGCCCGAGTCCTCCAGAAGCGGACAGTTCGGCGGCTTTCATGCAGGAATCCGGTTTTATGTTAGTGCTAAAGTTGATCCGCGGGAACCTGCGAAAGCGACCGAATTTTAACTTGTGTTATCCTGACATACCATTGGATTTATGTCAATTGAGGAGGGCGGCGAGGCCGACGTCAAAGACCGTGAAAGGAAGCCAGAACTCCCGCTGAAATGCCGCATAGGGTTCGATCGGCCTTAGACGGGCTTCTAAAAGAGGAAAGAGCGAAAAGATCATCGCTGGTGAAAGCGGCCTTAGAGGCGGGCGGCCTGGCCAATATCACCCTAATCATGGCGCAAGTTTAAGCCTGCAAAACTCAAACACAATCTCTCCGGCACCAGCAATCTTTTTAATAAGAATTAAATAAAGTTTTATTTATTTATATATGATATACTTTATTTCTTTAATAAAAGTATATTATTTATCTTTATTGCAATTTTTATTAGAATCGTGTATTGTTCTGATCATGGGGCAAAAGAAGATATTTTCAACAAGTATTGATTTAAACTGTATCAAGGAATTAAAGCACCTTGCGGTTGATACGGAAAAGTCTCTGGGCCGTTTACTGGAAGAAGCCATTCGAGACCTTGTCGAAAAATATGAGAAAAAGCTGCAAAACGAATAATCTCCTATTCTAAGATCACGCTATTACCTGAAGACTTTAGGGCAAATGTCGCGTCACCATTTCAATTTTATGACAACCGGTGTAATCAGACGGATTTAGCGGCGGTATTCAGGAGCCCTTTGACCGCGGCCGGAAGATCGGCCGGCAGCACCACCACCTTGGCGTTTTGTGAAGAAGAAATATCCCGGACGGCATCGATATACTTTTCGCCCAGTAAATACATGACCAATTGATTGTCTTTCACACACTTTCAGGTATAATTATGGATGAAATTTGCCTAAAGGTAAAGGGTTTAATAGCAACATGGGGTGCCGGGGTTTTTGTTGCGGCCTGCTCTGCAATACCGGTTTCTATCCACCGGCGACCTTTGCTTTAAACCCCCGATTCATTAATTCGGTGATCAACGTGCTGCGGTGATCGCCCTGAATGATGATAATGCCCTCTTTCACCGAACCACCTGTCCCGCAGCAGCGCTTTAACTGGGTGGCAAGCAGTTTTAATTCATCGGCCGGAATTTGAAAGCCGGCGACGGTGGTCACCGTTTTGCCTTTGCGTCCTTTAACTTCACGCTGAACCCGAATGATGCCATCATACTTTATGCTTGTTTGAGTGCTTGATTTTTTCTTTTGACAGCTGCATTTCGAAACCGGTTTTTGACACGCTGGGCAGATTCTACCTGTTTCAGTTGAATACACTAATTTAGAATCATCCATTCTGCTTACCTCAATTCGGCTATTTCTATTTAAAATATTATCTGATATCTAAAGGCGATGCCACGCATATTTCACATGAGCGTCCGGCAGCATGGCAGCATCCTATCATCAATGTCATCGAGCATGAAGGATTATCTGGGGAAGGTTAAGGTTTCCGTTCATTGCAGATCATGAGTATTACGAAAAACACGGATTGTATGATTTTCCAAATGTTGACCCCGCCGCCAACAAATTCGGCCTCGATATGATTGAAGCCGTCAAAGATCCTGAAGCAAAAGAGATCATCAGAAAAATGATCAAAACGAAATCGGTCGAACCGCACAAAAAGATTGTCGCAACTGAATAACCATCACGAAACTCATCAAATAAGGAGATTGATTATGGCCGGAGGCTATACCGGGAAATACTGTATCGTCGACTTGAGCACCGGCAACACAGAAATCGTCGAACCCGGCGATGGATTTTATCGCAAATATTTGTCCGGCTACGGCCTCGGCGCAGCGGTGATCATGGCGCGGCAGAAAGCAGGGATCGATCCGTTATCGCCGGACAGCTACCTGGGGATCTGCTCCGGCCTGTTGACCGGCACCGGCGCCCGCTTTTCCGGCCGCTTCATGGTTGTCGGAAAATCACCCCTGACCGGCGGCTGGGGTGATGCCAATTCCGGCGGTTTTCTGTCACAGGAAATCAAGCGCACCGGGTATGACGCCGTATTTTTTACCGGCGCGGCCGACACCCCGGTCTGGGTCGACATCAGTGATGAAAGGGTGGCCGTCAAAGACGCGTCCGCCTTGTGGGGCCAGGATATCGTCGCGGCCGAGGCCCAGATCAAAAAAGAGCTGGGTGATAAAAAAGTCCAGGTGGCTGTCATCGGGCAAAGCGGCGAGAAGCTGTCGTTGATATCGGGCATCGCCACCGACAGCGGCCGCATTGCTGCGCGATCCGGCCTCGGGGCGGTGATGGGCAGCAAGAAGCTGAAAGCCGTCGCCTTTCGCGGCAGCAGGCCAATACCCGTTGCCAGACCGGATGCCATTAAAAGGATCAATACCGAATACCTCGCAGCATATAAAAAATCGAAACTGTCGGATCGCCTGACGGTAAGATTTATGAACGGTTTGAGCCAAATTATCGCCCGCAGCGGTATCTCCGTGCCGACCCAGGCCTCGACGGTCAAGGAGATTTATAAACAGTTCGGCACCCCGGGGTTGACGGTCTATTCGGCGATGGTCGGCGATATGCCGATTAAAAACTGGGGCGGCGTGGGCTATCTGGATTACACCGCTGAAAGCGCCGCCAAAAATTCGGATGTCAACGTCATCAAACATCAAAAACGAAAATATGCCTGCCAGAGCTGCCCCCTGGCCTGCGGCGGCATCATTGATATCGACCAAGGCCGCTACCAGGGAACCACTGGGCACAAACCGGAGTATGAAACCCTCGGCGCTTTTGGCGGGCTGTTGCTCAACGACGATCTGGATGCCATCATTGAACTGAACGAGATGTGCAACCGGGCCGGCATCGACACGATTTCGACCGGCGCCACGGTCGCCTTTGCGATCGAATGCTTCGAAAACGGCATCATTAATGGAAAGGACACCGGCGGCTTGAAACTGGGCTGGGGCAAATCCGAAGAAATCATCCGGCTGACCGAGATGATCATCCAGCGCGACGGCATCGGCGATCTGCTGGCCGACGGCGTCAGGCGGGCGGCCCAAAAAATCGGCCAAGGGTCGGCGCAGTATGCCATGCATGCTGGCGGTCAGGAGCTGCCCATGCATGACTCCCGGCTCGATCCGGGCTATGCGATTGCCTATCAATGCGAACCGACCCCGGGCCGGCATACCATATCCTGCTACCTGTATGCCGGTCTTTTCGGTGTCATGAAAAATTTTCCCGAAACCGGCCGCTCGATCAAGCAGGCCCATGGCAAACAGGCCAAAGCTGTTCGGCGCTATACCGCCGGCAGCTTTTACATGCAGCTGGTCAATTCATGCGGCATGTGCCTCTTCGGCGCCCTGACCAGCACCCTGCCCATCGTCGACTGGATGAATGCCGCCACCGGCTGGGATCTTGGCCCGGACGAGTACCTCAAAATCGGCGAAAGGATTCTCAGCCTGCGCAAAGCGTTCAACATGCGCGAAGGCATTCTGCCGGCCGACCACCAACTGAGCGGCCGCGCGATCGGCAAAACACCCCTGGATAAAGGCCCCCTGAAGGGCAAAACGATCGATATGGATGCTCTGATGCGGGAGTTCTATGAAACGGTCGGCTGGGATCTGGCCACCGGCGGCCCGACTCCCGAGACAATGAAGGCGCTCGAAATCGATCAGTTTATCTCATAAACCTTTTAGCATTCAGGGACTAAGAAGGGAGCTGTCCATGACACGGCTCTGCTCAATAAATGTTATCACTGTTTAAATAATTTCAGGCCCCCTTGTCGCTTCACCGCAAGGGGGTTTTTGTTTTGTGATGATTTTTTTGCTTGACGGATCAAATAGATGCCGGTAACAAATATACGAAAAGTAGAACCAACTACATTCTACTTTTGTTCCACCCAAAATTGACCGGGTCCATTGATTGATCCTCCCCAAATATGAAACCTATAGTGCACTTTCATAAGAGGTCAACCCATGTTTAATACCAAAACCGCATCCGATGAAACCAAGGTTCCCGTTCTCCGCTGGCAGCTGCCGCTGGTGCTGCTGGTTTCAGTCCTGATCGCCTTTTTCGACCGCATGAATATTTCGTATGCCATTCCCAAAATCGCCCAGGATTACGGCTGGTCCGTGGCGGAAATCGGCAAATACGGCGGATTCCTGATGAGTATATTTTACGTCGGTTACGGACTGGCCAATATTTTTTTGAGTCCCGTCGGCGAGCGTTTTGGTGCCCGCCGCGGAAATACCCGATAATCTTATTCCATAAAAATAAAAGGAGCTACGATGATTCAAATACCGCAAAAAGGAAAGGCCAAGGAAGAAATTTTTAAAACACTGGAAAGCTACAAAGGAGACGATCTGGACTGGAAATCGGGCCGGGTCATGGGCTATGTTTACGAGCCGGGTGAAAAAGCCAAGGATGTCATCAACCGGGCCTATACCATGTATCTGTCTGAAAACGCACTGGATCCGTTGACTTTTCCAAGCCTGCTGCGATTGGAAAATGAGGTCGTGGCCATGACGGCCGGTCTTTTGAATTCTCCGCCGGAGGTTGTCGGCAATTTTACCTCCGGCGGCACGGAAAGCCTGATGCTGGCCGTCAAAACCGCCCGGGATTTTGCCCGGGCCACCAAGCCGCAGATCAAAGAACCGGAAATGGTTCTGCCGATCACGGCCCATGCTTCGCTTTTCAAAGCGGCCCACTATCTCGGCCTGAAACCGGTTGTCACCCGGGTTCATGACGACTCGTTCAAGGCCGATGTATCCGCCATGCGGGATGCCGTCACCGACAATACGATTTTGCTGGTCGGCTCGGCCCCCGGTTATACCCACGGCGTGGTGGATCCGATTAGCGAAATTGCGGCCCTGGCCCGGGAAAAGGACCTGCTCTGTCACGTGGATGCCTGTGTGGGCGGCATTCATCTATCCTATATGCGCAAACTGGGCTATGCAGTTCCGGATTTCGACTTGAACGTGCCCGGCGTTACATCACTGACAACGGATCTTCATAAATACGGGTACGCCGCCAAGGGCGCTTCAATCGTACTTTACAAAAACAAAGAATTGAGGCGGTATCAGATCTGGGCCTGTTCGCGCTGGACCGGTTATACGGTGATTAATCCAGCCGTTACCAGCAGCAAAACCGGCGGCCCCATGGCGGCGGCCTGGGCGGTCATGAACCACCTCGGGGAAGAGGGGTATCTGCAAATCGTGCGCGAGGTCATGGCGGCCACCCAAAAATTGATTGACGGAATCTCCCGCATTGACGGGGTTCGCATTCTCGGCCAGCCCGACATGTGCATGTTTGCACTGGCTTCCGATTCGGATAAAATCAATGTCTACCGCCTGGCCGACGAGATGAAACTCAAGGGCTGGTACCTGCAGCCGCAATTCGCGCGGGAAAATTCACCGGCCAACCTGCACATATCCATGAACCGCTCCACCGTTCCGCAGGCGGAGGCATTTCTGGAAACATTTGCCGAAACTATTGCAGAGATGAAACAGCAGCAACCCGATGATGACACCAGCAATCTCTATGCCGAGTTGGAGAACCTCTCAATCAACTATGACGAAGCGACTTTTTTCAAACTGGCTGAAATGGTCGGGGTCACCGCTGATCAGCTGCCGGATAGAATGGAAAAAATCAACAAACTACTGGAAGTGCTGCCCTATGACGTTTCCGAGTTCATGCTGATCGAATTTCTGAATAACCTGATGGTAGCTGACCGCCCGTAAGGGCTGAATTTTTCAGAATAGTCGACAATCGCCCCCAGCAGAGGACGCTCCCATAATTATTTTCACCGCAGAGACGTCGAGTACGCAGAGGATCTTTTTTTATTTTTATTATTCCATTTGCGGGGCAAATTCGGGAATCTCATAAACCTATATATTATCAGTGGGTTGTAGAAATTCCGAGACGTTTAATTAATGAGAGGCGCAATGAATAGCGACAAAAAAATGCTGCGCATCGGCCAATTGGCAAAAAAGACCGGGGTTTCGACGGCAACCGTCAAACACTATTTAAAAGAAGGACTGCTGCCCCAGCCGGTGAAAACCAGTCCGAACATGGCCTATTATGACGGCGCCTGTGTCGATCGAATCAATCTGATCAAGCGTATTCAGAAAGAAAAATTCTTGCCCCTGGATGTGATCAAACGGCTGCTCGACTCCGGCGAATCCTATGATGAAGAACTCGAACTGGGCCGGGCGATTCTTAAATCCCACAAAGAATTGCCGTCAAAAAGTGTCAAGGGGTCTCAGGTTGCCCGGCAAACCGGCTACCCGCTGGACAAGATCACCATGCTCGAGGAAGATGGCCTTATTTTTCCCGCGGTCAAAAATAATGTCAAATACTACGAAGCGGCCGATCTTGAAATCATCCAGATTATGAAGCAGCGGGAGGACCTGGGCCTGCCCTTCCATCATTCCCTTGAAACCGTTCGCATTTACCGCGACGCAATTACCAGGGCCGTACAGGAAGATATCCGTCTTTTCATAAAAAATTTCCTGGGCGATGTTTCCACGCGGCAGGCTATAAAATTTTTAACCGAGGCCGACGATGCGCTGGACCGCTTTATAACCCTTTTCAGATACAGCAAACTGCGATCTTTCAGCGAAAACGCCATCCGGGAAATGACCCGCCTGCCGGTCCAAATCAGGCTGTTGAATATCTTTCCGGTGAATGGTCGGGATCTGCCCGGCAAGCCGCCTGCCGACCGATTCTACAAAACGATCTATTGCCTGTGTCGGGCAGACTACGATGCCCTGGTCCGCATGGCGGAGGGCCGGTCGACCGACCCGGAACTTACCGTATTCGCCATTCTGTCAGCAATTTTAAGCGGCGACAACAACCAGGCTCTGATTACGGTTCAGGCCAGCATTCCGAAGCCGTCATCCCGGGCACTGGAAAACACCATGGCCGCCCTCGCCTACCTGCTGTCAATCAGCGAAGCAACCGGCTTGTCCGCCCCCATGTATCACACCAAAAAAGCCCTTGACTATTTGAAGCGGATCGAAACATCGCACGCGAAAAATCCATTGGTGGGGTTGTTTGCCCGTTTTGTGACCGGCGCGGTCTACACGATTTTGCCGGGTGTGATTGAAACCCGTGCAGCGGGAGCTGATATCCTTGAAGATCTTAAAGCAGACATCCACCGCCGCCGGTTGAAAACCGGCCACCTGCCGAAATGGCTGGCCCAAACGCTCGATTGCGAAATATTTCCGGCCCTGTTGATTCGCATAAACCGGTTTCTGGCACAGTCCTATATAGAAGAGAACCGCAGGGAAGATGCCAAAGCCTGCCTGGAAAGCCTTATCGACATCGCCGATGCCGAAAACGATCATGCGGTCTGGGCCCAGATGCAACGGCTTCGAATCACCGTAAATAATTAATCCGCCGGGCCTTCAATCTAAAAACTTTCTTCAGTTTTCTAAGAACAACTTCCAGCTCGATTTAAACTATTTGCAACGCGGATTAATTATGGGTAACACCAAAAGCCAGGGCCATGATTCCGATAACCAGCGCCATTTTTTCGACGTCGTCAGCCCGCGCCGGGGCATCCGGATTTCCCATAGGGCAACCAGGATAAAGATCAAAAGAAACGACTGGGCGAAGCGAAACCATCCTTCGACATTCTATATTCGATATTCTGCGGTTCTGCGGTTTGCTTTAATTGCAGTTTCATATGAAGAATTGGCGACTCGCCTTCCTGACACCTGACACCTGAAACCCGACACCTATACTGTACCTCACTAAATACTCAGCGTTCCTGTTGTCCCGCAAAGACCACTTTTTCCGAGCGCAGCCTCGGAAAAAGCTTAATGGCTTATCAGCTTCTCCATAGAGACAAAAAGTTCATTTTTCAAATCATCACCCGTGCGGTACCGATCATTTTTAGCCCAGTCATCTCTCAGCTGATGCATCCAAAATTCCGGACTGGGTGGTACTTCAGTCCATTTAACCGTGGGTCCGTAAAACAGATAAATATCCCAGGCTACTTTTCCATTCCACCCCACACTATCGGCAATGGATTTGCCAACGGTTTGCTTGCTGTCGTAAAAATGGTAAATTCTATCATCGTCTAGCGCCTTTACAGACGGAATCGCTGCATCAGAGGTATCTTCTGCAAGAATAGGAATCCAGACAATGGATCCGCTGACATCTGTCTGGGAATATTTGCTAAAGACATTCTCATGTACCGCCCGGGCACCCTGGTCCCGTCACAACGGACAGGTGGGTGAGAGTAAGGCCATGAACCGGATTTTGTGGATATTCGCGTTAAATCGCTCTTTGAGTGGATCAGGCGTGTTGCCCAGGACAATAATATCACTAGTTTGATCTACCATTTCCATTCTCAGCACGTTTGAATCATCCCAATCTCAGTCAATCACATTGAGGGCGGGCTTGCCCTTCAATTTCTCCACCACCTGGCGGACATCACCTAAACATCATTTGCCTTTGGGGTTTTTAATTGCACACCGGCAACTTCCAAGTTTTTTTTCAATTTGGATCTTTTCCATAATGGTGGATTGGCCATTTTTGCGATAATCCTGGAGAATATCATCAACCGAGTATCCAAAACAGTAGCAAATTAAATCATTCACAATATTTATACTTTCAAATTATTATATTGATATCGCAGCTCGAATATCTGTCTGATGGACGCTGCAATTGCCTGGGTAATATTTTCCCCGCTTTGGGCCGCAATTTCCCGTGCCAGCTTTTCGGCTTTAGCGTTTCTTATGCTTAGATCCATTTTTCTCTCCTGATTAACGTATATAAAATATAAGAACATATTTAATATCCACGCTTAATTTGTCAAATATATATTTCCCGCCTGATCTTGAAAATTTCATCTAACCCAGAATGCAGATATTGTTGATTGGTTGTAAATATGGATTTAACCAATATCTGCAAAACAGTTGAACACTTGATTTTCAAAAATTTTAAAGTTCTGAAATTACAACTATAATTTACCGAATCAACCCTTCAACCAGTAAACGCATCAACCCGGTCTGGATTGGTGCGATACGCAAAATATATCGTCTGGAACCAGGTATTTGGCAATCCCACCTCAATTATTCTCAGGCCTGTTTATTTTGATATTGCCAATGTACTGTGAAAAATGTATCAAGAAATTTGTCGGGCATCCCTCGCATAGCGGAATAGAAAAAATCTGGTCCGGCTTCCGGCCCATCTGTGGGTTGTGGCGGTTCATCCCTTCGACAATGGCAACGGAAGGGTCGCCCGGATTTTGACCGGGATGGCCCTGACTCAGGATGAAAACCTTGCGACCCGGTATTACAGTCTCCCTTCTCAGATCATGGAAGCGAGGGAAACCTATTACGGGATCCTCAAACACAACAACACGGGAGACGGTGACATCACCACCTGGATTAAATGGGTTCTGGAATCTATGTCCAGGGCGATCACACAGATATCGAGCATGCGCAATTTAATAATTCGATTGCATCAAATTCACAGGGCTTACGGTACCGCCTACCTTTTTGCATGGGCTCACCGGATTAGCGGAATCGGTTTATTCCTCTTTTTATACGCGCACATTTACACGCTATCCGATTTGCTCGAGCCGGCTCAATTTGATTCGAAAATAAAATGGCTCGGCCAGGTGGGCTTGAATTACTTTGGAATGATGCTGGCGCTGCCCGTAATATTTCATGCCTTAAACGGCGGCAGGCTGATTCTTTATGAAACCTTCGGCAGCCGCCGGGATGAAAGGCTCGTCAGCTGGGTTGCGGGCCTGACAATCTTGTATTGGGTTCTCCTGTTTTTGGCAATGTACTTTTCGAATATTTCATTGGCATCATTAACCCTGGATATCGCCCTGTTGATCAGCCTGGCCCTGGCCGGTGGCCTTATCATGGCCATCAGTAAATCAAAAATGGGCCTTTATTGGAAAATTCAGCGAATCAGCGGCGCTTTTTTGGTGATTATGATACCGGTCCATCTGGTGTTTATGCACGCCGATCCAGCGGCAGGCCACGATTCAGCAGTCATCCTATCCCGCATTCGGGGCAATATGCTGATCCGGGTGGCCGATTTTCTGATTGTGGTCAGTGCCCTGTACCATGGCGCCTATGGATTGATATCCATTGCCAAAGATTATCTGGAATCTGAAACGTTGATACGCGGCGCAGCGATTCTGATCGCGGTTGTTTCGATTCTGTTCGGCTGGCTGGGGATCAAAACGATTGCCATGGTATGATTTCACCGGTTAGTATCTAAGTTTTCTCCGAGACAATGCTAGGAAAAATGACCCCTGCGGGGCAGCAATAGAGAAATTCATTAGTATTAGGTATCAGGTTTCGGGTGTCAGGGAATTGAGGTGCTAAGTCCTGACACCTGAACACTGACACCTGAAACCTTAGAGATCTGGATGATATGTTGAAAATTGCCTCAACCAGAAGCTGTGATGTCCTCATTATCGGTGCCGGCGGCGCGGGGTTGCGATGTGCCGCCCGGATACTCGAAAAAAGGCCCCAGACCAGCGTGGTTGCCGTCACCAAAGTGGGGCATGCCCAGAAATCGCACACCTCGACGGCCCAGGGCGGGCTGGCCGCCGTCGATCCCGCAGATGCGGCGGATAAACCCATCTTTCACATGTTTGATACCTGGAAAGGTTCCGATTGCAGCGCGGATCAAAACGTGGTGCGCAAGATCTGTGAGGCGGCCTGGGAAGAAATTACCTGGCTTGAAAACCGGGGCATGCACTTCAGCCGGGAGCCGGATGGACGCTTGAGCAAGCGGACATTTGGCGGCCACACCGTGAACTTTGGCGAGGCCTCGGCCTACCGCGCCGTATTCGAGTCGGATCGAACGGGCAAGGGCATCATGGATACGGCCTGGGGCGAGGCCTTGAAGCAAAACACCAGGTTTATCAACCAGAGCATCGCCGTCGAGCTCTTGTTTAACGGGAAATCATGCGTCGGTGCGGTCATTTTTTTACTGCACGCGGGCGAGTTGATCCGTATTTTCGCCAAGGCCACGGTTCTGGCGACAGGCGGCAGCGGGCAGGTATTTCAGATCACCACCAATTGCAGACAAAATACCGGGGACGGTCTGGCGCTGGCCTTAATGTCCGGTTTGCCCATCATGGATCCGGAGGCGGTTCAATTTCATCCGACCGGTATCGTGGGTCCCGGGATACTGGCCAGTGAGACCCTGCGCTCGGTCGGCGGCATTTTGAGAAATAAGGATTTGGAGCCCTTTATGGAGAAATATGCGCCGAAAATGAAAGAACTGGCGCCGCGGGATCTGGTGGCCCGCGCCATGGAAAACGAAATCAGGGAGGGTAAGGGGGCCTACAGCCAAGACCATGCCGTCGAACACGTGTGGATCGATTTGAGGCACCTGCCGGAAGCCGTCCATAAAACCCAGATACCCGAGGTGACGAACTTTTTCAAGCGCTATGTCAATATCGATCCCCAAAAGGAACTCTGTCCGGTGCGTCCCAGCTGCCATTACCACATGGGGGGAGTCCCGACCAACGAATTCGGGCAGGTGCAGGACAGTCGAAAACAATGTGGTCGATGGATCTGTTCGCCATCGGAGAATGTGCCGCCGCCAGTTTTCACGGATTTAACCGCTTGGGAACGAATTCGCTTCTCGAACTGATTACCATGGGAAAATTTGCGGCGGATCGCATTTTAAAGCAATTGGACGGCAGCTGTCCTGACACGGCCGACCCGGGTGCCATCGCAGCGACAGAGCGGTTCGAAGGGTATCGGAAGACAAACCGGATCGGAAAATTCGGGCAAAATCAAATCAACCCTGCGCAAGGTAATGACGGAAAATTTGTCCGTATTTCGAACTGAAAAGGGAATTTTGCAGGCCCGCCAGGCATTGGCGCAACTGCATGAGCAAACCGGGAAAATCGCCATCAGGCAAAAGGCGTTGCCCATGAATCCTGAACTGCTGATGCGCTGGGAGTTGGACAACCTGTTGTGCCTGGCGAAAATCATCGCCCAGGCCGCCTTGCAAAGAAAAGAATCCAGGGGGGCGCATTACCGCGACGACTTCCCGCAACGGCGCGACGCGTTCAATCACCACACCCTGGTTTCGATGAACAGTTCGGGTGAAGTGCAGTTCAGCAAAAGAGATGTGGATATGAGTATCTTCGAAGCGGGGAAAGAAAATTACGAAAAATTCGGCCTGATCCAAAGAAAGTACTGATGCAAACGCCCCGGGTCTGACTCAAAAATGTTGGTTATTGAAATATCTATGGCATTTTAAGATATGCCGAAATATAAAATGCAGGAGTGCTGGAGTATTGGAGTATGGGAGTGTTGGGTTTAAAAGCGGCAATGGATCTGATTTTTATTTTTTTATCTTTGGTAATTTGAAATCCCAGCATGGCAATTATTTTTATCGATTATATCAACCAACCATCAATCCATTACTCCAACACTCCAATACTCCAGGTACGATTAATCTCATCCTTATGATAAAAAACGAAGGACTTGACGGTCACTAACAGCAACGATTTACACCCGAACGCCCATTAAAGCCATGAGACAAAGCAAGACCCATTCCCTGACATTGAACATCCATCGATTCGACCCCCAAACACAGGTCGCCTGGCGCCAAAGCTATCGGATAGAAGCCGGCGGCGTCCAGCGCTTCGTCGATCTTTTCAGAGAGATCAATAGCACGGAGGATCCCACCCTGGCCTGGAACTCGTCCTGCGAGCACGGCCAGTGCGGCTCCTGTTCCGTGCGCATCAACGGAAAACCCCTGCTGGCTTGCGAACTGCTCGTTGAAACCGCCGTGCGGGATTTCAATACGACCACCTTTACCATTGACCCCATCGAAGTGGCCCCCGTTGTGCGGGACCTGGCCGTAGACATCGCAACGGCTTACGAAAAACTGAATCGGGTAAAACCATACATCATCGACCCGCTGCCCGTCTCTGACGGTAACCCCCACAACATCGCGCCGCAACAGCTTCAAAAGTATATTGAGGCAACCCGCTGCATAAACTGCTTTTGCTGCGCTAGCGCCTGTATCAGCAGCCATCGTCGCTTTCTGGGCCCCAATGCGATGCTGTCGGCGATTATCCGCCTGATGGACCCGCGCGAGAATAACAAGCAGCAACGGCTAAAGGTTCTGTTCAGTGACGAAGGGGTCAGCCGCTGCCATACGTCCCGGGCCTGCTCGCGGGTGTGCCCCAAAGAGATCGACGTGGCCCATTTTATTGCCCTGGCCAAGGCCGGCGCAGTGCATGAGTCATGATAATTAGTTATTCGTTATTCGATCAACACCTAAATGAACGCTTTTCGTTCATTTCGGGTATAAGATCCAGGTATCCATTAAGGAGTTTGACAGCATGAATGAAACAATCGAATTGATCCAGCGCTGCCGCAGCATTGCCTTTCATGAATTGCCGGAAGCGGTCATTAGCATGGCCAAATACCTTCTTTTAGACTATCTCGGGGTTACGATTCGGGGCTCACAGACTGAATCGGCAAAGTCCGCCCAATCGCTGGCGGGCAAATTCCATTCCACGGCTGCCGCTATGACCATTATCGGCACGGATATCGCCACGGACCCGCTGCATGCCGCGTTGGCCAATGGAATTGCCGCGCACTCGATCGAATGCGATGACGTCGTCAATGAGGCCTCCCTGCACCCGGCGGTGACCGTCATGACGACCGCCCTGAGCGCGGCGACCCTGGCCGGGGGATGCAGCGGCAAAGACTTTATTTCAGCGATTATAGGCGGTTATGAAACGGTAATCCGGCTGGGAGTGGCCCTTGATCCGGCCTTGCATTATGCCCAGGGGTTTCACCCCACGGCAACCTGCGGTACGTTTGGATCCGCTCTGACCGCCGCCTGCATATTGAAGCTGGGAGAAAAGCGCACCGCCGATGCGCTGGGCATTGCCGGCAGCCAGGCCGCGGGTTCAATGGAGTATTTGACCGACGGAGTTTATACGAAACGGTTTCACGCCGGGTGGGCTTCCCAGAGCGGTTTGACGGCGGCGCTTCTGGCCGGCGAAGGGTTTACCGGACCCAGAACCATCATCGAAGGCAAATTCGGCTTTCTGAATGGTTATTCGGAAAAACCCCGTCCCGAACGCTTGTTTTCCGACTGGAAAAAGCCTTATAAAATCATGAAGACCAGCATTAAACCCCACGCCTGCTGTCGATACAATCAAGGACCGATCGATTGCCTGCTGAAAATCATTAATGACCGTCAACTTGCAGCTGAGGATATCAAAATCGCAGCGGTCGGTGTTCTCAGTGCCGGCTTTCCCCTGGTCGCAGAACCGCTTGACAAAAAAAGGCGCCCGGCAACCATCGTGGATGCCCAATTCAGCATGCCGTTTGGTGCAGCGGTTGCCATCCTGTTCGGCAATGCGGCCCTGGATCGATACACTTTAAAAAACATCCGGTCAAAGAAGGTAAGTGATTTAATGATGCGCATAAACTGCGTCAGGGACCCGGCGCTTGATGCGCTATACCCTTCAAAGTGGCCGGCAGCGGCCGAAATCGAGACACACGACGGACGAAAATATACTGATAGAATCGAGCACCCCAAGGGAGACCCGGAAAATCCCTTGTCAGGTGAGGAACTGAAGGATAAATTTTTAAGTATGGTTAAGCCTGTCCTGCCCGTCAAACAAGCCGAACAAATAATTCAACTGGTGGAAGATTTTGAAAACCTTGATGATGTTCGCCATGTGATGAGGGCCTTGGCCCTAAAATAATACCGAACCAGACCGCGTATCTCTAAAAGGGTGGAGGACTGAACCAAAGGAAAAAAATGAAAATAACTGTCTGCCAATTAGACAACCGGAATGATTATCTTGGGCCGATGCTCGAGAAACTTTCCATCCATATTCAGGAAAACCAATCCGATTTTATACTGTTGCCGGAGATGTGCTTCTCAGAATGGTTGGCCGTCGATCCGACACCGAATTTGCAGCGCTGGCATCAGGCCGTTAATGAGCATGCGGTTCAAATATCGAAGTTAGCTGAACTGGGGGCCAAAGCGGTGATGGGCACCCGACCGGTTGTTTTGGAAAATGGCAGTCTCCGCAATGAAGCTTACATCTGGAGCGCAGCGGGCGGGGCCCAGTCGGTTCGTGAGAAATACTACCTGCCTGATGAGAAAAACTATTGGGAAAATTCCTGGTACGACCGCGGCGAGAGACGCTTTGACCTTTGCCGCTGCCTGGGTATGCGTATCGGGGTGCAAATCTGCACCGAAATGTGGTTTTTCGAATGGGCGCGCCATTATGCCGCATCCAGGGCGGATCTTCTCTGCGTGCCCCGGGTGACCCCCCATAGCTCGATAAAAAAATGGCTTGCCGGCGGGCAGGCCGCCGCCGTATGCTCCGGCGCCTACTGCCTGTCATCCAATATCTGGAATCCGCCGGAAAGCAAGGCCGACTGCGGCGGGCTGGGCTGGATTATATCACCCGAGGGAGATATCCTGGCCGAAACCGATACCAATTCACCCTTTGCGACGATTGAGGTGGATCTTGAATTTGCGCGCCTGAGCAAGAAAACCTACCCGAGATATGTTCCTGAATAATTATCTTTGGTGCACTAACTCCCCGTCACAACGTCCCACCGCAACGGGCGTGTCCGCGGTAAAATCATCAATCATTTCTTTGACCGGTTCTTTTTTGGTTTCCCATTTCTCGCGGACCCAGTTTCCTTTCGTAATCCATTGTTCTTTGTGCATTTGCACATAATCTTGCAAAATCGGCCTGAATTCCTGAACGGATACGGCAGGGCGCAAATCAACTCCCATCAGGTAAAATGGGTATAATTAAAATTTCAGATATTTTCATTTAGTTGTACAAATTCCGAGACGTTAAAAAAATTATGCGAAGCATATCGCAATTAATCCGCCGCAACGGATCGGCCTTGCACTTTACCTCGATTTTCAGTAAATCAATGCATACCCTGGGTGGACTATTTTTCAGGGAGGATTAATTAATTAAAACTTTTTCCAGGCATTCAACCAAAAATGCTATCTCTTGATCACTGATATTGAGCGGGGGAGAGATCCGTATCGTATGCCCATGGCTGTCGTTTACGATGATTCCCAGGTGCATCAATTTGCGACAGAATACCATGGCATCGCCGTTTTTTACTTCAATGCCGATGAAAAGCCCCTTGCCCCGGACCTCTTTGACATGGTTGGAGCGGGCGGCGATTTTCATGATCTTCTTTTTTAATTTTTCTCCGCGCATACTGGCACATTTTGCCAGTTCTTCTTCCTGCAGCACTTCCAGGGCTGCGACGCCGGCAACACAGGCCAGCGGATAGCCGCCGAAAGTCGAACCATCCGAGCCGATGTGAAAGGCCAGATCCATTAGCCGGGCATTGGTAACAAATACCGACAAGGGGATGAGGCCGCCGGACAGGGCCTTGCCCAGTATCAGGCCGTCGGGCACGATGTTTTCGTGCTCAAAGCAAAAGTTTTTGCCGGTGCGTCCAAGACCGACCTGGATTTCATCCAGCATGAGCAGCAGGTCATGGTCATCTGCCAGTTCCCGCAGCCCCCGCAAAAAGCCGGCCGGCGGAATTCGCATGCCCCCTTCCCCCTGCATGGGTTCAACCAGAATTCCGCAGGTATTCCTGTTAATCGCGGCCTTGACCGCCTCCAGGTTGCCGTATTGGACGGATACAAATCCAGGGGTCAGCGGGCCGAAGCCCTCGCGGTATTTGGCCTGCGATGAAAAGGAAATCACCGTAATCATGCGCCCGTGAAAATTGTTGTCAAAGACGATAATTTCCTGTTTGCCGTCGGAGATGCCTTTTTCCTTCCAGCCATAGTAGCGGGCCATTTTAATGGCGGTTTCCACCGATTCGACCCCGCCGTTTTTGGGCATGACCTTATTGCCGCCGTTGCCGAAGCGCGGCGCCAGTTGGGGAACGAATTCGGAAACCGCGGATAAAAAATGCGCCAGCGGATCCGTATAAACCACGTTTGAAATAACCGACGCATAATTTCCGGTTAGGGCATTGATGAGGGCGCTGACCACCTTGGGATGATGGTGTCCCAGGTTGGCGGCGGAATAGGCTGCCAGGCAATCAAGGTATTTTTTTCCGCCAACATCCGTGATCCAACTGCCTTGTGCCGTTCTGGCCACCAGATTGAGGCGTTGGTAATGATGGGCGCCGGCTTTGCCCTCCAGGTCATACACCTCGCCATCGGTTGCATTGGAAAATCCAAAAACAGAACCGCCGTGCAATTTCATTGGTTGGTTCAACATGGCAATTTCTCCAGTTCCATGAATATAAAGTTGCTACTTATAGGGCAACTTTATCAAAAATCACCGCTATTTGTCAATAAATTTTTCCACCGTTCGGCTCAGAACTCAATAACTCTATAAAGTTGTTCAGAAAAATTGACATGCCGCTCAAATTTTTGTATTCTAACCGAAATTGTTCTAATATGTGGTTTGGAGGACTTATATCTACCCGTGCGACCGGTCCGAACACCGCTTAACTGCGGGCTATGGGGGGCTGGAAATTCGGCCTTGCAATAATGTCGCAACTTAAGTAGCAACTTCAAAGGAAAAACTGTGGACATTACGGCTATTTTAAGGGATTTTGCCTTTTCGAAATACGAATCGTCCTGCTACCTGGCGCTGCTCACCCAGCACCCGGCCAACGGCTCCCAGTTGAGCAAACTATCCGGCATTGCCCGCTCGCGGATCTACGATGTCCTCCGCGGTCTGGCCAAAAAGAAGGTCATTTTTGAAATCGAAAAAGGCATGTATGTGCCCCTGCCCTTCGAGGAATTGAAAAAGCGCCTGCGGAATCAATTCGAGTCCAACATCATGCTCTTGGAGGAACAGCTCGATGCCATGGTGGGGCAGTCCAGCTTCGAATACCTGTTCACCCTCAACGGTGTTGAGGAGGTCCTGTCTAAAGCCGCGGATATCATTGATTCCGCCGGGCAGGAATTGTACCTGCGTCTTTTCCCGGATACCTGGCAGCGCTTGCGGGACCAAATCGATCGGGCAGTTCAGCGGGGAGTCGGCGTCCGGTATATATCCATGGGACCCATGGACATCGTTTATGACATCCAGGTTTTCCACCCGGATTACCACCAGATCAGGGGCAAGCTCGGGGGGGAATCCATCGATCTTATCGCCGACAAAACCGAAGCCCTGGCCGGCATATTCCAAAAAGGCAAAATCGATCACTCGCCCATCATCTGGTCCCGCAACCACTGGTTTGTGACCGCGAACCGCGACAGCCTGCGCCACGACTTTTACCATTATTTTTTAGATAAGCTCTACGAACAAGGGCAATCACTTTCAGCGCGGGACAAGCAAATTTACGCCTTTATCAAAGCTGACGAATAAGGACGCAATTCCGCAGAAACCATCAATCCACCGGGCGGGGGAATCATCAGAGAAACACTCGGACCACATGGGGCAATAATGCAATGGGCGGCCGGATAACGTTCTCCCGGGAAGAGATCCTCGAGATAAAGGAAATATTGACGGAAAAATGAATCAGCGCAAAGAAATTCTAATTGTGGGCGGCGGCGTGATCGGCGTGTGTATCGCTTATTACCTGAGCGCCGAAAATTATGACGTAATCCTGGTGGAAAAAAATCAACTCTGCTCCGGCAGCTCCTATGGCAATGCCGGACTGATCTCGTGTGCCAACCCGATTCCCATGGCCGAACCGGGTGTCATCAAAAAAGGATTGCGCTGGATGCTGGACGCCGAAGGTCCGTTTTACATCAAACCGCGTCTCGATCCGGCATTGTTGCGCTGGGTATTAGGATTTCGGGCCGCCTGCCGGGAAAAGCCCATGCGGCGCGCCATCGATGTCACGCTGGCCATGGGCAGAATCAGCAAACAGCTCTCAGCCGAATTGAGCGCCGAAGACAAATTGTCCTTTGGTTGGCAAAAGAAGGGGCGCATGCTGGTTTATCAAAATAATGACAGCCTCAAGGATGGTATCGAGACGCTGAATTTTTTGAACCCATACGGTGTTGTTGGGGAAATATTGGATTCTGACGGTGCGCGGGAGAGAGATCCCAATTTGCGGCCTTCCGTGGTTGGCGGAATATACTACCCGGATTATGAACATGTCCTGCCGGAACGGTATGTGAAGGGTATGGCGCGCATGGCCGAAGAAAGAGGCGCTGCCATAAAAACAGACACTGAGGTGATCGGATTTGAGACGGCCGCCAAACGCGTTGCCAAAGTCGTCACAACCCGCGGTGATTTCAAGCCGGATCAAATTGTTTTGGCAGCCGGCTCCTGGTCACCGGTGATCGCCAAAGAACTGGGGTTGAGGGTTCCGATACAACCCGCCAAAGGATACAGCATCAGCGTCAAGCGGACGTCTGGCTGTTCAACAATTCCGCTGTCATTGGCGGATCATAAAGTCGCGGTGACGCCCATGGGCGAGCAGCTTAGATTCAGCAGCAATCTCGAATTGGTCGGGTATGATCCGTCCATTAATCGTCGCCGAATCGCCGCCACCCGCCGGGCGGTCAACCGGTATTTAGCCGGTATCGATGAGTTGAAACTGATTCAGATATGGAGCGGGTTTCGGCCCAATACACCGGACACCTTGCCCATCATCGAACGCAACCAAAATTATGCCAATCTGATACTGGCCACCGGCCATGACATGCTCGGTATGACCCACAGTCTGATAACCGGCAAGCTGGTTTCTGAGATTGTTGGTGGTAGAAAGCCATCGGTCGATCTGGAACCCTTTCGGCTGGGAAGGTTTTGATGCTGGTGAAACAGGTTGAGAGGTTCAACGTTCAAAGGCTGAAAATCCTGGACAAATAATAAAAAATTAGGAGCGAGAGTTCTATCGAAGGCCAAAATATAGGTTTCAAGTGTCAGAGGCCAGGAAGCATAGGTTAAATTTATGCTCAGCCATTTGTATTCCGCCATCTGGGTGCCGCGGTGAAGCTCGGAGAGCGAAGACAGGTTCTCCGTCATCCGTAATCTGTCATCTGTCTTCTGTCATCTGTCTTCTGCCTTCTGACACCTGAAACCTTATTTGCTAACCAAGGAGGCAATTTTTAAATGTCGACTATGAATTCATTCGAAGCCACTTATGGTGGTGAGGGCTGGTTGCCGCGCACCCGGAGCCTGCACCAGGAGCTTGGCACTTTGTGGGGTGCCTGCGGGATCAACAGCGAATGGGCACCGCTCAAAAAAGTCCTGCTGCATTCGCCGGGCAAGGAACTTTTGCCAGCGTTGGACGATTACGATGCCGCCCAAATGCTCCAACCGCTCGATGTTTCCAAAGCCCGGTCCCAGCACGACGATATGGCGACGGCATACGAAAAATTGGGCGTCGACGTTTTTTTTGTTGAGCCGGATGAGCCGGCCACGCCCAATCAAATGTTTGTGGCTGATCTCATGGCGGCCACCCCTGAAGGCGTTATCATTGCCAGACCCGCCTCTACGGTTCGCGCAGGAGAAGAACGCTGGGCGGCCCGGCGTTTGGCCGACATGGGTGTCCCGATTGTGAAGTCGGTGCATGGCAGCGGCACCTTTGAAGGGGCGGACGCCATGTGGCTGCGGCCGGATGTCGCCATTATCGGCCGGGGCTTGCGAACCAACGACGAAGGTGCGGCCCAGGTGGCATCCATTCTGAGAGAAATGGGAGCTGAGGTCGTCCAGGTCGATCTGCCCTACGGTTCGATGCACCTGATGGGCATGCTCCGGATTGCCGATAGAAATTTAGCTCTTGCTTACCCCAACCGCCTGGTGCATAGAGGTGTCGAGGCTGCAAAGCGCTGCGGCTATGAAGTGGCCTTCGCACCGCGTACGGAGGAATTGCTTACAGGATCGGCTTTTAATTTTGTCTGTCTGGGACCGCGCGAAATTCTGATGCCGGCCGGCAACCCCAAAACGCAGATCTATTACGAATCGCTGGGCATCAAATGCCATGCGGTGGATGTCAGCGAACTGAGAAAAGCGGCCGGGGCCATTGGTTGTTTGACCGGCATTGTCGAACGGGAGATTGTAAAATAAGACATTAGACTATTTGCGGGCATGGGCGACGGACTTTGCTAATGGATAGTAAACCATCGAAAAATTATGAACTGAATCTGGCCGAAGACTATGTGCAATACACGGGCAGTCATATCTTTTTAACGGGAAAAGCCGGCACCGGAAAAACCACATTTTTACATAAGTTGAAAGAACATTCCGCAAAACGGATGATCATCACCGCCCCAACCGGGGTTGCGGCCATTAATGCCGGAGGCGTCACCCTCCATTCTTTTTTCCAGCTGCCCTTTGGCCCATTTATTCCGGGCGGTCAGACCCATGAACCCAGCCGGCAGCGCCTGTTCAGGTTCAGCAAGGAAAAAAAACGGATTATTAAAAGCCTTGATTTGCTGGTGATTGACGAGATCAGTATGGTGCGGGCCGACTTGCTGGATTCCGTGGATGCGGTCCTGCGCCGGCACCGTCGCAATGATCAGCCCTTTGGTGGTGTGCAACTGCTCATGATCGGGGATCTGCACCAGCTTTCACCGGTGGCCAAGCAGGATGAATGGCAGCTTTTAAAGCAATATTATGAATCGATATACTTTTTCAGCAGCCATGCCCTTGACCAGTCCCAACTGGTTACCATTGAATTACAGCACATCTATCGTCAGAGTGATGCCAGGTTTATCGAATTGCTGAATCGGGTGCGGGAAAACCGGCTGGATACAGCCTCTAGCGGGGCAATGAATCAGCGCTATGTTGAAAATTTTACCCCTGAAAAAGACCAGGGGTTTATTACCCTGACTACCCACAATCGCAATGCCGACCGCATCAACCAAAGCAGGCTTGCCGCATTGGGGGGCAAAGAATATTGTTTTAAAGCCGAAATTTCAGGAGAATTCCCCGCGCACACCTATCCGGCCCCGGAGGCCCTGGTGCTCAAAGTAGGGGCCCAGGTCATGTTTTTACGCAATGACGCGTCTATTGAAAAGCGTTATTACAACGGCAAAATCGGTAAAATAAAAGCCATTACCGACCGGCGAATTTGCATTACCTGCCCCGGCGATTCCGAGGATATTACGGTGGAAGCCTTGCAATGGGAAAATATAAAATATAAGGTAAACGAAGAAAATAAGGAAATCCAAGAAGAAATCATCGGTACATTCCAACAATTGCCGCTGAAACTCGCCTGGGCCATCACCATCCATAAAAGCCAGGGCCTGACCTTCGACAAGGCGGTCATCGATGCCGAAGCCGCTTTCGCCCATGGCCAGGTGTATGTGGCGTTAAGCCGTTGTAAAACGCTTGAGGGCCTGGTGCTCAGTTCACCCATCCCCGCCCGGGGCATTGCAACCGACCAGTCGGTGCTGAACTTCATTGCAAAGGCCAGGCAGAACATGCCCTCTGAAAAAAGGCTCCAGGCCGCCAAAGTATTCTACCAGCAGCAATTGCTGCTGGAGTGTTTTGATTTTCAATCGCTGCAAAACCGGCTCAACTATCTGGTGCGGCTTCTGGCGGGCAATGCCCGGCTGGTTCAGATCTCCGGTGTGTCTGATATGGCCCGGCTGCAGGAATTGGCCGGGAAGCAGATTTTTGCAGTCAGTGAAAAATTCAAACAGCAATTGCGAACCATTTTTATAAATCAGGCCTTGCCCGAAGCCGATGCCTATATTCTGGAACGAATCGGTAAAGCATCAGTGTGGTTTCAGGATAAATTTTCCTTGATATTTGATGATTTGGTGCGCAAGTTTCAGATTGAAACAGACAACCAGGAAATCAATAAAAAAATCGGCAACGCCCTGAATAATCTCAAACAGGAAATCCTTGTAAAACTGGCCGGGATAAAATCCTGCGAAACGGGATTTTCACCTCATAGATACCTTCGCTCACTATCAAAGGCCGAAGTTACCTTTATCCCCGGAAAAGTAAAAAAACCCCAGGCCCCGGATTACAGCGAATCCGACGTCGCACACCCGAAATTGTTCCAGCGTTTAAAAGACTGGCGTTCCCGGCTAGCCAAGGAACAAGGCCGGGCCCATTTCCAGATCCTTCATCAGCGGGTATTGGTTCAGGTCGCCGTTAATTTGCCTGGCAGCAGAAACCAGCTTAAAAAAATCAAAGGGGTGGGAAAGCAGACCATGGCAAAATATGGTGACGACATTCTGGCGCTGGTGGCTGGTTATCGCAAAAAAAACCTTAAGTGAGCAGGGATAATCGCCCGTTGTCAAGGATGATACAGGGAAAAACACATTCTCGAAATAATCAGCTTAGGGAGGGATAAAAATGGATTCATCAGATGGGATAAAAAAGCCCAGGCTGACCGCACCGCCGGGGGCCTGTGACACCCATATGCATTTTTATAATGCGGCATTCCCAACGGCTTCGACCGCACTTATGACGCCACCCGATGCCTGGGTCGACAGCTACCGGTCGATCCAGCAGCGCTTGAATCTTGAGCGGGTGGTGGTCGTCCAGCCGACCACCTACGGCACAGATAACGCCTGCCAGCTAAAGGCGATGGAATCCTTCGGAGAAAACGCGCGGGGGGTCATGGTGGCAGATCTGTCGACCACGGACGAAGAGTTGGAGCGACTCACCGCACTCGGTGTCCGGGGGGTACGTTTCCACATGCTGCCCGGTGGCGCCCTGCCGTGGGATATTCTCGATAAGATGGCGGCCCGGGTGAACAATTTCGGCTGGCACGTTCAGCTCCAGATGAACGGCCGGGAATTTCCCGAGCGGGCGGCGTTGCTCAAAAGGTTGCCGTGCGATCTGGTTGTGGATCATGTTGGACGATTTATGGGGCCGGTGCCGACCGGCGATCCGGCTTTCAAAGTGCTGCGGCAGTTTATTGACACCGGCCGGTGCTGGGTCAAGCTGTCGGCGCCATATGAATCGTCAGAATCCGGCCCCCCTGAATGGACGGATGTCCGCCCGGAAGCCCGGGCCCTGGTGCAAGCCGCACCGGAGCGAATGCTGTGGGCGAGCAATTGGCCCCACCCGGGCCAGAAAAATCCGCCGGATGAAGGGGATTTACTTGACCTGTTACTCGACTGGGCGGGTGATGAAGGTACCCGCAACCGGATATTGGCAGACAACCCGGCCGAGCTCTACGGCTTCTGATAGATTCAGATCATTAGGCGCTTAGCGGCGTTTTTCTGACAACATGTTGTAAGTTGCGGAAGGTGTTCCGCCGCAGGCGGATCAGTGTTCAGGTGTCAGGACTTAGCACCTCGTTTCCCTGACACCCGAAACCAAAACCAATGAACTGCGCTACTGCTGTCCCGCAGGGACCACTTTTTCCGGGCGTAGTCTCGGAAAAAGCTTAGTGTCTATTTATTGAAATCGCATCATGTTTGCAAAGGATTTGTGAAAACTGGTAACAAATTTAATCGATCCGCCGCAGGCGAACCATAAATATTCAATTTTCAATCTTCAATTCCGGCCATGCCGGGTTGGTTATTACTTCTCTAACATTTTAGCCAGCAAGGCACTCAGGGCCTCCAGACCAATCGGTTTCGGAATAAAATCTTTTATGGCTGCTTTGGCATCGGGGCTTAGGTTGTCGACAGCTTCCTGGTTGTAGCCGGAGAAAATCGAGATGTTGGCGGCGGGATCATACTTGAGAATTTCTTCGATACTGGAAACCCCGTCCATATCCGGCATGTTTATGTCCATCAACACCGCATCGGGTTGGATGCTGCGGTATTTCTCCAGGCCTTCGATTCCGCTGGATGCAAATTCGGTGCGATACTTCAGGTATTTGAGCAGACCTTCCATGGCGCTGCGAATTTCAGGCTCATCATCGACCACCAGCACCAACTCTCCGTTGCCGCAGATGATGTCCGGTCGACTCTCCAGATCGCATGGTGCTTTCTGTGCAACCAGGGAAAACTGAATCTTGAAAGTTGTTCCCCGGCCTGGCTGGGAATCGACAACTATCAAACCATCATGGCTTTTGATAATTCCATACGTAGTGGAAAGCCCCAGGCCGGTCCCTTTGCCAAGCGGCTTGGATGTATAGAAAGGATCAAAGCATTTGGTTGCAGCCTCCCGATCCATTCCGGCGCCGGTATCGGAAACCTCTACCTGCGCCTGCCGGCCTTCCCGCCTGGCACTGATGATCAACCGGCCGCCATCCGGCATGGCGTCCCGGGCATTGTTGCAAAGGTTCATGAAAGCCTGGCCCAAACTGGTGGGATCCCCCAGAATGGGCAGATCATCATCAAGCTGGGTCTGAATCTTAATTTTTTTGTCAAATGATTTTTGGATAATCCGGCAGATATCCTTAATAACACCGGTTAGGTTGATTACGTTAAATTCCTCTTTAATCTGTTTGCGGGAGAACTGAAGCAATCCGCCTACCAGCTGGGCCCCTTTTTTAACTGAACGGTTGATCCGCCCGGCCACATCGTGCAGGCCGTCCTCATCTTTATAACTCATCTGGATCAACTGGCTGTTGACCATAATTTCAGTCAGGGTGTTTCTGAAGTTATGCGCCACTCCGGCTGCAATTGTGCCGATCGCTTCCATCTTCTGTTTGTGCTGCAGCTGCAGTTCCAATCGCCTATGATCGGTTACATCGGTAATCATGATGATGATCGTGGATGCTTCTTCTTTGACCGGCAGAACTTTGAGCGTAATCAGCCGGCCGTTTAATTCAACCGGAGTCCCTTGCCCGATCTCAACCGGCCCTTCGATGTTGTTTTGTAAAATTTTATCGAGTCTTGACGCAGCACTTTTGTCAAATAAATCCGGCGGATAGGCAGCCAGTATTTTTTCCAGGGTCAGTCCGAGCAAAGAAACGGCAACGCCGTTTGCGTAAACAACTTTGTTAGAATAAACTTCCAGGATCCCTTCAGCCATACTTTCCAATATCGTTTCAAGGTGGCGGTTGCGGGAGAGCAATTCCTTGGTAAGCTGGCGGGCATAAACGCTTTTAAGCCCGTGGATGGGTTTGGGTTCTTTTTCCGGGCGGGGAGAATCCGTTGCTTCAATGACCGCCTTAAAATGTTGGCCCATCGTACTGAAAGGGCCTTTGGCAATGTAAGAATCAGCTCCCGTCTCATGGAAATTAAAATCAATCTCAGCCACGGCGGCAGATACAATCACCACGTAGCAATTCTTCAAATGCGGCATATTGCGCACGATTTGAATCAGCCTGCTCCCATCGATCTTGGGCATAATCAAGTCAAAAAACATAATATCCGGCTTAAACGAAGTCAGTAGGTTTAAAACCGCAAAACCATCGGCGGCCGTTGCCACCTCATGCCCCGCGCGTGTTAAAAGATCGGTGATATATTTTAACATGACGCGATCGTCATCAGCCACTAGGATTTTCTTTTTCATTTTTATGGTTCCTGAATTATGAGAAACGGATTCACCCGTTTTTTAGATTATCAGTATATCGAACTAGTTGCCGAGGGTCAATTGATAGGTTCCAAATCTTTGAAGTGAATTATCCTCGTCTTAAAAGGCGGGCTATGCCCGTCATAATTTTCATCAAAGAAGAACTGGCTGCCGCTTATAGTTGTGGTCTATAGTTGAGAGTCGGCCGGCGGCCTGCTTTTTTTTGAAGTGGCCGACCCCCGCCAGCCAAATCGGATTTTACTTCAAGACCTGATCGACCACTTCGGTTAATTCATCGATCATGATGATTTTGAGATCACTTTGGATCTCTTGCGGAATTGATCTGAGATTGGCTTCGTTTTTGATTGGGAAAACAACGGTTTTAATCCCGGCCCGGTGGGCGGCGAGAACTTTCTCTTTGACGCCACCGACCGGCAGTATCCGGCCGGTCAATGTCAGCTCTCCGGTCAGGGCCGTATCCCGCCGGCAGGGTCGGTCGGTGATCAATGACAGCAGGGCGACGGCGATTGTCAAGCCGGCCGAAGGACCGTCTTTGGGTATCGCTCCGGCGGGTACATGGATGTGGATATCGTGCTTTTCAAAAAAATCTTCCGCTATTTGATAGTCGCCGGTATGACTACGGATGTAACTCATGGCGGCCTGGGCGGATTCCTTCATCACGTTGCCCAGCGAGCCCGTCAGAATCAGTTGGTTTTTGCCCTTCATTTTGGTGGCTTCGATGAAGATAATCTCGCCCCCCGTGTTGGTCCAGGCCAGGCCGGTGGCCACGCCGATTCTGTCTTTGGCCTGGGTGACCTCGTGATAAAACTTTTTGGGCCCCAGGAGTGTCTCCACAAGTTCGGGCGTGATGCTGACGGTTTGCTCGCTGAATTCCCGGCTTAATATATCCCTGGCAATCTTTCTGCAGAGGGATGCAATCTGGCGCTGAAGGTTTCGCAGACCTGCCTCGCGCGTATATTCACGGATGATTTTACGGACGGATTCCTTCGTGAACTGGACGGCCTGCTTATCAAGTCCGGCCGCCTGCATTTCTTGAGGTATCATATAGCGGAACACAATCTGTTCCTTTTCCTGCTCCGTGTACCCGGAAAGCCACAGGACTTCCAACCGATCAAGCAACGGTTCCGGTATAGAGTCGACCGTATTGGCGGTCGCAATAAACATGACCTTTGAAAGGTCAAAGGGGACGTCCAGGTAATGATCCATAAAATGGGTGTTCTGCTCGGAATCGAGGACTTCCAGCAGGGCCGATGCTGGATCGCCTTTGAAATCCTGGCCGATCTTGTCTATCTCATCCAGCATGAAGACCGGATTCTTGGCTTCACAGCGCCTGATTTCCTGGATAATGCGTCCAGGCAGCGCCCCCACATAGCTGCGGCGATGGCCTCTGATTTGAGCTTCGTCCTTCATACCGGCTAATGAGATGCGGATAAATTTGCGGTGCATACTCCGGGCGATCGACATTCCAAGTGAAGTCTTACCGGTGCCCGGTGGCCCTACAAAACAGAGCACTGAACCGCGGAACTCGAATTGCTCAATTTTATTTCGCAAGGCCTTGTGGACGGTCGATCTGATTTCGTCAAGCTTCGACGGCTTGGCCAGAAAGTGGTATGAACCTTTGCGAATGGCCTCAACCGCCGTAGGAACCGTCGCATAGCCCGTGATGATGATCACCTCGGTGGAAGGGTCCAGCTGCTTGGCCCGCTTGAGAATGTCTATGCCGTCCACCTTTTCCATCTTCAAGTCCGTCAGGATCACATCAAAACTCTCATTTTCCAGCAGCGCGAGCGCCTCGGTCCCGCTGGAAGCGGTGAGGACCTGATAGTCTTCTTTGGTGAGAACATGTTCCATGTTCAGGCGAGCCGCCTTTTCGTCATCGACCACCAGCATCTTATACTTGCGCGAGGCTTTCAGTATTCTGACCGCCAGATGTTCCAGGATGCGGTCTTTTATTTCGGAAAGCCCGAAATGCTCCTGATCGAGAATAGCTTCCGCCGTATTGAGGTCCAGATGGTCCTCGGTCATCCGGTTCCAGGGAAGGCTCACGAGGTAATCGATATAGTTGATTCCGATGGTGTATTCTGCGGTGGATGGCCCCATCCTGTCGATCCGGTCAATTTCCTTCATCGCCGTTTTGACCACCGCCGGCGGCATGCTACTGCTCTGCACGGCCTGACTCAGGTCCTCAATCTCGGCCGCCTCGGTGTCCGTTTCGTCCGCTGTTCGGTTTCTTCTGAAAATATTCATGCCTTCCGTATCCCCTTCAACGGGGTGTCTCCATTAAAACCCGGTTTCCGATGATCCCGGCCGGGATATCCGCCGGTACCGGCGACGAACCTCAGGTTTAATCGCCCTCATCGGGGATAAACCGTTTCAGCTTTCGCCACAGGGATACCCGGTCGATGCCCAAGATTTTTGCGGTCTGGGTTTGATTTCCCTCGCATTTGTTCAGCACCCATTGAATATAGTTCTGTTCCTGTTCGGCCAGGGTAGGAATCGATGCACCGGCCCGGCGATAGGTTTCAACGAAAAGGTCCTGGATATAATCAGGCAAATCAACTGTCCGGATGATGGACCCGTTTTGCAGAGCGACCGCTCTCTCGATGACATTTTCCAGTTCCCGCACATTTCCGGGCCAGCTGTATTTGCTCAGCAGATCCATTGCCTCTCGGTCAATTTCCTGGATATCCTTTCCCATTTTTTGGTTCTTTTTGATCAGGAAATGACGGGCCAGTAAGGAAATATCTTCCGGCCGTTCAGTCAGTGGTGGCAGCTTGATGGTCATGACGTTTAGACGGTAGTACAGGTCCTGGCGGAACAGGCCTTCCGCCATGTCCCTGGCCAGATTCCGATGGGTTGCCGCGATAGAGCGTATATCCACCGGGATCGGTTCTGTGCCGCCCACCCGCATAAACTCCCCTTCCTGGATGACGCGCAGCAGTTTGACCTGCATGGTCAGGGGCATGTCACCGATCTCGTCAAAAAAGATAGTGCCCCCGTCGGCGGCTTCCACCAATCCTGATTTCTCCTGAGTTGCACCGGTAAAGGCGCCCTTTTCGTGTCCGAACAGTTCACTGGCCATCAGTTCTTCGGTAAAGGAACCGCAATTGAAAGCAACAAATCGCTCGGATGCACGCGGGCTGAGCTGGTGGATGGTTTGGGCCACCAGTTCCTTGCCAGTACCGCTTTCTCCCAGAATCAGCACGTTGGTATCCGAGGACGAAATCTGCCGGATGGTCCTGACAACCGCGACAATGGCTTCGCTCTGGCCGATGATGGGCTGAACCTCCTCGGCCTTTTTAAGGGATTCCCTGAGCTCGCGGTTTTCGATCCGCAGCTGGCGTTTGAGAATCGCTTCTTTGGCGGTGCGGCGAACTTCGTCAATCTTGTATGGCTTGGCGATATAATCGTAGACCCCTTCGTGCATGGCCGCCACCGCCGAGCGGACCGTGGCATAACCCGTAATCATGATCACTTCGGTAAGCGGCTGAAGGTGCCGACTCGCTTTCAGCACCGCCATCCCGTCGACCTTTTTCATCTTGAGATCAGTAAGTACAAGATCAAATTCACGTTGTTTGAGCAGCTTCAGTGCTTTTCCTCCATCGCTGACGGCAACGATGGCATAGCCTTCCTTTTCGAGAATATGGGCCAGGTTGCGACGGGCCACATCTTCGTCTTCGACGATCAGTACTGTCGATGTCTGCTGATCCATCGGATCTTATCCAATTGCCGGGTCGATTTGATCGGCGACGGTCTGTTCGGTGTCGTCGTAATCGTTTTCGAAGGCCATCTCGGGATGAACAGGCAGAGAGATGGTAAACGTGGCGCCCTTGCCGGGCTCACTTTCAACGTCGATCCGTCCCCCGTGCTTTTTAACGATCCCGTGGGAGACCGAAAGACCAAGTCCGGTTCCATGTCCCACTTCCTTGGTTGAAAAGAAGGGGTCGAAAATCTTCGAAATATTTTTCTGGGAAATGCCGCTGCCGCTGTCTTGGACCCGAATACAGACACTGTTGGCATCCGGACTTTCGAAAGCGCTTATGCAAAGCCTCCCGCCATCCGGCATGGCCTGGATGCTGTTTACGATCAGATTGATGAGGACCTGTTGGATCATCCGGGGATCGAGTCGGGTTCCCATGTCTGTCGGCAGATCGGTTTCGATTTCAACGTTGGGCGGCACCTCTCCCTTGAGCAGCTTGAGCGTTTTTTCGACGAGTTCATGGAGATAGACTTGTTGGATATCATAGTCGGTTTTCCGTGAAAACTCAAGCAGATCCTTGACGATATCCCGGGCCCGTTCCACCTGCCTTTCCGCCTCTTCCAACTGCATCCGCTGGTAGTCGATGTCGCCTTCTTCGATTTCCTCAAGCAAGATTTGGATGGTGGTGGAAATGTTGTTGAGGGGATTGTTCAACTCGTGCGCAACACCCGAGGTCAGTCTGCCCAACGAGGCCATCTTTCGGCTCTGGATGAGCTCCTCGGTCCGGCGGTTGATTTCGTCCAGCATGTGATTCACGCTGGTGACCAGGTCTGCGAACTCGTCTCCCTTGGACATGGAAGGGAGGTTTTCATAGTCTCCGCGGACGATTTTGGCAATACCTTTTTCGATAGCCTTGAGGGGACGGTTTACACTGAAGAACAGAAAAAAGACTGTGAATACACTGAGTACGACGATTTCCGCCAGTGCGATAAAATGGTATCTCTTCTTCTTGGCAAGCAATTTGTTAACATGGGTTTGTTGACTCCTGACCATTTTTTCCGCTTCCGTTGTCAGAAAGTTGCCACGCCTTCTGACACTGGCCAGATACCCCTGAACGTCTTTGATTTGAAAGGCACCGGCACCTGACGAATTTGCACCGGAATGATGCCGGAGCAGTTCTGACAGAGTCTTCTGATAGGAATCGATTGCCGACAACAGAAAAGAGAAGTCATGCGGAATATGGACATCAGTGGAATTCGATTCAATCAATACCAATTGACGATGTGACTGAAGAGCGAAGTTTAGCGCTTCGGACAGGTTGCTTTCACCGCCTGACAGGAAATAATTCTTTTCGTAGCGCCTGGTTTCCAGAATCCAGTTCAGGAATTTATCCTTTTGTTCCAGCAACTGCAGGCCGTGCGTCAACTGGCGGTAGACCCGAAAGTTCATATACCAGGCGGCGCCACCGACCATCAGGAAGATGAAAAAGATTACAATGATCTTGAAACGCAGTGTGAATCTCATGTCGCACCTAATGTCACAGCGTAATCATGGATAAACGCATCGGCGTGGGAAAGGCGTCGAGCGGCCTTCGCTGGAAGGCCGCCGTCGTCATTCGACAGCGACGATTATAGCACATCGCCGCCGCCTTGTCTTGCAGGAGTGATTTTTAGCTTGATTCCGCCCGGGCCTCCCCGGGCAGGTGGTACTGTCGGGCAAGCTTCCGGTTTTGAAAATGGGCCCTGAAGGTAAAGAATATGATTAAGCTCGTGGCCACGATTCCACTGCCGAATAGAAATATCTTGCTGCCGATTTCCAGCCACCGGCCCGTCGCCGCGGGAAGCGACATCACATCTAAGGTTTTAAGATAGGCCGGGACGGCCAGAACCCGTGATACGCAGCATAGCAGGATCAGGATGGAGGTGACCAGCCGGATATAAAGTTCCTTGACCAGGGCCGTCCCGATGGCGCCAACATAGACGCCGATCAGAGAACCGGCATACAGGAGCAGCGTCAGGCGAAGATCCACGAAGCCGCCCAGGGCGTAGTTGAAAGCCCCCCACGCCCCCATGAACATGGCCAGGAACAATTCGGACCCCGCCGCAACGACGGTGGGTACGCCAAAGATGTAGATCATCGCCGGTACGCCGACGAACCCGCCGACGCCGATAGTGCCTGCCATGAACCCAATCGCGATGCCGACGACCAGAAGGATCCAGATCGATATGTTGACCCCGGATACCGGAAAGTTGATCATGGGTTTGAACTTGAGCCGGCTTGATAGCGCCAGCAGTACCTTCGACGGTCCGGCGGTTTCATCCTTCATTGACCGCAGGGCATCTTTTAACATGGACCCGCCGATCAGGGTCAGGGTCAGCACAAAAAAGGCACTGACATAAAGGCTGGATCCGGCCTCTCCCAACAAATGAAAAACATAGCCGTTGACCCAGACAGCCAATTTGATGCCGATCAACGCCGTGACCAGCAGATAAATCGCCAGCTTTTTGTCCACGTGACCGTATTCGCCATGTTTTCTGGATCCCATCATGGCCTTGCCGAATTTGTGGGTAATGTTGGCCCCCACGGCCATGACCCCGGGAACCCCCAGGTTCATCATGCCCGGGGTCATCAAAAATGCCCCCCCCGACCCGATGAACCCGGACAGTGTGCCTCCCATGAACCCCAAAAGCGCCACGGCCCAATACTTCCACTGGCCGTTGGCCAGAATGTCTGTTACGATACTCAGTTGTTCCGGACTGATATGCCCGCTTACCGGTGCAGCCATGGATTATACCTCCCCGCAATTATTCAGATTCAATATTTGGTTTCGTGTCCGCATGTCGTTGTCAGTGGCTTTGGTCGCCTTTATCCAGACCCATGAAGCGGGGCAGATATTCAGTAAAGCTCCCGTAAATGTAGGCATGCAGGCCCACCACGACCATCACCGCTATCCCGCCCAGAACGGTTCCCTTCATGAACAGGACGTGGTTCAGTCGGTTGATCTGTGGGTAAAACAGAAAGTAGCTTGCCGCTGAAAGCCCCCCGAAAAGGGCGAAGCGCCACAGGTTGGTTTTGGGCGGGGAGGTTTCAGCAACGGTCAAGCGCTCCATCGGCAGGACGGGACAGTGTACCTGGCCGCTGAGGTCTTCCAGATTATTGATTCCCTTGAGGGCCAAGGTTTCGAAGTCCAGTTTGCCGGTTAGGATGATGTCGGCCGGCATAAACTCGGAAATCGCTTGCATGATGGCGTCTGCGGTTCCTTTTACCATCTGCCAGCGGAAATCCTGCCCTTTTGCTTCAAGCTCGGATGCCATCCGTTCGCCGTAGGCGGTCACCCGCTCCTCGGCCGCTTGTATCTGTTTTTCATGCACCTCTACCCAATCGGACAGCTCCGGATGGAGCGGAATGATAAACAGGGCCGACAGCCTCAGGCCTTTGGTCGACGCCATACCGATGGCCTCGTTCAATTGACTGTTCTTTTCATTCATCAGGTTCTCGATAAACAACAGCTCTTTCATCATCGTCGTCACTTTCCTCCTTTCAAAATATGGCGCTGCATCTATTCCCCGCACAAACGCGGTCCGCTTCGCAATCAGGAATCGGTGTCCCGCATGCTGCAGCGGTCAACTTTGTATTGCTGGTCAAGGAAAGCCTGCAGATAGCGTTGGCGGTCCTTTTCAGTCTGCAGGCACATATCCAATTGTCGTGTAAAACCCATCAGTCTTCCGAGTTGATCGAGCCGCCTGACGATCTGGGAACGGCGGCCACCCCGGAACAGGGCGGCCACGATGTCGCCCTTGACTTCGACCCTGAAATCAAATTCTTCCAGAATGTCTTTCATCAAAAGGGCCCGACTGCTTCTGCCGGCGGCTCCGGCCCCACCGCCGCCGAACCGAAACGCCAGGTAGTTGTTTGCGGCCGTCTCGCTGCAAATCGCATCGACCACGGTGAAGTGGTAGGCGAGTTGCGAGTGGAAATTGAGATACTCTTTGCCCAGCAGGGCGTAGCCCCGGCCGCCCTTGTCCGTTACGTTGGAGCGGATGAAGGAGCGCGACGCCACTGAGATGAACCCCCCCAAATGGAATTCGACCGGCCCCGACCAGGACACCCCTTTATCGGTCATGCCGCTGGCCAGCGCGTAAAACGGCCAGGAGGTGACATCGTCCAGGGCAATTTTGCGTTTAAAGGTGGCTTCGGGAACCAGGCCGTCGCCCAAATCGATGACATAAAACTGCATCGGCACGCCGGGCAGGTTCAGGATGTGGGCCGCGTCGCCCTCGCGGGTGCCGCCGAAACGGAACACTTCCCTGACGGAGACTTCGTGAACAAAGCGGATGAAATCGTGGACGGTCTTGAATGCCTCGGCCGGCATCATCGTTTCACGGGTGTAGTCGTTCGGAACATGGCTCAAGGTGAGGGGGATGATATCGTCCATCACGCTTTTGATGAGCGGCAGGTTGAGCTCTTCCTGAACATGTCGGGCGGTCTGGTGATATTTGGTTTTGAGCAGCGATTCGATCCGGCCCCGGTAGGTTCTCCCGCGGCCGGCATCCAGGGTGACGATTTCTTTGTGCTTCAGGACCCGGGAGGCGCCCCGCGCGTCGATGATGGCAGGTTTCTGAAATTCACGGGCAATGGTCGCCAGATGGGAGGTGTGGCTGCCGATTTCGACAATCAGTCCGCCGGCCAGGGGGATGGCCTTGGCGATCTCGGGGTCCATCGTGCGGGAGACCAGGATCGAGCCTTTGGGAACATTGCCCAAATGCAGATCCCTGACCTGGAATACCGGCCCCGCTGCCACACCGGGATGAATCGGTGTGCCGCTTAAAACCGGCACCTCCTCGATTTCCACCGCAGGCGGCTCGGAGACCGTCACGGATACCTGCAGCGGCCGCATCTGAAGGATATAGATGACGCCCCGGGTATCAATAGTCCATTCGATGTCCTGGGGGGCGCCGAAATGGCGCTCCAGCAGGCAGGCAAACTGATAAAGGGTCTGTATCTGCTCCTGTGTGAGGCATGCGTTCTCATGCCGCTGCACCGGGAGGGCTTCCTCCCGGATGGCGCCCGACTCCGGATCGGCCACCAGCTGGACCTGCTGGCGTCCGATGGTTTGTTCCAGCAGGCGGCCGTTATCGTTGCGGTCCAGGATGTAGATGTCCGGCGTCACCCTTCCTTCCACCGCCGATTGACCCAGGCCCCACACCGCATTGAGAAGGGTACGGTCGGATGCCGGGTCCTCCGGATCGAGGGAATAAAGCACGCCGGAAACGGCTGCCGGCACCATCTCCATCACCAGGGCCGCCATGGCCGCAGTTTCGCCGGATTCAATGCCCAATGCCGTTCGGTAGCGGATGACCCGATCCGCGTAAAGGCTCGCGCAAACTTCTTTGAAGGCATCCAGTATCCCGTCGGCCGAAACATTCAGCACGGTCCGGTACTGACCGGCAAAGGAATGCCGACCGTCTTCGTCGATGGCACTGCTGCGCACGACGAAAAATCGAATCTCCTCGGTCTGAGCAAGGCTTTCCGCCACGGCCATCTGCAGTTCCCGCGGCACCCTGGCCGCCCGGATGCCCTTGCGCAGTTCAGCCGCCAGTGATTCTATCTTATCCGAATCCGCGGCCTTGACCGCGGCGGCCAGCTCTCCGATCAGCGGATCGAGACCGTTTTCGACCTGCATTTGCCGGCAGGCCGAACAGGTGATAACGAGGCCGCGGGGCACGGGCAGGTTGAGCACATTTTTGGCTTCACCGAGCCGGGCAGCCTTGTAGCCCATCTGATCGGCCATCAGGGCACTCACCTGGCCCAGACTGTAGAGCATTTGCGGGGATTCAACCGCCTGGGTCTCCATCTTCGTCTCGATTCTGGCCTTGATCGATTTGGCCAGGGGCAAAAGCCAGTCATAACGGCCGGGAGACATGCGAGTGAGGGCCTGGACGAAGTCGATGAGCCGCTCGAGCAGACGGGAGACCTCCTGCTTGAAATAGGGAAAGGTGATCAAATGGCCGCTGACCTGTTCCTGCAGGTCGTGCAGAATGCTCAGCACCGCATTGTTGGCGGCGAGAATGTCGTTGAATCGGCTGTAGCGCTCTTTGAGCCGTTCAAAATCGCGGCTCATGAAAAAACGGACCAGCGCGGCGTCGTAAGCGTCGTTGTAGTCCCTGAAGTCACCTTTAAAGATAAAGTTTATGAGCTTTTTGAAGAACGATCCCGCCACAAAATTCCTCCCGAAGGTAGTTCCCCCATAATCTACCGCTTTGACCCGATCTGATTCTTGCGGCTGGCAAGAAAATTTTTCCTGCCCGGTCTTTCCATCGGTTTCGTCAACTGCGCTTGCCGTGTTTATCTGCATGTTGGAAATACACCTCTGGCGCCTGCCCAAAAGGCAGGCGTCCGGTTTTGCCCGCAACCTGCAGAACCGGAGCGCGGTGGTCGCTAAGCCAGTTTTGTAACGACCGGGACTTCCAGCTGTTGACGGATGACCTCGGCGACATCCCGCTCTTGGTGGAGACGCCCTTCTTCCTGCGAATCGGAGGCGGCACGGTCGTAGACGGTCAGGACGATATCGCGGTGACGGCGTGCATAACGAACAATTTCACGCTCCGGAGCACCGGCTTTCATGGTAAAATGGCACTGAATCCCCGCGCTGGCGGTCTCGGGCAACAAATCATTGATCTGTTTGCGGGCCTCGACCATCATGGCGTGTGCCGTTTCATGTTCACCGGCCTCGGCGAAAGCGGCTGCGCTCATGGAGTCCTCCAGGATTTTCATCGCCCAGCGGGCCTTCCGGCCAATCACGCCCAAGCGGCCGCCATGGCCGCCGGTGTCGACGACCTGCAGCACGAGCAATTCGGCCTCGAGCTGCTTGCATAGCTTCACGGCATAACTGAAGACCCTTCGGTTCGGCTGGATCCCGTTGATCGCCAGCAGGATTTTTCGCATGGTCGCCTTCTCCGCACCTTAAAACCGCTCCGATCATGGTCCGTGGCAGCCTGAGATCACCGGCTAAGCCATCAGGACCGGGCGCTGATCCTTTCGTGATTCTTCCCGGTTTTGGGGGCGTTGGCGAAGTCGCTTAGCCGGCTTCCGGCCCAACATCTCCAAAGCCAGGTCGTGCTCATTGGCCTCGGCAAAGGTGACGGCCATCATGAGGCATTCTAGTCGTTTCCATAACGTCTGCTTTTCTGATCCGGTTTTGGTGTTAGACATGACTTGCTCCTTTCGGCGGTAGCTGAACCGCCGGTATTAGTCTTTGGCCTTTAACTTGAGCATAAGACGTGCCAACACGCTAAAAAATCTATATCATTTTGTTATCATTGGGTATTATTGATTTTGGTCCAGCGGCAGACAAACAGAAGATATGTTGCAGATTGTAACGATTTATAAGAAATGGTTATATTTTGTTTTAAATGCAGATAGTTGTAAATTATTGCGGAAACAGCGAGGGTGTTGCAGAATGCAATAGTATACGACCCGACATTCCATTCGATTCAAAATGTTTCTGAAGGCAAATTGCTTGGGATATCAGCGTTGAACAGATCTTAACGCTACTTACCCAGACGTTTGATTTATAAAATGGTTTACCGGAATGAAAAAAATGGCAGCCAGCGCTTTTAATATGATCCCAATGACGATGCATATTCCCAGCCTCCGCCTAAAGATTTGTAGAGGCGCACTAAATTGGCGGTCGCAGCACCGGTACTCAGGTTCAATTCATTTTGCAGAATAAGCAGTGAACGCTGAGCGTCCAGCACATTGTTGAAATCCACCAGTCCGGCCTGATATTTATCCCTGGCCAGCAATTCCGCCCGCTGAGCGGCGGTGGCAGCCTCTATCCAGGGAATGTCGCCGGCGCTGTTCTTTGGCATAAGCGACCAAGGCATTTTCCACTTCCTCCTGGGCTTTGAGGACGGTTGCCTGATATTGAATCAAGGCTTGTTCCTGGCGGGCGGTCTGGGCCTTGATGTTTTGGCGGAATGCCCCCCCATCAAATACCATCCAGGAGGCACTTGGGCCGATGCTCCAATACCGGCTGCCCCAATCCAGAAAATCACCACTAACGATAGATTCAAGGCCGATGGTGCCGGCCAGTCGAAATTTGGGATACAGGTCTGCGGTGGCGACGCCGACCCTTGCGGTCTGGGCTGCCAGAACCCGCTCGGCGAAACGAATATCCGGACGACGCCTCAGCATTTCGGCGGGAATCCCGATGGCAACGGTCACCGGAAGGGCCGGGATTGCCTTTTTTTCGACCAGCTCTTGTGCGAATTGAGCGGGCTGCCTGCCCAGCAGCACCGCCAGGCGATTTTTAGCCGCTGCCAGGCGCGTCTCTAAGGCTGGGATCTGAGACCGGGAACTTTCCAGAATTCGCAGGGATTCCTGGACGGCAAGTTCATCGATAATACCCGCCTGGTTGCGTGACAGGTTCAGTTTATATGATTCCTCCTGGGTCTTGATGTTGGCCCGGGTGATTGTCAACTGGGCCTGGTACATGCGCACATCCACATAATTCAAAGCCACTTCAGCCATCAGACTGATCAGCACGCTGTGCAAATTTGCTTGGCTGGCTTCAAGGTCAGCCTGGGATGCCTCGACTGATCTCCTCAGCCCGCCGAAAATATCCAGTTCCCAGCCGGCATCAAAGCCGGCTGTGTAAAAATCGATCTCCATTCCCGTGCCACCGGATGCACTGCTGCGTGTTTTTGAAGCCGCCGCAGCTGCGCCCACAGCCGGGAAAAGCCTTGACTGGCTGATACCCTTCAGCGCCCGGGCCTCCTGGATACGGGACCGTGCGGTTTGTAAATCTAAATTTCCGCTGACTGCCCTTTCCTCCAAGCTGGACAGTTCCGGATCTTTAAAGATAGTCCACCAGTGGGCCAGCGTGGCCGTATCCGGTTGGGTGGCGGTGAGCCCGCCGGCCATTTCGGCACCCCATTGTAGCGGGGCATCGGGTTTGATCGGCGTATAGTCCGGGCCCACAGCCGCACAGCCGGTTAAAATCAGTCCGATGGCGATCGCCTGCAAAAAAATGCTCACGGCGCGCTTGGCGCTCATGATGGGTTGGCCGCTGCTTCGATTGGGATACTGCATGGTTTGCTTACCTTAGGTCGTCGGTTTTTTCTGCTCGCTGATCGATTCGGTGTTGGCCCTGTTTTTGTGCCGCTGCCGCCGGGCATGCCCTTTTTCACTGGCTGATTGAAAAATATAATACAGCGCCGGTATCAAAAATATACCGCAAGCGGTCGAAGCCAGCATGCCGCAAAAGACGGTCGTGCCGATAGCGCGGCGACTGCCGGCGCCGGCGCCGGTGGCTATAATCATGGGGACGACTCCAAGGATGAAGGTTAACGACGTCATCATCACCGGCCGGAACCGGATTCGCCCTCCATCCACGGCGGCGTCAACTACCGACAGGCCCTGCTTTCGGCGTTCCTGGGCAAACTCTACGATCAAGATGGCATTTTTGGCGGCCAGCCCGACCAGCAGCACCAGTCCGATCTGGGCATAGATAGAAAGCGGCATGTTCAGAAACCACAGCCCGGCCAGGGCCCCCATGGTCGCCACCGGAATGGAGATGATGATGGCCAGGGGAAGGTTCCAGCTCTCGTACTGGCCGACTAAAAACAGGTAGGAAAAGATCAGCGCCAGGGCAAAAAGCCACACCACCTGACCGCCCGCCTTGCGTTCCTGATAAGAAATGGATGACCAGTCATAACTGAAGCCGGACGGCAGGGTTCTGGAAGCCGCCTGCTCCATGGCCGCCATGGCCTGGCTCGATGAAAAGCCCGGCGCAGCATTGCCGCTGAATTTAGCGCTGGGAAACTGGTTGTAGCGGCTGACGAGCTGCGGTCCGAGAACCTGCTCCACGGTCACCAGCGTCTTAAGGGGAACCATTTTGCCGGTAATGCTGCGCACGTACAGGCGCTCGATATCTGAGGTCGAATCACGAAAAGAGGCCTCGGCCTGAACCTTGACCTGATAGGTTTGGCCCTTCAGATTGAAATCGTTGACGTAAGCCGAACCCAGTTGGGCGCGCAGGGTGGAAAAGATTCGGCCCACCGGCACGCCCATATATTCGGCCCGGGTGCGGTCTATATTCAAAAAAATTTGCGGGGTATTGGCCGTGTAAGTGGTAAAGACGCGCTGCAGTGCCGGGTCCTGATTGGCCGCCATCATCAGAGACACGGCGACGCTGAACAGTTCCTGAGGACTCTGCCCTTCCCGGGCCTGAAGCTGGAAGTCAAAGCCGCCGCTGCTGCCCAATCCACGGATGGGGGGTGGCGCGAATACAAAGATGTTGGCGGTCGAAATTGCTGATAATTTTTCTTGCGCCTGCTCGACGATCGAATCCAGCTGCAGGTTGGGAAGTTTGCGTTCATCCCAGGATTTAAGAATGGCTATACCAAACCCCACATTGTCGGCGCTGCCGCTCAGCAGACTGAAGCCCGATACACCAATGACGTTTTCAACCCCGTCGATGCCTTTGATTTCATCCGTTGCTTTTTGCATCACCGTGTTGGTACGGAGGAGAGAAGCAGCCTCCGGCAACTGGACGTTCATGAAGAAATATCCCTGATCTTCATCCGGCAGAAAGCTATTCGGACTATGGGAAAACAGAAACCAGGAGCTACCGATAATGGCGCTTAGAAGCAGCAGTGCCAATATGAGCCACCGGATAAGCAGGGCCGAGCCGGCCACATAGCCCCGCCGGGTCAGCTCGAGAAGGCGGTTGAACCAGCCGAAAGGTCCGCGCCGGTGGGGTCTGGTCGGTCGCAGCACCGTGGCGCACATCGCCGGACTCAGGGTCAAAGCGCAGATAGCAGACAGCAGAACCGAGGTGCACATGGTTACCGCAAACTGCCGATAGAGCTGGCCGGTGATGCCGGGGATAAACCCGACCGGGATAAAGACGGCGAACAGTACCAGGGTGGTGGCGATAATCGGCCCGGTGACCTGGCTCATGGCCTTGATGGAGGCCGCCTTGGCGTCAAGACCTTCTTCGTGCATCACCCGATACACATTTTCAACCACCAGGATGGCATCGTCCACCACCAGGCCGATGGCCATGATCAGGGCAAACAGGGAAATGGTGTTGGCGTTGTAACCCAGAGCCAGCAGCACCGCAAAGGTGCCGATCAGCGACACCGGTATGGTCACGGCCGGAACCAGGGTCGCACGCCAGTTCTGCAAGAATAAAAAGACAACGCCGATAACCAGAAAAGACACAAGACCCAGGGTCATGACAATCTCATCGATGGCCGCCGAGACATATTGGGTGGTGTCGAGGATCACCCGGTACTCGATGTCTTCGGGCATCCGATCTTCAAGTCGTCGAAGCTCGGCCTTCACCGTCGCCATGGTCTCCAGGGCATTCGCTGCGCTGGACTGGTAAACGGCTAACGTCGCGGCCGGAAAGCCGTTTAAAGCCGACTGGCTGCCGTAGGTTTTTGCGGCCAGTTCAACCCGGGCAATATCCCGCACCCGCACAATCCCTCCCTGACGGTTGCCGCGGATGACGATATTCTTAAACTCTTCAACTTCGGTCAGTCGGCCCTTGGCTCGCAGCGTATATTGAACCTGCTGACCGATATCCATCGGCTCCTGACCGATAGCGCCCACCGGGGCCTGAATATTCTGGCTGCGAATGGCACCGATCACATCATCTGCCGTTAATCCCAAGGCCGTCAACCGCTCGGGGTCCATCCAGATGCGGAGGCTGTACTCCTTTTCTCCGAAGACAAAAACATCGCTGACGCCTTCCAGGCGCACCAGGGCATCCTTGACGTTATTGCTGACATAGTTGCTTAGAAAGAGCATGTCCTGGCTCTTGCCCGGCGAGTAAAAACTGATCGCCGCCATAATGTCGGCCGAGCGCCTGCGGACATTGATTCCCTGCTCCACCACTTCCTGCGGGAGTTTGGCAGTCGCCAGCTGCACCCGGTTTTGCAGGTTGACCTGGTCGATATCGGGGTCAGTCCCCACCGCAAAGGTGACGCTAAGGCTATAGGTACCGGCATTGGAACACGACGATGACATGTAAAGCATATTTTCAACGCCGTTGACTTCCTTTTCGATTGGCGCGCCCACGGTGTTGGCCAAGACTTCAGCGCTGGCGCCCGGATAGGTCGCCGTAACCCTGATCTCCGGTGGAGTGATCTGAGGATACTGGGCGACAGGGATGTTCAGCAAAGCAATCAGTCCGGCCAGTGTAATGAAAATCGACACAACCGCCGCCAGGCGGGGCCGGTTGATGAAAATCTTTGAAATCATCTCTTATTTCTCCTGGGGCCGGCCGGGACTAATTTTTACCGCTTCACCGGGCTGGACTTTCTGGATTCCCTCGACGATCACCTGGTCACCCGCGGCCAAACCGGATTCCACCGCCCACATGGCACCGACAGCTTGGCCGGTGGTAATTTGGCGAACATGGACTACATTCTCACGGTCCACAACCAGTACGTAAGGACCTTGCTGGTTTACCAGAACAGCCGCCTGGGGCACCATCGGGCGCAGTTTGGGCTGGGTCAGGGTGACCAGCACGTTGACATACTGGCCCGGAATCAGCAAATTTTTCGAATTGTCAAATTCAGCCCGTATCGCAATCGTGCCGGTGGCGGGATCCATCTCATTGTCAACAAAATCGATTCGCCCTTCAGTGTCGAGCATGGTGCCGTTGGCTAGCCGGAGCCGCGGAACCAGGGCGAAGTGTTTTTGGCCTTCAGCCGCATCGTTCAGAGCCATTTGGATGGCAGCAAGATCATTATCGCTGATGGAGTAGACCACGCGGATAGGATCCATCTGAACAATCCTGGCCAGGGGTTTGGATGTCGGGCCGACCAAATTTCCGCGAGTATAGGCGGTCCGGCCAATCCGTCCGTTGATCGGCGCCTTGATGGTGGTGTAACCAAGGTCGAGCTGGGAGCGGCTCAAGTTTGCTTTGGCCATCGCTATTTGGGCCTCGGCGCGGAGATGTGCGGCCACAGCATCGTCAAGATCCATGGCTGGAATGCTTGCCGAGAGAACTGACCGAAGACGCTTCAAATGCTGATTGGCTCGGGTCAGTTCCGCCTCTGCCTGGGCCACATTGGCTTTATCGACCGCCACCTTGGCCAGATAAGGCGCCTGCTCGATCACGTAAAGCAATTTGCCGGAAGGCACATTTTCGCCTTCGATGAAATTTATCTGCTCCAGGAATCCTTCGACCCGGGCCCTCAAGTCCACGACCTGAATCGCCTCGACGTGGCCGATGTATTCAGTTGGCGGATTGATATCCTGAATTTTAACCGGCGCTACCGTCACCAGAGGAGGCAATGCACTGCCGGAACCTGGGCCAGCGGCGACAGCAACGGACGGTATTATAGCTAAAAGAAAAAGAATCAGCCGCAATATAAATAATCCACGGCTTTGGACCCCGTTTGGAATCGGTTTGGCGCACATGAGAGCAGTGGCAGTTTGCAGCTCAGCGGTTGTTGGTGTGGGATCGTTCATTGTCGGCAGAGATCGCATCAGATTGGCTGCTCCTTTTCGGTTTGTATAATTTTCCCCGCTTCAAAACTTGGTGCATTATGAATTTGACAAGTTCCAACCCATCTTTAAATATTTTTGAAAAGCAGCAAAATAGCACATGGAAATGATTATTTCAATTCATTACATTGCCCTTGCCGATCGGTCAGGACTTTTCCAACGGCGGCCTTTCGATCTGATCCAGATGGATACCTTCCGGCACGCGCGCAGGCCAACATCACGGCGGGCAAGGCCGCGATTGCACAGGTTTCCAGCGCCGTTCAAAGAACTGCGGCGCAACAAGCGGCCTCTTATTAATGGTTTCGCCTGATTGTCCAAACCACCCTGGGTTTTGCAACCCTGCCGGCTTTCATTATGCGCACCGAATACGGCAGTTTAGCCTCTGGAATACAGGATTAAAGGTATTTTCTCTTTGAAAATTTCTCACTAAGGTGGTGTCACCAGTTCAACCGCAGATAAAGTTGCAGCAGCGGATGAGCGCTCCAGAGGGGCGGTCACGTCCGCTGATATTTTAGATGTTCTGAAAGGAGAAAGCGTGATGGGGGGTCAATTCACGATGAAACTTATGGATTCCGAAGTCAAGTTTACACCCGACGGCAAAGTGGCCGTAGTTGATGCGATCAAGGCGCTCAGCGCCTCCCAGGAAGCTTCTCGGATCTGGCAGGCGTTAAAACAGAAGCAGCCGGAATTCGCCAATCTTTGCGAGCGCTATGATTTTGATGAAAACCAACCCGAGTGCGTTGTCGACAGTCAAGGCTGGGAGCAAATTGAAGATGCACTTTTAGACTACATCCTGGCGCAAGAAGCGGTTAAATCGAACTTCAACAAGACCTTGCCCTGCCCCTTCGGCTAAGGCGTCCAACGACCGGTGGCTTTCGGCCTACCCTGGTCATACCATTTTTCAGCGCGTTTATCATAATGGAATTCGAAAATCCGTTCTATCCGGTTGGGAGGGCATTCGACGCCGCCGGCGTCGATTTGAAAGCCATAACGTGTTTCGGCGAATAAACCCGCTTTGGGCTTCAGGCTGCGAGGCTATGCCTGCGACCCGACTGGCCGCTTTCAGCTTTTGAATGGGCTTGCAGTCCATTGAAGCAGCTCTCCGCTGCAATTCAGAATTTGATAAACACCCTGGTTTCTTTATACTCGTCCGAGTTGGGCGCATCTTCGTTGGCGCGAACATTCGGCTCCAAACCATAGATGTTGATGCCGGAGCTGACGACCCCCGGCAGACAGTGGGTGACGGATTTGGGAAATTCGCCGGCTGAATTTGCTTAACGGAACATTAATATATCATCGCAGGTGCTGATTTGAATGGAGTCAAGCATGTATATCTGATTGGAAATGGTGGTATTTGGAATCGGAAAACTTTTTCTTGAATACATCAGGATACCTGCTTATATTTTTAATTATTTTATCACCTTTCTGGCTGTGGAGACCGCCTTGCGGGATCACCGGCGGCGCTGATAATCGAGACCGAAAATAATGGTCTCTGCCAAAAAGAATACCGTCGATCCATTATTGTAAAACCACATCAATGCATGACCATTAAACAGTGAAATGTGAGGAAGGATTTTTCTATGAACTGTTTTATCACAGGCGGTTTGGGTTTTGTCGGCCGCCGTCTTTCCAATTTTCTTTTAGGTAAAGGCCACCGGGTGACCGCTGTGGGATTGAGCAAAAACCCGGATTTCATCAAACATCCCGATTTTCGCTATATATCTGCGGACACGACCCGGGAAGGGTCCTGGCAGCAGGAGCTGGACAATCAGGAAGTGATTGTCAACCTGGCCGGCAAGTCCATTTTCAAACGTTGGACGGACAAATACAAGCAGGAAATTTATGACAGCCGGATCCTGACGACGCGCAATCTGGTCAGCGCCTTGCCGGGCGATTCCCAGACGGTCTTCTGCAGCACCTCGGCCGTCGGATACTATGGGTCCTGCGGCGACGCGGTGCTCACCGAAGAAGCATCGCCGGGTGACGATTTTCTGGCCGAAATCGGAAAGGATTGGGAGCGGGAAGCACTGCAGGCGCAGGCCAGAAACGCCCGGGTCGTGCTGACGCGCCTCGGGATCGTACTGGATAAAGACGGCGGTGCCATGGCAAAAATGATCCCGGCCTTTCGCTTTTTGCTGGGGGGTCCGCTGGGTAATGGTGAGCAGTGGTTTCCCTGGATCCACATGCACGATTTGCTCTCCGCCTATCAATTTGTGATTGATAATCCGGAAGCCAGCGGACCGGTCAATTTTTGCGCGCCCCGCCCGGTCCGCAACAAAGAGCTGGCCGCAAAGCTGGGTTCTGCGCTCAATCGTCCGGCGTTTATGCCGGCACCGGCCTTCATGCTCAAACTGCTGCTCGGTGAATTCGCCGAATCCCTGCTCAATAGTCAACGGGCCGTACCGCATAAGCTGGAAAGTTTGGGTTTCAAATTCAAGTATGCAGACATGGATTCCGCCCTGGGAGAAATCATATTGAAACTGGCCTGAAACGGAAGAAATCTATTGCGCCCTGACGTTCGCCCTGAAGGCGTATGGCCGTCAAACCGGCTTCAAACGGATCATATGGTGACCAGATATCGGAAGGTCTCGGCATAGGCAAATCCCTTCTTTTTGCCGAAATTCCCGAAGCGCTCTTTGACCCAGGCGCTTAAATCTTCGAATCCTTCCATTTGGCTTTTGTGCGCCCGGAGGGCTTCGATCTTGGTTTCGATGGTTTCGCTGATGTCGCTCCAGGTATTCGGATCGGCGGTTCCGAAAAAATAGATCCGGTTCACCGCATGCGGCATCAGCCCTTCTTCCAGAAGCTCGGGAAAAAAATTCCGATTTCTTGCAGCCGGATAGATGGCATCAAATGCGGCCAGGGCGGTGGCCCGATGGTCGGCGTGGCTGACGTATACGTTTTCAAAACTCATGTTCGCAGGATCCATGCTCAAAACGACATCGGGGCGGTATTGTCGAAGGACGCGCACTAATATTTTCCTGAATTCTCGATTATTCTCGAGTTCGCCGTCCTTTAAACGCAAAAAAACAACCTTTGACACCCCAACGATTTCAGCCGCAGCCAATTGCTCCTTTTCCCTGATTGCGGCCACCGCCGCCGGCTCATCGGCAAGGTCTGTTCCCTTGTCCCCGTTCGTGCAGATGACATACGTGATGTCCACTCCCAGACGGCTCCATTTGGCGATGGTCCCGCTGCACCCGAAATCGACATCATCCGGATGAGGACTAATCACCATTACCCGCTCTGTACCAGTTAGATTTTCCATTTCAACCTCGTCGTTGTTGCAGGGTCTATGATACCAAAATTTATTTAAATAGTTATGAACCCTGCTTGCCGGTGTCAAGCGTGCCGGCCAAAAATCAACCAAAGAAAAATAGCGACAGGCACTTTATGGCCTTTTTGACTTTGACGGGCACCAGCTCAGTCGGGGGACCAACTTAAAAAATCAAATCTTGACAACAACACCGGCTTTGGTTATCCAAGTGCACCTGAGTCATAAACGGCGGGGATCGGGAACGCAAGCCATCCCTGGCATTGCGGGATGCCGGCACCACAACCATTAAGGCTATAATAGTGGGGACAAGTCCGACATGGGCGGGGCGAAATACTTCATTCTGGCGACTTACGCGGCTCAAATTATTCCGATCTGCTTTTATTCCGCATCCAGCGCCGGCTCAACCCTTGAAATGCTGTTTAACCAGTGAAAATTGGCCTGATTATATACGGTCGTCTTGACACCCTGACAGGCGGTTACATGTACGATCGGATGCTGGTGGATCATTTGCGTCAATGCGGTCATCGGGTCGAAATCGTTTCACTGACCCGGCGGCATTACATGCGTAATCTACTGGATAATTTTTCTCCGGGGCTGGTCTCCAGGCTGGTATCGGCTGGCTATGATCTGCTGCTTCAGGATGGGTTGCTGCATCCCTCCCTTTCAAGGGTCAATCGGCGCCTGAAAAAAATATGCAATGTTCCCCTTGTTGCCATCGTGCATCAGGTGCTCTGCCGTCAGCCGCGATGCCGTCTGATCAACCGCCTTTACGAAACCGTCGAAAGTGTCTACTTTAATAGCGTCGATGCTTGCATTTTTAACAGCAACAGCACCTGCCGGGCGGTTGATAGTCTGACCCGCGGCTCACGACGGTCCGTTGTGGCTTTGCCGGCCGGAGATCGATTGGGTTGCCTGGCATCACTGGATCGGGTCGAATCACGTTCACGGGAACCCGGACCACTCAGGCTGATTTTTGTCGGGAATGTGCTGCCCAACAAAGGTCTGCTGCCGCTAATCGGCAATCTTTCGAATCTTGCGGCAGATTCCTGGAACCTGACGGTGGTCGGCAGTCTGGAAATGGATTGCCGCTATGCCCGCAAGGTTGAAAATCTGATTTTGCGCAATAATATGAGAGATCAGGTTGCGCTGGTGGGCCCGAAAGACGGGCCGGAATTGGCGTCGCTCATCGCCCGCAGTCATGTTTTTGTGATGCCCTATTCCCATGAAGGCTTCGGGATGGCCTACCTTGAGGCCATGGGATATGGCCTGCCGGTGATTGGATCTACTAGCGGAGCAGTCAAAGAGTTTGTGATAGCGGGACAAAACGGCTTTTTAATCGATCCCGCAGATAATCATAAAACTGCCGCCAGCCTCAAACGATTGGATCGCGACAGGCAACTGCTGATTAAAATGAGCCGGGCTGCTCTGGAAACGTTTCATAAACACCCGCGTTGGACCGATACGCTGGAGAAAATCGATCGGTTCCTAAACGACCTGGTTTGCCCATAACTGCGGTAACCAGCCTCTTCGGGCGCAGGCAGTCAATTCGTTTTGGGTTTCTGATGCCAGCGCGATTTGACCGGCCGCCGGCGTCGATCGGCGGTCGGCCTGCGGTGGACACTCTGAACCTTTGAACCCAAGACGCTGATCTGCAAACCCATTAATTCGGTCTTCCAACTATGTCGATCCGGATAGCAATACAGAAACATCAATCAACTTTGAAATTCATTCTGGCGGCGTGCTATTTGAACGTGCTGCTGAATATCAGATACCCGGCCTCGGATCTACCCTGGTGGGGCCTTTTGAAGCTTTCGCCGGAAGTGCTCGGAATCATTTTGATCATATGGCTGATGGTCAATCTAAAAATTCGATTTCAGCCTGCTGTTTACATTCCCCTGACCGGCGGCATCGTGTTTTTGCGCCTTTTCAAACTGGGCGATGTTTTGATACCGATGTATTTTTTCCGACCCTTCAATTTGTATCTGGATTCGAGATTTTTGCCTGATTTATTCCACCTGCTTTACAGGACACTTTCCCAACGGGCATTTTTCTTCTGGGTAATTTTTGCAGGGCTGATGCTGAGCGCAGTTACCTGGCTGATCTGGCTTTCGCTCAAGGCCATCCACAACTGCGCATCGTCCGTTAGCAGCCGCAGCTGGCTTGCGGGGATCGCAGTAATCGTCCTATTGGTACTGTCGCAGCTTTCCGGGGGCAGCCGCTTCGATCCGGACCGCTACTTCGCCCGGGGCTTATTGGCACGGGTGGTCGAGGAGGTCGATTTCATTCTTCAGGTCAAGGTGCACCGCACCAAACATAGGGCGGTGATCGGATCGGCCATGCAAAAGAGCCTGACCACACCATCGTCTCTGAGTAAACTGCAAGGCGCCGATGTGTACCTGATTTTCGTCGAGTCTTACGGGCACACCATCTACAGCGATGCGCGCCATTTCCCGAAAATTGAACCCCATCTGATCGCCATTGAGAATTCGTTGCGCGATCAAGGCTTTGGAATTGTGTCGAACTTTGTCAGTTCCCCCACATTTGGCGGATCTTCGTGGTTGGCCCATGCCACCCTTTCAAGCGGCGTTTATCTCAACAACCAAATGCGCTATAATCTGTTGATCACCTCGCAGATCAAAACGCTGGCCCGCTATTTCAATGCGGCCGGTTACCGCACAGTGATGGCGATGCCCGGTACTCAGTGGCCCTGGCCGCAAGGTGAATTTTACGGATTTCAGGTCAAATACTATGCCTGGAACTTCGACTACCGGGGCCCGATGTACGGCTGGTCGACGATGCCGGATCAGTATGTGCTCGATTTTATCCGTCGCCGCGAAATCGAAACCGCCACCAGACCCCTGTTTATTGAGTTCAACCTGGTCTCCAGCCATGCCCCCTTTCACCGCCAGCCGCCCTATTTGGAAGATTGGTCGCTCATCGGTGACGGCGCCGTTTATAACGAGATGGAAGTGATTGCCTTTCCAATTATATGGCCTGATCTGAGCAATGCTTCCGAAGGCTATGTGGCAGCCATCCGCTATGATCTGACCGTTATAGCAGATTTCATTAGGCAGCACGTTAAAGATCGGGCGATCATTATTATTTTAGGGGACCACCAACCCAATGTTCAGCTGACCGGCAAAAATAAGCTCTGGTCGGTCCCCGTGCATGTCATCAGCCGCAATGCCGAGCTCATCCGGCCTTTTCAAAGCCGCGGCTTTCTTCCCGGTCTCGTCCCAACCCAGCCGCCGCCTCACCGCGGAATGCAAAGTTTGATGTTCGAATTTCTGGAAGACTTCAGCACACCAAACAACTAATTATGCATCTGCTCGTCATGGTCATTGCTCGGAGGGTTTGACCAGCTTTTTGGCCGCTTCTACCGCTTCAGTGACATCCTGACCGTATCCATCCGCTCCGATTAAGTCCGCCCATTCCTTCGTCACGGCGGCACCACCCACCATTGTTTTGACGTCAGCCCGAAGGCCGGCCTCTTTGAGCGCCTCCTCCAGATTTTTTTGTTTCATCATGGTTGTGGTCATCAGGGCCGAGGTGGCCACGATATCCGCCTTGAATTCTTTGGCTTTTTCAATAAATTTTTCGATCGACACATCGGCACCGAGATCATGCACTTCAAAGCCATAGACCTCCAACATCGTCCCAACAATGCGTTTGCCGATTTCGTGGATGTCCCCCGCAACGGTCCCGATCACCACAACGCCCTTTTTCTCCTTGACATCCTGCCGGGGAATATGCGGGTCGAGCACATCCATCGCATCTTGCATGGCACCCGCAGACAGGAGCACCTCCGGCAAGGCATAATCCTCTTTGGCAAACAAATCACCCACCAAGATCATGCCCTTGGCAAAGCCTTTGTCAATGATCTCTATGGGATTAAGGCCTGCGGCAATGACCTTGTTGGCAACGTCTACCGCGGCTTCCTCGTCGCCCTTCAGGACAGCTTCAACGGCCGCTTTAATCAGGTCTTCATTACTCATTTTAGAACCTCCAACCCAATAGTTTCGATCCAAGATCCTTCAGCAAGACACCCGGAATCCCCCCTAGGTCTGGGAGAAATCCCTCTCAACTCTGAATTTTACCCTTCCTGGCCGGCGCCTAACTCTTCTTCGGCACCCTCAATGATTGATCGAAGCGTCGCCAGGACGTCCTCCGGTAATGGATCCGGTTTGTGCGTTTCCAATATTTCCCTGGCTTTGGCAGCCGCCCTTTCATAAATATGGGTTCCACCCTGCGCTTGCCACTTGGAGCGTCTTCTGCGGTCGATCAGTTTGGGCTGGGATTGGGATCTCATATGTTTGAGGGTGTGCTTCTGGGCCAAAAAATCCTTGAGCGGCCCGACGTCATGAATCACATCCACCGCCAGATTTTCGTCATCGACCGGGATCCCGTTTAAAACATGTTTGATCATTCCGGCGAATTCATTGTCCATTACCAGCTGTCCGAAATCAATTGTGACGCCGCTTTCAAGCATCCCCAGACCGTATACCACGTTGACCCCTGCCAACGCGGCGAGTAGTCCGGTGAGTGTCTTTTCATGACCCGCCTGGGCGTCACCCACTTTGCTATCGCCCTACCCACCGGCCGCAAAACACGGCAGGGCATATTTGCGGGCCAACTGGGCCACGCCGGCGGTGATCATACCGCATTCCGGAGACCCAACCGTCGCCGTGGTCCGCCATAAATCAATCGGGCAGGTGGAGCTGCCATAAATCAGTGGTGAGCCTTTGCAGGTCAGTTGGTTGAGCACAAGGCTGCCGAGGACCTCCGCGTTGAGGACCACCAGGGTGCCTGCCAGCGTTACCGGCGCCGAACCGCCGGCCATGGTCATCGATACGATATTGACGGCCAGTCCGGAACGGGCGCCCTCCATGATGATTTCGCAATGCTCTTTGGAAAACGCGAGCGGGCTTCCCGGGCAGGTAACGAAAGTGAGCAAGGGGCGCTCCCTGAGTTTTTCCCGGCTGCCCACAATGGCGGTCAACATCTCCACCAGTTTCCTGGAGCAGTATCCATTGACCGGGCCTAACCAATGGTGTTTGGACGTATTGGTTAACGAGGCTTCGGCATTGTGCAGGGAAACGGTTTCCTGGGGGACATCATGGGAAACCATAATCCTTTCATAGGTATCCAGATTATCCAGATAATCAACAATCCGGGCCGCATTGGCCACGTCGGCTTTGACCGTGTCTCGATGTTCACCCGTGTAAGGGTCATTGATCTTGATGCCTTCACCGAAATTGGTGAAAGTCACCCGGTTGCTTCCCAGTACGACATCATTTTTCGGGGCACGGCCGCACGCAACGAACTGAGATGGGGTTGATTGAATGGCTTCTTCGACCACCAGCGGGGGAATTTTGACGATTTTCTTTTTTTTGTCCACAATCGCCCCCGCCCCGGCGAAGACTTCCATGGCGTCATCATCATCAACGAAGACACCGGTCTTCTGGAGCACTTCCAGGGTGGCCAGGTGGATGTCCTCGAGCGCATCGTCGCTAAAGACATTCAAGCTGAATCCCCCGGTCTGACTTCTCCCAGCGTGTAAACTGCGTATCATGAATCCACCTCCTTCCAGCGAGCTGTCTGACGTTAAGCAGCCCCTGTTGTTGATTGATTCTGGTTAACGTTTGGCATTTAATTGCAGCCGGTCTAGAGATTCTCGTCTATATTTCATCCATAGGATAGATATGCCAAATGCGTTGCCAAGTGTCAAGCAACATCAAGGGTTTGAATACGAAAACCAGTCGATTGCATAATCGAATCCGATTTCACTTCTGAATTTCGAGTTCCTTCTGTATTCAATAACGTGTTGACGCACATGCAACAATTTGGCATACTCCCTGCCGGTTACATCAGATTCCCATCTATCATCCAGTCAAGTAACCTGTTGTAATGAGATTGATGATGCCGATAAAAAATTCTTAACATATGGAATAG
>CAVQBT010000045.1:0-101143 GCA_963710795.1 uncultured delta proteobacterium
GCTTGCGATATAACCAGCGAATGACACTTCGCTCGATAGCGATACCAAACAACCCCGACACCACGAAAGCAGACGGTATGGCAATCAGCAGAGAGTAATCAATCAAACCCGGAAACATCTGCTGAATCAGATAGGTCGTGTAGGCACCCAGCATCATCATCTCACCGTGGGCCATATTGATGACGCCCATCACGCCGAAGGTAATGGCCAGGCCAATTGCCGACAGCAGCAAAACCGAACCCAGGCTCAGGCCAAAGAACACCGTCTGAGTGAATTTATACATCTCACGCTTGTCATCGATCCGATTAAGTGCATGCGATGCCGCTTCACGAATCACGGGATTTTTTTCCATATACAAGCCGTTATTGTCTTTGAACAATAACTGTTTTAAAGCAATTCGCACCTCGGGTAACAGTGAACCACTGAGAAAGCCGATAGCGGCAAGACGCTGGCGGTTATCGCCACTGCCCAGATCAGCAAGCGCCAGTGCAACATCAATATGCTCTTTGACCTCGGCGTTCTGTTCTATTTTCGAGCGCGCTTTTAATATTTTAATGGAGTCCGCATCCAGGCTGCTGGTCATTTCCTTGACCGCCTTCAGGCGGACACCCGCTAACTTCACCTGCAGACAAAACGGCATCAACGTGGTCAACCAGGCGCCGGACTCGCACCGGATTGCCCGGGCGTTTGAAAGGGTCGATTTCAAGGTGGTGGTGGATGCCTTTATGAACGATACGGCCCAACGCGCGGATTTGATATTGCCCAGTACGCTGATGCTGGAGCAGGAAGACATCATTGGCTCCTACATGCACGAATATGTCCAGCATGTGCGCCCGGCACTGGATCCACCGGGCGAAGCACGCAATGACCTGTGGATCCTGTCTGAAATCGGCAAGCGGCTGGATCCGCCCATCATACTGCCGGACACCGAGACCTGTTTGCGCAACTCGCTGGAGCAGCCCCATTTGAACGTTTCCCTGGGTGAATTGCGTCAAAAGGGCTGTGCCCGGTCCGACCGGCCGGCCGTGGCTTATGCCGGGCTGAGCTTTGACCACCGGGACGGAAAATACCGCTTCCCGGCTGCGCTGCATCCGCCGCCCGCGGCCGACCCGCAGTATCCGCTGCAGCTGCTGACCCTGGTGCGCCGCAATGCCATTCACTCCCAGATTTTGCCGGAAGATCAGGAATCGGTGCCCCGGGCCTGGGTAGCGCCCGACAACCCGGTGCTGTCGGGCATCGACCGATCCCAAGACGTGTATCTGGTATCGCCGCTGGGCCGCTTGGAGATCTCCCTGCAAACCCTGCCCGGTCTGCACCCCAATGTGGTGCTCTACCGGCGCGGCGATTGGATGAGCCGGGGCGGCGGCATCAATCAGCTCATTGCCGCCGACATAACCGACTTGGGCTCCGGGGCACCGTTTTATGACCAACGCGTGAGAATAGAGAACGGTGAACGTTAAAATAATCTTAGCAGGTGGCTTTGATATGTATTTAAATTCCAAAAATCAAATTCCAAATTACAAATAAATCTCAATTTCAAAATCTCAAATTCGAAACGGTACTCGTGACGGGTGGCATACGATCGAACCGGCTGTATATGGCGAACGTCAATCTACTTCAGGGCAGAAATGTGATTACAGGCAGGGACAAGTGAAAATTGGTTTGGATCATTGGAGCTTGAATTTTGGATATTATTTGATATTTGTAATTTGTTTTTTGGTGCTTGTAATTTTCCATATCGAAAGATTTGCTTATAATTCGAAGAATCATGTGTTACTTTTAATGTGCTTGAGGCCTAACAATTAGGAGGAAAATTACATTGTCCCGACTCCCTGAATCACTGACTGAATTGCAGACGATATTCGACCGCTGGGCGGAATCGATTCAAAATTACAAAGATATGGAAAAGCGCATCTTTTATATCGCCAAAGAGATGCCCGCGCTGTTGCACAACCGCCGGTTGTTCAAGAGGATTCTGAGCCATATCGTCAAAGGTCAACCTTATCCGGATACCCGTCAGGCGACGATGTTCAGCAATGAATTCATACTATTTATTAATCAGAGGCGGCTTTTTTCAGTTCGGCTCTACCTATACGAGCCGGGGCAGTATACACCGATTCATGATCACAATTCCTGGGGAGTTTATGGCTGTGTTCATAATCGGGTCGAGGTGATTCGATACCGCCGGGAGGATGATGAGAGCAGGCCGGGGTTTGCCCGCCTGCGCGAAATCGAACGCCCGGTGCTGCAGCCCGGCCAAACGGCATCGGTCCTGCCCCTCAATGACGGCATTCACAAGGCGGGCAATCCGGACGGCCAAACCAGCGTCATGCTCAGCGTCTACGGCACCCCCATCCGCAGACTGTACGTCAATCAATATGATCACCTGCAAAACAGCGTCAGCAAACTGTACCCGCCCCGCCTGAGAAAAAAAATGCTCGCCACCCGGGCGCTTGAAACCATGGATAACTCCGGCTAATGAATTCGCCCTGATCAACAGCTTATTCAGGGTGGCAAATGGTTCTTTGAAAAGCTATGATATCACAGCTTTTTTGGAGGAGCATAATGTTTGTATAGTTTATCAGCATCTGCAATTTTGAGTGCCCGTATTTATTGCAGATACTATTCTCGTATCAAAGGACAGGGTGAGCCTGCGATCCGCGACAAGTATCTAATAATTTCCTTATTAAAAACCGCATCTCCAGAGTATAAACAAAGTTCTAAATCAAAAAATAGCTCTGTTCATTCGCAATTCTTTTGTCAAGATACACCGATAGACTGACCAGGTCGGCAAATCCTAAATCTGCTTGATCCACATGTCTTGATTCCCAGAAAAAGTGCGATTTGAGGTTTTTTAGAGGATTTGGGGCTAAAAAAAATGTCTTGCTTTCCTTTAAAACACTGTATATTATAACAGTGTTTTAAATAACATTATTTAGGGTCCTGTATGAGGTTAACTTGAAGCGTCTGACAGACAAACAATCTAAGATTTATGAATTCATCCAGGCATGGCAGGTGAAAAATGGTTACCCGCCAACACAGAAGGAAATACGTGATCACTTTGAATTTGGCAGCCTCAATGCGGTAAGAAGCCACCTTGCTCTTATCGAAAAGAAAGGCTATATTCGCCTAAATTGCGGAAAAGCTCGTGGGATCCAGATGACTTCGATATCTGAATCGGTGTATAGACGACTAGAAAACTTTATCCCCTTGCTCGGTAGTATTGCAGCGGGAATCCCGATATGGGCAGAACAGAATTTTGAAGACAATTTGCCTATTCCTCCTTCCTTTTTTGGTGGAGGTGAACTTTTTGCGCTTCATGTATTTGGTGACAGTATGACCGGAGCAGGAATCAGAAACGGTGATATTGCTATTATTCAGAGGCGGGATAGTGTTGAAAACGGGGAAATAGCTGCTGTTCTCATTGAGCAAGAGGTTACACTGAAACGAGTCTATTTATCAGCTGAGTCACTTGAACTAAAATCCGAAAATCCTGCCTTTGAAAGTCTCAAGTTTGATGCAGGCAAAAGCAACCTTATTCGTATACTTGGACGTTACCAGGGAATTGTACGAACCAGAAATAATCGGTATTGCTCATGAATTTAGTAAACACCGCTAAAAACTATGGATGTCATGATGTGGTACAGCTTGACAGTGAGCCAAGCCCCAGGCATTTGGAATACCTTGATCTGCTAAAGACATCCGGACCAGAGAGATTGAAAGTTAGTGCGATCGCTGAATTCCAGTCTAGGCCCCTGCTTTACATTGTATCGGGTGATCAGATACGGGATATTGATAATAATAAGGTGTTGAATTTGCAGCGCCTACTAGCCAACAGGGGAGAGAGGGCATATCTCGGTATCTTGAGTCCGGGTGAGTTGAATGTGTATCCAATCAACTTGGATCGTTCTGTTCTGGTTAATAGCCGTAACAGGACAATTAATAAAAATTCTCCGGAAGCCCCACTATTTTTTCAGAGTGTCGTGAATGGCGTTTTCACATTGGAAGGCCAGCCTAAAGCTCCTGATCATGTATTCAAGGCAATTCTTGATCTGATGACAAGATCTTCGGAAATTCTCATAGGAAAATACAGACTAAATCCCATGGAGGTACTCTCGTTCCTTGGCCGGGCCCTGTTCTTCCGTTTTCTATGGGATCGAAGGATAGTCCAGTCGAGCGAGTTTCCTTCCGTGTGTCCACAGGCAGAATCGCTTGAAGACTGCTTCTGTAATGTAGAGAACTCCGTTGAGACCTGCCGATGGCTTGACGAAACTTTCAACGGCGACTTACTTCCTTTTCCCGGTGGTTATTCAGACGTATTCAGGAAGGCTAATAAGCAAACGAGCGGCAGATTATTTCTCCACCTGCTGGCCATTCTAAAGGGATGGAAACATACAGGGAAAGAAGCATTTCAACTGCCGATCGATTGGGGCGATCTTGACTTTGCGCACATCCCCATCGGTGTGCTCAGCCAGGTGTATGAGAATTTCAGCAAAATATGGGATCCTCAACAGAGAAAACAGACAAGTGCGTATTATACACCGAAGAACATTGCGTGCTACCTCGTGGACGACGCATTTGAAGGTGTCACTGACAAGATAAATGCTCGAATTCTAGACCCAAGTTGCGGGGCCGGGATTTTCCTAGTTTTGACGTTCAGGAAGCTTGTTGCAGCTCGATGGGAACACGATGGCAAGCGACCTGATACAAAGACGATTCAATCCATTCTCTACAATCAGCTTTGTGGTTTCGATGTCAGTGAATCTGCCCTTCGCCTAGCAGCATTGTCGCTTTATATTACCGCCATTGAACTTAATGAATCACCTCGACCTCCCAAGAGTCTGAAGTTTCCGGAGCCGCTCCAAGGAGTCGTGCTGCATAACCACAGACGATCTGAAGAGCAGGCAACCAGTGGTTTTGTGCTGGGCAGCTTGAGTCCGGAACTTTCCAAAGATTTTAATGGCTGCTTTGATGTGGTCATCGGAAATCCACCATGGACAAGCCTAAAGGGGGACAAGAAAGAACGGAAGCAACACAATGCTATTTTTACCGAGTTGACACGTCAGATCCTAATATCCCGTGGGCTTGAAGAAATTGCACAGACGTATCGCAATCCTGACAATAACCCGGATCTGCCTTTTTTATGGAGATCGATTCAGTGGACCAAATCGGGAGGCATCATAGCCATGGCACTACCCGGGCGGATTTTTCTCAAGCAGTCTGAGACTGGCATCCGCGCGTTTAATGCCATTCTGCGGGGAGTTGAAATTACAGGGATATTGAATGGGTCCAACTTGTCGGATAGTGCAGTATGGCCGGATATGAATGAAGCTTTTATGCTGTTTTTCGCACGTAATCGTGTGCCCCCCACCGACCACTATTTTTATTTTGCTACACCACATTTTGAAAAGCACTTGAATGACAAAGGCCGAATCCGCATTGATTACCAATCTGCTCAGCCGGTAGCTGCCTCCGAAGCCGTTAAAAATTCACGCCTACTAAAAATGCTGGCGGTGGGAACCACTCTTGATGTGGAAGTAGTCAGTAAGCTTAATGACTTGGATTGGCCTTCTGTTGAGTCGTATTGGAGAAGCCAGGAGATGTACTCGGGAATGGGTTACATTCTTTCACCCAAAAATCAGGTTCAGTATGATGCATCTTTTATGCGCAAGTTGCCCAATTTCATACCACCTGAAGACAGCGGATTTTTAGTTGATGTGTCCTTACTTCCCGAATTTGGGCACTACACTGCTCATATGCCAAGGCGCATGGAATTATATACCCCTCCGTTGCTTATTGTGCCGGAATCGCCGGGTCGTTCGCTTTTTGCACCTAAATCATGGATCGTAAGGGAGCCAATCGTTTTTAGTTCAAGCTTTTACGGTTTTTCCGCTCACAACAGCAAGGAGGCAGATTTGATCTTGGCACTTCTTCATCTGATCACTCATACTGAATTGTTCAGGTATCATGTGCTGATGACGAGTTCAAAAATGGGTGCGGAGCGAAGAACTTTTCTTAAAACAAGTATTGAAAATTTTCCGTTTCCGTCCATTGATCTTTTGTCCAAGCGGCAACGACAACGAGCCCTTAAACTTTCCGGCCAGCTTGAAACAGCGCCCAAGAAACCTTGGAAGGAAATCAATGACTTCACTTTTGATCTCTACGGCTTGGATGAGTATGACCGACAAGTTGTGAAAGACACACTTGAAGTGGCCGAGCCCTTTAAAGAGGCTAAAGACCGTGCCAATGCGCCTCCTTTAAAAACTGAACGTATAGCCTTCTATGCTGAACTTCAGCGGTTAATCGCCCCATCATTCAATATTACGCATGAAACAATAACAGTCGATGAGGTTGAGATTGAAAGGCAAGATATTCATTCGCCATGGCATTTCTTTGCAATTTTTTCAACCGCCAACTCTGAAAGGCTAAGCCAATCAATGGAGAAAAGGCTAATTTCTCAAATCACCAAAGAAGCCAACAAAACGGGTTGCAGTCGAGTCGTTGTTCACGAAAAGAGGCGTTTGCTTATAGGGATCACTAGCCAATATCGGTATTGGACATTTAGTCGCGCCCGTCTATGCGCTTTGGATATTCTGCGTCATCATCTTGATGTATTTCCCATGAGGAGAAGCTGATGGCGGTCGGCTTTTTTACACACGGCATAGAGTACACATTACCTCACCCCAAAATCCCACAACGTATCATCCTGATTCTTTGCAAGGTCATCAAAAGGGCCTGGCAGCTGCTTGAAGAAAGGCCACCTTCCAACTTTATACTAAAATCTGCAAATGAAGATACTATTACACAGGTGCTGGTTGATGAAATCATTGAAAGCCGTTTGCGAAAAAGCGGGGAAGTTGATGGCTTCAATTGTGCTCTGTTTGGCAAGGTGATACGGGCGCCAAAGATTACAAACTTCGACAAGAAGCACCCGGACAAGATGCCGGATATGCTCTTCGATCTAAAACGGGATCAACTGCCAATTCTCAGCAATCAAGATGGCCTCTTTGTGGAATGCAAACCCGTCGACCTTAAACACTCAATCTTGTCCTGCTACTGCCAAAAAGGCCTGATACGGTTCGTGAATGGAGACTATGCTTGGGCCATGCAGGATGCCCTGATGGTCGGGTATATAAAGGAGCCTTATTCATTTAAAAAACTCGCTCTTGTTTTGGATGATGGTAAAAAGAGCGCTGCCATGAAAACGATTAACCATTCTGCAGTTGATGAATTTACAATCTATTGTTCAACTCACAGCAGAGATTTTGAGTGGCCGAAAAAACGTGGATATGCTTGCCCGATATCGATAACACACCTTTGGCTGTCGCTGTAAACTCCAATTCGCGAAAACTTGGGGACGAACTCGGGTTGTTGACTGCGTTTAAACTCGGGGTTGTTGATTGAGTTGACTAACTACCATTGCCATTTGTCCGAGCTATAAAATCAATTAAATTCGTGTTTCAATTTACGCCTGCCACGCTCCCCTATTTAGCTTGGTAGAACGCTCGGGCAGAGCTTGTAAAAAGAACTTTCGGAAAATATAGATGAGGTTAATTCTGTGATACTATCCGGAGCCTCAGGATATCAGCTAGCCGAAAAACCTGCGATAAGTCTGACGTATCTGCAAATTAACAAAACTACAGATAAGTAGATGATAATATTCCTATTCTGATAAAAATTCAGGTATATAATTGGTTGTTGTCAAGTCAATAAATTCTTAATTTTGATTTTCGTAATATCATCTCCGTCCAGAGACAGCTTAATTTTAGCGAAGCGGTAAGTCCAACCAATAAGACTTCAGCGGACCCCACTTCGGAATTCATCATCCTTTTGCATTTTTCCAAATTTGGCATCTTGCCGTGCCATAGCCCCGCCTTCTGGGCCGCGGCGGGTCCGACTTCCGCATCTTGCCGCGGCATAGTCCCGCCCTTCAGGGACGGCGCCGGGTCCCGCTTCCGCCTTCCGACTTCCGGCTTCCGACTTCCGACTTCAAAAGCTCCTCTTTTCATAGCAGCCTATCCGTGGTAATCTGGGCCGATCCGTATTCAATTTTAAAGTGAACTCTGCAAAATAATCGGGAAATTTTGCCATGCCTGATATGCTGATCAAATTATACGACCTAGAAAACAGCTGGGCCTTCATAAACGAGCAAAAAGAGCGCGGAATTGACATCCGCAAACCCATCGGACCCGAAAAGCATCTGATTATCGATTGGGTATCGCAGCATTTCAGCAGCGGCTGGGCCGCTGAAACGGATATCGCAATTTCAAACACCCCTTGCAGCTGTTTTGTCGCCGTTAAAGCATCAAAAATCATCGGCTTCGCCTGCTATGACGCCACTGCCCTGGGGTATTTTGGCCCCACCGGGGTTGAAAAATCGCAACGCGGCCAGGGAATCGGCCACGCCCTGCTGAGGGCCTGTCTGCTCGATATGAAATTAAAAGGCTATGGCTACGCCATTGCCGGCAATGTCAATGAGCCCGCATATTACCAAAAAGCCGTCGGGGCGATTGAGATCCCCGGTTCATCGCCGGGCATTTACAATAACCGGGTAAAAACTGCCGTCCCCAGCTAGGGTCTTGATAAATTTTTCTAAAACAGGGTCAAAAATCTTTACTCTGTTCGCCCATTGAGTTATGAACTATCAGCTAAAAATCAATAATCGCCTGAACTGATTAACCATTCACCAGCCATTTAATTTAACGAATAGTTAAGGAGGAAAATTATGAAAGTCGTTATCACCGAACAGTGCATGGGAGACCGCAACTGCAACAAACTGTGTCCGGAGGTTTTCGAGTACGACGAGGATCAACTGCTGTCGATCGTCAAGATGGACGAAATCCCGGATCATTTGAAGGAAGTTGTCCTGCAGGCCGCCCGCGAGTGCGGTGCCGATGCCATCGAAGTTTATGAAGATGAGTGAGCCGAAAATATTCAATTATTACAGAACTCGTTGAATAGTTTACTGGTTGAATGGTTGATCAGGTAAATTATGGATATAATTTCAGAATGTTACGATTGTTGAAACATGAAGTGTCCAATTATTTTGCAAATATAGGCTAAATCCATATTTACAACCACTAAACCAATCAACCAATCAATCTAATCAACCAATCAACTATATCTGTATTAAGGAGGACCGAGTTGGGTAAATTCAGAGAGAGCCAAACCGCCAAAAATCTACTGACGGCCTTTGCCGGCGAATCCCAGGCCCGTAACCGTTACACCTATTTTGCGCGTCGGGCCCGCGAGGAAGGCTTTATTCAAATCGCCGACATCTTCGATGAAACCGCCGACCAGGAATGCGAGCATGCCCTGCGTTTTTTCAAGTTTTTCAACGGCGGTGAAATGGAGATCACCTGGAGTTTTCCGGCCGGCGTCGTAAAAACAACCCGGGAAAACCTGATTGCGGCTGCCGACGGTGAGCGTTTCGAGCACACGGAGATGTACCCGGGGTTTGCCCAGGTCGCCCGCGATGAGGGATTTGAGCGTGCCGCCGACACCTGGGATGCGATCAGCGTATCGGAAAAACAGCACGAGAAGCGCTACCGTGACCTGGCGGCCAACCTGGCGGCCGACCGGGCCTTTGTCCAGAACGGAAGAAAAGGTGTGGCGCTGCCGCAACTGCGGCTATCTGCACGTCGGTCATGCCGCCCCGGACAAATGTCCGGCCTGCGTCAAGCCCACGGGATATTTCGAGTTGCTGGCTGAAAACTGGTGAGCGTTTGGAACTACCGTAACTTTTTATTCACCGCTGAGACCGCAAAGAGCGCAGAGAGAGTATTTGTCCTAAATCATTGTTGCGCATTTCAAATCCCAGGCTAATACAGATATCGAAAGGCGGTAGACTGGCACTGGCTGCGGTCGCTAACGATAAACAACCTGAATGCAAGCGGCAAATTTCCGGTCCCGGTTAACGTTGACGGCAAAATGGAGTGGATTGAAAGCGGCCTGTACCATGAAAACTACCGATTCTGGATTGTCGGGCCCGGGCTCCCGAAGCAGTGGCAGGATTGGTCGTTGCTGCTGCGCATCAGCACTCAAAAAAATCCGGTGCGATCCAAAACTGAAGCCGCAAAATATCTGCTGCGGGAGGTTGAAACCCTGCGCATTTTAAAGCAGACTGAATTCCATTTTGAAACGCCTGAGTTTATCTGTATGGTAAATTCGGATTCGCAGGATCCGATCGGCCTGATTGAAACCTGGGTCTGGGGAATATGTCTGGAGTTCTATAAGGACAGCATTCATAGGGAAAAACTAATACCAACCATCGCTGAGGCTGCCGTCGCGGTTCACCGGATGTCTCCTGAGCCATTCAACCATGTACCTGCTTTCGAAAACTGTCGGGCATATATTCTAAATGCATTGGAAAAATTTTCACCGCAGCTGTTTAGAGAATACCCGGCAGCACAAGCAGCAAAAGAGTGGATCCTGTCCCGTCTGCCAAACAGACCGTCAACGGTTCTTCACGGTGATCTGTTGCCGCAAAATATAATCTGCGGCGAGTATGAAGGTAAATGGAAGATTGCTGTAATTGATTGGGAGTTTGCCGAAATCGGTGATCCCGCTTACGATCTGGCCATCGTGACTCGCGGAGACCGCAAGCTGTTGGGAATTAACAACGGACTGAAGCTTTTAATTGAGGCCTACAGAGAAGCTGGCGGTATCAACCTCTCGGTTGCCGATGTTCGCATCCATGAACTGCTGCTTTTCCTAAGATGGTTGTGGGATAGTGCTAAACGACAGCGCCGGGGAATACATGAAGGGCACGGTCCCGATCATTACCTGCAACGGCTGGATTCCCTTCTGCGCCAGGCCAATAAAGGTATTTAAAAACGCTGAAACTGTCCATATATGATTAAAACGTTCTTGAATCTATACTTAAAACAATTGAACATCGGGAAGTCGATCAGCTAACCGTTTACGGTTGAAAGGATTTGTAAGCCATGCAAGATATACCGGATCTATTGGACGGCCTCGGACGCTCAGGCCAAATCCTGACTGAATTCGTTAAAACCATACCGGCCGATAAAATGAATTTACGCCGCGGCGAAGGCTTCTGGACCATTGCCGAGCATGTCAGCCACCTGGCCCAGGTGCAGCCCATGCTGCTGGAGCGCCTGCAAAGATTTATGGTTGAAGACCGGCCGGAGTTTGTTCCCTACGTTCCCGGTGACGGCCAGGCTGAAGAACGGCCGCCGCATATGGAGCTAAACGAAGCTTTGGAGGCTTTCGCCCACCAACGGAAAAAGCAGATCGCGCTTCTCGAAAAGGCAAACGATACCGACTGGCAAAAATCCGCTTCCCATCCTGAATACGAGCTATATTCCCTCTATATCCTGGCAAGACATATCCTGATGCACGATCACTGGCACATGTATCGCATGGAGGAACTCTGGCTGACCCGCGACGCGCACCTTACAAAACTTGAATAAAAAAATCGGATCAGACCAAAAAGCCTTGTGTATACTGTTGTGCATGTGTATATTAAGCTACGGCTTAACAATAATGAGAGGATCTAACAATGCCAGCACTCCAAACAGAAAAATTAGTTAGAAAACAATTTCTTATATCGCCCAGCCAAATTAAAAAGCTTGATCGTATCGCACGAAACGAGGGTACTTCGGTTGCCGAAATTGTACGCGTGGCCATAGATAATTACAATCCTGATAATGCGCCTTTCGCTGAATTAGATGCCCCGGAACTAATGGATCTGGTATCGACACGGCTGAAGGAGGCGATTGCCTCAACTCAAAAAGCCAATCGAAAAATCGATAGTACATTAAAGAAGTTGTCAAAGGGGAGACTTTAGAATGGCCGGCTGGAAAGACATTTTGGTCGATGTACTCAAATTGACTGACGAAGTTAAGCGCTTAAACCAAAAATCAGAATTGCTGTCAGAGAGGACTATTGCGATTGATAAACGGGTGGTTCGTCTCGAAACGATAATTGAAATTGTTGAAAAGCAAGCGTATTTGCCCAATAAATGAAACCCTAAGGAATGATCAACCCATGAGCCTTACCCCGGAAAAACGGCAAACCATCGATGATATATTCAAGACCCGAGGCTACACAGACTATCAGTGGATCGACCCCCAAAAAATTATTGTGTCCCAGTGGGTGCGCATGAAATGCCAGTTCGGCTGCGGCGAGTACGGCCATGGCGGCGCCTGTCCCCCCAACACCCCATCGGTGGTCGAATGTGAGCGGTTTTTCGGCGAATACAGCGATGCGATCATCCTGCACTTTGAAGGCACCATGGACCGACCCGCCGACCGCCATGCCTGGTCGCGCAAGATCAACGCCAAACTGGTCAAACTGGAGCGGGAGGTCTTCCTGGCCGGCTGCGAGCGGGCATTTTTGCTGTTCATGGACTCGTGCTGCTTTTGCAAGGAGTGCTCCGGCGACCGGCGGACCTGCAACGAACCGCGCCTGGCCCGGCCGGCCCCGGAGGCCATGGCCGTGGATGTGTATTCCACTGTACGCCAATTCGGGTTTCCCATCAATGTGCGCACCGGCTACGATCAGCAAATGGACCGCTATGCGTTTTTGATGGTGCATTAAAAGCTTAAATCTAACGTTTTTGCTCCTCCGAGGTGGATCTACGACATTTTAACATAAAATTGTCTCGCGAAACCGCTAAACGCACAAAGGTAATGCATTAATTCTTGCCGTCTTTGCGTGAGGCCTTTTCGGCTCCAGTTCATTCGGTTCCGGTAACCCATGAAATGTTTGACCGTTATAATAATCCTCTCCCTGTCTTCCGTTGTCATCGCCCGCGCTGCCGATTGCGACGAGTTCGTCACCCTGGTAAAACCCGCCAAAGATGCCTACATGAAAGCGCACCGCATTTATCCGATCCCGGCGTCTACAATAGCACTGGCACGGCGCTTCATGCCGCGGCTGTGGGTGCATCCGAACAGCTGGCAGCCCATCGCTTTTGAAGATTATCTGGCCCAGGCCCGGGTGGTTCGCAACCGCGACGGCCGAGTGGTCATGCAGCGGCCCGCCTGGCGCGCTTTGGCCGATCTCAGCGACAACGAGCAGTGCCGGGTGCATCTCGACGCGCCGGAGGTCACCGCGCACAATCCGGCTCCGCTTTACATCCAGGTCTTTTGGGACGAAAGTCCCGCAAATCCGGCCGAGCAATGGACCTATATCAAATATAATCTGGTTTTTGACTGGAGCGGGCTGGCAGCCGAGATCAGCTGGCTTAGCCGCATCGGCGCATTTTTAAGCGGCGGCCGACTAAACCGCTGGCATCGCCTGGATATTCACCTGGCGGCCATTCTGGCCTTTGATCGTGCGCAGAGACTGCGCCTGCTGACCCTTGCCCAGCACAACCACCAGCAGACTTTTCTGCCCGGCCGGGATTTTCCCGCCGATAGCGCGCCATATCTGGCAGCGGCGTTTCGCAGCAATGAATTGTATCTGGACGGCGGCCAGGCGGTTCCCGTCTATCACCGGGTGGTCCCGTTTTTCAACGACGTGGCATTTTTGATCGATGCGAAAAGAAAACCACGCCTGTGGGCCCGGGATGTGACCTACGGCCGCAATGCCGGCGGCAAAGAAGTCAACCTGCGTCCGGTCTTTATCGAACCCGGCCATCCGCTGGCGAATTTTGCCGGCCTGCTGGCGCCGCCGCGTCGCATTCTGGGCATCTACATCGGCCGAGACGGCCCGCCCGGCTATAACTACTATGCCCCGCCGGCCTATATTCCCCTCGTCAATTTCGCCGCCATGGGCTACTGGCGTTCCGGCGACAAAGACCTTTTGCACCAACTCGAACCCCTGATCAAAAACAGCGACCCCATGCACGGCACGGACTGGACGGCCGTGGTGGCCCTGATGCGAAAAAGACTGGCAAAAGACCTGACGGCTGGTGGCAAATCTTAATAATAAGGAAGGTGCAGTATGAAATCACCACCTAAACAAAAAGATATGGCCTAAATCCCAAATATCAAATTCCAAATCACAAACAAATCTCAAATCCCAATATTTAATGACCGAAACATTCTCCAGGGCTGCATCACCTCGCAAAATAGTTTCCGCAGATGATTATATCAAGTATAGTCGCAATCAGATCATTGTTTGATATTTTGAATTTCGGAAATTGGAATTTGTTTGGGATTTGTTTTTTGGTGCTTGGAATTTATAATCTTCAAGGACTATAGCGCAATTCAGCAACCCGGCTCGATCTGTTCAATAAGTTCGCTATTCGACCACATCCTGCTCAGCCAGTGGTCCTTGCCCGAAAAGAAACCGCAGGATCCAGTCAAATCCCAGCAGCATAAGGGCGCTGTCGCTTTCACGGACGGCCTCCAGGCGCTCCCGCGGAACGTGAAAACGCGCTAAGAAGCTGCTGTCAAACACGAACCGGCGGAAGGTATCCACGTTGTAGGCGGCCATGTAGGCCATTTTCATGGCCGGGCTGTCAGCACCTTTTTCTCCGAATGGGTTGCGGCGCAGCAACGTATCGATCCGGGCCCACCGGGCATTGATCTCGTTGTAGTCGTCCATCTGCTGGTCTGCCATCCACTGGCGCGCGGTCCACTGCCGGTCTTCGCGGTGTCCGAGGCAGTGGCCGTGGCGCGCAACGTAGCAGCGAATCATTCAACCGGTTTTCCCCGTCACCGTAAAACGCCGGCTCCAGGGGATAGGCCCGGCAGGAATACGGCCGGTCTTCATAGACCGTGCACCCGGCTTTCAGACAAAAAAGAACAGGGGCGGTCCGGGCAGATCGCTCATCTTCAACATGACATTGGGGAAATAGGGGTTTTCACGAAAGGCCGTGAGGGTGTGCTGCATTAAAAATTCCGCTGAAGTCAGGCCGAGGCGCTGCTTCAGCCGGATGATATCAAAGGGATACAGGTACATGTCGGCATTGCGGCAGCAGCGGGTAAAACAGGCAACGGCGCTGTGGCAGGCGAACCGGAACGTGCCGTTTCCGAGCAGGTAACGGCTGGTGTCGCCGACAGGCGTGTTTCTTTTTTCAGCCATATCTCGTCCTAACTTGAAACGGCCAGTTTAGATCGTTGTAACATTATTTCTGACCGCGTAGGGATTACCTTCTTTTGAGCTATGGAAGCGAAAATTATTTCACAGCTCCTGGTTTACCCCAACGTTGCAAAAGTCGGAGGGCTTCAGAGTCAAGGCGTCTGAGGGTGAAGTCGTAGTTCTTTACTTCGAACCCTCAGCAACGCAGAATCTGAAGTCCTCCGGCTTTCCCGCAGGGGAAACAACATGGCAAAATCGACCCCATCCTTCGAACTCGCCGATGGAGGTATCCAAGAATTTGTCAAATTACTATGATTTTGGTAATAATTGCGGACTATTATCTAATCTTTGCCATGTTGTTTATGCAACTAAGGGGTTTACTTGGCATCCATAACACGTTTTGGGTCCAGGTATAAAGCGAATTGAAAAAAAAGGCCAATCGGCTGCTGCACTTTTTGAGTCGGCCCTGAAAATAGTATTGCGTTTTTGGCCGGCAGAAAATAATAGATGTATTGGAAACGAAATTTAAATGATTGCGGGATCTTCAGCAACGTCTCGCCGAGAGGCTTTCATGAAAGACGAAAATTTGCCCACCGATACTTCGCTGCAGGCCATGTTTGAGGCCGACGGACGTCGGCTGTCAGCTTGGACGATAGCGGCTAATTTAATCGGGGCGTGCATTGTAACATCCTATTTTGTTTTTTTTGAGCGCGTTTTTCCGATGGGGCAGATCAAAAATACGTTTTTGGTAGTTGCCATCATGTTTCCGATTTTATCCGTTGTTGCAACCGTTATTTTTTACTATTGGCAACGGGATTTGAAACGATATTTACGGCTGAACAACCAGCGCCGCGAAATAGAGGCCGGCCTGCGGAAAAAGGCTCAACGTAAAATCCTGAATTTGCCGTTCATGTCAGCCGTGGTAAGCTTTATTACCTGGCTTCTCGCCGCCATTACCATGTCGGTTCATACCATGATAATGCAAACAAACCAGGATTCACAATGGACGGTTGAACTGATCGGAGGACTAAGGGTTTTTGTCGGCTGCTTTATCGGTGGTGTTGTTGTGGCTGCCATCATATTTTTCATCACCGAGGCGCGCTGCCGTAAGATTTGGCCTTACTTTTTTCCGCGGGGCGGCCTCGCCCAAACACCGGGGGCGTTTCGCTTCAAATTGCACACCCGGATGCTGGTCATATTTATCCTGGCCAGTATTCTGCCGCTGATCCTGATGGGAGTACTTTCGTATAACAAGGCCAGCATGATGCTTCTTACCAATCCATCGGAAGTCATCGAAAGCCTGCTTTACATGACCGCATTTTTGCTGACCGTCACGTTGGCAGTTGCGCTGTTTTTATCCAGCATGTTCAGCAGCGGCATCATCGATCCGGTCCGGCGGATGGAGGCAGCCATGGCCAGAGTCGAAAGAGGAGATCTTAGCGCAGCGGTTACCGTTGACAGCAACGACGAATTGGGGTCGCTGGCCGAAAACTTCAATCAGATGACCGACGGCCTCAAAGACCGCTACCGACTGCGCCAGTCTCTGGACCTGGCCAAAGAAGTCCAGCAGAACCTGCTGCCAAAAGGCAATCCTCGATTTTCCGGCCTGGATATCGCCGGCACAAGCATTTACTGCGACGAAACCGGCGGCGATTATTTTGATTTTTTTGATAGCCCGGCTCCGGGCGAAAAAAAATATAGCGTTGTCATCGCTGATGTTTCGGAACACGGCATCCCTTCCGCGCTGCTGATGGCCTCGACCCGCGCTTTTTTGCGGCAGCGTTCGGCTTTGTCAGGCAGTATCGCCAGGGTCGTGACAGATGTCAATCGCCAGCTGACCCGGGACGTTGAGGAAACCGGCCGCTTCATTACCTTGCTTTACCTTCAAATCGACATGGACCGGCGCACCATTTGCTGGGTGCGGGCCGGACATGATCCCGCTGTGCTTTACGATCCTGCAGCCGATCGTTTTGAAGAACTCAGCGGTCAGGGAATTGCTCTGGGCGTCGATAGCAGCTGGCAGTATGAGGAGGCGACCCATAACGCGATGGCGGCCGGGCAGATCATTTTATTGAGCACCGACGGCATCTGGGAAGCCCGCAGCCCGCAGGATGAAATGTTCGGCAAGCAGCCTCTGTATGAAATTATTCGCCGCAATGCCCAAGCTCGGGCAGCCGAAATTCAGGATGCCATCCTGGCGGAGTTAAGACAATTCCAGCAGGACGTCGAACCGGTGGACGACATCACGCTGGTAATCATAAAAATCACCGCTGATATCTGATAGCGAAGCGGAGGTATTACGTGGCAAAAAATGACCAGGTTTATGTCAGGTTGCAAAAACATTTAGACAACCTGGTCGTCGGGTTTCCGGCCACGCGATCCGGCGTAGAACTAAAAATTCTGCAGCACATTTTTACACCCCGGGAGGCTGAGATTGCCTGTTGTTTGAGTTATCAATATGAACCGCTCGAGTTGATTTTCAGCCGCGCCGGCCACAGGGTCGATTCAGCCGGCGATCTGGCTAAAATTCTGGCCGGTATTCAGCAAAAGGGGGGCATTGAATCCAAAGTCAAGCACGGCAGCCGGCACTATTGCAATGCTCCCCTGGTGGTGGGGATGTATGAATTTCAGCAAAACCGTCTGACACCCGGGTTTATCGAGGATTTCAATGAATACACCTCGAGCAAAAATTTCGGCCTGGCATTTTTAAGTTCGAAACTTCCCCAGATGCGCACCATCCCGGTCTCCAAGAGCATTCGCCCGTCGCACAATGTCAGCACCTTTGACGAAGTGAAGTCGCTGCTGCAACAGGCTGCAGATCCTTTTGTGATCATGGACTGCATCTGCCGCAAGAAAAAATCGCTGGAGGGCAGCTCCTGTCGGGTGACGGACCGCCGGGAGACCTGTCTGGCCATCGGCAGCATGGGCCGGATGGCTCTGGCAAGCCATATCGGCCGGGAAATTTCCAGGGATGAAGCGCTGACGATCATCAACCGAAATCAGAAACAGGGATTGGTGCTGCAGCCGTCGAATACGGCAGCAGCCGAGTTCATCTGTTCCTGCTGCGGCTGCTGCTGCGGCATGTTAAGGATTCAAAAAATCCTGCCGAAACCACTTGATTTTTGGGCTGCTAATTTTTATGCCGTCGTCAACCGGGAAACCTGCACCGGGTGCGGTGTCTGTGTGAAACGCTGCCAGGTCGATGCGGTCAGCGTTTCACAAAAAAAGCTACCGGCGCTGGTGAATCAGGAGCGCTGCATTGGATGCGGTGTCTGTGTCCCGGCTTGCCCGACCGGGTCCATCACCCTGGTCAAAAAACCGGCCGAAGCAAAAACCGCCCCCAACGCGGGAAGATCTTCACGACATTATCATGGCCGGCAAGAAAGGCCGCCTGGGGAAACTCAAGTTGACCGGCAAACTGATTGTGGACTCGGTCCGCACCGGGCATCTGGATCTGTTAATCCGGACAAGCCGGAATTGAAAATTGATGATTGAATATTAAAGATTTTCGGAGACTTTGGTCATGTTTAAATTCATTCACGCGGCTGATATTCATCTGGACAGCCCGCTTCACTCGCTCGACGCCTACGAAGGCGCCCCGCAAGATGAAATTCGGCAGGCGTCCCGCCGTGCTTTTGACAATCTGGTCGGCACCGCCCTTGCCGAGAGGGTCGATTTCGTCCTCATTGCCGGTGATCTGTATGACGGTGATTGGAAAGATTATAATACCGGACTGTATCTAGTCTCCCAGACCGTCAAGCTGCGGGAGGCGGGGATTGCGGTTTACATTGCAGCGGGCAACCACGATGCCGCCAGCAAGATTACCAAAAAGCTTAAACTTCCCGAAAATGTGCACCTGTTTTCCGCCAATAAACCGGAAACGTTTACCATTGATGAACTGAATGTCGCCCTTCATGGCCAAAGCTTTGCAAAGCCGGCCATAAAAATAGACCTCTCCCATAATTATCCCCCCCCGCTGGCGGGTCATTTTAACATCGGGGTGCTGCACACCTGTGCTGCGGGCCGCGAGGGTCATGAACCCTATGCTCCGTGTACCTTGGAAGGATTGGGATCCAAAGGATACAACTATTGGGCCCTGGGTCACGTTCATCAATATGAAATCCTGCTGAACGATCCGCCGGTGGTTTTTTCAGGCTGCATTCAAGGGCGCCATATCCGCGAGAGCGGTCCCAAAGGCTGCCTATTGGTCACGGTGGATGACCAGGGCCGCCCGGAGCCGGAATTCCGGCCGCTGGATGTGATCCGCTGGGTAATCGCCGATGTGGATGCCGGCGGCGCTGAAAGTGCCTACGATGTTGTCGATCGCGTTGGCCGGCAATTCGAAAAATTAGTGGATCAAAATGAGGGACTGCCTTTAGCGGCGCGGGTCGTTATTCAAGGCGAAACGTCCGGGCACACGGAGCTTATGGCTGATATTGAACGCTGGGGCAATGAAATTCGATCGGCGGCCATCGACAGCGGCGGCCGGGTATGGGTGGAAAAAATAAAATTTCACACCGCATTGCCGGCGGCGGAGCAAGATCTTCAAAAAAGCGACGGCGCCATTGGTGAGCTGGTGTCCCTGTTCGATGAACTGTCTTCCAACGCCGATATGGTGCGGGCACTGGCGGATGAGTTCAGCGATATCGAGAAAAAAATTCCCAAAGCACTGAAGGGTGATGCGGGCGGCCTCAAATTTGACGATTTTGATTGGCTCAGTGAAATTTTGAACCAGGCACGCCCGCTGCTGCTTCAGCGGTTGCTGCGCAAAGGGGCTGCCCAATGAAACTCCTTGAGATGGAACTGATCGCATACGGCCCTTTCAGCGGGACGGCCTTAGATCTCAGCAACGGCAATGAGGGCCTGCACGTGATATATGGGCCGAATGAGGCCGGCAAAAGCTCCGCCCTGCGAGCGTTGCGTCACCTTCTTTACGGCATCCCGGGGCAAACAGCGGATGATTTCCTTCACCCTTACGCCAAAATGCGCATCGGCGCGACGATTCAAGCCGGCAACGGCGACCAATTGAAATTTATTCGCCGCAAAGGCCGCAGCAACACGCTGCGGGCGGCCGACGATCACACGGTAATCGAAGATGCCGCGCTGCATCGGTTTTTAAGTGGTGTGGACGCCGACCTTTTCGAAACCATGTTCGGCATCGGCTATCCGGACCTGGTTCGCGGCGGTCAGGAAATCGTTCAAGGCGGCGGCAATCTGGGCCAGTTAATTTTTGCCGCCGGTTCGGGTGTCGCCAACCTGCGTGAGATCCAAAATGAGCTGCAATCCGAGGCCGATGCCCTGTTTCTTCCATCCGGTAAACGGCCCAAAATCAATGCTGCGCTGAGTCTGATCAGTAAAACCGATAAAGAAATGCGCGCGGCACAGCTGCCCGGACAGGAGTGGGAGCATCATTATCAGGCCTTGCAGCAGGCTGAAAATCGCATCAATATTGCCGAAAGTGAACTGAAGCAGCATCAGCGAAAAGGGCACCGTCTTGAGCGAATTCAAGATGCGCTCCCGATAATCGCCAAACGCAAAGTGCTGCTCGAAGCACATCAGGAATATGCCGGCGCCGTTCGATTGCCGAATGAATTTCCGGAGCAGCGGCGCGACCTGCAAACCAAGCTGGGCGTTTCAAAAAGCGAGCGCGATCAGGCGCATAAAAATATTGCAGCAATTAAAAAAGCCATTGCCGAACTTGAAATTTCAGACACTATTCTGGCATCCTCGGATCTGATCGAGGAAGTTTATCAGGAACTCGGCACCCATCGCAAAGCCACCCAAGACCGCATCAAATTAGAAACCCGCAAGGCCGGTTTGAGAGACGAAGCCAAAGAAATTCTGCGCAGCTTGCGTCAAGATCTAACCGTGGACGAGGCCGAACAGCTGCGGATTAAAAAGACGGATGCGGTGCGAATTCAAGAACTCGGATCCGCCTATGAGCGCATCACCACCCGCATTGAAACATCCCGTGAAGTGATACCCGGGCTTGTCCGGCAAATCAGCAGTTTAGGTGAGCAGCTGAAAAATCTGGGAGCTGCCAGGCAGATCGAGGACTTAAAAGCCGCCGTTGAACTGACTGAAGCGCATGTCGCCGAGGAAAAACACTGCCGCACTGAACTGGCGGACATCCAGACCGCCCGGCAGACGCTGACGATAAAACTCAACAGGCAATCCCTGTGGACAGGATCGGTTGCAGAACTGGAGGGGCTTGCAGTGCCGCAACCCGAGACCATTAACCTGTTTGAAAAACGGCACCGTGAAGCCGGCCTCAACTGTCAGCGGATCGCAGAAGCACTCGACAGTCTGACGCGCACGATAGCGGATCTTGCGCGTCAAATAGAGGAACTCGACTTGCAGCAGGAAGTCCCCACCGAAGAAGATCTCCAAAAAATCAGAGCCGTGCGGGATCGCGGATGGCAGCTGGTCGTCGACCGGATCGAGGGCAACGCACTGACAGACGAGCAGGTCGCTGATTATATCCGTGAGCTGCCCCCGTCCGGTACGCTGACAGAAGCCTTTCAGTCCAGTCTGGTGCAGTCAGACGAAATCGCCGACCGGCTGCGACGCGAAGCCGAACGGGTGGCCGCCAAAGCCAAATTGCTGGCTGACCACAGCGCCTTTAAAAAGCAGCTGGATCATCTGAAAACAGAGCAGGCCGCTGCGTTGAAGGCCAAGGACGATTTAGACAATCAATGGTTTGAACTGTGGCAGCCCTGCGGCATTACGCCGCGGTCCCCGCAGGAGATGCAGGCCTGGATTCAGAACCACAACATCATGGCGGACAAAGCGGCTGAAATAAGAGAGAAAAAGGCCAAAGTTGATGCGATCCAAAGGCAAATTTCCGCCCATATTATCGCCCTGGGTCAAACTTTACAGGATATCGCCGCCGTGCCCGCCACAGACGAGGCAACGCTTGGCGCTCTCGTTAAAACAGCGCGTAAGATCATCGAAAAAGAAGACCAGCACCGCCGAAAACAGGAGCAGCTGGCCAGCGAATATCATCAACGGGAGCAGGAACTGGCGGATGCCAAGCTGAAGGTAAAATCCAGCGAAAAGGACCTGACCCGGTGGCAAGGGGACTGGGAAAAAGCCGTCCGGCCGCTGGGCTTGGATGCGGACGCCATCCCCCTGCAGGCCAATGCCGTGATGAACGAGCTCAAGGATCTGTTCGACAAGCTGAAAGAAGCCGACATCCTGCAAAAACGCATCGAGGGCATTGACCGCGATGCGGACCAATTCGGCCAACGGGTTAGCGGTCTGGCAGACACCCTGGCCCGGGATTTGAAAAATCTTCCCATTGCAGCGGCGGCCGCCGAATTGAACACGCGCTTGACCCGGGCGCGGACAGCCGAGTCCCGCCGGCAAACCTTGCAGGATCAGCTGAGCCGGGAAAAAAAGCGCCTGGACCAGTCGATTCAGGCAATTGCCCGGACTGAAACCCGGCTGAGCGCCATGTGCCAGGAAGCCGGCTGTACGAGCTATGAAGAGCTGCCCGCGGCCGAAAAGCGATCGGACAAACGCCGGCAAATCGAGGCCGACCTGTCAAATTTGGATGAAAGACTGCTTAATTTGAGCGGCGGCGCCACCATCGATGAGTTTATCGCAGCGGCCTCAAAAATCGACCCGGACGGCATCCAGGGGGATATCGCGCTTTTAAACGAGGAAATCGAAAAACTGAATAAAGAAAAATCCGACCTGAACCAGACCATCGGGGAGGAGCGCAACGAGCTCAGCAAAATGGACGGCAGCGCGCGTGCGGCGGAAATGGCCGAAGATATCCAGATTCAGATCGGCCGGCTTGAAAACGATATCGAGCAATACGCCCGGCTGAAAATTGCCGCCCGGGTTCTGCACCAGGCGATCGAGCGGTATCGCGACAAAAGTCAGGGACCCGTTTTAAGCCGGGCCTCCGAGCTGTTTCAGCAAATTACCGGCAGCTCTTTTGAGGGCGTCCGCGCCGAGTTTGACGACAATGGCAACCCCATGCTTGTCGGGGTGCGCGCCCGCGGCGCTGAAATCGTATCTGTCGACGGAATGAGCGACGGCACGGCCGATCAGTTATACCTGGCATTACGGCTGGCGGGTTTAGAGGAATATCTCGCTAAAAGCGAACCCATTCCATTTATCGTGGACGACATTTTGATTAAATTCGACGACGCCCGCGCCAGCGGCAACTTTGCAGGCCCTGGCGGCGCTCTCTGCCAAAACCCAGGTTATATTTTTCACCCATCACCGGCATCTCGTAAAATTGGCCCAGGACAATGTCGCTGCATCGGTCTTGATACAACATGAGTTGATTGGTTGACTTTTTAGGCTTTGATAGCGCATTATTGCACAATCCTTCTAAACAATTAAAAAATAATCTCTCTCGGCGCACTGCGGTGAAACGAGCTATAAATCGAAATTATTCCTGGTTGCTTTTTTGCCGAAGGCAGCCTGTCTCTTATTTTGCGACGGCAAAAACAATATCGTTTTTCTCCGCGCTCTCAGCGAGCTCTGCGGTGAATAATTAATAATTAAGATGCCACCGCTATATTTTTCTCCAGTTTTTTTCCTGCTTGCGTTGACGCTTGCTTATTTATTGGGTATCGGGTATCATCCGGCGATATCGAAAAATGATCGGTCAGCCTTGAATCTAAATCCTGACCCCAAAGGATAAAAAATGATTCTGCCATGTTAAAAATCCCGTTTCTCGACCATGAGAGCGGGATTTTTTGCTTCAGGGACAGTGAAATATTTTGACTGGCATTTTTAATCCACAGATTTCGCAGATTACACAAATTAAAACGAATGAGGGGTGGAGACTGAGAAATCTGCCGGGTTTAATTCCCGCGGTTTGTCGCGGGTAAGTTCATACTTTAAAAAGGAGGTATCAGGAAATGAAATACATTACAGTTTGTTTAACGGCGCTTGTCATTGGAATTTTCGCTCTAGCCGGCTCCGGACCGCAGGCCGGGGCGGCCGAACTGTGGAAGACATTGCCCGCACCATTGCCGGTGCCGGAAGCCAAGGCAACCGGCTATGCCAAGGTCAATGGCGCTGAAATTTATTACGCCATCTATGGATCCGGCGAGCCGTTGATCCTGCTGCATGGGGGTCTGGGCAATACGGATTACTGGGGTGGTCAGATCGCCGCCTTTTCCGCCAAATACAAAGTCATCAATATCGCCAGCCGGGGCCATGGCCGCAGCACCAGAGACGATCAACCCTACAGCTATCACTTAATGGCTTCCGATGTGCTGGCCGTCATGGATATTTTATCGATCGATAAAGCTTCGATCGTTGGATGGAGCGACGGCGGCAATATCGGTCTCGATATCGCCATCAACAATCCCGATCGGCTGGTCAAGCTGTTTGCATTCGGTGCCAACTTTAACCCGTCAGGTGTCAAGCCAACGGTCGAAACAGACGCCGTCTTCGGGGCTTATGTCGAACGGGCGGCCGCCGATTACAGCCGGCTGTCGAAAACGCCGAAACAGTTTGACGAGTTTGTCGCCCAGATATCTGAAATGTGGGCCAAACTGCCAAATTTTACACCGGATCAGCTGAAATCCATCAAAGTCCCGGTCGCCGTAGCAGACGGGGAGTATGATGAGGCCATAAAACTGGAACATACCCAGCAGATGGCCTCCCTCATTCCGGGATCAACGCTCATCCTGATGCCCAATCTCAGCCATTTTGCCATGTGGCAGGATCCAAAAGCCTTCAATGCCGCCGTACTGGATTATCTGGAGATGAAATGATGAATGACCAGGGCTTAAAGAAGCTGTTTGACATGGTGGACGAAGCCAGGGATGAATTGGTGGGGCTGCAGCAGGAACTTGTGCGCATTCAATCCGTTAATACCGGCGCACCGGACAGCGGCCATGAAACCGAAGTTTGCCGCCTCCTGGAGCAGCGCTTCAACGCCGAAGGGATTGCCAATCTGACCTTGGAATCGGCACCGCAACGCGGCAACTTCATCGCCGACATGGGAAACCAGGCCGCGCCCAGCCTGATGTTTATGTCCCACACCGATGTGGTTCCGGTCGAGGATGAAAGCAAGTGGGATTATCCGCCGTTCAGCGGTGAGATCGTCGATGGGGCGGTCTGGGGCCGCGGCAGTGACGATTGCAAATCCCTGACCGCCTCCGGTTCCATGGCCATGATTCTGCTCAAACGCGCGGGCGTCTCTTTGAACGGTAATCTGCGCTTGCTGGCCGCCGCAGACGAAGAATCCGGCGGGTTCTACGGTATTCAATGGCTGGCTGCCAATCATCCGGATAAGATTCGCACCGACTGGGCCGTGAACGAGGGCGGCGGCATGCCGCTCAAAACCGTGGATGGCCGGCAAGCCTACCTGTTTCCCGTCGGCGAGAAAGGCCGCATCGAGGCGCGCTTTACCTTCGCCGGCCGCAGCGCCCACGGGGCGCGTCCCTGGTATGCCGACAATGCCTTGTACAAGGTGGCCGAATTGCTCAAACGGCTGCAAACGTATCAGAACGAGGCTGAGATCGACCTGGGTGTACCGGTTTTCGAGCATCTGCACCGGTTTGGCGTTGCGGGCCAGGTGACGGCGGGAAATGTCGACCGCCTGTTGGATGAGCTTGAAAATACCAACCAGGCACTGGCCCGTGAACTAAAGGGGATGTCGCGGATTTCGATCACACCGACTGTTACCGCGGCCGGCGCCAAGTCCAACAGCATTCCGGCCGGTGCCACCCTGATCTGTGATGTGCGCACACTGCCCCATCAGGACGAGGCCTATGTGCGCCGGGAGTTGGACAAGCTGATTGACGGTCTGGACGGCGTCAGCTACGACCTCGCCATCTGGGCGATCTCCAATTCCTCGCCGGCCGACGACCCTTTCGTTGACCTGATGAAACGCTCCACCGAGATGGTGCTGGGCCGGGACATCATCATGATCCCGGATCTGACCGTTGGGTTTACGGATTCCCGCTGCGTGCGCCCCCTGGGTACCCATACCTATGGTTTCGCTCCGTTGACGCCGGATTCGGACACCACCCGCCCCGGCATCCACGGCATCAACGAAGCCATGGAGATAGCGAACCTGGTATTTCGCACCAAAATGCAGATTGCCCTGGCCTGCCTGGCCCTGCAGGACAGCCTGCCATGATTGCGAAACGTCAGTGAGTGGTTCCAGGTTCAGGGTTCAAGGTTCAAAGGTTATAGTCAACTCAGTCAACAACGGGGTTCCGAATTAGACAGTATTCGTCTATCAAGAACATCTTAACCGAGGAGGTCATCAATGGCAGACAAAAAAGCAGACCTGGCAGGGCCGGGGATCGGCAACTATGACGACTTAAAGCAGGAACTGCCCGACGACTATGAACCCCTGCTGTCCCCCAAAGAAAGGATGCAGGAGGATTTTCTCAGCCTGCCCTATCATCAGGCCCTTCTCAACGATGAGATTCCCTTGAGCATCGGGGGCGGCATCGGACAATCCAGGACCTACATGTACCTGTTGCGCACCGCCCATCTGGGGGAGGTGAGTGTCACGGTCTGGCCCAAAATCCTAAAGGACATCTGCGCGCAAAAAAACATTAAGGTTCTGGAGTAGACCGAACAGCCCCGCGGGTTTAATCCAATATTGAAATCCCTGTCCTGGGTGTCGGATCACGGTTATGGGTTCTGCTGGCAATAGAGCGATGGAGTGATAGAGTACTGGAGTGATGGCGTGTTGGATGAAAATCGGGCTAAGGGGCATGGATCGTGTTTTAGTGCTGATCGCATTTTGATCATTTGTTTGGTTAAAGAGTCTGGACAATAAAAAAATCAGGGTGGTGCGAGCAAATCATTCTGATGATCAATAGATGCCCGGTAATGCTTTTGCAATACTCCAATACTCCACTACTCCAGCACTCCTACGGCTCGAAGCCATGGCTCTCTATGGGGGCAATCCAAAGCCGTGCCAGATTCTTGGCTCGTGGCTATCCCTGATCTGCCAGTTCTGCGGTCAGCTTGCGCCAGGATGCGCGCCGGGCATCCTGTTTGACGGTACGCCGCAATTCGTCCAGGATATCGGATACATATTGGGGGCGGCGCATTCCGACCAGCGTGCAGGTCACGCCTGCAGTACTGCGGATTGCCCGCAGCGCCTTTTGGCTCAGGGTGCCGTCTGCGGCCCAATCGCGATCGGCGGCTGCCAGCGTGCGTCGAATTCGATCGACCTGGTGCGCGGCCTCAGCCGCGTAAATCGAGGCCACGGCCTCGAACGCCGCTGCGATTTTTTGACGGTGGGCAGTCAGCCAGCTGGATATATCTTCATTTTCGTTGGCGTAGGGCTCCAAGAAGTCCATGACGCCCTGGATCCTGGGCTGCAGATTGCCCGATTTTATCTGGCGCCAGTTTTCATAGGATCCGAGGTTGAGCCAGTGATGTTTGAGGGTATCGCCAATCGCCATCTGCTCCTTGATACGGATCCGCAGGCCCGGCGGAAGGTTGATGGCCGGCAGGATTTTCAGCCACAGGCCTTTTTCGGATTTCGCTAACAACTGGATTTTGCGAACCACCTCATCTTTGGGCTGGATTTCGAAGCCAGGAATTTCTGCCAGGCGGATCAGCTGGTTGCCGTAAAAGGCATTCAGCGGCCGGTTGACCAGGACTCCCATTTTTTTTTGCTGAGCGAAATCCAGTACGCTGCCACCGTTTGGCTGATTTTTCTCCAGTACGGCTCCCGGCTCCATCAGATTGAAGGGCAGCTGAACCAGCCGGAAATGGTGCCCGGAATCCATGGATTCGGCGAGGTCCCAGATGGTTTCAAGGCAGGTAAAATCCGGTTGCTCGGCCGCCGCCGGGAACGTATTGGAGCTGATGCCGTAATAGCGAATCCGTCCCCGGGCCACTTCTTCTTCCAGATATTCAAAAGCGGATTTTAGGCGTCGATAGTATTCGTTTCGGGCCGACACCAGGGGGTGGCCATTTTTTGCGGCCCATTCAAGATAGTACTCGGGATTGTGCAGCAGATAAAAATCCAGCGTTGCCAGACCGAGGCGCTCCAGGCTGCGGTTGAGCTGATCACGCAAAAAATCCGGGTGGATGCAATGCTCCAGGCCTTCGCCATATTCCACCAGGTCCGCAAAGGGTCGCCCCTGCTGTTTGCGTTCCCGGCTCAGGGCGTAGTTCTGACCCTGGAGATAGCCGACCTTCGATACCACCACAACGTCACTGCGCGCCAGATCGCCCGAATCAATCAGTTTTTCCAGCACCTGCCCCACCAGGGTTTCGGAGCCCCCGTCGGCGTAATTGGCGCTGGTATCGATCAAATTGACCCCTTTTCGCAAGGCCCTGTGCAGTGCCTGTTCATGATGGGCGACGCCGGCACTGACCCGGTAGCACCCAAAGCCTGCCTGGCTGGCTGTCAGTCTGGTCGTGCCGATCCGGTTGCAAGCCAGCGGCCCGTGTTTTGTCAGGTAGTCTGCGGTTGCGGCTTCGGTGGCATATCCAGTGATCACCTTCAACTCCTTTGCTTCATTCTGATCCTGCGTTTTAGGGATGAGTCGCTGATCGTGACTTAACATAAGAACGGTTTGGCATATCGTAAACCGCAGGATTGTTTACACCGAGGATCAAGGAAAAGCGGACGCTCCGGCTGCCGAATCAACACTCGACACACCGCCCTGAACACGGTCTGGAGAGCAAGTTAATCAGTTGAAATAATATTCAGGATCATTATGTTATATGCTTAAACATCAAAACCAGCTCAGAGCTGGCATAAATTAGAGTGCCCACCATTAAATTACCTGGAGGATGCCATGAAACTCAGCGAAAAAAAAGTACTGGTAATCGGAGGCAGCTCCGGCATGGGACTGGCCATCGCCGCTGCATCTGCCCGGGCCGGCGCCGACGTGTTGATCGCCAGCCGAACGGAATCCAAGCTGCGGGAGGCGGCCGCCAAAATCGGATCCGGTGTAAAATATTATCCGGTTGATTTTACCGATGAGGCATCCGTCAAGGGCTTAGTCGATTTTGCCGGAGCCATTGATCACCTGGTCATTTCAGGCAGCGCGGTCAAAACCGGTCCCCTGAAAGAATTGCCGATCGCAGACGCAAAATCCTCGATGGACAGTAAATTTTTCGGCCCCTATCTGGCCGTCAGAGAAGCCCGGGTAAGCCCCCGCGGATCTATCATTCTGTTTTCCGGCATTCTCAGCCGGCGCCCCGACAAAGGGTCACCCATATTGGCCGCCGTCAATGCGGCGGTCGAAACCCTCGGCAAAGCCCTGGCGGTGGAGCTTGCCCCGGTCCGGGTCAATGTTATTTCACCGGGAATGACCAAAGATACCGGCGCTTATCTCACAATGCCCGATCAGGCGCGCGCAGCAATGTTCAATGGCGTGGCGCAAAGCCTGCCGGTTAAAAGAGTGGGGCTGCCATCCGATATCGCCTCGGTTGCCATTGAGCTGATGTCCAACAGCTTTATCACCGGTGCGGTAATCGATGTCGATGGCGGCGGTTTGCTGACCTAAAAAGCGAGTTGCGGGTTGCGAGTTGCGGGGTACGATTTGCGCGGTGCGCCGGTGATTGTTAGACTGCTGGAAGAACCGCAACGGCATCAGCGTTAATAATTCTTGTGTCAGCAGTTACCAGAATTAGATCATAAACTGCGGCTGTAGCAGCCAGAAAACGGTCAGCAGGATCCTGGTGCGGAAGCTTTATAAGCCGGCTTTGAATCGCCACTTCCTGGTTGATGGTTGCCTCTTTAAACGGTATATGGTGGAAAATATCGCGGACTGCTTTTTCAATGTCAGAACCAAGCGTTATGCGTCCTTTTTCGGCCAGTAGAACGATTTCCCAGACACTAATCGGGGAGAACCAAAGTTCATTTGAGTTGTTTTCTAGCGCTTCTTTTATTTTTTTTTTGAGGTTGTGCGGTTCGGCAGCACTCCAAAGAATAATGTGGGTATCGAGAAGCAGCCTCAATCTTTCAATACCTCCCATTCTTTTTCATCCAATACAGGTGATATGATATCACCCGTGATCTTGATGTGATCTTTCATGCAGCCCAGCCATTGATTGGGTTTGGGAGGCGGCGGAGGTGGTGAGACAAGTGCGATCGGCTCCCCTTTGCGGGTGACGATTATTGATTTGCCGGTTTTGTTAACATTGTCCAATAATCGCAAGCATGTAGCTTTGAATTTTGATATGGGGATGGTCTCTTGCATGTTATCTCTCGATTCAAAATCTTTTTGATCTTAGTTTACTATAGTCAATGACCATGGTCAATAAAAAATATCAGTCATATTGTGCAAATCGCCACGCCCTATGCGCTTTGCCCTTTTCCCACCTCCGAATTCCGCATTCCGACCTCCAACTTCCAAATTCCCACTTCCGCATTCCGACTTCCGAATTCAAAATCATCTGTCATCCGTTCTGCGTTATCAATAATTTGCGGACATCATCCGGCTGCAGGGCGATGACTTTGATGGTTTTCTTTTTTTTGGCTGTTTTTACCAGGACATCCACCATTGCCAATTGGGGTGCCTTGCTAAATCCGGTGCAGATGGAGGCGGCCAGCATAATCGACTCTTTTTTGGCGCCGTGCGGCACCAGGGCAATCGGGCTGGGATAATCTTTGACATCGATCACGGTATCGACCTGCGGGTTGTGATAGCGCAGGATATTTTCGTTGTCTTTTTCGGTGCGGCCGACGATCAGCTTGGCCTCCGGGTTCAGGCGATAGTGCCGGCCGTATTTCAACAGGTGCAGTTCTGCTTCGGTGCACTGGTCCTGGTGCTCGAACAAATCCCTGAGGCGGTTGGTGTAGCCCTTGTCGGTCAACAGACACCCGCCGGCCGGGGCGGGGTAGTCCCGGACGCCCAATTTTTCAGCCAGCTTGATCTGGGCTTTGCGCCCCCGGCCGGCGATGTCCAGGAGCATCTCCCGGTCGACCAGGCCTTCTTTTTCCGGAATGGTTGGCGGCAGGTTTTTGGCGCTCAGCGGGCGCAGGATATAGCCGTCAAAGCCGGAATGTTTTTCGACATAGCGCAGCGAGGTTTTGTTCTGCGACATCGGCCGTTGACCGAGCACCTCACCGCTGAAAAGAAAGTCAAAATCCTTTTCACGCATGAGTTCGCCGGCCAATTTAAACATCAGGGCATGGCAGTCCATGCAGGGATTCATGTATTTGCCGTAGCCGGCCGGCGGATTTTTGAGCATGTCGATGTAGACCGGGTATATCGGTTTGACGGTCAACGGTATCCCTGTCATTTCCGAGGCCTTGCGAGCCTTGGCCGCGCTGAAAAACGGGGTCTCGAAAGTGACCCATTCCACTTCGATGCCCAGGTCGCGCAGGAAGACGCCGGCCAGCGTGCTGTCCAGCCCGCCCGAACACAGGCCCAGAGCTCGTACTTTTCGTTTATCGGTATTCATAGTCTATTTATAGCTTGTGAGATTTCAGAACTAACGGTGATATCAAGACGCTGTTGGTTGCATGTTGTTTGTTGTCAGTTGGATATTGATCGCACTTGACGAATTATGCGAAGCGGCCTATACCCGCAGTACTTTGATCTCGTAAATTAGGCACGATTTACTTTATTTCAACCGACAACACCCAACTTACAACTCACAAATAAAATGAAACTTAAGACCCGCGCCGATCGAATTCGCAGGATTTTAAAAGAACGCTACCCGGAAGCCGTCACCCCCCTTTTACATGGGACGCCCTTTCAATTATTGGTCGCCACAATACTATCGGCCCAGTGCACCGACAATCAGGTCAACAAGGTGACCCGGGAGCTGTATAAACATCTCGCGACGCCGGCTGATTTCGCCCGGGCGCAGATTGGAACCATCGAAAAATATATCCGGTCAACCGGCTTTTATCACAATAAGGCCAAAAATATTAAAAATTGCAGCAAAATGATATTGGAAAATCATGCGGGACAGGTGCCGCCTACGCTCGAAGAACTGGTGAAACTTCCCGGGGTCGGGCGCAAGACGGCCAATGTGGTGCTGGGGGCGGTCTTCAATACGCCGGGCATCGTGGTGGATACCCATGTCGGACGAATATCACGACGGCTGGCGTTAACAACCCACCAGGATCCGGTGAAAATCGAGTTCGATTTGATGCCGCTCATCCCCCAAAGCGACTGGAGTGCCTTTTCACTGCGCCTGGTATTTTTCGGGCGTGAGATCTGTTCGGCCCGCAAACCGAAATGTCCGATTTGCCCATTATATCGATTATGCCCCTGGCCGGATAAGACAGCCTGATCAGAAAAATCGCAAGAATCCAAAGATTCAAATATCATTCGAGGATGGTTGAATCCCCGAGCGTATCACCGGTTGCCGTTAATAATAGACGTAAACCCGTCATTTTTATTTAACTCCGGCGCACGCTGATTTGAATCCCACCAGCTTTTGCCCTTTTTCATCCCATAGCTTTAGTTGAAGACAGGCGATTCTTTTACGGATTATAAGGGGTTTGACATCCAGGAAAGCTTTGGTATCATGGCAGGCTCTTTGTAAACTATAATAAGGTGCGTTAAACGCATTGGACTATTGAGAAAAAACCAATGAACCAATGCGTCTAACAAAAAATCCCCGCTCGATGGAGATGCCGACACGTTGAACGTTTTTTGCTCCATCTCAAAAAAGATCTCAATCCTGCGTGGGCGACTCTTGTCCTTATTGCCCATTTAGTCTGCTTTAAAAGGTAACCCACCTATGAGTTACCTTTGGCGGCCAACTCATTTTTGGATAAGCAGTTCAACCCCATCGACGCATGCCCGGCTCACACCATAGTCGGCTTTTTCCTGTCCCGGCATCTTATCCCAGCCACCCTTTTCGATGAATTTATCTCTATCCCAGTTACTGATCTTTTCGAAATCTTTAAGTTTCTCCTGGTGATCTGCTTGCTTTACAAATTGGGCCACGCAGATCGCCGCCTGACTCGCCAGGACCGCCTTATCGGAAATCTTTTGGGTCGTGGCGGCGGTTGTCCACCCGCCCCACCCAAAACCGATGATCATGGCGATGACTGCCCCAAGGATGAGACTCCAAACGCCATACTTAATTTTTCCTGCAGTTTCAGCTTTCATTGATAGTACCTCTCTGAATTATATTGTGAATTTTTTTCCTGGGATGACCTTGCAACGCATGCACCGGCTGCGGTCATCGGCTCTTGCCATTTTCTTTGGATATGAAGGCACTTTACATGATCAGGTTCCCTTGCGTTGCCAGCGGGCAAGAATTAGCTTCTTTTATTCCTGGTCGCATGAATGGTCTCCATCCCCTCCGATCGGGAAACCGTGTGAATTTCAATTTGCTGGGGTTCGCATAAAAGACTCTTTGTTCCAAGCAAAACGCTGAATCTGTCAGACTTGATGTGATTGTCGAGATCTTTGCGGGTTTCCCACTCCTGTATCAAACTGAAAACGTTCTGGTCTTCGACATCCTGCAGAATCTGGCAGCTCAGACAACCCCTCCCATTTTCAGTTGGCTCAATCATCGAGAGAAGTGTTTGCATGATCTCTGTCCGCTTTTCCATAAGTGAATTCATGGTTATCCTGACAATGATCATGAGAATTCTCCTCTCAGCGCGACTAAAAAGATTTAAACTGTCTGTAACCATACCCTTCACACTTCGTGCCAGACAGACCGCGGCCAATTATAATTAGTCTAACCTATAGATATTTATTATAATATTTTTGAAAAAGAGACCGCTGCGGCCGGGAAAATTATTGCAGCAATATGGTCAAATATGACCTTTGATCAAATATGACCATATTTGGTATCCTGGGCGTGGTGTTTGCAGCGCTTCGTGATGGGAGTATCAATCGGCAGGTTGTTACCTGAATTTTGCAAGAAAATTAATGCGAAGTTTGGCTAAAGAATTGACGATCCGGCAGGAAAATTGCCCGTAATTGCCCTTAAACGGTATGCCTTCAGGCGGTGGTGCGGGACCTGGTTTTCATTTTAGACATCTTGCCAACGGTATTGTTGAGTTTCTGCGCCTTCGCCGGACCAACCTGCGCAATTCAGGCATTTACGATTTTATGATCTAAAAAGGGCGCAACCCAACAATTCAATTGCACCCGTTTTCGTTCAACCACTAATTATGGCTGTGACCAAAGAAGAGTATTTCAAATTCTTTTAAGTGCGCCCTCAGCGCATTGACCTGTGCAAGGTCGGTGGTCTGTTTGCATTTCATGGCTGCGATCAACATTTTGTGCAAGACAGTCAATTTTTCTAAATACTTTTCCTGATCGGGTTTGATTCGCTGGGTCATAAAATATTGCGAGACAATGTGCTGAATTTCAGTCGCATGATTGTCTTTGTTGGTTACCCAGCGCACCAGTTGATTGTAGTTTATGGGATTGGCCTTGCTCAGCTCCATAATTTGTTTCATCGATTTTTCAATGGTCGTAGCGTGTTCGGCGATCAGCTGCGTTCGCAGCTGGTCATCGTAAATCCCGCAGGGAATCTCGCAGTGGGCACTCACCGTTGAAATGGAAAATAACATAGGTGCTTTTGTAATCGGCACCGGCGATGCCGAACCCTTTTTTCGCCGGTGTTCTGGCAAATCGGTGTCCGAACCGTTCAGCGGCGGCCTTTAGCACCCGGCGCCTGCGTTGATCGGTCATATGAGCCAGGCGAAACGTCAGGGGGTCGGTACCCGCTGCCTGCGCCATGATGTCGATCTGCGATTCCACGGCAAATACATTGGTGTTGCTGCCGGGAGCCCGCCAGGCGCCGACCCGAAACGGATGGGCTTGCCCGCCGCCCCCCATCCAGCCACCCCGGGCAGCCACCTGATGGTTGGGTATGTCGTGATATGTTATTGTCAGGCGCAGGGCAACGGTGAATCAGGGTCCTTAATTGCCTCTACGGGATGGTCTAAGTAGCACCTTGCCGGAAAGCGCTCCGGTATGCGTATCGCTTTCGACTGTTAGCTGACCATTAATAAAAACATAGTGGATACCATCAGGGTATAAATCTGGTTTTTGCAAGGTTGCTCTATCGGCTACGGTGTCCGGATCAAATATGACCAGATCAGCTGCCAGTCCACTTTTAATAACGCCACGGTCAACAAGGCCCAAGCGGGCGGCAGAAGCTGCTGTGACTTTATGAATGGCCTCCTCTAAAGTCAACAACTGACGTTCACGCACGTGATGGCGCAACAGGTAAGGCACCCACGAATATACATGATGATAGTTTCCTTTTGATAACGGCCCATAAGGTGCGAGTGTGCTTCCATCACAGCACACGGAAGCCAGCCGATGTTTCAGTACCATATCCCGATTTTCCGGTTCATAAATGTCCCCCTCCCACATAAGGTCGAAAAACCCGGCGCCTTCATCGAGCAGGAGATCAAAAAGAACATCGTAGGGATCCTTGTTTTGTTCGCGGGCAATTTCTTGGTAAGTTTTTCCCACCAGATGCGCATTTTTTGACGATTTTGCCAGCCGGACGTTGCCCCACATATTCAGTTTTATGATGCGCCATATCGGATATTCATAGGCTTTCATTTTTTTGCGGCATTCCGGGTCAGCCAGACGGCGGAGCGTTTCTTGCGGCCCTCCGTCAAATGCCCACGGAGGCAAGGAGGCCAGTGGTGTCGTTTGACCGCCAAGATAGGCACCGACATCAAACGCTACATTCAGGCCCTCCCGGCGGGCGTCTTCGATGGCTTTCAGCACCTTAGGCATAACATCTTCCGGTGCGCCTATTTTAGCTACATTGTGAGAAATTTGGACAGCCGCACCTGTCCGCCGCCCGATTTCGATTGCTTCGTCAACCGCCGGCAGATATTTCAAGTCGCGATTGCGAATATGCGTTGCATACAGTCCGCCATGTACGGCAACCGACTTGACTAGCTCGATCAGTTCAGGTGTATCAGCAGCGCTTCCGGGAGGATACTCTAGACCCGTCGAAAAACCCACTGCGCCTTCAGTCATGGCTTGACCGATCAAGGACACCATTTCGCTGATTTCCTGCGGATTGGCCGGTTCCATACTGTAGCCTTTGACAGCCGCCCGGATGGTGTTGTGGCCCACCAGAGGAACGACATTGACAGCGATTCCGGGATCCTCATACACGGCTTTGAGCTGCGTCAGTGTCGACCACTGGATATCATAGTCCGGCAGGTACGAGGTGAAATGATTCGTGACCTGGTCATGATTTTTCGAATTGACCGGAAAGATGCTTGCGCCGCAATTACCGATGCATTCGGTCGTCACACCTTGATGGACGGAACTCTCGGCCATGCGGTTGATCAGAAGCGTCGCATCGGAATGACCATGGATTTCGATGAAACCGGGACACAGCACCCGTTTTTGTGCATCGATGACACGGTGCGCCTTCTCGTTTTGCAGGTTGCCCAGGGCTGCTATTTTGTCTCCTTGGATGGCCAGATCGCCGTTGAAGAAGGGCGCCATCGTACCGTCTACAATGTGTGCATTTTGGATAATAGTATCGAACATTTGTCTTTCCTTTGTTCAAAAGGTTGCCGTAGCGCACTAGTTGCATTTTTTTGTTTGATCAGGTCTCCAAAAGTCTCTCTGTTTCCAAACGCTCGGTAAATGCTAAGTGCTTGTTTGTTCCACTGCGGGTCGCACATAATGGCAGTGGACAAACCGATTGGGTTTTACTTCTCTTGTTTCAGGCTCTTGAACCCGGCAGAAGTCTGTGGATTGAGGACAGCGCGGGTGAAATCGGCAGCCGCTGGGGATGCTGGAAGGATGCGGAATTTCACCGGACAATAGGGTTTTTTTGTTCCAGGCACTTTCCAGGGTCGGCACGACACTAATCAATGCCTGACTGTATGGATGAAGCGGTTGATCCAAGACGGATAATGCCGGTCCCATTTCAACAATTTTTCCCAGGTACATGATGGCAATCCGGTCTGCAATATAGCGGGTCAGGGCCAAATCATGCGTTACGATCAAATAGGTCAGGTTACGTTTTTTACCCAGATTATCCAGCAGATTAAGAATCTCCACTTTCAGAGACGCATCGAGCATCGATACCGGTTCGTCTGCAATAATAAAAACGGGTTCAAGGACCAGAGCCCCGGCGATTAAAACCCGTTGCCTTTGCCCACCGGACAACTCGTGTGGAAACCGGTTTTCGAAATCTTCCGGAGGCGTCAATCCAACGTCTCTTAGGGCCTGAGATACAATTTCGTGCCGTTGGTTGGCCGCGAGATGTTTTCTGTGAATTGACAGCGGCTCCGAAACAATTTTGAAGATTGTTTCCCGCGGGTTCATGGCATCAAAGGGGTTCTGAAAGATTATCTGCATCTTGGTGCGCAAATCGATACGCCCGGTCCGATTCTCGCTAAGAATATTTCGATTTTCAAAGTGAATTTCTCCCTGCGCTTCGCGCAACAAGCCCATTAGCGCTCTAGCTACGGTTGTTTTCCCGGACCCGCTTTCCCCGACGATGGCGACGGTCTCGCCTTCGAAAATGTCGAAGGACAACCCATCCACTGCCTTGATGAATATAGGGGGGCGGTGCCGTCGAAAGAGGGGAAATCCTCTGCGAGCAGGAAACCACACATTCAAATCATGAACCTGAATGAGATGTTTCGTCATGTAGCATACCTAATTTAAAGAATTGATCGATTTTAAAACATGCGGCAAAATGATCGGCGCCCATTTCAACATACGGTGGAACCTGGCGGGAGCAAGTCTCATCGCCGTATGGACATCGCGGCAGGAAGGAACATCCCGCCGATATTTCCTTCAAGCGCGGTGGCGTGCCCGGAATCGATACAAGTTGGTCTATGCGTGCCTTCATGCTCGGCAATGCTTTTATCAGCAGTTGCACGTAAGGGTGAGCCGGCTTGAAAAAAATTTCTCTTACCGGGCCCAATTCCACAATCCGACCGGCATACATCACTGCCACGCGGTCGCAGACTTCAGCGATCAAAGCCAGATCGTGATTGATAAAGATCATTGAAAGATCGAATCGTTGATTGAGATCCTTGAGCAGATTCACGATTTGGGCTTGAATCATAACATCCAGGGCGGTGGTGCACTCGTCGGCAATAATAATGGACGGATTTAGACAAAGGGCCATTGCGATCATAACCCTTTGACGCATACCTCCTGAAAACTCGTGGGGGTATTCCCGCGCCCGCTCCGGTCGAATGCCGATCAGCGCGAACAGCTCCTCGACCCGTTCCCATGCACGCCTGCTTTGTAGGCCTTCGCGTACGGTAAGCACTTCTGCGATTTGCGCCCCCACCTTTTTAACCGGATTCAGTGAATTCAGGCTGGCCTGGAAAATCATGGCGATATCTTTCCACCATAATTCACGCAATTGCGCCTGAGAGAGCGATAAAAGATCTTGCCCCTGGAACCATACGCTACCTTCCGGAACCCTTGCATTGTCAGGTAACAGTCTCAGGATTGCCGTGGCGGCGGTTGATTTCCCACACCCGGATTCTCCAGCCAATCCAAACGCTTCGCCCTTTTTCAGGTCAAACGAGATTTGGCGAACAGCAGGATAGTAGTTTTTTCCCAATTGAAATTCGACGGTCAGGTCTTTTACCTGAAAATGGGAATCATGTCTCATCGTCGTTGCCTTAACTTCGGGTTGAGCACTTCATCGAGCGCATAACCGCACATGGTAAACGATAATACCGCCAAAACAATCATAACTCCTGGCGGGATTAAGTACCAATACGCTTCAAATGCCATAGCAAGGCTGACAAAGGCATAATGTAAAATCATTCCCCAGCTTATGTGAGTCGGATCTCCTAACCCTAAAAAGCTGACCGTAGATTCCAGGTAAATGGACGTAGCGATCACAAGAACCGTATTGGCGAATACCAACGGCATGACATTGGGAAGAATATGGCGTCGTACGATATGAAAGTGACTGGCTCCGAGCGAACGGGCTCTCTCTACAAATTGCCGTTTCTTAAGGCTCAGGGTCTGGACACGAATAATGCGAGCGGTACCGGCCCAGATGAGAATACCGATGACCAGGATCATGTTGAAAAGGCTTGCGCCCAAAACCGCCACCGTGATCAAAACGAGTGGGAGCCTCGGAATGACGATGAACAAATCGGTTACACGCATCAACAGATCATCGATCCATCCTCCAAAATAGCCGGCCAGCAATCCCACTACCGTACCGATCAATATGGAAATAAAGGCGCAGCAGAATCCTATCAAAAGCGAAATCCGGGCACCATAGATATTCAGTGAAAACAAATCGCGTCCGACTTCATCGGTTCCCAGCCAATGCTCGGCGGTAGGGCCCTGCATTGATTCTCCCAGGCTGTCCAGATTATATGGATCATAAGGGGCCAGAAGGGGGGCCAATACGGCCATTCCGATCAATGCCAGCAGGATGATCATGCCGACCATTCCCTTTTTATTGATTTTTTTTATTATAGAAAAAGTGCTTTGCAGCATTTGCGTCCACCCTTTACCATTCAAGCCGAGGGTCGATTTGTTTATAGAGCAAATCGGCAAGCAGGTTCGCTATCAGGGCACAGACCGATATAACCAGAAATGCGCCTTGTAATACCGGATAATCTCTTCGCAGCAGCGCTTCGAATACCAGGCGGCCAACCCCGGGCCATGTGAATACCGTTTCGGTCTGGATGGCGCCACCGATGAGCAGGCCAAGATTCATGGCGGCCAGCGTCATAACGGGCAAAACCGCATTGGGCATGGCATGAGAAAACAGCTGCCGGGTTTTTGAAAAGCCCTTGGCCTTGGCCACAAGCATGTAATCCTCCGTCAGCACGTCGATTAGCGAGTTGCGCATTACAATGGCGTATTGCCCCAGCGTTACCAGGCTCAACGTTATCAAGGGCATGGCCATGTGACGTCCGATATCTATGGTTTTGGCCCACCAGGAATCAAAGCTGATGCCGGCCGTCACCATACCTGACAAGGGCAAAAAGCTGCCGGCGAATATCATGAACAGCAGCCCGAGCCAAAATGCCGGAGTCGCCCACAGCAATTGCGATAGCGACAGACAAATAAAATCCGCCGTCCGTCCGCTTCTGATGGCGGCAATAATGCCTAAACCGCAACCTAACAAAATCGACAGAATCAAAGCCGGAAACAGCAGAATGACCGTATTGATTAGGCGTTCGGCCAGTATTTCTGAAACCGGGGTGTTGTAAACGAAACTGGTGCCCAATTTCCCTTGCAGTATATTGACCAGATATAGACCGTATTGCTGCAGCAAAGAACCTTCGAGGCCGTACTGGGCTTTTAATATATCTAGGGTTTCAATCGGGACGCGGGGGTCGGCAAATAGCAAGCGGATCGGGTCGCCGGGCAGCATGCGAAACAGGAAAAAATTCAATGTCAATATCAGCCAGAGCGTAATGAGTGAATGCCCGATGCGTTTGGCAACATAATTTTTGCGATTCATTGACATGGATGCGGCCTTTTCGCAGCGTTACTACGATCGATTATCTTAGTCGAGCGCAGCGAAAATAGAGTCCGGCAGGAAAAGATGCCGTTGCGCTTTCCGCCATAGGCTTCAGGCGGATGCGCAACGACATCCGACACCGGTTGAATATTCCGCTAGCGGGGAGAAGTTGCGGAATCGACAATCCCGTTTCGAATTTTATAGAAAGGAAACGCTCCCTGCCTCTTTCTATTTGAAATTCACATTGACAAAGTTGTCGCGATTCAAGAATGAAATGATGCCACCCGGCATTTTTTCATCGAATCCTGCCAGATAATCGGATCGATAGGCACCGATGGAGGTCATGTAATACAATATGATTGAGGGAGAATCGCGATAATGTATTTCCTGCATCTTATAAATCAGATTTTGCCGGGTTTTGGCGTCAACCGCGCGAGATTGCTGCTCGAATAGACTGTCGTATTCCGGATTCTTGTAGCCGGCGCCGTTCCATTTTTGGATCTGGGATGATAAATAAATCGATAAGGAAAAATTGGGATCGGGCGATCCCGAAAAACCCCATAAATACATGTCATGCTTGTAGTCAGGGAAAATTTCCGCAAGAATTGTTCCGCCGTCAGCTGATTGCAGGGTCAGATCGACACCGATATTTTTCCACCAATTGCGAATAAATTCGGCGGCTCGCATTTCTTCGGGCCACCTCGAAATCACCAACAACTTTAACTTCAGCTGGCGGCCGTCTTTTTGGCGCAATCCGTCAGGTCCTGCTTTCCAGCCGGCCTCGTCAAGCAAACTGGCCGCCTTCTTCAGATCGAACGGATAGGGTGATATCTGATCGTTAAAGAAAAAGGGAATGGCGTCCATGACCACCGATAACCCCGGGCGCGCATAGTTTGCGTGTATAACTTTGACCAATTTTTCTTTATCGATGGACATCGCCAGGGCTCGTCGCACCTTGGCGTCGCGTAGGGCCGGATGTCCTTTCCCGAAATCAGAGCTGTTGATACATATATGGCGGTAGTAAAGATTGGGGGTTTGGACGACTTTTACATTTTTGTCGCGCGATAGGGCTTTGGCGGCAATCGGGGTCAGTTCAGATCCAATCACATCAATATCCCCTTTTTTGAGAGACATGATCATGGGATCCGGCGATGAAAAAAAGGAAAAAACAACCTGTCTCACATGAAGGTTCGCTCGCCAGTAGGCATCATTTCTTACAAAGCTCATGTGGCCGTTTTTCTTCCATTTTTCAAGAATGAAAGGCCCTGATCCCAAGGGCGCAACGTTTTCATATTTAACGGCGCTTTTCCCCGGGATTTTCTCCCACTTATGCTTGGCCACGATAAACACGTCGCTCAAGTCCGAAGCCGTGGTTGCAATGGGCTGCATGTAGGTGAGCACCAAGGTCTTTGCGTCCGGGGTCTCTATTTTTTTGATATTTTTAAGAGAATTGATAAAATTGGGTATTTTGTTGTCAATGATATATTGGTAAGTGAACGCAATGTCCCTGCTGGTCAGGGGCTGACCGTCCTGCCATTTTGCTTCCGTCACAATGTCAAAGGTCCAGACAGTGCCGTCATCGCTGACTTTCCACGATTTTGCCAGCATGGGTGACACTTCAAGATTGCTGTTGTATCCCAGCAGCGTATCGTAAAGCATGCTGCGCATAATCATTCCCCCCTGAATGGTGTCATAGCCCATTGGATTCAAGGTTCGTGGTTCCTGACTCCAGCCCACGCGAAGTATTCCGTCTGTTTTGCCCGCATACCCCGTCCCGGTTAAAGCAAGCATGATGATGATACAGATGGAAAAGATCGAAGCTTGGCTTTTAGCTTTCATGTGCACCTCCCTGTAAATGATTAAAATGTTTAATACCGGCCTTCTAAGCGGAAGTCATCAAGCAACTCATATCGAGAAAACTGTTATACATCTCAAAAACATCCAGAAGGCCATTCCGCTTCCCATCCTTTCTCCAAGAACGAATGTTTTCTCTGATGCGGGTTTTGTGCTTCCCCATGCCGAGAATTCCGTTCTCCGATTTTAAATTCAGGTTGGCGTGCCGCTGCTATCGCTTTGGTCACGGTTGTTGGTTCGATAACAGTTATTACTTTTGAAAGAGAATGTGCCAATTCCTTGAGTATTTCAGCTTTGGAATTAGGTCAATATTTTCAGGAAGTTAGTCCCTAAAGCCATGCACTGAAGCCGCAGCCTTAGCCGCTTGGATTTACTTTCTCTTCAAGATACCCGAGACGAACCAGTGGTGTGTTTACATACCGGTAGGTCGATGTCATGTTCAGACTGAGATGTTTGGAAATTTCTGTTTGAGAAAGACTGGATTGTTTTTCGATAAAAAGAAAAAGCACTTCGTAAGCCCGTATGCAAACTGGTTGAAAAGTAGGTATCCCTTTTTATAGCCATAACCACTAGGTTTTTACTATATTAGTAATTGATTTACTCAAATAATAAATACATCGTTTTTTGTCAAGAAAATTTTTTATCCATTTAGATCCGCCAATAGAATATGGCAATCCTGGATATCAATGGGTTTGATCTTTAGCGCCTCACCGATTTGCATAAGGCGCACAAATGGTGTTTCATACAAGTGCCGCCTCGGGTGGATTCGATATTCTGCGGTTCGCTTTACAAATTCGTGCAGTTCCACAGGAGGTTTCAGGTTTCAGCCTTTATCCTTTGACCTTTCACCTTGGACCTTCTAGTTACTCCTCAAGCTTTGCATCTTGCTGCAGCGGGACCGAGTCTCCCGCTTTGAACAATCGACTCAGATCGTCGATGATCAAGTACAATGACGGCACCAGCAGCAACGTAATTAAAGTCGCAAACAGAATGCCGAACCCCAGAGAAACGGCCATCGGAATTAAAAACCTGGCCTGGCGCGATGTTTCGAAGATCATCGGGGTCAAGCCGCCGAAGGTGGTCAGGGTGGTCAGCATGATCGGTCGAAAGCGGTGGATACCGGCGCCGTGGATCGCGTCATGTTTATCCATCCCGGCCCGTCGCTTGCGGTTGGCAAAATCGATCAGGACCAGGGCATCGTTGATGACGACCCCGGACAGCGCCACCACACCGAACATGCTCATCACGCTCAGGCTGTAGCCCATGATCAGATGGCCGAGCACCGCGCCCACGATGCCGAAAGGAATCGACATCATAATAATTATCGGTTGGATAAAACTGTTAAAGGGCACCGCCAGCATGGCATAGATAATCATCAGCGCCATCAGAAGACCCAGCATCAGGCTTTGCATGCTCTCCCGTCTGTCGGCCTGTCGGCCTTCAAAGCTGTAGCTCAGGCCGGGGTATTTTTGCTGCAGGGCCGGCAGGGTGTCGGCTTTCAGTGACTGCAGCACCTGGTCAGCCTGGCTGCGCGGTTTGACATCCGCGGAAACGGTGACCACCCGCCGACCGTTGCGGCGGTCAATGGTGGTATAGGCCCGGCCGCGCTTCAACGAAACCGCTTCATGCAGGGGGATTTCCTTGCCAGCCGGCGTTCTCAGAATCATTTGCTCCAGATTGTATTCGAGGGCGCGCTCTGCTTTAGGCAGGCGCACGATCACTTTTACTTCATTGCGCCCGCGCTGCTGGCGCAACACCTCGGCCCCGTAATAGGCGTTGCGAATCTGGCGGGCCACTTCCTGGGAGCGCAAACCCAGACTGCGGCCTTCGGGTTTTATCTGAAAATCGATTTGCTGTTTGCCCGGGGCAAAGCCGTCGTCAATATCCGAGACGTTGGGGAAAAACTTCAGGGCCTCGGCCAGTTCGGCACTGGCTCGTTCCAGGATATCTATGCGTCGATGACTCAATTCAACCGAAATTGCCGCACCGCTGCCGGGCCCGCCGGCATCGGATTCGAATTTTATAAATTCCAGCCCGGGTAGCGCACCGACGCGCTCACGCCACAGGTCGGTCAGTTTGGCGGTTGACATGGGCCGGACGTCCGGGGGCGTCAGATATACGCGTGTCTCTGCCGAATTTCCGTTAATCACGGAAAAAATGCCTTGCACCAGATTGTCGCCGCCGTTTTCCCGCACCACCTGCTGGGCCGCTGCGACGATGATCTGCTGCACCCGTTCGGTTTTTTGGACGGCCGTGCCAAAGGGAAGTTTGGCCGTGACTTTGGCGTAGTCGGATTCCACCTTGGGAAACAGCTCAAAACCCATGCGGCCGCTTTTGACGTAGGCAACCGTCAGCACCAGCACGGCCAGGCCGATGGACAGCGTCAGATATCGGTACCGCAGGGCCAGATCCAGAAACGGCCCGAATTTCGTTTGAATGAAGCGACTGAAGGAGCTGCTGAAGCGTCGCCTGCCGCGCCATTAGCCAGCCCACAACTCCGGAAGGATCGGTTCGCTTGCGATGTCCGATATGGGCCGGCAGAATAAACAGACTTTCGATCAGCGAAACGCTGAAAACGGCGATCACCACCAGCGGAATATACTTAAAGATTTTGCCCATAAAGCCGGGAATAAACATCATCGGCATAAAGGCCACCATGTTGGTCAGCACGCTGAAGGTAATGGGCATTGCGATTTCACGGGCGCCCCGCACGGCGGCGTCGAACCAGCCCATTCCGTTCTGGCGATAATAATAAATATTTTCCCCCACCACGATGGCGTCGTCCACCACAATTCCCAATGTTACAATAAAAGCGAACATGGTGATGAGGTTGATGCTGACATTCATAAACGGCAAAAAAATAAAGGAACCCAGAATCGAGATGGGAATCCCGAGACTGACCCAGAATGCCAAACGGGCTTCCAGGAAGACGGCCAGCAGGATAAACACCAGGGCCAGTCCCAGATACCCGTTGCGAAGCATCAGGTCCATGCGCTGGCGGTAAATATCGGACAGATCGTTGCGCGCGTCCAGCGCCAATCCCGGCGGCAGAATCTGGTTGATGTTTTCCACCTGCCGCCGCACGGCGTCTGAAACGGAGATCGGGGTCTGATCGCCCACCCGATAGACCTGGATCATCACGGCCGGCTTGCCGTTGTAAGTGGCAAAATTGTCGGTCTCTTCAAAACCGTCTTTAATAACGGCAATATCTTCAAGCACTACCTGGGTACCGTCATTGGCTGTGATAATGGGAATTCTGCCAAATTCATGGCCGTAATCGCGCCGCTCCTTCACCCGCACCAGAATATCACCACTTTCGCTTTTGATGGCACCGCCGGGCAATTCCACTGAAGTCCGCCGAATCCGCTGGGCCACATCATCGATGGTCAGGTTGTAGGACCGCAAGGTTGCCAGCGGGATTTCAATGCTGATTTCATAATTGCGAACCCCTTCAAAATCCACCTGGGTGATATCCGGATCCTGGATCAGCCGGTCGCGAATATCTTCGGCCACTTCACGCAGAATCCATTCGCTCTGATCGCCATAGAGCGCCAGGGAAACGACGTAGCGTCTGCGTTGGGCAATGACCACCCGGGGGTTTTCGGCTTCCTCCGGAAAGGATGTGATGCGATCCACCTCATTCTTGATGTCCTGGGCCAGGCGCTGAATGTTTTCCCCTTCGATAATTTCAACGGTGACGGTGCCGACGCCTTCCTTGGCGGATGCCGTGACTTTATTGACGCCTTCCAGGCCCTGCACGGCCTCCTCAATGGCCAGGACCACACCCCGCTCCACTTCCTCCGGACTGGCGCCGGGATAGGGCACGCTGATAGTGATGATATCCAGGTCAAAGTCGGGAAATACTTCCTTTTTGATTCGGCTGAGCATGATTAATCCGCCGACAAGGAAGACCACCATTAGAAGATTGGCCGCCACGGAATGGCCGGCCATCCAAGCGATCGGACCACGATGGGAGGGGGTATTTGGGTTGGGTTCAGGGTTCAAGGTCTATGGTTCAAGGTTAAAGGATAAAGGTTAAGGGGTTCAGGGTTCAAGGTTCAGGGTTTAAGGTTAATGTTTCAGGTTTCAGGTGTCAGCCCAGCCGCTGGCCAGAAAACGGTCAGCCAAATCGAAAAAGAAACTTTGAATAAGCGAATATCGAATGTCGAAGTAAGGTATTCTATGATTTAAGAGTTTAAAAGACGGAGCGCAGCGATTCCACCTTTCCCACTTCCGCATTCCGACTTCCCACTTCGAATCTCTGTCACCTGTCTTTACGCTATGCGCTAAGCCCTATGCTCTCCGCCTTCTGTCTTCCCACTTCCAAAGCCTCATTCGGCAACCTGCACCGGCATTCCAAGGATCGGACTGGCAAGATCCGAAACAATCAAACGATCGCCCGGTTCCAGACCTTCCCGCAGCAAAACGGTCCGGGCATCGCGCCATACGATTTCAACCTTGCGGATATCCAGCTTGCCGTCAGCGGAGACAATCCATAGATTGGCATCATCGCGCAGGGCGGCGCGGGGGATCCGGTAAACATTTTGCAGCTGCCGGCCTGCGATCTCGATGCGCACGTACTCACCGATTAAAAGCGGCAACTGGTTATCTTCGGTGGCCTTTAATCCCAGCGGGTCCTGGACTTCAACCAGGATGCGAGCCATGCGGCCTTCGGTATCCAGCGCTCCCAGCAATTTAATAATCCGGCCGGAGCGATCATGCGTGTTGCGGTATAAGATGCGGACTTTGGAACCAGATTCTGCGGGGCTGCGCGGAATCATAATCCAGGACAGACGCTCCACCGGGATCGACGCCTGAATCCAGTATTCATCGGTTCCGACCAGTTCGGCCAGTTTCTCCTGTCCGGACACCTGCGATCCGATGTCTACATTTTTGGACCGGACGATGGCATTGAACGGTGTCCGAATCTTGGTTCGGGCCAGATCCAAGCGCGCCTTCTGCACCTCTGCCTTTTCAGCGGTGAGCATGGCCCTGGCGGCTGACAGCTGCGGTTTTTTGACCAGCAGCGGAGGCGGCGGTCCCGAATCATCTTTTTGGCGGCCGTTATAGAGCATGCGCCATTCATCCCTGGCGGCTGCAGCCTCTTCCTCCAGCAGCATTAATTTGCTCTCGGCATCCTTCACCCGGGCCTGGGCCAGGGTCAGCGCCAGGTTGTAATCCTGGGGATCGATCCGCAGGACCTCCGCTCCTTTTTTCAAAAAACCCCCTTCGCTGAATGCAGGATTAACGAACACGATTTCGCCGCCCACCCGGGATTCGAGAACGATTTCCCGGGCCGGAATCACCGTGCCCATTGCTGAAATAACCACCTCATGGGTAGCGGGCTGCGCCCGGACCACCTGAACCAGGGGGGCAATCCTGGGCGGCGGACGCTTGCGCGCTGTGGGGGACGATTTCGTAATGTAGGCGGCAGCGGCCACACTGGCTATCAGCACCATTAGGGATAGAAAAATATTGACAAACAATCGCCGCCTGGGGCGCGCTTTTCCTTTGGGGGTGGAATCTGTTGGTTGTATTTCGCTTTGCGGAGTTGTCATCAGTCTACATCGTCGGCCTTCATCAGTCTATGGGCACCGGATATTGCTATCTGCCCTTTTGACGGCCATTCGTTAAAAATTAATCATAAACAACAATAACCCATACTATAATTACGAATTTAAGAAAATTAAGATTTCACCGTAAAAAAATGAATTTTGCACCTATACCTAGCCAGCGATTTTCAGCAGGGCATATAGATCTGATTTTGTACTATATCCTACAATTTATCCATGGCGGTTGTACAGAACGGGGCAATATCCGCACCGTATTTCTCCAGGCTGCAGCTCGCATTGATCATAATGCCGCCGACCAGCCCGATTGTTTTCCTGCGCCCACTTTATAATTTTATAGGCTGCGTTTCAATAGTTCAGGCAACATTTGTTAAGGATAAAGTTACTTTGATTGGCCCCGATACTGCTGGAGGTTAATTTCAAAGTTTCTGCAAAGGGGCAACCCAAAGCCGGGCATCGCGGATTTGGACTTACAAATCCAATAAAGCTGTAATAAATAGGTTGTATTGGTTAGTTATCGTTTATTTATCTAAAATCTATTGACACAATTGGGCAAGTCATCTATGGGTAAGTTTTGTTTTTTAAACCCGGCGCAAAACGATTTTCAAATATTCGCTAATATGGACTAACTAACTGAAATTAAATAAGTATGAAAAATCTTTTATCGACCAAGGAAGTGGCCAGATTATTAAATCTCAATGAAAAGATGGTTTACACGCTGGTATCCGATAAAGGATTGCCGGCAACTAAAATAACCGGTAAATGGCTGTTTCCACAGCATTTAATTGAGCAATGGGTGGAAGCCAATACCGTGAATTATCCCGAATCCAACCTTGAGCCACTTTCTTACGAAGGATTACTTATAATAACCGGTAGCAACGATCCCTTGCTGGATCAGGCCATTTCATATTTTAATACGCTTCACCGGGATCATGTGGCTGTGTTCGGTAATCTGGGCAGCATGGGCGGGCTGCGAACGCTGCGTCAGAATTTATGTCACATTGCTTCCAGTCATCTGCTGCAGGACAATGGCAACGAGTACAATTTTGATTTTGCCTTCAAGGAGCTGGATAAAATGCCGGCGGTGGTGAATTTTTGCCGCCGCGAACAGGGCCTCTTAATTCAAAAGGGCAATCCCCAAAAGATTTCCTCCGTCGACAGATCTGGCGCAAAAAGGATTGACGATCGTCAATCGATCCCTGGCCACCGGCACCCGTCTGCTGCTGGACAATCAATTGAAAAAAGCGGGCATCAAAGGCGAAAAAATTAACGGGCTACACCCACGAAGTGTCGCGCCACCTGGATGTGGGGCTCGAGATTTTAGCCGGGCGGGCGGATGCCGGGCCCTGTATTCGGGCAGTTGCCGGACTGCTGGACCTCGATTTTATTCCACTGCGCTGGGAACGCTATGACCTGATGATCGCCAAGGATCGTTTTTTCGATGCCGGTATTCAGCGGTTTCTGGGACTGTTGCATGAGAAAGCGTTTCGTAAAATTGCTGAAAAGCTGCAAGGCTATGACTTGAGTTTGAGCGGTAAAATGGTTTTCCCACGGGAAGCAGATGATTGAAGTGGGAAGACATTAAATTTCAACTAATTTTGGAGCTATTGGAGTGCTGGAGTTTTGACTGAAGGAACTTGGTTTTTTTTCAACACTCCAATACGCCACCACTCCAGTACTCCGGCATCGGGACTTGCAATGAATTGTAGATATTTGAATATAGCAGTTTTTGATAACAGTTACGTTAACAGCCTGCCATGAGAAGAAAGGAGTTAAAAATGAAGCGGTTATTGGTTGCAGTAATTTGTTTTGCGCTTATCATGTGTTTCCTGCCGGCCGGCGCTGCGGCTGAAGAAAAAATCCTGACGATGGCCACCACCACCAGCACGGACAACACCGGCCTGTTGGATTATCTGGCACCGGTATTTACGAACGCCACCGGCATTGAATTGCGATGGACCGCGACCGGGACCGGCAAAGCTCTCAAATTGGGCCAAAATTGCGATGTGGACATTCTGATGGTCCATGCACCGCCGGCTGAGAAAAAATTCGTGGCGGCCGGATACGGGGTGGACCGTCGCCAAATCATGTACAATGATTTCGTCATCATCGGGCCGGCGGCAGATCCGGCCGGCATCAAAGGCAAATCAATTAATGATGCCTTAACGATGATCAAAACGCAGCCGGCGGTCTTTGTCAGCCGCGGCGATAATTCCGGAACCCACAAAAAAGAACTTGCACTATGGAAATCAGCCAATCTCCCCGTACCTGAAAAGGAAAGCTGGTACGTCCAGACCGGCCAGGGAATGCTGGCATCCATCAATATCGCCGCCGAGCGCAATGGGTACACCATGACAGACCGGGGCACCTACATTAAATATGAAAGCAATCTGAAAGGCAACCCGCCGCTCAAAATTTTAGTGGAAGGCGATGCGGTCCTGCTGAATCAGTACAGTGTGATTGCAATAAATCCCAAACATTGTGCCAAGGCAAAATACGGTCTCGCCCAACAATTTATCCAGTGGATCGCAGGGCCCGAGGCGCAGCAATTGATAAAAAACTTTAAATTGTTGGGCAAACCCTTGTTTACACCCAATGCCAAAATGTAGCACCCTGCTGACCAACAAACTAAAATGCGACTGCAGGTGAGCCGTCTGCATCTCAACGAGGGCTCCTCACGCCAGTCGCATTATTATTCTAACATGGATTTTATACTTGAAGGATTTATCCAGGCCCTAAATTTGCTGGTCGGCGGCAACCCTGAAACCTATTCGGCGATCTGGGCTACGGTCAAGGTCTCGAGTTATTCCATCGGAGCCAGCCTGATTATCGGCATACCGCTTGGTTTTTGTCTCGGATATTTCAACTTTGCGGGAAAAAAGCCGCTGCGAACAGTGGTGGATACACTGATGGCCTTGCCGACGGTATTTATCGGCCTGCTCATTTATGCCTTTTTGACCCATCGCGGTCCGCTGGGAAATTTGGGATTGCTTTTTACCCTGCCCGGAATTGCCATCGGTCAAACGATTCTGGCTCTGCCGATCGTCATTGGTCTGAGCGCCACCGCGGTCGAAAGCATGGATCAAAAGCTTCGCATCACGATCATGTCCATGGGGGCCAACCGCCGGCAGCTTTTTACCAGCAGTTTGTGGGAAAGCCGGCACGGCATATTGGCCGGTGCGATTGCCGCCTACGGCCGCGTCATGACGGAAGTCGGGATTTCCATGATGGTCGGCGGCAACATTAAGTGGCATACGCGCACCATCACCACGGCCATCGCCCTGGAAACCAACAAGGGGCAGTTCGGCATGGGCGTCGCCCTGGGATTGGTTCTGCTGGGCATCGCTTTTTGTGTTAATCTGACACTTTCGTTGCTGCGCCGCAGGTACTAAAAGTGAACCAACCGATCTATGAGATCAAATCCCTGGCGCATTCATACGGTGACAAAACCGTAGTTTCAATTGAACAGCTCATGGTCCAGCCGGGATCCATTGCGGGTCTGATCGGTCCCAACGGCAGCGGGAAAAGCTCTCTTTTGCGGCTGTTGGGCCTGATCGAAAAACCTGCCCGGGGTAAAATTTTTTTTAACGGTCGTCCGGTTGAGCCATTTTCGGATGCAGCCAGATTTCTCATCACCCTCCTGCCCCAAGAGCCTTTTTTGATGAAGCGCAGCGTGTTCAGCAATGTTTCCTACGGCCTCAAATTGAGGGGCAACGGCCAGGATGTTGCCGCCCGGGTTGACGAAGCCCTGGCCCTGGTTGGTTTGCCCAGCCGGGATTTTGCCCGGCGGCCCTGGTATGCGCTCTCGGGAGGCGAAGCCCAACGGGTGGCCTTAGCGGCGCGGTTGGCATTAAAGCCCCGGGTTCTATTGCTGGATGAGCCGACTGCCAGCGTCGATGCGGCCAGTGCCCAGCTGATCCGGGAGGCCTCGCTCAGGGCCCGTCGGCAGTGGGGCACCACGCTGATTGTTGCCAGCCATGACTGGCAGTGGCTTTATGAAATTTGCGATGAGATCTGGCATATATTCAGCGGAAAAATTTTTGGCTCGGGCCGCGAGACCATAATTTTCGGACCCTGGCAGCAATTCGCAACGGAAAAATGGGGTAAAGTACTATCCGACGGGCAACAGCTGCTGGTTTCAGCACCCCCCGGCCAGAATGCAGCGGCCGTAATCGATGGACTGTCGGCCAGCGATGACGGCTCAACGGTTTCAGGTGACGAGGTTGTCCTGCGGGGCACCGTTTCCCGGCTTAGCCTGGAAAGAAAAACAGGGCAATTATTTGCCACTATTATTGTCGGGGATCTTCCCATCACGATGGGGGTAACATTGCAACAGGGCCATGACCTTGCCCTGTTTCCCGGAAAAACGATATTTATTCGTTACCGCCTGGACCAGATCAAATGGAGTTAAATGATGAAAATATACCTGGGTTTTGATGATACGGATACGCATGACTCCCTGTATGGCACCGGTAAACTCGTCAGATGGTTTCAGGATGTTTTGCCAGCTGGGTGTGAATGTTTAGGGGTTGTTCGTCAGCAGCTTTTTGTTTGTGATGACATTCCATTTACGTCCCACAATAGCGCGGCCTGCCTCATCGCGGACTTGCCTGAACCGGATCTTTTGAATGACGTCATCGCAAAGGCCGTCAATCATCTCGAGCATTATGCCGTGGCCGGCAGTGATCCCGGATTATGCGTGGTGAGCGAGTTTGAGTCATCTATCAGGGACCTCATCGAGTTCGGTCATTTATGTACGCATTCAGTTGCGGCCCAGCGACAGGCCCTTGAGGCTGCCCAAAATGTTCATCTTTCCGGCCATGGCGGCACAAATGACGGGATCATCGGTGCCGCCGCCGCGGTCGGGTTGACGGTTTCCGGCTGGTCCGGTCGCTTCATTGAATTCGGGGATTTGCGCAATTTTCCGGAAGCAGTGTCGGTTGCTAAATTGAATGACATGGGTATTGAAGTCATTTCAATGGAAAGGGATGCAACGGTTCCGGCTCCGGATGATATGGTATTTACCAACGGTTGGCTCCGCCCACGGCTTGTCGGATATTTGCCGGCCCTATTCGTCAGCCCGCAGGGAAGCGGGCAATGGGAAAATATCCACCGGAAGCGCAAAAAAGTAAAGAATTTGAGTCCAGAGGGCCCGGCTTTGGTCAACCCCGGAGGGATATGATTAAACCCCAACGGAATAATGGAATATTGGGACTCAAAAGCAGATGATGGTCTGATTTTATATTCTGATCCGTGCAATCCTTATAAAAAAAATCCCATTCCGCTAAACGAAACCCAGGATTTAAAAAAAAAGAGCAAACCAATCCGCCCGGGAAAATATCACCTTTAGGGTTGTAAAAATGAAAAAAATTATTAGAGCGTTTGCATCAGGCCATATTGGACGTTATCGACAATCCGGGGAAGACACAACAAACTACCGCTATCGGGGCGTTATTTCAACAAACGCTCTAAATAGAAAGTCTTTTCCACTTTAAAATATTCGCAACCGCAATGCCGGTGAGAAAACCCGCTGCCAGATTTGAAGCCAAAGTAATGCCCAGAACAAGGATGGGTACAAACAGGTCTTTGCGGGTCTGCATGTCAAGCAGGGTCAAGGTCAGTTGGGCACCGGCAAATATCAGCAATACCCCCAAAGCGGCCATGGGCAGCAAATAGATCACCGCCAGGGAATGATAACCGAGAAAAAGGGCCATCGCTAAAAAGACAGTCCCGATGATAAGATTTGACCCGGCGGTCCGCGCTCCGAACCGGTATCGGGAGGCCAGTCCGCCCGCACCATGGCACATGGGCATTCCGCCCAGCAAAAAACTAACGGCACTGGCCAGTGCCATGCTGATGCAAAGGGCGCGGTAGGTCACGCGACGACCGTCCTGAGGAAAGTATTGGACAGACAAATCGGCATTGGCAATCACCGCGTTGCCAAGGGTCATGGGAATCTGGGGCAACACCAGCATCAGCAGGGCAAAGCTGAAATCAGCGCCGGAAGGCAGCCCGTAGGGCAACAATTTTGGCAGATAGATCCCGATTTGCACTTGATCCAGTCCTGCCCGGGTACCAAACAATATGCCGACGAGGGAGCCGGTGCCAACGACAATCAGGGCGGCCGGCAGCCGTTTGTTTTCAAGCAGCAACAGCGTCAAAAACCCAAGCACTAAACCGATGACCAGTCCAATGGGCAGCCACCCAATTTTTTGCACGATCAGATAGGGTTCTGCCGCCCGGCTTATTATCTGGTGCTTGGAAGTGCCCAGCATCAAACGGACACCTTGTGAAACCAAAAGTACCCCGGTGGACAGCTGCACCCCGCGAATGACCGGTCTGGGAATATAGCGACTTGCCAAGGTGATGACCCCGGTAGCGCCGATGACAATTAAAAACAGGAAGATCCACAAACAGGATGCCTGGATCTGGCTGGCCGTGATCCCCATGGCCACGGCATATGCACCGATAACTTTCATGGGCTCCACCGGGCAGGTGACTTTAAAATAGAGCCCGGAAAAAACATAGAAAAGACCGACTCCCAGGATCAAGCCCGTGGGGTTTAAACCATTTATCAGGATCATTCCGATGGCCAGGGGTAAGAGCGTGCCCAGGTCCCCCAGTGAACCGGCCAACTCCATTCGATTAAATTTGATGTGATCAGTCATTGCTTGGCCAATCGCCGGAAAAAGGTTGGATGATTTTTTTTTGCAGCATCAGTGTCCCTTGCTATCTGCAAAACAGCGCAGCTTTCGGCACATTAAGTTTTCTTGGACCACTTATTGTATTCCTTAATGAAGCTCATCAAATTGTTGGCTTGTTTTTGCATATAGTCAACCCACAGAGACAGCGCTTCATCTCCCTCCGACGTTAATCGATACATACGTCTGGCCGGCCCGCTGCCTTCGGTCTGCCATTCTGACTGGACCAGGCCGTCCGACTCCAATCCTCTCAGATGCCGGTAGATCATTCCCGGCGCAGCCTGGCCCTGCACAAAGCCAAATTCATGGATGCTTTTTATCAATTCATAGCCATAGGACGGTTTGATCTTGAGCCCCAGCAGGAGCGAGGGTTGAATATAGCGCTCTGCTTTTCCGGAGCGCGGTTGCGCCGTTTTGGGTCGAGATTTTTTTCTTTTGGTTGACATATATCCTCCAAGGATATATATATCTATTATCAAATTATCAAAATTTACGTTCAGACGGTGTCTGGTTGTTGAAAATTTTTATGAGAAGGAGACTAAAATGAGCACCAAAATTTTTGTTCGTGAAAGGCGCAAAGTCGAAAAAGGTGAAAAAAAACCCCGCTTCCGGGTTGTCGGTGTCAGCGGCCCTGATTTAAAGCTAAAGGTCAAACATATCCGTAAAAAAGAATTGGATCAAATTAAAGATGCCACCGGCGCCGAGGTGATCATGCTCGATGCCGGCCCGGGCAAAAAGGACGGCGGCGGGCAGTAAGCCCGACCCGCACACGGTAAGTGCCATATCCTAAACCGTGCCCCCATGAGCAGTTGCTGTGCGGCTGCCAGGTGACCGGAGTGTTGGCGTCCTGGAGTATCGGAGTAATGGGCATTATTTAATTCGAGCTCTATAGGTTATGGAATCTTATAGATTTACCCGTTGAGTGCAGTTAAACAAAAACAAATTTTGGTCTGTATGCGTAATTTATTATTACACACCCGAATAGTTTACATTTTTTCCAGTACTCCAATACTCCACTACGCCCAATTCAGAATACCCTTAGGCCCCTATTGGTCAACTTAATGCTGGATTCACCTGAGATTTTACTCTTGATAGATTATCGTGCCGACATGTTGGCCCGCCAATGCCGCCAGGATATGCTCCGGATGCCGAATTGCGTCAATGATCTGAAGCTCTTTCAGGCATTTGGCCCGTTGCAGCAGGGATAAAATCGGTCGTTCGATGATCAGGTCATCCAGGTCCATCTCAAGCAGTTTTTTCGCCGAAATACGGCCATAATATTCAAGGTCCTTGCGAGCGGATGCTTCAACTTTTTTGGGATCTTTTTCATACAATCCTTTTTCGTCTTTCAAGTAGATTAAAGAGCGTGCCCCGATGTTTTCAGCCAGTAGAAAAGCGCCGCAATCGGTTCGGTGCGGCGGAATCGAGCCGAATTCCGCCGGGTGTTCAAAGAAACCGTAAGGCGGTATGCCGTAAGTGATCGGCAGGTAGCCCAACCGGCAAAACATGGTCAGCTGTTCTAAATTGTCGCCGTGTCCGATTTTAACACCACCGTGTTTTGACAGCAGCACGGACAGCATTTCGGCATTCTGCCAGGATACTTTATCTCCCAGCTTGGAAAGCACGCCGGTAGGCATTCCCAGGTCCACCCCGATATTGTATACATGCCGCGCCCGCGTACCGCCCCCGGTCATCAATAAGATTTTGTACTTCTCCTTTGCTTCGATTAATGCATCCAATATTGGGAACAACGCTTTTGCGCCGCGGTCCATAATGCTCTGGCCGCCGATTTTCAAGACATTGATGTCGGGATGCATGCGGAAGTATTCTTTTGATTCGGTGGTTTTTAATAAGTCTTTGCTGACCAGGGATTCACCCATCAGATTGGATTCGATATGGAGCCGACCCCGGTCGCCTTCCTCTTTCACGAGTTTTGCCATTGTTTTTCCTTTATTAGGCCCTTAGACCTTTTTTTCTGACAACATGTTGTAAGTTGCGGAAGGTGTCAGGTGTCAGTGTTCAGGTGTCAGGACTTAGCACCCCATTTCCCTGACACCCGAAACCTGACACCTGACACCTAAATTCTATAAATTGCGCTATAGCTGCCCCGCTGGGGCCACTTTTTCCGAGCGTGATCTTGGAAAAAGTTTAGTGTCTAATGGAGTCCGATTCGGCCGCAATACCGGACTTGTTGTCCATAAAAAGATATATCCTTATCTATATTGAGTTGTTCCAGTTGTGTCAAGGTGTTCACTGAATATTAGACCCGTCTAATCCGCTATATCGATGGCGGGCTCCGGTCCAAATCGTATTGATGGTTGAAATCCGGCAAAAAGTATATTATCTTAATAATTTGCTTTTCCCACCATACGATAAGAAAGTTTTGCAGCGCTAGGGTTGTAAAAGCTGCCCTGCCGAGCACCAGGGAAATGCTCATTGAGAAATGGCATTCGGCGCCGCAGGATTGGGCAAGAATTTAATTTGACGAACTTGAGATTTAATATGAAGACAAGAACGGTTAAAGTTGGCCGCAATGATCCCTGCCCTTGCGGCAGCGGGTTGAAATACAAGAAATGCTGCCTCAGCATGGGCATGACGCCCAATAGAGATATTGAGGCATTGTACAGCAAAAAATACGGCATCCGACTCAAAAAAGAACGGGACATCGAGGCCATCCGCCAGGCGGGACGCCTGGTGCTGGAAACCCTCGATCTGGTTGAATCCAAAATTAAACCCGGTCTGGTGACCGAAGAGATCAACACCCTGGTTCATGAGTTTACCATAAAAAACGGCGCGACACCGGCGCCGTTAAATTACCGGGGATTTCCTAAAAGTGTCTGTGTCTCCGCCAACGAGGTTATCTGCCACGGGATTCCGGGCCAACGGGTGCTAAATGACGGCGATATTGTCAATGTCGACGTCACGTCCATTTTAAACGGCTACTATGCCGACGCCAATAAGACGTTTTTTGTCGGCACCCCTGACGCCGATGCAGTCAAAATTGTCAGCATTGCGCGGGAATGTCTTAAAAGGGCCATGTCTGTTATAAAACCGGGCAATACGCTGGGTGATATCGGGTGGAGCATTCAAACTTACGCCGAGGCCCAGGGCTGTTCCGTGGTCCGGGAATTTGTCGGTCATGGCGTGGGCTTTGACTTCCATGAAGCCCCCCAGATTCCGCATTTCGGCAACAAAGGTGCCGGAATAACCCTGATCCCGGGGATGATATTTACGGTGGAGCCCATGATCAACTTAGGCAAAAAAGAATTGAGAGTACTGGATGATAACTGGACGGCCGTCACGCAAGACGGGTCCCTGTCCGCCCAGTTTGAGCAGACGGTGCTGGTGACCGAAGACGGATATGAGAGCCTGACGCCGTATGAGCTGTGAGGACAGCGGTCGGATGTCAGAGGCCGGAAGTGGGAAGTCGGAATGCGGAAGTGGGAAAACTGAAGTGGGAAGTCGGAATGTGGAGAAGCTTATAGCTTATAGCTGATAGCTCATCTTTCTGCCCAAAATGAATACCAGCTCAGAATTAAACCAAAAAAAATATGCGAAGCATAAATTAATTAATCCGCCGAACTTGCGCTTAACAAAGTATCATCGGACTTCCCAAACAAATTTCATCCTAAAATGCTCTGCCTTTCAGGGTGGATTAATTGCGGATTAATTAGTCCACAAATCCATGTCGATCAGGCCCAGTTTGGCGGCGTAGCGGACCAGTTCCAGGGTGCTGTGAAGATCCAGCTTGTTCATAATGTTCGCCCGGTGATTCTCCACGGTCTTGGGACTGATGAATAGCTTTTCAGCGATCTCCTTGGCCGTCAAACCTTCGGCCAGCAATCTTAAAATTTCCTGCTCCCTGGCGGTCAGCGATGCGTAGTGCGCATCGGTAATCTTGGTCTCTTTGCCCGGCAGCTTCATCAGTGTCTTTACAACCTGCGAGGAAACGGCACTGTCAAGGAAATAGTCCCCTTTTAATACGGTTTCAATTCCTTTCAACAAGCCCTCAGCCGCCGATTCCTTGATGACATACCCCGTGGCCCCGGCTTGAAAAGCTTCGGCGATGTAGTCGACTTTCGCATGCATGGTGACAATGATGATCGTCGTCGCGGGAAGTTCGGCCCGTAATTTGCGGGTTAACTGGATGCCGTTTATATCCGGCAGTGACAGATCGATCATCATCAGGTCGGGCTTTGTTTTGCGGGCCATCTCAAGGCCCTCTCTCCCGCTGCCGGCCTCTCCGACGACTTCGTATTGGCGGTTGCGTCCGATAATGGTTTTCAAGCCTTCTCGAAACAGGGGATGATCATCGACAATTAAAATCGGTATTTTATCAGTCATCCGCCCTCTCCTTGCAGGGGACTTCAATGAAAAGTCTGGTTCCCCTGGACGGCTGGGATTTGATGCTCATCGTGCCTGTCAGCAAACTGACCCGCTCCTCCATTCTGGATAACCCCAATCGCTTTTCCTTAAAAGACCGGGCCAGACGGCGTTCCACATCAAATCCCTGGCCGTTGTCTTCGATTCGTAAAATGATATTTGGTGAGGATGCGACCAGTCTGATGACGACACGGCCGGCCCGGGCGTGTTTTTTGACATTGTTGAGACCTTCCTGGATCAGGCGGTATAAATTGATTTCAGTGTCAAAATCCAGTTTCAAATCCTTCATACCGGCCGTGTAAAAATCAACATTGATATTATTTTTTTCGGAAAAATCTTCGCAGAATTGATTTACCGTCCGCACCAGCCCGAGCTGATCCATTCCGGGCGGATGCAAATCGTAAGATAGATCTCGCACCGCGGTGATCGAATCCTGTAGGATTTTCGATAATTCACCGATTTTGCCAGCTATTTCCGCGGGCACCTCGCCCTGATTGTCAAATAGCGTTTCCAGGCCGATTTTCAAGCTCGAAAGATCTTGTGCGACGTGATCGTGCAAATAGCCGGCTATCCGATTGCGTTCGTTTTCCTGGGCCTTTATCAGCTGCTGGTTGAGAGCCCGAATTTTCTTTTCGGCCAGCAAGCGGTCGGTGATATCGCGCACGGCACCAATTATCTTGGTGCGGTCTGCGGAAATAAATTTACCGGAGGATATTTCGCCCGGGAATACGGTGCCATCTTTTCTTTTAAAATAGCGCAGGGGGATTTTTGTGCTTGGCAAATCATCCTGGATCACCTGGCGTACCGATGTTCGCGTTTTATCTTTTTCGGCCGATATATCCTCGACGGTTAAGGCCAGGAATTCGGCTTTCGAATAGCCAAATAGATCCAGGGTGGCCGGATTGGCATCCTCAAACTGCCGGGTCTCGGAATCAAAAATCATCACGGCATCGGATTCACTTTCAAAAAGTTGCCGATATTTTTCTTCGCTTTCCGCCAGGGCATCCACGGCTTTTTTCCGCTCGGTGTTGTCCAGCAGGAAGTTGAGTGTGGCGGGCCGGCCCTCCCATTCGACAAGAACGCCGTTGTTGCGGATCCATCGGGTATGTCCTTTGCGGTCGATCATTCTAAACGCATAGGGGCGAGGTATTTCTTCACCGGACAATCGTTTGCGATGATGTTCGATCACCATTTGCCGGTCGTCGGGATGGACAAATTCCAGAAGAGATTTTTCTTTGGTGGAATTTTCGGTGTAGCCCGTGAATTTGAAGATTGACGGGTTGGCAAACTTGAGCATTCCATCCTGGGTGATGACGATGCCCTCATTGGCATTATCAACAACCAGCCGATATTTTTTTTCAGATTCCAGCAACGCGTCCTCAGCCTTTCTGCGCTGAATTGCGGCGCCGAGGACATTGGCCGCTGTTTTGAGCGCTTCAATTTCAACCGGAGACCACTCGCGCGCCAACAAACAGTCATCGAATCCGATAATTCCCCACCAGTCGGTGCCAATAAATATGGGTGCGACCATAATTGAGATAATGTGCTGGGCTGATAAAAACTTCTTTTCCAGCTCCGGAAACTCGCTCACATGGCCGTAAATGAGTTCATGGTTCCCGAGGGTTTTAATCCAGCGCTCGAATCCGGCCTCCAACCAGGCCACCTCCTGCAGATTGCCGCTTTCAAACTGGGGCTGAATTCCGGGGGCGACCCATTCATGGCGCTGGCTGGTAACCAGGGTTCCGTCTTGGCGAGTTCGATTTTCAAAAATATACACCCGGCTGACTTCGGTGGCGTGCCCCAGTGTCTGCAAGATGGGCGCAATACTGCTTTCCGTCAGCGGCATTCTTAAGAATCGTTCGGAAAAAAGATGGACGGCTTTTAAAATATCATCGCGGCGGCGCAGCAACTTGATCGCCAACTTACGCTCTTCGTGCTCCAATTCGAGTACTTCGGTGGACCTGAATCGATAGGTCCGTGATTTAAAATCTTTTCCGTTATTATCGTCGTAAATTGATTTTTCAAACATCTCGGGATCTCCCCTGGCCTATAAAACCAAAAAAGCCCTTACAAATTTGTATCCCGGATACAATGCAAGGGCCATCACTCACCCATTAAGGTGGTCTCCCTTCATCAATTGCTTATTGCTAAAGCAATCTTATTCCGGTTATCTGGAAAGAACAAGTTGTATTGGTTGCGGGAGCGGCTTGCAGCCACGATCATTTAATTTCGCGGCTGCAAGCCGTTCCCACAGGGGATTTTTAATGGTAACTTGGACTTTTCAGATAAGCCCCTTTATTATATTCAAAGACTCAACGCTAATTTAGCTAGCCAGACTCACTTTTTTTATGCATTTATGGAAACTTGGCCTTTACGCGAGTTTTTATATTCCGTTCGCGTAGCGGTTGTCAATTCCGATTAATCCATGATTTCAAGGACGGTGCGTTTTTTCTCTTCAGCTGAAACCGAACCGACGATAGTGCGTATGGCATGGGCAATACGACCTCCTTTGCCGATAACTTTGCCTAAATCATCTTTAGCAACCTTCAACTCCAGAACGGACGTTCGATTTCCTTCAATTTCTGCTACGGATACCGCTTCGGGTTTATCGACCAATTCGCGGGCAATGTGAGCGACCAGACCTTTCATGGGGTAGTCTCCTTTGCTGGGTGATGATCAATGCGGCGGTGGAATGCTCTATAAAAGGAGTTCGGCAGTTATTAGATATGCTTAATTGAGGGTTGGCCGGCAAAATTGAAGGGTAGTCCTTTCAACAAAGAACCACCCTTGCAGCGCGCAATGAAATGTAGCCTCCCATGCGCATTAAACAGATTTAAAACCGATATTTTTTTATCGGATCTGATCTGGTTTGTCCATGGGTGGAACCGCTTATTTTTTTGGGGGAATTGCCCGTAGTTCGGGGAATTTTCCCGCTAGAAAAATAGATTCTATTGCGCCAAACTTGGCACACAATTTAATAAATTCGATATCGTATAAAAATCTCAGCGCTGAGCCGCAGCGTACGCAGAAAAATTATTTTGAATAAATATAAATTAATTCGAACCGTTGAGTAAAATCATTGCGGAACGATTTATCCATAACCAAACCTTATATCTATAATGAGAATATTTTTCTTGGCATGGATTATTAATTTTGTTATTGCATAACTTCTGAATGGATATCAGTGGATAGCGATGATAATTGTGCGATGTACGGTGGCTAAATGTCTCACAAATCGGGTGTGTCGATAAAATTATGGTCATAAAATAAACACTAAATAAGGAGGTAACCGATGAAATTCAGATTAATGACAATCGTAACGTTGGCCCTTTTCTTGACATTTGGTTCTGTTTCCAGTGGCCTGTATGCCGCTGAATCGATTAGCGCTTATATGGGGTTCTCGCGTGAGGTCAATGAGGCGTTGGCAGACAGAATCCAGCAGGAGCTGGGGATCGAAGTCAAAAATATTACCCTCTCATGGGGAGAAATCTGGGCCCGGCTCGTAACAGAGGCTCCCAGGTTTAACGCCGATATGGTTTTGTCTTTCGGTGCGGCCCAAGCGATCGACGGTACCAAAAAGGGATATTATGTTCCCTATAAATCTCCAGCCTGGGACGATATCGATGCAGCCTTTAAGTCGCCCGACGGCAGCTATTACGCGCTGGGTACTTTCTCATTTTTATTGATCGGCAACAAAGTGAAACTTGCTGAAAAAGGCTACGGGATGCCGATGAGCTGGAAGGATTTACTGGATCCCAAATGGAAAGGCCAGATTGTTGCCCCCTCACCCCGGACATCCGGCACCGCTTTCATGATCAACTACTCCTTTCTGCAGCTTTATGGTCAAAAGGAGGGGTGGAAGTTTCTGGAAGCCCTGGATCAGAACATGGCCCAGTATACCAAGAGCGGAAACGCTCCCACCGATCTCGTCGGCCGAGGCGAATTTCTGCTCGGTATCACGGCGGACGAAAATGTTCTGAAAAGAATTAATGACGGCTATCCGATCCAGTGGGTGATACCTGCCGAGGGCATCGGCTACGAGGGCAACTATTGCACAATTTTGAAAGGCACCGAGAAGCTGGATCTGTGCAAGAAAGTCATGGATTACTTGGGCTCCGAAGATGCCAGCGAGTTTCTGGCTTCGATGGGTTACATCCCACCCCGCCCGGGTATTCCGAGCGCCCTTTACGGCGCCGCAAAACCAACATTTATCAAGCTTGACCACGACTGGGCGGTAAAGAACCGCAGCAAAATCATCAAAACCTGGAAAAGCAAGTTCATGATGAAAGAAACCGCCAAAGCCCAGGAGGTCGGTAATCAAAAAGAGGCCGAAGAAGCAAAAAAGAAGCAATAAGGGCTGATTTTTAATCGTAATCTTTGTGCTTTTATGGGCAAGTATTTTTGAATGCAATAATGAGCTGCTCAAAGAAGTGCCTAAAATGCCTAAAGTTAAGGATGATAATCATTTTAGGATAGACAATAGACAGAATCCTATAACCCTGGATCACGTAACACTTTAGATCATTTCAACCTTCTTTGAGCAGCTCGAAGCTTTGAAAAAAAGAAATCATTATTAGGCCTTTTTAGTTCCGGCTTGTCCGGATTAGGGATCACAGGAGGTATGCAAAGGTGGCAGAAGCGCTAATGGCAGGTGCTCCGACCAGAGGTGTGTGGTATAAGGTTCGTTCATTTTTCAATGCCAACCTGGTCAATACATTTGCCGGCGTTCTATTTGCCCTTCTTGCCATCTTCCTTCTTTATCCGATTTTCAGCGTATTGGTGAGAAGCTTTTGGGGAGATGACGGTTTTACCTTTGACTTTTATGTCGAGTTTTTAAGCTATAACTTTTACTACTGGTCCCTTTTCAACACCCTGATTCTGGGTTTTTCGACGATGATCATATTGCTGATCGTCGGCTTCTGTTTTGCCTACTTGACGACGCGCGGCCCAGTGTGGCTGAGAAAGCCGTTGAAGATTTGTGCCTTGCTCCCTCTGGCAGCGCCACCCTACATCTTCTCCATTTCCTTGATTACCCTTTTTGGCCGAAACGGCCTGCTTAACAATCTACTGAACCTGGATTTTAACATTTACAGCTGGACCGGGGTTATTGCGGCCCAATGCCTGGCATTTCTTCCGTTGTCATTCATGATGATTGAAAATGTCTTAAGCTCCCTTAACCCCAGCCTGGAAGAAACGGCCAGCGACATGGGGGCATCCGAGGTTCGGATCGTGCGCTCCATCACCGTGCCGCTGGCAGCTCCCGGCCTATTGAAAGCGGCCCTATTGGTTTTTGTGATGACCATTGCCGAATTCGGCAACCCCGCGATCCTTGGCGGCCGAACACCCTTTCTGGCGGTGGACACTTATTTGGCAATTACCGGAGAAGGCGACTTCAATATGGCCAGCGTGCTCTCGGTGGTGCTGATTACACCCTGCGTGCTGATTTTTATTCTGCATAATTACGTCCTGAGGGGCAAGGGCTACGCCACGATCACCGGCAAAGGAATGGCTTCCGAACCCAAACCCATCGCCTCCGTTATCAAAATTCCTTTTTTGACCATCAGCATAACCGTCGCCGTGATGGTGCTGCTGAGCTTCGGGGTGATTCTGCTGGGAGCATTTGTCAAAATTGTCGGTGTGGATAATACCTTTGTTATCGACCACGTCCTGAATACCCAGTCAAACACAGCGATTTGGAACAGCATCAAGGTCTCGCTGGGTGCCGGTCTGGTCGGTGCCATTGTCGGAACTTTGCTGGCCTATGTGATTATGCGCGGAAAATTTCCCGGCAAGCATATCATGGAGATGGTGGCCCTGTCGGGCTTCGCGCTTCCCGGCACGGTTATCGGGGTCGGCTATATCATGGCTTTCAACAGACCGCCATTCCTGATGACCGGAACCATCTGGATTATTATCCTAAACTGTGTATTCCGATTCCTGGCCGTCGGTGTCGAAGCCGGCATCAGCAAGCTGCACCAGATCAGTATCGAAATCGAAGAAGCTTCGGCGGATTTAGGTGCGGATTTTATCACCATATTTTTTAAAGTTGTTCTGCCGATCATGTTTTCCGCGTTTGTGGCTGGATTTATATACACCTTTATGACAACCATGATGTCGTTGAGCTCGGTGATCTTCCTGGTGACCCCGGGCTTTGATCTGGCATCGGTATATATCTACTTGACGGCCCAACTCGGGGAATTAGGTCTGGCATCGGCAACGACGATGAAAGTCATTGCCATCGTGGCCGTTTCACTGGGGCTACTTCAAATCATTGCCAAGAAAACCGGCCTCGACGTCAGCAAGAAGCAAGGAGTCTAATTGTCATGCAAGCAGCCCAGGCACCCATGTTGGAATTGCGGAACATATATAAAAGCTTCGGAGAGGTGGAGGTGCTCAAAGGGATTTCCGCCGAAATCGACAAAGGCGAATTGCTGACCTTTGTGGGGCCGAGCGGGTGCGGTAAAACGACCTTGCTGAGGATTGTGGGCGGTTTCACCACGGCGACTTCCGGACAGGTGATTCTCGACGGAGAGGACATCGGGAATTTACCGCCCAACATGCGCAACACCAAAATGGTCTTTCAAAGCTATGCGCTTTTCCCCCACATGAATGTCAGAAAGAATATCGGCTTCGGGCTGAAACTGAAAAAATGGCCCAAGGACAAAATTGATACACGGGTCGAAGAACTTCTGGCCCTTGTCCACATGGAAGGTCTGGGGGATCGCACCATCGACCGCATCAGCGGCGGGCAGCAGCAGCGCGTCGCCCTGGCAAGGGCCCTGGCGCTGGAACCCAAGGTGCTGCTGCTGGACGAGCCGCTGTCCAACCTGGATGCCAACCTGCGGGTGGTCATGCGGGACGAGATCAGAAATATTCAGGAACGCATCGGGGTTACCACTATATTTGTCACTCACGACCAGTACGAGGCCATGAGTATTTCCGACCGGCTGCTGGTGCTCAACGATGGGGTCATTCAGCAGATCGGCTCGCCGATCGATATCTATGAGCGACCTGCCAACGAGTTTATCGCCGGCTTTGTGGGATATGTTAATTTTCTCGAGGGAACCGTCGATACCATCGATGAGGAGGCAAATACCTCTTATATTACCACCGATTACGGCCCCCTCATATTAGACCATGAGCAAAAAGAAATAAAGGCCGGGGATCAGGGTCGTGCTGGTCATCCGGCCGGAAACCGTCTCACTTTCGCCCTCAAAAGGAACCGAACGGCCGAATACGTTCCATGGCACCGTGGAAAGCCAAATGTATGCCGGCAACCTGGCCAAATATACCGTCAGATTCGGCGACAAGCAGATGGTGGTCGATCATTATAATCCCATGGGTTCGGAAAAATTCAGTAAGAATACCAAGGTTAAAGTGACGGTTCCGCGCGCGATTCATGTTTTAAAAAGAAATTAGGTAGGCGTCGGTAATAATATCCAGTGTTTCAAGCACTGACACATGAAATCCCAAATTTCAAGCACCAAATTACAAATAAATCTCAAATTCAAACAATCAATGACCGAAACGTTTGGAATTTTGAATTTCGGTCATTGTGATTTGTTTGCTATTTGATATTTGGGATTTGTTAATTAAGATTTTCCAATATCCTGTTATACCGGCATTCCAATATTCCAACTGGGGTGATGACAACACTTCTTTAAGCTTCCCCCGCCAGCCCTTCCTGCCGTCTGCCCGTCTTTTTGGCCACAATCTGTAAAATACCCAGCATGGTCAGAACAATTACGATGATACAGGTGCACATGGCATTGGCACTTGCGGTCCAACCGTCATTGTCCAGCATGATGATTTCGATGGCGGCCAGATGAACCGAGGCGGAAACCAGGAAAATAACGGCACTGATGGTGGTCATCGAGCGCATGAAAAAGTAAACAAAGTTTTGAAAAAAGGCGACTTTGGAAAGCGGGACTATTATTTTAAAAAAAGTCCGGAGGGTATCGCCGCCGAGACTGATGGAGGCTTCCTCAATGGATGGATCGATATTTCTCATGTTGGAAATACTGGATAATATTCCCAGGGTAAAGTTACAGATGACGATGTTGATGACAATTATCCAGGGCGTCCCATAGAAGATGTAATACGGTTTGTTAAACGCCAGGATATAGCCCAGACCCATTACCAGGCCGGGGATGGCCGCCGGCATCACCGATAAAAGATAAATACCCTGCTTGAAGAAAGGACGTCGGGTTTCCATGACATAGGCGGCCACCAGGGTCAGGAATGCGCCGACAATGCCTACGATTAAAGAGACCCACACGCTGGTCCAGATGGCGGAATACCCGCCGATGGATGGGAAATGATAGTGCTGCAGGGTCAACGACCAGTCATAGGGCCATATTTTAACAAAAGAGCCGACGATAACGGTGGCGAAGACCAAAAAGATTGCGAACGTTACCAGACTGCAATAAACCGTAAAAGAGATCTTTCTCAAGGGTCGGGAGGGCGGAATAACCGGCTTGGCAGCCCCGCTGATCATCGCAAAGGTTTTGCGGGAGATATAATAGTTTAACATGAAGGCCATCAGCGACGGCACCAGCAAAATGATGCTGATGGTGGCGCCCAGGTCAAAACGATACAGATTGGTAACCTGGGCATAAATTTCAGTGGCCAGCACATTATAATCGGCGCCGATGACCACCGGATTGCCGAAATCCGTGATGGTCAGGTTAAAGGTCAAGGCGGCGGCGCTGAAGATTCCGTACTTGGCGGACGGCAGCGTGATGCGGCTAAACACCTTGAAAGGCGTTGCCCCCAGACTTTCCGCCGCCTCATCCAGGCGGATATCCACCGCCGAGAGGGTCGTAAACAAGATCACAAACGCATGGGGCAGGCAATAGAGTACTTCGGAGATAATAATTCCGGTGGCCCCATAAATATTCCAATCGATCTTCAGAAGATGGGCGGTAATCAGTCCGTTGCGACCGAACAGATAAATCAGGGCCAGGGCTTGAACGATGGAGGGTGCCACCAGCGGCAGCATGATGACATTGCGGAAAAAGGTCTTGCCGGCCATGGTGGTGCGGGTCATGGCATAGGCGTAAAAAAAGATGATCACGGTGACGATAATCGTGGTGACTACTGATACATAGAGGCTATGCCAGAGCGCATTCAAGGTATAGGAAGTCGTGAAGTATTTGTGGAAATTGGCCAAGGTGAAATTGGCCAGGGCGAACTCGCCGCCTTTGAAAAAACTCAACTTGAGAATGGCCGCCAGGGGAAACAGCATGAAAAAACAAAGCAGCAGTCCGATAAAAATGGTGACGGTGGGAATCATAAACCGGTCTATTTCCATTCGGCCGGCTGGAACCTGGTACGGGGCGGTCATGGCATCTGCGGGTGAAGAAGCATTCATCTTTTTTATTTCCGGTTAGATAAGTTTTCGAAACAGCTCCGAATACACATAAAAGGCATCCGGCGGGAAATAGAGCTTAAATTTATCCTTTCTTTTCAAACTGATTCTTTCAAACTCCTTTTCCGATATATCCACGATTATTTCTTCTTCTTCCAATATGACGGTGACCCTCACGACCGCACCGAGAAAATTAATAACCTGCGCCTCAACTTCGACAATATTGGACGGCACCTGGTGTGCGCTCGACAGGGTCTCATCGACCAGTTCAATATTTTCGGGTCGTATCGCCAGATAAACTGTTTCGCTGTCAACCTCGGCCAGATTGTCAACCGTCAGTTCCAGCCGCCCGAACCGGACTTTTCCATTTATCTTTTGTCCGGTGATAAAATTAGAGGTCCCCACAAATTCCGCAATAAAACTTGTTTTGGGTTCTTTGTATATCTCCCAGGGCGTGCCGATCTGCCTGATTTCGCCGTTGCGCATGACGGCCACCCGATCGGCCAGTGCCAGCGCCTCCTCCTGGTCATGGGTGACATAAATCATCGTAATTCCCAGTTCTTCCTGCAGTTTTTTGATGACGATTCTAAGGCGCACCCGTATCTTGGCATCCAGCGCGCTCAACGGCTCATCCAGCAGCAACACCTTCGGTTTGATGGCCAGTGCCCGGCCCAGTGCAACCCGCTGCTGCTGTCCGCCGCTCAATTGTGACGGATAGTGGCGGGCCCATTGGGTCAGGCCCATAAGCTGCAAAATTTCAGCGACCCTTTCATCGATCAGTTTTTGAGGCATCTTGCGCATTTTCAGACCAAAGGCGACATTTTTGTTCACCGTCATGTTCGGAAAGAGGGCATAGGATTGAAAAACAATTCCAAAGTCTCTCTTCTGCGGGATGACGTCATTGATAACTTTGCCGTCATACGTGATCCGGCCCGCTGAGGGCTGCTCAAATCCGGTGATGATTCTCAAAAGGGTGGTCTTGCCGCATCCGCTGGGTCCCAGAAAGCAAATAAACTCACCGGGTTCGATGACAAGATTGACACCCTGGAGGGCAACCAACGAACCGAAGTGTTTGCTGACGTTTTCTAAAACGAGTTGTTTGGAAGAGGTTTCCATGAAAGTTCCTTTTGCGATAGGCTCTGAAAGACAAAACTTCATAGATCCCGGGTGCAGGATCTATGAAGTTTTTCAAAGGACTGAATCGACCAATTTTTATTTCAGGAAATGGCTTTGCCAGACATCCAGGATTTTAGCGCGATTTTCAGACTGCCAGGGGAAATCCATCGGCGCCAGTTTAATGGAGGATAAAGGCGGCAGATCCGCCGGGCCGGGAATACCGGGGTAAGTTACGCCGAGTTTGAATTTGGCATATTCTTTCATGGCACTCCGGCTGATGGCCCAATCCAAAAATTTCTTGGCGGCCGCTTCATGCTTGGCGCCTTTCAGCAGGGCATTGGCTTCGAGCTCAAATCCGGCACCTTCCTCGGGAAAGACCAGCGCGACCGGGAAGCCCTTCTTTTTCAATGAGGAATATACGAACGCAAACGAGCAGCCGATCGCATATTCGCCGGCAGCCGTCAGTTTGGCAGGCTTGGAACCCGATTTAATGTATTGGCCCATATTTTTATCCAATTTATCCAGAAAATCCCAGGCCTTATTCTGAGCTACCGGCTTGTTTTTATAATCCGGGTCCAGCAGAACCAGCAGGCTGGCCACCTGCAAAAAGCCGGTGCCGGAACTGGCCGGGTTGGGCATGATCAGCATGTCCTTGTACGCCGGATTCAAAAGGTCATGCCAGCCCTTGGGCATCGGCAGGTTTTTTTGCTCCAATACTTTTGTGTTGGGGATCAGCGCGGCGACGTATAAATCGATTGCCGTCCAGTAACCCATGGGGTCTTTGAAGTTTGCCGGAATCATTTCCCAGTTCTTTGGTTTATATGGCAGCAGCATACCCTTGGGAACAAATTCCGACATATTCGTAACGGCCCATCCCCAGATACAGTCGGCCTGGGGGTTGTCCTTTTCAGCCAGCATGCGCGCCCCGAGTTCTCCGGTCGACAGGCGGATGGCCTGGATGTCCAGGTCGGGCAGATCCTTTGCGACCAATTTCAAATATTCGACTACTTCTTCATTTTCCAGCGAGGTGTAAACAACCACGGTTTCCTTAGCCGCGGCGATTCCGCAGAAAAGAAATACGGAGATCAATCCGCAAACAAAAACTGAGCCCAGCTTTTTCATAGTGTATCCTCCTTTTGTTAATGTTTACACTGAGTAAAATTTATTTCTTAAATAAGGCAATTTTGCTAAATAGATATATGGGATGCCGTGCGCATGTCAAGATAAAATATGGGAATGCGCTTTTTTTTAAAATCATCATGGATCCGGAGGCAGAGCCGGCGGTCGCTTCCACCCTTAGGAATAAAATTCCATCAGCCGCCAAATGATTGTTTTTGTTCCCCCGATTGTCTTCGGATTTTCGAGGTTGGCACTACCGATAGAAGCTTTTCAGCAAGCGTCCGGTTTTCTTGCCTGGTTTTTAAGGATATGCGGATGAATTGATCGGAGAGCCCATGAAAATTGGTGCAGTCGCGAATGAGTATCTTATCCCGGGCTATCTGGGCGCAGACCCTGCCGGCCGAGATAGAGTCCGGCAATCTAATCAGTACAAAAGGAGTGGCGCCCGGTATAAGTTTTATTTCCGGAACATGTTCGAAGTATTTATAGAATTCTTTTCTCTGGTCTTCAAAAAATAGTTTGGTTTTTCTGATAAACAAATCGACATCGGCTCCTTGTGCGGCCAGATAGCACCCCGCGGCCTGGGCCAGACTGTTCACACTCCACGGCGGCAGATAACGTCTGAATTTTTTTATGGTTCCGGCACTTGAGACTACAAACCCAATTCTGAGGCCGGGAATTTTAAATATCTTCGATATCGAAACCAGAACCACTACATTGGGGAGTTCCGGATACATCATACTTGCTTTTTCAGCGAGGTTGACAAACGGCAGGTATGATTCATCGATGATAAAATTCGTTCCGGGGTGGGTTCTGCAAATCCATTCCAGTTCGCCCTTGGGTATCAGAGACCCGGTCGGGTTGTTGGGATTGCAGATAAAAACGGTATCCTTGCCTTCAATTTTTTGTTCCAGCCGGCTTATGTCCGGACAAAAATCATCTGATGCGTCAGCCAGCATCATGGCGGGGAGAACATTGTGCATCCGACATGCATCGGCGTAGTCGGTGAAAGTCGGACCCAGTATGAGAGCGCCTCTGGTATCCAGGACCGATGGCATCATGTAAATGAACTGGGTCGTGCCGTTGCCCGCCAGCAGACGAACGGGGTCTATATCAAAATGCCGGGCAAAATGGTTGGTGGTTTCACGACTGTCAACTTCCGGCAAACAACCGGCGGCATCAATGTTTTTTATAAGATAGTCCAGCAGACCCGCTGGAGGACCCAAGGGATTTATATTGCTGCTCATGTCGATGATTTCCGATGGTGCACAGCCAAGGGACCGGGCCATTTCGAAAATATTTCCGCCGTGCCCGCCTAACATACTACAAACCCTCCGAATGAAATTTTAAAAAATCCTGCTTTTGTAAATTTGCTCATTGCCTGCGGCAAACTGTCTCTATCCGATGCGTTTGGAAAGCACAACAACAAACCCAAACGCCTTATCTATCATAAGCTCGGTCATTCGATCGCTAGGGTGTCGATGATCCGATGGCCGGTTCCAGCCCCTTTAGGTACGTCTGGAGGTGATCTCTTTGATGCGGGCCTGAATTATTTTTTCTTCGTGGTTGCGCTTTTTTGCGGCCGCCGCGGTGACCTTGGCGACGATCTGATCAATGTCGCATGGCTTCATCAAGTAGTCAAAGGCGCCCTGCCGCATGCCGTCGATGGCGGATTCGACATCCGCGTGACCTGACAGCATGATGACTTCTACCAGCGGCAATTTTTTTTTAATCTGCACCAGTGTTTCAATTCCATCCATGCCCGGCATTTTTACGTCCAGAATGATGACCTCGATGTTATGATTCTTTTCAAGTACCTGCAGCGCCGCTTCGCCGCTGAACGCCGCTGAGATCTCAAGGTTGCGCATAACTAAACGCTCACTGAATGTTTCCACAAATGAGACCTCATCATCTACCAACAATACATTTGCGATGCTCATTGAAATTTGCTCCTTATCGGTATATGTATCCGGCACTTTTATCACAAGGACCGAAACTTAATCAATTAATAAATTATACTTACTTAGCTGCCCGCTGCTCAAAGTTCACGCCAGCCGACGTGTTGCGGTAATTATAATAAATGGCTTGAACTTCTCAGAATCTTAAAATAAGTTTGGACTATTGGCCCTGAACCACTTATGTTTATTGACATTAGACGGGAGGTCTTCAGTGAGCGATCTACGGGTTAAAGAATTAATGGTGCCGTTGTCGGAGTATGCAACGGTTCCGAAGGGGTCGACCCTGTTCGAGGCGGTTCTGGCTCTGGAAAAAGCCCAGGAGGAATTCGACCACACCAAATACAAGCACCGCGGTGTCTTGATTCTGGATAAAGATAAGCGGGTTATCGGCAAATTGGGCCAATTGGATGTGCTGCGGGCCCTTGAACCGCAAGATGAGGATCCCGGCGAAATCAGCGATCTGAGCCAATACGGTTTCAGTTCCAAATTTGTTCGAAATGTGCGCAAGCAACGCCGGTTGAAAGCCTCTCCCTTGAAAGATATTTGCAGCAAGGCCCTTAAATTAAAGGTTGAGGATTTCATGCAGGCGCCCTCGGAGGGGGAATTTATTGATCAGAACGCCTCCCTGGAAATTGCCGTTCTGCAGCTGGTCATGGGGCTTCACATCTCGCTGCTCGTCACCGGCGGCAAGAAAATTGTCGGTATACTGCGCCTGACCGATGTGTTTGCGGCGGTATTGCACAGCATGAAAGAATGTGAAAGCAACCTGCAATAAGGAATTATTATGAAAGAATTGGATAAGCTCCTGGATCGGATTATTCAGCGCATCAATATCAACTTGCGTGAACTTGATTTCGACGTCAGTCCGTATATCAAAAATCTGGTTTCACTGAACCAGATGGTCAAATTTTATGCCTTCTACGGCATTACTCCCAACCATCCCCTCAACTTTGAATTCAGGCACTCCAGCCTGGCCGGCAGCTATTTTCTGGGAAAATGCCGGACAACCAACTCAATCCTGTATAAAAGCGATATCCGGGGCGACGAACTCAAACACCACGGTGATGTATTTCAGTTTCAACAGTTTGAAATTCCGATCACCCGGGATGAAGGCATTGACATTGAAGACAGTTTTCTGATTAAAACCCTGGTCCATAACTATTCCCACGATCCGGAAACGCCGGAAAAATTTTTTATCAAGAACAGCGCATCGACCCATTATGCCAATATTCACGGCTCTCCGTGCGATGGGTGCTTTTTGGGACCGTTTGCCACCGTCGACCTGACAACAATGAATGATTGCGTCATCGGAACCTATTCTTACATACAGGCCGGTGAGGTCGGCCACCTGAATGTCGGCCCCGGAACCGTGTGGGTCCGCAATCCCGACGAGTTCAATTTTCTGTACCGCTATCCCCTCAATAAATTGAACCATTACATCAATTTTATCGAAGGCAGCGAGCCCCAGGGGTTCATCATGGATTTTGTGGTAGACCGCAAAGAAGCGTTCCAGCGCGTTTTTGATGCGGTCAATATTGAAACCTCCGTACCCGTTCCCAGCAACGCCTCGCTGGACCGTTTTGCGGTGATCAAACCCAAGACCCGCATCAGCGAAAATGTCCTGGTTGCCCAACGCGCTTTCCTCCAAAATGCATGGCTCGGTCAGGGGGCCAACGCCCAGGAAAACTGCTATATCATTAATTCTCGCCTGGAGGGTTTCAATGTGACCGCCCATGGGGCAAAAATCATCGAGGCCAATCTGGGGAAAAACATCTTCGTCGGGTTCAACAGTTTTTTGCGGGGACGGCCCAAAAGCCGGTTGACCATCGGCGACGAAAGTATCGTCATGCCCCATACCATCATCGATATTAAAAAACCATTGACCATACCGCCCGGCCACCTGGTTTGGGGGCTGATTTCGAACCGGCAGGAGCTTGAAACCAACAGCATTGCGCTGCAAGACCTATCCAAGATCACAGCTGGGCTGATAAAGGGCAAGATGTCCTTTGAAGGAAACGGCGCCGGTTTTGTCACCGCCTTCCGCGATCGAATTCATCACATTTTGGAGGCCAACGGGGCTTTCTACGACGGCAAAACGAACCGGGGACATGCCCAGAAGAACCAGAACCTCTCCTTTAACATGATTCAGCCATACCCCGACGGCGAATTGCAGGGGCTTTATCCGGCCATTGTGATTCAACCGTAAGCCGCGTCCGCTTAGGCGGACATGAATTGAAGAATGAAGATTGAATATTTAAGGTATGCTTTCGATTTTAAAAAGGACGGAGCGCAGCGACATCAATAAATCTTCAATCTTCATTTCTCTACCCGCCCGCAAGCACCGGCATCCCCATCAAGGGCCAGAGTACAAAGACCGCAAACCCGGTGACGATCATCAGGATGATGCTGGCCGGAATACCGTACAGAAAAAATTCTGCGGTGGTAAACTGCCCGGAGTCATAGGCGATCGCGTTGGGGGCGGCGCCGACCAGCAATAAAAACGGCATGCCGGCGGTAACCAGGGCCGCGAACAGGATCACTTCGCCGGCTACCCCCAGGTAAGGCGCAATCACCAGGGCCACCGGCAGGGATATGGCGATGGCAGCCACATTCATGATAAAATTGGTCATTATCATGACGAAAAAGGCGATGCTCATCACGAACACGAACCAGTTGGCCTCCTGGAACATGACCAGCCAGTTGACGGCCATCCAGTTGGCGGCGCCGGTTTGCCACAGGCAGTTGCCGATGCTCATGGCACCGGCAAACAACAGGATAATGTTCCAGGGGATGGATTCCAGATCATCGATTTCCATGATGCCGCTGATAAAAAACAGGATGGTGGATACCAGGATGATGGCCGTTTTATCAATCGGCTGCAGGAACGAGACATAGGGGCGCAGCGCCATGGTCACAATGCAGGCTCCCACGATCAGGGCCGCTTTGATTTCATTGCGGGTCAAGGGGCCCAGTTCGGCGTTCAGCCGGCGGGCCCGGTCTCTGAGCCCCGGGATCACTTTTTTTTCAGGTTTGCAGAAAACCATAAAAAATCCCCACAGCAGCAAGGTCATTAGCCAGCCGATGGGGAACATATACCAGGTCAATTCAAAAAACGAGATGTCAACGCCGACGATATCCTTGTAAAAACCCAGGGCCACGGCACCGCGGGCGGCTCCCAGCAGGGTAACGATGCTGCCGGCGCCGGCGACGTAGGCCATGCCGATGAACAGGCCTTTGCCGAATTTGGTCTTTTTATCGCCTTCGCCGTAAAGTGCATAAATCGACACCAGCAACGGGTAAATCGTGGCCGCCACCGCCGTATGGGCCATGATGTGGGTCAGCGCGGCCGTGACCACGAAGCATCCGAGATAAATCATGCTGGTTTTCTCTCCGACGATGACCAGCATTTTGTACGCCAGACGTCTGGTCAGTCCGGTCTTGGTGAACACCAGGCCGATCATGATCGAGGCAAAGATAAACATGACCGAGGGCACCATGAAATCCGTAAAGGCCTCCCGTGCCGGGCGAATCAGGAACATGCGCCTGCAGAACACCGATGGCCAGGCTGGTGATCCCGATGGGCACAACCTCGAAAACCCACCAGGTGCCGGCCAGTAGAAATACCGCCAGGGCCCCTTTGGCCTCGCGGCTCAGTTCAAAATGTTTGCCCATGGGGTCAATCGCATCGGGCCAGGCGGGCGACCAGTAAACCACCGCAAAAAAGGCGGCACCCAGAAAAAGAAACCCCATCTTTTTCCAGTCCACATTCGCTTTTTCAGAAATTCCGTTGCTCATTAACCTCATCCTCCTCTGTTCTGTGAATCAGATCTCTGATTTGGCTGAATATCTGCGAGATTTTTTTTCAGGGCTTATTATTCAAAACACGCTTTCATCTTGTGGAACAAGGCGGCAAACACATCGGTCAGCCGCAAGATGCCCACAATTTTCTCGCCGGCGGTCACCAGCAAAGACTGGTGGTGCCCCATGATGAACTGGTGCATCGCGACATCCAGGGTTGCGTCTTCGGAGACGTATTCGCCCTCGGTGGGTGTCGACATAAATTTTTTGACGTTCTGTTCGCCGGCTTTGCGGCAGATATCACTAAAGGGGCTGGCAAACAGGTTATAATCCGTCAGCATGGATTTCATGAAACTTTTGGTAAATCCGAAGCGGTGCGATCCTTCGCCCTGGATCATGTCCTGGTACTTGGGCTCCATCGCCCTGAGCGCATCCAATTGGCTGACTTTGCCGATAACCTGACCGTCTTTATCCAGTATCAGGATCGCCCGGTGGCGATAACGGGTATGCTTGTCCTCGAATTTTTCCTGGGCCGCTTCCAGCGACAGGACGGCTTCGTAAAGGGTTGCGTCCTCGGAGACGGTGGCATACTCCGAAAGCGGCACCATTAAATCTTTGATTGAGTATGACTTCATGGCTACCTCCATTTTTTGGGTAAAAGGGTTTTGTTTATCATAATTTAGACCTGTTGTATAGTTTTTCCCGCTGGTCCTGCATCGATTTGGTTAATGTTGTCAAAGTGTTACAATGTAATACCACACAAAGCGTGCCGCAGATTTTCCTCACATTCTTTTCTCAGCCATCAACCTTATTGACAGTATAAAAAATTTAATAGGTTATAAAAAAATTTAATAGCGGTCTTGATAATTGAGGACCGCATCCAGCACTTGAACTTATGGGCCGGCCGGATGGATTAGTCGCTAACCGGTTGATAATATATTAAAATTTGAATCACTGGATAATGGCAAGCTAATAAAGCGATTAAAGAAACTATTTGGCACGATATTTGAAAGATTAAGGATGCCACACAAATTTATTACTAATTAAGGAAATTATAACCATGCGCAAAGATACGGGATTCTCATTGATAGAAATGCTAACGGTGCTGGCCATTATGGGCATCCTGTGCACGATTGCCGTTCCCGGCCTGTTTCAATGGCTGCCCAAACACCGGGTCGGCAGTGCGGCGCGGGATGTGAAATCGACCCTGGAATTTGCCCGGGCCAATGCGATCAAGACCAATGCGGATGTTTTAGTTGATTTTGACAATGACAGCCTGACGGTTACTTCGGGCGGGACCACCCTGCGCACCTGCCGGCTGCCCGAAGATGTCGATTTGGTGGAAAATGGTTTGGTATCGCCGGTGACATTTAACGGACACGGGTTTTCAGATAAGAGCGGTGGGCTGGTGGTGGAAAACAGCTCAAACGCCACGCTCAGTCGCAGCATCACTGTGACTTTAGGGGGCAATGCCAGGATTCAATAGCGGCGCCGATTAAGTTTCGCGTCCTTTCAATCATGCAACGCGAGCAGGATAATAAATGATGAAATCAATTTATACCAGCCAAAAGGGATTCACCCTCATCGAACTGATGATTGGCCATGGCCATCGCCTCGGTTTTGATGGCGGGGATCTATACCTTTTATCAGAATCAGCTCAAAAGCCATATCACCCAGGAGGAACTGGTGGATATGCAGCAGGATGCCCGGGTCGGCATGTATATGATGACCCGCGAAATTCGGATGGCGGGCTACGATCCGCAAAACACGGGGGATTTCACCATCCTCGTCGCCAAGGCGGGATGAAATCTTCTTTAAAAGTGACGAAAATTTCGATGGGTGATCGATGCCACCGAGCGCTTTACTCCCGACGAGTAACGATCCACGGTGACGGATCGCTGAAGGACCCGGCAATTTGGCGCGGTAGCTGGGACACGGCTAACCCCGGGACCTGAGCCCGGTGGCCTTGAATATCGATGCTTTGAATTTTGTATACCTGGACAGTGACGGCATCGTCACCGCGGACCTGGCCGACATCCGCTCGATTCAGATCACCCTGGTGGCGCGTTCGGGGGAACAAGTTCCGGTGTTGATGCGCCAGACAAACCGACAGCACCACCTATCGGAATCAACTGGGCGACTCCGTTCTTGATGCCCAGAACGATAATTTTCGCCGCATCCGGCTAAGCGCCACGGTCAAGGTCCGCAACCTGGGCCTTTAATTAAAGGAGTCGCCACTATGTTTTGCCAGCTAGCAGCTAAAATGATCCGCCCAAAAAGGGGCAGCCAGGGTTTTACTCTGCTGGAGGTCTTGATGGCCTTCGCCATCTTTTCCGTCGGCATCCTGGCCGTCGGGGCCCTGCAGATTAATTCCGCCAACACCAACACCGGCGCCCGCATTCACACCGAAGAGTCCACCTGGGTGGCGGACCAGATCGAACGGTTGACTTCGCTGTCCTATAACGACGCCGACTTAGATCCCAACGATCCCGCCGACCCGAACGATTTTCACTCGGTTGTCCACGGCCCCTATACCATCTCCTGGACCGTGGTAGAAGACTCACCGGTAGCGGGTGCCAAAAGGATAGTGGTCACGGCGACCGGCTCCCACCACCGGGCCCGGCCGATCACCATCGAATTTCTCAAAGCCCGCTGAAAGCGGCCACTCGATGGCGGACCAATAAACCACTGGGCTGAAAGGATGAGCACCATGCAGAAGATAACTTCTATTATAAATAACCAGCAGGGATCCGTGATCATCATCGCGATGATTATCCTGGTTTTGTTGACGGTCATCGGCATCACGGACACCACGACCAGCATCACCGAGGTGCAGATAGCAACCAATGCCGTGCTGCACAATATCGCCTTTTATACCGCCGATTCCGGAATTGAGGCGGGCCGGGCGGCGCTCAACAATATCAAAATCGGCGATGCCGGCAGCTGGGACCTGCTGCTTGCGGAGGAGAACCTGTGTAAGGCGTGCAAGGTTGCTAACGGGATCGACGGCTGTACCGATTGCTATGAGCTAACGAAGACCACCTGTGCCAATTGCTACGCGCTGGATGATATCATCGGAGATGTGGGTCGCAGGGTCGGACCCGCCGCCTTTACCTTGTCCATCGAGGACAATGACGATTTGGACGGCAACACCGAGGTGGATTCGGACGACACCGTTTTTTTGACTTCGACCCTGGTATCGCCCTACCGCAACGCCACGGCGACCATCAGCACCACGGTACGCGGCGGGGGCGAGGCCTATGCCCAGGAGCATTACAATGCGGGCAGTTCCGGTGAGGCTGCCCTGGAATCAGAAGCGGCATCGGCCAATGTGCGCTGGTAATGAGGATGCCGTTGATCCGGCCGCGAATTCCCCCCGGTTTCGCCCACCGGTTGAAGCCGGTGATCGATAAAAAAAGGAGATCAAACTCATGAAAACCAAAATCTTTGCCTTATTCATATTGGTGGCGTTCACCGGCCTGCCCCTCGAGGCCCCGGCCTACGAACGCAACTTTCCGGCGGGATCGATCATCATTCCGATGGACGATTTCTATCAGCCGGTAGACGACGGGGGACAACTGGAGGCCTATGGGCTGGCCTACTACCTGCTGGACCACCAGGATCAGCAATGTTTGACCGATGCCCCGACGGATGCGGATACGGTTAAGTGCCAGACGGACTGCGGGGGCGATTCAGCCTGCAAGCAGGCCTGCCTCGAAGATGCCCTGGAGGGATGCGAGCACACCATCGGCGTTTCCTGGGTGATCAACGACCAGAAGGCCACCATTGACGGCGTCGACCTGGTGATCGAGGACAACACCCTGCCCCGGGAAGAAGATGGCGTGAAAATCGAAGAGGTGGTCAGGCTGTATGACCATGCCGGCGGCACCCAGGGACTGGAGTTTGACAAGGACAACGGCGACAAGAAAAGCCGGATCAGTTACCGCGGCAGCATTTGGATCATCGACGTCCAGGAACTGGCCGACGGGGTTTTGAATGAGCTGTACGCGCTGATCAACAGCGACAGCTGGGATGCGGTCGACGTGCACGTGGCCCAGGTGCCCTTTGCCGCCCCGGTTTTTCGCGACATGCGGGGCACGCCCCCCAAGATCGCCCTGATGAACAACGACGAAGACAAAACCAAGGGCAATGCCTCGATCCTGGAAAGCTACCTGCGGCTGGCCGGTATTTGCAGCGATTCGTACGAAATCGTGACCCCCAATGAAATTGCCGGCTACGCCGCCGGCGACACCGGCCACCACGATAACGCCTATCCTGAAATCCAAGGGGTATGACTTTCTGTGGGCGCCCCACTGGGATGCGACCAAGAACTACGACGGCACCAAGGGCTTCGCCCACCAGGATGAGGTGGTCAAGCAGATCCAATTATACCTCAAAAGCGGCAAGGGGGTGTTGGGCGAATGCGCCTCCATTGAAACCTTCGAGCACAATCCCGAGGGTCATTTCCTGGCCGACACGGGCTTCGGCCACAACGGGGGCACCAACAAGGCGGCGGACATCATCTACAATGAAGTGACCGTCGCCTATACCCAGATTGGAGACACCGCCGCCGGGTATGTACCCGAAGGCGGCCATCTGCACAACTGGCGGCCCTATCAAGTCGGTGACGATTACAATTTAGATACCCCGTGCCGACGGAAAACGCCAGCTACAACAATACGGTCAAGCGTTACACCAGCGACAACACCGGTTGGGACTATTTCGTGGGCGGCTACGCCTATGGCAACACCGACTTCGGCTATGTGGTCTATCTGGGCGGCCACAGTTACGCCGACTGCAAGGACGCCAAAGACGACAAGGACAAGCCCGAGGAGGAGGAAATAGATCCCGCGTTGAATATCCATCCGGTTGATATCGAGTTTGACCAGGAGATAACCAGCGAAGCATTTAAACTCGAAGTCCATTATAAATGGGCATCTATTCCTTATGTGGAAACCGTCTCTTTTACCATGGCCGCAGACTTCACCCTGACGGTCTCGGCCACCAGCGGCCCCGGCACCCCTTAGAGATCGACCTGAGCGAGGCCGCGGTTGACAGCAACAAAAAAAAGAAACTGCTCAACATTATTTTCAGAAACACCGATACGCCGATCCCCTAACCATCACCGACATCGGGCTGTCCTGGAACGGCGGTGACAAGCTGAATAAACAGGAGCCCAAAAAGCTGACCGACCAATTGACCGACATCGACCACATAAAAAAATCACCCTCCGTGTTTACGAAAAATCCCGGAGCAAATCCATGGGAACCGCCGGTGTACTGGGATGCCTGCCTGTGTGGTGCGGCCCGCGGGTTTTGTCATCGATAAAGACACGGTGACCACCGCAGAAGTGAGCACCGGCCCCGTCGGCTGCACCGAAAACGACGGCTGTACCTTTAAAAACCTGGCCGGTGTGCGCTATGTGCTCAACACCCTGTTCAACATCAAGTACGAATTGATCAGCCACGAGTACGTGCGCTCGGCGCCCATCGTGGCCCACCCCTAGCTTTACCAGGGCACCTTCCAGCATCCGAGCTATTTAGGCCACTTCCGCCGCTTTAACGTGGAAGCTGAAGACCCGGTGGCCGACTGGGATACGGCCGACGGCAATATCGACGATGCCAAGACCGGCAACTCGGACGGCCGCCAGGTTTACACGGCCGAATATGACGATATTACCGGTGACTGGTCTAAAATCAACTTCGATGCCGCCAATGTCGACGCCCTCCTGACGCGGCTCGCCGTCGACCCGGACAACGGTGATACGGCCGATGAGATCAAGGTCATCGAACGCCTGCGCGGCCGGTACTGGGACTATGAAGCCAGCACCCCAAAATTCGTTGAAACGACACCCAACAAGCTGGGCGGCATCATGCATTCGGCACCGGTGATTGTCCGGGCCGGCGACAGCCGGGTCGGCGGCAGCCGGCTCGAAACCGCCTATGTGGGGGATATCTACGGCATGCTGCACGCCATCGACACGGCCAGCGGGCTTGAAAAATGGGCGTATATTCCGCGCAACCTGCTGGGCAAGCTTAAAAACGACCGCACCGACCCCAACGCGGAGCCGGACTTTGCCGCGGTGGACGGATCCCCGACGGCCAAGGACATATACTGGGACCATGACGGCGACGGTGTCCGCGAATGGCGCACCATCCTGGTCTGTGCCCAGGGCTTCGGGGGCAATTCCATCTTTGCCCTGGACGTGACCGATCCCGACGACTGGCAGGTGCTCTGGGAAGCCACCGACAATCCCCTGATCCCCGACGAAGCCACCGGCGTGGCACCCGGCGGCGGTATGGGCTATGCCTTCCGGGCCGCCCTCGACAAGGTCAAGGTGCCGGTATTGGACGTATACGGTGATCCGGTATTGGACGATTACGGCAATCTCACCTACACGGTAAAATGGATGGTCTATGTGGCCACCAGTTTTGCCCATATTGCCGAGGATCATGGCGGAATCAATGTCTTTGCCTTTGACCTCAAGACAGGTACCGAGCAGTGGACCTTTTCTTCCACCTACGCCGATTCGGTCAATGACATCCCCGGGGCCGTAACCACCTACGACATCGATGACGACACCCTGGCCGACCGCATTTTTGTGGGGGATATGAACGGCCGGCTGTGGGAGCTGGCGCTGACCGATGATCCCGCTGGAAATTGGCTGGCCGGTGAGAGCGTCCACATTTACGATGGCAAGGACGAGGAGAAGCAGGGCCTGGTGAACGGCATGGATGTTCCCCTGTTTAATGCCGGCATCGGCAACCCCATCTCGGTATCGCCGGCCATCATCAAACGCAACGGCCACGTCCTGTTGATTTTCGGCACCGGCGGGGCCGACTGGGCTTCCGATGACAAGGGCTATCATGTCTATGCCGTGGATGCCACCGCGGCCGGCGCTCTCAGGCAAGATGATAAAGATAAAAACTGCAAGGATACCGGCGGGGCGATTAAGGCCGTATGGTCCCTGGCGACCGCTAAGGGGGAAAAGGTCTGGTCGTCTCCGACCATTTCAGCCGGCCAGATCTGGATCGTGACCTCCTTCGGTACCATGGAAAGCGCCGATCCGAAAAGTGACACGGCCGGATCCAGCAACCTGCGGGTGCTCGACCTGGATACAGGCAAAAATGTCTGGGATGATCCGCTGCAAATCGGCAAGGTTCGCGGGTCCATATTCGTGTCCCGCAAGCATGTCTACATGACCGCCTTTGACGGCGAGATCATCCAGCTTGGACACGCGACCGACTTTGCAGCCGGTACCGGCAACCGCGTGGTCCTTAAATCCTGGCTGCATCAATAGGGCCGGCATTTGCTGTGCGGTTTCAAAGGCTGATCACCCCCGCATGGGCAGCGTGTGTTGCCTATGCGGGATTTTTTTTGGCTGCGAGCGTCCAGTCTGATCGTAGAAGAAGCTCTGAAAAAGCGAATATCGAATATCCAACAAGGAATAACGAATATCGAAGTAAGGTATTCTATCATTATTATTTTTGAAAAAAGATTGAGCACAGCGATTCCACACTTCATCATTCGATATTTCTTGTTCGATATTCTGCGGTTCGCTGTTCCAACTATGTACAGTTTCAAATAGGCTTCTTGGCTCTCAGCGCCTTGGCTTCTTCAATTTTTTGGGTCAGAAGATTCAAATCGGCCGGTTTTTCGATGACATCCAGGGCGCCCAGTTTGATGGCCTCAAGGCGCGTTTCTTCCGGCACGTTGGCTGTCAACAGGATGATCGATAGGTCGGGGCGTGATTCTTTAAACAGTTTTAAGGCCTTGAAACCGTCCATTTCCGGCATCAACAAATCCATGATGACGGCATCATAGGATTCTGCGATGACCAGTTTAAGGGCATCTTCGGCCGAACCGGCGGTGGCGACGTCCATGCCCCGGGCTGCCATGCGCTCGACCATGATATCTAAAAAGTCTTTTTCGTCATCGACAAGTAATACCTTGGCGGACATTAATCTGCTCCAATGTGATTATAATCTTTAAAGAATTATTTAGCCACGAATTGACACGAATTTCCACCAATAATTACAGGCTTCGCCGCAATTTGAATGTTGGAATGATGGAATATTGGAAAAATAATATTCGCGTTAATTCATTTTAATCCCTGGCCTCCTGATTTGTCAATTCCAGCACGATCTCTTTGGATTCAAGTTCTATCTTAAAATCTGCCGCCAGCATCTCGCGCAAATTCTGCTCACGGTCAGCCGCAAAAGTGTCCAGCAGCGCTGCGTTAAGGCCTGACAGCCGCCGGAATCGAATGCGGACGCCGCCGTCGGCCGCTTCGGCCACCAGCTCAACCTGTTTTTCATCCCCGGCGGCGGACATGGCAAACTCCAGACACAACCAGATCAGGTTCATCAAAAAAAACGGCGCCGTCTGCAGCGCCACCGGATTTTCCGGCAGCTGCAACTCAATCTTGATTCCCCGCATGGCGGCAAACCGGGCGGTCACGGCAAGGACGGTTTCAATCGTTTGCACCAGATCCACGGTTACAGCGGTTTGATCGGTGCTGTGGGCAAAGCGGTTCATATTTCTGATGATTGCGTCCGCCCGGCTAATCTGCTTTTTAACGCTTTCAGCCATTGTTTTTAAACGGGCCGCATCAAACGGGACGCCCCGGTCTGCCATTAAGGTAAAGTCTTCCAGCAGCCCCGCGTTTTCATTGATAATCGTCAGTACATTTTTCAGTTCGTGGGATATGGAAGCCGATATCTTGCCGAAAAATTGCAAACCCACCATTTGGGTATCCTCTGTTTGTAGACTCATTTAATGAGACCCTCCTTCAACGCACAAGCCGATAAAAAAACATAAAATTCCAAGCACCAAAATACAAATTCCAAATAAATTCCAATGTCCCAAATTCAAAATTCCAAACTGCAATAATACCCGCACGCCATCGATTAGGGGATCGAAATGTTTGGGTCATTGGAGCTTGGAATTTCGAATTTGTTTGGAATTTGAGCATTGTGATTTGGAATTTTGTTGCTATAACTTCGAAAGTAAATTGCCTATATCTGAATCAACTCATTCTGATCATGAAGATTTCCCTGGCATCACTAGCGGGATATCGACTTTAAACGTCGTCCCCTTGCCCTGCCGGCTTTGGACGCTGATGGCGCCGCCGAGTTCCTGCACCAGGGCATAGGTGACCGACAGGCCCACGCCGGTTCCGTCATGGCCGGTTTTGGAATAAAAAAACGGATCGAACACGTGCTTCAGATCCGACTGCGGAATGCCGGGACCATTGTCCGTAAACGAAACGGCAATAAAGTTCTTATTTTTTTGCACCGCCTGCAATATCGAGGCGACCGCCATCTTTCATGGCGCTGATGGCGTTGTTGCACAAATTGAAAAACACCTGCTCGAGTTTGCCCCGGTCACTTTCAAATTGCGGCAGCTTCTCCCCGACCTGGACGCCGACGGTAATGGATCTGTATTCAGCATCTTTGGCCAATACATTTTTGACCTCAGCGATGATTTCTTTTAAATCGATGGTCTGCACACTCAAATTGAGGTGGCGGGCGAAATTCAACAGGCCCCGGGTAACGGCGGCGCAGCGCTGCACCGTGGCGATAACCGAATCCACCAGCTCGATGAGCTTGGGGTCCCTGGCGTAGGTGGCGGTCAACGTGAATATATCCTTGATATGGCCGGCTTTTTCGTTAATGATGGCCAGCGGGTTGTTGATCTCATGGGCCACGCCGGAAGCCAGACGCCCTAAGGACACCATTTTATTGGCATATTCCACCTGGTGCATGGTGTTGACCCGCTCCTGGTCGGCCTCGTGGATCTGGTTGACCAGGTGGGTGGCGACCCCGAGGGTCACCAGCAGGATCGTAATGATGCTGGCCGCCAGAATGGCCGAAAAGGCCCAGGTCGTTTTATACCAGGGCTGAATGGGTTCACTTTGGGGCTGGGTCATCATCAGAATATAGGGGGTATTCGGGATATAGGCATACCCGATGACGATGCGATCTTCATTATCAGCGATGCTTTCATACACCCGCGCTTTGGGAGAGTATTGCGGCACGGCCAGCGATAATTTTTTAAAAATCGGACCATGGTAGCGGGAAGGGGTCTGCAGCACCCCCTGGTCGTTGATAATAAAAAGATCACCTTTGGCGCCCACGTCAAGATGGGCGATGGATGCCGTGAGCTGTTCCGGTGCGAGAACCGCATGCAGCACGAAAAAAGAGCCGTCCGGCAGTTCACGCTTGACCGCGAAGTCAATATGGGGTTGGTTGCGCGCGCCGCTGACCAATTCACTGATATAGGCCCCCCGGTTCAGGACTTCGCGAAACCAGGGTTGCTGGTTGTAGTCCAAGCCTTCCATTTGATGCGAGCCGGCATGGGTTATCTGTTTCCCGTCGCTGTCGATGACCCCCAAATCGGTGAATCCGCCAAAGCGCTCATTGAGGTTTTCCAGAATGGCGGCCAGGCGGGCCGGGTCCTTCAATGTTTCCAGCTCATTATCATGGGCGATAAAATCCAGCACCGATCGGCGTTCGGTCAGAAACAGGGAAACCGATCGCCATGAATTCGAAATGAGCTGCGAGGTGCGCAGCACGAGTTCCGACTCGATGGTTTCCATGGTCAGCCGGTATCCGGAAAAGGCCCAGATGATCAACGGCACCAGTGCCACGGTCGCCGTCACCAGAATGGACCGCTTCCAGATTGCCAGAAAGTCAAAGTGATGTTTGTACGGCCCCGCGGTGACATCTTTGTGATCCAGAAATGCGGGTTTCAGTTTTTTTAATATCGACATGGCTGTGAGTCTCGGAATTTCTAAATTAATTTAAAACCAGTTTTTTTTGCCACGAATTTTCACGAATGTTCATTTTGCTCCTATTCATAATTGCGGTAAAGTGTCAGCAATAAAATTTTTTTCACCGCAGAGGCGCAGAGGACGCAGAGAACGTTTATTTTTTATTTGCCTTCCTCTCAAAGGCAAATGAAATGAAAAAACTCTCTGCGATCTTTGCGGCTCTGCGGTGAGCTTTAAGATTTTTTATCCTTCCTCTGCCGTATTTTTTCGTTGGCTTCCTGAATCGTTACGCTGAGTTCATTGATGTCCACGGGTTTTTGCAGGTAGGCAAAAGCACCCAGGTCCAGACATAATTGCCGGTCTTCTTCGCTGCCGTGCCCGGTGACGATGATGACCTCGATCGCAGGCTGGGTTTCCTTGACCTTGCGCAGCACATCGAAACCATCGATTCCGGGCATTTTTAAATCGACAACGATGACTTCCGGCTCGTCCTCTTTGATCAGCTTGAGCGCCGACTCTCCGTCATAGGCAACCGCCGATCCCATATCCCGCATTATCAGCCGTTCGGACAGCGTTTGAACGAATTCGCGTTCGTCGTCCACCAGCAGCACTTTGGACGGCATTTCAAAATCGTGCTTACGGTAGATATCGGTTTTGTGAAAATCCCGGCCGATTTTGGTCTCCACCGATTTGACGCCGGTAATCGGTTCGGCGATGGATTTGAGTTCTTCCTGCAGCCGGTTGAGCCTGAGAACATGTTGGTTGATGGTCAGTGTAACGGCGCCGTTTTTAGCGCTGACCTGCACGCTGTGGCCCTGTTGAACCAGGGCGGCCTCGGTTTCAGCCGCCAGCCGAAAATCCGCCAGCGCCTGCCTGGATTCGGCCGTCTGCTGAATGATGTCCTTGGCGGCATTGTCCGCAATGAGGGCCGCCGCTTCCTGCCGCGACATTTTATCCACCGGAATGACAATATCATAAAGAATCGAATCCCAGGGATCGCCGTTGCTGAATAGGGAGTCAATCCAGTAGGCACAGTCTTCTTCGTGCCGTTGCACCAGCCGGGCGGCCTCTTTTTGCGATAGGCCCAGCTGCTCGACGACGGCGGCCGTGCGGTAGTCTTTGGGCGCAATCAAGCAGACCCGCAGGATATGGCTGATGGCCGCCGGGATAAGCAGCCCGGCAAAGCAGGTGATTAACGCATTGTCGCCGGCGATCAAATCGGCAACCGCCAGCCTGATATAGGCCCGGGAGCGTTCCTTTTCAAGGGTGAATTTATTGAAGACCGAGGTTTTGGACGAAAAGGCCCGTTTTAATTTGCTGGGGGCCATCGATGAGCGCCGGCTTGCCTGGGCAACGATATCATCGTCGTTAATTGGCCGGTATCCGGTGCGCGCAATGACTTCCCGGCTAATCGGATTTTCCTGACAGAAACCAGCGCTGAATATGGTTACGATCGGCATTTAGTTCTCCCTTGACCGGGGTGACCGGGGAATGCGGCAGACCTTTGTCAACGGACAATCCTTTTCCTGGCCACCGCGATGGGTGATTTCATGAACCGCATTGATGGCGTTTTCGATCGTCGGATAGATATGGATCAGTCCGGCCAGCTCGGCGTAGGCCATGGACTGAGGAATGAGGACCAGCGCCACCGTCAGGCCGGCCAGGAAATCGGCCAGTCAACGACATACGAAAAGATCAAAACATAATGAACATCGAACGTCCAACATACGAACGTCGAATGAATGTATTCTGTCTGATAATTCGTAATATTACGGATTTTAAGCTGCCGCGGTCAAGATTTATTTTATATTTCCCGCCTGTCAGGGACTGTGAGCGGTTTGACACTAGTAAAAAAGTATTTATTTTAACGTTAAAACTTCAAATATGGAGAAAGAAGGATTTTGTTGAAAACTACAATGGATACCACGTTACCGGAAAAAGCCAGACTTCTGAAACAGTTGCAGCAGGAAAAATTCAATATTCCGGATTTTATTTATGTATCAGCCGCCGACTTTGAAAACGAAAATTTTGCAGCGCTGGAGGCGTTTTTAAAAAATCATCGCGAAAGCTTTAAGGTCATTGCGCGAAGTGTTCACCCGGATGAAGAATTCTTCAAAGGGGGAACTTTTGATTCCCTGGAAACCTATGCGGATTTGGGCGGTATCCAATATGCCAGAAAAAAAATTATTAATCTGGCAAAAACAGCCAAGCAGCTTACCATTAAAAGACAACAGAAATTCAAGAATGCCCCTGAGATTAATCCGGAAGATATGGGGGTGATTGTCATGCCCTTTATCAATGGCACCAGTGTTATGGCCAAAATGATCGGGAATCATTGGGAATTCGGCTACTGCCGCGACCGGGCCCATAAAATCTTGCGTGAACCATTCATTACCAAAACTCCCCATGACAGACGCCTGCTTGACTTGTCCGAAAAAATACAGGAACAATTAGGCCATCGGTGTGAAATCGAATATGTGGTTTCGGAAGAAGGTGAAATTTATGTGGTTCAGGCCAAAGACATTGGCCACATCGAAACCCTCGAACAGAAAGAAAGCGAAAGATCGATCAAACTGGATGGCCTTAACCGGGTCAGAATCAGAAGAAGTCACCGCGAGCGGCCGGTTTATGTGATGGATAATAAGGCCTTCTACTTAAAACTCATCGGCAAATGTGAAGATTTTATTATGGGTGAAACGGGTTCGAAACCCGTAATTGAAGATATCCTGAAGATTGTCACTCAATATCAAGCCGATCTTGAAGAATTTGCTTTAAAACATCAGCGCTTTTGCGTTCTGGGCCTGTCGATTCAAGAGCCTGAAGAACTTTACCAGATCGCCAATCATTATCTGGATGATTTTCCGGAAATTCAACCCATTCTCTCCAAGGCCCTGCATGATAATCTCTACAAGATAGATTATTTTTTATCCGAATCCGACACCCTGATTGCCAAAGACAAATTCAGGCTGAATATGTGCGGCCATGATGCCTACGGGATCGACACGGTCCGCAACCCTTTATGGTCAGTCTACTGGCACATGGACAAGCACGAGATGATGGTCAAAGAGTTCAAGCGATTGGGATTCAAAACGGGTGATACGATCGGAATCGAGATGGATTCGGATGATAAGCCGATTGTTTATCGGCTTTAGAGGTTCGGGGTTCAAGGTTCAGCCCAGCCGCGCCCTGCCCCACGCCCTCTGCCCCAAGGGCTCCTTGATGGTCGCTCGCCTGGTTAGCTGCCGGTCGTTGTGTGGCGCGATGCTGTCTTTGCAGGAAATCTACCTCCAAGAGCACTTGGGGGCGGGGATAAACCCCGCCGCTACACTAAAAAGCAGATAATCGGTGCAGGGTAGAAAGTGCTAAAAGTCGCCAGGCGCCGTGAACCCATCTTCATTTCGTTCCGTCGGCCTTCAGCTTTAATCCCAGCCCCGAATGCCGTACGTCGAACACCGAAAACCGATCCTTTCCTTCTGCCTTCAACCCTGCACCATATACCTTTTACCTTTATACCTTCATCCTCTTTTTCTTTTCCCCAGCCACAACAGCCCGATAAAGGCCAGCAAGCCGCAAATGCTGCTGATGGACCCGTCGGTAATGATAAAGCCGGCTTCAGTCGCGCTGACCGTTGAGATAAAACACCCTGCACCGCCGCCACCGCCGCTGCCGCCGGCAGATGAAGCCACCGGGGCGGCGATGGTGTAAATGGAAAAGTGGTTGGTTTGGATGCTGACCGTCTGGTTGACGGGGTCGATGCTGTCGACTGGGACTGCGACCCAGGCCAGCAGGGCCGTGTCATAGTAAAAGACCGCCAGTTCGGCCGTATCGGCCACCCGGGCTTGTTTGAGGGCGGCGGCCGGCGCCGCGCCGATGGCGGCCATGCCTTTGGGCGCCCCGTCGCCGCCGGCCAAGGTCAGCCAGTAGACCGCGGATTCGGTGTACTTGGTGTAGGCGCTGTCTAAGGCCCGGCCGTAAAACAAAATGAAGTCGTCACCGTCGGCATCGTGGATGTAAAGCGCTGCTTCGTCTCCCAGGTGATACAGCCGGATGCGGCTTAGGTCCACAGCGGCCGGGTCGATGCCGGCCGCGGCCAGGTCGGCGGCTATCAGGCGGTAGATGCCTTCGGCCGAGGTCATGATCTTGTAGGCCGTCCCGTCCGGGGAGGCCCCGTCGCCGAACTGGCTCCACAGGGCGCCCAGCAGCAGGCGGGCCGACGACAGCATCGAGGCCACCGGGCTGGTCAGCATCGGCGTGGCCATCGCGGCCAGGTTCAGGGAGGCCAGAAGCGAATCGGTCTTAAAGCCGGGGTCTTCGGACGGTGGCCGCTGTGGATCTGCACCTCTGTTTCCAGCACGCTGATTTGGGCGGCCTTGCCCGGCGGCACATTCAGCAGGATGCCCTTGGCCGGCAGCTGGGGCCGGCCGATCTCGTTGGTATAGCCGTGGATGTAGTCGTCGATGCGCAGCCGCTCGAACGTGCGGCCGTCATCGGCCGTCACATTTTCAGCCTCAAAGCCGGCCGTGCGCAGCTCCAGGATCACCCCGTCGGCGTCCTCGCTCAGCACTTCACCCCCCCCCCGACCCAATATCCGTGAGCCCTCCCCTTCCCGGCCTTCCAGCTTCCAGGTCTCCTCGCCATCAATTATCCCATCCCCGTCGCCGTCCCAGTCCACGCAGACCGGGCCGTGCACCGTCTTTTGGCCGTGGATGTCGATGTCTTCCAGCCGGTAGTAGTACAGCCGGCCACGGATCACGTCGGCATCGGTAAAACTGTAGGCCCGGCCGGTGGTCATAAAGCCGGCCCGGGGATCAGCTTGTCCGTCAGCGGCTCGAACGGCCCGTCATAGCGTGGGGAACGGTACAGGTGAAAGCCTTTGTTGTCGGTCTCCACGGCCGTCTCCCAGGCCACGTTGATTGCCGCGGCCGCCCCCAGCTCGGAGCTGAAGCTGTAAAAGGTTGACGGCGCGTTCTGGTTGTTGAACTCGGTCTCAATCCAGCACTTGGGATAGAAATGCGACGCGCGCAGCCTATAGGCAGAGAGTTTCCGACCCGCACCCTTTCGGTTTGTGCGGCGGGATCCTAGTTCCACCATAACTCACGTTTCCACAAGCCCCCCGTTCCATCCCGGACAGCCGGATTTCCCGGGTCCGGTTGTCGACTCTGGCTTTCCCCGTTAGGCCTTCCCAAAAATGCCGAAGCTTAAGTGCTGACCCACATACACCCCTTACAATATTGATTTACCCAACAACTCGACACATAAAGGCTTTTACCAGCTAACCTGGCTCTGAGTCCAGCGCTGTGCCCCATTGGTGCCCGCCAAATGCCGAGAGCCCCTTTGCCTCTTTGAGGTGTTACCTCGCCGAGGACAACATTGACTGTTGCCTAAACCGGCATTACCCGGTTCTCATCGCTCATATGGGCTCATGGGCCAGACCAAAACCCTCCTTCCGCCTTCGGTTGTCCCTATTGCGTAAGGTCTTTGCAGGTTGTTGTCAGTCCCTGCTGAGAGATGATCTTTCCCGGCGTTATCTCTGCAATCCTTACATGGGTGCTTGGACCCTTACCCCGCAGTGCCTCTTTGGTGCTCCTACCCGTTTCTTCCCAAAGAGCATCGGCCTCACGTTAGATCTGAGACGTTCGGCACACCAAACTGCCTCTGCAATGCAACTTCAACAGAGCACGCTTTTTCGGGGCTGCAGTCATTCCGTTATGTTCAGGCTCCCATGTTTGTTAGACCCCCAGGTTGCACCCACCGCTGTGACCAAACACAGGGCGGCCAGGCCGTTTACGCCACGCAATGAAAATGTGGTTGCCCAACATTAACCGTGGTATCACTACATATCTGAAGCGGGCAATTGACATGGCGGGACTTTCACCCGCTGGATTGCAGCCTTGCCGGCCGCTACCCAGATCGCGGGCCGTGTTGGAGATGCGTACTTCATCGATAAGTCCATCAAAAGGATTAGCAGTATATTCTTTACCTAACAATAGATCATCAGTATTCGAAATATCACCGGAATCTCCTGAAATGTCAAAACTTCCATCAGAACTGCCATCTAAATAAAAAGTAGCGTTTCCACTTCTATCACAGGCTACGGCAACATGGTGCCAATCCGTATCATCGATTGCAGTATTGGCGTCTCCAACAGATCCAGTACCGGAGTCTATTCTAAACCTCACTGTATTATCTGCTTGAATAAACCATTGGTATTCATTTGCGTCCCCGAGTTCTTTTTCAATAAGCGCTCGGCTTGATGTTCCTGTCGTCGCTCTTTTAATCCACATTGACATGGTAAAATCATTTGTGCCGATATCGATGCTGCTATCACTGCCGAAATTAATATAATCGCTATTGGCAGCCGTAAAATCCTGGGGTTGGTGGATTTTTGCTGTCGTCGATGCATCAGGCGTTTGACCGGCTGTACCACCGCCACCTTGCCCATCATTGGTTCCAAGCGCATCTTTGTATTCATCAGCCGTACCATTACCGGAAGTGTGGCTCAGATGATAGACACTGACAAAGTCGGCGTCCCACACCCCGCCGGGGTTGGCGGTGGAAGCAGTGATGTTGGGATTGCCGTAATTCAGGTAGATGACAGTGTCGTCGTCGTAGTCCAGCAGCGGGATGCGCAGCCAGGCAACTGTTTGTTTGTATTGCTTGGGCAGAAACCCGGCCGGTCCGCCCGGCGTTGATCCGATGCGGCCTTTGGGATAGGGAGCGGTTTATGGTGCTCATATTAAGACCTTTAGCGCGTATTTGAAAACTATGACAGTCGTCATTTTCGCAAAAATCGTGCCTATTTGCATTCTGCAGATAGTTATCTGAAATTACGGGCAATTTATTTTCGGTATAAAACCGCAACCGCCGTGGCTGACAATTTTGGCCCCATTGACTGACAAAATTCGCTTTTTCGCTAAAGCTGCATTTAATGTGATTTCGGGAAATTTAAATTAAGCCAAAAGCGCGGTAAAAAGAATTTGGCCGGCTGTGACAATTATCGGCAGTTGGCGGAAAAAATAAAAAAAAGCCCAGGTCGATAGAATAGGTTTTGCTTTCTGCGGGAGTGTTGGGTGAAAACTGTTAAAAGATTTTAGGAGTTGTTAAATGTTTTTAAGGATAAAGGTGTTCCGAATTCGGAAGTCGGAATGCGGAAGGGGGAAAGAAAGAAGGTGAGAAGTTGGGAAGGTGGGAAGTTGAGATAGAAACGGCATTCGGCTTTCGGGAAGGGCCAAGGGCAGAGCGCAGAGGGCGTGGGGTTCGGGGCACACCTGAATTTTTAAAATAGATTTGTCATCCAGCGTCAGCGGGATGGCACGGTAAAACAGAAGGGCATAAGGTGTAAAGAATTCGGAGGGCCGAAGTAGGGTTGGCAAATTAAATCGAAAAAGAACCTTAGCCTTCTCTGACTCGAAAATTCCAAATCGGCAAGGCTTTAGGCATCTGCGCCATCATTTTGTTCGGCTGGCAAGCCGTTTATCCAGATCTCAGATTCACTTAAATCAATCTCATCTGACCAAATAACACCATACCCATGTCTGTCGGTTTTTGCAGAGCTGAATAGAGCATCATTTAGAAGCGGCTTGAAACTCTCTTCTTTTAGCAACAATGAACAATCATAGACTTTCTTAATATTATTAGCAAAGTGACAAGAAGCCTTTTGCCTGCCAATGGCTCAACGCGTTTTATTTTTGGATAACTTTCCATATTATTCTCCATTATTCCAATCCTGGAAATCTCTTAAATTTTTGTGTTTTCCATAGTTCCAATAAATCCTTCTGGTACATCACAGCCCATTCTTTTACCAGTTTTTGAGCCCTGCTCGGTAAATCGCCCTCAATCATTTCAAGCGATTCAATTTCAATGACTCCGTTGTATTCGTTATAAAGGGCATGGAAATGTGGTACGCCGTGTTCTCTAAAATACATTTTTATCAAAATTCCATAAAATCTTGCGATAACAGGCATGGTACATATTTTCCTTTAATTTTTCAATTAATGCCGAACAATGGCTATACAAAAAACGTTTCCTATCATGTAATGAAATCGCAGCCGACATTCACACCATTCAACTGAGTATTAAATAATACAACAACAGCCTGAAATCAAGAATAAATGGGGTCGGGCCACGGCGAACACCCTGACAATTAAGGATCTATGCTAAAAATAGCCCCGTTTTTTGGGCTTAAATCGATGTTTTTGACACCAAAAAAGGCGGTTTAAGGTATAAGGTGAAAGGTCAAAGGCGAAAGGATAAAGGTGAAGGGAGGAAAAGATAGAAGGTGGGAAAGAAAGAAGGTGGGGGTAACCTGGCAATGGTTGCCAGTTGAGCAGGAATGATCCGCAAGGGTCATAGGCCTGCCCGGGTAAGGTATAGTCAACCGCCCGGTAGTGTAAGGCGTGACGCGCAAGCGACACGGATGATAAGCGAGTGTGGCGAGGTGAAGGGTGTAGCCCTGAATCTGAAACGTAGCTCCGAGAAAACAAACATTTTCCTGTAGCTTCGGGAGGCTCCTGCCTACTCGAAAAGGTGAAAGGAAGGGACTGGCTTAATGCAATCTTTTCCTTGTTGGGGCCAGCCATTCGCTAATACCAGTCTTCGATTTTAAGGCCGCTGACTCTTTTGAATTCGCTTGTGTTGTGGGTAACCAGAGTGCTGTTGTTGGCTAAAGCCGAAGCGGCAATCAGGATGTCATGCGACCCGATGGGAATACCTTGCTGCTCCAGTTTTATACGGATACCTGCAGCGCATTTCGCTTCAGCAAGCCCGAAAGAAATGATGTCGACCAGCGACGTAATTTCCTGCAGCTGGTTTATCCTTTTGCGCGGCGATGTCGATTTTCCGATGCCGACCTCCAACTCATATAAAACGACGGTGGGAATTGCAATCTCGCCGGGAGGCGTGGCCAGCAATCGATTTGAGACATTTCCCAGGCCTTTGAAGAAATAGATTAACGTGTTGGTGTCTAAACAGTACTTCATAGCGGCTCTCTTTTTGCATCTTGACCCACGCCCTTCCTGATTTCCTCTGCCGTGGGAAAATCCTTCCAGGCTCCGGCCAAACCGAATATGTGATCAGGCCAGGTGCTCGCTGTTTTTTCCTTGATCAGAGCGGCAATCCATTTACTCTTTGAAATGCCGTTTTTTTTGACGATGTTGATCATTTTTTCTTCTGTCTCTGGATCGAGATAAATCGTAACTTGCCCCATCAATAATCACCTCCAAATCGTAGTTTTAATATATGCTAACATATAATTTATAATTGTCAATAGATAATAAGGATATGGATTCATTTTCAGGTGGCAGATAATTGATTTCATTATTCCGTCTCCAATTGCCGCAATCTTTCTTCGAGCACAGCCAGGCGCTGCCTGTCTTTGGGATCATTTGAGCTCATTAAAGTTGTTAGTTCAAATTCGATTATACGGAAATATATCTTGCGCAACCATGGTTTAATTTCAATATATAGGAAAAAACCCTAACGCTGCAAAAATACCCTACGCAAATGTTGTCGTACCTGGATTTTGCTCAAGACCGCCAGGGGCGGATAAATCCTCCGGAGGCGGACAAGTCGGAGGCTTTCATATGCAAGGCGCACACCTTAATTTGTAAGGTCAAATGTGTGATCCCACACAGAGGGGACACTTAAGGGTGAGGCTACAACGGCCTATGCCGAAACCTTAGTAAAGAAAATTTACGCGCATTCAAAGGCTGTTAACATTTTTCCTTTGTGTCTTGGTGCCTTGGTGGCTATTCTTTCCGGTGTACCCGGGTTGGGTTTCTCCATTTCAGCAGTCGAAATACCCCCTCAACTTCTCACTTTCTTTTTTTCCGCCTTCCGCATCTTTAGCCGCGGCATCATGTCGCGGCGAAGTCATGGCGAAGATGGAAGTCCCATTCTTTTGGGACGCCGCCGGGTCCCACTTCCCACTTCCCACTTCCCACTTCCTCTAACCCTGCACCATATACCTCTTACCTTTAGCCTTTAACCTCTAACCTTTAACCTTCATCCTCTTTTTCTTTCCCCAGCCACAACAGCCCGATAAAGGCCAGCAAGCCGCAAATGCTGCTGATGGACCCGTCGGTAATGATAAAGCCGGCTTCAGTCGCGCTGACCGTTGAGATAAAACACCCTGCACCGCCGCCACCGCCGCTGCCGCCGGCAGATGAAGCCACCGGGGCGGCGATGGTGTACATGGAAAAGTGGTTGGTTTGGATGCTGACCGTCTGGTTGACGGGGTCGATGCTGTCGATGTCGACTGCGACCCAGGCCAGCAGGGCCGTGTCATAGTAAAAGACCGCCAGTTCGGCCGTATCGGCCACCCGGGCCTGTTTGAGGGCGGCGGCCGTATACGGCAGCCTGATGACCAGGGGCACGGTAAAAATCATGGCCGGACGGGCCGAATTCGATGACGCGCCCCACGGCCCGGGTGCGGCGGGGCAGGGCCGGCGGATTGGTGACCGGCCCGATGTTGAAGGTGCAGTTTTTCCTGAGCGCGCCGGGCGGTATCTCCACGGCCGTCTTGTAGATGGGGCTGTCGGCCGAGGCCACGGCCACGGCCTGCTGTTGGAGCGATCCGGCCGAGACTTCGTGCCGGGAATCGATTTCATATTCGGTATCCGCCCCGGCGGTGTGGATCTCGATGACGGCCGTGGGCATCCAGGCGCCGGCCAGCTGGCCGTCGTCGGCGCGCACCCGCCAGTAATAGATGCCCCCGTCATCCAGGACGGCCGGCACGGTCCAGTCGGTGATCAGGTATCCCTGGTCGACGGTGGCCGCACTGAGCAGCTGGGACAGGTCGGGGTCGGCATACAGCTCGAACGCATAGCGTAAGGCATCCTGGTCGAGATCATCGGCGTTGAATACCGACAGGGTCGGCGTCAGGGAGGTGGCCGTGCCGCCGCTGACCGGGTTGTTGAGCACCGGGGTATCGGGCGGATCATTGGCGGTGTTGACGAATAAAGACACGGTTTGCGACCAGGGGCCGGTCTCGGCGTGTTCATCCACGGCCCGGGCGCGCCAGAAATAGCTGCGGTTGTCGTCCAGGGTTAGATCCACCTGCCAGGCCGTATCCGGTCCGCCGGCGCCCCCGATCCACTGCGAAAGCTGTGCATCGCCGTATAGCTCGAAGTCGTATTCGAGTTCATCGTTATCGGCATCCACGGCGGCCTTGACGGCCAGGGTCGGCTGTAGCGAGGTGACTTCGCTTTGATGGCCGGGGTGATCGATGGCGGGCGCTTCGGGCGCATCGTTTTCGGTGTTGACGAAAAACGAGCTGTCGTACCAGTGGCCATAGGTCGCCCCATCATAGGCGCGCACGCGCCAGTAATAGGTGGTGTTGTCCATCAGCTCCTGGGGGGTCCAGGCGATCGTGTCGCCGGACTGCTGGGCCAGTTCGGCGGACTGCTCCAACTCGAAGCTGTCGAAGGTGGCGGCCGTGTCGATCTCGAAAAAATAGCTCAACAGATCATAGTCGTCGTCCGTGGCCTGAAAGGCCGCAAGCTGGGCAAAGACCGTGGTCACCTCGGCCCCGTCGGCCGGGCTGCCGCCGGCCGGGGTGGAGGGCGGGTCGTTGAAGGTGTTGACGAAAAATTCGGCCGCCGGGCTCCACCCGCTGGCCAGGCCCCCGTCGTCGGTGGCCTGCACCGTCCACCAGTAGCTGGTGTTGTCTTCAAGCGCGGCATCGACCTGCCAGGCGGTGGTCGGCCCCATGCTTTGGAGCACACCGGATTTGCCGGTGACCAGGATGTTCAGGGTCTCGTCGGCATAAACGTTGAACGCATAAAAGAGGGTATCGCCATCCGCATCGGCGGCATTGAGGACCTGCAGGGTCGGCTGCAGCTCCGTGACCTCTGATTCGTGCGGCGGTCGGCTAACCACCGGGACCGTGGGCGGCTCGGGGGTGGTGTTGACGAAAAATTCGGCGGTCGCCATCCAGTCGCTGTAGCTGATGCCGTCATAGGCCCGGGCGCGCCAGAAATAGGCGGTGTTGTCGTCAAGGGCGGCCGGCACCTGCCAGGGGGTGGTGTTGGCGTCTTCAGCAATACCGCCGGCGTCCGTGGCCGCCGCCAGTGTTGTCAACTGCTCATCGGCATAGAGCTCGAACACATAGCGCAGGTCCTGGCAGTCGGGGTCGGCCGCGTTGTTGACCGACAGCTGCGGCTGCAGCGTATCGACTTCACCGGCATCGGCCGGGTAGTTGACGGCGGGCGCCGTGGGCGCGCTGGGCAGCGAGCCGGCATCGTCCGGGGCGGTGCAGCTAAGATATTCCTGGGTGTTGGTCCAGCCGTCGCCATCGGCATCGCCGCTGGAGCCGGCGCTGCCGCTGCCGTCCAAAGCATCCAGCCCGTAAGCGGCTTCCCAGCCGTCGGGCAGGCCGTCGCCGTCGCTATCGGCGTTGCACGGATCGGTTTCGCCGGCATCCAGCGCGCCGTTGCGGTTTATATCCTCGGCACCGTCAGCCAGGCCGTCGCCGTCGCTGTCGGACGTGTTCGACCCGGTGCAGCCGACGGCTTCGATCACATCGGGCAGCCCGTCGTTGTCGCTGTCGGTCAGCTGCACGCTGACCGATGCACTGGGCACGCTTTCGTCGCCGTCGCCGTCAACGGAGGTTACCGTGTAGTAATAGGTGGCGCCCGCGCCGACAGCGGCATCGTCAAATTTGGTTGCCGTGAGCGGCTCGATGTTGAGCCGGATGTAACCCTCGCCGGCCGGGTGCTGCGATAGACGTTGTAGCCGGCCGCCGGCTGCCCGTTGCCGTCTGTGGCGCTGTCCAGTCAAGCTCAACCGTCACCGGCCGCGGTCAGCTGGGCCGTCAGTCCGGCGGGCCGGCGGGGCAGGGGGATTTTCAGTTCCATGGCCGGATCGCCGAAGAGCAGAAAGGTTTCGCTGACCTGCTCGTAATAGCTGCCGCCGTTGGCCAACAGCGTCTGCTTGGCGGCCGCAATGGCCGGGCCCAGCCGGCGGATGTCGTCGGTAAACAGGGCCTCGAACAGGGCCGTGTTTAAAATGTGCTGGCCGTCGGTGGCGGTCTCGCCGGTGGGCATAAAGGCCGCGGCCGCGCCCTTGTTGGCCGCGCGCAGCAGGGCTTCCATCAGCGAGGGGTTTTCCCAGGAGCCCAGACCGCCGAAATAGCCCGCCAGACAGCTCATGCCGACCACAAACGGGTACCGGCCCTTATCTTCCGGCGCTGAGTTCGGCCAGGTCATCGACATCATGATAAAACGTGGGCCAGGCATTGCCGACATCGAAGATGCGCTCGGTGGCCCACAGCTGCATGCCGCCATGGCCGCTGTAGTTGATGATCAGCCGCCGTTGTCAAAGCCGCTTTTAATGTCGGCGGTCAGATCGCGCGCCACGACGTAGTCGTTTAAATAGGCTTTGAGCCGGGTCATGCATGGCCGCGGGCAGCAGCCCGGCGGCATCGTCGTTGATCACCTCAAAGACCCGTTCGTAGTCTTCGGTCCTGGTTGTCGGCCACCAGCAGGGTGTCCTTTTGCCAGGTCTTGGTGTTGGGCGCCTGCTCGTAGTCTAAAATCTTTTGCACCATGACGGCGGCTTCGGCCGCACTGGCGGCCGGCAGCCGGCCGATGTAAAGATCGGGCACGGCATCCTCGCCGCTGATGCGGGCAAAGTATTCGTCGGTGACCGTCTCGCCCATAAAATCGGTAAAGGCCAGCCAGGTGGGCACGAAGTTGTCGACCGCCCCGCCGCTGTTGTTTTTGTAGTCGTAGGTGTGATCGCCCACGAGCAGCACATACTGCGGGGCCGGCGGCGTCCAGTTGGCATAGGCATAGGCCAGAAAATCGCGGATGGCCTGCGGGCGTGGTCAGCCCGTAGCTGAACTCATCAAAGATATCGTCCACATCCACCACCTTGACCCGCAGCCCCTGAGCCTGTCGCAGGGCCGTCAGATCACTTAGCCACGGATACGCATCCCCATTGCCGTCCCAGCCCAGATCGCGGTGGGTGATCAGAATGTAGTCGGCCCCGTTGTCCGTATCGCCCAGGTTGCCGGCCGCATCGGCGATAATCGCATCCGGCGTCAACAGCGCCGCATCGGTTAATACCAAATAGGTCTGCGTACTGTCTGCGTCCGTCTGCGGCTCAAATTCCAGCCTGTACGGACCGCTGCCGGAAGCGGCAGCGCCCGTCACACG
>CAVQBT010000046.1:0-51553 GCA_963710795.1 uncultured delta proteobacterium
GAATATCAATTTGGATGTATTGGCCGGGTTTAAAATCCATTACTTCTCCTTCAGGTAATTCGAGGATGAGTTCCTTAATAAAATCAGCGACGTTTTTATTCGACCGGACCGTACACAGCCACTTTTTGCTCACAAACACCTCGGGTGGCAGCTCGATTTCCATATCCTGCTTGACATTCACCTGACAGCCCAGCCGCCAGCCTTCGCGAGCCTGCCGTTTGGTGATATGGGCCAATTCGGTGGGTAAAATGTCACCGCCGCCGCTCAGCACCTTCACCCGGCATTGACCGCAACTGCCGCTCCCGCCGCAGGCTGATGGAACGAAAATGCCCTGTTCAGCCAAAATAGCCAGCAGTTTGCCGCCGGGCTGGATGACAAACTCTTTTTTTTTATTGACGACCAATTTTATATCGCCGCTGGGTAAGAGCGTCGCCTTGGCGATTATAATCAGGCTGACCATGATGATCCAGATAGCGGTAAAAAAACCGACGGCAAGGAGAATGACATTCATGACATGATCTCCACTCCACACAGATGTTGATTATGATCAACCCGTTTTATTCTCACGCCTTTTCCCTCCCGCCGCGGCGCATCAGGTCACAGAACTCATGAATCAACGCGTCAAATTTGACGTGAACCCCCTGGCCCAGACCTGACTTTACGTTGTTCAATTATTGAGATTTATATTTGGGAACCTGACACCGGCCGTAATATGATCCTATAAGTCGCACCAGGGCGGGCTAAACCTCTGAACGCTGAACCCGTGAACGCTTACTCATAGTTTTATGCCGGAAAACGCCATAAATGCCATGGCCATCAGCCCCGCAGTTATAAACGTGATTCCCAGGCCTCGCAGACCGGGCGGCGGGTTGCTGTATGTCAATTTTTCGCGGATACCTGCCAGGGCCACAATGGCCAAGGCCCAACCGCTGCCGGAGCCCAGCCCGTAAACCACACTCGCGGCAAAATTGTAATCCCGTTCCACCATGAACAGGGAACCGCCCAGGATTGCACAGTTGACGGTGATCAAGGGAAGAAAAATGCCGAGGGCATTGTAAAGTGCCGGCACAAAGCGATCCAGCACCATTTCCAGTATCTGGACGGCGGTGGCAATAACCCCGATGTAGCTCAGCAGTCCCAAAAACGTCAGATCCACATGGCCCAGTCCGATCCAGGAGAGGGCTCCGGCTTTGAGAAGGTGTTGGTAAATCAGATTGTTTAGCGGTACCGTAATCGTTTGAACGAGGATCACCGCAATTCCCAGGCCGATGGCCGTAGCGACATTTTTTGATACGGCTAAAAACGTACACATACCCAAAAAGAGCGCCAGGGCCATGTTTTCGAGAAAGACCGATTTTATGAAAATGTTCAGATAATATTCCATGGGCTATTCCTTTTCGATCAATTCCGGTTTATAGGTACGCACGGCCCAGATCAAAAGGGCAATGATAAAAAACGCGCTGGACGACAGGACCATCAGCCCGTTGGTTACGTACCAGCCGCCGTGGTGTACCGGTTTTAATATCTCGAAGCCGAATAACGAGCCTGAGCCCAACAGTTCACGGATGAACCCCACCAGCATCAATACCAACCCGTAACCCAGACCATGGCCGATCCCATCCATGAAGCTGGCCCACGGACCGTATTTCATGGCAAAGGCTTCCGCTCGTCCCATGACAATACAGTTGGTGATGATCAAGCCTACATAAACCGACAGTTCCTGGGATATATCAAAGAGATAGGCTTTCAGGATCTGGTCCACGACGATGACAAGCGTTGCAATAATGGTGATTTGGGCGCCGATCCTCACGCTGCTCGGGATTTGATTTCGGATCAGACTTACCGCAGCGCTGGAAAACGCGGTCACGAGAGTTACGCAAACGGCCATGACAAATGCGGTTTGAAGCTTGTTCGTCACGGCCAATGCCGAGCAGATACCCAGCACCTCAACGGCAATCGGGTTTTTGCGGAAGATAGGTTCCAACAAAAGATCTTTGGTCTTCAGTGCCGCCATATCAGGCTCCTTGAGTTGATAACCGGCTTAAAAACGGTTTGAAACCGTCTTTACCCAACCAGAATTTGATGAGATTCGTGACCCCATTGGAAGTGAGCGTAGCCCCCGACAAAGCGTCGACTTCATTGCCGGCCTCGGGAGACGTGGGTTTCACCCCTCCCTTGACCAGTCGAAAAGCAACTTTGCCCTGCTGATTATATATTTTCTTTTCTTTCCAGGTTGCATCCCAGGATGGGTCGCTGATGCCGGCCCCCAGTCCGGGGGTTTCTTCCTGCTGGTAAAAGGTAACACCGCGGATGGTTGTCAAATCGGCATCCAACGCCAGATAGGCGTACAGCGTCGACCAGAGCCCTTTGCCGTATACCGGCAGAATGATCTCGTCGAGCTTGCCGTCTTTTTTTACGAGATACACGAAGGAATACTTTTCCCGCCGGCCGATTTCGGCGATGTCTTGATTGCGCGCAATCGCGATACTTAATTTGGGATTTCTGGCAGCCCGTCGTTGATTATAAGTGGCCGGATCCAGCTGATCTTTGGGGACATATTTTCCGGTAGCAAGATCGACGATACGCGTTTCAACCTGTTTAAATAATTCTGCCGCCGGCGCTTGCGGGTCGTAGAGACCGGCCGCAATCAGAAGGTCCGTCTTTCTGTTCCGGATCCGATTGGCTTCCTGCCTGGGGCGCAATCCGATCGCCGTCCCGGCGACGAGAAAGGAACAGACCAAAGACAATGAGATTACAACCGTATATGCTTTGGCAACACCTTCACGAGCCATTTCGTACCCGCCTTCTTTTGATATTCGCCTGCAAAACGAAGAAGTCAATTACAGGAGCAAAAACATTGCCCAATAATATCGCCAGCATGACTCCTTCGGGATAGGCAGGATTGATGACCCGTATCAATATAGTCAACAACCCCACCAGGGCACCGTAGATCCACTTACCGTCCAGGGTCAGCGCCGCAGACACCGGGTCGGTGGCGCAGAAAACCAGTCCAAACGCAAAGCCGCCCACCACCAGGTGCCACCAGGGCGGCAGCAGGAACATGGCATTGGTATGGCTGCCGATGGCCCACAGCAGCGTGGCAAAGCCCATACCGCTGACGAGCATCGACATCATGATGCGCCAGGAGCCAACACCGGCAATGATCAGGATGGCCGCGCCGATCATACACGCCAATGTGGAGGTTTCCCCCAATGAGCCCGGAATCGAACCGAAAAAGGCCTGGGACCAGGTGACATGAATGGCCTGCATACCGGTGTCGGCATGGGTCGTTGCCAGGGCCCCCAAGGGTGTCGCCGCGCTGATCCCGTCCACGGCAACCCAGACGCTGTTGCCGCTGCTATACGCCGGATAGGCAAAATATAAAAACGCCCGGCCTGCCAAGGCGGGATTCACAATATTTCGGCCGGTGCCGCCAAACAACTCTTTGGCGATTACAACACCAAAGCTGACGCCCAGCGCCACCTGCCACAAGGGAACCGTCGGCGGAAGCGTAAGGGGAAAAATCAATCCGGTTACCAGAAAACCTTCATTCACATCTTCTTTGCGCACAATACCGAAGAGAACCTCCCAAGCGCCGCCAACGGCCATGCTGACGATATAAATCGGCAAAAAATAAAGGGCGCCATGAATGAAGTTTGCCCAGATACTTCCCGGATCGTACCCGCTGCCCAGGCCGGTCAGCACAGCACCGCGCCAGCCCGGGGCGGATGTCATCTTTATGGCCTGCATGGCGGAGTTGGCCTGGAAACCCGTATTCCACATGGCCATTAATACACAAGGGGTCAGCGCCCAGACGACGATGGTCATAATGCGCTTCAGATCCATGGAGTCACGAACATGCGGTTGGCCGGCGGTGACCTCATCGGTGGTGTACAGAAACGTATCGGTAGCTTCAAAAAGCGGATAAAATTTTTCAAACCTGCCCCCCCTTTCAAAGGACGGTCTGACTTTATCCAAAAACTGTCGCAGCGACTTCATAAGCCGGTTTATCCTTCTTTTTCAATGCGTGTCAGAACTTCGCGCAGCAGCGGCCCGTAGTCATATTTTCCGGGACATACAAAAGCACACAGAGCCAAATCTTCTTCATCGAGTTCCAGGGCCCCGAGCGCCTGGGCCCGGTCGGTGTCTCCCACAATGATAGCCCGCAGCAGGTAGGCGGGAATTATGTCCAGCGGCATGACTTTCTCATAGGAGCCGATGGGCACCATCGGGCGCTTGTTGCCTTCAGCCGAACTGGTAAACGGAAATTTGCGCTTGCGGCCGAAAAATGCGGAGGCGTAGAGTGCTTTGACGGAATAGCGGTTAAAGCCTGCCGCCATCCAACCCAAAAACTGGCGTGCGCTCCCTTCGGCGATAACCGAGACCTGCAAGTGATGCCGCCCTAAAAACGCATAGGCGTTTTGGGCGTGTCTTCCGCCCAGAACAGAGCCCGAGATCACCCGCAGGTTGTCTTGCTTCAACTGTCCGGCGACGAGTTCATCAATGCTTGCGCCCACGCGGGTGCGAATAAGCCGCGGGTTTTTAACCATCGGACCCGCCAGGGAAATCACCCGCTCCAAGTGCAACCGGCCGGTGACAAACAGCCTGCCAATGGAAATAACATCCGGGTAATTGACATACCAGACGGTCTTGTGCTCACTGACGGGATCCAGGAAATGAATGTGGGTGCCGGCCAGGCCGGCCGGATGCGGCCCGGCAAATTCTGCCGGCACAACGTTTGGCACATCATTTCCGGCAATGTCGGCGCCTGCCAGCCGGCAGACAAATAGCGCCCCGTCGGTCAGACGGGAAAGCACTTTTAAGCCATTGACAAAGTCGCTGACCTGCTCCTTGATGACGGGTTCCGGATTTAAGGCCAGCGGATTGGTGTCCATGGCTGTTACAAAAATGGAGTGCGGCACCGATCCCGGCCGCGGAACTTTGCTGTAGGGTCGGGTTCGCAAGGTGGTCCACAGACCCGCAGCAATCAGATTTTTTTGAACATCATCGCGATCGAGCCTGACCAGGTCCGATGCGTCAAATAATGGAAAGGTCTCTGCTTCCTGCCCGTCAAGTTCGATGACCACCGACTCGAACTTACGCCTGGCACCGCGATTGATGGCAATAACTTTGCCGCACCCGGGTGACGTATATTGCACCCCCGGTGTTTTCCTATCGCTAAAAAGTACCTGACCCACTTTAACCGAATCGCCCACCTGCACCGCCATCTTGGGCTTCATGCCGACATAATCGTCTCCGACCAGCGCAACCCGGCGCACAGAACGTGCAGCCTCAATGGTTGGAGCCGGTGCGCCTTCAATGGGAAGATCTAAACCTTTCTTGATTTGGTAAGTGTTCACAGGTTCAGCGTTTCGGGTTATCTAACTGCTTATATGAAACTCCATCATTTATTACAAAATTGTAATTTTTTTTCTAATTAAACTGGCCGCTGTTCAGGCCAGCGGCGCCGCTTATATGAAACTTCAATAAATCGGGAGGCAACGTCATCAAATTTGCGTCACAATCTCATAAATTGCCAGCATTAAATTCTTAGGTTCCGATGAAGTCTCTTTTTCGATTTGACCGGCCGTTTTTTTGGCCGGTGGCCGGTCTGAACCCTGAACCCGTGAATGGTTACCATATGAAATCCCGCTAGCAACTCATGCTTCCTCACGCCTTCTGCGGATAACCTCCCGGCTGAGGGCTTGCCGAATTCGCCCGTGTTCGATCATGCCCACCAGGCGCCGGTCGGCATCGGTGCTGACAACGGGCAGAACTTCTACCTCCAGCTCCTTCATTTTCTCCAGCGCCGCGGTCAGCCGGGCTTCAGGCTCTGTCACAGCATGGATGTCCGTCATGAGATCACAGGCCAGAACCAGGTTTTCCAATCCCCCGATGACAAACAGGTTTTTAATCTCCAGAAAGGAAATCATCCCGATCGGGCGAGACCCTTCATCCAACACGGGATAGAAAAGGCAATTGCTTTGCGCGGCTGTCTCAAGCACCTGGTTCAAGGGGCTATCGACCTTAAATACCGCTGGCTCTGAATCCATGATTTCGCTGACCCGGTAGGAAGCCAGCAGATCCTCTTCGGTGACATCCTTGCCGACTTCCCCCGCCCTGATCACCGCCAGCCGCACGCTGGGGGGGCCGATGATCTGTACCAGAAAGGTGGTGGCGGTGATTACCAGTATAATGGATTGCGCGGTTTCATTCGGAAACCGGTGGCTTGCCAGAATCGCCAAGCCTATGGCGACACCGGCCTGGGAGAAAAGGCAAAAACCGAGATATTTTCGGACTTTTGGCGGCAGACCGCCCCATTTTGAACCGAAGTAGGCGCCCAGAAATTTTCCGGCGGTTCGGCCGACAACATAGGCCACGGCCAGCACGATCATCCATCCGGCCATGGCCTTGGGCTGGAGGCGGGCACCGACGAGCACGAAAAAGAGAACAAATATGGGCGGCGCGAATCGAGCCAATTGATCGAATGCTTCGCGACTCCTGCGCGGCGCGAAATTGACGACCATAACGCCGCTGCTCATGGCTGCCAGAATAAGATCGAGATTCAAATAATGGCAGATTCCGATAATGGATAAAAGCCCCCCGATACACAGGGGAAGAATTACCTCACGATTGTATAAAATACGCAAGAAAATGGCATAAGCTGCTCCCACCAGAACGCCCAAAACGATCGAGCCCAGGATATAGTACAATGGTTTGCCGAGCGCATTTGTCAGCGAAAAGGCGGCGTTGCCCGACAAAAGATCCGCCACAGAGGATGCAAACCCATACAGGAGCAGCGCCAGTCCATCGTCCAGGGCAACGATGGCCAGCACCGTGGTGGTGAGAATCCCCCGCGTTTTGTATTCCCAAAGCACATCTACCGTCGCGGCCGGGGCGGTGGCGGAGGCGATGGCCCCTAAAAGAATGGCAAGGGACCAGTTTCCCTGGCTGAGGACCCCGAGGATGCTACCATCTGCGAGCCGGCTCCAGGGGCAGGTGGCGAGCCCCGTCAGGATCGTCACGAAAAGAGCGGCCGTCAGGCCCTCGCATAGCAGGACGATGATGAAACCTTTTCCATGTTTCTGAAATACTTCCTTTTTCAGCTCGCCGCCGACACTGAATCCAATAATAGACAAGGCAAAGAGGCTGATCGGCTCAAGCCTGTGGATGTCCTCGGGTGAGACGGCATGGAACCATACGCCGCCCACCAGAATAGCCAGAATCCCGATGATGATATAACCGACAACCTGGGGGATTCGAAGCCGGGCGAATATCCGCCCCCCGATCGAACCCAGGATGACTGCAATCCCAATTATAAGAATAAAACGGTCCATGAAAAAAACCTGCCCTATTTTTTAAAATAATATTCAGATACGATCATCATCAAGCTTTTCCCGGCCGGCTTCCTGACCCAAAGCCCCCGCGCACGACGCCCAGGCCAACAGGGCAACCAGCACCAAAACAGCACAAATTTTCCCCGGAAAGGCTCCGACGCTCACCAACCCGGCCCCAGCCGGTGTTGAAGCGAAGTTTCCCCTGGTGTTTTCTTCAGGGTTCCGGCATCGATTAATTTTCATAATCTACCTCCCGGTGAAGCCAGACTGCCTTCGGCTTGAACACCCGCTAAGGCAATTCTACCGGGACGTTGGCGGTTTGCCCGGTCTTGTGATCAATCGCAAGCAAAACAAGCTTTTGATGATGGGGCATGGCCGTCATCATATTGCTGAAACTATCCGCTCCCTGGATGGGTTGGTTATCGAGCGCCAGAATGACGTCATCCACCTCGAATCCGATTTTTCCGAAGGGCCCTTTGGAAGGGTTAGACCAAAAGATTTGGCCAGCTCGGGTGTGAGATCTTGAGTGCGTGCCCCCATCCATCCGCGCTCAACTTTGCCGTGGGCGATCAGGGCCTTGGCGACATGGGCAGCCATGTTACTGGGAATGGCAAATCCGATTCCCTCAAAGCCACCCGATTGGGAAGCAATCACGGAGTTGATACCAATCACCTGATCACCAAGCGTCAGCAAGGGACCGCCGCTGTTGCCCGGATTGATGGCAGCGTCGGTTTGCAAAAAATCCTGATAGTCGCCGGGATCCATGATCCCGGTTCGATGTTTGGCGCTGATTATTCCCTGGGTAACGGTCTGGTCAAGTCCCCTGGGATGACCGATGGCCACCACCCATTGACCAACTTTGGCTTCGTCTGAATTTGCGAAGATTAAAAAAGGCTTAGGCATGTGATCCTCCTTTTTCTTCAGCCCACGAAATAAGTATTTTTGTTGGCGTATCCTCAAATTTTCCGACTGCTTCCGTCGGGACGATGCCAACGTTCTGGGGGTTCACCGAAATGATTTATAATTAAAGATAAAAAATGAAGGGGGGGGGCGATCGTTGATCGCGCCCCCACCAGACCATACCTTGTCTTGATAGAAACTTCAGGCCTCAAGGAGGTCATTATTTCTGGTTCTTTGCGGGTGGTGTCAGCACGGCATAAAATGCCCCGCTGCCGCGTTTGACCAGCAGCAGCAGATTAGCACCACTTTTCACCTTTTTTAAAGCCTGCTGGTAGTCGTTCATATTTTGGATCGCTGTCCGGTTTACTTCCGTAATCAAATCACCGGGGCGCAAACCGGCTTCGGCTGCAGGACTGCCTTCGTTGACGTCGGAAATTACGACACCGGTCGTTCCCGGTTCCAGTCCGAGTTGCTGGGCCAACTGCGGGGTGAGTTCCTGAACCATCAGTCCCCAATTGCTTTTTTCCGGCGTAGAAATGGCCTCCTGCCCTTCTTCCTGCATGGTGCCGATCTTAACGGAGATGGTTTCCTTTTTCCCGTTGCGAAGCAAGTCAATCTTAACCGTTGAGTTGGGAGCCGTCGTTGCCACCAATTGCGACAGGGTATGGGCGTTTTCAATTTCTTTGTTGTCAAATCTGAGTATGACGTCACCTCTCAGCAAGCCCGCCTTGTCAGCCGGTGCGCCCTTGACAACGTCGGAAATCAGAACCCCTGTGGTGCCTTTAAGTCCAAATGATTTGGCAAGCTCAGGGGTGATATCCTGAATCATCACCCCGAGCCATCCGCGAATCACCTTACCGGTTTTAAGCTGGGGCAAAAGTTCCTTGGCCATGTTGATTGGAATGGCAAAGCCGATGCCCTGGCCCTGGGCAATGATAGCCGTGTTGATGCCGATCACCTGCCCTTGCATGTTAAACAAGGGTCCGCCGCTGTTGCCGGGATTGATCGCAGCATCGGTTTGCAGAAAATCATCGTAGGGACCGGCCCCGAGAATGCGACTCTTGGCGCTGATGATGCCGGTTGTGATCGTATGCCCCAGTCCGAATGGATTGCCGACGGCCATGACCCAATCCCCCACGCGCATGGCATCGGAATCTCCCAGTACCGCCGGTGCCGGAAAATCTTTGTCCGGTGAGACTTTGATGAGAGCCAGATCCGTCTTCGGATCCCTCCCGATTAATTTTGCATCAAACTCCTTGCCGTTTTCCAGTTTAATTTTAATTTCGGTTGCCTTCGCAACCACATGATTATTGGTTAAAATCAGGCCGTCTTGGCTGATGACAAAGCCGGATCCCAACGCATGGGTTTTCATTTTGCCGCGTGGGTTGTTTCCGAAAAATCCCTTGGGTGGATTGTGACCGAAAAAATTCCCAAAAGGTGAGTTCGGGCCCAAAAAAGGCATCAGCGGGTTTCCTTCCACCACCTGCGTGGTGGAAATGTTCACAACGGAGCCTTTGACCTTAGCCGCCAAATCCGCAAAACTTGCCGGCGTGGCCGGGCTGCCGTAACTTTGGGCAGCCTGGGCGTAGGTAACATTTAGAATTAAAGTTGCAGCGCTCAAAAGCGCCATCCCCAACACGAACGATTGAAATTTCATAATTGCTCTTTTCATGGTCTATTCCTCCTGGCTAATTTTGTGAATGTTGGTTGCGGTTCCTGTCGAAATTTTTAAGATCTATGATAGGTATTCTTTTTTTTAATCGTTCCGGGCAGATGAATTTTGTTTTGATCATCACGCCCGATCCGGTTCAATGTTTCCGGAATCATATCGAATTCATTTATTTTGCTGAAAAAATAGTCTGCACCGGCGGACAGGCAGCCTTGCCGGTACTGACGATAGGGATAGTTGGTGATCATGATGACAATCGGTGCTGCCGGTTGTTTTTTGAGATCCTTGAGCACATCGATACCGCTTTTCCCGGGCAACCGTATATCCAAAATGACCACATCCGGCTGCGATTTTGCAATGCTGCCGAGCGCTTCAAAAGGATCTCCGCTTTGTCCCACAATCTCGACGCCTGCGATATCAGCCACCGACTCCGCTATTCTTGCGCGAATCTCCTCTGAATCGTCGACTATATAAACGGTTGGCATGACCTTTCCCTTTCCTTGTTTGAATACACTATAAGCCCCTGGATTCGAAACCGGTATCGGCGCCGGTCTGATAATCAGGTAGGATTTAAGCCATATTTCCTGTAGATATTTGTCTGACAATGATTAACACAAAGGCTGCTGAATTGGATGGGATATAACCGGCAACAATTTGTGTGAGACAAATACCTACGGGAAAAAGAGACGGGATCTTACACAAAAATAAGAACAGCGCCGATATCCGAAGCGTGTATTCGGTTCTATGATATGTTCAATGAGTTTCTCAGCTGCATCTTGCATATGAACGCCTCCGACTCGTGCAAAATCCAGGTGTTATATAATGGTAGCAGCTGATTGCGATGATACGAGACTATCACCGGATGCTGAATGGAGTTTAATTTTCAATCTTTAGGAGAAATTATGATTTCTATCGCCCTAATTCATCCCATGCTGGTTCATTTCCCGATTGTCTTCTTGATCACCGCCGTGGCCTTGGACATCATTGCGCTCTTAATTAAAAAAGATTTAGCCGGCCGCGAGTGCCTGCCGCTGATCGCATTGTCGGCTTTGCTGCTGGGGACGCTGTCAGCCGGCATTGCGGCGGTCTTTGGTGATATCGCGTTGGACAAGGCGATTTCTCTCGGTTTTCCCAGTGGTCCCCTTGAAACCCACCAAACCTTGGCCCTGATCACGATCGCGGTCTTCAGCCTTCACGGCCTGCTGCGGCTATGGGCCCTCTGGCGCCGATACCCCCTGCGGGGTGTCAGCGGTTGGATTTCGGCATTGCCGGGAATGGTCGGTGGGGTCCTGCTGATTACCACGGCGTATTACGGCGGTGAACTGGTGTACCATTTGGGGGTCAATGTGGCGCCGGTCGTACCTTAATGCCCTGAATTGGCGCATATTATATCCGTATGATCTCCGGTTCAGGCCCGGCGGGATTGCGCACGGGAAAGGAGAAGATAAAATGAGCGAAAACCCGCTGCTGACAATTCAAAAATTCGGTCAGAGCATATGGTTGGGCTTCATCGACCGCAAGATGATCATGTCCGGAAAATTGAAAAAACTGATCGACGAAGATGGGATTCGGGGTGCCACCTCGAATCCGAAGATTTTCAAAGATGCCATTGCCGAAGGCGAAGAATACGAAGATGACATCCGTGCCTTGGCTGAAAAGCACAAAAGTACGGCCGAAATCTATCAGGCGCTGGCGGTCGACGATATTCGGCGGGCAGCCGATTTTTTCCGTCCCCTTTATGATGCAAGTGACGGACGGCATGGATTTGTCAGCCTGGAAGTCAACCCTCATCTGGCGCGCAATATTGACGGCACGCTTGAAGAGGCCCGGCGGCTATGGGCTGCACTGGATCGTCCGAATGTATTTATCAAAGTGCCGGCAACACTGGAAGGCTTGACCTGCATCCGGCAGCTGATCAGCGAGGGCATCAACATCAATGTTACCCTGCTGTTTGGACTGTCGCGCTATCGCCAAGTCGCTGAAGCGTTTGTCGCCGGTCTGGAAGCGCGCCGCCGCGCAGGTCAGCCACTGGTGCGGGTGGCCTCGGTGGCCAGTTTTTTCCTCAGCCGCATTGACGTACTGGTCGATTCGCTGCTGGTAAAATTAATTGAAACCGGAGGCGAAAAAGCCGATCGGGCGCGGCGCCTGCAGGGCCAGGTTGCGATTGCCAGCGCCAAAGAAGCCTATCAGATTTACAATGAAATTTTTAAGGGTCCGCACTTTCGCGCGCTGGCCCAACAGGGCGCCCGACCCCAGCGGATTTTGTGGGCGAGTACCGGCACCAAAAATCCCGACTATTCCGATGTAAAATACGTCAAAGCCCTGATTGGTCCGGAAACCATCAACATGCTGCCGCAAAAGACCATCGATGCCTATCGGGATCACGGCTATCCCGCACCGCTCCTGGAGACGGAAATAGGAAACGCCGGTGAGATATTCTGTATTCTGCACGATCTGGATATCCACATTGACAAGCTGACCCGGCAGCTTGAAGACGAAGGCATCCGCAAGTTCAATGAACCATACGACAGCCTGCTGACGACTCTGGAGAAAAAACGCAGCCAAATCGTCGCTAAAATTTAAGGCGCACAGATAAAAACGGGAACCAAAGGAATGAACGATGTCGGAAAAAAATGTGACAGGAGTCAACGAGGCGGAAGATAGTGAGAAAATGGGCTACTGGGGGGTTGTCGCCATCGGTGTGGGCGGTATGGTGGGGGGCGGAATTTTCGCGGTCCTTGGCCTTTCGGTCCAGCTGACCCGCGGAGCGGCGCCGATCGCTTTTTTGATCGCAGGGCTGGTTGCCCTGGTGACGTCCTACTCCTACTCCCGGCTTTCGGTAACTTATCCCAACGAAGGGGGAACCGTCGCCTTTCTCGACAATGCCTTCGGGCCCGGGCTTTTTACCGGCGTGATGAACGTCCTGCTCTGGATCAGCTATATCGTCATGCTTTCCCTTTATACGTATGCTTTCGGCAGCTACGGCTCGGCCATGTTGCCCGAGGGCTCCCAGTTGATCTGGAAGCACATCCTCATCAGCGGCAGCATCCTTGTCATCACCGGTTTGAATCTGCTGAGCGCCAAATTTATCGGAGAGGTGGAAGACTGGATTGTGGCCGTGAAAATCGCGATTCTTCTGCTGTTTGTCGCTATCGGCGCGATGAGCATGGACAGCCAGCGTCTGCTCCCCGATCAGTGGTCTGCGCCCATTCAAATAGTCTCCGGGGGCATGATTATTTTTTTGGCTTACGAAGGCTTCGAACTGATCGCCAACACGGCCGACGACGTCCAAAATCCCGCTAAAACGCTGCCGAGGGCGTTTTATTCGGCCGTCGGTTTTGTCATCTGTCTCTACATTATGGTGGCCGCTGTCACCATCGGCAATCTGTCGGTGGACAAGATCGTCGACGCCAAAGATTACGCCCTGGCCGCCGCCGCTCGCCCTTTTCTGGGCCGCTACGGATATGTTCTGATTACGATTGCCGCTCTTCTTTCGACGGCCTCGGCCGTCAACGCCACCCTCTACGGGGCAAGCCGCTTGAGTTACATCATCGCCAAAGACGGTGAACTGCCCGAAAGTCTCGAACACAAGGTGTGGAACGAACCGGTGGAGGGGCTCTTCATTACAGCCGGGGTGACGCTGGTAATCGCGAACCTGTTTGACCTTTCAAGCATCTCCATGATGGGCAGCGCCGGCTTTCTGCTGATTTTCGCTGCCGTAAACGCTGCCAATGCCATACTCGCTGAAAAAACCGACAGCCGCAGGTGGATACCGATCCTGGGCATTGTGCTTTGCCTGGGAGCCCTCGGCAGCCTGATATGGGAAATCGGTCAAAAAACACCGTCCCATCTGTGGATATTATTGGCAATGCTGCTTTTGGCTTTTATGGTGGAAGGGATGTATCGGCTTGTCAAGAAGCGCATACTGAAGGTGCCCCTATCCAGAAAAGCCGGAGCGGCGCGCTGAAATAGATCCTCGGCGCCGGAAAAATCATAGGTTCGAGTCGGAGCCTGACGATTTTTCCGACTTGCAGACCAAAATCTCGCAGAACTTGCCCAAAATGGCGATCTGAGGCGCCGATCAGACCCCTAGTTCGTTTTGCAGTCCTCGGTTTTGCGCTGCCAAATTCCTTCGGCTTCGTTCAAAGCGACAGCCGCACTGATCAGCGACAGATGCGTGAGGCCCTGGGGGAAATTACCCAGCATCTCGTCGGCCGTGGGATCGTATTCCTCGGCAAAAAGCCCCAGATCGTTGCCCACTGCAAAGGCGCGTTGGAAGGCCTGGTGGGCCTGGTCCAGGCGGCCCTGCCGCGCCAGGCATTCGGCCAGCCAGAACGAGCAGGCCAAAAACACGCCTTCCCGGCCTTGCATGCCGTCGTCTCCGTCTGAATAGCGACGCAGCAATCCGTTTTCGCCGAGTTCTTCGCAAATGGCGTCTGTGGTGCGAATCATGCGCTCATCGTCGTAGGCCACAAAACCGACCATGGGAAGCAGCAGCAGCGCCGCATCCATGCGGGGGTATTCAAAGGCCTGAATGAAGATCCCGCGTTCGGCGTCATAGCCCTGCGACTCAACCGTCCGTCGCACCGCTTCGCGGGCTTTTTCCCATTGGCCGACCGGGGCGCTGCGGCCAAGATCGCCGGCCAGCCGGATTCCATAGTTAAGCGCCGCCCAGCACATCACCTTTGAATGCACAAAGTGCCGCGGATCGCCGCGGAACTCCCAGATGCCGCAGTCGCCCGTCTCCCAGCAGTCACAAACCTTATTGACCAGCTCCACTAAGAATTCCCAGTAATCGTCGTCCGGCGACTGCTGCCGGCAGTGCCAATGCCAGGCCAAATCCAGCAGTTCACCATAGGCGTCCAGCTGGATCTGGCTTTCGGCGGCGTTGCCGATCCTTACCGGTTTTGCGTTGCGATACCCTGCCAGATCATCAATTTCGTATTCATGCAGGCGTCGTTCGCCGCCGACCCCGTAAAGGATCTGCAGCTGATCTGCGCTGCCGGCCGCGCTGCGTTCGATGAACCGGCGAAATCCGTCGGCCTCCCGGATGTAGTTGAGTTCCGCCAGCGAACGCACCGTAAATGAGGAATCGCGTATCCAGGAAAAGCGATAATCCCAGTTGCGGGATCCGCCCGGCGACTCGGGCAAAGAGGTGGTCGCCGCGGCCGCGATCGCGCCGGTGGGTGCATTGGAAAGACCTTTTAAGACAATCGCCGATCGCTGCAACTGCTCGGCATAGGGCCCGCTGCATTGACCCCGGCTCGACCAGGTGTGCCACCAATCGATGGTTTCCTGCAGGCGGCGGTCCAGTTCGCCCGGATCGGGAACATCCACCAGGTTTTCGTCGAGGTTTTCCGGCGACCGATGTAATATGGAAAGACGGTTGCGCTGCCCCTTTTCAACCGTAACGTTGGCGGTCAGGTCGTGGCGGTGCTTCATTTTTAGCGGGACATTGCCGGAGATCAGCAGCCCGTCGCAGCCGCCTAAAGCCATATAATTATCCTGGCGGTAGCATCTGATCCAGGGCTTTATCGTACCAAAGTCAAAGCGCGGCACAACATCCAGATTAAATTCGACCTTTCCAGAGATACCTTCAACAACACGCAGGAGCTGCCGGTGAGGCTCATATTCGCCCCCGCGCCGCATCGTAAAACAATCTATCAGTCGCGCCCGGCCGCTTTCAGTTTCGAAGGTTGTTTCAAGTACGAGCGTGCGGTCCAAATACCGGCGCGTGCTCTCATAGCGGTTTGCCGGTGCAATGCGGCAAAAGCCCCCCTTCTCCCAATCGAGAATCCTGGCAAAGCAGCTGCTCGAATCGATGCGCGGCATGCAGCACCAGTCGATGGCGCCTGTTTTGGATACCAGGGCCGCCGAATGACAGTCGGCGATAAACCCGTAATGGCCAATCGGTGGATAGCTGTTGGTGTTCATAGGCGGGTCGTCTCCTTGTTTGGCGTGAATTTCCAAAGACTTTAGCGATTTTAGTAATGATTAAGATAATTAACTTTTTTGTCGCGGTTGACAAGCGGTGATGTCTGTTTTTTTAGCAAAATACATTACTTTTGCACCTCAAATAGGGTCGATCCAGTATTCACCCGCTCAGCACGGCGGCGGTCGTCGGCCGGGCCGGCAGACAAACCCTTGTGGGATTGCAGCATACCCTCAGGCAGTCGAACCGGCAGGTGGTGGATAATGGCATTGGGATCAATACCGCCGGTCTTGTCAATAAGCAAGAAAAGAAAAATGGGTGCAGGGATAGCGGGAACCCGGCCTGAAAATACGCCGGGATCCCGCATGTGTGGGAGTTTCAAAAAAATTACTTGATGGGTTTCCACCCGATCCACAGCGGATGGCCCGCATTGTCTCTTAGCTGCAATTCCTCGTTTCCCTCCTTAATATCTGTAGCGATCAAAAGGGGTGTATCATCCACGATTACCTTGGACCCGGTCACGGTTACCCGATTGCCCGGGCGCAGGACATTCGGCTGGTTTTCTAAATAACCGGTTGGTCCCAGTGCGACCAGAACAGGCTTTTTCGCATCAGTATAAACGATCAGTCTTGCCTCCTCAAAGTATTCAACCTTTACTATTTCGCCGCTAACGGTTTCAATTTTTTTAGGATCAAACAAATTTCCATAGGCGTTTTGCCAAACACCCGGATACTGGTAAGGCTCTCTCGCATAGCCTCGATAGGGAAGGTAGCCGCGATGAATTTTCTGGTTCTGAGGGGTTGCCGGAGGCGCCGGGGTCCGGCGGGTGGGAGCATGATGGCGATAGAATTCGTATATCCCGGCTCCCCAACGCCTGTCGCCGAGATCCGGCCAATTGTCCTTGTCAAAGCCCGGGGCTTTTTCGAGTTTTGCCTTTGATTGATCGAGGATGAATATTCCTTCGGTCGGGACCGCGGTCAGGGAGCGCCAGGGAACGGCAAACAGCTTGTCGCCGAAACCCATAAATCCACCAAATTCGAGGACGCCGTACATAATGTTTCCCGTGTCGATATCGATGACCAGATCATCGATGGTTCCGATGGATTTGCCGTCGAGATTAATCACCCCGGAGTCAATAATTTTATCTACGCGAAAGGCGTTGATATGCTCACCTTCCGGTATGCCGGCCGCAATGCTCTTTTGAACGGGTTGGTTTTTCTCTTGCGCAAAAACACCTGCCGAAGGATAAAACATAACCATAGTCAAAAGCGCCACAATCAGATATTTTTTCATTTTTCTATTCCTCCTTTTATCAGATTTGAAAATGGTTTCCAACTGTTACATCCGGAAGACTTTCTGCTGTGAAATCGGTTTGTCGATCCATTTTAATAAGTCCAGGTCCGTTTCTGATAGCGCACTTACAACCTAATGCTTGCCGGTCACGGTGGGTATCGGTCTATTTCTGATTGTTTTGTAAGCGTTCCCATAAAATTGCCGTCGGTGGATGTCCTACGCGATTGCGCCCACGAATATCTGCTGATTTTTGAATCCGGGGTCGTCTTACACGGACCTCAAGGCCGCTTTACCGATACTTTTGGTCCTTCACCAGGGCGGGACCGGAACCGGCGGATTTTGGCCGAAGATAACAATTTAATCATTTTTGAGTCATCTTGCGATTAACTCTGGGTCTTAAAGATTAATTAGAGCATAGAGCAGATTGACGCTATGAAAATAGACGGTCTCATTTGCGGTTTGAGTCGATTTGACCAAACTTTTTGAGAAAGGAAAGAACAATGATGAATGAAATAAGGCAAAGACAGTTTAATAAAAAGCAATATGAAATGCTCATCAGATGCTCAGAAAAAGGGGATCTGAGTGAATGGAATGATTGGCGTAAAAATATATCCGAAGTCCCGATATTATTGGAAAACGCCGAGCTCGGCGGCGTCAACCTTCAAGGCGCTGATCTTTCGAAAGCCGATCTGGCAGACGCCGACCTTTTCACAGCCAATTTAAGGGGCACCAAGCTGCGGTGTGCCAATCTCACGGGCGCCAATCTTTGTGATGCCGATCTGGAAGGCACCGATCTTCGCAAAATCAATCTGGTAAACGCTGAACTATGGAAAGCCAACCTCAAAGGCGCTGACCTGTTTGAAGCCGATTTGGAAAATGCGGAGCTCATGTGGGCCGATCTGGAAGGTGCCGATCTCACCCAGGCCAATCTGATCGATGCTGATCTTTGGAAAGCCAATTTGAAAGGCGCCAAACTTGTAGCGGTCATTGTAAATTCAGAGACATTCATCTGGGGCTGCGAGTTTGATAAACATACGGACTTTACGGGAATGGAATTAGATCTGGCTCGGATTGACCCGTGCTTGAAAAAAAGCTTGAGAACCAAGGTCAGATTGATACTGTGACCCAAGCAATCGTTGAATGGGTTTTTGAAAGTCATGATCCCTATCCCATCCGCCTGTCTCAAACCTGTTTCTGAAAAAAATCACTTCTTATACCGTGTTGGCATGGTTCAAATACAGGGTTTACCCCATAGATTTTTTTTTGAAAGATCAATATTGAGATAAGATTTCAGAGTACTCCGAATGAACTGAAAAAGGTTGTAAATGGATATACTGACGATTATCTCGATCTTGATCAGCCTCTCGGCTGTTTTCAGTTTTATCAATTACCGCTATTTCCGGCTGCCGCGCACGATCGGGTTGATGCTGTTCGCCCTGGTGCTCTCAGTGATTCTGATCGTTGTCGGGCGCACCGGTTGGGACGTCCGGGATCAGGCCACCGTGCTGATCCAGCGCATCGATTTTAATCGTCTGCTGCTGCAGGGCATGCTGGGCTTTCTGCTGTTTGCCGGGGCGCTGCATGTCGAAGCCAATGAACTGTTGCAGCACAAATGGATCATATTCACGCTGGCCACCGCCGGGACCATTCTTTCGACGTGCCTGGTCGGTGTTCTGGCCTGGCAGGTTTTTCGCCTGATGGGCCCTGAAATTCCGTTGATCTACTGCCTGGTGTTCGGTGCCCTGATATCCCCTACGGATCCGGTGGCCGTGCTCGGAATTCTCAAGGAGCTTAAAGTACCCAAAAGCATTGAAACTCAAATGGCCGGCGAAGCACTTTTTAACGACGGCGTGGGGGTGGTGCTGTTTATTGTTCTGGAGCGCATCGCGGCCGGAAACCCCGATACATCTCTGGGCCTGTCCGCATTGCTGTTTGCCAAAGAAGCTTTCGGCGGGATTCTGATTGGACTGGCCATCGGCTGGATGGCCTATGAGATGCTCAAACGCGTGGACAACTATCAGGTGGAGGTTCTCATCACCCTGGGTCTGGTGATGGGCGGTTATGATCTCGCCCATAATCTGCACACATCCGGTCCGCTGGCGATCGTGGCGGCCGGTCTGCTGATCGGCAACCATGGCCGCGCCTTTGCCATGTCGGAGACCACCCGCAAAAATCTTGACATGTTTTGGGAACTCATCGATGAGATCCTGAATGCGCTGCTCTTTATTTTGATCGGTATTGAAGTGCTCGTGCTGGAAATCAGTGTTCACCATTTTTTGGCCGGTCTGGTTATCATCCCGCTGGTTTTGCTGGTCCGGCTGGTGAGTGTCGGAATTCCCTTCGGTCTGCTGGGAAAGCAAATACCTTTCCGTAAAAACACAGTCAAGGCCTTGACCTGGGGCGGGCTGCGCGGTGGGATTGCCGTGGCACTGGCGCTCTCAATTCCGCAAGGTCCGCAGCGGGGCCTGATTGTATTTATCACTTATATGGTGGTGGTATTCTCGATCGTTGTCCAGGGGCTGACGATTAAAAAAATGCTCAAGCGATGGGGGATACAGGGTTCGCTGAATCGGCAATAAATGTGTCTTCATTTTCTCTAAACGAGATTTTAGCAATACACCGCGAGACATCCGTTGGGGTCAATTACGTTTCGAATCAAGCGCATGCCGATCAGACGGTGGTATAGGGACCGACAATCAGCATATTGTTCGGCAGGATGGTATGGATTTCTTCCATCCTGCTGCCAAAAAGCAGCTCTTTGATGAGGCCGTGACCGTAAGCTCCCGTTATAATAAGGCTGTGAAACGGAACCTCATACAGATTTTCAGAAAAATCTCCTTTTTCAAAAAAGAGCCATTCGATTTCTCCCTTTCTAATTCCTTCGAACAGTTCGTTTTTTTTCAGTATTTCCTGGTAGTGAGAGCGAGGAGATTTTTCCGCGTGAGTGAGCACGAACAAGGGGAAACCGGAACGTTTGCTGATATCAATACCAATCTTCATCGTCTTGACGGAATGCTGCGAACCATCAAAAAAAGCTGTCACGCTCTTCCACTCCGTATACGCGGGGGTAGGAATCAGCACGGGAAAGAGCGCTTGTCTGACAATATTCCTGACCGTTGATTCCATGTGCCCTAGACTAATCTTGGCTGAAAGATCACTGATGCTTCGCGGACAGCTCATGTATTCGAAATTCACGGGAATGTCCGGAAGCCTTGAAGCTGTAAAACTGATAGGTTCAACAAAATTGGGTTCCAATCCACCCTGCCGGACAATTTCGTTGACATGCTTTTCGGCTGTTTCCGGAGACTTTAAAAAGTCCTTATTGAGATATACCGTTACCGCTTCATTTTCGAAGTACATCAAAAGTTGGTCGTATTGGGGGATGTGCACCGCCAGTGAAGTTTGTGTCTTTCTGCAAAAATAGACCGACTGCATGAGCATATGGCGACCAAAGGGCACGTTACTGAAAATGTGAAATAATTGCTTCTTCATCGATTTATCCTTCCATATTTCCTTTGATTCAGTAAATACTTACTTTCTGTATATCGGGAAGCATCAGGAAAGCGCCGATGAAAGATTCCTGATCGAAAGCCCGGTTGGTTGAAATGGTATACTCATAGCGGGTTTTGCCGGCGGCGGTATCTGCCTCTATCCTTCGGTTAACAATGCGCATCTTATTTTCTTGCATGATATCTCTAATTTTTTTTTGGTTTTCCCCGCAAGTGGCAGAATATATTACCAGTGAACAAAAACGATCCTTTTTAATCAACCGCTCAATCTGCTTGAGAAACACCAGATTAAACAAAGCTATCATCGCGACCATAACGGCCGGCGCATAAAGACCGGTGCCGACCGCCATGCCGACACCGGCGACCATCCAGAGACAGGCCGACGTCGTCAATCCCCGGACCATGGGTCCGGATTTTATAATCACGCCGGCCCCAAGAAAACCGATGCCGACCACAATTTGCGCGGCGATCCGGGCCGGATCCAGGCGCACCGCAAAATTGCTGCTTACTCCCCCATATTTATCAAAAAAATATTCAGATACGATCATCATCAAGCAAGTCGCTACCCCCACCAGAAGGTGGGTTCGAAAACCGGCTGCACGACCATGAACTTCTCTCTCAATTCCGACTAATCCACTAAGGAAAGCAGCAAGTAGAAGGCGCGATATATTCGTAGCTTCATAACTGTTCCACCAAGACATTAACCACTCCATGTTTCATCACCTCCAATGTGTTTTCTCTTTGCGGGCCTAGTAAAGATCCGAGTTTGAATACACTATAAGCCCCTGGATTCGATACCGGTATCGGCGCCGGTCTGATAATCAGGTAAGATTTTAGCCATATTGCCTGTAGATGTTTGTCTTACTTGATTTTTTCCATCCCAGCCAAATTGGATGGCTCTCATTGTCTCTTGCTTTCTTTTTTTTCTTGAAAACGGTGCCGGATTTAAGTCAAGATGCTTTGGGAATGGCCCACTTCGACCTTTTCCCCTTTTAAAATGGCTTGAGGATTATCATCAAAGTACCTTGTTTTTTTTAGACAAATACACAATCCACCCCATTTTTTTTTGGCACCAGCTGCCGTATTCCTGCTGCAATATAGAAATTAAAGCCCGCTAAGTAAAATTTTTACAAATAATACACGCGCCTGGGAGCCAAACTGCCCGATGAGGCACTTATTTACGCTGAAATCGATGTGCCCGTTCAATTCACAGCGGAACACTTCAAGGCGTTAGCTGAAAAGTACAGTTTAAGTCGATGTTGCCGATGTAATCGACGCGGCGGAGCACTGCCCGAAACCCAAAATGCAAGGGCCATCGAAGCAATTAAATGTGAAGGATGAAAAAAACAATATTTTTTCGGAGGTCGTGGCCACCTTCTCCGCAAAGCGCCTCTTCGGCTATAAATCCCTGGTCTACGCGACCGCGGCGATCATGATTCTGTCCTTTACCGTCTGATTTCAGGATTTATGGTATGTCTAAATTTAAAAAACGCAGGGCTGCATATTAACTGCCTATCTTATAGGATTCCATATAGACAGCCAACAGCAGGAGGCGATCATGACCCAACGACCCAAGTTTTCAATCGGCTATTACTTGACCATATTTTTATTGATTCTGTTGTTGGAATCGATGTTTTTTTCCGGACCCGCGGTTAAGGAGCTGCCATACAGCAAATTTCGGGACCTGATCGAAAAGAATAAAATCGAAAGTGTAATCATAGAGACTGACCGGATCTACGGGTTGCTGAAATCGGAACAGGCTTCTCCAAAAGCTGAGACGCAGACCACCACCGCAGCAAAAGAAACCGATACCAAGAAAGGCACCACAGCAAAAAAAAACGATACCAGGAAAAGCGCCGCGGCCCCGAAGCCCGGCTTTACGCCGCAGCAAAAGCAAACCCCCTGGTATCTCGCTTTTGAAAAAAAACTGTCCCAAACGAAACAGGCCCGGCGCCGGGAAATCAAACGCCAATTTACGGTTGTTCCCCTCACCGATCCAACCCTGCAGGAAGACCTGCAAAAGCATGGCGTCACGTATCGGGGAAAGATCGAATCGCATTTCTTCTCCCATTTGATTTCCAACTGGATCATTCCATTCGGCATTCTTTTTCTGGTCTGGGGTTGGATTATGCGCAAAATGGGCAAAGGCGGGGGACCCGGCTTTTTGAACCTGGGCAAAAACAAAGCCAAAATTTATGAAGTCGATCCCTCCCTCAAAGTCACGTTTGAAGATGTCGCCGGGGTCGATGAGGCGGTTGAAGAAGTCAAAGAAGTCGTGTCCTTTTTAAAAGAGCCGGGCAAATACACGCGCCTGGGGGCCAAACTGCCCAAAGGCATCATGCTGGTGGGCCCGCCGGGAACGGGCAAAACGCTGCTGGCGCGCGCCGTGGCCGGTGAGGCCGACGTGCCTTTTTTTAACCTGAGCGGCTCGGATTTCGTCGAGATGTTTGTCGGCGTCGGGGCGGCCCGGGTGCGCGATCTCTTTAAAGAAGCCAAGGCCAAGGCGCCCTGCATTATTTTTATCGACGAGTTGGATGCCGTCGGCAAGAGCAGGTCCCAGGGTCCTTACATGGGTCGCAACGATGAACGCGAAAACACGCTCAACCAGTTGCTCAGCGAAATGGACGGGTTCGATCCCCAAATCGGAATCATCATCATGGGCGCCACCAACCGCCCGGAGGTTTTGGACCCGGCGCTGCTGAGGCCCGGGCGCTTTGACCGCCAGATTCTGGTGGATCGACCGGATTTAATCGGACGGGTTCGCATCTTTGAAGTGCACACCCGGGATTTGACCCTCAAAGACGACGTCGATCTGCATAAACTGGCGGCCGAAACCCCCGGATTCGGGGGGGCCGAAATTGCCAATGTCTGCAATGAAGCGGCGCTGTTAGCCTCCCGCAAAGATCAGATCGAAATCGCTCAGCAACATTTCCAGGATGCGATCGAGCGGGTGATTGCCGGGCTGGAGAAAAAGAACAAACTGATCAATCCCCACGAACGGGAGGTGGTCGCCTACCATGAATCCGGGCATGCCATCGTGGGCCATTTTACGCCCGGAGCGGATCCGGTCCAGAAAGTCTCCATTGTGCCGCGGGGTATCGGCGCGCTGGGCTACACCCTGCAAACCCCGCTGGAAGACCGCTTTCTGATGTCGCGCTCCGAGCTGATCGGAAAAATCAAAGGGCTGCTGGGCGGCCGGGCGGCCGAAGAAATTATCTTTGGCGAGGTGTCGACCGGTGCCTCCAACGACCTTGAAAAAATAGCCAAAATTGTACGCAATATGATCACGGTTTACGGGATGAGCCAGCAGGCGCCGAATATATCGCTGGTCGACCATCAGCAGGATCTGTTTCTGGGGCAGGGTCCCGGCCTTATGCAGCATTCTGAAAAACTCGAGCAGATGATCGACGACGAAACCCAGGAAATAATTCGCACCTGCTACGAGGATGCCAAACAACTGCTGACGGTCAAACGCGATAATCTCGAAAAAATGGCGCAAGTATTGCTCGCAAAAGAAAAAATGGACGAACATGACATTGTAGCCATACTCGGCCCGCGCAATTCAAAAAAAGAAAATGAATCTAAAACCTGACGCTCCGGCGCATCCTAAAACTCCGCCGGGCGGCCAAAGGAGGTAAGTTCAATGAACGGTCAGTGTTTCAAAACGGACGCAACAAATGCAAGGGATGGGCAACATGTTTGGACTGAAGCACAAGAAACGCCAGCGTATCCGCAACCGGCCGTTTCCGCAAAAATGGGAGGAAATTCTGGAAAAAAATGTCACCTATTATCACCGCTTGACGCCGGAGGATCAAGCCGAGCTGCGCGGACACATCCAGGTTTTTCTGGCTGAAAAGACGTTCGAAGGCTGCGGCGGGCAGGAAATCAACGACGAAATAAGAGTCGTCATCGCCGCCCAAGCGTGCATATTGCTGCTGCATCGCGCGACGGATTATTATCCCACGTTAGACTCCATCCTGGTTTATCCGCATCATTACTTTTCCAGTGCCGCCCGGCGACTGCCCGGCGGCCTTGTGGCTGAAGGCGTTCAGGGCCGTTTGGGGGAATCCTGGTACCGGGGTCCCGTGGTTCTTTCCTGGGATGATGTCCGTCGCACGGCGCACGACCACAACGACGGTCAAAACGTGGTTTTCCATGAATTTGCCCACCAACTGGACAGTGAGTCGGGAGCCAACGAAGGCGCGCCGCTTCTGTCGCGCCGTTCCATGTATATTGCCTGGGCACGGGTGCTGGGAAGCGAATATCAAAATCTGATCAACGATTTACAGCATCACCATGAGACAGACCTGGATGCCTACGGCGCCACCAACCCGGCCGAGTTTTTCGCGGTGGTTACAGAGACTTTTTTTGAAAAACCAATCCAATTGAAACAACGCCATCCAGAGCTTTATGAACAATTGGCACTATTTTACCGGCAAGACCCGGCGGAACGATTTTCGAGAAGTAAAGGGGTAGATAACGAAAGGAAAAAAAGATAATGAGCAAACCAGTTGCTGCAACCGATCCGCTCTGCAATGCGGAATTTAGCGGTGAGGAATCGAGACGAAAAGGCTTTTTCATTACCGCGCGGTTGTTGAAAATCAACGTTATCCGCGCAGTGGCTCATAATTGACTCTTGAGCAGCTAGTAATGCTGAGCGTAAAGAAACAACCCTAACAAAGATCGAAAAGGAGATACCGAATGTCAACCGTAAAGTGGCGCAAGGTCACCATCGGGATCATTTTAGCCCTGCTGGCCGTTCTCGTCGTCGTGCTGGTCGTCTACGGGTTGGAAAAGCTTGTAGACATCTGGTGGTATCATGCGCTGGGATACGAATTTTATTTCTGGCAGCGAATGTTATACAGCTACACCGTGTTCAGCGTGGTGATCCTGGTTTTCGCTGGCTTATTTTTTTTCAACATGCGCGTCGCATCCCGGGTTCTACCGGATTCTGTCGGCCCCGCCGACCGCAACCCGGGCGATCTTTCCCCCTACGCCAAACTGTATCACTGGTTCCGTGCTGGCTCTCTGGCCCTTTCCATCCCCCTTGCATTGGGGCTGGCCATACTGATCGCAATCCCCCTCTACCGGCACTGGGAAATGTTTCTGTTCTATGTTTTCGGACCCGCTGCCGGTGTTATCGACCCGGTCTTCGGCAAGGACATTTCCTACTACCTGTTCTCATTTCCCATCTACCGCATGATTCAGTCCCGCCTGTTGCTGGGTTTCATCATTTTATTTCTGGGACTGTCCCTGCTGTACTGGACCGAAAGCCGGCTGCTCGCCCGGCGGAACCGGCACCTGCCGGCAGCGGCCAAGTGGCACCTCAGCCTCGTCCTGTTGCTGACCTTTCTGATCGAATCCTGGGACTTCATTCTCCAGCGCAACGAGCTGGTCTACAAAACCAGCTACGCGCCGCTCTTCTTCGGCCCCGGCTTCGTGGACCTGAAGCTGACCGTGCCCTTGATATGGCTGCAGCTGTTCTTCTGGACTGCATCGGTTATTTGTCTGGTTCTGGCGATTCATTACCACAAAGGCTTCAAGGTCTTTGCCGTGCTGCTTTTGGGATTTTTGGTCGTGCTGGGAGCCAGATACTCTGCCTTTCTGCCGGAAGTCGTCAAAAAATACATCGTCAAGCCCAACGAATTTGCCCGGGAAGCGCCGTTTATCGCCAAGAACATTCAAGCGACCCTCCAGGCCTATCATCTCGAGAAGGTCACAGTGCGCGACTTTTCGCCTGAAACCCAAATGGCCCATTACAACGACCCCCACGTCAAAAAGGTGCTCCGCAACATCCCGCTCTGGAAAGCCCGGACCTTGGAACCGGTGTTGGAACAACTTCAGAAATTGCGGTCTTACTATACGTTTTCGACGGTGACCGTCGACCGCTACACCATCGAGGACAAATTTGCGCAGGTCTTCGTGGCTCCCAGGGAACTCGACTACCGGAACCTTCCAGGCGATGCCCACAACTGGATCAACCGGCACCTGATGTACACGCACGGCTACGGTGCGGCCATGACGCCGGCCAACCAGAGCGGCGGAACTCCGATGCTCTGGTTCATGCAGGGCATTCCCATTCGTTCCGACTACGGACTGAGTGTTCAACAGCCGGGCATTTATTACGGACTGCAACCCGCGCCCTATGCCGTCGCTCCCAACAGCACCGGTGAAATGGACTATCCCAAGGGCAACGACAACGTGATGATCAACTACCAGGGCAAAGGCGGTGTTCCGGTCTCCTCGCTGATTCGCAGGCTGGTCTTTGCCTGGCATTTCAAGGACCGCAATCTTTTCTTCACCACCCGCATGAGTGACCGGAGCAGGATTCTTTTGCGGCGCAACATCGTCGAACGGATTCAGACCCTGACGCCGTTTCTGGTGCTGGACCAGACTCCTTACATGGTGACCACCTCGCGCGGGATTTTCTGGATCCAGGATGCCTACACCACTTCCAACTGGTATCCGGACGCCGCCCCGTCGAATGAAAACGGCACGCGCTTCAACTACATCCGCAATTCGGTCAAAATCGTCGTGGATGCCTACAACGGAACGGTGGACTATTACATTTTCGATTCAAAGGACCCGATCGTGCGCGCTTACAGCCGCATCTACCCGGGTCTCTTTAAGGACAAGGCGGACATGCCGGCGGACATCCGCCGGCATGTCCGCTACCCCCGCGACCTGTTCGACATCCAGATGCGCATCTACACCAAATACCACCAGACCGACCCGAAGGTTTTCTATCAGGAAGAAGATCTGTGGACTTACGCGGACGAATTCCACCAAGGCAAAGCCCAACCGATGAAGCCCCATTACCTGACGCTGAACCTGTTTCAACCCGATCGACTCGACTTCCTCCTGTTGCTGCCCATGATCCCCCGAGGCAGCAGCAACCTGCGGGCCATGGCCGTTGCCGGCTGCGACGATACCAACTACGGTAAACTCATAATCTACGAATTCCCCAAGGGCGAACTGGTGCTCAGCCCGACCCAGATCTTTGCCATCATCAATGAAGAGCCGAGGATCGCCCAACAGTTCACCCTCTGGGACCAGGCCGGCTCTCAGGTCATCCGCGGCCGGGTGATCATTCTGCCCATCGGCCGGAGCATATTTTACATCCAACCGGTCTACCTCAAATCCTCCTCCCGGCTGCAGATCCCCGAATTGCAGCGAATCATTGTCAGCGAGGGCCAGCTCGCCGTGATGGAAACGTCTCTGGATGAGGCCTATAAAAAGCTCTGGCAGCGGGTGCAGTCGGACTTGAAGCAAGTCGATGAACGCTACCCGCCGCTCGCGCCGAAGGCCCGCTGATGCACCCGTCGGCAGGTTCGCTGCAGGTGTCGATCGAAACTGCAACTGTTGAAATTTTAATGCTGGAGCACTTCATCGAAACCTACGGCTACTGGGCCGTGTTGATCGGTACATTTTTCGAGGGGAAAACCGTTTTGGTGCTGGCGGGTTTCGCTGCCAGTGCTTATTCGGTAAAGAGCGCCAAATCATCCACCATAGAATCGACGATAAGGTCCTTCGTGATGAAACCGCTGACATTCCCGGCCGTGGCCGTACCATTTTCCGTCGTTACCAGCACAATGGCTGCCTTGCCGGAGCGCAATCCATCCACTACATCGGAAAGGGGGCGATCTCCCGCAATCGCCAGATAATCTTTCCGCATCAGCGCCGGTATGGTATCGGTGCTGCTATTGCGCCGGTAGACTTCCAGTGCCGCGTCCCGGGTAAGATAGCCTGCAATCTCGCCCTTATCTTCCACCAAAAAATGGGTGATGCCGCTGTGCGCGGAAACCAGATGCGCAAAATCATTGATGCCGCTAGTAGCATGGATGATCGAAAAATTGGTTCTCATCGCTTTTTTTGCCTGTTTCAGCAGGTAGAAGTTTGTTTGCAAGGCTTTCGGCATGAGGCGCCCCCGACGCACGATTTTGAGCGTATAGACGGTTTCTTCCACAAAATAGCGCCGCACGCCGTAACTCACAGCAACCGTAATTGTCATGGGAATAATGGCGTTGTAATCCACAGTCATTTCAAAAATCATAATGATGGCAGCGATTGCCGCCCCGGTCGATCCGCCAACAACCCCCGCCATCCCCGCCACGGCAAAGGCCGGCGCACTGAAGGGAAGATTCGGAAAGAGGTGCCCCAGAAATATGCCATAAGCTCCTCCGATGGTGGCGCCGATATAAAGGTGCGGCGAAAAGACGCCCCCGGAAGCGCCGCTGCCAAGGCTCAAAGAGAGCACCAGCAGCTTTAAAAAGGCCAGCAGTATTAGCAGATAGAGTATGGAAAGTTTCCCGCTCAGCACATCCTGAATGGTGGCATACCCAACGCCCTCCACATAATACTGCCCCCAGATGCGCATCATGAAATATATGATAACACCCACGATAAGCATCCCGAGCATATGACGGGTAAAATAATTGCCCGGCACATGCTTATCGAAAAAGTCCTCAAAGCTGTAGATCGTTTTAATGGAAACGGCCGAGAACAGACCGGCAATGACGCCCAGGCCGATATAGGATATCAGCACCCAGGGATTTGCGATATGAATGGTGAATTCTTTGAAAAAAGGGACTTCGAAAGCCGGGTGAGCGCTGAAGAAATTTTGACCGATATATGCGCCGGTCGCGGAGGATATCGCCACCGGCACCAGGGTTCGCACGCTGACTTCGTGCAGCATAACTTCGGTGGCGAATAACATGCCACCCACCGGGGTGTTAAATGTAGCGGCAATACCGCCGCCGGCACCCGCCGCGACCAGGGTAATGCGCTGCCAGGCAGACATGGGAAGAATCTGGCCTATCATAGAACCAAAAGCCGACCCGATCTGAATGATGGGACCTTCGCGACCGACCGAAGCGCCGCTGCCCAGGGACAGAGCCGAGGCAACGGATTTAATGGCCGCCTTGAAGAGACTTACAATCCCCTTGTTATAATAAATTGAATCGATGACCTCCGGCACGCCCGTGCCTTTTGTTTCTGGAGCATACTTCTTAACCAGGAAGGCCACGCCTGCCGCCCCGACCACGGGAACCAGAATAACGAATGCGCCCCAGATGCTGGGCGGCGTATGAATGCTGGCGTCATATGTCAGAGACAGTTTTCCGGTGAACATGAGGTTGTGGACGAAAGCTACCATGGCCCGGAAACTGACCGCCCCGAATCCTGCTGCTGCACCGATGACAATGGACAGAAGCGAAAGAATGACAAAGCTAATCGACTTGATTTGTTTGGCACTGGTGGAATCGGTCATTTTTTATACACCGGCTGAATTAAATAATCATTTTTGGATCGTTTTGCATGGCGCGGCCCTGCCGGATTTATGGCATGGGTTCTGGAAAATTATCATATTCGCCCGGTGTATAGTAATTCACCCCCTTGACCTTGAGTCGGTTGACAACGCTTCTAACACCATCGGTTAAGGCGGCGACAGATGCAGCCTCCGTGCACTCCGCCCATGTATCTACCGTACCGCTCAAGGTAACCATGCCGTCGCTAACCTGCAATTCAATCTGGTCGGCAATCCCTTGGGTCTGACCGTTGTGGGCCAGGCGACTTTCGATCTGTCTTTTCAGTGTCGCATCATTGTATCTGGCAAGGGCGTTGACTTTGATCTGGTTTGTCACCTTCCGCACGCCTTTGATGCGTGATGCAATATTTGCGGCATGCGTTTTCTCATAAGCGGTCTTCACATCGCCGGATAGAATGATGATACCGTTTTTCACCGCGATGCTGATATTGAATTTGTTGAGCTCACTATCCGTGTTCAGCGCAAATCGAATATTTTCATAAACGGCATTGGCGTCCTGCCGCTCAGTTCCGATCGAGGTCAGATCGGTCACCCCGATGACACCGACCACCTCATGTGCATCCTGCACAGCAAGCGATTGTTGATGAAGCGAAGCGACCACGCCGCGAAGTGTCACGCGACCATCCTTGGCTTCAACCTCTATTCGAAAAGGATTGATGATATGCAAATCCTGAAACAGCGCTTCGCGCACATTATTTTCGAGTTGTGTGTCCGTCGGTACGGGAGTTTTCGTTCGTATCCCGCTGGCATGTTCCCTTCCGGTCACAAGATAATTTTTTACCGCTTTGACATCGGCGATCAGCAGGCAGTCCTCCGCGGCGCGTTTTTTTTGATACGCGGTGTCGACCTTTCCCGTCAGAATGACAATCCCGCTGTGGAAATGGACGTCGATAACCACATCCGCAAAATAAACGTCACGTCCCAAGGTATTAAGAATATCTTGGCGAATCTCCTGATCGGTTCGGGGTTGTTTGACAACGACTGCCAAATTATTGTTGACCGCTTTTACCCCTTGCAGCTCCGTGGCGATCAGCCCGGCTCTCCTTCTTTGCGATTCCGAGTCTAACTGACCGGAAAGCGTGACCCGGCCGTCTGACACGTGGACGGTAATTTTCTGCAAGTCCGGGTCCAGACTGTTTATATACCTTAAACGTAAATCCCGCTGGATGTCAGTGTCGGAACGATATAAAGCCAGAACATCGATTTTATTGACGACATCAATTACCCCCCTGATTTTCCGGGCTTCAAGGTCTGCATATTTTTTTGCAACCAGCGTCGTAACCTCTCCGGAAAGCGTGACGATACCGGCGTCGGTTGTGACCTTGATGTTTGAGTTGCCTATCCGGTAATCTGTTTTAAGCGCCTCTTGGACCCAGCGGGTGATTTCTCTGTCTGTTGGACGTGCACCGGCGGCGGCGGGGATTGCATTGATGACCAGCAAGATGCAGAGCAACCCCAATTTTGCTTGTTTATTTAAACAAAACATAATAATCCTCCATTCGAAGTACCCTTCAAGCAGATCTACCAGGATCAAGATCTATTTTCGCGGCAAATCCGGCCATCTCCATATTTCTTATCTGGGCTGCCCTTATCATACCATCGATCGTTGTGGTCATGGCTGGGTGCAGATTTTTATCAGCTACACGCGACTCAATCGCCCTCCAATGTTGCTTTGCCTCGTCGGCCGTGCCTTGAACGCCGGGCCAGTCAATGGGCTTCAAGTGCCAAAGCACCTGCACTCTAAAGCCCACATAGTCAAGTCGAGACACTTGCAGGGGCACTATCAAGTGGCGTGCATCAGGTGTGGTAAAATTTTTGTCGGCACTAATTTTCGTGAACGTTTGTTTCGGTTGCCGTCGAAACTTTTAAGATATCATGGGCTTTATTAATTTCTTCCGCGCTGCCATGGGCAACCACTATGAATTTATTGGATTTAAGTGAGGTCTCATACTTAACAATGCTGTCTTTTGGAATGCCGATACTATAAAGCGCGGCGCCGACAGCGCTAAGCCCGCCGATAAGAACGGCACCTTCCAAGGCACCGATTATCCAGGAAACTAACGGACCTCCGACCACAAGCGGGCCGATACCCGGCACAAATAAAAAAGCCGACCCGAAGAGAAGTCCCCAAAAACCGCCCCAGAATGCGCCGAGCTTACCCCAATATTTGACACGCTCTCCCGTGTTGTAGTAACCGACCACGTGCTCTTCGGCATGATAATCCTTGCCGATGATAGACAGTTTTTTCATGTCAAAACCGGATTTTTCCAATTCCTTAACAGCCTCTTCCGCTTCGGTGTGATTGTTGTAAACAGCTACGACTGAATTTGTTTTGGTGTTCATGATATTTCTCCTTTCTTTTGATTTCGTCCGATGATTACACTATAAGGTTCAGGACTCGAACCCGGTATCGGTGCCAGTCTGATAATCGGGTAGGATTTTATCCCTACTTTTTGTCGATGTATGTCTTACAATATTTTTTTCCACCCCCTTTTTTATTGGCGCCGGTTGTCGCATGCCTGGATCTATAAATCCAGGCATACATATTGCCGCTGCATCGCGCGACGCAATATTATCCCACGTTAGACTCCGTCCTGGTTTATCCGCCTCATTATTTTTCCAGTGCCACCGGGCGACTGCCCGGCGGCCTTGTGGCTGAAGGCGTTCAGGGCCGTTTAGGGCAATCCTGGTACCGGGGTCTCGTGGTTCTTTCCTGGGATGATTTCCGGCGCACGGCTCACGACCATAGTGACGGCCACAACGTGGTTTTCATGAATTTGCCCGCCAAACCCGGCCAGACGATTTGCGGCAATAAAAAGAATCGATAGCCGCAACGGGAAAAGGCAAGATTAACACTTAACAAAGAAAGGAGTCGAAAGATGAAAAAGCACCCGTTTATGACCTTATTAACTATTGTTTTACTTTCTTCATCGCTGGGGGTTTTTGCACAAGAGACGGCAAGCCCGGGCGCTAAAGGCGCAGCCGGCAATATGCCGCAAAACGAACCTATCAATGCCTTTCGCGTAGACAATATCATCGGTTCCAAAGTGATAAATCTCGAAGGTCAAGACCTCGGAACCATTGACGATCTGGTTATTGACGTCGACACCGGAAGCATCGTGTACGCCGCCCTTGAATTTGGCGGATTTATGGGTTTTGGCGACAAGCTTTTTCCCGTTCCGTGGCAATCCCTGACAGCGGTTCCCGCCGAAGGGATATACATCCTCGATCAGTCCAAAGCAAAGCTGGAAAAAGCGCCGGGCTTTGACAAGAGCAGCTGGCCGGATATCGGCGACCGGAGTTGGCAGGCCGGGATCTTAGCGTTCTATCGGCATCACGCTGCCTCCCATCGGCCCCCGGCGGCTCCGTCGGCACCTGGAAAGCAGGTAATGCATCCCGGCTACCGACCCGGCCATCCGGGTTATCGAGGCGGCGGTTATCCCGCTGTTTGGGGAGACCTCTATGGGGAAATTTTTAATCCCAAGACCATCGATACCGTTGCCGGAGTAATCGTAAAGATTCAATATTATGAGGAAATAATGCTGATAATCTATACCGACGCGAAAAAACCGGTTCTAGTGGCTTTGGGACCAACCGGTTATTTCGAAGGTCAAAGAAAGGTCTTGAAACCGGGCGATCAGGTAACGGTGACCGGCTCAAAGGTAATAGCGGACGATACCCCCTATCTGATTGCGACTAAAATTACGGAGGGAAACGAAGAAATACAGGTAAGAGACAAAGAGGGGTACCCGGTCTGGATGGGATGGAAAAAAATCAAATAAATAAAATCCAAACTGATGGACGGCGAGCGAAACTTTAAGTAAGGCGCTGGAATCCGGACTGCTTTGGCCGGATTCCATCCGCCCATTTGAACCTCAAAGCAGATCCACGCTCGGGAATAATAATACTGGTCTGAATATGATGCCGCCGCAAATGCAGCATGAAACACCCGAGTTGATTGAGAAAGAATACATAGAGGATTCCAGTTTTACACAAATCAATTTACTATGACCCAGGAGGTGCAGAGATGGATAGAAGAAATTTTTTCAGGACTGCGATTTGGGGCGGTGCCCTGATGATACTCGGCAAGGGCAATGCCTTGGCAAAAGAGTATTATCCTGTTCAGGTGGATGAAACCCTTTGGCGGGGTATAAACCGCGTCAAGAATCCGGCGGAGGAAACCGGCCTCGAAAAGCTGCATGCACCGGTAATAAAGAATCCGAACCGGGTAAAAGCCGGTGAAGTTTTTCCGGTCGAGGTAACCATCGGCAAAACAGCCCATCCGATGGGACCGACGCATTGGATTGAGCATTTGCAGCTCAATATTGGAAACGAACCGGCGGGAAACGTTATTTTCCGTTCCCACGGCTATTTAAAAGCCGAGGTCAAATTCAACATCCTGCCGGCAAATGAGCTGAAGGGCAAAACGGTTTCCCTGGTTGCCGAGATTAAGTGCAATCTGCACGGTATCTGGCAGAACTACACAAACATTGAAGTCGTTTGACGCAAGGCGATCAGAGCAAACCCGGTTGCGCTTTAACCTGGCGATTTTTTATTTACAAGATTAAACATGTTGGTGATGAGCCGATTGCCGCGCCATTGGTGCAGCACGGCTAGGCCAACATGGCCCAAAAAATAAACCCACAACACGTTTCCCATGTACATGTGCCCCTCTCTCACTAGCGCCACAAGGCGACTCATGGAACCATGAGTCCCCATACCGAAAAAGATGGTTGTACCGCTCAGGGCCATGGCTGAAACCACCAACAATCCCAACCCGTGGATAGCAGCGGCAAGAGGTATCGTTTCTTCCCGTTGGTCGGGGAAGGCTCCCTGCAGCCATTTTGGCACATCCTTTATATCGGAGATGAGATTCCGGAGCCGTCGTCCGGAAAACCAGGGGAATAAATGTCCCCACCCCCCAGCGACATGGCCGCTCAATCCCCAAAGCCAGTGAAGGATGACCAGGGTCGCAACAGTTATGCCCGACCATCGGTGGACTGAAAAAATGCGGTAACCGGTTTCTGCCAAAGGTCGCCCCGGTGTGGGAACGTCCATAAACAGGCTGGAAAAAAGCTGAACCATCACGCCAAGGGCAATGCCGGCATGGAGCCAGCGGGTAATGCGATCATATTTCATATGTCATTAATTCTCAGATTTTAAGGATTGCATCGCGAAGGCCGCTGCCCCAATCACACCGGCTTCCTCATCGAGTTGGGCGCTGACAACTTGCAGGGAGTTTGTGGCTGCCGCCAACGCTTTCTCTGCTACTTCCCGTTGCACCCGTTCGACCAGCTCAGGCAGACCATCGATAACGCCGCCGCCCAAAATCAGCCGGCCAGGATTGAAGGCGTTCACCAGACTGACCATGCCCGCCACCAACGCTTGGCCTGCCGTTTCTACCAGTTTCTGCGCCAGCGCATCTCCCTTTTTGTAAGCCTCCGCCACCAGTTTGGCAGATATCTCCTCCGCTTTTCCCTCCGCCATCTCGAGCAGTTTCGCGCCTGCTGCCGGATCAGCGGCAACCGCCTGTTGGGCTTGATGCGCGATGCCCCAGCCACCCGCCAGCGTCTCCAGGCAGCCGCGGTTACCGCAGGTGCACCGGGGCCCCTGCAGGTCGATCGTGATATGGCCGATTTCTCCCGCCGTGTTGCTGCAGCCGCTTACCACGTTGCCATTGATCACCACGCCGCCGCCGATGCCGGTGCCCACAAAGGCACAAATTAAATTATCGCAGCCCTTGCCGGCCCCAAACAGCCATTCGCCCCAAGTTATGGCCCGCACGTCATTGGTGATAACAACCGGTAAGTTGCAGGCTGCGCTGAGTTGAGACTGCAGCGGCACATCATGCCAGTCCAAATTGGGTGCAAAACGCACGACTCCGCTCTCAGCTTCAATCTGACCGGCGACGCCCACGCCTATTCCGGCAACTGAAGAATCCGAATTGCCCACCAGCCTATTTACGGATTCAGTGATTTGCGCCACAACCGCGGATGCACCACCCTCGACATCCGTTGCGAGACGCGACGACTTCAATATTCGGCCCTGCTCATTAACCAACGCTACGGCGATCTTGGTTCCCCCCAGATCGACACCCACGGCGGATAGACCCATTTCTTTTCTCCTTGTCAGGATAAAATCGACTCATGACGCCGGATCCGTTGTCACCCGGCACACGGATGTGTCCTCACGGCACTGCAGCAAAGTGGGAACGACCCAGGTGTTGCCGTCCTGGGCAATCAGGATATCGGCCTCCTCCGGCCCCCAATTGCCGGCCGCATAATTGGGAAAATCAGTAGACTTGACACTTTCCCAAACCTCAAGAATTGGCGCAATTACCGCCCAGGCCGCTTCGGATTGATCGGCCCGCATGAATAGCGTCGCATCGCCCTCCATGACATCTAAGAGCAATGTTTCATAGGCCTCCGGCGGTTTGGCTTTGAAGGCTTCGCGGTAGTAAAACTGCATCATCACCGGCGACAGATGAAAAGAAAGTCCCGGGTGCTTGACGCCGAAGCGCAGCAGAATTCCCTCCTCCGGTTGGATGGCGATAATCAGCCGGTTCGGCCGCCAATCGAGCAAGGCGGCGGCGGGAAATGTCTGATGCGGCACAGGCCGAAATTGGATGGCCACTTCCGACGTTTTCACCGGCAGGCACTTGCCGGTTCGCAAATAAAACGGCACGCCCTGCCAACGCCAGTTGTCAATGTAGAATTTGACAGCCGCAAACGTCTCGGTATCCGAGCCTTCATCCACATCATCCTCGCTGCGGTAGGCCGCCACATGCTCGCCCTCGATCCAGCCCCCGCCGTATTGGCCGCGGGCAGCCATGTGATGCACCTGCTCCGCGAAGATCGGACGAATAGCGTGCAGTACATCCACTTTCTTATTGCGGACTTCGTTGCCATCAAAAGAAACCGGGGCTTCCATGGCAATCAAACATAAGATTTGCAGAAGATGATTTTGGATCATATCCCGCAAGGCACCCGCCTGTTCGTAGTATCCGCCGCGGTGTCCCACGCCGACCTGTTCAGCGACGGTGATCTGGACGTGATCGATATTCTGGCGATTCCAAATCGGTTCGAACATGGAATTGCCGAATCGAAACGCCAAAATGTTCTGCACCGTTTCCTTTCCCAGATAATGATCGATGCGAAACAGCTGCGATTCCTTGAACTTGGATGTGAGATGCTGATTCAATTTCCTGGCCGATTCCAGATCTCGCCCAAAGGGTTTTTCGATAACCACCCGCGATCGCTCACGATCCTTGTTCAATTTTGCTTTGGCAAGATGTTCGGTTATGATTTCAATCATGCTGGGCGGAACGGCAAGATAAAAAATACGGTTGGCACGCGTGTCCCAGTCTTTATCCCGCGCAGATATTTTTTGGGATAAATCGTTATACGTATCATCTTGGGTCATATCAGCCTTGTGATAAAGCAAATTCTTGGCAAAGGCCTGCCATTGTTTGCTTTCGGTTTTGCCGCGCCGTGAAAACCGGTCGACACCTTCGCGCAAACGATCGCGGAACTTGCTGTCGCCCATATCGCTGCGATCCACTCCGAGAACCTGAAACCGATCCGGCATCCAGCGGTCCAGGTAAAGATTGTAAAGCGCGGGTATGAGCTTGCGCCAGGTCAGATCGCCGGCCGCGCCAAAAATAACAAAGATCGTCGCATTCGGTCGCTTTTTAGTCTCCATTCATTCCTCCTCAGCTCTCAGCCCACTGTGTGTGAAACACCCCATCGCTGTCCACCCGCTCATAGGTGTGCGATCCGAAGCAGTCCCGTTGAGCCTGCACCAGGTTGGCCGGCAGCCTTGCGCTGCGGTAGGCATCAAAATAAGATAAAGATGCCATCAATGCCGGTACCGGCAGACCCCAATCGACGCCGGAGCGGACCACGCTGCGTAAATCATCCTGGCGCTGCATGACCGCTTGACCCAGCTGGGGGTTCAGCAGCAAGTTGGTCAGATCCCCCTGACTCCGATAGGCGCCGCGGATATCCTCCAGCAAACCGGCCCGGATGATGCATCCGCCGCGCCAGATGCGGGCCACCGCCTCCAGGTCCAATCCATACCGGCGGGATTCAGAGGCCCGGGTAAGCAATGCCATGCCCTGGGCATAGGTGATGATCATGGCTGCGAAGAGGGCGTTTTTGAGCTGTCCAATAAATTTTTGATTGTCCTGGCGCAAGCCGCTCGCGGGGCCATTTAAGACGTTGGCGGCATGTTCCCGCTCGGCTTTGCGGCTCGACAGGTTGCGCATCATCACCGCGCTATCGATGGTCGGCGTCGCCACCTGCAGATCCATGGCATCCCAGGAGACCCATTTGCCGGTTCCCTTCTGCCGGGCATGGTCCAAGACCATCTCGACCAGCGGGTTGCCGGTTTTGTCATCCTGCTTGGCGAAAATAGCGGCGGTTATTTCTATCAAATAAGCGTTGAGCTCCGACTGGTTCCACTGGTCAAAAATTTTATGGAGTGCTTCAGCTTCCAGCCCCAGGCCTCTTTTCATCAGGTCATATGCTTCGGCGATAAGCTGCATGATGCCGTACTCGATGCCATTGTGAACCATTTTTACATAGTGGCCGGCCGATCCGGCACCCAGATGCGTAACGCACGGCTCACCATCGACATGGGCCGCGGCCGCCTCCAGCATGGAGCGGACCCTTGCATAGCCGTCTTGGGGGCCGCCCGGCATCAGGCTCGGACCATGCCGCGCCCCCGACGCGCCGCCGGACATCCCCATCCCCATGAACTGCAGGCCTTTTTCAGCGAGTGATTCGCTGCGCCGGTCCGTATCGACAAACCTGGAATTGCCGCTGTCGATGATGAGATCCCCTTTGTCAAGCAAAGGCGCGATTTCTTCGATGACCGAATCGACCGGTTCGCCCGCCGGAACCAGCAGCATGACGGCCCGTGGACGTCGCAGCCATCCAACGAATTCCTTGAGATCAGCACCGGCCCGGACATCAAGACCCTCAGTTTTCTCCGCTGCCAGCTTTTGGACCTTATCCGCAGCGAGATCGCAGCCGGCCACGGAAAAGCCGTGATCGGCCACGTTCAAGGCGAAGTTGCGGCCCATAACACCTAACCCGATTAATCCTAAATCACATCCTTGATCGGCCATCATCAGTGCCTCCTTTAATCATCTTTAGCAGCCACTTTTTACAATTCGAGACTCAAGCCCAATTGAACAAGAGCTGCACGAGTGCGTTCAAAACCGCTGTGCTGAATACCACGAATCCCCAGTCCCGCTGCGACTTCCACGAACAACGCACGATCGTCTATGTAGCCAACTTCAGCGGGCGGCACTTGAGCGCAGTCGAGAGCCAATCGGAAAATATCCACATCCGGTTTCCGGAAATGAACAAAACAAGAAGAGATAAAGAAATCGATAAACGAGCCTAAATTGAACTTCTTTACTCGATGAATGGTCAATTCCCGCCCTTCATTGCTAATCGCGGCCACCTTCAATCCATAGCGCTCCTTCAAGCTCTTGATAAGATCAATCATTTCGTCTTTAGGTTTGGACTGGGCAAACATAAAGTCTTTGAATTTATCCTGGGAAAAACTTTTTTTCTCAAAAAACACAACTCTTTGGAGATAATCGCTCAGGCTTAATTTGCCCTCTTCGTATGTATCGAACGTGAGGTGGTGCCGTTCATTCATCTCTTCATAATCAAGATTGAACTCGTCTGCGGCCGCCTTGCGCATATGGCGGTCCCAACCGTTGGTGAGCAGAACGCCTCCAATGTCCAGAAACAAGGTCGAAACTTCAGAAATTTTCATCATCTGATCCTCGCCAGCGTTATTTAACGAAATATTTCTGCCCTCTCAGTAATAGGGTTTATGAATCGCGGTTTTTATTTAAAACTTTGCCGCGCTTCTCCTTGAGGGTTTTCATCAGGCTGTCAAACGGTTTATTGAACTTTTCGACACCCTCATCTTCCAGCTGCCGGGTGATCTCATCGATATCCATATCGAGTTGCGCCAGCTGCGCCAGTACCCGGCCCGCTTTTTCGAGACCGTCTTCCACTCGGGCAGCCGGTTGGCCATGATCGCGATAGGCACGCAGCGTTTCTTGCGGCAGGGTATTGATCGTTTCCGGACCGATCAAGGCCTCCACATATTTCACATCCGGATAATCCGGATTTTTGGTGCTGGTGCTGGCCCACAATACCCGTTGGGTGCGAGCGCCTTTAGCGGCAAGTTCTCTGAATCGGTCACCGTTAAAAATTTCCTTGTAAATCTGATACGCCTGTTTGGCGCTGGCGATGGCAACTTGGCCACGCAGCTCAGCCGCGAGTTCGGCCTGGGGACTCTCATTTTGCAGGATTTGCTCCAGCATCTTATCGACCAGCACATCGATTCGACTCAAGAAAAAACTGGCTACCGAAGCAACTCTTTCCAACGGCCGGCCGTTGGCCGCCCGGGTTTCCAGCCCGGCGATATAGGCTTCGGCCACTTTGCGATAGCGCGGCAGACCGAACAGCAAGGTCACATTGACATTGATTCCTTCACCAATGAGCTGTTGAATCGCGCTGAGCCCTTCTTCGGTTGCAGGGACCTTGATAAAAACATTCGGCCGGTCCAACGCTTGCCATAAGCGGCGCGCTTCTGCAATGCTTCCTGCGGCATCATGCGCCAGATGCGGATTCACTTCGAGACTGACAAAACCGTGTTTTCCATCCGAGGAATCGTACAGGCGCCGGAATTCGTCGGCGGCATTTTGCACGTCTTCCACGGTGAGCGTCTGATATATCGCTTCGATGTCCTTGCCGTCCAGTGCCATGGCCCGAATCGAGTCGTCGTAGTCGGGGCTGCCGGCGATGGCCTTATCGAATATTGCGGGATTCGATGTGACACCCCGTATCCCATCCTCATCGATAAGCTTTTTGAGCTCGCCGCTGAGAATCATCTTTCTACGGATATAATCCTGCCAGATACTTTGCCCGAAATCCTGTACCCTCAGCAGAGGATTTTGTTTCATTTTTCTGGTCTCCTTTCCTTTTGGAAGGTGGTTTCAAGCACCGGCGTCCGGTCCAATACCGGCGCTTGCTCGCCTAGCGGCTTGCAGGTGCTAATGATTAACTTTTTTTTCTGTGATTGACAAGAGGCGACGCCTGCTTTTCAGTAGAATACAGTGATTTTCCTGCTTAAATAAGGTCGAGACGGTATTTAGCCCGTCAGGCCGACGGCCGTCGCGATACGGCCGGAAAAGACGAATCTCGGCCGAAGGCGCAAGCTCTGGCGCGCAGTCCGGATTGTGGGTGGCCTGGGTGTCCCCGATTGTAAGACAAACACGGACACCGGCAGGACCTCAAAGTCTGACATTAAAAAGGGAACACGCGCTGCCGTGTTGATTCCCGGACAATCGAATCAAAACCCTCAAGTTTCGCATCTCAGGCTTTACCGCGAAATCAGGGGTGCGAAACTTGAGCAAAACGGTTATTGAACTTGTTTCCACCCGATCCAAACCGGATGGCCGAGATTGTCTCTTAACCGCATTTCTTCCTTTCCCTCGCGGACTTTTATAGCGATCATAAGGGGTGTATCATCCAGGATTATATTTGAACCGGTCACGGTAACCTTATCGCCCGGCTTCAAGACCCTTTCCTGACCTTCGAAAAATCCGGCCGGCCCTAAGACCACCAGAACCGGCTTTTTCGCGTCGCTGTAAATTATCAGTCTTACCCCCTCGCGATATTCCACCTTTAATATCTTTCCGCTAACGGTTGCAATTTTTGCAGGATCGAAGATTTCTCCGTAGAGGTTTTGCCAAACACTCGGATAGGGGTAAGGCTCGGTCTCATACCCAGGATAAGGCCGGTAGCCGTGAAAGCCTTCCGCTTTCGGAGGGGCTGCCGCAACCGAAGCGATGTGGGGGCGGGGAAGGTGATGGCGATAGAATTCGTATATCCCGGCGCCCCAACTCCGGTCGCCGACATCGGGCCAATCGTTCTTGTCAAAGCCCGGCGCTTTGGCCAGCTTGGCTTTTGATTGATCGATGATGAAGATTCCTTCGGCCGCAACCGGCGTCAGAGATTGCCAGGGAACGGCAAACAGCTTGTCGCCGAAACCCATAAATCCGCCAAATTCAAGGACGGCATACCCGATCGTTCCCGTATCGATGTCGATGACGAGATCATCAATGGTGCCGACGTGTTGACCCTCGAGATTGATCACCTTGGAACCGATAATTTTATCAATGCGAAAGGCATTGATATGACCACCTTCCGGTGGGATGCCGGCAAGATTCATTTTAGCGGGGCTGTTGTGCGTCTGCGCAAAAACACCCTGCGGCGGAAGTAACATTACCATAGCCAAAAGCGTCACGAACAGATATTTTTTCATTTTCCCATTCCTCCTTTTTGTTGATTATTACGGTGGCTGTTTGTTACCGGATCGCCATACGATATGAATCGGAAATCCATGGTCACGGAAGGTTCTGCGCTTGGGCGCATTCATCCATTGCTTGTCTTTTTCCTTTTGGTAACTTGAAGATAAGAAGATCTGCGGTGGGCGGGTATCGGAATCGATCCGATATTTGGGTAGGATATCGGCTGACTTTTTTGTCCGTGATCGTCTTACACGACGCTGCCGGCCGGCAGTTGATGTTCTCATCGTCTAAAATACATGGATTTTTCTATCCGAATACATGATTTAACCCATTTCTTTGCCGGATTCGGCAGAGATATGCTTGCCGCAACTTTGTCTTTTATAAGATCGACCCGATTCGGCCACGCTAGCCCCAAGAATTGGAGGTCAAAGCAATGGAACTGCCCATGACGGGTTCTTTCCGTTCCGACGGACAGCCTCTGAGCCTGAAGGAATATGAAGCAGCCGGCGGATATCAGGCACTGCGCAAGGCGCTGCACAGCCTGACACCGGATGAGGTCATTCAGATTGTCGAAGACGCCCAACTGCGTGGTCGTGGGGGTGCCGGTTTTTCGACCGGCCGCAAGTGGCGCTTTATGCCCAGGGGCGCGCAGGTTTCCGCCGTCAAATATTTGGTCTGCAATGCCGATGAAATGGAGCCCGGCACCTTTAAGGATCGCTTTTTGATGGAAGGCAGCCCGCATCAACTCATTGAGGGGATCGCCGTGGCAGCCTATGCCATTGAGGCCGAAACAGCCTACATCTTCCTGCGCGCATCCTACCGCAAAGCGGCCGCGCGTCTGGCGCATGCCATCGGCGAGGCCTACGCGCACAACTACCTCGGCCGGAACATTCTCGACTCCCACATGAATCTGGAACTTTACGTGCACCCCAGCGCCGGCCGCTACATCTGCGGCGAGGCTTCCGCCATGCTCAACGCGCTGGAAGGCCGGCGACCGATCCCGCGGCATAAACCACCGCATATGTCGACCGAGGGCTTTTTCGGCAAGCCCACTGTGGTGAACAATGCCGAAACACTTTTCAGTGTGCCGCCCATCCTGGTTCACGGTCCGCAATGGTACCTCGGCCTGGGTCGAACCGCGGAGGGCGGAACCAAGATCTACACGGTGAGCGGCAAGGTCAATAACCCGGGAGTCTGGGAGCTGCCGCTCGGCATTACCATCCGCGAAGTACTGGAGCAGTATGCCGGTGGTATGCGTTCGGGGGTGAAATTACGAGCGCTAATGCCGGGAGGTGCTTCCAGCGGATTCGTCTTCGATAAAGAACTGGATACACCGCTGGATATCGCCTCACTGGATAAGGTCGGGAGCCGTCTGGGCACCGGCACCCTGATCGTCCTCGACGATCAAACCTGTCCGGTTGCCATGGTTCATAACCTGCAAAAATTTTATGCCCATGAATCCTGCGGCTGGTGCACCCCCTGCCGCGAGGGGCTTCCGTGGGTGGTTGAACTGCTGCACGCAATCGAAGCGGGCTCCGCCAAGCGGGAAGACCTTGACCTGCTGCCGGAATTGATCCAGATCATGGCACCCGGCCATACCTTTTGCGATCTGGCCTCCGGGGCCATGGAATCGCTGGCAAGCGCGCTTAAGCATTTTCGCAAGGATTTTGAGCAGCACCTCACCCGGCAACAATGCCCGTGGAGGTAACCGATGCCCACCATCTACATTGAAGGCCGGCCCTATGAGATCCAAGCAGGGCAGAACCTGCTGCATGTCTGCCTCTCGCTGGGCTTTAACATTCCTTATTTCTGTTGGCACCCGGCCATGGGCTCGGTCGGCGCCTGCCGGCTGTGTGCGGTCAAGCTTTTCAAAGATGAAAAAGATCAGACGGGCAAGATCGTCATGGCGTGTTTGACTCCCGCCGCGGACGGCACGCGTATCTCCATCCAAGACCCTGAGGTCATGCGTTTTCGGGCCCGGATGATCGAACTGCTCATGACCAACCACCCCCACGATTGTCCCGTGTGCGACGAAGGCGGCGAATGTCACCTGCAGGACATGACGACCATGACCGGGCATATCCAACGGCGTTTCCGCTTCAAGAAGCGGACCTACCGCAATCAACACCTGGGACCCTTTATCCGACACGAGATGAACCGCTGCATTCACTGCTATCGGTGCGTACGCTTCTACCAGGAATACGCCGGAGGCACCGATTTGGCCGCCTTTGGCGCCCATAACCACGTTTACTTCGGTCGTCAGGCCGACGGTCCGCTGGAGAGCGAATTCAGCGGCAATCTGGTTGAAGTCTGTCCGACCGGGGTCTTTACGGACAAGACCGCGTCCCGCCATTTTACGCGCAAGTGGGACCTGCAGACAGCGCCCTCAATCTGCGTCCACTGCGGACTGGGCTGCAACACCCTCCCGGCTGAGCGGGGCGGTGAATTGCGCCGCATTCGCAACCGTTACAATGCCGATGTGAACGGGTACTTTATCTGCGATCGCGGTCGTTACGGCTACCCGTTTGTCAACCACCCGCGGCGTATCCGCCGACCCTTACTGAAAAGCCCCCCGGACAATGCTCTCAAGGTTGCGGCGGAGCCGGTTTCAAAGGACAGCCTCCTGAAACGTCTGGCGGATCTGCTTGATGCCGGCACCGCCGTGATCGGCATCGGGTCGCCGCGGGCGTCGCTGGAGGCCAATTTCGCGCTGCGCACCCTCGTGGGGCCGCCAAACTTTTATCTGGGGATGTCCGCTCAGGACTATGAGCTGGTGGACCTGGCCATTGATATGCACCGCAACGGCCCGGCGCGTTCTCCGTCCCTGCGGGACCTGGAACTGGCCGATGCCATGCTGATTCTGGGAGAAGATATCACCAACACCGCCCCGATGCTGGCCCTATCTTTACGGCACTGGCTAAGGCGACGGCCGACGGCCGAGGAGATCCGCCTGGGCATTCCCGTCTGGAACGATGCGGCCATCGGCGAGATTGTCCATGAAGAACCCAGCCCGCTCTATGTAGCCACCACCCATGCCACCAAACTGGATGCCGTCGCGGCCGCAGCCGTGCGGGCCGCACCGGATCAGGTGACACAGCTCGGGTTTGCCGTTGCTCACGCCCTTTCCCCCGAACGTTCCCCCCGCAGCCGACCTGACCGCTGAGCTGCACCCGCTGGCAGCGGAAATCGCCGACAAATTAAAGCGTGCCAAGCGGCCCATCATCCTCTCGGGCACAAGTTCGGGCAGCGCCGCCGTCATGCAGGCGGCCGCCAATGTGGCTTGGGCCCTGGCGGCCGGCGGCAAACCGTCGGAGCTGTGCCTGGTGGTACCCGAGTGCAACAGTCTCGGCCTGCGCCTCATGGGCGGCCGGCCGCTTTGCGAGGCGTTTGGGGCTGTAAAAAATGGCCGCCCCGCGACCGCCATTGTCCTGGAGAACGACCTTTACCGCCGGGCGCCGTCCGCGGTCGTCGACCGCTTTCTAAACGACTGCCGCCATCTCATTGTGCTCGACCACCTGCCGAATGCCACCGCTTTGCAAGCTGAGGCGCTGCTGCCGGCAGCCACCTTTGCCGAGTCATCCGGCACCCTGGTGAATAACGAGGGTCGCCTTCAGCGCTTCTATCAGGTTTTCGAACCCGGGGGCGGGATTCAACCCAGCTGGGTGTGGCTGCGCGACATGCTGGCCCGCAGCCGGCGTCCGGAAGGCCAAAAGTGGCAGCACCTGGCAGATGTTCTGGCAGCCATGGCCGAAGCCCTGCCGGTTTTCACCACCGTGCCGCGGATCGCACCGCCGGCCGGGTTCCGCATGGCCGGCATGAAGATTCCACGCCAATCATTCCGGTACAGCGGCCGCACGGCCATCGCAGCGAACGTCTCGATCCATGAGCCGAAACCGCCGACAGATCAGCAAACCCCATTGTGCTTTTCCATGGAAGGATTCGAAGGGCAGCCGCCCTCGTCTTTGATCACCCATTATTGGGCGCCGGGGTGGAATTCGGTGCAGGCGCTGAACCGGTTTCAGGCGGAAGTCGGCGGTCCGCTGCGTGGCGGCGACCCGGGGCGTCGCCTGTTTGAGTTTCAAATCTGTGATGAGATCCCATATTTCACCCATGTTCCGGCCCGGTTTGAGTTACCGGAGGGACAGTGGCTGGTGGTTGCCGTCCATCACATTTTCGGATCAGATGAGCTGAGTTTGCCGGCAGCCGGAATTGCGCAGCGGGCACCTGAGCCTTATCTCGGTCTAAACGACCGGGACATGGCACAACTCGGCCTGGAACAAGGTGCGCTCGTCGGCTTTATGCGGCACGCGGCTGCCTATCAACTGCCCGTTCGCCGCATGCCCAGCCTGCCTCACGGAATCGCAGGCCTGCCGGTCGGCCTGCCGGCGACCCTGGGGCTGCAGCCGCCTTTCCGGGTGCAGCTGTTGCCCGGCCATAAAGAGCCGGCCGGGTGATTGATTACCAGATGGGAGAGGGTGAATGGCGATAAAATCTTGTGGTTTGGTAGTCTCAGGCATTCTGGTGCTGTGGACCGCTGCCGGCTGTATCTCCTCCGATCAGGTGCCGCCTTATAACGAACCTTCGTTCACGGCCGCGGCTGTTCGGCAGCGCTGGGCGAAGCACGCCGCTGAAACCGCCGGCGAATCTCAGGCATCCCTGACGGTGGATGAGGCTATCCGGCAAGCCCTGGCGGCCAGCCCGGAGCTGGAGCAGATACGCAGACGCCTGGAGGCCGCCGGTGAACAGGTGCACCAGGCGGAGGCGGCCTTTTATCCGCGGGTGATCTTTGCGGAAGGCTTCAATCTAACGGACAATCCGGTCTTTGCCCTCATGAACATCATCAACCAGCGGCAGCTTGAAGTCGGTACAAATTTTAACCACCCCGGGCAGAAACAAAATTTCTCCTCGCGGATTCAAGGGGAGTTGTCCATATTCGAGGGCGGCAGCCGCTGGCACGACCGCCAGGCGGCCGACTACCAGCGGCGCTCCGTCGAAGCCGAGCTTCTCGCCGCCCGCAACCGGCTGGTAGCGACGGTCACGGAAACTTACTACCGCTGGCTGCAGGCCCTTGATTTCATAATGGTTGCCGAAGCAGCGCTGGAAGCGGCCCGCACCGACGAACAATTGGGGGAGGCCCGTCTTAAGGCCGAAATGGCATTGCCCAGCGAGGTCCTGCGTCTCAAGACCCAGACGGCTGAACAGCACGGCAATCTGGTGGCGGCTAAAACAAGCGCCCGAAGGCTGCAGGCCGCCCTTGAGCGGCTGATAACCCGGCCGATTGGTGCCCATGAAATCCCGCCGGCATCTTCGCTCGCCGCCCTGCCATCCGATGCCGCCGAGCCGGCCGAGGAAACGGCGGGGCTGATAGAACAGGCTCTGGAACGTCGCCCGGAATTAGCGGCGGTGAGCGCCATGATCGCGGCGGCCCTGAACCGGGTGCAGTCGGCTCAGGGAGCGCTTTGGCCGAAACTGGCCGCCCAATCCTGGTACCAGTGGGATTCCGAGGATTTCGGCGGCGGCGGCGACAGCTGGATGGTTGCCGTCCAGGCCACCTGGCCGCTGTTTCAGGGCGGACTGACGCTGGCTAAAATCGGCCAGGCCCAGGCCAATTTAGAGGGGCTGCGGGCCCGGGGAGAGCAGGTGGCGTTGGACATCGCCCTGGAGGTCAATCAGGCCGTGCTGGGGATAGAAGACGCCGCCCAAAAGATCCACGTGGCGGCCGACCGCAAGCGGTACGCCCGAGAGGCGCTGGAAGAGACAAGAAATCTCTACCAGAACGAGGTCATCCAAGTGGACGCCCTGCTGCAGGCAACGGTCGCATGGAACCGGGCCGAGGTCGCCTATACCGCCGCTATTTTCGAGGGCAAGATCGCCCAAACCGTCCTGCGGCAAACCTTGGGTGAATTTGCGAACTGGATGGAGCTGCATCATGAGTAACAGATCCCGCAGGGGCAAACTGTTGATCGGGGGCATCAGGGGGCTGGGTGTGCTGGCACTGTTGATACTTCTCATGCTCTGGCTATCCGGCACCTTTCTGGGCAAGGTAAAACCCGGTCCACCGGTTGCCAAACCCAAGCCAACGCCTGCTGCGAGCGCCAAGGTTGTGCTGCGGGAGTATCCGCTGGTGGCGGAGCAGGTCGGCACGGTCAGAAGCCGAACCCAGGCTCGGGTCGCCGGCCGGATCATGGCCCAAGTCCGGGAAATCCTGGTCCATGAAGGCAGCCGGGTCGAAGGGCCGGGACCAGATGGAAAAGTTGCCACCCGGCTGGCGACCCTGGACGATCGTGAAATTCAAGCCCGGCTTCACCAGGCTCAATCCCAGGTAGAGGCCGCAGATCGCGCCAGGCAGGCCGCCAAATCCAGCCTCAAGGCCGCTGTCGCCCAGCGGAAGGCAGCCCAGGCCAGAGCAAAGCAGGCCGTCTGGGATTATCAGCACTACGAGGACCTTTATCGCAAGAAGGCCGCCACCGGACAGCAGCTGCAGCAAATGCGGGCGCAAAAGGAGGTGACCGACGCGCAGGTGCAGGCTGCCGACCAGGAAGTCAAGGCCGCCGGCGATGAAGTCAAGCGCATGGGGCTCAGCTGCAAGCGGCCCAGGCAAAAGTAGGGAAGCCCGGGCGCTGCTCAGTTATACGGAGATCCATGCTCCTTTCGCGGGGCGGGTCATTCAAAAGATGGTTGATGTCGGGGATATGGTGACACCGGGCCAACCCTTGTTCCTGCTGGATGTCGCCGCTCAGCCTCAACTGCAGGCCTACATCGCCGAATCTCTCATTGCCCACCTGACGGTCGGCCAGACGCTGACGGTGGCGATCGATGCGCTCTCCAAAACGCTGGAGGGCTCCGTGGCGGAAATTCCCCCCAGGCAGAACCGGGTTCCCGCACCACGCTTGTCAAGATCGCGCTTGCTCCGATACCGGACCTTGTCAGCGGGCTGTACGGCCGCGTTGCGATTCCTTATGGAGCGTATCGGGCTCTGGTCGTTCCCTCGGCGGCCGTGAAGCAAGTCGGACAGCTGCACCTGGTTACGGTGCTGGATACAGACGGCTATCCCCACCGGCGGTTTATAACCCTTGGCCAAATACATGCACGGCCTGGTGGAAGTCTTGACCGGCCTGCAGCAAGGCGAGGAGGTGGCGCTGCCATGAGCGAAACCGAATCTTCGGCCGCCTCCCACAAATTGATCAATCGCATCGTCGAGGCCTTTTTGCAGGGCAACATGGCGGTGGTGCTCATCTTCATCAGCTTGATTGCCGGGATTGCGGCGCTTATGATGACACCGCGGGAGGAGGACCCCCAGATCGTCGTCCCCATGGCCGATGTGTTGATCTCCATGCCCAGCGCTTCGGCCAGGGAAGTTGAGCGGCAGGTCTCCACCCCCCTCGAGAAGCTGCTCTACCAGATTCCCGGTGTAAAGCATGTCTATTCCATCAGCAATCCCTCGATGTCCATTGTCACGGTGCGGTTTTATGTCGGCGAGGATCTGGAAAGAAGCTGGGTGAAACTTTACAATAAGATCAATTCCAACATCGACCGGGTGCCGCCGGGAGTCAGCGGCTGGGTGGTCAAGCCCAAGGAAATCGACGATGTGCCCATCGTGGCCATGACGCTTTTCAGCGCCGAGTACAGCGATTATGAGCTTCGCCGGATGGCGGAGGAGATGGAGATCCGCCTGCAGGGCGTAAAAAATGCGGGACCGACCTATCTTGTGGGCGGCAGGCGGCGGGAGGTGAGCGTTCATCTTTTGCCCGAACACATGGCCAGCCGCGGCGTCTCCCTGCAGGACATTCAGCGGGCCCTGAGCGGCGCCAACGTTGCCCTGCAGGCCGGCGATCTGACCCAACAGGATGTCGCCATGCGTCTCAAGGCCGGGCGGTTTCTTTCCTCGGCCCGGATAAAGAATTTGATCGTCGGTGTCCATCAGGATCGGCCGGTTTATCTATGGGAGGTGACCCAAGTCCGGGACGGTCCGGCGCAGGCTGGAAACTATACCCGGATTGCTTATGGCCCCGGTGCCTTTGGGGATTGGGACCCGGCCGCGCAGCAGCCTGAAGCCGCCGGCCGGAATCGAGCGCTACCAGGAGTACGCGGCCGTGACCGTGGCCGTTGCCAAGCGCAAAAAAACCAATGCGGTCCTGGTCTCGCGCGAGGTTCAAAGCGAGGCACCGGTTTGCCGCGCAGGCGCTGCCGGAGGGCGTTTATCTGCGCGTTACCAGAGACTATGGCCGCAGCGCCAACGACAAGGTGAACGATCTCGTCGAAGCCCTGCTGGTAGCCATCATCATCGTGGTAGCCCTTTTGGCCTACACCCTGGGATGGCGCGAGGGGGTGATCATCGCCCTGGCTGTGCCCCTAACCTTCAGCCTCACGCTGCTGATCAACTATCTGCTGGGTTACAGCCTCAACCGGGTGACGCTTTTTGCCCTGATCCTGGCCCTGGGTCTCGTGGTGGACGACCCCATCGTGGATGTGGAAAACATTCACCGCCATTTTGCCTTGCGGACCCAAGATCCTTACCACGCAATCCTCAACGCGGTCAATGAAGTGCGTCCGCCCATTATTCTGGCAACATTGGCGGTGATCATTTCCTTTCTGCCCATGTTCTTTCTATCGCCGGGATGATGGGGCCGTACATGGCGCCCATGGCGCTTAATGTGCGCTCACCATGCTCATGAGCATGGTAGTCGCCTTTACCGTTACCCCTGGTTATCCTACCATCTCTTAAAAGGGGTCTACGACAAACCGGCCGAAAAGGCATTTGTCCTGGAGGAAAGCCCCCTGTTTCGCATGTACCGGGCGATCATGGGTCCGTTCTTCCGGTCGCCGGGTTTGCGCAAAGCGCTTATCATGACCGTCGTCCTCCTGCTGGGATTTGCCGGATGGCTCGTGCTGTCCCGCCGGGTTCCCCTCAAGATGCTGCCGTTTGACAACAAAAACGAGCTTCAGGTCGTTATCGACATGCCGCGGGGGACCAGTTGGAGACCACCGCCGGGGTCGCCCACGCTTTGGCCGATTACCTGGTCCGGATTCCTGAAGTCACCGATGTGACCACATTTCCGGCACCAGCAGTCCGATGGATTTCAACGGTCTCGTACGCCATTACTATCTGAGGCACGCACCCTATCAGGCCGATATCCGGTTGAACCTCATCGCGAAGAAGCACAGAGCTCAGCAGAGCCACGCCATTGCCCTCAGACTGAGAAGTGAACTCACCGCCATCGCGCGCGCCACAAGGCCGAAATTCA
>CAVQBT010000047.1:0-30438 GCA_963710795.1 uncultured delta proteobacterium
ATTCGACCGGGCAGTATTCCATGCAGGTTCCACAACCTGTGCACTTGTCCTCGATGACGTAGCGGGGTTTTCTGGTCAGGGTTACATTAAAGTCGCCTGCCTGCCCTTCGACACTGTCAACTTCAGTATACGTCAGAATCTCTATGTTCGGATGCCGGCCGACCTCGACCAGTTTGGGTGATAGAATTCACATGGAGCAGTCATTGGTGGGAAAGGTCTTGTCAAGCTGGGCCATGTGGCCGCCAATGGCAGGGTCTTTCTCGACCAGATAAACCTTAAAACCGGCCGTGGCAAGATCCAGCGAGGCTTGAATACCGCTGATTCCTCCGCCGACGACCATGACATCGCCAAAATTTTTGTCTGCCAGTGTTTGGCTAAGTTGTTGAATTTTTTCTTCCTGCAATAGTTCTTTTTCCACTTTCTTCGCCCTCGTCAGGTATTACCCAATTGAATAAAAACCAATTGGGAGTTAATCGTTAATGGTTATTTGTTAATAGTTTGAGAGGAATTCTATCATAATCTCATATTTCACCTACCGAAGAGTTATAAATCGGTGCGGCGATCAAATTCAAATAACGAATAACAGATAACGTATAACGTCTAATTGGGGGGTATCCTTTCAATTAGGGTAGTACCATATTTTCGCAAAATTAAGGTATTATATCACCTCAGCGATAATTTCCGTGATGTCTTTGATCTCCAAGCTTTCACTATCCCCCAGGGTCAGCCGGCTTTCTTCAAAATGGGTAATGCAATAGGGACAGGCGGTCACCAGCGCCTCGGCCCCAACCTCAACAGCCTGTTGCAGCCTGAGGTCGGAGAATCTTTCACCCTTGACGGTCTCCATCCAAATCCGGCCGCCGCCGCCTCCGCAGCACAGGCTGTCTTCCAGCGCATCGGGCATCTCAGCGAGTTCCAATCCGGCGATCTGCTTTAATGCCTGCCGGGGCTGGTCATAGATGCCGTTATGCCGACCGAGGTAGCAGGGGTCATGATAGGTTACTTTCTTCCCATACTCCCCGGTGAGCTCGAGCCGGCCCTCATTGATCAGCTCGAATAAATATTGGGTGATATGAACCACCTCGAAGTTAACCTTGAATTCCGGATACTCGTTTTTGAAGGTATGGTAGCAATGGGGGGAAGAAACCAGGATTTTCCGCACACCGGCATCGATAAACGTTTTGATGTTGTCCCGGGCCAGGCGCTTGAATAATTCCTCATCGCCCGTTTTGCGGATGCTTTCGCCACAGCAATTCTCTTTGGAACCCAGGATGCCGAAATCCACCCCGGCCTTGTTCAGGATACGGGCCGTGGCACGGGCCACCTTTTTTAAGCGCGGGTCATAGCAAAGATAGCAGCCGGGGAAATACAAAATTTCCATCCCCTCGGTAAACGGTTTGACAGACAGGCCTTCGGCCCAACCCGCCCGCTTGTCCCGATCTTCACTCAAGGGATTGCCTTTACCCAGCAGGCTGGCGCTGACGCCGCGCACCGGACTGACCGGCGTCGGAAAAACCCCGTATTCCGTGGCAATCCGGCGCAGCGATACCCCGGCTTCAATGATCGCCACGCCCCGGGGGCACTGCCGGGGGCAGTTTCCGCAGGTCGTGCAGCGCCACATCTCTTCGCTTTCGATATCCGTCAGACCAAACGTGGCCTGGCGGATGATCTTGCGCATACTGAAGGCTCTAACCCGGTTCCACGGACATACCGTGTCGCATAATCCGCATTGATAGCATAATTTGAAGGCTTCGCCACCGCTGGCCTTGATGACATCGACGATCTCTTTATAGTCGGCTAGGTTCTCCACGTTTTTAATATTCCTCTTAAAGCCTTTTAGGTACCACCTTTTTGCAGCATGTTGTCGGAAACAGAAGGTTTTGCGGAGGTGTCAGTGTTCAGGTTTCAGGATCTATAACTTCAACTGCCTTATATGAAACTTCACAAAATTTTAAGAGCGAACCGCAGAATATCGAATATCGAACCGCAGAATATCGAAGTGTGGATTCGCTTCAGGCTTCGCCTTCGGCTACGACCCGACATGTCGCTCAGTCTTTTTTGAAATAGACCGTTCGACAAAAGGCTCACGACAGGCAGAATACCTTACTTCGACATTCGATACTCATTATTCGATATTCGTTATTCGCTTCTTCAAAGTTTCTTTCCCGATTTGACTGGACGCTCGCGGCCGGCGCCGCTGAACCTTGAACCCTGAACCTCTGAACCTTGAACCTTAAACTATTCCTTCTTTGACATCCGGGCCAGGGCATCCATTATTTTGTCCAGGCCGTGCTTGTCTGCCAGTGATTCCAAGCCGGTCTCCAACTCTTCCTGCTCTTCCTCTTCATCGACTTCCTCTTCCCTTTCTTCCACCACCAGGGCATCAGCCAGGCACCACTTCACACACAAGGGCTCTTCTTCGCCTTCACACATATCGCACTTCAGCGGCAGACCGGAGTCGGGTTCCTTGAACTCGTCGCGGGACGGGCAGGATGCCCGGCAGAAGGCACACTCGTCGTATTCCTTGCCGTCAATCGTGTATTTGTCCCGGCCGGCACATTCGGCCGGCGCATAATCACCGGCGTATACCGGAACGTATATATCCTTAAGCGGCTCACTGATCACGCGAATGCGGGCCCGCGCCGGATTATTGCTGCTATATTTCGGCTTCGCGTGAAAGGCCGAGCAGACCATCTCACATGCGCGGCAACCGTTGCATTTATCGACATCAATTTTAATGGTTTTTATGATTTTCTTTTTTTTCTCACCCTTCACGGTCGTACTCCCTTCACATTATTGCCAGAATCGGCTTTTACTGAGCCCAGCATAAATCACTAGATGTGATGGACTAGCATTAAAAAAATATTTTCACCGCAGAGTTCGCCGAGAGCGCAGAGAAAAGATTTATTTTTACTTGTACCATTGCGATTTCTCCTCTGCGTGCTCTGCGATCTCGAGCGACTTGTCGGGTCGTAGCTCAAAGAGCGAAGCCTGAAGCGGGCGGTGAATTCGTGTCTAAAAAATAATGACCTCATTAGTAAGGCCCTGCTACGCTTTTTCGGCCGGGGTCTCTTCCGCAGGCGCATCAGCACCATCGGCCAGGATTCCTCGCTGGATGAAGTCCGCACTGACGTAATCCAAATCCAATTCATGCAAGGATTCTTGAGTCGGAATGCCGTCGCGATTCCACCCCTTGAAATTGTAATACGTATCCAAGAGTTCCTCTTCAAGTTCGGGGAATCTTTTTTTCCAATGGTTCTCGGGCGGCTTGTCATCTTTGCGGCGCATGCCCCTTCTGATATTAATGGCCCTGACTAACGTGCGGTAGCGTTTGGCGGCCTGGGACAGTTTTTCTTCATCCATATCGATCCCGGCCCCTGATGCAGATAAATTTGGGGTAATTGTGGATGTGATAGGGCGGCTTGAGGGGAAATGACGACAACCCGGCACACATCCCGAGGGCGTCATCAATGTAGTGCATCTTCTCCTGCCAGTCCACGATATCACAAGACATCTGAACCGTCGGGTAATATGGATTTGAGTTTTCTCCGCGGGGTTCCCAGTCCAAAAAATATTGCTTGAACTTTTCATCCGGAACCTGGAACCAGTCCTTGACAAACGCTTCCCGATGCTCGCGCTTGGGGTAAGGCGCCTGGGGGAACTGTCCTTCAATCTGGGTAATGTTTATCTTCTCGCCGGTGGCGTACATCAGGAAATAAACCGGATTCAGCATTGACAGCTTGAGCGGCAGCTGTTCATGCTTTTTAATGTTGTTATGGGCATATGCTTCGGCGCCGTTGCCAATCTCTTTGGCCGCCCAGTAAGTGCCGTTGGCCAGAACATCGCCGATCCCTTCGCGCCGGACAATCCGGTCCAGCAGCCAGTAAAATCGCTCCTCGCTATCGGACGGCATTCCCGGCATGTCATCGTCGGTTAAAATACCGTTTTCGTAAAGTTCAATTGCGAAGGCCATCACTTGGGGGGTCGAGAATCCGTCCACGCCGTATTCCGTCGCATGGCGCGCGATTTTCAAACCAAAATCCAGGTCCGCCATGGCCGCCATGGTATAGGTCAGTTTCGAGAAACATTTCATCATGTAGGTTGGATGGCCCGGGGGGGAAATTGTGGCGCCGCATTTCATGGGACAGTTATAGCAGCTGATCAGCCGGGTGCGCATATTTTCCATGGTCTCGGTCCAGGCCTTTTTGACCTCATCGGTCCAAAAATCTCTGCGGCGCACGCGGGAGTTGCCCCACATGAAATTTTCGGTGTGCCACTTCTCATCATGGGTTGCCATCTCCTGCGGGGACCCCAGCCCCTGTAAGATGGTCATGACACCCGGAATTGGATTTTGATTGCGAAATTTTATATATTCCAGCACTTCGTGGCAAAGCGCCAGATATTCGGCCGGTTGCGCTATGTTGATGTCCCCGGTTCCGCGCACAACGACGGCCTTGACGCCTTTGTCGCCCATAACGGCGCCGATTCCCTGTCGGCTGGCACTGGACCGGCCCTGCTCGATGGAAGCAAAATAAACCCGGTTTTCACCGGCCAGCCCGATGGCAGCCACCTGGGCCTTGGGCTGCTTCAACTCCTGCCGAATTTGTTGTGCCGTTTCAGTCGCCCCTTTACCCTTCAGATGGGATGCATCGCGTATTTCCACCTTGTCATTGTTGATCCATATATAAACCAGATCAGGGGATTTGCCGCGCAGGATCACTTTGTCATAGCCGGCATATTTTAATTCCGGCGCCCAAAACCCCCCCATCATGGAAAATGCCATCAGTTCAGTCTGGGGGGAAATGGTGGACACAATGGTACGATTACAGCCCGTCGCCGGCGTGCCGCATAAAAGACCGGCGCCGAATATCAACAGATTCTCAGGAGAAAACGGCTCAACTTCAGGCGGAACCCGGTCCCACAAAATCTTGGCGTTGGTACCCAATCCTCCGAGATACAGCTCGGTGTCTCTTGGATCGGATGCTACCCGGTCAATGCTTCCACGGGTGAGATCAATTTCTAGATTTATTCCTGTCTCGGCGTACCTCATTTTTTTCCCCTTCTATATTCCCGGAATTCGTGACGCATTTTTTAATTAATCATGGGCGGCAGGTCTTCGATGCCCGATTTGGGTATGGTCAAGGCCAGCGTGCTGTCCGTCAGTCGATGCGGACGATTTTGACGAGTTTGCCCACCCAATCCGAAGGCAGGTAGATCCGGCCGGTGTTTCCTTTCGGTTTGACTTCCTTTTCGATCATTTCCACCCCGAAGACCCTGCACTTGGGCTTGGGATACCTGCCGGGATCTTGCGGCTTGGCGCTGATCTTTTTCAAGCCCGTTTCTCTTTTCAAGGCGATCCTGTTCTCCTTAGCTTGGCGGAACCGGTTGGTCCCGCAAAAGCTATAAAGTAACTACAATTTAGCTATAAAGTGGTTATATGAAGTTGCCTGAATTATGTCAAGAAAAAAAAATTGATTGGTATTTTACAGATATGGCTTTAAGCGGCCTTGCCGAACTCAAACCAGCGATAGGTCTCCTCATTCAATTTTTCATGATCGCCTTGAGATGGTCGCACATTCCGGCATTATCGACGGCGATGCCCCCTCCTTATCGGATAACCCGCAAATGAATTTGTATTCATCACCCGAAAAATCCTGTTGTTTCGAGGTATAAATTCTGGGGACGCCCATAATCTTATCTTTTACTGAAATTGGGACCGACAGCGCTGATGCGATTCCTTCGTTTCCCCATAAAAAAAGCCAAGCCGTCCTTGGCCAGGCGACTCAGCTTTGTATTTAAGACCGGTTGCATTCTGTTCCCCCGCCAACAGGATGCTGTTGTCTTTTAGGTCAAATTTTAATCCACCGATTTCGCAGATTACACGGATTGCTCTAATCAATCGGGGAGTGATGCGAAATTTATTCCAACATTGAAAACCTGGTCCTCAGGGCCAGGTCAGAGATCAATGGCTCTGCCCGTATAAATCAACCGGAGTAATGGAGTACTGGAGTTTTGGAGTGTTGGTTTAAAAAAAGAGCCTTAAACTTTCAGATTTTCTCCAGGCGTCTGTTTTCTGAGAGCGATGGAAAAAGGGGGTTCTTCCATCACTCCAATACTCCAGTACTCCGTAAATCGGCAAATGCCGGTAAACTAAATCCCCTCCGGGGATAATCAAAGCCGGGCCCTCTGGACCCGGATCTTTACTTTACTTTACCAAGCTGACCTGAGGGCCATTTCCAGATACCGCAGAAAATGGCCCTGGAAAAAATCAAAATTATTACCAGTCATGATAAGAACCGCTGCATCCTTCAAAAAGTCGCGTTTTGCCTTACCAGTGGGCTTCGACATTGGCGCTGTCAGCAAACTCCAGGTTTCCCTCAATCAATGCTTCAACCGCATCTTTAACCTTACCGGAAACATCGTTGACCACCTTGACGCCGGCGGCCTGCAGGGTTTTGTACGCATTTGGACCACAATATCCCGTCAGGAGTACCTCCGCCCCATTTTTGCTTACCATGACCGCGGCCTGAATGCCGGCACCTTTAAAGGCATTGATATTCTCGGAATTATCTAAGACTTCGACCCCCTGGTCGACTGTATCAACGATGAGTATATAGGCCGCCCGCCCAAATCTGGGATCAACCTTTGAATTAAGATCCCGGCCCAGTGATGTAATCGCTATTTTCATTTTCAAGGCCTCCATTATGCCTGATTGACTGCGCCACCGCCACCGCCGCACACCTGATCTTCTCTGATCTGAGGCAGCTTGCCGGCAATTAAATCCTCCACCACCGGCTTTATCTCCGCACGCTGGGAATCATGATAGACGTCGATGCCGACTTGTTTGAACCCCATTAGCGGCCGCAGGCCGATTCCGCCGACCACCAGCGCTTTGACATTGTGGCTGGCAAGCAGGTTGACCGGCACCATGCAGCCGCCCTGAGCATGTCCCTGGTTTCCAACAGTTGAGACTTTTTTGATTTCCCCATTTTCGACATCGATAAAGGTAAACACATCGCAATGGCCAAAATGACCGGACCTGGTGGCCTCCAATCCGCCCTCTCCGTTTGATGGGATCGCTATTCTTCCGTTTTTCATAATAAAATTTCTCCTTAAGTGCATTAATTCACAATTATTGATACGTTTTCCGGATTAGTTTTTGTTCACCGCGGAGATCGCAGAGAGCGCAGAGAAAAACATCTAGTAGGCTGGCTGCGCCAGAAAAACTAAAAGAATATCTTGGGCCCGCCTCATAGCAGATATAACCTCTGCGTGCTCTGCGATCTCTGCGGTGAGATTATTATACGTTACCGTATTTATGAAATCGTGTACTAACTGTCCAATTTGAAAATTATAATCTGAATCAATAATTATATCTTCATCGAATTCAGAATGTTTTGAAGCTGTCCGAGCAGTCTTTCTGCATGTTCCTGACCCGGGCTGACAGGCAGTTGCATGAGTATGCCCAACCCTTCGCTGGCTTCATGGAAATCTTCGGGTGTCAGCGAACTTATAGCAGCACAATTGACCATCGGCCGTTTAGCGACGATCGCTCTGATAAATTCCAGCCCGGTCATATCACCCAGAGTTTCATCTGCGACGACAAGATCGAAATTATCCTCGGCAATCATGGATAATCCAATACCACCGGATTCGGCCCGGATAATGCGGACGTCACTTTTTGCCAACCCAGCCTTGAGGGCTGTCAGGGATGTTTGATCCCGGCCGGCGACCATTATTCTAATCATCTGCTTGCTCCAACTCTGCCTTGCGCTGTCCGATGTCCTTGGCGGAGCCTTGACCGGCCCCCCGGCCCTTGCCCCTGCCGCATCCCTTTTTGTTTCTGCCTGCTCCGGTACAACCGGAGCCTTTTCCGGCACCGCGACCCTGTCCTTTGGGTCCTGTTCCATTTTTTTTGGGCATAATCTTCACCCCCTCTCTTTTTAGGTTCAAACCTGGTTGAGACATGTTGCAAAAATGATTTCTCATTTCGCAGAATCGCCAGCGTCCTTTTCTCTGTCCGCGAGGTCCCAGGATGATTCCGGATTCCAATCCCTGGTTGAGAAAACGGGTGACGGCATCCTCAATTTCCCCGGTTATCCAGGAATAGATTTTGATGCCGTTAAAATGCAATTGCTGCAAGGACTCCAGATCAATACCCCCGCAAATCAATGTGTCAATTTCCAGATCAACCAGCTGTTTAATCTTGGCTGACGACGGCCAGTTCTTTGTGGGCAGCTTTTCGCGCTTGATGACGTCGCTTTTTTCAATTTGCAGCAGGATAAATCCTTGCGTACTGTCAAATCGCGGTGAAATTTTTGTATGAAAAACCGGGATTGCGACTTTCATGCTGGTTTCCCCCGGGCGCTTGTGCCTCTCGGTCTTATGTAATCCGTCTGTCCTGAAGCCACAAAATCGGCTCTCTGATAATCATTATTTTCAATAATTTGTATTGCACAGGGTGTGCCATACTCCGGGTATTTTTGATTCTATAATTATTTTAAATACTTATCGGTTTTTTGGTGTTTTTAATGGAATTATGACAATCGGAAAAAATTGCAGTATTGCAATATGTGATTGCAATTTATTGCACGAATGCAATATAATGTGCTATTTTACGGGGCAGGTTAATTAGGGAGAATAATATTGAATTCGATTAAAAAATCAGTCCGCAAGGTTAAACACCACAACAATAATTTCGAAACCATACTGGATTCGATAGCCGACGGTGTCTTCACCATCGATCTGGACTTTAATATTACCTATTTCAACAGCGCCGCCCAACAAATTACCGGGGTGCCCGGTGATCAGGCGCTTGGGCAAAAATGCTTTGATGTTTTTCGCGCCAATATCTGTCAGACAAACTGCGTCCTGGGCCAAACCATGGAAACCGGCAAGCAGAGCATCAATCTTCCGATTGATATACTCAACAGTGAGGGGTACACCGTGCCGGCCAGCGTCAGCACGTCGGTGCTCAAGGACAGCGAGGGAAAGATTATCGGCGGAGTTGAAATTTTCAGAGACCTGTCTGCCGTGGAAGCGCTGCGCAAAGAGATCAGCAACCAGTACCGCTTTGAAGACATCATCAGCAAAAATCACGAGATCCTGGGAATTTTTGATATCCTGCCGGATATTGCGGTGAGCGGCAGTACGGTCCTGCTTGAGGGACCCAGCGGGGCCGGCAAGGAACTGTTTGCCCGGGCCATTCACAACATCAGCGCCAGAAAAGGAGATTTTGTGGCGGTCAGCTGTGCGGCGCTGCCGGATACCCTTTTGGAGTCGGAACTATTCGGCTACAAGAAAGGCGCCTTCAGCGAGGCCAAAAAGGATAAACCCGGCCGGTTTGCCCGGGCCAGGAACGGGACCCTGTTTTTAGATGAGATTGGTGATATTTCGTCTGCGCTGCAGGTCAAGCTGTTGAGAGTATTGCAGGAAAGGGAATATGAACCGTTAGGGGCGACCGTCACCGCCAAAACCAATGCCCGCATCATTGCCGCCACCAACCGAACTTTATCTGAACTTGTCGCGCGCGGGTCCTTTCGTGAAGATCTTTTCTATCGACTGAACGTCGTAAAAATAGAACTTCCCCCCCTCAGTCGGCGCCGTGAGGATATCCCCCTGCTGGTTAATAATTTCATTCAAAAATTTAATGCCTTAAAAGGCAAAGAGATAAAGAGCATATCCGAAAATGCCCTCGGCACCCTGATGCGATATAATTTTCCGGGAAACATTCGGCAGTTGGAGAACATTATCGAATATGCCTTTGTGCTGTGCCGGGGCGATATGATTCGAACGCGGCATCTTTCGCGGGAGATCCTGAATGATACCAAAAATCGTTCCGACAAGGATGTCAAATCACCGCCTTCCCACCTTGAGGCGGCCGAGAAAAAAACAATTGTCGATGCGCTGCACCGTCACAACGCCAACCGCGGAAAAACCGCCGCCTTTCTGGGCATCAACAAATCCACTCTGTGGCGCAAGATGAAGAAGTATAATATAGAGTGATTCCCACTACTGCCATCCCGGGGTCCTTAAAGTTATGACAAATCGTATTCTAAACCTGTAAAATTCCAAATCTCAAGCACCAAATTACAAACAAATCCCAAATACCAATATTCAATGACCAAAATACTCAGCGCTAGTGTATCACATCGCATTGCAAACAAAGGCCTATCGTTCAATATGCCTGGGCACAACTATTGAATTATCAGTTGTTTGGAATTTTGAATTTGGGTCATTGGGATTTGTTTGAGATTTGGTTTTTGGTGTTTGGAATTTATTTCAATCTGAAAATAGCCTGCTTAGATATCGGACTCTTTCGTAGGATGATCCGGACACCACTTTTCACCGGCCACCACAGCGTGACAGGCGACTTGAACACCACTGTCCAGCGTTACCAGTTCCGGGTTTACCTCGCGGCAGTGGGCCGCCATCAGTGGACAGCGGGGGTGAAACGGACAGCCGCTGGGCGGATCGATGGGATTGGGAATTTCGCCGGCCACCGGTGCCCGCTTGCGGCCGGTCATCTCCACATCCGGGATGGTCGCCAGCAACAGTTGAGTATAGGGATGCAGGGGATTGTCGAAAATGTCATCCACCGGGGCGACTTCACAGAGGCGGCCCAGGTACATCACCCCGATATGGTCGGCCATGTGACGAACCACGGCCAGATCATGGGAAATGAAGAGGTAGGTTAATTCGAATTCGTTTTGCAGGCCCTTCATCAAATTTAATATTTGGGCCTGGACCGATACATCCAGCGCTGAGGTCGGTTCATCACAAACGATAAATTCGGGTTCGCTGGCCAGGGCCCTGGCAATGGAAATCCGCTGACGCTGTCCGCCCGAGAATTCATGGGGATATTTCTCACCGTCGGCCGCCGAAAGACCGACCTGGGTCAGCAATTCCACGGTGCGCTGCGAAATCTCCCGGGCGCCTTTCAGCAGACCAAAGGCCCGGATGGGCTCGCTGACAATGGCCGACACCCGCCAACGCGGATTCAGGCTGGCATAAGGATCCTGAAAAATCATGGCCATACGCCGACGCAGCTGCTCCATATGGCTCCGATTGGTGACGGTGGCCACGTCGACGCCTTCAAACTCGATTTTACCGGCCGTCGGGGGATGCAGGCCCACCACCAAATTGGCGACGGTTGATTTGCCGCAGCCCGACTCTCCGACCAGGGCAAAGGTTTGTCCCTTGATAATTTCAAAGTCAATCCCGCTGACTGCTTTCAAAATCATACGGGGTTTGCCTTCCAGCAGCCGATTGAGCAGTGGCTTGGAAACATCAAAATAGCGTTTCAGTCCGCTGACGCGGAGCAGGGGCGATGGGTGTGATTTTGGCTGAACGCTGGAAGTCATTTTAGTCCTCTTTATTCCAAAATCCGGAGTGTTGGAGTGCTGGAGTAATGGAGTAATGGATTATAGGAATATTGGACTTTTGAGCTCGATTCCGGCTGAGTTTTCTGCCCATGAATTTTAATATTTCAACACATCGGCGAAGTGCTGAGTATATGTGGTTCGATAAAATCAACCCCGGGCTATCTTCATACTTAGAGTTGACCATGCAATATATTTTGAATATTCCCATAATTTATCCAATACTCCAAAACTCCAATACTCCAACACTCCAAGCTCCAGTGCTTTATGACAGCCCTCATTCAGGGTACTACGCCAACCTATCCCATTCCTGCCCCGGACTCCTTACTGTACAGCCAGCAGGCGGCTTTTGTCGGTTCGGTGTCCAATAGATCCGGCCGCTGCCTGCGGCAGCGATCAAAAGCCTGCGGACAGCGCGGATTAAAAGGGCATCCCGCTGGTATTTCCGTCAGGCGCGGCATGGCACCGTCGATCTGGGTGAGCTGTTCGGTTCGATGATGCAAGGACGGTATCGAGCCCATCAAGCCCTGGGTATAAGGATGCTTAGGATTCTTGACAATATCGCGCACATTTCCGACCTCCACCAGCCTGCCGGCATACATTACCGCAACGCGATCTGAAATTTCGGCAATAACGCCCATATCGTGGGTGATCAGGATAACGGCCGTATCGTATTCGCTACAAAGACGCTTTATCAGGGCGATAATCTGGGCCTGGATGGATACGTCCAGTGCCGTGGTGGGTTCATCGGCAATGATCAGACTGGGATTGGCACACAGGGCCAGGGCAATCACCACCCGCTGGCGCATGCCGCCCGAGAATTGATGGGGGTAATGGTCGATCCGCTTTTCAGCCGCCGGGATGCCGACTTCATCCAACAGCTTAATGGCATATTGACGCGCCTGATGTGAAGTCATATCGGAGTGGGTCAATATGGTTTCGGTCAGCTGCTTGCCAATGGTATACAAGGGGTTTAAGCTGGTCAGAGGATCCTGAAAGATCATGCCGATTTTTTTGCCGCGCAATCGCCGCATTTCATGGTACGGCAGTTGATCGATGCGCCGGCTGTTCAAATAAATTTGCCCCTCCCCAATGCGACCGGGCGGCTCCAGCAAACCGATAATGGCCTGGCCCGTAAGGGATTTTCCCGCCCCGGACTCCCCCACTATTCCAAAGACCTCACCGGGCATGACATGAAACGATATATCGTCTACCGCCACCAGAATGCCGCGCCGGGTATCAAATTCGATTCGTAGATGCTCAACTTTAAGTAACGGTTCAGTCATTTTTTAAGGTTCACCACGGAATAACACGGAATTGCACGGAATATTTTATAAACGTTTTACTAGGTTCGAATTCAATTCACCTGCGAATGATTTTAGGCCTTTGACTCAGTGAAACTCCGTGCCCCTCCGTGGTTAAAAATTCTTTTTATCTCAACTTCGGATTCAGCGCATCACGCATCCAGTCACCGAGAAGGTTGACGGCCAGTACCAGGATCGCCAGAGTAATCCCCGGAAAAATTACAATCCACCACTCGCCGGCAAACAGAAAATCCTGGCCGATGCGAATCAGCGTCCCCAGCGATGGCCTGGTCGGGGGAATGCCGACACCGAGAAACGACAGGGTGGCTTCGGTCAGAATCGCGATGGCCAGTCCGATGGTGGCAATGACCAGCACCGGGCCCATCACATTGGGCAGCACATGCCGGAACATAATGGTAGTGCGCTTGCGACCGATAACCCGCGCGGCCTGGACGTATTCCTTATTTTTTTCCACCATGGTGGATCCCCGCACGGTGCGGGCGAAGTGGACCCAGTTGGAAACCCCGATAGCCAGAATCAGCACCCAGACGGCCAATTCATCATGACGTTCATTGGGCAACAGGCTGCGGACAACGCCGTCGATCAGCAATGCGATTAAAATGGCCGGAAAACTGATCTGCACATCCGCAATTCGCATGATAAAGCCTTCTACCGCGCCGCCGATGTAGCCCGAGACCAGACCGAGGGTGACCCCGATAATCATCGCCAGCACCATGGAGGCAAATCCCACGAAAATAGAGATTCTGGAGCCATACAGGATCGTGGAAAAGATGTCCCGGCCCTGATCATCGGTTCCGAGCAGAAACTTGGCCGTGCCGTCTTCAAACCAGGCCGGCGGCGTGGAGGCGTCCATCAGATCGAGGGTTGCCGGATCAAAAGGCGTATGGGGTGCGATCAGAGGGGCTGCAATTGCGGATAACACCAGGATGGCGGTTACGCAGGCCGCGATCAGCGTGACCTTGGATTTTTTAAAGCTGTACCAGATGTCACTGTCGAAAAATCGGTGGAAGGTATCCTGAATACGCGTTGTCAATCTCATATTTTTAACCCGCTGCGACAGCCCTATCAAATCTCAACCGGGGGTCCACCACATGATACAGAAGGTCGACAATCAAGTTGATTACGACAAAGAAAAAGGCAATTAAGATGAGATAGGTGGACATGATCGGAATATCCGCAAACTCAATCGCCTGCAAAAACAGCAGTCCCATGCCGGGCCACTGGAACACGGTTTCAGTGATGATGGCAAATGCAATGATCGATCCGATTTGAAGCCCGGTGATGGTCATCACCGGGACCAGCGTGTTTTTTAAGGCATGGCCGAAATTCACCGCGCGATCAGTCAAACCGCGGGCCCGGGCAAACTTGATATAATCGGTGCGCAGTACCTCGATCATTTCGGATCGCACCAGCCGCATGATCAATGTCAGCTGGAACATACCTAAAGTGAAAGCCGGCATGATAAGGGCCTTCAACCCGCTGGTGGTCAGCAGGCCCGTCGACCACCAGCCCAGTTGGACCACCTCGCCGCGGCCGAAAGTCGGCAGCCACCCCAGGAGAACCCCGAAAAAAAGAATCAATAAAATCCCGATCAAAAAAGTCGGCAAGGCGATGCCGATCAGCGACACCGCCTGGAAAACTTTGCTGAGAATCCGGTCCGGATACAGCCCGGTGTAGACTCCCATGGGAATCCCGACGACCAATGAAAACACGGCGGCGATCAGGCTTAATTCAAGGGTGGCCGGCAGCCGTTCGACAAACAGTTCGTTCACGGGACGGCCGAGGCGGTATGAGATGCCGAAGTTGCCCTGGAGTGTATTCCAGGCAAAGCGCGCAAACTGGACGATTACCGGGTCGTTGAGGCCCAGTTCCTCGCGCATTCGTTCCATATCGGCAATGCTCGTCTCCTGCCCGACCATTTGAGAAACGGGATCGCCCACATAACGAAACAGCGTGAAAGCAACCAGCGCGACCACAAGCATGACGATAATCGACTGGAATATGCGACGGATGATTAATGCGATCATGGGTGTCCTGAAAGTTAATTTATCTTATCCGATTTCGGTGAGTTTAAAGCAACACCCGATACTCTCCAGAGAAATGCCTAAAATTAAGGATGATAATCTTTTTTATATTTGGGCAAACGGATATGATCAATACTTCGTTACCAGAAGTAAAAAAGCCCGGAATCGGTTTGGATCCCGGGCTTGTTCGTTTATGCTTTACTACTCGATGACAACATGGCGCCATTTAAACTCATTGTCCGGACGCTGTTTGAGCTGCACTTTGTTGCTGACCCCCCAGGCCAGGGCCTGTTGATGCAGGGGGATATAGGCGACGTCATTGATGGTCATGGTCCAGGCCTGTTCAATCATCGCATCGCGCTTGGCCTGATCGGTTTCGCTATTGATTTTGGCGGTCAGTTTATCCACTTCGGGATTGCAGTAGCCACCCAGATTAAACTTGCCTGCTCCGCTTTCTTCGGGGCAATGATGCAGAAATTGCAGGACATTGAACGAGTCGAAGCTGCTCGGGGTCCAGCCCAGCATGTAGAAGCTGGTATCGCGCTTGGGGGCCAATATTTTTGCGAAATATTTGGCTTTGGGTTGCGCCAGCAGGTTAACTTTGATGCCCACTTTGGCCAGCATGGATACCGCCGCCAGACAAATCTGCTCGTCATTGACATAGCGATTGTTGGGGCAATCCAATTCGACTTCAAACCCGTCCGGATAACCGGCTTCGGTCAGCAGTCTTCTGGAGGCTTCCGGATCATATTCAAGCCGCTTGAACTTCGGGTTTCCGCCGCCGTGCACGCCCGGTGCGATCATCATAGCCGACGGCTCCGACAACCCGCGCATGACTTTCTTTTTGATGGCCTGGATATCGATGGCCTGGTAAAATGCCTGGCGTACGCGCTTGTCTTTGAACGGATTTTTGCCTTTGACGTTGGAATACAGCAGTTCATCCCGGAATTGATCCATTCCCAGAAAAATCGTCCGTAATTCCGGCCCGATCAGCATGCGGGTGGTGTCATTGTTATCGACCCGATTCATATCCTGCACCGGAATCGGGTAGGCCATATCAATCTGGTCGGACAACAGGGCCGCCACGCGGGTGGCGTCATTGCCGATCGGGGTGAAGATAACTTCGGTAACGTTGTGGACCTTGTTATTATTGTCCCACCAGTTCGGATTGACTTTGCAGACGGTTTTCACCCCGGGTTCCTGGCTGACCAGGATAAACGGCCCGGTACCGTTGGCATGGCGGGTGGCATAATTTTCTTTTTCCTTGGTGGCCGATTGTGGCAGGACCGCGTCGTGTTTTTCCGTCCAGCTTTTGGACATAATGTACCAGGTGGACCATTCGTTCGGAAGAATCGGATTGGGCGCATCGGTGATAAAATCCACCGTATAGTCATCGACTTTGACGACTTTAGTGTCGGCGGGAATCCTGACCCTTAAGTCCGAATCCGGATGGCGCACCCGGGTGGCCGAAAAAACGACATCATCGGCGGTAAACGGGGTGCCGTCGTGGAATTTGACGCCCTTGCGCAGGTAAAATCGCCAGCGGGTGGGCTCCATCACTTCCCAGCGTTCGGCCAGGGCCGGTTCGATTTCGAGATTGGGTCCGCGACGGATCAGCCCGTCATAAATGTTGCCCTGAAATCCCAGATGGAATGTTTCGTTCAAGTTATAGGGATCAAGGGAATCGAGAGTACCTTGAAATGCAAATCTGAGTGTTTTGGCTCCGGCGGGTAAAACCAATACAGCCGACAACAACAGTACCAAGAATAATGTTCTTTTACGCATTGAAATCCCTCCTTCTAAATTGTTAATGTGCTGCATCTCACCTCCCTGGAACAAGGAGATATATACCACTGACTATACTTATCATATGGAAATCCCCATGGTACAGCCTTCTGCCATATTCCCCCTTGAACCCGGTTGAGCATGGTTTTGAGTTCATAAATGGCCGGGCCGGAAAACGGATCGGACCCGTATCGGTGATCGAAAGCTGTTTTTAACCCTTAAATTAATAGAGAAATTCACCCGGTGTGTCAAGTGAAATAAGGATTACTCAGTTCTGTCGATGGGGTTGCAGAGCAAAAAAATCTTTAAGGGCGTGAAATATCTTCACCATCACATCGCCGAACTCAGGCAAAAGCGCTGTACTGAACTTAAAACAATAAGTGAAGACGCAGAGGGTGGGGACGATGGTTAGGGGTAGGGTGTATGTCCAGTGTTCGAAATTTAACTGATCGTTGATATAAATGGATACCACCAGGGTGAGCGGCATTCCCCAGAAAACGAGTTTGGCGATTATGTTGCGGGGATCATATAAAAACCGCGTGATATACGATACTTGGCATATCGGTTGGATAGCTCAAAACTTGAGGATGGGTGGGGCTTCATGGCAAATCCAGAGCATCCTAAGATACATGAGCAAGGGGTGGCTAATTTGAAGTAGTTATTTTTTTCGGCGCGCAATTGATTGCGGCATCGATCAGAATCGGTGCCTTGACATTTTGGTACCGCCGCTGCTGTAAATTCGGGTCAGGGAGAGTCCACCAAAGTGGCCATAACAGCCGCAATAACCGCTTCGACGGCGGCGGCAATACTCATTTTTGCCGGTGTTGATGGTCATATTGTAATGAATCGGATCGGCGATGTCGGCATTGAAAGAATGTCTGACGAACGCTTTGCGGCGTGATTCCCGCCGAATGACGCGCCGTTTGGCTTCCTCGCTGGCCACCCCGTATCCGCGCGCCACGTTGCGAACTCTGGTATCCAGCGGCGCGATAACACGAACGGCGAATATTTCATGGGCAGGCAGCACAAAATTCGCACCCCGGCCGACAATCACCGCCCGTCCGTGTTTAGCTATGGTGCTGACAACTTTGAATAGATGTTCGAGATACAGATCGGGATGGATGTAATAATCCTTAACCAGGGAAGCGATAAAATCTTCAACTCCCGATAACCGGTCTTTTTCTAATGTTTCAATAACGGTAGCCCTTATTTCAGCACTTTTTGCGATTTCTTCAACTATTTTGCGGTTAAAAAGATCGAATTCCAGCCGCTCAGCTATCTGCTGCGCCAGGAGCGTGCCGCCGCTGCCGGGTTCCATACTCAGGGTTATGGACGGCAGGCGCGATGCGGCTTGTCTGCCGGCTTGGGAGTACATTCGCTCCCATTTCTTCACCTGGTCATTGACAAACTGTTTAATGGAAATTTTTTCTTCAGCCATCGTCTCTCCTTTTCCGCAAAACCGCGGAAGGGTATTTTGAACATGCCTATATAGATGCGGCGCAGTTGGGGTCTAAAAAGACAAAAGCCCGGTTTTCCTGACCGGGCTTCCAACCTTTCACCTGTAGCGAGTTGGGCCGGTTTGACCCGTATCCGCTGATTTTTTTTCACTGGGTCAGGTTATCGAGCTCGACCAGGTAGCGATTGATGATTTTCTGTTTGTCTTCCGGGGTAAGGGCCTGCGGCAGCCGCTGCAGGGCCTGCCCAATGGCTTCATCGATCAGCTCGGATTTAAGCTTTTGTTTGGACTGCAGGACCTGACGCTCGATCCAAAAATTAGCGTTATCAATCATCAATTGGCTCTCGCGCCGCGCAGTTTCAATGATATCCTGTTTCTTGGTTTCGCCTTCGACAATGATTTTTTCCTTGATACTTTCGAAACGATCGCTGGAGTTCTGCATTAATTCTCGGGTCTGCTGGATTTGGGCAAAATTTGCTTCTTTTTGCGCTTCAATATCCCCGATCATGCGGGATATGTTCTCCCGCTGATCTTTGAAAAAGCCTTTAATCGGATTTTTGCCGAATTTGATAAACACAATGACCAGGATCGCGAAGTTAAGCCACCTCATGATCAGGTCGTAACCCGAGCGCCAGCCGCTACCGGTTTCGCTGGCCAGCGCTTCCGACCCGAGTAAATGAAAAATGCCAAAGCCCACGAATAGACAGCCGATAGCGGCCAATATCTTTTGGACCGTTTTCATGAAGCAACTCTCCGATCAAGAATCTTTTCCATGACACGCAACACCAGCTCCTCGGATTCGTCCTTTAGCTGGATGTTGAGCTCCTTGATCCGCTGGTTGATATCATTGGCGGTTTTTTCCTTCAACGCCCCAACCTCGCGCCGTGTGGCGGCAATAATCTCGGCTGCTTCAGCGCTCCCGGCTTTCTGATGCTTCATGCTCATTTCGTGGGCTTCCCCTAATAATTTTTGTTCTCTTTGCTTGATCTGGTTGGATATATTTTGAAGCTCTGCTTGCTGACCGGCGATTTCCTGCTGCAGGGACTCGATATACGTGTTGCGGTCGGAAATCACCTTGCGCAGCGGTCGAAACATCACCCGGTTGATGATGAACAAAAACAGCAAAAAGGAAACCAGCTGCACAATCGAGGTTTCATTGATCGTGATGAGCGCGATATTGCTAACGATTTGCATAGGACGTATTCCACCCGACTCTGACTCAATAGTTCAAACCCAACCGGGCGAGCCGGAATTGAAGATTGAAGATTGAAGATTGAATATTTGTTGGATCGCTTCGCTCTGTCTTTTCAATTTAAATCAATCACATTCCTCTCCGAACCGTAGGATCTGCGAGCCGGAGGCTAAAAAATTCAATCTGGCTATAACTTAAATCATGCGTAAACATGATTTGATTACAATAAATAGACGCCAATTGGGGCTGCCATGCGACGCGTAAACTATGTTAAGCATCTTATACGACAAACAATAACAGTAGCGCGATGACCAACGAATAAATGCCGGTAGACTCTGAAACCGCCTGCCCGACCAGCATGGTGCGGGTCAGCAGGCCCGCTTCCTTGGGGTTTCTGCCGATCGCCTCACAGGCTTTGGCTGCCGCCATGCCTTCGCCAACACCGGGCCCGATAGCACCCAGTCCCATGGATAATCCTGCGCCTAAAAAAGCTGCAGCCTTTACCAGATCTGCTCCTTCGATTGCCATCTCGATTTCTCCTTTGATATTAATGCTAAGTTGCTTTAAATTAATTTTATTGTCTTCAGACCCTCATCAACAAATGCTTGAGGCTGGGAAGCTCGAAAGCCTGGAATCTTTCAATTTTCAAATGCTTTTTAGCTTCGCCACATCCTGGCCTGCCGGCTTTCCGGCAATTGGCTTTGAAACTCCTCGAAAAGCCATTATACGACAAAGATCAGGGCCAATGCGATTACCATTGAATAGATTGCGGTGGATTCTGCAACCGCCATCCCCACCAGCATCGTGCGGGTTAATTCACCGCCAAAAGAGGGGTTTTTGGCTACCCAGCGCACCCCGCCGCTCGATGCAATGCCTTCTCCGATACCGGGCCCGATGGCCCCGATGCCCATGCATAAACCCGAGGCGAGTAAGGCCATGCCGGGTGCAATGGCGTCGGTCGCCACAAATTGTTTGAAAATCAGGATAAAACTGACCAACAGGCCGAGAATGGCCGGGGTTTGCGTAATGGCCTGTCCCAACAGCATGATATTGACCACTTGTTTCTGCGAATCCGGATTGCGGGCGATGCCCTCGCAGCTGGCCTGGGCCACCACGCCGCCGCCAATGCCGGAGCCGATTGCAGCCAGTCCGGCGGCCAGTCCGGCGCCCATGACAGCCGCCGCTGCAGGGTTGAACGGATCCGCCGATAAGTCGGTAAATATCAATATGAATGACGTGACCAATGCAAAAATAGACGGTGTCTGACACACGGCGGAACCGACCAGCATATTGGTGGTCAAACGTGCCCCCATGGCCGGCTGTCGGGCCATGCCGGTGCATGCTGCCGCGGCGGGAAATCCCGCGCCTATCCCGGATCCGATGGCACCGAAACCCATCGATAATCCGGCTGCCAAGATGGCGAATGCGGTGACCAGAGATCCTGAACTGAAATTCGTAAACAGCAGGATCATGGCAACCACCAGGGCAAAAATAGAGGCCGATTCGGCGATGGCCTGCCCCACCAGCATGGTTTTGAATATGTCACCGGCGCTCTGCGGTGCGCGCGACACCGCGTAATTGGCCTCAGCAGCCGTATATCCTTCGCCGATCGCGGCCCCGATGGCACCGAGTCCCATCGCCAAACCACCGCCGGTATAGGCGGCAATTCCAATCCAGGTTTGTACATCAACGGTCATAAGCTATTTAACCTGCACAGATATGTATACCAGGGTCAACATGGTAAACACAAATGCCTGTATGGCGCCCACAAATAGTCCAAAAAACGCGTTCAAAAATGGGGGCAGCAGTATATTGTAAGTCAGATAGGATACTACCAGAATAATTATCGACCCGCCCATGATGTTGCCGAATAAACGGAAGGAAATCGATACAATTTTGGCCAATTCACCGATCAGATTCAACGGCATCATGAAAAATATCGGCTCGAAATATTCTTTGGTATAGTTTTTGATGCCCTTGGTTTTAATTCCGACATAATGCGCAATCACAAAACCCATGATGCCCAGACTCAAGGGCGTATTCAAATCCCGGGTCGGCTCCTCTAAATGGGGTAGAATCCCCAGCCAGTTGGACAAAACCAGAAACATGAACAGGGCGCATATCAGGGGGCCGTATTTTTTGGCCATTTCCTTGTCCAGGGCATCTTCAGCCAGGCTGAAAAACTGAGAAACGAAAAGTTCGCCGACGAGTTGCCATGAACCGGGAACCCTCGCTTTTTTGGAGGCTGCCAGCAGACCGAAAACAATCAAAAGCCCGCATACGATCCAGGTCATGGCAATCGCTTCCAGATTAAATGTCAGATTGTGCCCCAGAAAGGGAATGATTAACTGATGGATTTTTCCGAGTTCGTTCATCGCATAAAAAAAGTTTTAATGGTTTTTATTGTTCACGGATCATCAAATCTGTTTGTTGTGGCCCGAAAATATAGAGACGACCAGATGATCGGCCAGAATCATCAGCTGCACCATAAATAACCCGCAAATTGAAGCGATCAGGTTAAATTGTTGCATTTTGATTGCCAGCAACAGCGGGATCGCCATCAGGAGATATCTGAACAGGATCGAACCCAGCGAAAAAAAGAATGCTTTGCGCTTGGATTTTCCCATTTTAACCGGCAGGGTCTCGCCCATCAGCACAAAATTTATGACACTAAAAAGGGTGCCAAGGATGAGTCCTTTGCCGACCGGCTTATAACCGGCCAGGATCATAACGAGCCCGATAAAAATTGCTGCGGTTACCGCCAGGGAACCATATTTCTTTTGAGTATCCTTAACGGATTCCATTATTCGGTGTTCCCCGATTCAGGATTTTCTTCCTTTTGCTGGAAAACTTTAACAATTTGCCGATAAACCGTTACGCCCCCGCCGATTACTCCCAGCACGGTGAAAATCGCAACAAAAATTCCTCTGGTACCGATCCACTTGTCCAGGTATAGTCCGATAAAAAAGCAGAAAACGATACAACCGGCCATCGTCAGGCCGATCTGCATCACAATGGCGAGGTTTTCGGCCCAGGCGCGGTTTTTTTTAAAATTAAAAAACATTCGCCTGAATTGAAATTGGATGGTGCAAGTTTTGAGTTTGGACTTATAAAGCTTTCTTGAGTATCAGATATTAATTTGATCTGTCAAGGAACAAATATGGATAATTCGGTGAAATTTTTGCGGCCGCCATTTTTCCCCGCATCCGGCGTCATATTAAATACGCGATTTCACATCCTGCTTAAATTCATGAGGGCACCAGACTGCATATCAGTTCCTGGGCTTTATCCAGGCCGATTTTATTCATGTTCAGCACCAGATGATACAGGCTGGATTTTTCATAGTCGGTTTTATGCAGTTTCCGATATAGATTCAAACGGCGTTTGTCTTCGCTTTTTACAGCCTGCTCCGCCCGGTTCTTTGAAAGGTTGTAGCGCTCCTGCATAAATCTTACCCGGTTGTCGAACTCATTAATCAGCAGAAAATGATAGGCGTCCGGATGGTCGCCTAAAATATATTGACTTCCGCGACCCAGAATCACGACGTTGCCCTCATCGGCCATTTGAGCGATGATCAGGACGAGATAATCCAGATATATTTCTTCGTCGATATAGCCGCGCTCATCCTTCAGCACGCGGTCCAGCAAGGGCTTTGAAACCAGCCGGTTGACAATTTTCGAAAATTTGCCGCCGGCTTCTTTTTCCACCGTTTCCACGAAATCAGTCGACACATTGGCCATCTCGGCAACCATTTTGATGATGTCCGTGTCGGCGAAGGCATAGCCTAATTTTTTCGCGACCATTTTCCCGAGGGTGATCCCACCGGCGCCGAATTGTCTTGAAATGGTGATTACCGCCATTAAAGCCTCCATCGATTTAGTTATTCGTTATTGGTTAATCGTTATTCGTTGAAGGGAAAACAGATCTCAATTTTTAATTTATCAATGTCATATCAATAAGATAGACAATCATCCACTTCCCCAATAACAGATAACAAATAACTAATAACAATTCAGCTATCTGTTGGTCCTCGTGTCTAATTTAAGCTTAACTTGCGACCATTCCGTCTTGGTTTCAACATAGCGCCTATCACTTTTTCTCCGGCGGTATCAACAGCGTCGGATAAACCGATTTTTCAGCGATGCTTTGCGGGGTGCTGCCGAGCCATTTTTCAACCCAGGCGTTTTTGGCTGAAGAACCGAGAACGATCATGCTCGCCTGACAATCCCTGGCGGCCTTTTCAATTTCCTCCTCCGGTTCACCGATATAAAGGTGTTCTCTGGCTTTGATGCCTTCGGCTTCGAAAACAGCGCAGATCTCCTCGAGCTTGGACCTGGTTTGTTTGCGGGTTTTCTGGATCGCCATCGCGGATGAGCCTTTTAAATCCTTTTCAGCGGCCACATGGACGATATTTATTTCACGGATCACATCTTTCAGCTCTTTTAAGTACCCAACCGCTTTCATACTGGCAGGGGACCAGTCGATTGCCAGCAAGGGACTTTCAAATGGCTTTTCAACGGAAATCGCCGTTTCCGATAAATGTTTGTAAACCAGCACCGGGGTTGCCGCCCGGCGCAGCAATTCGGTAACATCCGAGCCTGAATACAGATGCTCCAATGTGCCCTTGTGCGAACGTCCGATGACGATCAGATCAGCTTCCTCTTTGCGCGCGGCTTTGATGACTTCGGAAACCAGGCTGCCGACCACAATATAGACACCGACCTCCAGACCTTGCTCGAACAGGTTTTCAGACCAGTCAATAAATCGAATGTTGGCCGCTTCGCGCAACCGGATTTCCTCATCCTTGCGGTAGCCCACGCGGCTCATGGCAAATTGGTCCCTTTCGATGATATTTATAAAAATAATGTGATTCAAGTCGGCCTTGGCCAGGCTCAGCAATGACCGAACGGCATCGAATCCCAATTCTTCGAACTTGGTGACAAAAAGTAGTTTCGCAATCTTCATGGCTTCAGTTAATCTCCGTATTAATCCGCCAGGATTTTCTTTATTTCCTCGGCCAATACTTCAGGTTCGACCGGCTTCTCCAAATATACTTTGGGTTCCGGCACCTCCTCGCCGCCGAATTCGGTCAGGGCCTTCTGGGAGCGCAAAAACGTCTTCTTGGCGATGCCCGAAAGAATGATCACCTCGATCTTTTTTAGCGCTTTGTCGGTCTTCAGCTCGCGGTACAGCCGAATTCCGCTCTGTCGCGGCATCAGAATGTCCAGGATGACCAAATCCGGTTTTTCTTCCTTGATCATCTTAAGGCCTTCTTCGCCATTGGCGGCCTCCAGGGGGGTGTACCCGTTTTCTTCCAAAACCGTAACACTGAACAACCGGACATCCGGATCATCATCTACAACCAGTACTTTTTTACCCATGATGCATCCTCCTTGTGAAAGTACCCAGCGTATTTTTCTCAGTCAGCAATAAGCGTCATATAAAATCAATCGGCGCGCGCCATCATTTCCCTCGCGAGCCGGCATCAGCCATCTTGTACGGCAGCCGAACGGTAAAGGTGGTTCCCTGACCCAGTTGGGATGCCACCTCTATCCTGCCCTGGTGTTCTTCGATGAGTTTGCGGGTGACCATCAGACCCAGACCGGTGCCCCGGTGCCCTTTGGTGCTGAAAAATGAGGTAAAGAGCTTCTGCAAAACCTCCTGATCCATGCCGGCCACCGTTATCCGAGACTTCAAATTTGATGATATTGCTCCGGTTCCATTTCTGGTTTTCAGTTTGACCTGCCAGTTTTTGCTCATGTCCTCATCAAACAGGCAGGCATCCACCGCATTTGATGCCAGATTCAGCAGGACTTCATGAATGATGCTGCCATCCATAATCACTTCACCGATGGTATCGTCGGTTTCGAGTCAGCGATTTTGATCTGATTCTCGCTGGCTTTAGCCTTTAGCAGTTCGTAAACATCATTGACAATTTCATTGGGCTCGCACGCTTCATATTCCGGCTCACGTTCTTTGGAATAAGACAGCAAATCCATCACCAGATTCGAAGTCCGGCCGATATTTCGTTTTATCGTGTCCCAGCCTTTTTTTAGCTTCTCGGTGTCATCGCGCTGGATACCGATATCAACCAGATAGCTGCCGCCCTTGAGACCGTGCAATATATTTTTAATGCCGTGGGCCAAACCGGCAACCGTTTGGCCGACGGCCGCCAGCCTTTCGGATTTGACCAGTTCCTTTTCCAGCCGCTTAATTTCTCTCAGATCCTGGAAAAAAGCCACGGTACCCATTTCATTGCCGTTTTCCTGCAGGATCGTGCCCGAAAACCGAACCGGAATTTGCCCTCCGTCCTGGGAGACAATTGAGGTTTCGCGCCAGGAGATATCCTTCATCCCGTTATCACCGTTCAGGGCATCACGAAACTGGTCGGTGATTTTGACCGGGAAAAGCTCGCTTAGCGCCATTTTATAAATCACTTCAGCCTGGGCGTAACCGAAGATGCGCTCCGCCCCGGGATTATAAATCACAACTTTCAAATCCTGGTCGGTGGCGACAATGCCATCGTTGGAACTTCGGATCAGTTTGATTTGAAAATTGGTTTGTCTTCTTAATTCACGGGTGGCAGATTCGATTTTCTTTTCAAGATCGGTGGTGTACTCATTTAACTTTTGTCTGATGTCCAGTTTTTCTTTGGCCCGCGCCAGCGCAATGGTAAGGGCTTCGTCCCGGACGGGCTTATTGATGAAATCCGAAGCACCGTATTTAAGGGATTCGATGGCATTGTCAATATCGCCATGGCCGGTAATGATGATGACTTCCGTGTTGGGATCGAGCGCTTTAATTTTTTCCAATACCTCAATGCCGTCCATACCCGGCATCTTGATATCGGTGATAACGATGGACGGTTTTTCCCTGGAAAATGCTTTCAGGGCTTCAGCGCCATTGAGGGCCGGGATGACTTCATAGCCGTCAGCTCTCAGCGATATGGCGAGAACCCGCAGAATATCAGGTTCGTCATCTATGAGCAGTATTTTGTCCATAAGTATAATAACGTTAAAGGTTCAAGGCCAAAGGTTAAAGGTTCTGGGTTCAAAGTTTAAGGTTCAGGGTTCAAAGATTCAATATTCAAAGGTTATAGCAGAATCGCTATACTCTGTCTTTTGAAAAAATTAAAATCGATAGAAATCCATCCTTCGACATTCGATATTCAGCATTCGACCTGCCCGCAATGCCTTGAAACCGGTGTGAGGCAAATCTAAGCAATTGATATATAAATCTATGATTGCGCTAACCCAATACAAGCTGCATGGCAGGCGGGCATTTGCCTTCCACCCGCTACCCAATACCATATACCCTCTACCCTCGTCTATCAACCCCATGCGCCATGCTTTATGCGGTATGCTCCAGGCGTTTTGCACTAGGTCCTAACCACTGACGACCGGAAACATCAGTTTAAAGGTCGTGCCGCGACCGATTTCACTGTCAATATCCATGCTGCCGCCATAGTCTTTCACAATTCCATAGCTGATGCTGACTCCCAGCCCGGTGCCCTTGCCGACTTTTTTGGTCGTAAAAAAGGGTTCGAATAATTTTGTTTTTAACCTCTTCCGACATGCCGGTACCGGTATCCGAGACCTGCACGATGACATGGTTTTCCTGCACAAACGATTTTAAGGAAAGCTGCTTTACCGATTCCTGTGTATCGGCCCGTTTGCTTTTTTCATCCATGGCATCGATGGCATTTGAAACCAGGTTGATAAAGACCTGCTCCAACCGGTTGTGTTCGGCCATAATGTAGGGCAGATCCGGGTCCAGATCAAGCTGGACATCGATATCATGAACTTTCAGTTGGTGCCCGAGGACTTTGAAAACATCCTTAATCGGTTCGTTGATATTGACTTTGCTGCGAACCGGTTCGGATTGTCTGGCAAAATCCCGGACGTGTTTGATGACACCGGTCGCCCGCTCCACATTGGCGACAATATCATTGGCCATGGTTCGCAGGTCTTCGTCGTCAATCTTGGCGCCCCTTTTGAGCATCTTCAAAAAAAAGTCGGCGCAGACCTGGATTACATTCAAAGGCTGATTGATTTCATGGGCCATGCCGGCGGCCATCACGCCCAGCGTGGTCATTTTACCGGCCTGTATCAGCTGGGTTTCTTTTTCGACGACTTCAGTGATATCGGTGGTGGAGACCATGATGACATTGTCTTCGCCGTATTTTGCAAAGCTTAAGTTGATATTGACGTAAAACGGCTTGCGGCCTTTGCGGTAGTGCCGCTTTCTTGGTGAATAGAAGCGATTGATCTTCTGTAAGATTTTTCAGCGCCTGGGCCAGATCTTTATCGTTTTCTACCCCTATCTCAAGGAACTGCAGGCCCAGCAATTCCTCCCGGGTATATCCATAGCTGTCCTGGGCCCGTTGATTCATGTCCCGGATCTCAAATGTCTGGCTGTCAAGAATGAATATGGGATGCGGGTCGCTGTTAAACAGGGTGCGATATTTTTTTTCCGATTTAATGTACTGCTCCTGCAGCATGGCATTTTCGATGGCCAGCCCGATGCGGTTGCCGATCAATTCAAGAACGCTTTTCAGCTCATGATTGAAATACTTGCGGCTTTTTACTGCCGATGCGGATGACGCCGAACGTTTTCTTTTCTTTGCTGCTGATGGGAATATAGGCAATGGAAGCGATCCCGTTTTCCTGCTGCATCAGCAGGACTTCATCCGGACAACCTTCCGGCAGGCATCATTGATGGTGTATTCATTTATCTGCGCAACTCGGTGAATCATGCTGTTCTGGTCAAGAATGCTCACCTTTTGACAGGTTTCCGCCGATAGTCCCCGGCAATTGCGCAGATAGTATTTGCCGTCCTGATCCAGCAAATAGATACAGACGGCATCTGCCGACAGAAAATTTAGCAATTCGTCCACGGTCTGGTTGATGCGCGAATTTAGATCTGCCGGAGCATTCAAGGCACTGTAAATGGTGCACATCGTGCTGAGCTCTTGGTTGTAGCGTTCCCGTTCTTCTTCAGCTTTTTTGTCCTCGGTTTTGTCCCAGAGGGTTTCTATGGCTCCGACAATTCTGCCGTCCGGCGCTTTGATCGGCGCTGCCGTAAACCAGCACCATTTTCCGTTTTCCCCCAGCCGGGGGAAAAACACTTCGGCTTCATAGGCCTCTTCAATCAGGGCCGATTTGCGCCACTTTTCGCCGTACAATTTCTGAATTTCGTCTTCATCGATTTGATCCAGTATAACATCGGCCATCGTGGGGCGTTCTTCGCCCCAAAAAGGCGTCGACTGGCGGTTGGTGTTCACCATCTCCTCGGCTGTAGCTCCGGTAAGCCTCTCCATGGCTTTGTTCCAATGGGTGACAATATGGTCTTTGTTGATAACAAATGTCGGTATCGTACTGCCCTCTATTATTTGGGACAGGGCCCTTTCGCTTTCGGCCAATTCCTTTTCGATTTCCACATATCGATCACTGCGTTCCTTAACGACTTCACCCATGCGGTCGGCAAATTTTTCAAATAGGACATCTAATTTCTTCAGCCTTAAAATTTATGCTGCCGCAATTCCTTTAAGGCCGTCCGCTTTTCCTTTTCAACCTGCAGTGAACTCCAAACCGAGCGGGCCTCGATGTGATTGATTATTTTGATTCCGGGCGGCGCCTTTTCCTTGATGATGCTGTCGAGATGCAGATCGCCGGTCAGCTCTAACAGAACCTGCAGGTTAGCGAGGCTGAGAAGATCCATGAAGTCGGTCGTGATAAAAATTCCCATCTGCCGGGCGTACACCAATCCCCTGCGCCTGGCTGTTCAGATCGGCCACACCCAGAATCGTCGGATGCTGATCCTGAAAATCCTCGCTATGGAACAATTCAAGAAATCTTTTGCAAAACTGGCCGCCGCCGACAATGGCGATATTGGGATTTCAGCAGCTCGGCTATCACTGAGCGACTCCTTTCGCTTCTCCGCTCTTGGCGGTGCCGCAGCCGGCTCCGCCCTGAATTTATGACCTGCAATCGTCTTAAAAAAAGATAAGGGTTACCACCACAAAGCAGGGGATTAAATAAATTAACGAGTATTTTACGATGTAACCGAAAAAGCTCGGCATGGGGGTGCCGGCTTCTTCTGAAATTGACCGCACCATAAAATTCGGAGCATTGCCGATGTAGCTGCACGCTCCGAAAAAGACCGCGCCGGCCGATATTGCTTTGAGGTAGACGGCATTTTCGGTCATCAGCAAGGGCACCGCGCTGGGCTTCGGTCATACCGGCATAAAAGCTTCCCAGGGCGGTGTTAAAAAAAGTCAGGTACGTCGGTGCGTTGTCCAAAAAGCTCGATAGCGCGCCGGTTACCCAGAAATAGTGAAACGGCTGGGTCACGCCGTTGACCAGAAATGCCAGGGCACCGTCGGATCCGGCCTTTAATATCAGCAGACAGGGGATCATGGTGATAAAGATTCCGATAAACAGATATGCCACCTCAATAATGGGAAACCAGGAAAAGTCGTTGTCTTCCCTCAGACTTACCTTAGTCGTCACCAGCGACAGGATCCCCATGATGATTAACAGGGCATCCCGCACCCAATCCTGTACGGCTCGGTGAACCCCGAATGTATTGATCTCGCCCCAGTCTACCATGCCGCTCATCAGCACGGACCCGACCACACCGGCCAACAGGATAAAGTTGTGCACGCCCTCGAGTTTCAGCGGCTGTTTGACATCGTTTTCGTCCGGCGCCGAAACGCCTTCCTTGCGGTAGTGGTAGGTGTCAAGAATAAAGTATATCACCAAAAGCAGGACGACGACCATCAGCATTTGGGGCAGGATTTTGAACGTCCAGAAAAATGATACCCCGTGCAAAAATCCTAAAAATAGGGGTGGATCGCCCAGCGGGGTCAGTGACCCCCCGACATTGGCGATCAGAAAGATGAAAAAAACCACCATGAAACGTCCTGTTTTTGCGGTAATTGTTGGCCCGCAAAAACGGGCGGATCATTAGCATGGCGGCGCCGGTCGTACCCATCCAGGAAGCCAGGACGGTGCCGATGATAAGCATGATCACATTAACAACCGGAGTTCCCGCGCAGTTTGCCGCGCAGCAGAATGCCGCCGGAGACGGTGTACAAGTGACCACAGCAGGATGATAAAGGGAACATAGTCAGCCAGGATGATATGAAGAATCTCGTACAGTGCGTCCCCTTTGAAGGCGATCAGAAACGGAATGCCGAGGACTGCCGCCCACAATGCCGATATTTTGCCGAAGTGATGGTGCCAGAAATTCGGGCATCAACAGCGGGACACAG
>CAVQBT010000048.1:0-101040 GCA_963710795.1 uncultured delta proteobacterium
ATGGCCTCGCCGGCGCTGACCGGCACCAGGCCGGTTGCCATCGTCAGCTGTGGATCTTCCATGGGTCTGACCCCCGGGGTTTCACGCATCCGGCCGTAGCGGAAGTTGTTGTCATAATACATCAATGCTTCGTATGCCGCATAAAGAACAACCCCGACCAGGATGAAAAAGCCAATTATTTTCTTCATTTATTCAACACCTTGAAACGGAAGTGCTTCAAATGCGACGGATTTTCTTCTTGGCCCAATCCGCCCCGACATGCTGGGCGTAGGGCAGCGGATGATAGGGATCGTCGATGGCATAAGCCGATTCACCGGGCACATCCATAATCGGGCGGTAGTCCCAATCGGGTGGGCCGAGATCGCCGATAACGGTATAAGCCAGCCATCCCTTAAATGCCACCCACCCCACCATCAGCAGGATGAGGAACCATGTCTTAACTGCGGATGTTTCATGTTCCGGATGATCCATCAGATTTTCACCTTTAAAAAGCCAATTAAAAGAATATACGCCAAGACCCAGACAACGTCCCGACAATGATCAAGTACGCAGTAACGGAAACGGGGCATTGCGGCCTTCGATGCCGCCCGGATAGCGCTCGATGATGCGGGTTTCACGTTCTGCTGAATCCTTGCGCTGAATATGATAGAATCCCAGGCCAATAATAAACAGGGCAATCGTGGCAATTGCCGGGAACAGATACATGAAAAAATGTTGGATGCTCAGAAGTTCAAAAAATCTCATGGTTCATTCCTTCTTAACTTCCCGGAGCGAATAAGTATTGGAAAATGCATTCTTATTCGTACCGATGATATCCGCCTGTCGACCGATTTTATTTCACGGCCTTGATCAAAGCAAAGGTAATGAGCGCCAGGGAGCACAACAGACAAATACAGACCAGTGAAAACAGGGCAATGGTCTGAAGGCGTGCAAATCGCGCTGCTTTCAGGGGCATCGGGTTCGGATCGTTTTCCAGCGGAATAAAGCGCGCCCGCTGTTGGTCTTTAAACTGGCCGTTGTTCAAGGCCCAGATAAAGACCACGATGCTGATCACAAAACCGGCCGACATGTAGGCTATGAAATAAGGATAATACATGATTCGTTAATTCGTTAAATGGTTGATTGGTTAATTCGTTATCAGAAAAATAGTTGATTCGTCAAATGGTTGATTGGTTGAATAGTGCTATCGGATTTTGTCTAATTTAATAAGAAACCATCCTTTTTACCCAATCAACCAGTAAACTAATCAACTAATTAACTAAATCACGGTTCCCAGGCCGAGTCGATACCGCGGGGTTCGGTGTTGGCGTCGCTTTGATTGATAAAATAAACCGCCACGTAATTACCCACTTCCCAAATCTTTTGCGATTCCAGATCGCGTTTGAAATACGGCATGGCGGTTCCAGTAATGCCGTTCATGATCTGGTAGTAAAGGATGCCGCCGGAAATCTCGCGGCCCTTTAAAATCGTAAAATTTAACGGTGGCGGATAGATCCAGGGCTGCGCCGGCCCCATGCCGTCGCCGACCGGACCGTGGCAGCCGATGCAAAAGACCTGATAGATTTTATGCCCGCGTTGCAGACTGGCATCGCTCGTCGGATAGGGGTTGGGGATTTCGTGCCAGCCCTCGGGAATGTGATCGGCCAGCCATTTGACATTGGCTTCAGGCCCGGCTTCGTAAGCTTTGATGGATTCCGCTTTCCAGTAACGCTGCCGCGCCATGCGCGTGTCGGCATCCTTGAGTCCCAGGCTCTGGATATAGCTGGTCAGGGTATTCATTCGATCCATACCCAGCCACTCGAAAGGCGGCATAATCGAAGCCGGGCGCGTATAGCGCGGGTTGGTAAAGTGGGCGATGTGCCAGTCGTCGGGATGCTCGCCGCCTTCCTGGGACAGATCAACGCCCGGTGCGCTGGGATCCCAGGGCAATGGGTTCGTCGGCCAGATAATCGCCGGATTGGGCGATGCGCTCGGCCCCATGGCCCCAATCAATGCTGCGGATCGATTGGCTGTGGCAGTAGACGCAGCCGTTTTGCAGATATATCTTGCGGCCGGCGTCCTCCTCGGCGGTCCGGTAACGGAATATATCCGAAGGGACCGTGTTGCGTTTGGCATACGGCCAGTAAACCACTGTCAGGGTAATCGCAGCCAACAGGGCCAGGATGCCGACCAATATGACAGTTGGGGTCATTCTCATGTTGAAGCTCCACGATTGAAATACAGAGATCGGACGACGTTGTACAAGCCGAGATAGGCGCCGATCATAATAAACGTTCCCAGCGATGCCCGCACGACGTAATAAGGTTGAATTTCCGGCAGGGTTCGATAGACGGTTTCGCCGTTGTACCAGGCATTGCCCTGGATCAACCCCACGGTGGTCAGCACGATCAAAAAGCCGGTAATGCCGATCAGCACCAGCCAGTATTGAACATCGGCCAGAAACCGGCTGTAAAGCGGCTTGCCGGTCATGCGCGGCAGAATGAAATAGAATCCCCCCAGCGCCGTCAAGCCGGCAAAACCGAAAACCCCGATGTGGGCATGGCCGACGACCCAGTTGTTGAAGTGGGTGATGCGCTGCACATGCGGCAGGGCCATCATCGAGCCCTGGATGTTGACAAAGAAATAGAAGATGGTGCCGGTGAAAATAAACTTGGCGCCGATGTCGGCATGGATTTCGCCCAGCTTGCCCTTGACGGTGTACCAGATATTGATCAAAACACCATGACCGGGATGACCATGGCGATGCTGTCGACGATCGAGATGGTTTTCAGCCAGGTCGGCACCGGCACCTGCAGCAGATGATGGGTGCCGATGTGGGTATATACCACGATCAGCGACCAGAAGCCCAGCAGGGACAGCGTGTGGCTGTATAGCGGGCTGCGGGTGGCAATCGGCAGGACATAGTAGGCCACCCCCAGCCCCATGGGCGTCAACAGAAGCCCGAAGATGTTGTGGCCGTAAAACCAGAGAATAATGGCATCCGGAATACCGGCCAGGGCGCCGGTGTCCGGCTTCCAGATGACATTGCCGATGCAGTAGGTGACGGCTGTCAGAATAACGGCCGCCGAAAAATACCAGATGGAAACATATAAAATCGGCTCCCTGCGCCGCCGCACGGTCATCAGCAGATTGAAAGTGACCATGGCAAAGGAAATCACCACCATAATATCGACCGGCCAGGCCAGTTCCGCGTATTCCCGGGCCTGGGTGTGTCCGGTGGAAATGCCGATGATGCCGGCGGCCACGGTAATGTTCCAGAAAACCGCATTGAATACGCCCAGTTTGTGGCTGAAAAGCTCGGTCTTCAGCAGTCGCGGGATATAATAAAAGGCGGCCGCCAGCAGACCCGGCGTGACAAATCCGAACAGCACGGCGTTGACATGCATCGGCCGCATGCGGCCGAAATGGATATACTCGATATTGGCCATAAAGTCAGGGGCAATCAGATACCCCGCGCCGATCATCCCGAAGGTGGTCGCCGCGGCAAACCAAAAGGCGGATGTCAGCATAAACGCTTTGGCCGTCGGATTGCCGGCTGATACATTTTCAATTGCTTCTTCAGACAAAATGAAAACTCCTATTAACGCTTCGCGTTGTTATTTATTAATAGGTAATAGTTATTAGTAAAAAAGCGATCTTCTGTTTCAAATAACAAATAACGAGCAACTAATAACTCCTATCTAGCTGTGACACGCCAGCCAGCAATCCACATTGGCTTTTTTCTTGTTGTGGCATTTGATGCACATTCCCATCCGCCAATCCTTATACGGCAGCCGCTGCAAGTTTTGAACCACTCCGTGGCATTCCCGGCAGGCCAATCTGGCGTTGATATGCCGTTGATGGTTGAACAGCACATGTTCGGGTATATAATTCACTTTGACCCAGGGGGTGGAGGTTTGCGTGTTGAAGTACTTGATGCTCCTTTTGGATCTGCGGGTGTTTTTTAATGATATAATTGTGGCAGTACAGACACTTTTCCACCGGCGGAATGCCCGGGAAATTTGAGTAGGCGACATAGGGGTGGCAGAACTGGCATTGGATCTGCTTGATGCCGCCGTGCACATTATGGCTGAAGGGAATCGGCTGTTCCGGGCCGAGCCCGCTCAGCGGCGAATGCCAGTAAAAATAGACAAAGGCTGCGACAGCCAATATGGTGACCAGCGTCAGGAGAACAGCTGCATTATTTTTTTTCAACATCCTTCTTCCTTGTCAATAAAGCGGATTTGAACTTTTAGGTCAAGTATTTTCCTTGACCCGTATTATTTCGGGAAATACTTTCAGAAAATATCCGATCGCAAAGGCCATCAATCCAAAAAATCCCAGCGAAATCAACCCGTCGGAAAGGCTCAATGGAATCGCCCGGGCGCCTCATGGCTCAACGCCGGTCCCAACAGCAGAAGATGCTCCAGCCAGATGCCGACAATGACGACCGAACAAATAATCAGCATGAAAACCGGCTTGGTCTTGACACTCTGTCTTAACAGGATGAAAAAAGGAGCCGATAAAGCAGACAATAAAATACCGTCCACGCCAATTTGTTCCAGGGGGCCAGCATGGTGCGCACGATCACATAGTGGGTTTCCTCGGGGATGTTGCCGTAATAGATCACCAGCAGCTGGACATAGAAAAAATCCGCCCAGAGCAGACAAAAGGCAAAAAACAGCTTGCCGATGTCATGAAAGTGGGCGGCAGTCAGACGCGAGGCCTCACCCTGCCTGAGGCGGATGATTGCCGCCAGAATGATCAGCGCGCCCAGTCCGATATAGAATGCTTTCACGAAATTGTAGGCGCCGAACAGGGTGGAAATCCAGTGCGGATCCATGCTCATGATGAGATCGAAACCGATCAGGCATAACACCAGCGCAAATGCCAGGATATAGAAGTCCGCCCCAGATCGTCATGCGGCGTCTGATCTGATCCGGTTGGCGGTTGTTGCGCCGCCAGGCTTCGTATATGGATTGGCGCAATTTGCTTTTCGGCTGGTTGGGATCGAGTTTGAGCTGCATGGCATTAAACAGATAGCCGAAACCAAGAATATACAGTATCAGAAGGCCGATGCAATCACGGGTGAACAGAAAAGGAATATTGAGCCAGACTTCCTTGCCGTGCAGATCTTCGTGCAGCCACGGAAAAATGTGGGCCTTTCCCAGAAATAAAACCAGAAACAGTATGTAAGAGATCGGGAAAAACGCCGTAAATGATTCCGAAAGTCCGGACAGCGGCCCGCTCCAGCGCGCGTTGGTCATATGCATGACCGCTGAAAACAGAACCGCTCCCTGGGCAATGGCCGACCACAGGAGAAAGTTGATGAGGTAGGCCTGCCAGGCCCTTTCCGGGTGCCGGCCGTTCAGCCCGAAGATAAAGGCCGCCGCCCCGATGGCGACCAGAATGAGAAATACCCAGGATGTTCTTGATTTCTTGATGACCATGGTTTCAGTATCATTTTCAGTCATAGCGGCAGACTTTCCTTATTACTCGAACACCTTGACTTCGGCGCCCTGTTTTTGAAAGAAATCCTTCAAGCCGTCTTTCTGCTCGATTTCACAGGCGGCCAGGACACCGAAATGTTCTCCGGAACAACGCGGATCATAATAACTCAACCACCGGTAGCTGGGCAATCGCGTCAGGATGAGCAGACCGATAACGTTGCCGAACACGGAAAATAGAATGGTTCCTTCAAAACCAACGATTACAAATGGAACCCAGGCAATGATCGGCTTGCCGCTGACGATCAGATCCCATGCGCGTGGCAGTGAAAACAGCCAGGCCAAAGCCGCCGATAAATCCCAATATTCCGCCGCACAAGGTAAACCAGCCCACCATGCTCTTTTTTAATTTCAGGGCATTCATGATTTTGTGGCTGGGAAAGGGCGTATTGACCCGAATGAATTTAAAACTCGATTGTTTCAGCGCCTTGATTGCCGAAACAACGCTATCTTCATCTTTAAAGAGCCCCATAATATGGCGTTCACGCGGCATGGCCAGCTCCTTCGGCAAGGGTTTCCTTCATCTCCGTCATGGAAATTGACGGCATATGCTTCACAAACAGGACAAACATAAAGAAAAACAGACAAAAAGTACCCAGCATGATGCCGTATTCGATCAGGCTCGGGGCATAAAGTCCCCAGGCATGGGGTGGAAAGCCGTGGGCAACCCCGCCGGCGATGATGACAAATCGCTCCCACCACATGCCCCAATTGATGAGCAGCGAAATGATAAAAAGCGCTGCAATGGTGGTGCGGACTTTTTTAAACAGAAACAAAAGCGGTGCCATGGATGTTGCACAGATACCATGAAATAAAAGCCCCAGCGGTAATCGCCGATCGCCCGCCAGCGAAACTGCTCAATTTCAACGATGTTGCGGCTGTACCAGGCAATAAAAAATTCCGTGCCGTAGGCCAGGCCGACGATCAGGCCGGTGAACACAATGGTTTTGGCAACATTTTGCAGCACTTCGATGGTGATGATGTCCTCGTACTTGAACCATTTGCGCAGCGGGATCATCAGGGTCAATACCATGGCCAATCCGGAATGGATGGCCCCGGCCACAAAGTAGGGTGCAAAAATGGTTGTGTGCCAGCCCGGAACAATACCGAGGGCGAAATCCCAGGAAACGACGCTGTGCACCGAGATGACCAGCGGGGTGGCCAGGGCGGCGAAAAACAAATAGCCGCGGCCATAATGGCGCCACTGTTCATGGGCGCCGGTCCATCCCAAAGAAAGTGCTTGAAAATTTTATGGCGGGTTCCGGTGGATCGGTCGCGGACTGCTGCCAGGTCCGGCAGCAGGCCCGTGTACCAGAACAGCGAACTCACGGTCAGATAGGTGCTGATGGCGATGACATCAAACATCAACGGCGACAGGAAATTGGGCCACAGCAGCCGCTGGTTGGGCATCGGAAGCATGTAATACACCTGCCAGACGCGACCCAGGTGAATAAACGGAAACAATCCGGCGATGCACACCGCAAACACCGTCATGGTTTCAGCGGCCCGGGCGATGGGATTGCGCCACCCGGCGCGAAACAGATGTAAAATAGCGGATATCAGAGTCCCGGAATGGGCGATACCGACCCAGAAGACGAAATTGATCAGATACGTTCCCCACGCCACCGGGATGTTTTGGCCGCCCGCGCCGATGCCGACAAAAATCTGATAGGTCCAGCAGGCAGCGCCGATCATTACCCCGACGAACAAAAGAAAAATAGCCCCCCAGTAGGACTTTTTCGGCGGGGTCAACGTGTTCAGGATCGTTTGATCGATTTTAGCGTAAGTGAGTTGCGACATGTTATTCCGTTTTCCCGTAACCGTTGTTTAACCGTTCGGATTGATCATTACGACTATTGATCCGTTGATTATCTGTGTGCCAGTCAGATGCAGATAGTTCTGATTTAGTCGATAAGACGCTTCCTTTCAATTCCAGCGTTAACGGTAGATAGGTATCTATCAACATACTGATCAATGGCCTAACCCCATCGTTATACCTCCACTGGGTCACTTTTTTCAGATAAATCACCGCCGGCTTGGTATTCATATAGCCGATGGCCTGATAGGCCCGGGGATCATCGATCAGTTTTCGTACCCGGCTTTGCTTTGTCCATCAAATTGCCGAACACCAGCGCATTGGTCGGGCAGGTCTGCACACAGGCCGGGGTGACTTCACCGTCCCCGATCATGCGTTTTTCATTTTTGGCGACGTTGTGGGCGGCTTTGATGCGCTGGATGCAAAATGAGCATTTTTCCATCACGCCTTTGCTGCGCACGGTGACATCCGGGTTTAGCTGCAGGTTCAGCGGTTCGGGCCACTTCCAGTCAAACCAGTTGAAACGGCGCACCTTGTAGGGACAATTCTGGCTGCAAAAGCGGGTTCCGATGCAGCGGTTGTAAATCTGGTTATTGATCCCTTCCTTTGAATGATGCGGCGCATACACCGGGCAGACCGATTCGCAGGGTGCATTGTCACAATGCTGGCACAGCATCGGCAGAAATGTGACTTTTTCCAGCGCCTCTTCCGAGTGATATCGTTCAATGCTCATCCAGGACATTTCGCGGCCTTCGATCACCCGGTCCACCCCGACAACGCCCAGGTTATTTTCCGCATAGCAGGCAGCGGCGCAGGCGCCGCAGCCGATGCAGCTGGTCCAGATCAACCACCATCCCCCAGCGATAATCTTTGTGGTCGTGGGGCGGATAAAAATCGCGCTGCGGGTCATAGCCTTCGGGCAGCGGCAGGGTCAGCGGAAAATGTCCCATGGTCAGACCGGTCTTTAGGGTGAGCGGTCGATTTTTGCAAATCCGCCAGCTTAACCGAAAGCGCAAAGGTTCTGCCATGCTGCGTGCGGCTGCCCGATGTGCTGGCCAGTTTTTGAGTCCGCCCGGTTTTTTTGATGCGTTATTTGTGCCAGGTTGAGGCTGGCCCCACCGGAATCCGGATCAACTTCGGCTGAGAGCAGCTGCAAGGGGTTAACCCCGGCGTCTTGGGCATATCTGCCGTATGCTGTGTGCCCCTGCCCGATACTCATGACCAGCAAGCCCCGCAGTGACGAGCTCGCTGACATACACCGCTGCTTGCACTTTGCCGAATTCGGTCTGAAGCTCGATGATATCTGCTTGATGGATTCCGTTGGCGTCGGCTGTTTTGGGATTCAGAACAACCGGCGTCTGCCACGCGATACGCGATAGCGGGTCCGGAATCTCACACAGCCAGGGCCGGTTGGCGCCCCGCCCATCGAAAAAGCGGATGGACGGCATGGCCGCCAAGGCAATATCCGATTTCGGCGGTTCATATTTTTGCGTCAGTATATCCGCAAGATTCTTGGGGCGCGGTCCTTTTCGATTTTTGGCGGCTTTGATCGTCAGATCGAATTTTCCACCTTGCTGAAGCGTCGTCAGCCATTGGATTTCATCAGCGATGCCCCGGTTTTCAGCAAGGCTGGTAATGAGGTAATCCTTGTAATTTTTGGCCGGTGGGTTGTCTTCAAAAGCGGCAGAAAGCATCACATCGGCCACATGGGAGGCTTTGGTCATTTTGCCCATAGCCGGCTGCAAGGTGGAAACCAGCAGCTGTTTGCCGCTGTATTCATCCCAGGTTTCAAGGGGCATCTGGACCGGCAAAACGAGATCCGCCAGCTCAGCAGTTTCATCCATAAAATTACTGAAAGACACAACGAAAAGATCCTTGGCCGCCAGAGCTTGCTTCACCGAGCTGCCGGGCGGCAGCGCGAATTCCGGATTCACATTGTTGAGCAGCAACAACTCGACGCTGTCATCCGCCAGCGAATTAAAAAATTGCAGAATGTCGGATCGCTTGGCGGCTTGCTCAACCCGGTGACGATTGGTGAAATCGATCAATTCGAGTTTCGGATCGAGCAGAAGATTGAGTAAGTTTACGGCCAGGTTGGTTTGCAGGCCGTTCGGCCCCGCTGCCCCGGTGCCGGTTCCCAGCACCAGCGGGCGGCTGGCGTCCATCAGCTGGATGATCAACTTTTCATATAATTCCAGCTCAATCCCGGATTGCTCCAAAACCAAGGCCTGGGAGTAAGGCGCGGTGGCTTGATCTAAAAATTCCTGAAACGACTTGGGCAGGAATTTGCCCTTGCCGATATCCAGAGCCTGCCTGACCAGGCCCAGGGCGATGACGGACTCACTGCCGGGTTTGCAGGCCAACCAGTGATCGGCATTGGCGCCGGTCAAAGTTTGACAGGGACTGATCTGGAAAAATAAATTTTTGCTCCCGTCTTTGATCGCATGCATGGCTTTAAATTTCCACGCATATTCGACCGGCGACAGCCAGGTTTCTATAAAATCCGCGCCAAAGGACACCAGAATATCAGCCTGGTCCATGTGATAGGATGTCAATCCGTCGACGCCGAATACTTTAGCATTGGCTGTTTTCAGGGATTCATAGGCGTAAGGTTCAAACACCAGCGGGGGTCCGGAGTTTAAGTTCTCTAACGTTGCGGTAAACAAATTCATCAGGCTGCTGCCGACGGTTTCCGTCAGCATGCGCACCCGATCGGCTCCTTTTTTTCCAGCCTCGGCGGCCCGGGCTTGTTAAAATGGATTCAGCCTTGGCAAAGGAAATTGACTGCCACTTGCCGTCTTCTTTCAGCATGGCGGTTTTAAGGCGGTCCGGGTTGTACAGCCCCTGCAGGGCAGCCTGTCCCCGCATGCAGAGTTTGCCTTTGTTGATCGGGTGCAGCGGATTGCCCTCTATTTTAATAATGCGGGCTTCCCTGTTTTTGGCCAATATGCCGCAGCCCGCCGGGCACTCGCGGCAAGTGGACGCATACCAGGTAGCCTCGCCGACCACCATGTCGTCTGGCGCGTGAACCTGGGAAAATAGATTTTTGGGGGGAGGACTGCAGCCAAATGCAAAAGATATGCTGCCCATACCGGCAATTTTAAGAAAGGTGCGCCGATTCATATCGAAACCAATCTCCTGCTAACAGAACTGAAAGGATATGCGCTCTAGAACAATTAATTACAATGTGAAGGCCAATAGACACAGACTAATTAGGAATCGTTCTTAACAAAATCCTTATAAAGAAATGCACGGTTTTTGTCAAGCCGGTATGATCAAAAAATGAGGTGAATACCGGTGCTGTAATATAAAAAAAATTAAATGTTAATGGGATGAACACTCTATTTTATATGTTTAAAGACCCTATCTACAATCTTCAACCGCCATAGCGCATCCTCAGATTGATCTCCAACCGTTCCAGGGACAGATTGATCACATCTTTGGCTTTATTTTTTTGGCTCCGGTAATCATCAAAAAACGCTTTGACCTCATCGGCCCGCTGAATTCCGGCGGTCGGGATAATGGCGCCAACCACCCGTTCATAAAGCATCGGATGAAATTGTTCAATTTGTTCTAAATTGGAAACATACCAGTCCCACATCAGTTCAATGGCATGGGGGTTTGCGCACAAAGCCACCACCGGCATGAATTGATTGCGGGCCGGTACACGGTCCAGTACGTATTGCTGGGTTTTTTGAATTAGCCCGGCATCCTTGAAACAGCCGAGGGCGCTCAAGATATTCAGGCGTTCGTGTTCGATTTGAGAGACCTGAAACCGCTGATCGAACCACTCAAACACCTGCTCATCGCCGGACAGCGCTGCCGCCTGCATCACGCTTTTCATGATGTCAGGGTGGATCGCAGCGCCTGCCATCAGGGCGCCAAATTGCTCGAGGGCAAAATCGAGGGTCGCCCGCGAGCCATATAATGCCGCATCCCAGATGATCTGATCCCGCAGCATGGCGGTTGGATGATCCTCGTCCGGCCGCGGTTCGTACCCGATAGTCGCCAATCGGCCTTCAAATTTTGGTATGGCCAGGGATGCAATTTTTTGCCGGCTGGCCGAGTCCAGCACCAGATAGGCCGCAAACAGATTCTCGGCCATGCTGGCCAGGGGCAAATAGGCGTCTTCCCGGTCATAGTAGCCCAGCAGTTTAAGATACTCGTCCAGCGTTGTCTGACCGCTTTTAACCCGCGCAAATAAATCATTTTGAAGCCCCCAGCGATCTTCGGGCGCCAGCGTTTTATCGCGCACGCGCATGCCAAGTTCGGCGACATTTTCGGGGTCATCGTACTTGACCCGATAAAATCCGGTTTGCCGGTCATTGACCTTGTACGCCACGATGTCTTCATCAATGTCGACGGCCTGCTCGATATCATCTAAAAGCAAAGATACCTGTTGCGTTGCACCGGTTTTAGAAAAAAGACGGATGGTAATCGGCACCAGCCATGTTTGATCGGAGTCGTGCGGCAGGTAGCTGAATCGCTGCTGGCTCAATACCAGTTGATTGCCCCGGCGATCGACCGTGATCATCGGAAATCCCGGTTGTTCGATCCAGCATTTCATCATGGCGCTGATGGGTTGCCGGGAAACGGTTTCAAAAGATTCCCAGAGATGATGACTCGAAGCGCAGCCGTATTCATAAGTTTTCAGATAGTGCTGCAGTCCTTTCTTGAAATTTTGTTCGCCGATATACCCTTGAATCTGCATTAAAATACTGCCGCCCTTGTTATAGATAATCGGTGCCGTGCTGGCATTGATAACGACGTGCTCTCCGCCCGGAATTTCTATGGCAAATGTTTCCTGCAGCCCGTCGCGTGCCATGGCCGTGCCGGTCATGCTGTAGAGAAACTGCTGCCAGGTCTGCCACTGCGGATAATAGTGATCCACCACCCCGAAGCCGAAATAGGTGGCAAAACTTTCGTTAAGCCAGAGGTATCTCCAATCGGACGGGGTGACCAGGTTGCCGAACCACTGGTGGGCAATTTCATGAGCGATGACTTCGCAGATTCTCTGTTCGCCGGATTTTGAGGTAATCCCCGGATAATGCAGCAGCAAATTTTCGCGAAAGGTGATCGCGCCCCAGTTTTCCATCGCTCCGAAAGCAAAATCCGGGATGGCAATCAGGTCCATTTTGGGAAGCGGATAGGCTATGGCATAATAGGATTCACTGTATGCCAGAGATTTGCGGCCGAATTCAGTGCCAAACTGCGCAAATTGTTGCATGCCCGGCAGGGTGACTGCCCGGACCCGCTGGTCATCTTTATCCACGCTAATTTCAAAATCACCGACACCGAAAAACACCAGATAGGTCGACATTTTAGGGGTTTGCCCGAAGCAAACGCGCTTTTTTCCGTTTTCGAGCACGGCTTCTGTTTTAATCGCTTCGTTGGATATGGCCACCAGATGGTTGTCAATATCCATGCTGATTTCAAAGGTGGCCTTGGCGGCCGGATGATCGATACAGGGAAAAGCCCGTCGCGCATCACTTTCTTCGAACTGGGTAACGGCGATATAGCGGGTTTGCTCCTGATACGTATATGCGCTGCGGTAAAACCCGGCCATTTTGTCATTTATCAATCCCTGGTAGTCAATTTCCAGCTTGATATTGCGTGCCATGGGCTCGGGCAAATATACAAGGACTTCTTCATCTGCCGGATTAACCTTGAAAGCACAGTTTATCCATGAATCAACCTGCCATACCCGGCAGCCCCAAATGGCGATTTCCAGTATATTCAACGCCACCTCGGCCACCGGTTCGGCTGCCTGGCATAGAAATTCACACTGCCGCTGAAGCTGAAATTTGCCAGATCAGGCTCCAGCTGGATGTTGTAATTTAGCGGAGTGATTGGCTGCATTTGGTCCTCCATGTGTTGGATAGGTTCAAAGGTTCGGGGTTCGGGGTTCGAGCACATCGGTCAGTCCAAAAAACGGCCAGCCAAATCGAAATAGCAACTCTGAAAAAGCGAATGTCGAATATCGAATAATGAATATCGAATGTCGAAGTAAGGTATTCTGCCTGTCGTGAGCCTTTTTGTCGAACGGTCATTTTTATTAATAAAAGACTGAGCGCAGCGATTCCACCCTTCGAAATTCGATATTCGATATTCTGCGGTTCGCTTTTGGTTAAGTTCCATATAAGCGCCGCCTCTGACCAAAAAGACGGCCAGTCTGATCGGAAAAGAAACTTTGACCCGGTGCATCGTAGGGTCGGCCACCGTGCCGACCTGAAACGGCGGGCACGGTGGCCCGCCCTACGATCCGAAACATTTGTAGTTCCATATAAGGGTTCAAGGGTCATAGGTTATAAAAAACTGAAGACCGCCTGTCAATCAGTGATTTCCGCGCCGAGTCAATTGCGGTAATTTGACCTTGTGCTTTAATAGAGTTATGGGCATACAAGATTTAAGATCTATATATTAGAATCAAAACATGCCTGCACATGATTCATGCCAGGGGCGATTGAATGTTTAAGCGACTCTAACGACATAAATAGAAAAGACAGAGCGCAGCGATACCACAAATCTTCAATCTTCAGTCTTCAATATTCAATTCCGTGTTGGGTACTATATCGAGCCCTGTCCAGATATTCGGCAAACCTGCCCGGGCTGTCGGTCGCTTGTATTTAAGCGTTCGATGATTATTTTTTACGAACGGACGAATCGAGCCGGTCATTATATTATACAATCAGGAGAGTTCATAATGCTTGAAACACAAAACTATGATGTGGTGATTTTAGGTTCCGGCCCGGCCGGTTTGCAGGCCGCCATCCACGCGGCGCGCAAAAAAGTGTCGGTGCTGCTGCTGGGCAAAGAGACCCAAAGCAGTCTCTTTCACGCCCATGTTGAAAATTTCTGCTGCCTGTTCAATGTCAAAGGCGAAGACATGCTCCAGGTCGGCCGCCAGCAAGCGGTAAATTTCGGCACCCAGGTGCTGGAAGAAGATGTGCTGCGGGTATCACCGGCCGGACCGGCCTTTAAAATCATCACTGAGAGCGGGCAGGAGCTGCAAGCCAGTTCGCTGATCATTGCTACCGGAACCACCCGCAATAAACTTGGGGTCGCCGGAGAAAAAGAGTTGTTGGGGCGCGGTGTCAGTTATTGCGTCGAATGTGACGCCAATTTTTACAGAGGCGAAGATGTCGCCGTGGTCGGCAGTGCCAGTGCGGCGGTTGCCGGCGCCCTGACCATGTTAGACTACGCCGCTGCCGTTCACCTGATCAGTGATAAACTGGAGGTCAGCGCTGCGCTTGAAAAGCAGCTGAAAGACAGTGCGGTCATCATCCACGAAGGCTGTCAGGTAAAAGAAATCGACGGCCGCAACAGCGTGGAGTCAATTGTTCTGAAAGATGGCCCCACCATACCGGTTACCGGCGTATTCATTGAGCTCGGCGCCAAAGGAATCATGGAACTCGCCACCCATCTCGGCGTGCAGCTCGATGACCAGATGAAGTATATTCAGACCAATAAGCAGATGGAAACCAACGTTGCCGGCGTATTTGCCGCCGGCGATATCTGCGGCCCCCCGTGGCAGATGGCCAAAGCCGTCGGCGAAGGCTGTGTCGCCGGCATCGGAGCTGCCGGCTATGCCAGGAAAAACAAATCCGCTGCGGATAGTTAATTGTTATCGGTTATTTGTTATTCGTTTCACTATCATGTTGTGAGAAACTGAACCTATTAGCGCCCCCGCAGGCGCCACTTCTTCAATCTTAAATTCTCCGCCTCCGGCGGAACCGGGTTAGGGAGAATCATCATGTCAGGTAAGATGATACCGGATAGAAGCCAGATTGCCGCTGAACACAAATGGGACCTCACGCCGCTGTTTGAATCAGACGAATCCTGGGAGCAACTGTTCGCCGAAATTGAAGCCCAGCTGGCGTCCTACGAAAAATACCGCGGCCATCTGAAAGACTCCGCCGGGTTTTGCAAGCAAGCCCTTGATTTTCACCTGGGGCTCACGCGCAAACTGGAAAGCGTTTACACCTATGCCCACCTGAAAAGTGATGAGGACAAGTCCGATCAGCACTACCAGGGACTTCATCAACGGGCGCTTAATCTGTTTACCAGAGCCTCTGAGACGGCAAGTTTCATGACGCCGGAGATCCAGGCGATTGCAGATGAAGTAATCAACCAATACCTGGCAGATGATGCGTTAAATGAATATAAATTTTATCTGACCAAAATACTGCGCTATAAGCCCCACACCCGCAGTGAATCCGAAGAGCATCTGCTGGCCATGACCAGAGAGATTGCCAACGGCCCGTCTCAGGTTTTCGGACAACTGGACAATGTGGATTTGGACTTCGGCACGATTACCGATGAAAACGGCAAAGAAGTTGAATTAAGCCACGGCAACTTTTCAACGTTTTTAATCAATCCCGCCCGCAATGTTCGCCGCAAGGCTTTCTTCCAGTATTACCAGGCGTATCAAAATCACCGGCACACGCTGGCGGCAACCCTGGCGAACTCAATCAAAAAAGATTTTTTCTATGCCCGGGTCAGAAACTTTTCCAATTGCCTGGTTTCAAGCCTTTTCAGCGACAGTGTTCCCGAATCAGTTTATGATAATCTGATGCAAGCCGTTAAAAGCAATCTGGCACCGCTGTTTAAATATCTTAATTTCAGGCAACAGGTGCTCGGGTTAAATGAGCTGCACTTTTACGATACCTATGTCCCGATCGTCGAAGATGTCGAATTCCGGATGCCATACGAAGAGGCCGTTGAAGTCTGTGTTAAAGCAATCGCGCCGCTGGGTGAAGCATACGGCAAAATTCTCAAGCAGGGTCTGTTGGGCGGCTGGGTCGACCGCTATGAGAACCGCGGCAAGCGCAGCGGAGCCTATTCTTCCGGCTGCTATGACTCACCGCCGTATATCCTGCTCAACTACGAGGAGAATAATATCAACAGCCTCTACACCCTGGTCCACGAGGCCGGCCATTCCATGCATTCTTACTATTCGAAAAAAAATCAGCCGTACGCAACCCATGATTATACTATTTTTGTGGCCGAGGTGGCCTCGACCTTTAATGAGGACTTGTTAAGTCGATATTTGCTGGAATTTTACCAGGACAATCCCAAGATGCAGGCCTACATCTTGAACCGGGAAATTGATAACATCCGCGCCACCCTGTTTCGGCAGACCATGTTTGCCGAATTTGAGAAAATCACCCACACCATTGTCGAGTCGAACCAACCGCTTACCCTGGATGTGATTTGCGCAGAATATCGCAAATTGCTCAAGATATACTTCGGCAAGGCCTTGATTCTCGACCCGGAGCTGTCTTTGGAATGCCTGAGAATTCCGCATTTTTACTCCGCTTTTTATGTCTACAAATATGCGACGGGGGTTTCAGCGGCCATCGCCCTGGCCGAACAGGTCGTCGCGGGCGGAAATTCGGCCCGGCCGGCGTACCTGGATTTTCTGAAGCTGGGAGGCAGCAAATTTCCCCTGGATGAGCTGCTGGATGCCGGCGTCGATATGCGATCGGCGGATCCGGTTGAGCGGGCAATCAAGCACTTCAGTCATCTGGTTGATCGGTTGATGGAAGCTATTCAACAGCTTTAAGCCCCAGATTTCGCAGATTAAACAAATTACATTGAAACCAGGAGGATAAATAATGCAAAAAATATTCCTTACCATTATAGCAGTATTGGTGCTGACGACTTCGACTTACGCGGCTAGTGGTCTTATTTCCGTAAAAAGCGCGCACGATGTCAAAACCACCGCCGATCGGCTGGAAAACATGCTGAAGCAAAAGGGGATGACGGTATTCATTCGAATTAACCATGCCCAGGGTGCCCAAAAGATCGGTCAAGAATTGCGTCCCACCGAACTGATCATCTTCGGCAATCCAAAGGTCGGAACCCCCCTGATGCAATGCGCCCAGAGCGTTGGGATCGATCTGCCCCAAAAAGCACTGATCTGGCAGGATGCTCAGGGCCAGGTCTGGCTGTCTTATAACGACCCGAATTACCTGGCCCAACGCCACCAAATCACGGGCTGTGGTGACGTCATTAAAAAGGTCGGAAAGGCCCTGGGCAACTTCGCGAAATCAGCGGCCATGCCATAGCCCGGACGGATTCAAGATTGAAGATTGCAAATTGAATATTGGCAGTAGTCTGGTGTGAACCCTTGACTCCGTTTTGGCCTGTTGTTTAGGCAACAAAGGGATTTAATAACCTTTGAACCTTGAACCCGGAACTTTGAACCCTCTATGCAAAGGAGCATCTTATGAAAACAGGATTGATTCTTGTCGACATTCAAAACGATTACTTCCCGGGCGGCCGCATGGAACTGGTGGAAATGCCGCAGGCCGGCAAAAAAGCGGGCGCGTTGTTATCTGATTTTCGCCGCAGAAACTGGCCGACGTTTCATATCCAGCATATCGCCGCCCAAAAAGGGGCAACATTTTTCCTTTCCGCAACCGAGGGGGCGGCCCTGCACGAAAGCATAAAACCGCAAGGTGATGAACTCGTCATCCAAAAGCATTATCCCAACAGTTTTCGGGAAACGCCGCTCTTGCAGGAGCTTGAACGGCACGATGTAAAAAAGCTGGTCATCTGCGGCGCCATGAGCCACATGTGTATCGATGCGACGACCCGGGCCGCCTTTGACCACTGCTTTGACTGCACGGTTGTGCAGGATGCCTGTGCGACCCGCGATCTGGAATTCGGCGGCAAAACCATCGCCGCCGCGGATGTCCACGGCGCATTCATGGCCGCCCTGGGATCGGCCTATGCGCGGGTAATTAACTTGGATGAGTTCAAGCCGGAATAGATAATGAATGAATTCATTCACATTCAAGCCTTCAGGCTTCCCTGCTTTCCAGCCTTACAATTATTGGAGGTAATCAAATGAGTTCGGAAACAAGCGGTTGTTTCGATGATGGGGGATATCGGATTGAAGTTAAAGTCCTCAGCCGGAAAGGGACCTGTCATTTCGGCCATCAAGTGGATGATGTGATCGTCTTCGATGGTCAGACCATCCAGGGCCGGATTTGTATCAGTGCGCTGTACAGTTTCATGCCGAAAGTCTTTGCCATGCGCTACGGTGCCGAATTTCCCTGGCTCAAAGACAACAAAGACGTTGCCACCCATGCCTGCCCGGATGCATTCAATCCGGTGGTCTTTGAAATCCGCCGAATACGGAATTGATCATGCAAAAACAGACAAAGCCAATCGTACCCATGGCAGACACATTTGATAAGCTGGATATCCGGGTTGGCAGGATTATCGATGTTGAACTGGAAACTCGGACCCCCAGGCCGACTTACAAAATGGAAATCGATTTCGGAAAATTTGGCAAACGGGTCAGTTACGGTCGGTTTACCCGGCATCCGATTGAAGAAGTAAAAGACAGATTGGTCCTGGGAGTATTAAATTTCGATCGCCGAAAAATGGGTGAGGGTTTGTCCGAAGTTCTGGTGCTCGGAGTTCAATTTCCCAAGGCGGACAGCGGCGAGGCGACTTTTGTTTCACCGGCTGTGAATGCGAAAGTCGGACTGACAGTCGGCCAGAACATTTAGGCCTTTCCCTTTTGGAATTTCGTGATTATGGTCTTCTTTAGAACCTTAGCAAATCAGACGCTGGATGTAACATCGAACGATAAGGAGGAATTATGAGTGATCAAGTGGTATACGTTTCGAATGCCAGAATTGAGCGGGTAAAGGGGCCCTTGCGCCGGGCATATCTGCCCCAGGTAAAAGAGCCGGTTATGTTCGGGGTCCATTCCGAAGTTGCCGAACACTACGGGGTGGATCCAAATGTGCATGAACCCCAGGCCACAACGCTGGATTATGTGGTTGCAGCGGCGGCCGGCTGACTGACCGGCACGTTTGGCGGTGCGCTGGAAGCGCGCCAGATTCCGGCCGGAGAGGGACTGTTGACCTCGGAAGCCAGCGGCGAAATTGAAAAAGACGGCAAGGTGCTGGTCATTAAACGAATTCATGTAACATATCATCTAAAATTAAAACCGGAGCAGCGGGAAACCGCCGAAAGGGTGCATGGGTTTCACGCTGAAAAATGTCCGGTGGCCCGCACGATTAAGGATTGTGTGGATATTTCAACCGAATTGATAATGGAGGATGTATGATGATGGCTGCGATCGTTTGGGTCGTCGGAATCGTTGAGATGGTTCGGTTGGCTGAGATCGTTTAGATTCTTTCGCGGTTTGGGGTATGATTATGATACCCAGCATGGCGTTGACCTTAAAAACCCAAGGAGGGCTAAAATGGCTGCTAAAAAAATATTAATGATTGTCGGAGACTTTGCAGAGGACTATGAAACGATGGTTCCATTTCAGGCGCTGCAAATGGTCGGGCACACGGTCCATGCCGTGTGTGCCGGCAAAAAGGCCGGCGAGACGATCAAAACCGCTGTACATGACTTTGAAGGGGACCAGACTTACACAGAAAAACCGGGGCATAATTTCGCGCTCAATGCCTCTTTTGATGAAATTAAGGCAGAAGATTATGATGCTTTGGTGATTCCCGGCGGCCGTGCTCCGGAATATATTCGCCTGAACGACAAGGTGTTAAGTATGGTGCGTCATTTTGCAGAGGCCGATAAGCCGATAGCGTCCGTCTGCCATGGTGCACAGGTACTGGCTGCGGCCGGGGTGCTCAAGGGCAGAAGCTGCTCAGCCTATCCGGCGGTCGGTCCGGATGTGAAAATGGGCGGTGGGGAATTCATGGACATTGCGGTGGATCAGGCGCACGTTGACGGCAATCTGGTCTCTGCGCCGGCCTGGCCCGCCCATGCGGCCTGGCTGGCAAATTTTTTGAAGGTTCTGGGGACCAGGATTGAACTTTAATGATGAATTTTAATCTCAACGCGCCGCAGTTTCAGCCGCCCTAGACCCAATGGGGGCGGCTATTTTACGCGACGAAAAGTCTTGCGGGAGGCAAAAATGAGCGATCTGATCGAAGTTGCGCTAGAGAGACCGATAGCGCAAGTCGCTTTGAATCGACCGGCGGCCTACAACGCTTTTAACTATGAGATGGTATCGCAATTAGGTGAACATCTGACGGCGTTAGCCGCAGATGAAAATGTGAGGGCCGTTGTCATAACCGGCCGCGGCAAGGCTTTTTGTGCCGGGGGCGATTTGAAGTGGGCCCTTGAATATTCTAACCGGCCTGCCGGTGCCTTCCATACACTGGCGGGCCAGTTTCATCTGGCCATATTGGAAATTCGAAGGATGCCGAAGCCGGTCATTGCCGCCATCAACGGCGTAGCGGCCGGTGGCGGATTTTCTCTGGCCCTGGCCTGTGACTTCAGGATCATGGAAAAATCCGCCGTTTTGAGGCAGGCGTATACCTCCAGCGGATTATGCATCGACGGCGGCGGCTCGTTCACCCTGCCCCGGTTGGTGGGATATGCCCGAGCCCTGGAAATTGCGGCCTTTGATGAGCCGATCTCGGCCGGTCATGCCCTGGAATGGGGCCTGGTGACGAAAGTGGTTGAAGATGGACAGGCCCTGGAAGAAGCCGGCAAAATGGCCGGGCAAATCGCCCGGCGATCATTGAATTCTTTTGCCTGGTCCAAAAAATTGATCACGGATTCTTTTGATACCTCATTTGAAACCCAAATTGAAAACGAAAGAGCCGCCCTCGAGGCCTGCGCCGATCATCCTGACGGCCGGGAGGGATTAAAGGCATTTTCTGAAAAACGGTTGCCAAAATATGGTGATACCTGATAGCCCTTTTGCTAAGTACATGATTTCATAAATACGGTAACGTATCATAATCTCACCGCAGAGATCGCAAAGATCGCAGAGATTATATTCGCCATAACATGGCCCCAGGATATTTTATTAGCTTTTCTGGCGGCTTGTCGGGACGTAGCTCGAAGAGCGAAGCCTGAAGCCAGACTACTATTTGTTTTTCTCTGCGCTCTCAGCAAGCTCCGCGGTGAACTAAAAAAAGATCCGAAAATCGCATTAATAAGTTTAATACATGCACTATGCAACTTATCGCGCAGGTAAGGGTCCATGGAAATCAGTCCGCATTTAGTCGGCACCCGCCTGAAGCCCCATGCTGTCCAAATTCATTGGCGTGACGCCATGAACTATGCGGCGGCTATTTTTGACGGCAATCCCCTGTTTTTTGACGATGAACAGGATGGGGGCGTTGCTGGTCCACCCCATGTTCAGTGTTGCAGCCACCTGGCCGATCGTTGAACATTTAGCGCAATATCTTGATCCGGCCGATATTGCGCTTGAAGTCCTTTTGACCCAGGTCCATTACACCGAACATCTAATATTTCACCGTCAAATCAGGCCGGATGAAAAGCTGACGATCAACGGCAAAATCATGGCCATATTGCCGCACCGGGCCGGTACCCACATCGTCGTCCGGTTCCAGGCACTGGATCAACGGCAGCAACCGGTATTTACCGAATTTAACGGGGCCATGCTGCGAGGCGTTCAATGCCGGGGTGCCGGCCAAAAAGAGGAAAACTGCCCGATAATCCCCGACGATCGGGATGTCCGGCAGCTGCGCTGGGAGAAAAAAATTACCATCGACCCCCTCCTGCCGTTTATTTATGATGGGTGCACCAATATCGTGTTTCCCATCCATACCTCAAAAAAATTCGCCCATCAGGTCGGCCTGCCGGATATCATCCTGCAGGGTACGGCAACCCTGGCTCTGGCAGTACGGGAATTAATCAGGCGCGAGGCTGAAAGCCGGCCGTTGCGGCTAAAGGAAATTTATTGCCGGTTTAGCGGGATGGTGCTTCCCGGCAGTGATATCACCTTGCAAGTCTACGGGGCATTGGCGGGTCAAAAAAGCGGCCGCCGTTATTTTGATGTTCTAAACCAGACGGGCGAAAAAGTTCTCAGTCACGGCTATGCTTTAATATCTGCGCCTTGAAAATAATCCAACACGATTTGTTGCAGCTCCCGGACTTCTTCCTCAATGCTTTTTTGATCCGTAGCGTATACGAGATCGGCGGCGCGGTAATATTTATCCCTGGATTTTTGCCATATCAGCCGGATATCTTCTTCTACGGTAGTGCCGACATTGACCCGGGGGCGATCCGCCAATTTGACGCGCCGGATTAATTCTTCCAAGGCAGCGGTCATCAGGATGACCAGGCCGCTGCCTTTGATGACATCCAGGTTCCATTCATAGCGCACCGTTCCACCCCCCAGGCAGATGATCGAGTTGTCAATTTTGGCAAACCGCTTGCAGATCGAGTACTCCAACTCGCGGAAAGCCACCCAGCCTTCTTTTTGTACCAGCTGATGGAAGGAATATCCCAGAATTCGGTCCATTTCCTGATCGAGGTCATAAAAATCAAGCGCCAGGCTTTGCGCCAGGCGTTTGCCGATGGTCGTCTTGCCGGAGCCGATCATGCCGCAAAAGTAGATGTTCATTTTTTGGGTTTCAGGTGTCAGGTTTCGGGTGTCAGTATGTTGAGGTGCCAGATCCTGAAACCTGAACACTGCCACCTGAAACCTTTAGTTTTTTACAACATGTTGTCAGAAAAAAACGCCCTAAGGGCCTAAAATAAAAAAATTATAACTTTTAAATATTCAATTATAGAAAGTTTCGATTTCAAGTTACCGTCTGAATTCGTTCAAACCCCGATATACGTCCGTATTGGTTTCAATGTGGGATTCAAACAGCCGGGCCAGTTTTTTATATGTCCGAGTGTGTTCCGGATTTGGCCTGAATCGTTGCGCCACTTTTAGCCACGCAGCGGAGATTTCCGGCAGCGATCGGGCGTTATCCAGGGCGGCCATACAGAAAAGCGCTGTTCCCAGGCAGGTGGCTTCGGTGACTGCCGGTTTTCGGATTTCCAGCCCGAAGACATCCGATCGAATTTGGTTCCAACCATCGATGTTGGCCCCACCGCCCACAATGTTCAGCGCCCGGGGGCGCAGTCCACTTTGCGATAAGATATCCAGTAATTGCAATGTGCGCAACGCGCACCCTTCCATGACAGCCCGCAGCAGGTGTTCGCTTTTGTGGTTCGGTCTCAATCCGGTAATTGTGCCGCTCAAATATTCCTTCCAATACGGTGCCCGTTCTCCGGTTAAACCTGGAAAAATCAGCAGACCGTCCGAACCGGGAGGCAGGGCGGCTATTTTTTTTTCAAGTTCAGCTGCCGAAGTCTGCAGCAACTGCTCAAAATATTGCAGACTGCCGCCCGATAAGCCCAGGGGGCCGCCGACGAGGTAGGTGCCCGGCAGCATACCGGAGTTGACGCTGAGGGCATGACCGGGGTTGCGGGGTGCCGGCCTACAGCACATCATCAAAACATCCGTCGTGCCGGATACCAAAACGGCCTTTCCATCCGCCAGGATTCCGGCCCCATACATGGCGGTGGTTCCATCAGAGCTGCCGGATATTACCGGTGTACCGCCGGTCAATTCCAGATTTCCGGCCGCCGCCGCGGAAAGGCGGCCGGCAATGGCCGTTGCCGGCACCGGCGCCGCAAAAAGGCTGGGCTTAATGTTGAGGGCAGCCAGAATGTCGGATGCTGGTTTTCCCGTGTATACGTTGTATAACCCCGAATAATCAAGATGGGCAACATCCGTCTGGATGGCGCCGCTCAAACGTCGAATAATTTCATCCTTGAGACCGATGACACGTACCAGTTTATTCGCAGTATCCGGTCTGTGCCTTTGAAGCCACTTAATTTTTGGCGCCAGCAGCAGCGGGCTCGGCTTGCGGCCGGTAATGGCAAAAAATTTCTCGTCCGGAACAAGGCGCCGGATTTTTTCCGTCTCAAGGGTTGCCCGGTTGTCCGCATAGGTAATGGCCGGCATCAGCGGCTGGTCCGCTTGGTCCAGAAACACATAACCCAGCATCCCGCTGACACCGATGGCGTCAAACGTGAGGCCGGGATGTTTGTTCACTTCGGATCTGATGACCTGTTGAACCAGGAGCCACAGCCGGTCAGTGTCTATTTCGGCAAAGGACTGCCGGGGATGATCTATCCGGATCGGACCCCGGCTGCGGGACAGAATCTCTCCTTTTCCCGAAACAACCGCGGCCCGGCAGCCCGAGGTGCCGATGTCAATTACTAGAAAATTCATAGGATCTAGACTATGAAGGCTCTTCGTTTGGCTGCTGGTCACTGGCTTCGAACCTCTGGTCCCTGGCTTCTGGCCTCTGGTTACTGGCTGCTGGTGATTGGGCGTTGCATTTTGGTGACTATTGCTGATCCTTGGCTATTTTCTATTGGCAAGATCATGCGCAATTGTTTTAATGAAATTATTTAGCTTTTTGCCAAATTTCGAGATTCTTGTAACTCATAAAAATTCCAGTATAATTAAATGATCGACAACCCTCAACCGGCCGCAGCGACCAGCCACCAGTAGCCAGGCGCCAGCAACCAGGTGCCAGTAGCCAGAAGCCAATATCCAGCATCCAGTATCCTGCATCCGGCATCCGGCATCCAGCATCCGGCATCCAGTATCCAGCATCCGGCATCCAGTATCCAGCATCGAGCATCCAGCATCCAGCATCGAGCATCCAGCATCCAGCATCTTGCTCTTTGGCCAGAAATAATCCTATCCCTTGCAGTATCTCTCCAACCACCCGTTCAGCAGGTCAACTCACCGGTTGCCCGCCGCCTTGGCCTCGTCCACAATCGCCAGCATGGATGGCGGATAGCCCCACGTATCGCTGCTGCAGCCATTGGCCAGGAAAAACCGCGTTTTACCCCCGAGTTCGATTGCCTCGCGGACATGGTTTCTTAGAAACTCTCTGGTGGTCCGGGCGACGATTTTTTGATTGATGCCGCCCATGACGCAGCCTTTGATTCGCTCTTTGACCCATTTCAAAGCGGGGCCGTGGGGACCCCGATCCCACCAGCTGAAAATATCGACCGGTAAGTCCAGCACATCTTCAAAATATAAATCCTCACCGTGAATATGCGCCGTATTCATCTTTCCCAAACCGGAGATGGCTTCGAAAATACTTTCATGGCCGGCGGTTTGACAAACCGCAAAAAATTTTCCCGGCTGATCAACTCCGGGCCGGCCTGCAGTGACATAAAAATTCCCGCGGTTCCGAGACCAGTGATTTTTTGCAATATTCGATCAGGTTGTCGGCCACAACATCCAGTGCCGCCAGCATCGCATCGGGTTCATCGGCCATCAGCGCTTCGATGTTTTCGCCCGCCATATTGCGGCGCAGGCTTTGCCAGGGATCAAATACCGTATCGATAAAATACGCTTGGCCTTGCAGCTCCCGGCTGATGTATTTTAATGCTTTGAACTGTTCCTGCCAGTCGCATTGATCCACATCAAAGTGGGTAATGCGTTTCAAATCGTCTTTGGTCTTTACCGCGTTCAGGCCTTCCGGCGGCGGGTAGAAATAATCATTCATCACTTTCAGATAGTCAAAGTCGTAATAATTAAAAAACTCTGTGGTCAATTTTGGCAAATTGCTCACCGCCGGCATGCTGGACCCCGAAAGTGGTACCAGAGGGTAACCGGCGGGCGATCCACCGCTTCTCCGCTTAAAACTCGATCGACTCTTTCAATTTTATCCATCAACTCATTCCTTTCTTTTACAGGTTCAAAGGTTCTGGGTTCAAGGTTCAGAGGTTCAAGGTTCTGGGTTCAGTACGGCTGCCGGCCAAACAAACCGATCGAAAAAGCAACTCCGAAGAAGCGAATAGCGAATGTTGAAGATATGTATTCTGTCTACTTTATAAAACATGACTGAGCGACCTGTCGGGTCGTAGCCGAAGGCGAAGCCTGAAGCGATTCAGCCCTTCGGTATTCGAGATTCTGCGGTTCGATTTCAAACGACGACAAGCCTTCTAACCTTGAACGCTGAACCCCTGAACCTCTGAACGATAATTTTTTACGCCACTCCCAAATAGGCTTTCTGCATCTGAGGATTGCTCAATAGTTCCCGGGCGGTATCAGACAGCACGATTTCGCCGGTCTGCAGGACATATCCCCGACTTGCGATCGACAGGGCCATATTTGCATTTTGTTCCACCAGGAGAATGGAGACGCCCTGGGTTTGGTTGATCTGCTGAATAATCTCAAAAATTTTATTCACAAAAAGCGGTGACAGGCCCATCGAGGGTTCGTCCATGATCAGCAGTTTGGGACGGGCCATCAAGGCCCTGGCCATGGCAACCATTTGTTGCTCCCCGCCGCTGAGGGTGGATGCCGGCTGGCGGTATCGATTTTTGACCACCGGGAAAAGATCATACATGCGCTCGATATCTTCGAGGATTTCTTTTTTATTTTTGCGGACATAGGCGCCCATGCGCAAATTCTCATAAACCGTCAGATACGGAAACAGGCGCCGGGCTTCAAGCACCGGCGATATGCCGGCCCTGACGATGGCCGCAGGCGACAGCTTTTCAATTCTGCGCCCTAGAAATTCGATTTTGCCCTGCCGGGATTTCACCAGCCCCAGGATGGTTTTCATGGTGGTGGACTTGCCGCAGGCATTGCCGCCCAGCAGTGAGACGATTTCACCGGCTTCAACACTCAGCGAAACATTGCGCAGTGCCTGTATCGGTCCGTAAAACGTGTCGATGTTACTCAGTTTGAGCACGTTGGCGCCCCCCCATGTAAGCTTCGATGACATCATTGTTGGCGGCAATCTGAGCCGGCGTGCCTTCGGCGATCTTCTCCCCGTGGTCCAGCACGATAATGCGATCGGAAACCGTCATCACCACCTTCATTTTATGTTCAATGACCATGACCGTGTGGCCGCGTTCTCGAATTAAACGGATCAGGTCAACGATGCCCTGGGTCTCATGGGGATTCATACCGGCGGTGGGTTCATCCAGCAAAATTAGCCGGGGTTCGGATACCAGGGCCCGGGCAATTTCAAGGCGTCTGCGGTTGGCGTAGGAAAGCATGTCGGCATACTGGGTCAGGCGGGGCAAAAGTCTTTCACCGAATAAGGACAATACTTCCAGGCATTTTCCCCTTGAAGCCGTTTCCTCCCGGGCGACCCGGGGCGGACGTACCAGGGCACTGAAAATCCCGGTGCGGCCTTTATAGTCGTTGCCCACCATGACATTATCCTGGACCGTCATACGATTAAACAGGCGAATATGCTGAAAGGTCCGCGCAATTCCCTGCCGGGCGACTTCATGGGGCGGCAGACCGACCAGTTCGGTATCCTGAAATTTTATCGATCCGCTGCTGGGCGGCATGGTCCCCGTAATACAGTTAAACAGGGTTGTCTTGCCGGCACCATTGGGCCCGATAAGGCTGATGATGTCTCCGGCATGTATTTGCAGGGAAACATCGTGCAGCGCCTCCAGCCCACCGAAGTCCTTGGTTACGTTGGTGATGTCCAGTAAAGCCATAAATACGGTTCTACGCTTCTTCCTAGACTGCGCTGTGGAAGAGGTGGCCCGGGCAAAGCAGCCATGACGAAGTTAGTGGGCCATAAGTGTCAAATGACTAAAATGTCGTAAATTGCCTAAAATGCCTGACAGTTGAAACGTATTATGTCTATTTAAAATGATGAATTGCCGACCCAACTCGAATAAGCTACGAATAAATTTAATCAACATTCAATCAACTCAATAAACTTTATCTTCAGGCAAAAACTTGTCTCCCCTGGCTGTAGACAGTCTGTGGTTGATCGTCAAACCGGGTCAGGCGCAGGCTGTAGTTTTTGCCGCCCAGCAACCCCTGGCGACGCACCAGCATCATAATAATTAAAACGCTGCCGTATACCAGCATCCGGTATTCCTGTAAAAATCGAAACACTTCCGGAATAATTATCAAAACAGCGGCGCCCACCACGGGGCCGATCAGGTTGCCCTGCCCGCCAAACGCCAGCATGGCAAGCAAAATGAACGACTCATAAATATAGAAGCTGTCCGGGCTGATATACTTGACAAAATGCGCATAATAGCTTCCGGCAACACCGGCATAAAAAGCGGCCAGCACAAAGGCCTGTATTTTATAGCGCGTCGTGTGGACCCCCATGGCTTCGGCGGCCAACTCGTTTTCACGAATTCCCACCAGCGCCCGGCCGAAGCGGCAGGTCATCAGGCGGTGCATGCTCCCAATGGTCAGCAATACCAGAAAAAAGATCAGGTAGTAATATTGGATGCGGGATTCAATCACGTAGCCGAAAATACTGGGCGGTGGAATATCCATGATCCCCATCGGACCGTTGGTGAAGCTCATCCAGTTTTGCAGTACCAGAAAAAAAATCATGTTAAAGCCCAGGGTTGCCAGCGTCATGTAAATTCCCGAAAGTCGCAGCGTGGGTTTGGCAATCAAGTAGCCAAAAACGCCGGCGACGATCCCCGCACCCAGCATGGCCAGGGGAAACGGCAGCCCCGCCTCCATGACCAGTTTGGCCGACGCATAGGCGCCGATGCCGTAAAACGCTGCATGGCCGATGGAGAGCAGACCCACATACCCGTTTAACAGGTTTAGGCTCAGGGCCAGGATGGAATAGATGCCGATGAAAATCAGGACCTGAATATAATACAGATTGCTGATGAACAGGGGGAGGAGCGCCATAATCGCAACAATAGCGAGATAAGGCAAGATTGGCCAGAATCCGTCGCAATAGGCGTGCGTCATCAATCCCCCCGGGCCTGGATAAGCTCCCTGCCGCCGAATAATCCTCCCGGCCGGAAAAGCAGGATCAGAATCATAAACAGGAAGGAAAAGATATGACGGAAATTGGAAGCGCCGAATTCGACCGAAAACGTTTCGACAACGCCGATCAGCAATCCGGCCACCACCGCTCCCGGCAAACTGGTGAGACCGCCGACGACGCTGGCGCTGAAGGCTTTCAATCCATACAGCCCGCCCATGGTCGGATAGAACAAATTGTAATAGACGCCAATCAGAACCCCGGCGACACCGCCCAGCATGGAGCCGATGGCAAAAGCGACCATAAAGATTCCGTTTACCCCGACCCCCATGGCATAGGCGGCCTCGTAATCCTGGGCGGTGGCCCTGATCACCATACCGAGCTTGGTTTTGTTGATCAGGAAATACAGCATTGCCATCAACAGCACGGTGACACCGAAAACAGCCATTTGCAGATAATGAAATGTATACGCCGCCGATTTCAATTTCGCCATAATCCATTTTATCCAGAAGGGAATAGGGCAGTGCCTGGGTTTCGGGACCCCAGATCAGCTGAGCCAGGTTGACCAACAGAATGGAGATCCCGATCGTGACCAGCAAGGAGGTCGAATGGGGGGCATCCCGCAGAAAGTGGAAGGCTAGAATTTCGATGATCACGCCCAACAGGGCGGTTGCTGCCAGCGCCACCGCCAGAGCAAGGACAAAACTGGGGTGCAGCAGCCTGATGATTTCAAAACCCACATAGGCGCCGATCATGTAAACTTCACCATGGGCAAAGGTTACCATGCGCAGGGTTCCGAAAATCATGGTAAATCCTAACGCCAACAGAGCGTAGATACTGCCCTGGGTGATGCCGTTGATAAACTGCTCAAAAAGAATTTGAAAGTCCATGGGCGAAGAATTGAATATTGAATATTGAAAATTGTATATTTGTGGATATCGCTTCGCTCTGCCTAATTTTAATAAAGTGAAGCCTCTCGTCGGCAGGGGTCAATGATAATCGATTCTGCCGCTAATTCCTCTGCCAGCGGGACCGAGGCGTTGGAATGCTGGAGTATTGGAGTTTGAATATACGCGGAATCGAGGTAAATACACAGCGATTTAGACAATACGCGCTATGATTATTAAATCAATGGATGTACAGATTCCAAAACCAAATCAGTATAATGCGGCAAATCAATCTGATCGCTTAACGATGTTTGGATATTTTTTTCCATCCATCCATTGCTCCAATACTCCAGTACTCCCGCTGGCTGATTTTAGGGTCTGCTTAGAGGCGCCTCAAATCCGGGCCTACTGGGTTCGGGTTCTTTTCTTCAGGGCTGATACAAAACCCACTCGCCGTTTTTAATCGTAATCCGGACCAACTCTTTTTCCGGGTCATGACCGTTGGCATAAGAAATGGATCCGGTGGCACCTTGAAAGCCCTTCAGGGATTCCAGTGCATCCTTGACTTTGGCCCGGTCGTCAACCCCTGCTTTGTGCAGTGCGGCAATCATCAGATTGGCGGCATCGTAGGCCAGGGCCGCGAATTGATTCGGCACGGCACTGTAATGGGCCTGATATTCCCGGGTGAATTCTTGGGCCGCCGGTCTGGGATCCGCACTAAAGTAATTGGCGGGGATGATAATGCCCTCGACCGCCTCGCCCCCCAGTTCAATGGTTTTCTGGGAAAACAGCGAACTGTTGGCCATCACTACCGGCCGAAACCGCATGCGTTTGGCCTGGTTTAAAATGGCCGTGGCATCCGCATAAAAGGTGGGCAGATATATTAGATCCGGTTTCAGCCCTTTCAATTTGGTCAAGATTGCCGTAAAGTCTTTTTCACCCGGCACAAAGGCTTCTTCGGCGACAATCTCCGCACCCAGTTTGCGGGCTTCCAGGGTAAAGTACTTATTGGCGTCCACCCCCCAGTCATTGTTGATATAAATGGTGGCGAGTTTCTTTTTGCCGAGATCTTTAACCGCCCAGCGGGCATTGTAAGGGCCTTCGTATCCCTGGGTGGCCACCACGCGGAACATGTTTTGGCCTTTCTGGGTAAAGCCCATGTGGGATGCTGTCGGTGAAAGCTGGGTCATATTGGCCTTTTCATAGATCGGAGCCGCCGCCATGCAACTGGAGCTGCTGAAATCGCCGATTTCAGCAATAATATCCGGGTCGGCCACGAATTTTTCGGCGATCAGCACCGATTCCTTGGGATCGCCGCGACTGTCTGAAATGACCAGCTCGATGTGTTTTCCATGAATGCCGCCCATCCGGTTGGCCCGGTCGATAACCATGGTCACGGAACGCTTGAAATCATTGCCGTACTCGGCCCAATCGCCGGTCAACGGCGCCGACAAACCGATTTTAACGACATCCTCGGCGGCTGCCGCCCGGGGTGTGTTGATAAGCCCCGCTGTTATGATACCCAATGTCAACAAACCAATGCCGAATAAGAATAAAGTCTTTCTGGTCATAACCGCCTCCTTTCTAAAGGGGTTAAAGGTTTCTGCAATTAATCCGCCCGGTGGCGGAGTAATTATAGCAGTCGCATTTTGATCTTCTCGATAAAGTAATGAATGTGCTGCTCCATGTACCGGCCGGCACGTTTAGCGTCCCTTTCCGCAATCGCCCGGTAAATATTTTTCATCTGGTCGAGGATTTCCTCGTTGGGGACAACCTGGCTCAGGGAAGAACTCCACAGGCGCGCGCAGCGGTAATGAAGATTATCCAGAAATTCCTCTAAAATCGGATTCTGAGCCGCCTGCAGGATGATGCGATGAAACCGCTTTTCTAATTCGATCATGCGCTGGTGCCGGCGCTGGTCATCATCATCTTTGAGTTGAACCACTTGCTGAATGATATCATCGAGCGCTTTTAATTTCTCGGAATCGATGCGCTCAACGGCCAGCCCCACGGCCAGGGACTCGAGTTTGATTTTCACCTCAAACGCGCAACGGATTTCATCGATGTCAATCCGCGAAACATGGGTTCCGAAGCGGGGAATGATGGTGACCAGCTTCATGCTTTCAAGCTTGGCCAATGCCTCCCGCAGCGGGGTTCGACTGACACTAAACTCCCGGCACAGATCCTTTTCGGACAATCCCGTTCCGGGTGGATATTCTCCGTGAACAATCCGGTCTCTCAGTGTCTGAAATATGTTTCGATGAAGACGGTTTTCTCTTGAATCCATTGATAATATTAATAAATATTAATAATATAATTATTTGCATTTTTATAACCTGTTTATATTTATACCCAAACAGATGTCAAGCAAATTTTAGATCGGGTGAAAAATAAACCTGACGGCAATTGCGGGATCGGTGGCAGCCGGATAAACAGAGACTTCCCGGGTCAATTGCATTGCAATCTGGGCGGTTTTTTAATATAGAATGATGACTCCGCGCTGAAAAACAGCGGCTACCGGTTCGGATAAAAAAAGAGGGGTCCGTTGTAAACGGATGAGAATGGTATGATTCTGGACGAGCGGTATGAACTTCCCTGCGCCAAGCTGCGGGGAATAAAACCCGACGAATTTCGCAATCTCCACCTATTATTCATTTTATTCATTATAATCTGTGTAATCTGCGAAATCTGTGGATTAATTACTTATGGTAGATATCGATCGAAATAAAATTACCCTGGTATTTTTGGGTATCCTGGTGTTGGTGGCCGTTGGTGTGGTGCTAAAATACGCAGCGACCGTCATCCTGCCGCTGATCATTGCCTGGCTGTTATCGTTTCTGCTGGCGCCGGTGGTCAATTACATGACGGCCCGCAAGGTGCCCACGACCTTGGCAGTATTTATCATCCTGATTGTCTTGCTGGGTATTATTTATTTATCGGGAACATTTTTGTATACCCGGATCACAGCCTTTGCAGCAGCCTATCCCAGATATCATTCACGGATGACCGAATTGATCGCTGCGCTGTCAAGTCAGCTTAATTTGAGTTTTGATCCGCTGGCCGGTTATAACTGGGGACAGAGTATCGGCCGATTTCTGGTAACCTTGTCCGGGTCCATTTTTTCATTTGTGTCCAAGCTGGTTCTGGTGGTCATATTCCTTTTTTTCATCCTGCTGGGCAAGCCGTTTTTTAAATACAAAATAATGAAATCCTTTTCGGATGATAAAGCCAACCAGTTCAGCCAGATAACCTACTCGATTACCGGCCAGATCAGGCGCTATTTATCGCTGCAATTTTTAATCAGCTTTGTGACCGGAGGCCTGGTGTGGTTTGCCCTGGTTTTGATTGGGGTAGATTTTGCGGTTACGTGGGGTGCGCTGGCCTTTTTTTTAAATTTCATTCCGACGGTAGGGTCCATCGCCTCTTCCATCCCGCCGATTATGTTGGCGCTGGTGCAATTTTATCCGAGTATTTGGCCCGGTGTCATCACACTGTTGTCGATTTTGACAATTCAACTGGGAATGGGCAACGGAATCGCTCCCAAAGTTCTGGGCGATCAATTGAATCTCAGTCCGGTGGTCATTTTGCTGTCGCTGTTATTCTGGGGTTGGCTCTGGGGAGTTGTCGGCGCCCTGCTTTCGGTGCCCATTACCGCAGCATTAAAAATTGTGTGCGAGAATATCGAACCGTTGCAGCCGATAAGCGTTATGATGGGCTCCGGCAAGAGTTACCGGCGTGAGTTTCGCAACTTAGGAGAAAGTTTCCCCGAAGTGGGAGAACTCATTAAGCCTTCCAAGAAAAATTAGGAATGATAGATTCTTATGGACGCATTTTAATCGCCATGCGTTTTGCCCACTGCCTGTTAATTCCGACTTCCGCATTCCGACTTCCGCATTCAATCATCCCCAACCGGCTTCTTTCTTCAATGATTTCAAAGTCGCTATCAGGCAGGCTTTTAATGTGGCATTGACACCCTGGCCGGTCACGGCACTGGCAGCCAGGGCGGGGGCTTTGAGCTGACGGTTGTATGCTCTTTGCATCTCCTCGACCGACATCAACGGCACACCTTCTTTGGCAAGGTCGCGCTTATTCCATTGCAAAACCAACGGCACCTTCATAATGTTCAAGCCGCTGCCTGATAGGTTTTCGGCTAGATTTTTTAGCGACAGGATGTTTTTTTCGTGACGGATCTTAAGTGAATCGGCAACAAAAACCACGCCGTCCACACCTTTCAGGACCAGCTTGCGGGTGGAGTTGTACTTAACCTGCCCGGGGACCGTATACAGCTGAATTCGAACATCACATCCCTTGATTTTGCCGACTTCCATGGGAACAAAATCAAAAAATATCGTCAGATCGCCCTTGGTTTTAATCGAAACCATTTCATCGGTCATTAATTTGCGGCTGTGTTTAAACACATATTCCAGATTGGTCGTTTTGCCGCATCTACCCGGTCCATAATAGACGATCTTGCACTCAACTTCTCTTTTTTTCAGATTAATTATCGCCATATTGGAAGCCGTTCCGGGTAAATTTGTTGTAATTTATTATAATTAGGTAATTATAGAAAGCCGTTGATGATGTGTCAAGCCACAAGGCAATTTCGCGATATAAAAAAATTTAAAAAATGCAATCGGTTCGGAATATTTCAGCAATAATTTATTCAATAATCGGATGACCCGGATTCGATAGTTTATTATCGGCAATTAATCAAAAATCATTAGGGGTAAATTTTAGAAATCGCTGAACGACTTTTTTGCAGGGCGCCGGGCCGGGCGCTTGCGGCTATCCGAAAATTGGAACGACAATCGTTTCCTTTGGCATGAATTTGGCGAACCGGCCTTGCACGGCAAAGTTTGAAGAAAAGCGCCGATCAGGCGGAACGCACAAAAAGATCCGAACGGATTTTATGAAACGGCTCAATTCAGGCTCCAGAATCGGCAGGCAAAAAAAAGGGGGAACAAGCGTTTGCTTCCTCCCCCTTTTCTATTGATGATTTAAGATTGAAAATTGAAGATTTGTGGAATTTTATCTATTTTAGCTTTAATTTTTTATGATGAAAGAAATTTGAACGGTAAAATAGACAGAATTCCTTAATTATTCAATCTGCAATATTCATTCTTTACCTTTTTACCCGGTTTACGCTCCGTATTCACAACTTCTGGCGGCCGGCAACATCGGTTTCGACGGCTTCTTTATCTGCGATTTCCAGGGATTTGTCGAGAATGTGGATCGCTTCGTCGATTTCCTGCTTCGGTTATGATCAACGGCGGCGTGATCACCAGCGTATCATACCAGGCCGAAATATACAGTCCGTTTTTCATCGCATCGCCGGCGATTTTAGCCGGTCATCAGGGCTTTGCCGCTGAATTTTTCTTCTTTGGTGTCAAAGGGTTCCTTGGTTTTGCGGTTTTTAACGATCTCAAGGGCCCAGAAGTGGCCGACTCCTCTGACATCGCCGATGCAGATGTGCTTGTCCGCCAGTTCATAGAGTTTTTGCTTTAGATAGTTCACTGGCTTTTTGCGGCAGACCGGAGTCAAATAATTTAACATGTTCGGAGATTGCAGCCGGAATGGCGGAGGCCGCCAGGGCATGATAGGCAAACGTGTGGCCGTGGCAGAAAACCTCTTCATCAAAGAAGTCCGCTACCTCCTGGGTCGAGGCGGTGATTGCCACCGGCGTGTAAGCCGCGCTGGCGCCTTTGGCCGTTGTCAGAATATCGGGCAAAACATCCCAGTGCTCAATGGCAAAGGTTTTGCCGGTGCGGAACCAGCCGGACATGACTTCGTCGCAGACGAACAGAACACCGTGTTCATCACAGATCCGGCGGATGATCGGATAGTATTCCGGCGGCGGTATCATGGCGGCCGTTGGTCCCCACAATCGGTTCCACGATGATGGCGGCCACATTGCCTTCTTCCTTGATCATATAGTCCAGGTAGCGGGCACACTGCACATTGCATTCCGGATAAGTCATGCCGAACGGGCAGCGGTAGCAGTAATTATCCGGAGCAAAGACAACGCCATCCACCACCGTGCGGGCCAACTCCGCGTACCAGCGGCGCGGGTCGCCGGTAAAGGACTGCCCGACGGCCGTCGCGCCGTGGTAAGAGCGGTAGCGGGAAATCACTTTATAAGCCGGAAACTTGTACTGCCGCAGCATTTTCATGGCGGCTTCATTGGCCGCGGTTCCACTGGTGGAAAAAAAGAATTTGCTGAGTTTTTCCGGAAACACCGATCGCAGGGCTTCCACCGCCTCAATTAAGATCTCCGTGGCAAAACCGGGCGCAACATAGGGCAGTTTTTCAGCCTGTTTGACGATGGCTTCAATCACGACTTTATTTTTATGGCCGAGATTCGAACACATTAGCTGCGATGAGAAATCAAGATAGCGCTTGCCGGTGTGGTCATAAAAATAAACGCCTTCGGCATCGGTAATCAGCAGCGGGGTCGACCACGCCTTCTGGCGCTCCCAGGTGCCGTAGGTATGATCCGTCATTTCCTTGATTCTTTCAGTCATATCACTCATGGTGCTTACTCCTTTTCGATTTCGGTTAACCTTCCCTGGAAAGGGATATCCACACGATTATCCGTTTATTGTCATCCGCCGGCTTGCGGCCCGCAGCGCGGCGGATCTCAAGGCAAATATTCAATCAAGTAGCCGCAAGGCTGTCGCGATGGGCGCTATGTTTTTTAGCGAGCAATTTTAGGGCGCGGGCAACTTCCGGCAAGGCTTTAATTTTAACAGCGGCCTCGGTGTAATAACGCACCGCTCGATCTTCCAGCCGCCTGGCCGTGGCCAGTGCATCTTCAGCGCTCATGCCGGGTGCCGCCTGGCACACTTCGCAAAACGGTGCCCGGACGAAACCTTTGATTGGTTCCAAGATCATTTCAGTGACATTTTCGCGGCGGGTTCGCTGCACGGTTTTGAGATTTTTTTTGGCATCGGCGGCATACTGTTCAAACATCTGCTTGTGATCGCTGCAAGCCGGATTGCCGGCCACGGCGTCATAAAATTCCTGGTCCTGGCTCTCCAGTTCCTCGGCGAAATTGAGTATGCTTCCAAAATTTTCAAGAGGCATGATACCCTCCCTTTTTTAAAATGGATGGCCTGATATGTGCCATGGTTTCATAGCCAGGGCTGCATCAGGCAATCGAACGGGAGTGTTGGCGTATTGGATTTATGGAGTCTTGTGAATGATGCAAATCCCTATGTTGCAATATCTGCAAAGTATCCACGACTCCATTACTCCACGACTCCATCACTCCTGATTAACAAATTGCGAACTAATTTTTATGGGAAACCATTGAAATTGTTTATCCCAGAATGTGGCGGCCTCAAAACCAGCGTTGAATGACGACTTTGGTATCCGTAAAGAAATTAAAAATTTCCTGGCCATGCGCTTTGGTGTCGCCGAACATCGAATTTCCGGCGCCGCCGAAGGGGAAGAAACTCATCGGCGCAGCAATACCGATGTTGATGCCGACCATACTGGGCAAGACCCGGTACTTAAATTCACGCGCAGTAGCGCCGTTATTGGTGTAGATACAGGCCGCATTGGCAAACCCGCGGGTATTAATCAGATCGATAACCTCATCCAGGTTCTTGGCACGAACCACGCTCACCACCGGTCCGAATATCTCTTCTTTGGCGATGGTCATATCCGGCTTGACATTGTCGAAAATGGTCGGGCCAACAAAAAAGCCGTTGGGAAATTCGGGTGATGTAAAATTACGTCCATCCATGACAAGGTCGGCCCCTTCTTCGATCCCTTTTTCAATGTAGCCCAGGACTCTTTCTTTATGGGCGGCACTGACCACGGGACCCATGGCCGTTTGCTCATCCAACCCGCTGCCGATTTTCATGTCTTTAGCGGCGGCGCTGAATTTTTCCAACAGCTCGTCGGCGACGTCTCCCACCGGGACCAGCACCGAACCGGAAAGACAGCGTTGTCCGCTGCAGCCAAAAAACGAGGTGGTCAATGAGGGCATGCCGGCCACCAGATCGGCATCGGGCATGACGGCCACAATGTTTTTGGCGCCGCCTAAAGCCTGTACTCTTTTGCCGGTTGCGCCACAGCGTTCATAGATATATTTTGCCGTGGGTGATGACCCCACAAAAGAGACCCCTTCGATATCGGGATGGTCCAGGATGCCGTTGACCACATCCCGCGAACCGTGAACCAGGTTGACAACACCTTCCGGAAACCCGACTTCTTCCATAATTTCAAAAATCTTGGTCTGGGTCATGGGAACCTGTTCGGACGGCTTGAGTATATAGGTATTGCCGGTCACGAGCGCATAAGGCAGAAACCACCAGGCGACCATGCCCGGAAAGTTGTAGGGAACGATTCCGGCAAATACCCCCATGGGTTGACGATGCCCGAAACAGTCAATGCCTTTGGCGATATCTTCCAGGGTATAACCGCACATCAGAGTGGTCACACCGGTGGCATGTTCCACGTTTTCGATCATGCGCCGGACTTCCCCGCGGGCTTCGTCGATGCATTTGCCCTGCTCGGTGGTCAGCACCCGGGCGATATCCTCGAAATTTTCTTCAAAGGCATCTTTGAGCCGGAACAGATACCGGGCGCGCGACAAGGGTGGCGTGGTGCGCCATTCCCAATAAGCCTCCCGGGCGGCTTTGACGGCCTTATCCACGTCATTTGCGGTTCCGTAGGCAACCTGGGCTATTTTTTCTCCCAGGGCCGGATTCCATACGTCGCCAATTGTCGTGGAGTCGGACTCCACCCATTCGCCGTTGATGTAGTTTTTCATTAATGGCAGTGACATACCGTTTCCTCCTTTGCTGGTTTGGTATCGTTGGTAAGTGTCAATATGTTCAATTTAACAGGATGTATCAGAATTGAAAAACGACTCACAATATCAATTTTAAATCACTTTAGGCAATTGATATTTTCTTGTCAAGATAATTTTTGTGTTTTTCTGCGAAAAACACAAAAATTATGTGTAAAATATTCGAAAAAAATAAATTTATTAGCTAATGAAAACGGTATATGACAAAATACTGTTGAAATAATTTATTTTAGGTGATAAGGAAGCAGGGTAAATTCACCCAGAGCGAGACGAATGATTTTTCCTTAGGGGGAGATAGTATGAAGCAAAATAATTCAGCGGGCAAGAAAAGACCGCCCGATCAGCTAGACTGCCGGATGATCGAGCTGCTGCAAAAAGATGGGCGCATTTCAAACACCGAAATCGCGAAAAAAATCGGCATGTCGGAAGCAACGGTCCGCACCCGTCTGAACCGTCTGATTCAAGAAGAATTTATCCAGATTGTGGCGGTCAGCAACCCCATCAAGCTGGGATTTAAAATTGTCGGCAACATTCGAATTCATGTCGAAATCAAAAAAATGGACCGGATTATTAAAGAACTGAAAAAATTAAAGCCCTTGTGGTTCGTCGTTCAAACCACCGGTGGCACCGGAATCGATACGGAGTTTGTCGCGAAATCGCTGGATGAACTCAATGAGCTGATTTTCGAAAAGATCAACAAAATTGACGGGGTCATCAAAACGGAAACGTCTTTATTTTTGAATTATATCAAAAGGCAGTATGACTGGGGCACGGCCCTTAATTAAACTGGCTTAACCTTCACTCATGGTCTTGTGAGGCGGATACCGGTAGAGAATAAAGTCAAAAGGCGTGCGCAGGGAGCCCCGCTCCTTGCCCGATGCGCTTTGCGCATTCACCCTAACCCTGAACGTCTGAACCCTGAACCTTGGAACGAAAAGCAGTTTTAAGCAGATTATTTTCAATGGCATTGATCCACTGAGGCGGGTAGGGAACCTTGAAGGCGGCGGTGTCTTTTTGATTGCGGGCATTGAGAAAGTCGATCTTGACCAGGGACATGTGCAGATCGACCCCTTTGTGGCTGCGATCGTGGTAGACCCGGACGATACGGCTGCCGGGAATCTCCAGTTCTATTTTTTTGACCCGGCTGCGGTAAAACAGGCTGTCCGGCAGCAGCAGCAGGAAACCGGAGCTGCGGCGCGGCTTGCCGGGCTCGGTCGCTGTGCCGAAGTAGTTGACACCGAAGCTCATGGCCCGCAGGTTCCGGCTGCCGAAACGCTCATCGATCCATTGGCGGTCCCGCCAGCGAATGACGGCAATGTAGGCCAGCACACCGAAAAACGCCAGGGCAATCACGATCCACTGCTGGTGCTTGATGATATCGAGCATTATCGAATTTTCCCTTGATGACCTAAATGAGGTGCTACTTAAATCCGGCTAAATAGGCGATGAGCTTTTTTCTGGCCATATTGTGCCGGTAGCCGCCGGTGCTGCCCATGGCCGCCAGGATGGAATCGGCGATTTGGGCATCGGTCTTTTTACTTTGGCGCAGGGACCGGATTCGGTCGGCATTCAGTTCGATCAATTGCTGAAATCCTGCCTGGTCCCGGGAGAAGAACACGAAAAAACCCAGGATGAATACCAGGACCGAGGAAATGACGGCCACATAAAGATCATGCGCCGGATTCGGAATGATCAGCCGCAGCAGGCTGTCCGGGTTGCCCGTGTTCAGCAGCGAGTACATCGCCACCAACCCGATCAACACCATGAGACCGTAAATTATGTACATAACCGGTTTGGGCAACAATTTGGCACCTTAAAATAGCAATATCTGGACACAGATTAACACGGATAAACACAGATTTTATATTTTAATCTCTTATTGGCCTTTTTCTGGCGACATGTTGCAGAAACTGATGGTTTCAGGTGTCAGTGTTCAGGTGTCAGGATCTTGTACCTCGGCTCCTTGACACCCGAAACCTGACACCTGAAACCTATTCAGACGGTTCATCCGTGTAGCGCCGGGAATTGAAAAAGGGGAACCGTCCTGAAGGCGATTCCCCTTGGTTATGGTTAATTAAGCCCGGTTTAAATAGGCCGCATTTCGCCTTCTTCCATGGCCGCCCACTGGGCTTCGGCCTCCTCCCAGGCTTCTTCGGAAGCATCCCGTTCCCAGGCTTCCAGGCCTCTTTCGGCCCGGGTGGCACCCGGCAGGAAGTTGTCGAGGATAATGCCGACGATGGCGGTCACCGCCATGCCGGTGCTCAGGATCGCCTGAATAATATTGCCGATCACATTGATCAGGCTGCCCTGGGTCCCCCAGGCAATGGCGCCGTTGACGATCTGACCGGTGCCGACGTCGAAGTGGGGGGTGAACCAGAACGGCACGCTCAGGCCCATAAAAAAGGACAGGCCGATGATAAACAGGTTGCGCGAGTTGTTCAGGTTGACGATCTGCAGGTTGGACAGACCGACCGAGGCGATCATGCCAAAGAGACCGACAAACATGGCCCCGACGACCGGCATCGGCAGGGTCGCCAGGATGGCCCCGAATTTGCCGACCACCGGGATAATCAGCATGACCGCCGCGCCGCAGCGGACTACCCGGCGGCTGGCGACCTTGGTCAGGCCGATGGACCCGATATTTTCCGAATAGGTCGTGGTCCCGTTGGCGGTCTGCATGATACCGGCAATCAAGCAGCCGAGACCCTCGGCGCCCAGACCCCGCGAAATCATCCGGCCGGTGGGAACCGGCGCTTCGGAGATGCGCGCGCAGGCCATGTAGTCGCCGATGGATTCGATCATGGAGGCCAGGTAGCCGGCCAGCATCCCGAACACCCCGGCCCACAGCACGGAGCTGCCCAGATCGGGAAACCCCCACTTGAACGGGACCATGGGCTCAAAGCTGATCCACTTGGCGGCTGCGACCAGGCCAAGTTTGCCGGCCAGGTTGGCGGCATTGCCGTCCGGTATCAGGCCCGTGACGGTGCCGAGTAATGAACAAAGCCACCCGGTGACAATCGCCAGCAGAACCGGAAAGAGCATGAACACCTTGGATTTCTGGGAAAACACCTGGGAATACAGGATCAACGCGATCAGGGTGATCAGCGAGATGATCCAGTTGGTGGCCATCCAGGGGGCGCCGATGCCGAACAAGGCCAGACCGATCATGGCGATGGTGGGGCCAATGACGATCGGGCTGATGATCTTGCGCACCTGGCCCATAATGCCGGTGTAGCCCAGCACCATTTCGACCACCGAGGCGATCATGATGGCGCCGGCAATAGTCTGGATCTGAAGCTGCCACAGGGGCAGGTCGCTGCTGGCTTTTTGGGCCGCCACCATGCCGATAATGGCAAATGTCGGCCCGAGAAAGGAAAAGGTGCCGCCCTGGATCACCGGCAGCCGGTTGCCTAACGGCGACTGCTGGATCAGGGTGCAGATCCCGGAGGTGAAAAATATGGTCGAAATCAGCAATGCCAGTTGATCCTGGGGCATCCCGATGGCACCGCCGACGATAAAGGGAATCAGCACGGTGGCACCGAACATGGTCAGATACTGCTGAATTCCGAGCAGCACGGCCAGGCCCCACTTGGGTTTACTGCCGATCGGATACACTATCCAATGATCTTTTTTTTCTTCTTCGCTCATTATCTGCTCTCCTTAAATTTTATTATTTGTCACGGTTATCGGGTTGTTTGAATTTAGAAACCGTCACCCCCTTTCAAAATTTTTTTGTCTGATATTCGAAGATCTGAAAAATCCGGTGCGTCAATCCTAACAAGAATCCGGCCTAACAAGTATCCGGGCGGATCAAGTCGGTGTACATATCCGGGCGCAGGTCCCGAAAAAACTGCCAGCCGTCACGAACTTCGCGGATCTGATCGAGATCGAGATCTGCGATGACGACTTCATCGTTATCTTCGCTGCCTTTGACCAATAATTCACCGCGCGGATCCACAAAATAGCTGGAGCCGTAAAATTTGCCGAATTCCCACGGTTTTTCGAGGCCCACCCGGTTGTTGGCGCCGATAAAAACTCCGTTGGCCACCGCCTGGGCCGGTTGTTCCAGTTCCCAGAGATACTGTGATTTGCCGGTGGTTGTGGCCGACGGATTAAACAAAATCTCGGCGCCTTTCAATGCCAGCAGTCGGGCACACTCCGGAAAATGCCGATCGTAGCAAATATAAATGCCGATTTTAGCATAGGCGGTTTCAAATACCGGAAATCCCAGGTTGCCCGGTTTGAAATAAAATTTTTCCCAGAACCCCGGCCAGGTATGCGGAATATGAATCTTGCGGAATTTACCCAGATACGTGCCGTCGGCATCAACTACGGCGGCCGTATTATAGTAGACACCGGCGATCTGCATTTCGTAAACGGGTATAATCATCACCATCTGATATTTTTTGGCATATTCGGCCAGCCGTTCGACCGTCGGCCCCGGAACTTTTTCGGCTGTGGCATACCACTTAATGTCCTGTTCAGCGCAGAAATAAGGTCCGTAAAAGATTTCCTGCAGGCAGAGAATCTGAACCCCCTTTTTCCCGGCTTCTTCAATCAGCGGAATGTGCTTTTCAATCATCGCCTCTTTTATTTCGGCGGGCGTCCCCTCGTGTTTGGCATTGGCGGCCTGGATGTGGGCACATTTTACATTTCTGGACATAAAGCCTCCCTTAAATATATTTTCGTTAAAAATTAAATTAAAGAGAAAATCAGACTACTTATATTGGCAACCGAAATCGCCGTCAAGTTTTTTATGACCTGAATTTGGCGCGAAAAAAATTTTCAGGCGTAAAGTCTCCCTGTTCCTGATTATTTTATCAGCGGTTAATAATTGACAATTGATACCGAAACGCCTAAAATCGGCACTTGTTTTAAGTTGCGGATATAAGTGACTGGTTGTATGGTTGATGGAAAGAATGCTGAACTGTACCATCGCCAATCAACCGTCTAACTAATTTCAGAAGGAGGAGATAGTTGTGAGCAATGCTGAAAAATTTAGGCAAATGCGCCGGGGGCTTGACCTGGCCCAGGCGATCGCCGAAGCCGATCGCTGCCTGCTGTGCCATGACGCGCCGTGCTCAGAGGCCTGCCCCGCTGATACCAAGCCGGCTGAATTCATTCGTAAATTGCGGTTTAAGAACATGACCGGAGCACTTCGCACGATCAAAGAAAACAACATTTTAGGGGGAGCCTGCGGCGTCCTGTGCCCGACCTCCCGCCTGTGCGAGGAAAAGTGCAGCGCCATGTTTAAATCCCAAAATCGCCCGGAAGGCGCTGATCAGCCTATCCAAATCGGTGCCATCCAACGATTTTTAGTTGAGCATTTCTGGGATAGCGATTTTAAAGTTTTTGAGACACCCACGGCACGCAAGGAAAAAGTGGCGGTGGTGGGATCCGGTCCCGGCGGATTGAGCTGTGCCGCCGAGCTGGCCAAAGCGGGATTCCAGGTAACGGTCCTGGAGGCCAAACCCGAACCCGGCGGCGTGCTGCGCTATGGGGTTGTATCTAACAGATTTGATATGAATTTTCTCGAACATGAAATGAGAGATATCAAGTCATTAGGCGTCCAGTTCCAATGCAACGCTGCCGTCAGCGGCAAAGCGGACGCCGAAAAATTATTGCAGGATGGTTATGATGCGGTATTTTTGGCTCCCGGGCTCTGGGCGGCCGCCAGCATCAAATCGACCGGCCGCGACATCGATGGGCTGTTTTCATCGGTGGATTATCTCTCCGCTTTGCGCGATGGCCGCTTTGAAGAAGTAGAAAAGAAAATTCAAGGCAAAACCGTGGCGGTCATCGGCGGCGGATCGGTGGCCATGGATTGTGTCGAGTCGGCCGTCCGGCTTGAAGCCCAAGATGTCTACCTGATCTACCGGCGATCATACGCCCAGATGCCGGCGGAAGCCGACGAGCGAATCGAGGCGCTTGACTGCGGGGTGCATTTCCTGCTGCTCAATCAACCGCTGGATTATTTGACCGATGACCAAAATCGCCTGCTGGGACTTAAATTGGTCCGCACGCGTTTGGGTGCGCCCGACGAGTCGGGTCGCAGACGGCCTGAAAACATCGCGGGTTCCGAATGGATCATGGACACCGATGTGGTGATCGAGGCCATCGGCAACATCGCCCCGGATGATTCTCCGCAGTGGTATCCCAACGTCAAGATCGATGACAAAAAACTCATTCAAGTGGATCCGGCAACCGCTAAAACCTCGGTTGACGGTATTTTTGCCGGCGGTGATATCGTGCGCGGCCCGGCCCTGGTGGTCCAGGCGGTGCAGGACGGCAAAGTGGCGGCGGCGGCCATCAAAGATTTCCTGCGGAAATCGAATGAATAATGAACAAACTTCAACCCTGGATAGGCTATTTTCCAGGGCGGATTAATTAGGAGGTATAAGCGTGGCCAATAACGTTGATTTATCTGTCGATTTTTGTGGGGTAAAATTTAAGAATCCGTTTTTGCTGTCATCTTCGCCGGTTTCCAACAGTGCCGAGATGGTGGCCCGGTCATTTGAGGCCGGCTGGGGCGGGGTGATGTTTAAAACCTTGAATTCCGATCGGCTGCCGATTGTTCATCCTTCGCCCAGAATGGCCTGTATCGACTACGGCGCCAAAAAGGGGGTTGCCGTTCAAAACGTCGAGATGATCTCAGACCGGCCCTTGAAGGATAATTTGACGGATTTCCTATATCTGAAAAAAAACTATCCGGACCATCCGATCATCGCCAGCATCATGGGATTTTTTACCGACGAATGGGCCTACCTGGCCAAGGCGGCTGAGGACAATGGGGCCGACATGCTGGAGCTGAATTTTTCCTGTCCCCATATGTGTATCGAAGGCGCCGGCCACAAGGTCGGCCAGGCATTTCAGCTGCTGGAAGGATTCACCGAAGCCGTCAAAAAAGCGGTGTCCATTCCGGTGATCGCCAAAATGACCCCCAACATTACGGACATGAATGAACCGGCGATGTACGCCAAAAACGGCGGGGCGGATGCCATCTCCGCCATCAACACCGTGCGGGGCATTTCGGGCGTTGGTTTGGATGACTTTGTTCCGACGCCGAATGTTTTCGGCAAGGGTGCCATCAGCGGCACCTCGGGCCCGGCCGTCAAACCGATCGGGCTGAATTTTATTGCATCCATGGCCAAAAATGAGCAGCTCGGTTTGCCGTTGTCCGGCATCGGGGGTATCGAGACCTGGATCGATGCGCTGGAATTTATTCTAGTCGGCGCCTCGACCCTGCAGGTCACCACCGGCATTATGCATTACGGCTACCGGATTGTAGAAGATATGATCGAAGGCCTCAGCGATTTCATGGCCCAACGGGGAGTTGACCGGATCACCGACCTGGTAGGCCAGGCACTGCCCAATCTGCACGAAACCGAAGCGTTTGAGGTGGATCGGCAGGGTATTACCCAGTACGATCTGGATCGTTGTATCGGCTGCGGCCAGTGTTATATCGTGTGCCGGGATGCCGCCGGCCAGGCGCTTGAATGGGATGGTCAGGCGCGCCGGCCGAAACTCATTGAAGATAAATGCTTAAGCTGCATGCTGTGCAAATTCGTGTGTCCGGTGCCGGATCTGATCACCTACCGGGAAATGCCCGGGGAATGGAAACGGCAGGAGACTGCGGTTATGGACCGCAGCCTGGAAAAAGATGTAAAAATTGAGCCATTTACAAAGGAGGGTCCCAATGAGTGTGTTATTTAAAGGCGGCACTGTGGTTAACGCAACCGGCCGCTATCTGGCCGATGTATTTGCCGAGGGCGATAAAATAAAAGCCATCGGCACCGATCTGGATAATCCGGCGGATGAAATTGTCGAAGCCAAGGGCAAATACATCCTGCCCGGGGCGATTGATCCCCACACCCATATATCCATGCCCTTTATGGGAACCCATGCCCAGGACGACTATGAAACCGGCACGATCGCCGCCGCCTGCGGCGGCGTCACCTGCGTGGTGGATTTTGATCTGCAGCAAAAGGGGGAAACCCTGCTGGAGGCCCTGGAGCGGAAAAAGGCCCTGGCGGACGGCAAAGTTTGCGTCGATTATTCGCTGCATCCGGCGGTCATGGACCCCCGGCCGGATGTCATCGCCGAGGTCAAAAAGGCCTGCCTGGAATACGGCACACCGAGCTTTAAAATATTCATGGTCTATGATTTCAGGGTGGATGATGCCACCATGATCAAGCTGCTGGAAGAAACCAAAAAATACGGCGGCCTGGTTCAGGTGCATGCCGAAAATGTCTATATCATCCAGCATATGAACGAGGTCCTGGAAAAAGAAGGCAAGCTGGCGCCGTATTACCACGCCGTCAGCCGGCCCAATATCGCGGAGGAAGAAGCCGTCTACCGGGCATCCAAGATGGTTGAATTGACGGGCTCACGCATTTATATTGTTCACTTGTCTTCCAGGGAGGGGCTCTGGAAAGTCAGAGAAGCCCGCAATCACGGCGTGGATGTCTATGCCGAAACCTGCCCGCAGTATCTGCTGCTCGACGAGGAGCGCTATAAAGAGCCGGATTGGAACGGTGCCAAATATGTCATGTCACCCCCGCTGCGAACCAAAGAAAGCAATGCCGCGCTCTGGGAAGGTTTGCGAGGCGGCGATGTGCAGGTCGTGGCGACCGATCACTGTCCCTTTGATTTCAATGGCAAAAAAGATATGTTCGGCAAGGATGACTACAAAAAAATCCCCAACGGCGCTCCCGGGATCGAAACCCTGCTGATGCTGCTGCATTCCGAAGGCGTGGTCAAAGGCCGCATTTCCCTTGAACGCATGGTTGATGTCCTGTCTTCGGGCACGGCCCGCATGTTCGGCTTAAAAGACAAAGGTGAAATTGCCGTGGGCAAAGACGCGGATATTCTTGTTTTCGATCCGGACTGCAAGTTTACCATTACCCAGAGCAAGCTGCACATGAATATTGACTATACCCCCTTTGAAGGTCTGGAAGTCACCGGCATGCCCCAGGCCGTGTACTCCCGCGGTAAAAAAGCGGCCCAGTGGAACGGCGACCGCATGGAGTTCGTGGGCGAAGTCGGGCGGGGGCGGTTTGTCAAGCGCGAGCCTTTTGAAGGATTTTAAACCAGATGCCAGAGGGCAGAAGACAGATTTGAGAAGTCGGAATGCGGCCTTCGACGAGCTCAGGCGAGACAAAGTCGGAAAGGTAGAAAACGAAGGGCGGAAGGCAGCGTACCGAAGCCGGATGACCGGATTTAACTGATTCACTATTATCGCACTTTCGCGGCTGCACCCTCTGGAATCGTATAAAGTCAACAAAAAGAAAGACCCAAAAAAAGGTGCGGGACGATGTATCTCCTGCACCTTTTTTTTCGCAGGGCGGCCCTCCGCGGCCGACTTCCGTCATCTATCCTTTTATCTTGACAAATATTGGTTAGCTAACTATAGTTAGCTAACCAATATTAAAAGCAACTCGCCGCACAAAGGTTCTATTATGGACACCCTTCAGGTAAATATTCATGAAGCCAAAACGCAGCTGTCAAAATTAATTCAGGCGGCACTCAATGGCAAGCAGGTCATCATCGCTAAAGGTAATAAACCGGTTGTGCGACTGGAGGTTCTGCCGGAAGCGCAAAGCAACCGAAAAATCGGTAATGCAAAAGGTTTGATTCTGTCTATGGACGATGATTTTGACGAGCCATTGGACGATTTCAGGGAATATATGGAATGAAGGTGCTTCTGGATACCCATGCCTTACTCTGGTTGATCACTGACGACGACCGGCTCAGCAAAAATGCCAGGCAAATCTTTCTGAGCTCTGAAAGCAAGTTGTTTTTCAGCGCTGCCAGTTTGTGGGAGATCTGCATAAAAATCAGTCTCGGAAAGTTATCCCTGAAGAACGGATGGTTCCATACGATTCAAAAAGAAATGGCGCTCAACACGATTCAGTGGCTGCCAATAGATATGGCGCACTGTGTTGAAGTGGCAGAAATGCCGTTTCATCACCGGGACCCATTTGACCGTATGTTAATCGCCCAGGCCATCGTCGAAGACATGCGATTGTTAAGTCGGGATCAGCGCCTGTCGGACTATGCCATTGAGCGGGTTTGGTAAAAGAAGTCGGGCGGCCCGCCGCGGCCGCCCTTTTTTGTTGAACTTTCAGAGTTGGCAAACAAAGCAGTGACTAAATAAACGCCGTCCTCAGTCAACCGCCTTCTGTCTTCTGTTATCTGTCATCTGTCCTCTTTCCCACTTCCGCATTCCCACTTCCCACTTCCACATTCCGAATTCCCACTTCCCCTATTTTTCATTCGCCGACTGCAGCAGGGCGTGCAGCAGGACATTGGCGCCGGCTTCGCAGTCTTCCCACCTTGTTTTTTCAACCTCGACATGGCTGCGGCCGCCGATACTGGGAACAAAAACCATAGCCGTGGGACACACCTGGTTCATGTAACTGGCGTCATGTCCGGCGCCGCTGACCATATGCAGACTGGAATATCCCAGCTGGTCGGCCGAATCCAGAACCAGCTGAACTCTTTTCTCGTCAAACGGCGAGTGTTCGACACGCCAGGTTTCCTCGATTTTTATCGGACATCCCCGGCGCGCAGCGATGTCTTCGAAGTCTTTGCGAACCAATTGCCAGGCTTTAATGGCATGCTCATCATCCCAGGAGCGGATATCGACCGTAAAATGAACCTTGTCGGGTATGATGTTTCTTGAATTGGGATAGTTTTGAATCTCACCGACGGTGGCGACCATATTGCCGCCCATGCGATCCGGCAGATCATTGACTTTCAAAATCATTTCGGCCGCCGCGCACAGGGCATCGTGCCGGCCTTCCATGGGGGTGGGACCGACCTGGTTGGCTTCGCCTTCCAGATATATATCGTACCAGTGCAGGCACAAAATCCCCTTGGGAGCGCCGATGAGCTTGCCTTCCATCTCTAGAATCGGTCCCTGTTCGATGTGGTATTCGTAATAGCAGTGAACCGGCCATTTTTTGCAGGGTGCCGTTCCCTTGTAGCCGATGCGGATCAGTTCATCTTCAAAACGTTTACCGCTGATATCGGTGCGATCATACACCCAGTCCCTTTCCAGCGCGCCGGCCCATACGCCGGAAGCCACCATGGCGGGCGCAAAACGCGAGCCTTCCTCATTGGTCCAATCCACGATGATGATGGGGCGTTCGGTCTCGACATTGTTTTCATGCAGGGTTCTTAAAACCTCCAGCGGGCCCATAACGCCTAAAATTCCGTCAAACCGCCCCCCTTTGGGCTGCGAATCGATATGGGAGCCGCTCATCACCGGCGGCAGGTCTTTATTTTTACCCGGGCGTTTGCCGAAAATATTACCCATTTCGTCAACCGTAATTTCAAGGTTCAGCTCTTTGAGCCAGCTGACAAAAAGATCCCGGGCCTGTTTATCCTCGTCGGTCAGGGTCAGCCGTTGCACACCGCCGCCCGGGGTAGCACCGATTTTAGCCATCGTTTCCAGCGAGCCCTGCAGCCGCCCGCCATTTACCCTTAAATTTTTCAAATCCATTTTATTTCCTCCCTGTTGCTTGTGTTATACGGATAAATATAAAAATTTCTGATTAACCTTAACCCGGACAAGCCGGAATCAAATAAGAATCAATCACGAAAGCACGAAATGACGAAAACACGAAATAACGCTAAGAAAATTTTCGTGTTTTCCAACTTTCGTGTTTTCGTGATAAATCAGCCTCAGGTGGCTCATAATATACCAAGATTACACAATTAAGATATTTGGAGCGTTTATTTCCTTGACTTTAAAATCGATCCACCCGCAGGTGGACAAAACTTTTAGGCAATTTAGTCCGCCGCCGGATTGGACATTTCCTTTAGAACCACCGTATCAGCACAACGCCGCCGACCAGCAGCGCCGCTCCCAGCATTTTCAAGCCGCTGACCGGATGTACCTGATACCCCAGCCAGCCGAAATGATCAAGCAAAAGTGAGGCAAACATCTGCCCGGCGATGATCAGCGAAATCATCGATGCGGCTCCCAGGCGCGGTGCCAGAACGACGGTGGAAGCCACCAGAAATGCACCCAGGAAACCACCGGTCCATATCCACCACGGATAGCGGGTGACGGCCTCTCCTGACGGCCAGGGAACCCTTAGGATTAAGGCATAGACAGCCAGTGCAAGCGTCCCGACTGCAAAGGAAATCGTTGCCGTCAAAACCGCTGACCGGCTCCAGAGATTCAGCTGGGAGTTGATGCCGGCCTGGGCGGGCAAACAAAATCCGGCTGCAAGGGCAAGCAGAATAAAGGGCAATAAAGAAAGCATGAAATAGTTTCCTTTCACAATAATTTCTCCGCTAATTTCTCCGCCCCATAACTTGGTAATTGAGGGATTTATCAATGGTTGTAATTTAATTTATGCTTAGATATTACTAATTGTCGCGGGCGGATAAATTAATATTAGGATCTTAGGTTTACCAAAGTTGGGCTCGATTTCAGACAAAACATCACCATAGGCAGGAAATTGCCGACTGTCAATCTTGAAGAACATTTCAGACATCAGCAAATCTTTTGCAATACTAAACATATGAATAGTAAGGAGCGAATAAATTATTTGATGGTTCCGATCATCATCACCGGCCTCAGGCCGCCGTGGGATATCGGATGTTTGCTTAGTTTGAAGGGAACTTTTTGAACCAGCTTTTTGTTCGGAGAAATCAGGATGAGTTTCCAGCCCTGGTACTCCCGCTTTAAACGGGTACAAATTTTCATAAACAGCTGATCGCTTTTTTCGCGGTTTTCCAACCGGCGTCCATAGGGCGGATTAAGGGCCACCAACCCGGTTTGATCGGTCAAATCGCGCGGCAGAAAATCAAAAAAATCCTGGCTGATAACCTGAATCGCGTCGCTTAGCCGATTTTCGGTTAACCGCTCCGCCAGGCGTCTACAGGCGGCTGGATCTTTATCCGATGCGAAAATAAGCGGCCTCTGTGGACTGGTAAAATGGGTTTGGCACTGTTGTTTATGATATTCCCATTGTTTCTGCTGAAAAGAGGGCCATCCCATAAAGGCAAATTCTCTGAACCACCCCGGCGGCATGTTTTTTGCCATCAGGGCCGCTTCCAGGGAGAAGGTTCCGGTGCCGCACATGGGATCGATAACGGGCTCGGTGCCGCGGTAGCCAGCCTGCAATAAAGCCGCAGCCGCAATCGTTTCACGCAGGGGTGCTGGGCCGGGGTGGATTTTTAAGCCGCGCTTGTAGAGGTTTTCACCGCTGCTGTCAATCGATATGGCAAACTGATCATCCACACCGCGCACAAAAATTTCCGGCGCCGCCAAACTTTCTTCTTTTCGTCCCCCGCTGTCAGTGTCATTTGCAGTATGCTTCGAAATACTTTTCAGCAGGCGTTGGCTGACGGCATCGCTGTGATAAAGGCGGCAGTGTTTGGTGGTGGTGTGGATTTGGGGTGATGATTCAGGCGGCAGGTATAGTTCCCAGGGAATTTCGGCTGTTTTTGATTCTAACTGGCTGAAACTGGATGCCTTGAAGTGATGGATGCGCATGAGAATTCGATTGGCGGTTCGCAGGTGCAAATTTGCCCGATAACAATCTATCAGACGACCCTTGAACTCGACCCCGCCGGGGATTGCATGTTCATTTTCCACCGGCAGGCCAAGGGCTTTGACTTCATTGAAACAAAGGGATTCGAACCCGGGCGCGGTGGCGGCGAAATAAGTGCGGCGGCGTCCGATAACATGGCGTTTGATGCGTTTTGATAATGGATTTTCAGAAGGCATGTTTATGTTTTCTAATCCGGCTATCGCTTATCTTAGTCGAAGCCTGCCGCAGGCAGCTTGGAATTGCAGGCGTCCGTCTATTTCCCGGAATTTCCCGCTTCAAATGCTTTAACACCGGCATTGTAGGCCTGTGTAATTTCAACCAGGGCCGCTAGTTTTCTGCCGGCCGCATCCAGTTCATGGGCCCGGGCAAGGCCCAATGCAATGGGTTCGGCCTCATCCGGCGGCAGTCCCCCAACCGCAAGATCCGCCAGCAAACGCCGTTCATCGGCCCGACTCAAACCCAGGTAAGGTAAGGCATCATACCATAACAATTTATCTTCCAATCCCTGGAACCGCGCCCGCTGGACGGCCATTTTTGCAATTTCTCCCCCCAATTCAGCGGCCCGCTGCAGGGCCGCGTCGAAATTAAACCGCGTTGCCGGAAGCGGCTCGATGGCGCGCATACCCATCATCTGAAAATAATGGTAAACCGGGCGCAGTCCGGAAACAAGCCCGTTTCCGGTACCCCCGGCAATGGCAATGCCGCAGGCCGGTAATCCATGAAACGGTGCCGACATGGCATATACCCGGAACATTTTCAAAATCAGGTATTTCACCAGACCGCTGGTATCCCACCAATAGACGGGCGTGCCCAAAATCAGCGCGCCGCATTCCGTGATTTTCCGGCTATAAAATTCAAAGGCATCATCGTCAAAGGTACATTTCAGGTTATCTTTGCAAACCCACGGCAGGCAGTCTCGACAAGCGGCCACCACATGATCCGACATCTGGATCAGTTCGGTGGCCACCCCCGCCTGGGCCGCGCCCTCCAGAGCCGCTGAAACCAGCTGGTTGGTGCGTCCGTCCGGGTTGGGGCTTCCAACCAGTCCGATAACATTTCTGCTCGCTTCCATAATTTACCTCCTGATTGTTGCAAGGGTTCATGTGTCAGGCGTCAGCCCAGCCGCCGGAAAGAAAATGTCCGGTCTAATCGAAAAAGATACTTTCTAAATTAATAGCACAGTTTTGGATTAAAACCGGTCGATTAAGACCGTTTCCGATACGTGTTTATGCCATTTTATTTGCAATGTCAATGACCTGGCGCGGCCCGCCCCCGCCCTACCCCGCCTTGGCGATTCTTATATCCTCAAAGCCGAAGGCCACGTCTGGAGCGCGGCGCTCCTTAATGCGCCCCCCGGCGAAGCTCCTCCAGCAGCGCCCTTCCTTTTACCTTTGGCCTTTTACCTTTTTTCTATGCGCTACGAGCTATCAGCTATGAGCCGGCATCGAAGATGCTTTTCTTTCATCTTGAAGCTCAATTAGCCATAAGCTGATTGATAGCCATTTCTTTTTATAATAATTTTAAACCTTTACAAACCGTAATCCATCTTTTAACATTTACTTGGGCTTTTTTTCCTGATATGCTGCCGGTGTAGTCAAAATTACGCCTGCTATCGACGCTGATTGACCGCCCTTAAGTCTGCTGAGCCCGAGAAGCTGATAGTTTTGCCTGATCGGAAACAGTCGAGCAAATAAATCTGTATCGATCCGTGCCGATCTTTGTCCCAATGCATTTTAATCATAAGCATTCCTGATGGTCTGTGAGGGTCTGTGGCTAATTAATGTTTTAGACTTTAACTCAGAATTCCCTCCGCGCTCTTAGCATACTTTGCGGTGAATAATTCTATGTCTAAAAAAGAAAAAATCCTGAAAACCGCCGCCCGCCTCTTTGCCGACCAGGGCTTCGAGGCCACTACCACCATCCAGATCGCCGGTGAAGCCGGCGTCACCGAGCCGTTGATCTATTACCACTTCAAGGGCAAAGACGACCTGTTTACCCGCATCATAGATGCCACCTTCTCAGAATATTTTACGCGCCTAGATGCGCTCGAAAAAAACCCGGCCTCCCCGTTTGGGAAGATCCGGAAGCTGATTGAAATGCAGTACGACATCGCCGAAGAAATGCCGGATGAGATCCAACTGATCGCCACCTCCTGCCCGGCCCGGCTCAATGACCGGGAGCATATCTGTGCCGGCAGCGTCAAAGAGTACCGCCGCCGCTTGCTTGGATACTTAAACCGGTCCCTTTCAGCGGGCATCGAGTCCGGCGAGTTTGCGCCGGTGCCCCTCGAGGAAACAGCCATCCTGATTCTATCGGTTATCAACGGGATTTTGCGTTATAGGAGAATTAAGCAGGACCCGGAGAAAAAATTGAAGGAAGCTGCCGTGGATTTCTGTCGCCGCAGTTTGATGGAATTTTCAAAAGCAAAAAGATAGAGCACATTTTTGTGGAGTATATTTTGGGATTTAGTTACGGTTTTGATCATGGCATTTCGGTATTTTTTGTCCACGGTGATGACGGCTTCGATGAAATTCGGCCGGCATTGGATGAGTATCTTGCCGATCCCCGCTGGCACTATGGACAGACACAAATGCTTGGCAGCTGGGTCGGGCGAAAGTTGCCGTCTTGTCGTGGCAAGAAATTCAATCGGCCATGGAGTTGACCGTAGAGAAAGTCCGGCCGTTCCGGGTCGCTTTGCACTACAATTCTGAGATTTTGCTGGAGGCGCTGATGATCACCCATGCCCATTTCGTCAAACACAAGATCCCCTGTCAACTTTTCGCGGATTTCACCAGGGCAATGGATTGGCTTTCAGAAGCTCCCGAGCACATCACCGGCATGTACCGGTTTGAAGGCGATGTTCTCTGGATTACGCTGCGGGACTGTAAAACCCTGGAAGAGGCGCTGCGGGACGAAGCATCTAAGGATTTGCACCGCCGTTGAGCCTATCGAGCACATCGAACCGGAAAGCGCAGCGGGAGACACTGCCATGGTCATCGACCGATGCGAATTCCGATGCCGCTGCCCCCGGAGCCGACACCAACCCCTACGCCGACGTCCGTTCCAATGCCCCTCTCGTCGTCTCTCAACCGGGGCTTATCGGTGAGGATAGATACTTTTTTTGTTTCCCGATCGATTTTAATGCTTCTAAGCGGCAGGCTGAAATACCAGTATCCAATCCAATTTCCATTGGCGTCCAGCAGGTACGATCCATAAGCATTCAGATAATCTGCCGGGAACCCTTTGACAAGCTCCATCACCTTTTCCAATTTGTCGGTCTGCGGATCGAATTCCCTATTGAATCAGGGCGCCATCACCAGTCGAAACCCCAGCGCCGGGCCCGTATAATCCTGCGAGAAGCCCATGCGACGGGTGCAGCGTATACTCCAGGTGTCCAGGTTCCAACCGCCGCCTCGAATCACCCGGTCCTGTCCCGCTTTTTCCCAGAGCGGGTTTGCGGCGGCATGTGACTCATATGCGCTTTCCGAGAAGCGGTCCTGGCATCTTTCCCAGACGTTGCCGCTCATATCGAAGATGCCCAGATCATTTGGTGATTTGGCTCCCACCGGCTGGGTTTGTCTGTTGCTGTTGTTTTCATACCAGGCGAAGGCGTCGGCATCGTTGCCGCCGGCATAACGCTGGTTGCGCCCGCCGCTCCTTGCGGCATACTCCCACTCGGCCTCAGTGGGTAAACGGAAACCCTTCCGGTCCGGGTTGGCTTCTGTTAATTTACGGATGAAGACCTGAATGTCATCCCAGGCTACCTGTTCGAGCGGCAGGGAATGTCCGCGAAAATGTGAGGGGTTTTCCGGCATCAGTCGATTCCATTGCGACTGGGTGACCGGATACCGGCCGATGAAAAAGGTGTCCAATCGAACTTCGTGCACCGGCAGCTCGTTTTGGCCGCCCTCGCCAAAGGTATCACCCATCAAAAATTTTCCCCCGGGCACCCGAACAAACTCCATTCCGGTGGCGGGCTCCGTCAGCTGTTCGGCCTCGTGATGACTCCGAGACCCGCTCTGCAGACAGCGCGGACAACCGGGTTGATCTGAAGGAAGTCGATTGCCGCATTTTGGACATAACAGCAGGGTGGTCTGGCATTCAGGGCAGCGCTTCCAGCGCTCTTTGACCGGTCGTTGACACTGGGGACAAACAAGCTTGCCCAGGGAATGCTCGCAGGCCGGGCATATTTTCCAATGCGGCTGCAGCGTTTCACCGCAATTGGGGCAACTTTTCGAATCGGCCGTGGTATTCATGATCATCCTTTCTGGGAAATATAATTTTACACACGGCCAAAAAGTAACTCATGGAGGCAAATTGCGCAAGGTTTCTTCAACGCCGCTTTCCGCTTACATCGTGACAAAGATAAAAGAGAAAATCGGCTATATTAAAGAAGGTCAGGTCAAATATGGCAAAAAAAAAACAGGAATGAAGCGTTCGGATATTGCAGACGCCATTGCAAAAGTGAGAAGCAAGAATTGAAGATCGTGCTTGATACGAACGTATTTATTTCTGGAGTATCTTTCAAAGGCCCGCCCTATCAAATTATTAGAGCCCGGCGGTGGATCTTAAAAGTGCCGCCATTTGAACGCTTCGCCCAGGGTGCCGATGAAGCAGCCCCCTCCGGCAGAAAAATCGCGAGGATCGTGCTGCGGCCGGGTGGGTCAACTTTGATCTTAAAGTCCATCAGGCCGTAAATCAAATTTTGCGGCATGCCGGTTCGATTAATAATTTCATTGCGTTCAGGATCAACCGGCAACAGGCTCACCATATTTGAACCGTTATCCGGCTTGAATCCCAACACCGAATTTGCCGGGGCCTGAAAGGCGATGGCATCATCCGGCACGGTGTGGATTTCATATTCGGTAATGCTGATTAGAACCGTATCCGAATCGGAATGATAGTTATCCAGTTACCGATGGGCACCTTTTAATCGTACCCACAAGGCATATAGAAGATTATTTTTCCATGAATGAAACTGAAAAAAAGAACATCGACGTCCTGATACGGCACAGCTAATTGTCTATGAACTGGCCCGAAGGACCAGGATTTCAATACCGGATTACCCCCCTTTCGCAAAAAATCGCTCTTGACAATACAGCGCCATTATTTCTATTTGAAAACTAGCCTGCGGCGTCTATTCGCGGCCGCCCTAAATTGACGGGTAACAAAATTCAGGCTAAATCCAGGTAAAAGCCAATGCCCATATCTGACCAACCCACTCGTGAAAAGGCGAAATAATTTCCAAATGAACGATCAACCGCATGCCGGAAATACCGCACCGGATAAAGTAAAGGTAATTCTGCAGGTCAATGGCGACCGGCACGAGGTATACATCGAACCGCGGCAGACGCTGCTGGACACCCTGCGCCAGGATCTCGGCCTGACCGGAACCAAAAAAGGTTGTGACGAGGGGACCTGCGGGGCATGCACGGTAATTTTAGACGGTCAAGCCATCTATTCCTGTTTGACGCTGGCCGTCGAATGTGAAGGCCAGGCCGTCGAAACCATTGAAGCGCTTTCCAAAGAAGGTACGCTGCACCCGATTCAGCAGGCATTCATCGACCAAGACGGGTATCAATGCGGATTTTGCACACCGGGTCAAATCATGTCGGTCAAGGCCTTGCTCGATAAAAAGGCCGACCCCTCGGCAGATGAGGTCAAGCGGGCGGTCTCCGGCAATTTGTGCCGCTGCGGCGCCTACCCCAATATCGTTGAAGCCGCCCTGGCGGCGGCCCAAAAAGACTCCCCGGGAGCCGAGTAAAGCTATGGCACGCGTCATCAAAACCAAGTACGAATTCGAAGGCCGATTTTACGAAAAATATATCGTGGTGGAAGGCGAAGATGTTCAGCCCTGGGGCGACGATCAGCAGTTTTCCATTATCGGCAAAAAACACAGCCGCGTCGATGGACATGAGCGCGTCACCGGAACCGCCAAATATACCCATGATATTGACCTGCCCGGTTTACTGCACGGGAAAATCTTGCGCTGCCCCCATCCGCATGCCCGCATCAAACGCATTGCAGCCCAAAAGGCCGAGCAGTTGGCTGGCGTGAGCGCCGTTTTGACGCATCTCAACACCCCTGCGATATCCTGGCACGCGGGCCAGACCTGTCTCTTCGATCCGGTCCTGCGCTATGCCGGCGAAGCGGTTGCCTGTGTCATTGCCGAATCCGAGGCCGCCTGCAGCGATGCCCTGGCGCTGATCGAAATCGAATACGAACCGTTGCCGTTTGTCATCGACCCGATTGAAGCCATGCAGGCCGGAGCACCCGAGGTGCAGCCCGGCGGCAATCTATTGGCGGGGGAACCCGAGGTCTATCAGCGTGGCGACGTGGAGCGGGGCTTTTCGGCGGCAGACGCAGTGGTGCAAGGCGAGTTTCAAACCCCGACGGCCCTGCACAATAGCCTGGAAACGCACGGCAGTGTGGCAGCGTGGGAAGGCGATGCGTTGACATTGTGGGATTCCACCCAGCACATCCACGGTGTGCGAGATCAGGTCGCCCAGGCGCTCGGACTCAAGCAAAATCAGGTGCGGGTCATCAAACACTACATGGGGGGTGGATTCGGCAGCAAGATCAACGCCGGCAAATACGCGGTCATGGCGGCCCTGGCAGCCAGGCAGACCGGGCGCCCCGTAAAGATTTTGCTCGATCGCTGGGAAGAAAACCTGGCCGCCGGCAATCGCCCCGCCAGCATCCAGACCTTGAAAATCGGCGCCAAACAGGACGGCACCCTCACGGCGCTATATCACAAATCCATCGTTGCCCTGGGCGCCTATGCCCTTTCGATGGCGAGCCCCTGCGGTCCCACGCGCAGGATGTACCGCTGTGCGAATGTCAAAACCGAGGATTACGGTGTCTATACGAACAGCGGGCCTTATGCAGCGTTTCGCGCCCCCGGTTATGTGGAAGGCACGTTTGCGCTGGAATCCATGATCGATGAGCTGGCCAAAAAATTGAACCTGGATCCCTTGGAGCTGCGCCTTAAAAACTACGCCGAAACGGATCCGATAACCGATCAGCCTTATACCACCAAAGGCCTGCGACGGGCGTACCGGCGGGGTGCCGAGCTGATTGGCTGGCAGGAGCGCGGCGAGCTTAAACGAAAGCGGGCAAGCTCAAACGAAAAAATCGGCTTCGGCATGGCAAGCCAGGTGTGGGGCGGCGGCGGCGGGCCGCCGGCTTATGCCTTGATCAAAATCAATCCCGACGGCAGCGCGGTTGTCATCACGGGCACCCAGGACATCGGTACCGGCAGCAAAACCGTGCTGGCCCAGATCGCCGCTGAAACCCTCGGGTTGCCGATTTCAGCGGTGGATGTCCGGCTGGGCGACACTCAACTGGGAGTCTACGCGCCCCTCAGCGCCGGCAGCATGACGCTTCCATCGGTGGGGCCGGCCGTGCGGGCGGCGGCCGAAAATGCACGCCGGCGCCTGCTGGAGGTCGCATCTCAGATTTTGGAAATCCCGGCCGAACAGCTGACGGTTGAAAACGGCGACGTCAAGGACATTCGGACCGCGGATCGAACGCCGATAGCGAAGGTATTGCGCAAGCTGGGCAGTTACATGATTGTGGGCCATGGGGCCCGCGGGCCCAATCCTGAAAACAAAAACGTCAATACCTTCGGCGCCCAATATGCCATGGTCACGGTGGACATCGAGACCGGACAGGTGCGGGTCAACAAAATCATTGCAGTTCATGACAGCGGACGGGTGATCAATCCCATGACGGCGCACAGTCAATTGATCGGGGGGATTACCCAGGGTCTGGGATTTGCCTTGACCGAACAGCGCCGGCTGGACCCCCGCATCGGTCTGGTGCTCAATGCCGATCTCGAGCAATATAAGCTCCCCACCGCGGAAGATATTCCGGAAATTGTGGCCGAGATGATCGATTTACCGGATGCGGAGGTCAACAGCATCGGTGCCAAAGGACTGGGAGAACCGCCCATCATTCCCTTGCCGGCGGCGGTTGCCAATGCGGTCGCCGATGCCCTTGGCCGGCGCATATATGGGCTTCCGCTGACGCCGGATTATGTTTTGACGCAACTGCAGCAACATGAAAAATCCACAGGCAGGCAACAATGAATCCTTTCCGACACGTCAACGCTCCCGATGTTCAGACCGCCGCAGCCTGGCTTCAGGAACCCGGAACCGCAGCGATCGCCGGCGGCACGGATTTGATAACTGAACTTAAGAAGCGAATTCGAACACCGCAAAAACTGGTCAATTTGAAAACCATTCCGCAAATTCGCCATATCGATTTTGAAACCGGAAATCCAAAAATCGGGGCCCTGGCCACGATTACGAAACTGGAAGAAAGTGCGGATATTGCAGCCCGATTTCCGGCATTGAGACAGGCAGCCGCTGCGATCGGCAGTCCGCAGCTGCGCAACGCCGCAACCGTCGGTGGGAATCTCTGCCAGAGCGTGCGCTGCTGGTATTATCGCCATCCGCAGCTGCGGTGCTGGCTCAAAGGCGGTAAGACTTGCTATGCCCGCATAGGCCTTAACCGGCTGCATGCCGTATTCGGCCAAAGCCCGTGTGTTGCCGTAAATCCGTCGGATCTCGCACCCGCCCTGATGGCGCTCGATGCAACCGCCACCATCGCCACAACCGACGCAAGCCGTGCAATCCCGATCGAGTCCCTCTATCGCCTGCCGGATGCGGATCATCGGGCGCAGACGATTCTAATTCCCGGCGAAATTATCGTCGAAATTTCAATCCCCCCAAAACCCGCAGGCTCCAGGGCGGTGTATTTAAAAATTATGGATCGCGCGGCCTGGTCTTTTGCGCTGGTGAGCGTGGCCGTGGCATTGGAATGGAACGGGGATCGTGTCGAACAGGCCAAAATCGTCCTCGGGGGCGTCGCCGGCATTCCCTGGCGGGCGGATGCCGCCGAAAAATTGCTGCCCGGCCAAAAGATTGATGATTCCCTTGCCCGGGCGGTCAGCGAAGCTTGTGTGTCAGAGGCCAAACCACTCAAAGACAATGCCTACAAGATTCCAATGGCCAAGAACCTGATTAAGCGTGCGTTGCTGACACTCTAGTCATTTGCCGATAATCCCACTATGGTCAAAAAACCGGCGGTCAAATCTTGAATTGTCTGCAAACTTTGTGGCAAGAACCTTCATGCGAAAACGAATTCAGGCAGCTTTAGGGAAAAATATGAATGTTTAACAGACGCCACCCTATTTTCATTTTAATTGCCTCGATATACATCTTATTATCGGCCTCGATGACTTCCGCAAGCCCATACGAGGTGCTGGTGGTGGATACTGCCAGGCCTGACGAAGTTGAAAAAATCAAAGGATATGAGGAAGATGCCGGGCAATTTAATGCGCTTCACCGCGAAGGCTATCGCGCTGCCAAACCCTATTTTAATGTTTTGCATACGGCCAAGGGGCAGGTCTATTTTGTGTTTGGATTCCGGGGCGCGGTCCAGGGTGTCCATCGCGAAAATTATCACCGAACGGTAAAAAATCTTCGTCGCCTAAAAAATGGCGGCGCCCCAAAGTATCCGGACCTGCAGTGGGTGCCGGTAGAAGAGATCCGGAGACGACTGGCTGAACCATAACCCGTTGAACTTTAAATCGCCCCCGTGCTCGAGGCAGCCGGCTTTATGATGGTCAGGCTCTCCACGCAGCCCACGCTAAACAGACCCAGCCCGCCAAAAAGGATAACCCGCCCAGCGGCGTGATTGCACCCAACCACCTCGTTCCGCTCACGCTCATCAGGTATAGGCTGCCGGAAAAAAGGACCGTCCCGATGACGAAGAGCCACCCGCCGGTTGTGACAAGCGGGGAAGGCCACTTCGATTGCATCCAGGCGGCGGCGATTAGCGCGAAGGCGTGATACATTTGGTATCGCACCCCCACCTCAAAGACTGAGAGCATCTCGGCACTCAGTCGACTCTTCAAGCCGTGAGCACCGAAAGCGCCGGCGGCCACGCCGATGAAGGCCGACAGCGCACCGAAGATAACAAAAATCCGATCCATTGACTATTTCACCCTGTTGATGAAAAACGGCCAAACCAAGAAAGAATTGAATCCCAATTTATAGTAAGGGCAGGCTCAAAGTTTGAATTGTGAATTAAAGATCGAGTTTTATAAATGTTAAATAATCTCGAAGTCAATACTTTGAAGCAATATACCATCAATAGATGTTATATCTACCCTCCACGAGCCGATGTAACTCTTATCTGAAAGCGTCTTATAGCTCCAGGTTCTCCAATGGGAAGAACGGATATTCAATAAAATATCATTTACCTTTTCACCTTCGAAATAATAGACGTGTCTGATCGAAGAAGGAAGTCTTTCACATTTAATGCGAGTCCAGATGAATATTCTATCCATTGACCATTCAAAAGAATCTCCAGGTTCCTGCGGGGTTCGGTCTTTAACGCTGCTGCAGGCGGCAGCTTCCACAATTTTTAGATTATTTTCAGGATGTATCGGAACATTGTTTGAACCGGACAATTCTTTGGCTCTCGAAAATTCCTTAACTGGTTGATCGGGCACAGCATCTTTTGAATTCTGTTTTGGCCGATGAATTTCCGGCGGATCTGATATCTGAGATATATCATCACTATGTTTTATTGTGACTTCCTTAGTTTCAATGGTTTTTTTGAAACCATCTTGTTTTTTGGATTGAAAAGAATCCTTATTTTGTTTTCCCTGTGGCAAATCGTGCGCTCTCAATGGAGTCAGCGTTGGCTGTGTGGTTTTATGTTGGTCTTCGAGGCTTTTGTCAGCCACAGCCTCTTTTTGATTCTGAAAAAATGAATAATATAATCCGACAGCTAAAATAATTAGAATACCAACAGCGAATACGAACCCTGTTTTTTTGTTAATCCACAGGAAATGAGATTTCGAGTTTTTTATATCCGGCTGTATCGCGGATGTTAATTCTTCGGCATCATTTGTTTCATTCTGAAAAGAATCATACAGCTTGAGAGCTTCATGTCGGTCGACCCCTACGCACGCGGCGTAAGATGAAATATAGCCTTTGACATACGGTTTAGCCGGGATTTTCTGATATTCATTGTTTTCAAGACAAGCTAGATATATTTTTGAAATCTTCGTATAGTCAGCTACTTCGCTCAAACTGATGTTTTGAGCTTCTCTCCTTTTTTTGAGATAGTCACCTAAGGATTCCATTGCTAATTCCCAAAAGACTTTTAATTTTATAATTTTCGGATAATTACTGATATTATTACTAAAATGGTTTGCTTGTGATCATTAATATCTTTGAGCTTAAATTGATAAAGCGGAACACCGATCAATTTAATTTCAGCACCGTTAAACCCGGTTGGCAAGGCTCTTTTTGATGATCTTTTTTCCATTAGAAGATCCTCTAAGACGCTGCCTCTACGACTAAAACGGTCAAAATATCGATAAAGCTCCCAAATTTACTATGACCAGATGAAATGAACTAAAATCAGACCTAAAAGTCAAGAATTTTATCATTGCAAGGATTCACTACGGCACGGAGGGATATATTTTAATATTGTAAGAGTGTGACCCGGATGCTTTTACGAGTGAAAATATTCGAGTCTAGTTTATCTAGGTGAGTGTCTCATTTTCATTGACATATTCCGCTGTTTTCATTTGACATACAATCCTATTTGTGAAACATTAACATCCTCACCAGAAAAAAACGGCTTCCTATATTTGAGGGCACGAAAATGGCACCTCCAACCAAAAGTGATATTCTCAGTGACCCTGAAATCGCTAATTTCCTATCGACACACCAGGGTGCGTCTAATGAAATAGAACGCGCAGCCAAAGAGTTAGAAGGCAAAAGCGATGCCGTTCAGGCTTTAAAGAAACTTTTCCCGGCACTCACACAGAAAGTGGTCCATGTTTTCTTCAGTTATAAGCAAAAGGACAAAATAGCTGCCGAGAAAATTGTTCATTTGCTGCAGGAGCCAAGCGGCCGAAATCTAAACATTTCCTACATGGGCGATTTTACCAGTAAAATCGTAGGGAAAAAGTGGCGGGATTACATTTTAAGCGAGGTATGCCGGGCAAACTGGTTCATTCTCTTGTTGCCGGATCCTTCCGAAGACTGGGATTGGTGTCTTTTTGAAACAGGCCTGTTCGAAGCGCAACTCACCTCCTCAGATCGCTTGTTTTGTTTACACCATCCGGAGATTCAGCTTCCAGATCCGATTAAAGACTACCATCATGTGGCTGCTATTCCGGCCGAAGTCGAAAAGTTTTTACGCATGTTGTACGTGAAAGACAATCCTGTTTTCGGGATGGAGGCAATCAACCCGATGGTAGAACGACGAATTCCTGAGATTGCCCAACAAATCGTCGATGCCATTGTACCTCCTAAAAAAATACTCTTCCGTGACATCTTTGAACCGTGGTTAGAGCTTAAGATTCCAAACGCAGAGATGATGCAGGACAAGATAGAACTAGATGAGGCTTTAGTGGAGTCTGCGAACAATGGCGCGTTGGATTTATTTGGTTTTGTAATTCCGCCCAAAACCTTGGGTGAACTTCGATCGGGACTGCTGGAACAAAGCATGGGAGATACCCGTTGGCTCAATGAGCTGTTTCATGTTATCAGAAGGGCTGCCGGTGGGCGCATGTTTTTCCCAATACAGGCCGTATTCCAAAAGTGGGACGGCAAAATATACCGCCCGGTACTCTGCGCGGTAGACAGAAAAGATAAGGACGGTCCGATCGAAACCTATCACATCACCTTTGCTGAAGAGGTGAGCCATGTGGACGATACGGCAATACCCAAGGAGGTTTCCCAATTGGCGACGATTCTACGATTTGCTTTCCGCTTCAAGTGGGAGGTCCTGGCGAAATTCGCAAATAGGACGCTGGCCGAGGATGATGTGGTCCGTGTGGAAAATGCTATGAAAAGAATCAAAAAAGACTGGGAATCTCGTGGTATGAGTACAGATGATTCGTGGGTACGCCTTTTCTCGCCAGAAAAAGCCAAAAGAATTACTGAAGTCCTCCTTTATTGGAGGAAAAAGAAGAACGATGAAGGGACAGGTGAATTGGACGTTGCGATGAAAAACAAGGACACTCATTCGGTCTCAGTTATTTTGAAAGAATTCATCCCCTTTAGTCAGGAATTTGTTGAATTGGCTGCCGAACGTTTTTCAGAACAAGCCTCAGATAAATTGGCATAGAGCTCAGATTCACTTTACAGGAGAAAATTGGAAAATTGGGACGTTCCTCGGATCCTCGGATTATTCAATGTTTTCATACAAAAGATCGGTTACCTGAAAACCAACCCTTTCAAAAAGCTCTCTAAGAGCCTTATCATCCCACAGATAAAATGTGAGGCCGGGTGGCTTCTGTCAAGAGATTTTTTTTAGGAAAAGCAAATCCGGGCTGGGTTTACAGCCCTTAATTTTTTTATGGTGGCCCGGCTGATTTCCAGGTCGAAACCGGGCGGGGCCACGGCCGGATAAAGCAGCCGGTATTCCGGCAGGTAATGCCCCAGTGCTTCCCCACAGAAAAGGCTTTGGGAGACCGGGTCGAAAATAGCCAGGTGTGAGGGGGGCATGTCCGGGAAGTTCATAAAAAACTCGCAATCCAGGCAGCAGAGTCTGGTGTCAGCTTGAATCGGCTTGCCAGTTCAAAGCTAAGCCAGTGATACATTCCAAATTCAACCTTAAAATCAGTTGCCTTTACAAGCGGTTTAATCCCCCATCTTTGCTGTCTCTCCCGGAAACCCTAAAAAGTAGAACAGTCGGGGCATATCTGTTAAGTTAGCGGCATTGGGCTGGGCCACGCCAAGTAATTGACATTGCCGATAAATTGGCGTAAAAACGTTTCTGAATACAGCGGTTTGAGTCTGTTAAACTTCAGCGAAATGAAAAGGGTATAATTGCATAATTAGGAGGTGGCCAATGAAAATCCGGCGGATATTAGCTTACCAGGTTGACTTACCATTGCACGAGGGAAGTTATAAGTGGTCGGGTGGTAAATCTGTCGAAGTCTTCGACAGTACGGTTGTGCGCATCGAAACGGACAAGGAAATCATCGGCCATGGCGAAGTCTGCCCTTTGGGTCCTGTGTATCTGCCGGCTTATGCGGAGGGAGTGCGCACTGGACTGGCAAAATTGGCACCCGCTTTAATCGGCGAAAATCCCTGCCAATTGGGCAAGATCAATCGGCATATGGATCGGGTATTGAAGGGCCATCCTTACGTCAAGTCAGCCCTCGACCTGGCGTGCTGGGATATCGCAGGGCAGGCGGCACGGCAGCCGGTCTGCAATCTACTGGGAGGCCGATATGGAGATGATTTTATTCTCTACCGGGCCATATCGCAGCAATCGCCCGAGCAAATGGCGGAAAATGCTGCAGGGTATCGTGCCGAAGGGTATCGACGGTTCCAACTTAAAGTGGGAAGCGATCCGGACACCGATGTCCAGCGGATTAGAGCGGTTGCCGACGTCATGCAACCAGGCGATATTCTGGTGGCTGATGCCAATACCGGCTGGCTGATGCACGAGGCCGCCAAAGTTGTACGGCAGGTGCACGACGTCGATGTTTACATCGAGCAACCGTGTCTATCCTACAAAGAATGTTTATCAATTCGCCGTCGCACGAATCATCCTTTCGTTCTTGACGAATCCATTGACGGAATTGACATGCTGCTGCGCGGTCGGAACGACGACGCCATGGACGTAGTGAACATCAAGATCAATAAATTTGGTGGTTTGACCAAAGCAGCCCAGGCCCGAGATCTCTGTGTCTCACTGGGTATCGCTATGACTATTGAGGACAGCTGGGGCGGAGATATCGTCACCGCCGCAATCGCTCATTTAGCGCACAGTACGCCTCCTGAAATGCTATTTACTTCAACCGACTTCAACAGTTATGTAACCGTCAGCATCGCATCGGGAGCGCCCCGGCGTCAAGGCGGCCGAATGGCGGCGTCCAATGACCCCGGGTTGGGTATCCGGCCGCACATGGATGTGCTGGGCAAGCCGGTACTGGACATCCATTGAAAATCCCGGAACGCAAGGGATCAGATTTTCACGGTCTGTTGCCCAAATCCATTTTTAATTGCTGCCAGGCATTCATTCGGACCCAAGGGGCTAACCAATCTAAAATCATTGATCGGAAATGTTATCAGTATCCAAATACTTGAACTATCATGGAAAATTTGCTTAAGATCATTCGGGAATTTAATAGAAAACGCGATTGGGAACAATATCATTCACCTAAAAATCTGGCCATGGCATTAAGCGTGGAGGTGGCGGAACTCGTAGAGCATTTTCAATGGCTGAATCAGGCGCAGAGCCGGTCGCCGGGGCCGTCAAAAAAAACGGAAATAAAGGATGAAATCGGCGACATTTTAATTTATTTGGTGAATTTAGCAGACCAGCTGGACATCGACCCTGTCCAGGCTGCTTGGGATAAAATGGAAAAAAATCGAAAGAATTATCCCGTGAAACGCTCTAAAGGGAACGCTTTGAAATACAAGGAATATTAGGATGCGTCTATCGACTGCCATCCAGCGCTGAGTTGAGATGGGACAGCTGCCAAATTGCCTGGCAGTATCGGCAAGGGCAGACTCATCTAAAATTTACATCGAGACCAATGGCGGTGTGGCCCAGGCGTCGATAATAGAAGTAAACGAGGGTGTCCCGAGAGCCTTTTATTCGATATGGTAAAAGCCGGCAAAGCCAGATGGCAGACCGTGGCCGTATTCGAAAGTAGCCACGAGCTGGCTGTAACCATGGGCCGGCGGGTCTTCAGATATCTCTCTACCGGAAGACCGGCCGATCGGGCAACATGATCATGAATTTGGAGAATCACTGGAACACCCGCAGGTGTGGTTCTTGCTGCAAATTATTTAGCTTTTTTTTCTCGCTTCTCCTTTTTCTTCTCTTTAGCAGTTTTCTGGGCTTTTTTCTTATCAGTTTTTTTGGTATCTCTCGCTTTTGACATCTGATTTACCTCCGGCGATTTTAGGTGAAAGCCGTTATTACACTGCTCTCAGTCTACTATTTATCCTTGAAAATGCAATAAAAAAGCTGCCCGGGTACGCCAGGTATTTTGGCAGAAAAAAAATACAGGAAACATCCGAAAGGTTTAAATCACATCTAACTTTGCAGCCGCTGGGCCAATTCAACAATTTCAGTTCCCGCCGTCAACCCTTCTATGAATCTCTGCGGGATGCCGGCTAGCCCGACCTGGGCCCCTGCCAGGGCGCCGGTGAGCATCGCCCGCGACATGTTTTGGCCGCCGCCGTTGATGGCATGCAAAACGGCCTGTTCGAAGTCGTCGTAAAATCGAGCTGCCAGATAATAGGCCGCCGGCAGCATACACAAAATTGAACAGGGCATGCCATAGACCAGGGATACCTTCCAGGCCGGCTCGATAGCCACATCCGGGTCATTCGCCGCCTGCCAGATATGCGATGGAAAAAGAAGCCCGTCCGGAAAGGGCAGCGACGCCGATGGTGCGGTGGGATCATGGGCGTATTTAGCTTTGTTTTCCGCCAGCACGGCGTGGGTAAACGGCAGGATACCCGTTTCGACCATTTCATAGAGTTTGCCGGAAAGCCGGCCGTCGAAAGGTTCGCCACGGATCAAGGCACTGACGATCACATCAAAAGACACGCTGAGGGCAGCGACAAAGGGATCGATTTGCGTCAGCCGGATATTTCTAGCGATCTGCTGCGCGCCTTCCGTCGGAGACTGCGCATACCTGGCGGCCAGCACGACCGCGCGTTCGGCGCCTTCGCTGGTGTCTGCGTAATCACCGGTTTTTCCCCAGGGTTTATGGTCGCGGATTCTGGCCTGATAGAGTTCACGGATAGACTGATTGGTATATCCCCCCGGACCGGCATAGGGGGTTCCGTCCATCTGCTGCAAAATCTCTGTATCCAGCCGCCGCGTAAAATCGACCTCGTCGTAGCCGTCGGCCGCCACAACGGAGCGCAGCAATTCAAGGGTGATCAGGCCGGTCTGGGACAGGCTGCCGGCCGCGAGCCCCTCGTGATATCGTCCCGGCCGCGGCTCGGTGTACCCGTCTATCCAGGGGCCGTAATGTTTCCTCAATTGATCAAGATCGTAATACCAGTGCGGCCCCAACCCCAGGGCATCGCCGATCAGGGCACCCACAACGGCGCCCGCCGCCCGGTCTTTGATTTTTTCCGTGCCAACCATAGCTAATTTAGCCTCGTATTTACTCTTGTAAATGTTTGATTTTCAAAATTCCCACAACCAATTCTAAGACTTCCACCAGACGATACAATACTATGTCAGTGAAAACTCGGGCACGTTGTTGACTGAACTAACCAAGTTCAATATTTCGCACCCAATATCTGCTTGGGTTCAATCTTTGAGAAGTAAAGCACAATACCCATCATTAGTAAAAGGGATTATAGTCGATTTTATCTCATAACTTTTTTGAATTTGACACCGGATTGCAGGTCTTATATAGTTCGGGCATCCGGCAACCCTTAGCAAGAAATGTCAATGATCCTGCCGATGCCGTCAAACCGGTCAGTGATTTTCCCTGTAACCAACATACTTGTCAGATGATGCTCAAGCCACGGGACACGGCATGGGCATGCTTTTGAGCCTCAGCGATGCGGTTTGTCCAATAAAAACGGTTCACTGGTGGAGGTTGTATGAAGAACGCTGTTTATCTCTTTTTCACTTGTGGATTGATCGCATGCACTTTTTTTTATGTGCCGGTCACCGCTGCGCAGGAAAAGATCATCATCGCAGGTACGGGCGACAGCCAGGAGCTGCTCAGGGATTTGGCCGCCAGATTTGAACAAAACAACCCCGGAAAAAAAATTGAAGTGCCCGACAGTATCGGCAGCACCGGCGCAATTCGAGCGACTGCCATGGGAAGATCCGATCTGGGAAGAGTTGCCAGGCCCATCAAAGAAAAAGAAAAAAAATACGGACTCAGCTACCGGCTGTTTGCATACTCCCCCGTGGTATTCGTGGTCAACCCAAGTGTCAAAACGATCGATAACCTGACGTTCGAGCAAATCATCGGCATATATTCCGGGAAAGTGACTCGATGGGAGGAACTCGGCGGAAAACAAGGAAAGATATACATCGTCAACCGAGAAAAGGGGGATTCTTCCCGAAGCAGTTTGGAAAAAAATATTCCCGGCTTTAAAGAAATTAAGCAGCCGGCCGGAGAAATCGTATACAGCACGCCAGAGGCTGTCCGAATATTAACCGAAAATCAAAATACCATCGGATATGCGCCGCTGGCCATGATCAAAGGAACTGATTTGAAGGTGTTGCGCCTGAACGGGATTGAACCGACCCCGGGCAACGTGCAAAAGCGGATATACCGGGTAACCGTTTCGCTGGGCCTGGTGTGGAAAGGGCGGCTTGAAGGCCTTGCGGCAGAATTTATCGATTATCTGTTTAGTTCCCAGGCTCAAAGGGTCATTTCCGAGTATGGTGCCGTTATGGCCACGGATTAGAGAACGATAAAAATATGCGGCTCCAACTGAAACACAAAATTATCGGGTCCCAGATCGGCTTAATCCTATTGACAACGTTATTGTTAGGCGTCTCCTGTCATTTCATCATGTTGCATTTTTTGAGCAACGACCAAAAATCAGATCTGGAATTCATTGCCAAAACAAAATCCGATGCCCTCCAACAAGAAATACTCAAGATTTCAGCCCAACTGAAAAGTATCGCCAACAGTAAAATGGTGGAAGTCTATTCAACCAAGTTTCAGGATCTTGCTCTTTCCGAGTACCTGGCCAATTTTAGAGAATTATTTCCGGTACTGAGCTATGTGAACGCGGATGGTGCTGAAGAGGTAAAGATCGTTAACGGCGACATATCGGATCAACTCATTGATAGAGGAGAAGACGTTTTATTTCGAAGGGCTATGAAAACTCCCAACACCGTCTTCCTATCTTCGGTTGAACGTTCACCGGATACCGGATCGTTGGCCTTACGCCTGGCAATCGCCAGACGCGCTTACTTCGGCGATCGATTTGTCGGTTTGATATCGGCAACCGTACCGCTGGCTCGAATTACAAAAGTGGTTGTCGATCAGAAGATCGGAGAAACAGGATTTTGCAGCGTCATCGACAGTGACGGAACGATCCTGGCATTTCCGGATCCGAAAAAAGTATTAACTCGCATATATAATGACGGCAAGGCAACCGAAGACCGCATTCCCCGGGCAAATCTCTTGAATCCAGACTACAGCAAAGGCTATATTTTTGACAAGGAATGTCTAGTGGCCGCCAGCCCGATTGAAATTGACGGTCAAAATTGGTCGGTCCTGGCAGTATTGCCCTACAAGGAATTCAGGTCCGCGCTGAATCTTTTGAGGAATTCCATTGTCATCGTGTTTCTAGTCGTATTATTGATGGGAATATTGATATCCTTGCGGCTGGCCGGCGGAATACTCAAACCCATTAAGAATTTGCGTGCGGCGGCCGTTAAGATGGGTGAAGGTCGTTTCGACATCAGCATTGAGACGCAAGCTAAAGATGAAATCGGTGTCCTGGCGAAAACGTTCAATGAAATGGCGTCAAATTTACGCGAAAAAACGGTTTCGCTGCAGGAAGCCCAAAAAAGGCTTCATGAACAGAATTTTATGCTGGAAGAAATGGTCAAAGAACGCACCGCTGAATTGATGGAATCCAACAAGAAGTTGCATCATGAAATCGAAACGCGCCAAAAGGTGGAGGCGCAGTATATGGAAGCCCGCAAGATGGAGGCAATCGCCACCCTGGCGGGCGGAATCGCACATCAGTTCAACAATGCGCTATCGATTATCAACGGCTATATCGAGCTGATGCAATTGGAATCGTCTCAGTTGGGCAATATCGGACAAATTATCCCGCCGATGCGGGCATCGGTTCAGCGCATGATCCAGCTGACGGATCAATTGCTGGCTTACGCGCGCGGCGGCAGATACTATGCCGAGCCGGTTTCCGTGAGTAATTTAGTTAACGATACGCTTTTGCTAATCAATCGCAACCTCAATCCGTCAACAGCGATAGAGCTGGATCTGCCAGGCGATATGTTGAACGTCGAGGCCGATGTGGCTCAACTGCAAATGGTGATGCATGCAATTTTGTCAAATGCCGCCGAAGCAATGGAAGAAGCGGGCCGAATTCGGGTTATCGGCAGAAATGAAATCATCAAGGAACACCATTCAAAAGAACTTTCCGATATAAAGCCGGGTCGGTATGTCAGCATTACCGTCCAGGATAACGGCACAGGAATGAGCGAAGACACCAAACGTCGGATCTTTGAACCTTTTTTCACCACGAAATTCCAGGGTCGGGGGCTTGGCATGGCGGCGGTATACGGCATCATCAAAAATCATAAGGGATGGATTTCGGTTGATTCGCAGTTGGGCCAAGGCACCCGGGTGCGGATTATTCTACCAGCATCCAAGCTAAAGGAAGAAAATCCGGACTAACCGGCCGCCAACCGAGATAACCGGCTTTTTATTTCCAGGAAGGTGCGTCCCCTTTTTTTTCGACTCCCAAGATATGATCATCAGCGGCGGCATCACGCGCCGAGGGCTTTCAGGAAAAGATTTCAGCTGAACCGAGCTGTGGAAAACATGGTCACGTCATAGGCCGGTGCATTACCCTCGAGCATGTCAGCCAGGATCTCTCCCAAAACCGGCGCAAATTTGAAACCATGCCCGGCGAGGGCGGCGATGAACACATTGTCATGGTCCGGAAGAGCCCCCAGCGAAAATTCACCGTCAGGCGTAAGGGTGTACATACAAATATTTGAAAAAGAATCAGAATTGTTTAATGCCGGGATGTAATCTTTTATAAACTTCCGTGACACCTTTCACCTCGTGGGTCGAAACTTGTTCGTCTAATCGATCCGGGTCACAATCTTCAAGGCCGTTGTGGGCTGCGACTTTGACGCGACCGCCGGCACGGGTGATCGGTATTGAATAAAATTCATTGTATTGGCACGTCGCGCTGGCTTCAAATGCGGGCAGTTGCCAGAAGTTGACCGGAAAAGCGCCAAGATTGAAGTTTACCGCTGCCAGTGGGTCTATCCATTGAACTGGTATCCTTTTGGGCAGCAGCTGCGCACCGAATGGACCAGCCAATTTCGTGTTGCGTGCTCCGGCTGCCAGAAGGAGTCGCCCCGCTTCATATTTTCCCTGCTTCGTATGCACATGGACACGATCACCGATAGCGGACCAGCCATCCGCCGCTTCATCAAAATGCAGCGAGGCGCCTGCCTTTTGCGCTTCAGAAATCAATAATTCAATACACGATTCCGCAAAAAGCAGCCCCGCCTCGACTTCCAATCCCGCTACAAAATTTTTTGCCGGTGACAGCTGCGGCCATCGTTTAGATACATCCGCAGCCGTCAAATATTGATAAGCGTATGCCATAGGTCCGGGCACTCGACAAAAATCCCAATATTGCCGGGCAATCAGGAGGGCCGATGGTCAGATTGCCAGTGGAAACAAGAAGCGTCGCTTTTTTATCACGCTCCAGCCGGCGCCATGATTCCCACGAATTCAAGGCCATCGGGACATAACTGCTACCTTCCAGGTAGGCACGACGGATGCTGCGCGTTTCGCCATGGTGGCTGCCCCGATTGTGCGGCGGATGCCGGGCGTCAAGACCCAGCACAGAATGCCCCCGGCGGGCGAGTTCCAGGCAGGTTGCTGAACCCACTGTGCCTAAACCGACAACGAGAAAGTCATATGCGCGCATGGTGTCTCGTTCCGTTCAATGGTGGGCGGCAGTCAGATAAGCCGGCTGAACATCAGATGTGCCGCGGCGGGGATACACCGGACAGCCTGTCAAGGAATTGGCTGCGCCCCTAAAATTAGAACTTTCATAGTACATTTTAACCGGGTACAAAATCCTGTGGTCGTGTTTCTTTCAGGCTCAGGGCCTCATCGGGACAGGTTACCAGGCAAAGTCCGCACCCCATGCATTTTTGATCGTCAACCAGGGCGGTATCATTTTCGCCTGCCATGTTGATGGCGCCAAAATAGCATCTTTCCAGGCACGTCTCGCAGGCGGAGCACAGCCCGGCGTCCACCAGGGCATAAAAACGGCTGGGCAAAACCCATTTCCCCTGCCCCCCGCGCACCGACGGCCAGTTCATGCAGCAATCACTGCAGCAGTTGCAGATCACATGCCCCACGGTTCGGCGGTTATCCCCGACATGTATCAGACCCTCTGCTTCACATTTCCTCAGCATCTGCATGGCTTCGTCTTTTTCCAGCTTGCGGCCCGTGCCGCGTTCGAGGGCATAGTCGGCCGCCTTGTCAAACTGAATGCAAACTTCCAGATCTTTACCGCAGGCGCCGTCGATGACCCGGCAGGAGCACGGGGTCACCGCCAGATTCCGGGCGCTTTCAATGGACGCTTTGACGTCGTCAAAGGCCAGTATCTGAGACTGGGCGTCAACCTTCGCATTCACAGGAATAACCCGCATGACCGGATTGGGGATGGCCGATTCGATACCCTTATTAATTCCTCAAATATTTTGGGAACTAATTCGGATTCACCTGCTCCGACAGCCTCTGCCAGTTGCTGATAATACGCTTGTCCGGTCATTGAATTGGCCTCCTGTTCGCAAACAACGATTTTTATTGACTTCCAGTGCCTCAATCCCAGCCCGGCTCATCGGGAAATATGTTATGTTTGATAATAGTTGAAATCGAATCGGGCAGCTTTTTGATTCGGATACATAACACTAATTTTATACATAACAATGGATCCTTTACGGCCGGTTTTTTCAAATCAAAAATTGCGGATTGATATAAACACCATTACCATGAAATTGCTCCAAATAGTAGCGGCAATGAAAGGAGTCTAAATTTTTAATTTTCGACTCTATATCTTAGGTACATAATCTGAAAAAATTCTTTATTAAAACTAGACACTGTTCAATATCTGGTACCCCTTGATGCTACGCTTCAAAAGGCTGGTCGGCTTCAAATCTGGTTTAAGCTCCCCGGACGGGAATTTTGTCCCTTCAAATAGGTTCATTCAGCCGGCTTATGGACAATTCCTTCCGGCAACTGCTCTATCGGCTTCATAGCCAGATTTTGTAACACTCTGGAATTCATGATCCCAGTTGAATTAATTCTAAATTCACCGATCACATTTTCCCATCGGCCTCGATCGATATTGAAATCATGGCGGCCGACATAACTACAGGTCATTTCCGTGGGTATTGTCTGCTTGGTCATTGGATTGGTCATCGAGCCGGATACCTTTTCGGTCAGAAGATATTCCAGGGTCGCGATATTTTCCAATTGCACATTTTTTTTCACATCCGCTAATCTGACGATATTTACTCGATCGGCGAAATCCTCGCTAAAGCCAACACCAAGCTCGAGGCATATGAAATTTATTTCCCAAGTATCGCCGATTTTCACTGGATCTTTTGGGAGCTCAAACATTAGGGCTAAAAGATTTTTTTGCCGTTGCGGCATATAAAATGAAAGGTTTGTACCCGAGGTATTAATCACCCCCTGCAATTGTGGAAATTTGTTCATCAACTCTTCGAACTTTTTAGCCTCTTCCTGGGCTTTTTCATCCGTCAGTTCGTTTTCCGAGATTGGAAGGGTAAAATTCTGTAAATATGATGTTGATTTAATATTGCCGTTGGATAACGCTTCCAATATGGTTACCATATTGGATTCTTCAGGAAACTTTATTTTGCCGATTCTGTCTTCAACTTCGTCGTTAAAACTTTTGTCATCCAATATTTTATCGATATTAAACTCAAAATAGTTCTCATCCCCGTTAGACTGACCAAAATTGGTAAAATAATACAGGTTATCCACTGGAATTTTCCATTTTAGTTGAACTGTCGCATCTTCGGCAACGACGACACTTGTAATCGAAATAATTAGCAGCACTAAGAATAACAATCTTATAGTTTTCATATAATTTTTCATAATCCCTATCCTTTTTTGTTTTACCTGAATCTTAATTCCTTCATTCCAATGTCTGACAGCCAATACAGAAGTTTGATTTTTTAGCCCTTATCGGCCTCTTTATTAACGAACTTAAATTATACAGAAATATTGACTGAGTAGAAAAATCCATGATAACGTGGCAAGGCTTGAATTTTGGCGTGGTTCAGATAATACTGAACTGGATCATCAGCCGGGGTAAGGTGCATGGGGAATTTATTGATTAAAAATGGGATGATAATCGACGGGAGCGGTCATGATGCATTCAAGGGCGATGTGGTCGTGGCCCAACGATCGAATAGCGTCCGTCATTGCTGCAGATGCGCCTTGCGGCAAGGACAGTGCTGCATCCGGGATTGGAACGGTTATCGATGCTGAGGGACGGGTCGTAGCTCCGGGTTTTATCGACTGCCACAGCCATTTCGACTGGGTGCTGCCGCTGCCCGATCACCAGGAATTTCTTTTTCCCATGGTCGAACAGGGAATCACCACCGTTGTCACGGGAAACTGCGGATTTTCGCCGGCCCCTGTCACCGCCGAGGGTAAAAAAATTATCAATGACCTCACCGGGACCCTGCTTGATCGGCCGCTGTCCTATGAGTGGGAAACCATGGGCGATTTTTTTAACTACCTGGAATCCGGCGACGGCCTTTTATTTAACATGGTTCAGCTGGTCGGGCATGGGGCTCTGCACCTGGCGGCGGCTCAGGACTTTGCCAAGCGGCCCGATTCCAAGGAAATGACTAAGATGACCGGCTTGACAGCCGAAGCCCTGGACCAGGGCGCCGGCGGCCTATCTTTCGGTTTGATGTATCCCCCCGGCCTGTTTTCCACCCGGGATGATCTGCTGGCCCTGGCCCGGGTGGCCGCCGACCGCGGACGTATCTTGACCGTTCATAACCGCGCCCTGTCGAAGTATTCGGGATCATATCCGATTATCCCGTTTTTGGACCGGCCGCACAACCTGAAAGCGCTGGACGAGATCCTTTCCATCGCACTTGAAACCGGTGTAAGACTGCAAATTTCACATTTGATTTTCGCCGGCAAAAAGAGCTGGCCGACGGCTCCAAAGGCGCTGCATTTGATTGAGGAGGCCTGCAACAAAGGCCTCGAGGTCATGTTCGACATCTATCCCCATTTTTGCGGCAACAGCTATCTCACCGTTTTTCTGCCGGCCTGGTTTATGGAGAACCTGGCGGCCAATCTTAAAAGCACGGCAGCGCTCCGCCGGCTCAGAATTGAGCTGCGCCTGGCCAAATTTCTGGTGGGCTTTGATATGGCCGACATCCAGATCATGCAGGCCGGTTATCCGGCCGGCGAAAAGTATAACGGAATGAACATCGCGGATATCGCCAAGCGGGAAGGGCTTGATCCGGTGGGAGCCATGTTGAAAATCATTGAAAAAAGCGGCGGCCAGGCCCTGCAGCTGACTTACGGATACAGCGGCGACGATGCCCATGAACAGGTTGTCGAAAAATTAATGGTGCACGAGTGCTGTTTGTTTGAAACGGACACCCTTTTAAAATCCAGCGGTTTTGCCAACCCGGCCTCTTATGGTGCGTTTCCGCGAATACTGGGCCGGTTCGTCAGGGACAAGGGCGTTCTGAGCCTGGCGGCGGCGGTCAGCAAGATGACCGGCAACACCGCGCGCTGGATGGGAATCGCGCAGCGGGGCGAAATCAAACCGGGCAACTTTGCCGATATCGTCATTTTCGACCCCGCCACCATCGCCGATAATAGCACCGTTAAAGACACCGCCCGGCGCCCCACCGGCATCGAAAGCGTCATGATCAACGGAGAAATAGTTGTCGAAAGTGGAAAATATATCAAAGACAAAAAGCCGGGGCAGGTGGTGAGATTCAGCTAGTTTATGAGTTTACGAATGCCGGACCAGGCAGAACTCGTTGCCGTCCGGGTCGGCCATTACGGCCCACCTGATTCCGTACTCGCTGATCTCCTCGAGCCTGCTTCCGCCAAGATCCACGACACGCTGCACCGCCGCTTCAAGATCGGTGACATCCAGGTCGATGTGGGCCCGGTTCTTGTGTTCGTGCTGCTCGGGCACCTTTTGAAGCAGCAAAGCGGGGATGTCGTTACTTTTTCCGATCCGGCAGTACTTGCCGGCCTTAAACGAGATCTTTTGGCCGAGTACCTCCGACCAGAAACCGGCACAGCGCTCCAGGTCATTCACGTCGAGCACGATGGCGTGCAATGTTCCGACCGGCTCCGGTGCTCCTGTATTTTTTGTCACGGCGTTTTCCTCCCATTAGAAATTCGTTGTTGACTTAGTACTTGGTTTCACAAATACAGTTACGTATTATTTATCGATGTTTCGATAATTATTTGATTTCACCGCAAAGCCGCAAAGGACGCAAAGATAAACTTTCTTTTCATTTGCCTTTGAGAGGCCCCGCTGAAACGGGATGCAAGCAAAGGCAAATGAAAAACAATCAGCCTCCGGCATATTATGCTCAGCCAACCTGTAATTATTAGCTGAATATACAATCCATAGACTTATAAAAATCGGCAATTCGACGTTCAGATCTGGTATTAGCCCGCAGGGCTTGAGTCTTTTTATTTGCCGGAAGTCGACCATTAATTTATATGATCAGATCGATTATCCCGCTTCGGCGGGGCCTCTCAGCGGCGAATAAAAAATAGATACCCTCTGCGCCCTTTGCGACTCGGCGGTGAAAATTAATATTCAAATACGTTACCGTATTTCCGAATAAGAGCACTTAGCAGGCGGGCTAACCTTTTTTGTAATTGGACTGGAAATAGGAGACAACCACTTGATACCCACCCAAAATATGTCTTTTAAAAAAAGCCGTTTCACCGAAATGATCATAGAAAAAAACGCTTTGGATCAAAGCGGATTTGAAAGTTGGATCTTTTGTCACGGCATGCTGTTCAATTCCCCGGATAAGTGGTGGGGTGATCATGGCCGGCGGGATTATCCCCATGAAGGCATCGATCTGTGCCTGTACACAAACCGTTCCCGCCAGATATGCCGTATTGACGAAAAAACCCGCATCCCGGTGATGCACGAGGGCGTGATCAGGGCCATGTTTAAAGATTATCTTGGCCAGGCGATTATTATTGAGCATGGGAAATTCGACGGCGACACCGCAGGGTTCATAGCGGTTTATGCGCACACGCAACCGCAGCCCGGCCTTGAACCGGGTATGGTGGTCCAAGCAGGGGATATCATTGCCACCATTGCCGACACCAGCCACTCAAAAGCCAATATCATCCCGCATCTGCATTTCTCGCTCGGCCGCCCGGCTAAACCTTTTTCTTATGACGGATTTGTCTGGAATATAATTAGAGATCCCGAAAAAATCATCTTGTTCGATCCGCTGCCGGTCATTGATGAGCCTTACCGGGCACTGGATACTGATGAAAGCATCTGTCGTGAGCTTTGATCCCAAAAGTTATGATTCCGCCACCGGCGATCAGATACCCCATGTTGCCCGGCAGTCCCCCTGCCCGCGTAAATGCGAAGATAAAAAACAGCCCTAAACCGCCACCGGCGCCCGGATGCCGGGATGCGGATCGTAGCCGATGATTTCGAAATCCTCGTATTTGAAATCAAATAGCGAGTCCACTGCGGTCTTGATCTTCATCTGCGGCAGCGGACGCGGCTCGCGTGTGAGCTGAAGATCCGCCTGGTCCAGATGATTGAGATAAAGGTGGGCATCGCCCAGCGTGTGCACGAAATCCCCCGGCTTTAATCCCACAATTTGCGCCACCATCAGGGTCAGCAAAGAATAGGAAGCGATGTTGAAGGGAACGCCGAGGAAAATATCCGCACTGCGCTGATACAGCTGGCAGGACAGGCGGCCGTCGGCCACATAAAATTGAAACAGCGTATGGCACGGCGGCAGCGCCATTTTTTCGATTTCGCCCACATTCCAGGCCGACACGATATGCCGTCGGGAGCTGGGATTCGACTTGATCTGCTCCAGCACCTGGCTGATCTGATCCACGTGTCTTCCGTCAGCAGCCGGCCAGGAACGCCATTGATAGCCGTAAATGGGCCCCAGGTTGCCGTCTTCGTCGGCCCATTCGTCCCAGATCGACACCCCATTTTCGTGAAGCGAATGGATGTTCGTGTCGCCCTTCAAAAACCAGAGCAACTCGCCGATAATTGATCGAAAGTGCAGTTTTTTGGTCGTGATCGCCGGAAATCCTTCAGACAGATCAAAGCGCATCTGGTAGCCGAAAACGCTGATGGTTCCCGTACCCGTGCGGTCGTCCTTGGGCACACCGTGGGTTCTGACATGACGCAGTAATTCGAGGTATTGTTTCATAGTGTTTGATTCCCAGTTAAGTTTATGCTGTGATTATCTCGTGCGTGCGCACATGCGGTTGTGTTAAATAAAAGATAATACCGGAGTTTTGCCAATGCAATGCCGGCAACCACAGCAGGTTGGGAGCTATGCGAACAACTCCGCCATAACAAAGATACCTTTTTGAATATGTGGCAATCCGTTATTTTTATCAGCGGAGGTCTGGCAAAATGTTGTGAAATCGTTGATAACGGAAGGTTACTAATCAATCCCGTACCAGGTGATGTGATTTGCAACCGATCACGGCATTCAAATAATGCGTGAAAAATCGAAAAAATATCCATATGTAGTGGTTGATTTTTTCCAACCACTATATATAGTGTATAAAGTGCGTTTTTAACTGATACGTTGTGGCAGATCAAGCGGTGTGATATCGCTATCGGCCCGCGCCCTGACGCTGAAGTTCTTTGGGTTGGGTGAAATGGCTTAGTAAACTCGATCACGACAAATCTCCCTTTGATTTGAGCGGAACAGCAGTTTTCCAACCCGCAGCCCGCCGGCGGCGGACAGGCGTTGGCTTCGAACCGCTCAACCCGATTTAGAAAAAGGATATTAACTATGGCGCATTACTATGTAACCAAGAGAAACGGCGAGAAAGTTTTATTTGATTCCGGGCGCATCAGCAAGGCGGTCGAAAAGGCCTGGAAGGCAGCTGATTATCCGGTCGAATTAGACCAATTTGAGCGGGTTATTGCGGATATAATCAATGAAGTCCATGCCGGCTCCACGGATTCATCCATCGGTGTCGAGGACATTCAGGATGTTGTCGAGAAAAATCTGGTAACGCACGGGTTGTATGAGATATCGAAAAAATACATACTCTACCGGGAGAATCGAGCCAAGATACGCGATGAAAAGAAAAAGACGGTTGCCGAAAAAGCTGAACAGGGCAGCTTAAAGCTTCGCAAAAAAAGCGGCGTCTTGGTACCGTTCGATAAGAATAAAGTAATGAACACCTTAACCCGGGCCGGGGCAGATAAAGAAATCAGCATCGATATTAATCGGGTCTATCAGGAATTTATAAAAAACCTTTATGATGAAATAACGACGGCGGATTTAGAAAAGCTGCTGCTGCTTTCCACCGTTGCATTTATTGAAAGAGATCCCCGGCTTAGTTTTGTTGCGGCCGGTTTGCTGCTCCAAAGAATATATAAGCAGGTTATCGAAAAATCGGTGCACCGTGATAATTGCGAAATAGAAGCCTCAAAAGCCTTTGTTCGAGGCATTCAGCGCGGCGTAACCAACCAAATTTATGACGAACGCCTTTTAACGTTTGATCTTGACTTTCTGGCCTCGAAACTGGATTTCAGTCAGGACGCCATCTTTAAATATATCGGCCTACAAACACTTTATGAACGCTATCTGGTCAGATGCGAACAGCAGCTGATAGAAACCCCGCAAGCCTTTTGGATGCGGGTTGCCATGGGCTTGGCCATTGGGGAAAAAGATCGAGAACAAAAGGCACTGGTGTTTTATGAACTGATGTCGACGCTCTCATTTATCCCGTCCACACCGACCCTTTTTCATGCCGGCTTAGTCTCACCCCCAGCTGTCTTCCTGCTATTTGAGCATTGTCAACGATGATCTGGACCATATTTTTAAAGTCATCGGGGACAATGCGCAATTGTCTAAATGGTCCGGCGGCATCGGCAACGATTGGACCCGCGTGCGCGCCACCAATGCGCACATATCCAGCACCAACGTCCAGAGCCAGGGGGTCGTTCCATTTTTGAAGATCGCCAACGATACCACCGTTGCGATTAACCGCAGCGGGAAACGCCGGGGGGCAACCTGTGCCTACCTTGAAACCTGGCACTTGGATCTGGAAGATTTTCTCGATCTGCGCCGAAACACCGGCGATGACCGCCGCCGAACCCACGATATGAATACCGCCAACTGGATTCCCGATCTGTTTATGCAGCGGGTTCAGAGCGGCGGGATCTGGACGCTGTTTTCACCCGATGAGGTGCCGGATTTACACGATTTGTACGGCAAAAAATTTAAGGCGCGCTATGAACATTATGAGCGTGAAGCTGACGCCGGCCGCATAAAACTCTGCAAAAAGGTTGATGCGGTAACACTTTGGCGAAAAATGCTGACGCGGTTGTTCGAAACCGGGCATCCCTGGATTACGTTTAAAGATCCCTGCAATATTCGCTCCCCCCAAAAACATGTCGGGGTGATTCATAATTCCAATCTTTGCACCGAGATTACGCTGAATAATTCAACGGATGAAACCGCTGTCTGCAACCTGGGCTCCTTAAACCTTTTGAACCATATCCAAAACAACGCCATCGATCGCCAGCGGCTGGCGGCGTCAATCAAAACGGCGGTCAGGATGCTGGACAATACGATTGATTTAAATTTTTATCCGACGCCCGAGGCTGAAAACGCCAATTTAAAGCATCGTCCCATCGCGCTGGGTTTAATGGGGCTGCAGGATGCGCTGTTCACCCTGCGGCTGCCGTTTGAAGATGAAAAGACCCTTGAGTTTGTGGATGCAACCATGGAATTCATCTCCTATCACGCCATTGCAGCTTCCTGCGATCTGGCCCGGGAACGCGGGGCCTATCAAAGCTTTGGCGGCTCGTTGTGGGATCAGGGCATTTTTCCACTGGATTCCCTTGCCGAGCTTGAAAAGGAGCGGGGCGCAGCCGTCAATATCGATCGCAAAAAACGGATGGACTGGCAGGCGCTTAAAGAATCCGTTGCAAGCCTGGGGGATGAGAAACTCGAATGTGATGGCCATTGCACCGACGGCAACCATCTCTAATATTGCCGGGTGCTTTCCAAGCATTGAGCCCATCTATAAAAACATCTATGTCAAGTCCAACATGAGTGGTGAATTTACGGTGGTGAATTACTACCTGGTAGAAGATTTAAAGCGGATGGGCTTGTGGACCGAGGATATGCTGGAACAATTGAAATATTATGACGGCAACATCGATAAAATCCAATCGATTCCCACAGAATTGAAAGCACTCTATAGGGAGGTCTTTGAAATCGATCCGATATTGCTGCTAAAAATGACCGCGCTGCGATCGAAATGGATTGACCAGAGTCAGTCGCATAATGTTTTCATGCAGGGAACCAGCGGAAAAAAGATGCATGCAATCTACACCGCGGCCTGGGAAATGGGATTGAAAACAACGTATTACCTGAGAACCATGGCGGTCAGCCAGATCGAAAAATCGACGCTGGACGCCGTAAAATACCACTTTACCCAAAAAAGAACCCCCCTGAATGAACCGATTGCAGCAAACCCAACGGCAATACGGGAGGTCGCCGGAAATTTCAGCTTGGCGGATAAAACACCGGCAAGACCCATTACTAATTATAAGGATCTTTTGGATTCCGACTGCGAAGCGTGTACCTGAATCTTAACTTGAAAGGAGCAAAAACGCATGCCGATTATTAACAGCTCTAAAACGGATCCGAACAAAATACTTCCCATGACCTATACCTGGGCCAGAGAATACTATAAAAACGGAATCGCAAATACCTGGACGCCTGAGGAAGTCCCCATGCAGGATGATATCGAACAATGGAAGTCGCCATCGGTTTTGAGTCCCAGGGAAAAGCGGCTCATTTTATGGAATCTCGGGTTTTTCTCAACGGCCGAGTCCCTGACGGCAAACAATATTGTCTTGGCCGTGTATCATCATGTGACGAACCCGGAGTGCCGCCAATACCTGCTGCGGCAGGCCTTCGAGGAAGCCATTCACACCGACACGTTTATTTATTGCTGTGACTCCCTGGGGCTGGATCCGGATGAGATATACACCATGTATGCAACGATTCCATCGATCAAAGATAAGGATCAATTTGTGGTTGACCTCACCCGCAGTGTCGACAATCCAAAATTTACAACTGAGGGCGAAACGAATATTCAAAAATTGCTGCATGATTTAATCGGTTTTTATGTCATCATGGAGGGCATCTTTTTTTACGCCGGTTTTGCGATGATGCTCGCGCTCAAACGGCAAAATAAAATGGTCGGAATCGGCCAGCAATTTGAATATATTATGCGCGATGAGAGTCTTCACCTGGCCTTCGGCTGCGATTTGATCAACACCATTATCGATGAGAATCCGTCGGTCTGGTCATTGGATTTTCAAAACGAAATTACGGGTCTTATAATTCAGGCAGTTAAACTGGAAAAAATATATGCGCAAGATGCCTGCCCGGCGGATACCTTGGGGATTAATTCGAACCTATTCGGTGAATATGTTGAATATGTTGCCGACCGAAGGCTTGAGCGCATCCGGCTAAAAAAAGTTTATGGATCGCAGAATCCCTTTCCATGGATGAGTCAGTCGACGGATCTCAACAAGGAAAAAAACTTTTTTGAAACACGGGTCACCGAGTATCAAACCGGCGGCGCCTTGGATTGGAACTAGGGGCTTTTCTGTAATAGTCGCATGCCGGCAAGAACACCGCGCGCTTGCGGCACCATTTTGCCGGCTAATTTTGAAAAACATCTAACAAGAAAAAGAACAAGGAGTAAACGGTATGCTGATATCACATATTGTTGCGATGGCTGCCAACCGGGTTATTGGTGACAGGGGTGAAATCCCCTGGCACATTCCGGGGGAGCAGAAAATGTTTAAAGAGATTACCATGGGGCATACCATGATTATGGGCCGAAAAACCTACGAGGCCATTGGCCGGGCGCTGCCCGGGAGAACCAGCGTCGTCGTTACGCGCCAGCCCGATTACGAGGCCCCGGACTGCATCGTTGTAAATGACTTAAACCAAGCTCTCCAGTGCTGTCCTGCCGATGAAAGCGAGGCCTTTATCATTGGCGGGGGCCAAATCTTTCAGAAGACCCTGTCGGCCGCGGATAGGATTTATCAGACCGTGCTGCCACGGGCGGTGCCCGGTGACGCCTACTTCCCCGAGTTTTCCGAGTCAGACTTCAAGGTGATAAAGTCCGACTTCATCGATGCGGTCGAGCCCTACCATTTTTACATACATGAGCGGATACTGGAAAAATCACAAATGTGAAGCAGCCGTCTGCCACCAATTTGCGTCTTCTCTTGCCGGTCATCGCCAGTTCGGGAGCGGCTGGGTTGAGCATCGGCCTGATCATTCCCCTGACATCCATCGTGCTGGAGCAGCGGGGCATATCGATCATCGCCATCGGCCTCAATGCAACGGTCTATTCCCTGGCCATTCTGCTGACCGGACCGTTTCTTTTTTTGCCGTCGACAGCTTCGCGTGTCAGCCGATTATCGGCTGGATCGCCGATAAGATCCTCTTTAGAACCATCGCGATCTTCGTCGCGGCAGCCTCGTCTTTCGTAATCCTGTTCCTTCCCTTTTATCTGCACTTCCCGATCTTGACCAGATCGTTGATCTTTGTCTGGGGCGGCTCGGTCGGCGGCTACTACACACTGGACCTGCTCAAATTGGGGCAATGCTTCAAGGGCAGCGATCTGACTGCGGCAAGCTCCATGTTCGTGATGGCCTATACCGCCGGCATGGTCGTGGGGCCGCTTTTCTGCAGCACTTCCATGCAGGTCGCCGGCCCCGCCGGTCTTTTGGTCCTGCCGGCAATCGTCCCGGCTTTTTTCATTTTGTTGGTTCTGAAACGGGAAGGTGCTGCGATGCCTGGTGGGAACAGAATATAAATAGTAAAGATCCGGCCCAGCTCCCGGCCCGGAGGGAGGACCAGGATTTAAATGTTAAATTAAAATTGTGTATTTTTTAGCTGTTTTTAGTATAATAATTTTTCCACAATAAACTGCAGAGGAGAAATATGGCTAAAGATATTTCAGACAGAAGATCAGAGACAAGGGAGCCATCCATAAAATTTCATAGCGTCGAGATGAAGCTGGCTTCTTTGCCGATTTATCTCTTCAAATTAAAGGAAGTATCATCAAACGGAGCCAGCTTCATGGTCAAAGCGGAATCCGCTATTTTAAAGCACCTCAAGGTCGGCCAGGTATTGAATATGCGATATCACGCGGACGATGAAACGGAACCATCAGAAGTATACCGGTCTGAAATAAAACACATCACCAAAGCTCTCGAAAATCCACACAAGGGCCATTATGCAGTCGGAATCAGACTATTGGAGAGGCAACCCCCGATTGGCTCGCAGGATGATTTGGAATAGTTATTTCGCGAATCGTTTCCCACTCGGAAGTGGTGTACATTTTTTTTAGGACCCTGCAGTAGGCGTCGGCCATCACTTTGCCGCCTGCATCGGAGGGAATATAAACCAGTTTCAGCGGGTCGCCGCCGGCCGCTTCAATGGCTATCGCCGGAACTAAATGGTCCAAACTGCCTTTAGCGGTTGCCTCGGTTTAGCATCAGTAAGAATATGTACCTTAAAGGCGAAGAAAGCCGCGATCCTGGAACAGCTTGCTGCGAACCGGCGCGCGGTAGACAGGGCGCTATCCCAGGTCAAAGCGGCGTTGTAAAGTCCATGATTTATCGGTGCTAAGATGCCCGTGCTGGACGAACATCAGGGGTTCATTTCATAGGCCCCATCCAGCACCGCAATGTGGTTCTCCCAGACCCGGTTAAACCGTGCCAGGTCGGTTACCGGCTTTTTGATCATTTTCAGGCACAGTTTCATCTGCTGCTCGGTGGAACCGGTTTTTGAGTGGAGCTGCAGGGCGAATTTCGAAAAATCCCTGACCATGAAGTCAAAAATCTGATCCATGACATCATCTTCCACCGCCTCGATTTTCGCTTTTTCAAGGAGCAGCTGGCCGTAGGCCACCAGGGTAAATAGCTCGCCCAGGTTGAGGAGAAAGTCAATGTCCTCGGCCTGCTGCTTGCTCGGGGTGGCCGTGAGCAGCAACTCCTTGAGCACCTCAATTTGCTCCTTGAAGACATTCAAATTGGGCAGGTTCAGGCTGCTGTAGGCCAGGGCGCTGTCGTGAAACTGGATCTTTCCCAGCCCCCGGGTCGCGCCCTGGTTAAAAAGAAAATCATCGTTGGCCGGATCATCTCTTTTGGAAATTTCCGGGAATCGGCCGGGATTGAAAAAGTAATTCGCCATGAACTTGATGATCAGAGCCATGTTCACGTGGACGGTGCCCTCAAGTTTCGGCAGCGCCCGGATATCCCGTGCGGCCATTTCAAAATACGTATCCTTTTCAAAGCCCTTGGCTGCGATAACGTCCCACAGCAGGTTGATGACCTCTTCGCCCTGGGTGGTAACCTTCATTTTGACCATGGGGTTGTAGAGCAGGTAGCGCCGGTCCTCTTCGGAGGCCGCCCGCATGTAGTCGGAAGCCCGGAGCGCAAACATCTTCATGGCCGCCAGCCGGGTCCAGGCGTCCACGAAAAACTGCCGTATATGTGGAAAATCGGTGACCCTGTGGTTGAACAGTCTGCGGTTGGCGGCATGCGTGATGGCTTCGTAAAACGCATGGGTACAGATCCCGACAGAAGCCCAGCCGAGGTTGTATTTGCCAACATTGATCGTGTTCAGCGCGCTGTCCCAGGCCTCCCGGCCGGTGCTGAGGATCTCAGCGTCGCTAATCGGATAGGCTTGCAGGGCGTATTCGGCAACGTAGTTTTGGGAATTGACCACGTTTTTAACACATTCATAATTTTGGTGGTCGGTTTTGACCACAAAAAAGACATAGTCGCCGGTTTCTGAATTTTTTGCGAAAGTTGAAACCAGCGCGGCCTGGTTGGCATTGCCGATATAGTATTTGCCGCCGTCGGCCACGTATTGACCCCCGGAAAGCGGTGTCAAAGCCATTTCGGACGCATAAAGGTCCGCGCCGTGGGCCTTTTCACTGAGACCGAAGGCGAAGATGCCGCCTTCTTCCAGCAGCCTGGCGGTCTTTTCCTTGACCTTTTCGTTGTTTCCCATCCAGATCGGTCCCAGGCCGAGGATGGTGACCTGCCAGGTGTACCAGTACTGGAGGCCGTAAAAGCCCAGGATTTCATTAAAAGCGCAATTCCTGTAAGTGTCCCACCGCTTGTCGCCGTCACCGTAAGGGGTAGGGGTGAGCAGGGTTGCGAACACTTTTTCCGCTTTTACAAACTCCAGAAAATCTATGGGGCTTATGGGGACCTTCTCAAGTTTTAAAGTTCTGGAAGAAACAGGCATTTTATGCTATCTGGCAGGTGAGTTCATCTCCATCCACATGAAAGAAAAAGTGTATGACTGTGTCCGATTATGAAAAATGGCCTGAGGATATTTTTCAAATTCTGATGGACCATCAGGTGTGCCAGGTTGCCTATGTGCCGGATGCCGGCCACACGCGGCTGATAAATTTGTGTCATGGCAACCAGCAGATCAAGACCGTGGTACTGACCACAGAGGAGGAAGGCGTGGCGATGCTGGCGGGGGCCTGGCTCGGCGGGGACCGGGGAGCCTTGCTGATGCAAAGCAGCGGTGTCGGCAACTGCATTAACATGCTGTCCTTGCCGCGTGTCTGCCGCATGCCATTGCTGATGCTGGTTACCATGCGGGGGCACTGGGGTGAGTTCAACCCCTGGCAGGTACCGATGGGGCAAAATACACAAAAGGCGCTGACCCTGGCCGGAGTCATTGCTTTTCCGGTAGACGACGGCCGACACGTTCGCGACACGGTCGAGGCTGCGGCCCGGATGGCTTTCGAGGGCTGCGCGGCAACGGCTGTCCTGATATCACAGCGCATCTTAGGCGCCAAGACATTCGGGAAGTAGACCATGGATCCGGATCGCAGCAAAAAATACCCGCTTGATCGCCGCGCAGTTGTCAGAACTTTGCTTGGCCGGCGCGGCAATATGCTGGTCGTTGCCGGCCTCGGTGCTTCAGCCTGGGACGTAACGGCCGCCGGCGACGGACCCTTGAACTTTCCCCTCTGGGGCGCGATGGGCGGCGCCGTGTCAGCTCGGGCTTGGATTGGCGCAGGCGCAGCCCTCCCGGCGCGTTTTGGTGATCACCGGCGATGGTGAAATGCTGATGGGACTGGGCTCACTGGCAACGGTTGCCATCCAGCACCCGCCGAATCTGGCCATCAGTCGTCCTGGACAACGAACGGTTCGGGGAGACCGGTATGCAGCTGACGCATACTGCCGGCAGTGTCGACCTCGCGGCAATCGCGGCGGCCGCCGGAATCCCCAACAGCCGCACCATCACCGATGAAAACGGCCTTAATTCGGCCCTTGGGCAAATTCGGAATAAGGACGGACTGGTCTTTTTTGACATCAAGGTCCGCGCCGAAAAACTTCCCCTGGTGCTCCCACCCAAAGACGGTGCCTATCTGAAGGACCGTTTTCGTTTAGCGCTGCTTGGACCTGAGTCCTTTACCTGACAAGAGGCAAATCGCGGGAATACGAATCGCAGCCGGCTATTTCGGAGTCCTCAAAAATCTCGATGCGGTAATTTGGCAGTCTCAATATTAGAATGATGCCCCGGGTTAAAATTTTCTCGCCTGGCCGGGACGGAACTTCGATTGACATTGCCATTGGATTGCTGTATCAACTTCAGAATCTATAATGATTTCATGGGAGGGAAAGAAAAATGGCAGGAATAAATAAGGTGATCTTGATTGGCAATTTAGGAAATGACCCGGAAGTTCGTTACACACCCAGTGGCGATGCGGTCGCCAATTTCAGCATCGCAACATCAGAGGAATGGAAGGATAAGAATACGGGTGAAAAAAGGGAGCGCACCGAATGGCATCGCATTGTAGCCTGGAGAAGGCTCGGTGAAATTTGCGGGGAATACCTTTCCAAGGGTCGACAGGTCTACGTTGAAGGGCGCATCCAGACCAACGCCTGGGAGGATAAAGAGGGAAACAAAAGATATACTACCGAAATATTAGCGAGTACAGTACAGTTTCTCGGCGGACGTGATTCTGCCGGTACGGGGCGGTCGGAAAGCCCCCCGGTGCCGGAATTCCCCGGAACTCCCGTCACTGGACCCGGGGACGATGACATTCCCTTTTGACCCGTCATAAGGCCAATGAATAGATTCTGTGGGCTGAAAAACAGCTCATCCCACTAAAAGTATAATAACAAAGCCTCCAATTGCTGCATGGTTTGGAGGCTTCATTTTTTTTTGATAATAGATTGCCCGGAGCCTATTCAGGCTTTTTCTCCTCTTCTATCTTTTCAGGTTCTTTTTTTTCCTCTTCATCGGACGCCCCTTTAAAGTTGCGGATGGCTTTACCCATGCCCGCACCGATTTCCGGCAGTTTGCCGGCTCCAAAGATAATGAGGATGATTACCAAAATTATTATTAGCTCCGGCATCCCAATTCCAAACATAATACCTCCTATTTCTCGGGCCTGGTTTGTTTGAGTTCATTCAAAAGCTGAACGAATTCCTTTGATTTTAAGTACTGATCTACGCTGCTTTGATAATCTATCCATTTCCCCCAGGCATCAATCCAGGCCTCATTGTGCCAGTAGCAATCCGGGTCCCCGGCGCCTTTAAGCCGTTCGATATAATCTAAATATTCATCTGAGCACTCTTCGCAAAAATTATAGGGCACATTCAGCTTACGATGATATTCGGTATGGCCGCTCGAATCTCCGTCAACCTGAGTGCCGCACTTTTCACATTTAAATGCGCAATGGGTACATTGAAAGACTTTGCGAACAGCCAGCACCTTGCGTTTTTTAACAATTTGCGCCTCTTTTTCTTGTGCAAGGCCCTTCTTATCTTTAAATGATATAATATTAGTCACAGGGAACCCCAAATTACACAGCACTTGAACAAATCGCGGGTCCGGCCGCTTGATCCTTGAAAATAATCGAAATCATCGCCGCCGGCCAAACCCAGGAAGCGCTATGCATGTATGCGTAATGATGGATATCGTATTTAGTTTGTCATTATTCACTTGCCAGTCGATTATTGGACGGACTGAATATATCACCCGGCGGTTTTCGTGTCAATCATTTCAAGTTATGATCGACATGTTTTGAAAATACGGCGCAACGAGGTGCGGGTTGCGAGGTGCGGGGGGGGGCGCGCGGAATGAATTTTGGGCATTATCTAAATCTTGCTAATATTTTAGGTCCATGATAACCTAACGATTTTGTTGCTATATTATTGGAATCGCCCTGGAGCGGGGAGTTCACGAATGACCGAAGCATTTCAGCCTGGCGGTATAGCCACCTTGATCGGAAGTCTGCCGCTGGCAGATCACGCGGCGGCAGCCGACCTGATTCTGGCGCATACACCTGAAATTCCTTTCTGGGCCCAACTTCCGGTGCACAGGGAAGAAGGGATGATGACCCAGTTCTCAAAGGGACTGCCGGGATTGGACACAGATAACGGCAATGTCATTGTCAATACTGGACGTGGGAATTTTGATGAACAGCTGCTCCGGTTTTATGAAGAATATCTGGGGGTGCTTGATGGCCAGATTGACCTGGATGCCTCGCGATTTGTCCTGGAGGCGGATTGTGCCGGAGGATTTTTTGAGCTGTGCAAGCGGCTTTCAGCTATTTCGGTGGCCCCCATTGCGGTTAAAGGTCAGATAACCGGTCCGTTTACGCTGGCGACCGGAGTTGTCGATCAGAACCAACAGGCGATATTCTACGATGCCCAATTAAGAGATGCTGCCGTCAAGCTGTTGGCCATGAAAGCCCGCTGGCAGGTTCGCCGGCTTTTACGATTCAAGCACCCGGTACTTATATTTGTTGATGAACCCGGTCTGGCGGGGTTTGGCTCATCGGCCTTTACCAGTATTTCCCGTGATGATATCAGCCGGTGTTTTGAAGAAATTTTCGAGGCTGTGCACCAGGAAGGCGGCCTGGCCGGCGTTCATGTCTGCGCCAACACCGATTGGTCGCTGGTGCTTGATTCATCGGCCGATATTGTCAGTTTCGATGCCTACGCTTTTTTTGACCGCTTTATCCTGTATTCCGGGCAAATTAAGAATTTTATCGATTCCGGTAAAATCTTGGCCTGGGGGATCGTGCCGACCTTAAACCCTGGCGATATTGAGGCAGAAACCATGGAATCGATCTGGGAGCGCTGGATGGTCCAGGTTAGGCAGGTAGCGGCGCTCGGCATCGATATGCAAAAATTGATAGGCCAGTCCCTGATTACACCAAGCTGCGGCATGGGATCTTTGGGACTTGATTCTGCCGAAAAGGTGATAAGATTAACCACAGCGGTTTCGCGGAAAGTCAGAAAACTAAATGATTAACTACAAAATGAAAATGAGGTAATCGATGGCAGATGACAACAGTGCAACGCAGTTTGCGGGAGCAACTCGCTACGTTTTGGATCAGGAATTGGCTAAAATTGTGAACATCTCAATGGCGCTGGAGATGCCGCTGTTGCTGAAAGGTGAGCCGGGGACCGGTAAAACGATGCTGGCCCATGCCATTGCGCAAGGTCTGAAAATGCCGTTGATTGTGCTCAATGTTAAATCCAGTATGAAGCTAGTCGAGGCATTGTACCAGTATGACACGTTGACGCGTCTTAACGACAGCCGCTTTGGGGATTCCAGCCGTAATGTCAGCAATATTGAGGAATACATAAAAATGGGCAAAATCGGACAGGCTTTTACTGCTGATGAACGGACCGTGCTGTTGATCGATGAAATCGACAAGGCTGATACGGATTTTCAGGATGACATGCTCGATGTGCTGGATCAGATGGAATTCGATATTATTGAAATTGATAAAACCATATCGGCCAAATCGCGTCCGGTGATTATCATCACCTCGAATGCCAAAAAGGATTTGTCCGATCCATTCTTAGGCCGCTGTAATTTTCATCACATTGCTTTCCCCGATGCGGATATGATGCGCAAAATAATCGGGGTGCATTTTCCGGATTTAGATTCTGATCTTATGGAAAAGGCCATTTCAGCCTTTTATCAGATGCGCAAGCTGGATTCTGTCGAGAAAAAACCGGCCACCCGCGAATTGATCAACTGGATCCGGGCGCTGAAAGCGGACCCTGATTTTAAACCCAAACAGTTAGCCCAAGGTGACCTGCCGTATCTGGGCGTGCTGTTCAAAAAAAGCCAGGACTATGCCCGGGCCCAGCATGCGGTCAATGGGCGAAGAATTAATTAAGAAAACTCAAAGTTCAAAGCTGAAAGCTCAACTCGGCAAAGCCGGAAATGAATATTGAAGACTGAAGACTGAAGATTTATGGTTTCGCTTCGCTCCGTCGTTTCAATTTAAATCGATAGAATTGCTTAATTATTCTATCCAACTATGACTTAAATCCTGCGCAATCATGATTGGATCCTGATAAATTAGGCACTGAATAAGGCCCAGAATTATATAATTAATACGCCGGACCCGCAATCCAGCAATAGATTTTCGTCTTTCAAAAAAAGAGAAACAACCCTGAATAGGCTATAATTCAGGGCGGATTAATTATGTTTATCGAATTTTTTTACCAATTAAAGGAAGTCGGTATACCGGTCAGCCCGACCGCTTTTTTAACCCTGCAAAAAGCGCTTAGCAAAGGTCTGGTGGTTACCCTGGCGGATTTTTATACGGCTTCGCGGGCGATCCTGGTTAAAAGCGAGCGTTATTTTGATCTGTACGATCAGGTATTCGCCCATCATTTCCGCGGTGCGGAAATGCCGGATTATGACGGGATCGAGCTCGATGAACTGGCCCGGACCATGCTGGAAGCCTGGCTGCAAAAACCCGCAGAACTTTCCAAACTGCTGGGCATCGATGAGTCGGCTCTGAACAAGCTGACCCCGGAAGAGTTAATCGAATACTTCAAGGAGCGCCTTAAAGATCAGGACGAACAGCATCACGGCGGGGCTAAATGGATCGGCACCGGCGGGTATTCCCCGGTGGGACATTCCGGATACCATCCCGGCGGCATGCGCGTGGGGGGTGTTTCGGGCGGCAAATCGGCCGTCAAAGTGGCCATGGATCGACGCTACAAGGATTATTCCCTGCATGGGCCCCTGACCCAGGCAATGGTCGGAGAGGCCTTGAAAAGGCTGCGCAATATGATCCCGGTGGGCCCCAAAGACCAGGTCAACATTGATGAGACGATTTACCAGACTATGAAAAACGGCGGCGAGATCGAGATTATTTTCGACAGACGGTTAAAGGACCGGCTGAAGATAATCCTGGCCATTGACAACGGCGGGTGGTCCATGGATCCATATATATCCGTCGTTCAAACCCTTTTCGATTACGCCGGTGATCAATTCAAGGACATTAAAACGTATTTTTTCCACAATACCATTTACTCCACCCTCTGGGGCGACCCGGCCCGCTATAAGCAACCCAAGAAGATTGATGAATTGGTTCGGCTCGATCCCCAGACCCGGTTCATTATCGTCGGCGATGCCAGCATGGCGCCCTACGAGTTGATGGCCAGCGACGGATCCATCCATATCGAGGAGCGCAGCGGCATGCCCAGTATCGAATGTCTCAATTTTCTCGCCAAAACTTTTCCCCATGCCGTCTGGTTGAACCCGGTGCCCGCAAGCATGTGGGACTACACCCGCACCATCAGCGCCATCCGTGAAATTTTTCCCATGTTTGAACTGACGATTGATGGGTTGGAGCAGGCCGTTATGCACATGATGACCCAATAGGCGGGGTGCGGGGTGTGGTGAGAATCAAATCTCCAGTCCGTACAATCGGCAGGTATTCTGCCAGACGATTTTCGCCAGCTGCTGTGGATCCTCATTGCGCACGGCGGCCAGTTTCAGGAGTACCGATTTCACAAAGGCGGGTTCGTTGCGCCGGCTGCGATTTTTTTCCGGTGCCGGCACCAGATAGGGCGCATCGGTTTCGACCAACAAACGGTCGGAGGGTATGGCGGACACCAACTTGCGCAATTGAGCCCCGCGGCTTTTGATGGTAAGAATTCCGGTAATGCCGATGTGAAGTCCCAATGCAAGGTATTGATCGAGCTCATTGCGGTTGCCGCTGAAGCAGTGCACGACGCCTTTAATTACGGCGGGTTTTTGATCTTTCAGGATTTCAAGAAAACGTCCGTTGCTGTCCCTTTCGTGGAAAATCATTGGAAGATCCAAAGCGGCGGCGGTTTCAAGCTGGTTTTCCAACCACTTCTCCTGTTCTTGGCGGGGCGAGTACATGCGGTTAAAATCCAGGCCCATCTCCCCCCAGGCGCGAACTTTTTCATTTTTTGCCAGATTGATAAGGTCCTGCACAATGGATTCGCTGCAATTTTTGACATCATGGGGATGAATTCCCACCGACGCATAAATTCCGGTATGAGATTGGGCCAGTGAGACCGCCTGCCGCGAGGTTCTCTGATTCACGCCGATCGTCATCATGCGGGCAACCCCGGCGTTGCGGGCGCGTTCGATAACGGCATCAAGATCTTTAGCAAACGATTTGTCGTCCAGATGGCAATGGCTATCAAAAATTTTCATAACTCTAATTATTCCTTCCTGAAAAAAAGCGCATTCAGTACCCAGCATCCAGTATCCGGAACTCGCCTTTTATCACCAGGACCATCGAATATCAATATTTTTACCTTGATTTAATTTTTGGCTTTTGAGAATATGCTCTTTTGAAACAATTGTATCGGCGGCCCCCCAAATGCGGGTCGTTGGGCACAAAATATCGAAATATCCCCTGGAGGTTTAATATGTTTAAAATAGTGAATCGTGAAGAGATGTCCGCGGGAACCGTGATTCTCAATGAGATCGAAGCACCCAAAATTGCGGCTAAAGCCAAACCCGGCCAATTTGTCATCCTTAAATCCGGCGAGGATGGTGAGCGCATTCCATTGACCATGGCCGAAACGGATGCCGAAAAGGGCACCATAACCGTAATTTATATGGTTGTCGGCAAATCGACCGCCTTGTTTAAAACCCTGGCGGTGGGTGACGGATTCACGGACGTTATCGGACCGCTGGGCAAGCCGACCCATATAGAAAAAATCGGCAACGTGGTGTGTGTCGGCGGCGGCACCGGCATTGCCGTATTGCATCCGATTACCCGGGCCATGAAAGAAATCGGCAACCACGTCACCAGCATTATCGGGGCCCGCAGCAAGGATCTGCTCATTTTAGAGGACAAAATGAGAGCCGCCTCCCATGATCTGAGGGTTTGTACGGATGATGGCTCCTACGGGCACCACGGGTTCGTGACCGAAGTATTAAAAGAAATTCTTGCAGCCGAAAAGATAGACCTGGTGGTTGCCATCGGACCGGTGCCGATGATGAAATTTGTGTCCCTGATCACCAAAGAATTTAATGTGCCGACGCTGGTCAGTTTGAACCCCATCATGGTGGATGGAACCGGCATGTGCGGCGGTTGCCGGGTCACCGTCGGCGGACGATCCAAATTTGCCTGCGTGGATGGACCCGAATTTGACGGGCACCAGGTGGATTACGACGAACTGATGTTAAGACTGCAGGCCTACTGTGAAGACGAGCAAAAGTGCCACAATGAGTTTTGTGTTTTCGAAGAACAATAGATTACAAGTTATTGGTTATTCGTTATTGGTTATTCGCTTTAGAGGTAATATATCGATAGAAAATATCCTGCTTAACTCAGTCATCTGATTTGAGGATAGCATCATACTCTGATAACAAATAACGATTAACTTTTAACTAAGTCAGGGGGAAGATTCAATGACGGACGAGTCAAAGAAAACAGTGAAAAAGGAGAAGATACCCAGGCTGGCAATGCCCGAACAAGAGCCGGCGGTGCGGGCCAGAAACTTTTTAGAGGTTCCGACGGGTTACACGCCCGAGATGGCCATGCAGGAAGCTAAACGCTGTCTGCAGTGCAAAAAACCGGGCTGTGTCGCCGGCTGTCCGGTGGGGATTGATATCCCGGGGTTTATCAAACTCTTGGCAGAAGGCGAATTCACCCAGTCTATCCGGCACATATGGCAGAAAAACAGCCTGCCGGCCGTTTGCGGCCGGGTTTGCCCCCAGGAAATTCAGTGTGAAGGTCTATGTATCGTGGGCAAGCGCGACGAGCCGGTGGCCATCGGGAACCTTGAACGATTTGCCGCGGATTGGGAAAGAGAAAACGGTACCGGTGCTTTGCCTCCCAAAGCCGCGCCGACCGGCAAGAAAGTTGCGGTCGTGGGCTCCGGTCCTTCCGGATTGACAGTCGCCGGCGACCTGATTGTCAAAGGCCATGACGTGACCGTGCTGGAAGCCTTCCACAAATCGGGCGGTGTTCTGGTCTATGGCATTCCCGAGTTCAGGCTGCCCAAAGCCATTGTGGCCCAGGAAGTGAATTTTCTGGAACGGCTGGGGGTCAAGGTCGAGTGCAATGCCGTGGTCGGACGAACCGTGTCACTGGATGAGCTTTTCGAAGAGGGCTATGATGCCATCTATCTCGGCGTCGGAGCCGGGCTGCCGCGCTTTATGAATATTCCGGGTGAGAATTTAATCGGCATCCTTTCAGCCAACGAATATTTAACCCGGGCCAATTTGATGAAAGCCTATCTATTTCCGAAGGTGGATACGCCCATCCCGCGTGCCAAAAATGTCGTTGTGCTGGGCGCCGGCAATGTGGCCATGGATTCGGCCCGCACCGCCATGCGCCTGGGGGCGGATAAAGTACGCATCGTCTACCGCCGTTCCCGGCAGGAAATGCCGGCCAGGATCGCCGAAACCCACCATGCCGAGGAGGAAGGGATTGAATTTTTTCTTCTGACCAATCCCACGCAATACATCGGCAATGACAAAGGGCGGTTGACCGGAATGGAATGTTTGAAGATGGAACTGGGTGAGCCCGACGATTCGGGTCGGCGGCGGCCGGTTCCCATCAAGGGCTCGGAATTTCATCTGGATTGCGATCTTTGCATCGTTGCCGTGGGCTCCGGTGCCAACCCCTTGTTGACGGAGTCCACGCCGGATCTGAAGCTGAATAAGTGGGGCTACATCGAGGCGGATGAGGCCACCGGCAAAACATTCAAAAAAGGGGTTTGGGCCGGCGGCGATATCGTGACCGGGGCCGCCACCGTTATTCTGGCCATGGGAGCCGGAAGAAAGGCAGCCGACTCGATTCATGAGTTTCTCATCCGTGGATGGTAGATGGTAAAAAAATAGACGACAGCGGCCAGAAGGCAGCAAACAGAAGGCAAAGGCCATAGGCCACCGTACCCATTTTTCGGCCACAAAAAATATATGGAAAAATAAGCGATACTGAAGCGTTGAAGCGGATTGAACAACCTATGCGGATAGGATAGCCGGGGCGGCTGATCGCAAAGCGCTTCACCGGTTAGCCGCCCCAATTGTACAAGTCGATGAAAGCAGGATTAGATTGTTTCTTTAAGGGTTTTTCCGGGTTTGAATTTCACAACATTCTTACCCTTAATTTTAATCTTCTCCCCGGTCTGGGGATTGCGGCCCTTGCGAGTCTTGCGGTAAACATTGCTAAAAGTACCGAAGCCGACCAGAGTCACCTTGCTGTTTCGTTTCTTCAAGCCTTGGGTAACCCCGTCAATGAATGATTCCAACGCTCTACCCGCGGCGGCTTTCGTAACGTTTGCATCCTTAGCCATTTGTTCAATTAATTCTGCTTTGTTCATCTGACCTCCTTGTGGGTGTGATTGAAAATCCTTACGAATTTTATAAGTCATCTTCCTACAGGAATCATTTTAAATCGTCAAGCTTTCAAAATCAATAAAATAAACAACCTTGAGGAATCAATCCTTCGCAACGCTGATCAAAAAGCATTCTGCGGCGATCAAAAAACAAATTACCGCTGTGAAAACGTAATTTTTCAAGGCGGATCAATTATTCAATCTACAATAGTCAATCATTTGCCCTTGGGAGGTAAAAGCCTTGTTTCGACAATGGCGCGAGTTGGCTTTTTTTCTCAAACTGTTCGGGCGTCATTTTAAGTGGATGATCCTGGGCACCGGATTCGGATTGCTGGCGATGATCTCGGCCATCGGACTTCTGGCACTATCGGGCTGGTTCATAACTGCCGCCGCCTATGCCGGTTTAACCGCGGCAACAGCGCAGTTGTTTAATTTTTTTCATCCCGGCATCGGCGTTCGGCTGTTTGCCATCGGTCGCACGCTGGCGCGCTACGCCGAAAGAATTGTAAGCCATGATGCTACGTTCAGGATTCTGCAAAGCCTGCGCCGCTGGTTTTACATTCATCTGGAACCCCTGGCGCCTGCCCGCCTGATGCTGTTTCGCAGTGCCGATGTTTTAAATCGAATTGTGGCCGACATCGATGCCCTCGACAATCTTTATTTGAGAGTACTTTCTCCCAGCATCGTGGCGCTGGTCACATCGATTTTGGTGGTGGTTTTGCTAGGGATTTTTGATCCGCGCATGGCACTGTCCGTTGCCATGTTTCTGGTTATTGCCGGATTCGGTGTTCCGGCGATGGTGCTGCGTCTGGCAGGATCCAGTGGCCCGGAATTAGCGCATCATATATCCAATTTGCGAATTCGCATCATCGATGCCCTGCAGGGATTGCCGGAACTATTGGTTTTCGGCGCGTATCGGCAACAGATTGATCTGGTAAACCAAAGCAATCTGGCACTGTTAAAAGTTCAGCGGCGCATGAGTCATATCCGCGGGGTATCAGCGGCTTTGGTCACCGTTTTTTCCGGTCTGGCCGTCCTTTCTGCGCTGTACCTGGCTGTAATTCTGGTGAATCACGAAACGCTGGACGGGCCAGTCCTGGCCCTGGTAATGCTAACCGTTATGGCGTCGTTTGAGGCCATTTGGCCCCTGCCGCTTGCATACCAATACCTTGGGCAGACACGCGAGGCCGGACGCCGGCTGCTGGAAATCGTCGAGACTGAGCCCCAGGTGGTTTTTCCCGCTCAATCGATCCCCTTGGACCGGCAATACAGCATAACATTTGACAGCGTCTGTTTTCGCTATCATGAACAGGCCCCCTGGGCCCTGCGCAATGTTGATTTCCATATTCCCGCGGGTCGGCGTGTGGCCGTAATCGGGGAAACCGGATCGGGTAAATCAACGCTGATCCATCTGCTGGCTCGTTTCTGGGATCCCGTTTCCGGTCATATTCGCCTTGGCAAAAATGAAATCGACAACTTTAGCGAAACGGACCTGCGTCGGCTGATTTCAGTTGTATCACAGCAGCCGCACATGTTTAACGCCACGCTGAAGGAAAATTTATTGCTGGCCTGCCCCGGGGCAAGCGACGATGAATTACTGGCTGCTCTGGATACGGCCCAGCTGCTTGAGTTTGTAAAGGGTTTGCCTGACGGCTTGAACACATGGACCGGAGAGGCCGGCCAACTTTTATCCGGCGGGCAAGCCCGGCGGGTCGCCGTAGCCCGGGCCATCTTGCATGACGCACCCCTATGGGTACTGGACGAACCGACCGAAGGGCTGGACCCGATTACCGAAAAAAACATGATGCAGGCCCTAAAGCGGCAAACCGCCGGCCGCACCCTGCTGCTGATTACGCATCGGCTGCTGGATCTGGATTGGATGGATGACATCCTGATGCTGGACCAAGGCCGGTTGATCGCCCGGGGAAGCCACACGCAGCTGCTGAAAAATAACCGGCGCTACGCTGAACTGCATATGCGCGTAACACGTTAGCAATAAGATAAAGGCGGATATTTGTCTATAAAATAATAAATCACAAGCACCTAATTCCAAATAAATTCCAAATTCAAAATAGCAATGATCTAAACATATTTCGATCAGAATTGGCTACTGCCCAATTTTTGTTTTGAATTTGAATTTTGGTTATTGGATATTATTTGTTATTTGGGATTTGATAT
>CAVQBT010000049.1:0-7396 GCA_963710795.1 uncultured delta proteobacterium
GGCCGAATGCTTCAAACTGGGCCCCGGAAAAGTTGGTGACCCGGTATTTTAAGGCCGGCAATTAGTTTTACAATTTGCAGGCGCAAGGGGAAATCAATCAGTTGCGTGCTTAAGATTTGACTTGCTTAATAAAAAATATTAGGAAAACTGTGGGTCAGATTTAACCAAAAGAAAAACTTTTTTCTTGACAATGGGAATTTGATTAAACCATAGTATCATCTACGTTGAAATCTAAGCATCGAATATGGCACCCCTTAATAAAAAATTGACCGTTATCCAACGATAACCCGTTTTTCTTCGAATTTATTCTGGACCTGAACCACATTCTGACTGCCTTCATAAACTCGCTGGCAGTATAACCATAAGCTTATACCGCAGTAATTCCAGATGTTTTCCAAAGAATTTGAGAAGTAAATCAAATACACAATTTTCTTTCGTTTAAGACAACCGCTGTATTTCAACTTCAAACCCAAAAAGGAGGTTTATGATGAAGAAAGCAATCTCTATAACATTGGTTTTGTTGTTAGGTGTTTTTGTCGGAATTTCTGCGGCCGATGTTGAAAAAACCGTCTTCGGACCGGAGATTTATGCCGCCGATAAAAAAATGGAGTATACGGATACATTTACCACAGCAGCTTTAAGTGGCGGCACAACAGTTCTTGGCAAACTCATTGTGATGACAGGCGATTCGGACAAAAAGGGCAAGAAGCACCGTGTCAAAGACGTTAAAATTGAAATTAATGGGGAAAAAGTACTGGAACCCAAGGATTTAAAGAAAAAGGATTACAGGATTGAAATCGCTGTAAAACTTAAAAAAGAAAATACGATTTGTGTAAAGGTCAAGGGCAAAAAGGAAAGCTATATTACGGTCCAAGTTGATTATGAAGTTGGGCCGGGCGGGCCAATATTTTCGGGTCCCCAGCAGTATCCTTTTGTTTGCCGGACGGAGCGTTCCAATTTAGGCCAGCCCCTGGTGGATAACCATGAAGGTTTCGGTATTCCTGTCTATGTGGAAGATGAATCCGGCAACGAGACAGGTGAGGTCAGCGGGTATTGCAAAGATTGCAGCACCTTTACCCGAGTGGATTATTTCTATCGCTCAACTGCCGATGGGAAATTTCATTTCATAGAGGACCCGTCTACCCCCCCCGCGAATGTTGACCAGACCACCACCTCCGACGGCCTTACGGTCGATTATATCGTGCGCCTGGAAAGAGGGACGATCAACCGATTTATTTACAGCATTGCCATGCTGGCCCCTTTTGATCACGACGCCAAACACCACAAAAAAAAGAAAAAGAAAAAAGACGCCAAACACCACAAAAAAAAGAAAAAAGACGAGATCGATTGGGATACGACTGCCTGGAACGGGAAATTGATCTACAGCTTCGAGGGCGGCGTGGCCATCGGCCATGACCAGGGAGCGCTGAGCTTGGATGACACGCTCGATGACGCGCTCTATGATGACGCGCTGTCGATGGGATATGCGGTGGCCTACAGCACCGGGAACAGAACCGGGGTTCACTACAACCTGATGCTGGGCGGCGAGACCGCTATCATGGTAAAAGATCATTTTGTCGACCGGTACGGCAAGCCGATATACACCGTCAGTATCGGGGGATCCGGCGGGGCCATCCAGGGCTATGTTTACGGCCAGAATCATCCCGGGCTGCTGGATGCGACCATCACCGCTTACTCTTATTCGGATATGGTCACCCAGGCAATTTATGTCGGGGATTGTATGCTGCTGGAATACTATTTTGACGTGATCGCACCTATGCAGGGTGATCTTACGTTTGGGGGATTCTCCTTCAATCCTTATCTATCCCCACCTATCCAAAACATAGGTTCCATATTGCCCAGAACATGGATCGAAGGCTTGAGCTCGAGTGATGCGATCGCACATCCGATATATTCCCCCATAACGAGTCAAATGGGAAGTACCGAATGCGTCAACGGATGGCTCGGATTGACTCCCTTAGCCATGAACCCGCTGTTCACCGATGTCGGGGGTCTGGATCAGTTTCCGGATGACGTGGTGCGGGCGGTTAAATGGACCCACTGGGACGATCTGAAAAATATCTACGGAGTTGATGAAGACGGCTATGCACCGAGCACATGGGACAACCAGGGGGTGCAATACGGGTTGCAGGCGCTAAAGGATGGCCGCATTAATCTGGCGCAGTTTCTGGATATCAATGCGAAGGTCGGCGGATGGAAGCCACCCTATGATATGGTCCCGGAAGGTTATCCGTTCTCGGCAGGGAATACCATCCAGGACCTGGTGGGAGACCCACCGAATCCAATGGATTTTGACCCCTGGAGCATTCGCAACGCGAACATCGCTTTAAACGAATTGGACGCAGCTCCCCGAACCGAAGGCGACATCGGCGCCATGAACGCGGCCTACGAGTCGGGAATGGTATTCACCGGAAAGCTCGACATTCCCGTCATCGATTTTCGCCACTACCTGGATCCGGTGCTCAATATGCACCATGCCCAGCAGTCCTTTGCCACGCGGCAACGCATGATCGACGGCCAGGGTCATGCCGACAACCAGCTCATCTGGTTTGCCGAACCGTATTACGATATGACCAGGCAGGCGTTTGCAGTCCTGGACGAGTGGCTGTACAACATCAAGCACAAAGTGCACGGCAAAGGGGTGGTCGCAAACAAACCGGCAACGGCAGTCGACCTTTGTGTGGATGTCGATGGAAACATCATTGGCGCCGGACCCGATGCCTGGGATGGCATCCTGGATGGCGGGTTGCCCGGCCCCTGTACCAATGCGTTTCCGCTGTATTCCACTTCACGCATTGTGGCGGGTGGCAATATCAAGGGCGACATATTCAAATGCCATCTGCAATCGGTGGCAGATGCCATCGCAGCCGGCGTATATGACCCGATCGTAATTGACATACCAACAAAAACCCGACTGGAACAAATTTTCCCGGACGGCGTCTGTGATTATACCAAGGGAGATGTCGGTCGACCCGTTGGCTGGTAATATCAGTTAATATAGACCGGGCCATCCGGCCGGTGTCATCAGGCAACCTGGTTTAAGCAAGAGGCTAAAGGATCGGGGATTATTAAAACATCTTCGCCTTAGCCTCTTGCTATATGAGAGGACCCGGTATTGCCGGTTGACAGGATATAGCGATGTCTGATTCTGATAAAAGGCTGATTAAAAAACAGCGATGGATTCTTTTTGCAGCCGTACTTTTATTGACCCGAGCCGTGCCGGGATTTGCATACCAGTTACCTGACGGGCTTTTCGCGAAGATGCAAACCAGTAAAGGTACATTGGTTATCCGGCTTTTTTATGAAAAGGCGCCGATGACCGTGGCCAATTTCGTTGGCCTGGCAGAGGGTAGCATGCAGTCGCAGGCTCCGGGCACCGGTGAAGGTAGAACCGAACCCTTTTACAACGGCCTGACATTTCACAGGATGATTCCGGGCATTATGGTGCAGGGAGGCGATCCCAGAGGAAACGGCCGCGGCGGACCGGGTTACAATTTCGAGCATGAATTTCATCCGGATCTGCGGCACGCCCGTCCCGGCATTTTATCGATGCTGAACAAAGGGCCTTATTGCCACGGCAGTCAATTTTTCATCAGCTTAAAGGCATTGCCTTTTTTTGACGACAAACATTCCGTTTTCGGTGAAGTTATCGCGGGACAGGATGTGTTAAACCGTCTCGAAAAAGGCGATCGGATCGTCCGGGTCTCCATTTTTCGACAGGGCCATCAGGCCCAAGCTTTTGATCTGCAAAAACAGCTCGAACGGCTTCGCTTGAGCGCAGAGAAAGTTTCCATTGAAGCAAGGCATCAGGCCCAAAAAGAATCCCAGAAACCCCTGGGCATAGAAAACAAGAAATACATGCCCGAGTTGAAGGGAAATGCCGATCCGGCCAAAGTACCGGCAATCGATCAGTCCGCAAACCAGAAGGTAGCCCTGGAATATCTGCTCATCACCTACAAGGGTGCCCTTTCTTCGATAGAGTTCCCCTATTATGACAGAGAGGGCGCCCGCAAAGTGGCCGAGCATTTGTGCAGTCTGGCTAGGGAAATAAATGCCGATTTTGCAGATTTAGTTCATAAGTTCAGTGACGCTTCTGATTACAAGCTGCCCCTGTTAACAAAAAGTCCTGCAATTCCCTCGGCTTTTGACCCTGTTTTTTATTTAAAACCGGGTCAGGTCAGCAGCCCGGTTGAAACTCCCCAGGGCTTTTACCTGTTCAGGCGGGTCAGGCTGGAATTGGTCAAGGTCAGGCACATCTTGATTTCCTATCAAGGAGCTGAAGGCAGCAGCCAGACGCGAACGAAGGATGAAGCCAGGACTCTGGTGCAAACCGTTTTCAATAAGGCGCAGGATGGGGAAGATTTTGCCGAACTGGCCCGAAAATACTCTGACAGTGATTCTGCCAAGGATGGTGGACTAATTGGAGAGATCGCCAGAAATATGACGATTCCGGCATTTGAACAGGTGTCCTTCTCGTTAAGGGTTAATGAAATTTCAAATGTCACACCGACCCCCGCCGGATTCCAGATCATAAAACGTATCGAATAAATAATAATCTGGAAGCAGCGGAAGCTGGAAATGGATGTCCTGCTGACTGACATATGCGCCAGGACCTTGATAATTTTACCGGCAGCCGGCAACACGGACGATGGTGTTCTGAAGATTCTCGATGAGCACCAGGATAAACTGGTCCGGCCGGCTTTGACCCACGAGTGGTTGCGTCAGACCCACCCTATTTTGCTCCGCAGTGGGATAAAAACGCAAGAATTTTCGGTTGGTGGGCCTGCTATTCATTTTACGAATGCCGGACCAGACAGAACTCGTTGCCGTCCGGGTCGGCCATTACCGCCCACCTGATTCCGTACTCGCTGATTTCGTCGAGCCTGGTTCCGCCAAGATCCACGACACGCTGCACCGCCGCTTCAAGATCTTTGACATCCAGGTCGATGTGGGCCCGGTTCTTGTGTTCGTGCTGCTCCGGCACCTTTTGAAGCAGCAGAGAGGGCGAGGTCGTCGCCTTCTGCCGATCCGGCAGTAATTGTCGGCCTTGAACGAGATCTTTTTGCCGAGGACCTCCGACCAGAATCCGGCGCAGCGTTCCAGGTCATTTACATCGAGCACGATGGCGTACAGTGTTCCGACTGGTTCCGATGCTCCCGTGTCTTTTGTCACGGCGTTTTCCTCCCATTAGAAATTCGTTGCTGACTTAGCAGGCGGGCTAACCTTTTTTGTAATTGGACTGGAAATAGGAGACAACCACTTGATACCCACCCAAAATATGTCTTTTAAAAAAAGCCGTTTCACCGAAATGATCATAGAAAAAAACGCTTTGGATCAAAGCGGATTTGAAAGTTGGATCTTTTGTCACGGCATGCTGTTCAATTCCCCGGATAAGTGGTGGGGTGATCATGGCCTGCGGGATTATCCCCATGAAGGCATCGATCTGTGCCTGTACACAAACCGTTCCCGCCAGATATGCCGTATTGACGAAAAAACCCGAATCCCGGTGATGCACGATGGCGTGATCAGGGCCATGTTTAAAGATTATCTTGGCCAGGCGATTATTATTGAGCATGGGAAATTCGACGGCGACACCGCAGGGTTCATAGCGGTTTATGCGCACACGAAACCGCAGCCCGGCCTTGAACCGGGTATGGTGGTGCAAGCAGGGGATATCATTGCCACCATTGCCGACACCAGCCACTCAAAAGCCAATATCATCCCGCATCTGCATTTCTCGCTCGGCCGCCCGGCTAAACCTTTTTCTTATGACGGATTTGTCTGGAATATAATTAGAGATCCCGAAAAAATCATCTTGTTCGATCCGCTGCCGGTCATTGATGAGCCTTACCGGGCACTGGATACTGATGAAAGCATCTGCCGTGAGCTTTGATCGCAAAAGTTATGACTTCGGCACCGGCGATCAGATACGCCCCGCCGCCCGGCAGTTCCCTTGCCCTTTTATGTAACGACAAAGAATCTATCTCGCGCAAAGGCGCAAAACTCGCAAAGGAAATGACTTAAACTATGAGTAATCTTAGCGCCTTGGCGTCTTTGCGTGAAAATGAACAGTTTCTTTTCCGATCAGACCGGCTGTCCTTTAGCCGGAGGTCGTGCTCGTGAGTGCCACGCTGGAAAACGCCCCTAAACCGCCACCGGCGCCCGGATGCCGGGATGCGGATCGTAGCCGACAATTCCGAAATCCTCGTATTTGAAATCAAATAGCGAGTCCACTGCGGCCTTGATCTTCATCTGCGGCAGCGGACGCGGCTCGCGTGTGAGCTGAAGATCCGCCTGGTCCAGATGGTTGAGATAAAGGTGGGCATCGCCCAGCGTGTGCACGAAATCACCCGGCTTCAATCCCACAATTTGCGCCACCATCAGGGTCAGCAAAGAATAGGAAGCGATGTTGAAGGGAACGCCGAGGAAAATATCCGCACTGCGCTGATACAGCTGGCAGGACAGGCGTCCGTCGGCCACATAAAATTGAAACAGCGTATGGCACGGCGGCAGCGCCATTTTTTCGATCTCGCCCACATTCCAGGCCGACACGATATGGCGCCGCGAACTGGGGTTCGATTTGATCTGCTCCAGCACCTGGCTGATCTGATCGACGTGTCTTCCGTCGGCCGTCGGCCAGGAGCGCCACTGATAGCCGTAAATGGGCCCCAGGTTGCCGTCCGCATCGGCCCATTCGTCCCAGATGGACACGCCATTTTCATGCAGCGAACGGATGTTGGTGTCACCACTTAAAAACCAGAGCAGCTCGCCGATAATTGATCGAAAGTGCAGCTTTTTGGTCGTGATCGCCGGAAATCCCCGGGACAGATCAAAGCGCATCTGGTAGCCGAAAACACTGATGGTTCCCGTGCCCGTGCGATCGTCCTTGGGGACACCGTTTTTTCTAACATGACGGAGTAATTCCAGGTATTGTTTCATGGGTGATTCCTAACCGTTTGGTTTACCCCATGGCTGGGGTTTATATTCGAGCTTTCCAATGCATGCCGCACAAGCATTGGGAACTATAAAATACAGTATATCAGAATTTTTGTATGTCAATCCAACAGCAGATACAAGATGTTGTGGTTGGACGGGACCATCCCGGTGCCTGAGCGCTGGCAACCGGATCACGTGCATCCAAATAAGCGGGACTCGAAAATATTTCAATATGCAGTGGTTGATTTTTCTAACCACTATATATAGTGTATAAAGTGCTTTGTTAAATGATACCTTGTGGTAATTGGACCGGTATAACATCGGCCTAGCGTCATGACACTGAAGCCCTCCGGGTGGGGTGGTAGGGCTGTGTAAACACGATCAAAACAAATTCCCTTTGATATGAGCGACGCCGCCGGCCGCGGGCACCCAGTCAAAT
>CAVQBT010000050.1:0-11145 GCA_963710795.1 uncultured delta proteobacterium
CAGCCGATTCCCTTCAGCCACAATGTGCACAGCGGCGTCAAGCAGATCCAGTGTCAGTTCTGCCACCCCTATGTCGCCTACTCGAATTTCCCGGGCATCCCGCCGGTGGAAAAATGTCTGTACTGCCACAATTATATCATCAAAAAACACCCGCAGATCCAGAAGGAGCATCAATACTTCAACACGCAAACATCAACACCCTGGGTGAAAGTAAATTACATACCGGAACACGTGCTGTTCAACCATCAGCGTCATATCAACAAAGAAGTGGCCTGCCTTGAGTGCCACGGACTGGTTCAAAACCTTCACCGGCTGCCCGCCAAGGATTGGCGGATGGGAATGTGCCTGGAATGCCACAACAAGAAAAAAGTCAATGTGGATTGCTGGTTGTCATGCCACAGCTAGATAGGAGTTATTAGTTGCTCGTTATTTGTTATTTGAAACAGAAGATCGCTTTTTTACTAATAACTATTACCTATTAATAAATAACAACGCGAAGCGTTAATAGGAGTTTTCATTTTGTCTGAAGAAGCAACTGAAATCGTTTCTGCCGGCAATCCGACAGCCAAAGCGTTTACCCTGACATCGGCCTTCTGGTTTGCCGCGGCCACCTCTTTTGGCATGATTGCCGCGGGCTATCTGATTGCCCCTGACTTTCTGGCCAATATCGAGTATATCCATTTCGGACGGGTGCGGCCGATGCATGTCAACGCCGTGCTGTTCGGATTTGTCACGCCGGGTTTGCTGGCGGCCGCCTTTTATTATTTCCCGAAATTGCTGCGGACCGAGCTCTTCAGCCACAAGCTGGGCGTATTCAGTGCGATATTCTGGAACATCACGCTAGCCGCCGGCATTATCGGCATTGCCACGGGACACACCCAGGGCCGCGAATATGCCGAATTGGCGTGGCCGGTGGACATCATGGTGGTGATCAGCTTTGCCATGGTGGCGATCAACATCCTGCTGACGATCCGGCAGCGCAGGGAGTCGATTTTATTTGTGTCCATCTGGTATACGACCGCCGCCGTCGTTCTGACATCGATCACCTATTGCCTGGGCAACGTCATCTGGAAACCGGATACCGGTGCCCTGGCGGGTATTCCGGACGCCATCATTTTGTGGTTTTATGGCCACAACATTTTCGGACTGCTGCTGACCCCGATGGCGCTGGGGCTCGCTTACTATGCACTGCCGATTGCCACGCGCAGCCCGCTATACAGCCACACATTGTCCCTGCTGGGCTTCTGGTCGCTGATAATCGTCTACACCCACATCGGCACCCACCACCTGCTGCAGGTGCCGGTACCGACCTGGCTCAAAACCATCTCGATTGTCGACAGTGTCGCCATGGTCATACCGGTTATGATCGTTTTGATCAATCTGTGGTACACCGTCAAGGGCAAGCTGGGCGAGATTCATGCCGACATCGGGGCCAAATTTATTTTTACCGGGACCATTTTCTACTTTTTTGTCAACATCCAGGGCTCGATGATGGCCCTGCCGCATGTACAGCGCATCACCCACTTTAACAACTGGGTCATCGGCCATTCCCACATCGGGGTTCTCGGTTTTGCCGGCGTCACGGCCCTGGGGGGATTGTATTTCATTTTACCGCGCATCACCGGCAGGCCGATTTACAGCCGGTTTCTGGCCGACGTGCAATACTGGCTGGTGCTGATCGGCATTACGGGCTTTTTGATCGTGCTGACCACCGTGGGGTTGATCCAGGGAAATGCCTGGTACAACGGCGAAACCGTTTATCGAACACTGCCTGAAATTCAGCCTTATTACGTCTTGCGGGCATCGCTGGGAACGTTTATTATGATCGGCGCCTATCTCGGCTTGTACAACGTCGTCCGATCTCTGTATTTCAATCGTGGAGCTTCAACATGAGAATGACCCCAACTGTCATATTGGTCGGCATCCTGGCCCTGTTAACTGCCATTACCCTGACAGTGGTTTACTGGCCGTATGCCAAACGCAACACGGTCCCTTCGGATATTTTCCGTTACCGGACCGCCGAGGAGGACGCCGGCCGCAAGATATACCTGCAGAACGGATGTGTCTACTGCCACAGCCAATCGATCCGCAGTATTGATTGGGGCCATGGGGCCGAGCGCATCGCCCAATCCGGCGATTATCTGGCCGACGAACCGATTACCCTGGGATCCCAGCGCACGGGCGTTGACCTGTCCCAGGAAGGCGGCGAGCATCCCGACGACTGGCACATCGCCCACTTTACCAACCCGCGCTATACGCGCCCGGCTTCGATTATGCCGCCTTTCGAGTGGCTGGGTATGGATCGAATGAATACCCTGACCAGCTATATCCAGAGCCTGGGACTCAAGGATGCCGACACGCGCATGGCGCGCCAGCGTTACTGGAAAGCGGAATCCATCAAAGGTTACGAAGCCGGGCCTGAAGCCAATGTAAAATGGCTGGCCGATCACATTCCCGCGGGCTGGCACGAAATCCCCAACCCCTATCCAACCAGTGATGCCAGTCTGCAAAGAGGGCATAAAATCTATCAGGTCTTTTGCATCGGCTGCCACGGTCCGGTCGGAGACGGTATGGGGCCGGCGCAGCCCTGGATCTATCCGCCACCGTTAAATTTTACGATTTTAAAGGGCCGCGAGATTTCCGGCGGCATCCTTTACTACCAGATCATGAACGGCATTACTGGAACCGCCATGCCGTATTTCAAACGCGATCTGGAATCGCAAAAGATTTGGGAAGTGGGTAATTACGTGGCGGTTTATTTTATCAATCAAAGCGACGCCAACACCGAACCCCGCGGTATCGACTCGGCCTGGGAACCCTGAAAGGTAAAGTTGACTAGTTAGGTTAATTGGGTGAAAGATGTCCTAAAGTGCCTAAAATTAATGATTTTTGACCGTTCATTATTTATTAGTTCAATTTTTTGATCAATTTAGTTCATTTTAGTCATTTTTTAAAGGATATTAACCATGTACTATCCATACTTTATCGCCTACATGGCGGCCGGTTTTGTGATCAGCATCGTGGTCTTTATCTGGGCCTTGAACAACGGCCAGTTTAAAGACCAACAGCGGGCGCGCTTTATTCCGCTGGAAAACGATCCGAACCCGATGCCCCTGAAAGCAGCGCGATTTGCACGCCTTCAGACCATTGCCCTGTTTTCACTGGTCTGTATTTGTCTGTTGTGCTCCCTGGCGCTCATTACCTTTGCTTTGATCAAGGCCGTGAAATAAAATCGGTCGACAGGCGGATATCATCGGTACGAATAAGAATGCATTTTCCAATACTTATTCGCTCCGGCAAGTTGAGAAGGAATGAACCATGAGATTTTTTGAACTTCTGAGCATCCAACATTTTTTCATGTATCTGTTCCCGGCAATTGCCGCGATTGCCCTGTTTATCATCGGCCTCGGGTTCTATCACATTCAGCGCAAGGACTCGACCGAACGTGAAACCCGCATCGTCGAGCGTTTTCCGAGCGGTATCGAAGGCCGCAAAGCTCCCTTTCCGATCCTGGCGTACTTGCTCATCGTCGGGACGATTGTCTGGGTATTGGCTTACATCCTTGTAATTGGCAGCTTAAAGGTGAAAATCTGATGGATCAACCGCTACATGAAACATCCGCAGTTAAAACATGGGTCCTCATCCTATTGATGGTCGGGTGGGTGGCCTTTAAGGGATGGCTGGCTTATACCGTTGTCGGCAATCTCGGCCCGCCTGATTGGGACTACCGCCCGATCCTGGACGTGCCCGGTGAATCGGCCTATGCCATCAACGACCCCTATCATCCGCTGCCCTATGCTCAGCATGTCAAGGGCGGTTTGGGCCAAGAGGAAAATCCGTCGCAAATGCGCATAATTCCGTTTCAAGGTGTTGAATAAATGAAGAAAATAATTGGATTTTTCATCGTGGTTGCACTCGTCCTGTATGGGGCGTACGAAGCATTGATATACTATGATAACAATTTCATCTATGGCCGGATGCGTGAAACCCCGGGCGTCAGGCCCATGGAAGATCCACAGCTGACGATGGCAACCGGCCTGGTGCCGGTCAGCGCCGGCGAGGCCATCTTTCGCGCAACACCCGCTGCCGATTTGAAGTCCCCCTTGGATGCAGCCGATCCGATGGTTGCCGCCAGAGGCAAAGCCGTATTCCTGACGTATTGTGCCCAGTGCCACGGCTACAATTACGACGGCAACGGTACGGTCGGCCAGAGTTTTCATCCGCTGCCCACCGATCTGCGCAGTTCCCAGGTCCAGTCCAAACCCGACGGTGATTTATTCAAATCCGTCAGTTACGGCATTCCCGGCGGTCGCCAGCCGGCCCTGAATTCCACCATCACGATCGACGATCGCTGGCATGTTATCGCATTTATAAAATCCCTTGGCAATCGCTAACCACCCACAAAACGCGTTCAATTTCTGCGACCTTTGCGGTCTTCCCTTGAGTGCCGGCAGATTTGAAGCCGCCTTGGCCGGCAAAACCTACCAATTCTGCTGTCTGGGCTGCCGTCAGGTCTTCAGCATTCTGATCGAAGCAACCGACTCCGGTGATCCGGCAAAATTTCGCGACTCCGATCTTTTCAAGCAGTGCCTGGAAAAAGGCATCCTTCCGCGGTCCGAAGCCGATTTGGTTTCAGCTAAGGCCCATGGCAAATCAGACCCGTCCCCAGCCGGTCAAGTCGCTGATCCGGAAACCGCCGGACAGCGGACACCCCCGGCAGACGGTATTTTAGGCCTCAATCTAAAAGTCAGCAACATGTGGTGCCCGGCCTGCGCCTGGTTAATCGATGAATGCCTTAAAAAAACCCCCGGGGTTGTGGATTCAACCTGTAACTTTTCAACCGACAGGCTTCAGATTAAATACAATCCCATCGCCACCTCGCCGGACCGCATTATCGAGGCCGTCAAAAAGCTCGGCTATCGCGCGGCGGAACCCGATGAGTCGCGGGATGTTCGGGAAAGGCGCCGGGAATTTATGCGGTTCGCCATCTCGGCATTTCTGACGATGAACATCATGATGCTGTCGTATGCGTTGTATGCCGGCTTTTTTACCGAATTCAGCCGGGATACCATCAATAAACTGTCCTGGCCGGCCTTTATCATGGCAACCCTGGTGCTGGTCTACGGCGGCTTCGAATTATTTAAAAAAGCCTGGTCCGGCCTGACCAATGCCGCCTTCAGTATGGAAACCCTGATTATCATGGGATCGATGAGTGCCTATGTTTACAGCACGGTCAATCTGTTTGCCGGCAGCATTCACATTTACTACGACACCGCCGCCATGCTGATCACGCTTGTGCTTTTGGGCAAAACATTGGAACGCCGCGCCAAGGGCCGGGTGTTGGAAGGGCTGGAGAATTTTTTCTCTTTAAAACCTGCCAAAGTTCGAATTTGCACTGCTCAATATCCGGCCGGCCGCTATGTAAGCGCCGATCATCTGGCTGAAAAAGATATATTCCGGGTCGCTGAAAATGAAATCATTCCCGCTGACGGCTGCGTAATCGACGGCGGCGGCAGCGTGGATGAATCTTCTTTAACCGGCGAAGCGCTGCCGATTCGAATAAAACCGGGCATTACCGTGCGCAGCGGTACCCGCGTCATCAGGGGAACGTTTAAAGTTCGCGCCCAAAGGGTAGGTGCCGGCTCGACATTGGGTCAGATGATCGATATCATCGAAAAAACCCTGATGACAAAAACACCGCTGGAAGGAAAAACAGATGCTGTTTTGCAATGGTTCGTCCCCATCATAATTGCAATGGCCGCCGGCACGGCGCTGATATGTCTGGTTGTGGGAATATCGTTGGAAGCGGCAATCCTGCGGGCCGTTACCGTTCTGGTAATTTCCTGTCCGTGTGCCCTGGGCATCGCCATACCGCTGGCCCGGGTGGCTGGAATTTCGATTGCCGGTAAAAAAGGGATTTTGGTAAGGGATTTTACAGCCTTCGAACAGGCTGACCGAGTGACGGCTTTTGTATTTGACAAAACCGGCACCATCACCGCCGGTAAATGGAATTTGCTGGATACCATTTGCGATGGGCCGCTTACCCCGGATCAGGCCCTGGCATTGGCCGCCGGCCTGGAAAAAGATTCAGCGCATTTCATCGCGCTTGAAATTCTCAGCCAGGCCCGGGCCAAAAGTATTCGACCGCTCGCCACGACTCGCATCCAGCATGCTGATAAAGGACTCCAGGGCGAATTTAACGGTCAAATCGTAAAAATCGGCTCAGCCGAATTTCTGGCTAAGGAATTAGAGTTATCGGATGCCCTGGGGGATGCAGCGGTATCGAATAAAACCGCCAATCATTCTTGCGTGTATTTGGGGATCGCCGGCCGGCTGGCGGCGATATTTGTTTTTGGCGATAGCTTGCGCCCGGATGCACGGAAAACAGTACAAACATTGAAATCCAATGGATTGCGCCTGGCCCTGGTATCCGGCGATGGTCAGCAGACCACCCAGGCCGTCGCCGATAAGATCGGGATTGAGCAAGCCATTGGCGCTCAGCTGCCCGGTGATAAATCCCGCTTTATATCCGAATTGCAGCAGTCGGGGCTTCAGGTGGCCATGGTGGGTGACGGGATCAATGATGCGCCGGCCCTGGTACAGGCGGATCTGTCGATTGCCGTTCATTCAGGCGGACAGCTGAGCAAGGAAACCGCCGACATCACCCTGATGCGCGGTGAGCCGTCTCAACTAATTGAATTTTTAGATTTTGCCAAACAGGTCAATCAAAAAATCTACCAGAATCTTGCCTTTACGTTCCTGTACAATGCCGTCAGTATTCCCATCGCCATGAGCGGCCTGCTCAACCCCCTGGTAGCGGTATCGGCCATGCTGCTGAGCAGTTTGACCGTCACCGGCAACACCCTGATGCTGGTGCGCAAAAATACTTAAATATATATTGCTTTTTTAGAAAATGATAGTTAATCTTAAGATCAACTTAAGTAAATTTTCAGTTTAACTAAAGGACAGCTAATTATGCCGAAATATATCAGTGCAAAAGAATTTCGTTCGCGATTTCCAGAGGTTGCTGAAGACCTCAAACTTTATGGTGAAATTGTGGTTTTAAAGCGATCGAAGCCTTTGTTCAAGGTGGTACCAGTCGATCAGTCTTGGCCTGATTTGCTTGACCGGGCCGAGAAAACAATAGATTCCGCCCAGCCGGATCTGTCCGAAATTTCCCGGATTGTCCACCAACTTCGCAAAGTGTCATGAAACTTGTCGTTGACACGAATGTAATGATATCGGGTCTGCTTTGGGGCGGACCTCCCAACCGCATTCTAAGGTGGGTTCGCGATGGCTTGATATTATCATTGGCCTGTGAGTCGACTATAAATGAACTAAAGCGGGTTATTCAATACCAGCGGTTTGCCAAACGGCTAACCGCATTGAAGACAACGTCCCCGGAAGCCATCGCGTATACGATGAACCTCGTGACATTCGTTCCCAATCCCCAAGGTATACCTCAAACCATTTCAGATGATCCATTCGACAACATCTTCCTGGCCCTGGCTTCCGAAAATAGGGCGCATATGATCGTTTCGGGCGATCACCATCTCCTTGATTTAAAGGAATATGGTTCTATCCAGATATTGACACCTAGCCTAGCGGTCCAGGTAATCGAATCATTTTTATAAGGGAAGGATTTGGATTGCTAAATTTACTTTTGCTTTGGGCGGATAAATTAGGGTGCAAAGCCGCGATAATGTCGATTTGATTCGGCAGGTCGGGGGAGGGCATCGGAAAAGGGGATTTCCGATTCATAATGATTCAGCGGGGCCGATTCCGCGCGCTGAGAGACGAAGGCTGGATCCACCTGGTTTAATACCATATCTTGCGCAGTGATCTGGAGATAAAAAGCGGGAAACTCGGTCCAGGCACCGGTGTTGATATACCGGATGCCATTTAAGGTTAAATCTTCCGGAAAATGCGTATGACCGCAGGTCACTGCTTCAAAACCGTTTTGCGCGGCACATTTGACGGCGTTTAGGGCGATATTTTTGCGCAGCACCCGGTAAAAAGATTTCCATTTCTTGGCATATTCCGCCACGTGCACCGGCCGGGCGCCCATTTTGATCCTCAAATTGTGCAACAGCCTGAATGCTTTGATAAACAGACGACTGCGCGGCATGATATCATCAAAGTCGTCGCCGTGGGTGATTAGAAGTCGGCTGCCGATCCGATGGGAAGATTTAAAAATGGTTTTACCGAAACTTTGCGGCACATACCCATTGTCATGATTGCCGCGCACCCAGACCACCGGCTGACGATATGAAATATTTTTAATCATATCCAGGGCGCGCTGATCTGACGGTTCCATTTTCAGATAGGGCGAATCAATAATATCACCGTTCATGATGAGTTCATGATCGGCGGGAAGTTCTTCCATAAAGCGTTCGAAGACGCCGAATTGAAAATAACGGGAACCGATATGCAGGTCACTGACGATGATGGCGTTCATATATTACTATCTCGGGGATCGTGATACCATTAAATTGCTAAATTGAAAGCGGTTTCAAAACAAATTCTAATTATAACACATATCGGGCGGTTGTCGAGGTTGGGATTCAGGTGGACGTTCCCACCGCACTCGGGCAGGTGGCTGCAGATAAGCGCTTTGAGGACCGGGAACCCAGCCAGGCAGGAAAGGCGGTATACCTCAATTCGAAGCAAAATCACGGTCGGGGCCAACTCCCGACCCTACGTGCCCGCAGATAAATAAGCTGTCGGGACGAAGTTTATCCGCGCCCACAGTAGGCAGAAGACGCGATCGTTTCCCCTTTAGCAACTATATCGAGATAATCAAAATTTTTATTCCTGTAAATACGGGACATTTTTGACTAAACTAAATTGCTGATCGGCTTGCTTGATTGTCTTATACTCACCCACGGTTGATACCTCAACCCGACAGGCAACAATAGCATAAGCAACCCCAAGTCCCTTACAGAACGAAATTTTATACAACTCGCACGTGACATTTTAGTTTTTTAGTCAACACCGGTTGTTAAAATCCAGAAAAAAATCCAACAAATCGGTTGAAATCTGATCCTCTATAGACGGTTTATACCCATTCGCCAGTCATCAATCCAATCTCGGTTAGGTTTCATCATATCAGTTCGCTAACGAAAAGCTCACTTGCCGGAAGGGAATCAGATAGTATTCGGAGGCATATACGTCTTGATTTGAGAATGGTCTTTTAAAAGATAAAGCCGCTCGCTCCTTCCGGTCAACATGCAGCGCAGGTTGGGTTATCTGCGCCTACATTGTCACCTGCCCAGCACAACCTCAATTCCCGCCAGGACAAGATCCGTCTTCGCACGAGGCAGCTTGCCTGCGCGTTCACCGAGCAGCGACTTGTCGAGTGCAACTACTTGCGACACGTTCGCAACAGAATCCTTCGGCAGACCAGTGAGACGAGTTTCAAGAAGGACGTTTCCCGGAGCACCGGCCCACTTCAAATTGCTCGTGAGCGGCACACATAGAACCGTCGTGATCCTGCTTCGGTTGAATGAGTCGCCCTGTACGACAACAACAGGCCGTCGGAATCCAGGCCCTGAACCCGTTGGGTCAAGAAGATCGGCCCACCAAATTTCCCCCTGGGAGATCACCACTCAACCCGAGCAAGCGTCCGAGCAGACGCCAGTTTGACGAACCCATCTTCCGGTTGTCCATTTTCCTCTATCACGAGGTCCAACGCTTCAGTTATTTCATCCGGAGAATGTCTTGCTATGTATTCGCGTATAGCCTCACAATAGAGTTGGCTCCGGGATTTCCGTGCCCTTTTTGCAAGGCGCTCTGCCTTGTCAAAAACGTCATTTGGTAGTGATATCGCTGTTTTCATACCCGAAGTATAACCTTGACCAGGAGGGCTGTCAAGGCCAGTTTTGAGGTTACCCAACGCAGAATTGAGCTGTGCCGCAAATATGCTTGGGGCAGGCGGGTCAACTGAATTCAAGATAAATATATGAATGTTTAAAAGCGCAAGATATAAGGCGTCAGCTCAAATGATTTGTTCTGCCTTAAAGTCCGAGTTGGGTGGTAATGGCTTTGCCGATACCTTCCATCTCGGTAGAAGATATCGACCCTGCTGAATTGATTAGCCGTTTTTTGCTTACCGTGGTGAGCTGATCTGCCATCGCCTTAGCCTTTTTGCCCCGAAAGGTCACATAGGATTCACTTGGGTAAAGTCTATCAACACTGCTTGTTAAGGGCACAACTTGAACTCTGTTCAAATAATGATTGGCGGCATCATTGCTTACGATGACGGCTGGCCGCTGTTTGCGGATCTCACCTCCGATGGAAGGATCGAAATTAACCCACCATACTTCACCTCTCTTCATCGCCAAAATCTCCAATCGTACCTTCGGTCCACTCAAGGGCTTCAGTTTCTCTTATTTGATCAGCCGCCATTTCTTTATATGCAGCATACATATCTTTCTTTAAAACATGGGGGCGAACTAAATCTTCAATAAAGCGGCTAATTTTTCGTGGTCCGATGACGGTTCGCAGGCCTTCATAAACTTTATCGTCTATGGTTACTGTGAGTTTTTTTCGCATTTCGAGCACCTCCTTAAATATTACACGTATAATAACACGTGTAATATGCGGAGTCAAGAATCAGAAATATTTTTTCGGTGCAGAACGCGATAGAGGAAACCAGCCGGCCATCTTTCCTTCGCGCCAGCATTGACTTATACGCAAACCCGCATGTTTTCCCGGTCTGGTTCAGCGAATGGTGTCCTCTGGTGATAAAATTTACTGCTATCCGTTTGTATACAGTGGAGCAACAAGAGTTTGTCAGCTATAGTTGTCGTGTCGCACCAAACATTGGTTAATCCATCAATTTCAACAAGATCTGGATTATAAAAATCCTGCTGCAATTCTATCCTCTGGCTCCGATTTAATTGGGTTGGAAACCCTTCGCTCTTTTCGTTCCGGCTCCAGTACCGGACAGCCTCTTCAGGGTTTATGGAAAATTCCTGCGATACAAATGTCCCTCCATCGTATTCCACCAAAATGGTAAACAAAATATTCTCTGTCATTTCATCTATACCGAACGCCCGCCGGTGAGCAGCGGCCCAAATAAATTCAAAGCTTGCACGGCCCTTACGTAAAACCGCGGTCTTCACGCCGTCTGCTCCAGTGGCT
>CAVQBT010000051.1:0-232870 GCA_963710795.1 uncultured delta proteobacterium
GGGGTTGTCGCCGTCCAGCGAAGGCGATTCGACAGTCTCAACTGGGCCCGAGGCCGATATTCCGCGCCGCGTAATACACGAGCCAGATCGGGGCCACGATGCCGATGGCGATGCGGTCGGTGACATCAGCGAGCTCAGTGCCCAGAATGAGCGTGGTTCGACTGCCGTGATCGAGCACGAGCATCCCAAGTCCGAGCAGCGCCAGCGAGGCGAAGATGCAGATGCGTCGAAATCTTGCTTCGCTGCGTTTATCGTTCAGATTGCCGGGCGAGACAAAAAATCGCCAGACGATCGTTGCTGCCAGCAGGGTGAACGGTGGCAGTGCCTTCAGGTTCCAGATGGTTCATTGCCGTCGCCGCCCGGAGAGACGGTCAGCATGCGGGTCCCGTTGCGGCAGGCCTTGCGAATGATGGCCGCCGTGTGAATCGAGCTGCGGGAGAAATCCTTGCCCCAGTTAACGATGCGGGCGGCATGGTTCAGATCGTTGATGTCATTGTTTTTGCGGGAGCCAAAATCATAAATATAGGCCATGAAACCGGCCGCATCGCACAGCGATCCTTTGGTCCGGCTGGTTCCCAGAATCGAGAAAAAAAGGGCCGTGGCGGCCTTCAAGACGCCTTTGGCGCCTTCACTTTTAATGTGCAGAATGGATTTCGGCTCCGAACGCAGGGCCTGGATCTTTTCAGCGCACAAATCCAGGGCCGTATCCCAGGCGATGCGCTGCCAGGTTCCGATTGACCCGCAACATCGGATGCTGAATCCGCTCGGGCATGCTGCAGGCGTTTGATGTGGCCTTTGATCTTGGGGCAGGTAAAGCCGGAAGTAAACGGGCTGTCCGGGTTGCCCCGCAGTAAGATGCGGCTATCCGGACGTTGATCCACAACCAGGGAACAGGCATCCGGACAATCCATGGTGCAGGCGGTAATCGTTGAGGTCATATGTCAAACTAAGGTTGAGTTTATCTATTTTTGGTGGGCAATGCCCACCCTACAATAAAAAAATTGCGCACCAACATTAGGGTAAACACTATATGGCATTTTCGGCCACCCAGCAGTTGTGGCAGAGCTGAACACTTTTTTCGATCCGGCCGCGCGGCACCAGCAAGGAGATGCGAAACGAGGTCGTGGTGGTGCCGAACACGGGTATTCCATTGTCTGCCAGCAGATCCAGCGTTTCTAAAAAGACCCGATTGTTGCGGTTTAATCCTTCGCCGATCAGAGACAGTGCGGCCAGATCGGTGTCGAATTCGATTCCCGGGCCGATTTTATCGATCAAGGCGGTCTTGATTTGTTCCCAGCCATAGATATTTTGGGTGGAAACCACAAAAGATGCCCGGGAGTGCTCGCCGTTGGAAGCGGTTTCGGCAACATGTACCTCCTTGATCGGCACCTGCTCGCTTTCAAGATGCGCCACAGCCTGCTTAAACCGGTTTCCGGCCCCCTTGCCAGACAGCCGTATCCGCTCAACCTGCTTTTCGCTGACGACCGCCTGGACGCCGATTATGGCACCGGGCGACAGCTGTCGAATAACGGTTTCGCGGCCCGGCGCAAATGTGCTGCGGGCATAAATGGCAATGTTTTTTTCTTTGGCAAACTGCACGGCGCCGGCGTGCAGGACCTTGGCTCCGGCCATGCTCATTTCCTGCATTACCGGGTAGGAAATTTGGGGCAGGTGCCGGGAGTCGCTGACAATGGAGGGATCGGCCGAGTAGACGCCGTCCACATCAGAATAAATTTCACAGCATGTCGCATCCAGCGCAGCAGCCAGGGCTACCGCCGTGGTATCGGACCCGCCGCGACCCAGGGTCGTGATGTCCCGCCGGTAGCTGACGCCCTGAAACCCACCGATGATCACCACCTTGCCCTTGACCATTTCATCCTGCACCCGAAACGGCCGGACCTCGATGACCTGGGCATCATTGTGCCGGTCATTGGTGATGATACCGGCCTGGGATCCGGTCAGCGATACCGCATCGAGACCCAGTTCATGCAGGGCCATGCACAGCAGTGACATGGTAATCCGCTCACCGGTGGAAAGCAGCATGTCCATTTCACGCCGCCGCGGTTTCGGTGAAATGCTGCGGGCCAACATCACCAGTTCGTCAGTCGTCTTACCCATGGCCGACACGACTACGGCAATATCGGTTTGCCGGACCTTGGCATCTGCAATCAGGCGGGCGATCTTTTGCAGTTTGTCTGCATCCGCCACACTGCTGCCGCCATATTTTTGAACGATGCAAGGCACAATGTTTAGTTGAATAGTTTCTTGGGTTTATTGAGTTGATTGAGCTTTTCGAGTTGTTTCGGTTGCGCGTATTGATCGGTCATTCGATCTTAATAATATGGTTGAGCCCTAACCGATGCCTGCCGTACTTACCCCAACTAAGGGGTGTATATAGATATGATACCTTATGGTCGGTTTATCGTCAAGAAACAGAATGATTGAATTCGGAAGTTAGAATGGTTGAATACGGAAGTGGGACTCAGTCGTCGTCCCTGAAGGGGACCCGTCCGTCGTCCGCTAGGCTCGCGCGACAATATGCCGCGGCTAAAGATGCGGAGGTCGAAAAAAAACGGCAATTTTTAAATTCATTAAAATTTTTTTATTTATTTTTGTCTTTACTTCTTTTTACTTTTTTTACTTCGCTTTTTTCCTATTTGACAGCGTTTTACTATCCTTTACGATGTTTGCTATCCCTTATCGAATGATGCTGTTTTCGCCTGATAATTGAAGTAAAATAAATATTGACACGGCGAATTACTTGCATTAGGAACACTCATGAGGTCGACCTCCGAGATTGGGATTTAAACTCTTTTTAACTTATAGTATTTCCCAAAGGAGGGGATTATGATGAAATCGAAAATTGCTATTGCAGTGTTAGTGGCCGTGTTAGCTGTTATGCTCAGCGGAATCTGTGTTTATGCCGATGACATGGCAAAAATAAATATTAACACGGCCTCAGCTGAACAACTAACACAATTGCAGGGTATCGGTCAGAAGTATGCGGCGAAAATTGTCGAGTATCGCGAGCAAAACGGACCTTTTACTTCTGCGGAAGATATAATGAAGGTCCCGGGAATCGGTCCGGTAACCGTTGAGAAGAACAAGGAGCGGATCGTGGTCGAGTAGGCAACGTCTCCGGTTAGCGTGTCTTTAACATCACTTATGATCAGCCGCCCGGATGCCGGGCGGCTTTTCTTTTGGCGATATGGCTGATGTTTTCAAAAGCTGCGCTTATTAATTGCCGGTTTTCTAATCAGTTTTTAAGTTGATATTTTTGTATTGTTTGAAAAGAATATAGCCACCCCAGGCAAAGGCGCAAACCATCAAAACCGTACCCAGGGTATATGCAAATTTTGCCAGGGCCTGATCATAGCGCAGTAATTTGGTTTCCCGCAGAATAAATTCCCAGTCATGAAATCCATAGGGTGAAGTCCGGCCGGTGTTGCCGCCCAGCAGCGGCAGCGTCAGGGACCGGGCATCATTGATGTATGGGGCCAGATCCATGAAATTTTCCCCCGTCCACCACAGGGTAAATGCCGCGGCAAATGTATCACGGGTTTTGACTAAAAATACCGCCAGGCAAATCAGCGGCATCAGCACCTGCGCGATACTTCCGCCCAGGGAGGTCATCAATCGGCCGAATGGCCGAAACACGATATGACCCGCCTCATGGAAGGGCAAATTTACCAGATGCCAGAAAGAGTCGAAGACATAATTCGATTCCATTGGCCTAAAGATAAATCTCAATCCCCAGATAAAAATGACCAGAAAAAACAGCATCCGGCCGCCAAAAATTAACGGATTTGTTTCCGGCTTGACATAAAATAAAAGTTCCTTGATAAATTCTGCCGGGTTCGGCGCCGGCTCGGTATGGACGTCAGCGGCCGTTTCTTTGGGCGGCGTATTGGTCTGGCGCTGGCGATATTTATCAAAAATTAGGCCGCACCGCCGGCATTCCGTCTGCTGATCGGCTTGCTCGAAACTGCACTTTGGACATTGCATATTAATTGCGGTTGCCGCTGTTCTCAAAATGGACGAAATCGATCAGAAACACGGCTCCCAATAAGACGGCTTTCTGAGAAATGTCGATTCCCGCTGGAAAGGTGATGCCGAAATTGTCGGCGTCCGTGAAGGACTCCTTGGCCAGGCCGCTCCACTTTTTGGTAATCTTGCCCAGTTCCTGCCCGCCCTTTTTAATCTGGAATGTCCACGGATGCAGCAGCGGGCCGAAAAGCTCGAATATTTCGTTGCCGCTGCGATCGATGACCGTGTAAATCCGGCGCAAGATGGCAAATCGGCGTTTGATTTTGCCCAAAGGTGCGCCGTTTGACTGGCAAACTTCAAGCTCGTGAAAATAAAAACGAAACGGCCGGATCAGCTTGAACAGACCGTTTCCCGCGGGCGAAAACAGGTGCATCGTAAAGGGGCGTAGGCTTTCAAAAACAGCCGGGTGATAGTCGCCAGGGCGGAGTCGCCTTCCTCCAGAGCTTCTATCAGCGGATTGCTGTTGAGATCCATGACGTCATACCTGTTTTTCGTCTCGAATCCGGTAAGAATTTCACCCCATTCCTTCTGCTGCCTGATAACCAGTGAATTGGCCTGGGCGAAATTTTCCAGCTCGGCGTTTTTGCCGGCGGCGTCTTTGCGGTCGGCCTGCTGATCGCCCTTTGCTTTTTGCAGGAATTTACGGACGATGACGCCGCAGCGCGGACATTCGTTAAATGAAGATTTGGCCGTGTATTTGCATTTCGGACATATTGAATGGGTGCCCATGCGGTCCTCCTGACAGGTGTTCACGTGGGTTGGGTCCGGGGTTAATTATCCTAGGACTTTTCAACCGCTGAACGGTCACACCTTTTTATTTCGGATTTCGGCATTTGCTCAAAAAGCTTTAGCACTAATCATCCGGGCAAACACTGGACCAATCGCTTACCGGGATACAGTTGTCCCGGCGCTCACCCTTGCGGCGGCGTTCCTTGCCTTTTCTGCGTTCGGTTCCGTCTTCCTGGAAGTAATCCAAATCATAGCCGACGCGACGGTCTTCGCCGCTGCGCCGATCGACAAAAGGATCTTTTTTTCGTTTATTTTCCATCAATATCTCCCCGTTTAAATAGGTAGACAGATATAAGCGATATAAAATTAATGCTATCACAAGTTGCCGCCAGCGTCCAAAGCAATATTCCAAATAATATTTTTCAAAACCCTTATAATTTGATATGTAGTCACGCTTAACACCGATTTATACCGCAGCAGCTTACCTTGCGACTGCCGACGGGAGATATGATGTTCGCTGAACCTTATAAAACATTGTTGAACCGCTTGAGTGACAAAATTCCCCAGGCCAGACTGATCACCGACCCTTTGCGAACCCTGGCCTACGGCACCGATGCCAGTTTCTATCGCCTGGTCCCCAAACTGATCGTTAACGTTGAAGATGAAAGCGAAACCCTGGCGGTGATAAGGGCCTGCCGCGAACTCAACATCGCCATCACTTTCAGGGCGGCCGGCACCAGCCTTTCCGGCCAGGCGCTGAGCGAAGCGGTCCTGGTCGTTCTGGGCCCCGAGGGGTGGCGTAATTACAAGATTAGTGAGGATCGGAGTGAGATTACCCTGGGTGCCGGCATACTGGGTGCTGAGGCCAATCAGTACCTGGCGCCTTTCGGCAAAAAAATCGGACCGGATCCGGCCTCGATAAACTCCGCTAAAATCGGCGGCATCGTCGCCAACAATGCCTGCGGCATGGCCAGCGGTATTACGGGCAACAGCATGGGCACCGTCAGCGGCATGCGCATCATCTTTTGCGACGGCACCGTTCTCGACACGCGCCAGGAAGACAGCCGCAGCGCTTTTTTGGCCCAAAAAAAAGAAGTCGTCGATCAGATATCCGACCTGGCCCGGTCGCTTAAAAACGATCCGGAGATCGTCGGGCGTATCCGTCGCAAATACGAGATCAAAAACACCACCGGCTACAGTGTCAGTGCCCTGGTCAATTTTGAAGATCCGATCGACATTATCCAGCATTTGATGATCGGATCGGAAGGGACCCTGGGGTTTATTTCGGAAGTGACCTTCCGCACCCTGGATGAGCCCGGCCACAAGGCGACCGGCCTGATGCTCTTTTCCGACATTGCCCGGGCCTGTGAGGCGGTTTTGCTGCTGAAAGAATGCCGGGTGAGTGCGGCTGAATTGATGGACCGGGTATCTTTGCGATCGGTGGAGGATAAACCCGGCATGCCGCCGTATATTAAATCCCTGGGCGACTCGGTAACCGCCCTGCTGGTTGAAACCGCCGCCGATGATGCGAGCCGTGCTGCAGCAGCAGGTGGATGAAATAGTCGCCAAATTTGCCGACTTTCCCATGGCGCGTGAATTTGAATTTTCGACCGGAACCGGGTGAGCAGGCGGCCCTGTGGAACATTCGCAAAGGACTGTTTCCCTCGGTGTGCTTTGCCCGCCAAAAAGGGCACCACGGTGATCATCGAAGATATTGCCGTGCCCATCGAGAATTTGCGCGATTGCCTGCTCGATTTACAGGGGCTGTTTCAACAATATACCTATCAAAATACCATTATCTGGGGGCACGTATTCGACGGCAACGTCCACTTCGTGCTCACGCCGGACTTGTCGGACGGCGGTGGAGATAGAAAAATACAAAGCGTTTATGGATGAACTGGCTGCCATGGTGGTGGATAAATACGACGGCTCCCTGAAAGCCGAGCACGGCACCGGCCGCAACATGGCGCCGTTTGTCAGGCGGGAATGGGGTGATCGAATTTACGGGGCCATGCAGGAGGTCAAGAAGATTTTCGATCCCGGCCGTATGCTCAATCCCGGTGTGATCATCAACGATGACCCCGATGCCCATGCCAAAAATATCAAGCCCATGCCGCCGGCCCACGACCTGGTGGATACCTGCACCGAATGCGGCTTCTGCGAGCGCAACTGCATGTCCCACGAGTTTACGCTGTCCGCCCGCCAGCGCATCGTCATTTACCGCGAGATGACCCGCCTGGCCGCTTCCGGCGAAGATCCCGCGCGCCTGGCGAGCAGCTCAGGAAAGAGTATCTCTGGTACGGAGACCAAACCTGCGCCACCGACGGTCTGTGCGCGCTGACCTGCCCGGTGGAGATCGACACCGGCAAACTCATCAAAGCCCTGCGCCATGATCAAGTGACGCCCGACGGCCCGGCGGATCGCGGCCCAGGTTGCCAAACGAATGGATACGGTCACGGCCTTGAGCCGCATCGGGCTTAATTTGCTTAACATGGATGCACGCCTGCTGGGCACCGGACTGATGACAGGCCTTCACCGCCAGGCTGCGCAGCCTGTCCGGCAACCGGATACCGTTGTGGACCCCGGCCATGCCCAAAGGCGCGGAGGCCATCATCCGTGCGCACGCCTCGGATCGGGCGCAGGCCCGGATCAAGTCGTTTATTTTCCGGCCTGCATCAACCGCGGCATGGGGCCGGCCGGCCGCACGCAGGAGGAGTCGTTGAACCGGAGGACCGAATCGCTGCTCCTAAAAGGCCGGCTACGGCATCATCTACCCGGACCGCATGGACAAGCTGTGCTGCGGCATGCCCTTTGCCAGCAAGGGATTTACCGAGACCGCCGCTGAAAAGGCCCGGGAGCTGGGCGATGCCCTGCTGAGCGCCTCGGACAACGGGCGCATCCCGATCTTGTGCGATATGAGCCCCTGCCTGTACCACATGAAAGAAACCCTGGATTCCCGCCTGCAGCTGTTTGAGCCCATCGAATTCACGCTTAAATATCTGACCCGGCGCCTCGAATTCAGGAAGGTTCCGGAGACCGTCGCCATTCATACGGTCTGCAGCGCCAAGAAAATGGGCCTGGAGGCCGACTTTCTGCGGCTGGCCGAAATGTGCGCGGAAAAGGTGGTCACACCGGAGGTGATCTGCTGCGGGTTTGCCGGCGACCGGGGCTTTACGGTGCCCGAACTGAACGCCTTCGGCCTGCGGCGTCTGAAACAGCAGCTGCCGCCGGAGGTCAGGGCGGGCTACTCCACCAGCCGCACCTGCGAGATCGGCCTGACCACCCACAGCGGCCTTGACTACAAATCCATCCTGTATCTGGTGGATCGCTGCACCCGGCGGAAGGGATAGTTGATTGGTTGATTAGTTTACTGGTTGATGGGTCGATTGGTCGATTTGATGATTCATAGCCGGAAATTTTCAAGTGTCCGACTATCATTTCTTATCTGATTGATAAAGATACTTTCTGAATGAACGCATTCTATCCCAGCGGGAAAATGAATCTCAAATTGAAATAGAAGTGTTTTCAGATGCTAAACTCATCAGGCTTCGACCGGGCCTTCTCAAGCAGGACTGGGCTAATCTTAGTTCAAAAGATTTCAATCTAAGACACTGCCAATGAAGCAGCCGCCACCGCCGCTACCGCCACCGCCGCCGGCGCCGGGGCCATTCAATGATGGTGTGGCACTGGCCGCACTGGAATAGGCGGAGTCTCCGTTTGCATTAAAGGCCAGAATCCGATAGTAATACGATGTCGTATCGGAAAGCCCGACATCGCTGTACGTCACGGTGTCGGGGCCCACCGTGGCGATTTGGCTGTAGGCACCCTGGCTGCCCGTCTTGCGTTGAATCTTGAATCCATCCTCGTCGATGGCGTTATCGACCCAGCTCAAATCGATCCGATCCAGGGCAACCGGGATTGCCTTGAGTGCTCCCGGCGCACCCGGTACGCGGGTTGTGAGCCGATAGATCGCGCCATTGGGAGAGGAGAGATGAGCGAGATAAATCTCGCCGTCCGCATCCTCGCCAAAAGCCGTTATCTGCAGGTTGGTATCCAAAAGCGCTTCGGCGGTCCATTCGCCGCGGTCATCTTCCTGGGCTCCCCAGACACGGCCGCTGCAAAAATCAGCGTAAAAGTAAACGCCTTCAAGACCTGGATACCGCAAACCACGGTAACGATATCCCCCGCTAACCGAGCAGCCGGATGAATGGCTGTACTCCAGGACCGGCAATACCAGTGAACCATCGTTGCAGCCGCTTGCAGGATTGAAGCATTGGGAGCCTTCCATCAGCCGCCAGCCGTAGTTCTCACCGCCCGGGCTGGTTGAGGGCTGAAAATTGACCTCCTCCCGGCTGTTCTGCCCGACGTCTGCGATGAACATATCGCCGAAGACCCTGTCGAAACTGAATCGCCAGGGGTTTCGCAACCCCAGGGCCCAGATTTCAGGTCGTGCGGGCGGATCGCTAAAAAACGGATTGTCCGCCGGTACGGTATATGGCATCGCGCCGTCCACATCGATGCGAAGCATTTTTCCCAACAAAGTAGTCAGATTTTGAGCGTTGTTGCCGGGATCGCCGCCCGACCCGCCGTCGCCCATACCGATATAAAGGTAGCCGTCCGGTCCGAATTGCAGTTGTCCGCCGTTATGGTTTTGAAACGGCTGGGGAATCGTCAACAGAATCCGGGCGGAGGCCGCATCGGCCAGATTGGAGTCGCCGGAAACCGCGTAGCTTGCAATGACGGTCGCGCCGGTCGTATCGGTGTAATCGACATAGAATAAGCCGTTGACAGCATAGCCCGGATGAAAAGCCACACTCAGCAGACCCTGCTCACCGGCGGTGGAGACGCGGGTTGAAATGTCCAAAAATGGTGTCGGCAAAACCGCAAGGCCGTCATAGATGACAATTCGTCCGCCTTTGAGGGTGATAAAAAGCCGGTTCGAGCCGTCATTGGCATGGGTGATGGCGACGGGCGCGTCGAGGCCGGCTGCGACGGGCTCCAGTTCGACGGTGATGCCGGCCCCCGCTGCAGCATGATAAAAACCTTCCGACAGGCAGATCCAAAGGGCGGTCCAAACCGCCACGGTCAATGCGAAGCGTTTTCCGATATTTTTCTTCCAATTCTCGCTGATGTCCACTTTCTTGAGTTTCCCTGTTTTAATCGGCCGATATCGGTCTGTATTTTCCTGCGGTACCCTATATGCTTGGCTGATGTGAGAAGTTGGCACCGACCACTTTCTGAAAGCGTTTCGACTGGTGCAGATACAGGCTGACGTTGTTGTCTGAGTTACAAAAAAGATAGGGCCGATGGAATCGCTGGTCAAGGGCTGACAAATGCCGAAACCGGGTTGACATTGCCTTCTTTTTTTGCCACATTCAGTGATTATTGGACCGGCTGCATAAATTTAGCGGATTTGAATCAATTTGAGTAGTTTCCTGAAGTTTCAGAGTTTCTTGAATCTTGAATTTTTTGGGAGATTGCCATGTCTGCTTACCCACACATCCTCGGTGTCGATATCGGTTCGGTAGCCATTGCGGTGGTTGCCGTAAATTCCAGGCAACAAATCATCCAAAGCACCTATGAATTTCACCACGGTAATACGGCGCAAACGCTCAAAGACATTCTGAACCGGTTCGAACTCAAAGCGGTCGGCGGCATTGCCGCGACGGCCGGGACACCCCCAATCCTGCAAGCAACGCAGCGCTATGACAGCCGGGTTGCGGTGCTGACGGCTTCCAATTTTCAGCATGATAGAATCGGATCCATTCTGGTGGTGGGAGGTGAAAAATTCGGCCTGATCCGTCTGGATGAAAGCGGCAATTATCTGGGCTTTAAATCCAACACCGGCTGTGCCGCGGGAACCGGCAGCTTTCTGGACCAGCAGGCCCGCCGATTGAATTTGAGCGGTGCGGCCGAACTCAGCCGCATGGCCTGCAGCAATACCGGGGCCGTTCCCCAAATTGCATCCCGCTGCGCCGTGTTCGCCAAAACCGACCTGGTCCACGCCCAGCAGGAAGGCTGCAGCCTGGCTCCAATCTGCGACGGATTGTGCCTCGGCCTGGCGCGCAACATCTATGACACCCTGTTTACCGCCAATGATTTCCGGCACCCATTGTTTTTACCGGCGGTGTCTCGTTCAACCGGGCCGTCGTCCGACACCTGCACTCGTTGACGGGCAGAGAAATCATTAGCGACGGAACCCTGTTTTACGGGGCCTTCGGTGCCGCCTTGAATTTGGCGCACGAGTGTCCGGCACCGAATCTGCTGGGGCTTCAGTCGGCGGATGATGTTCTGATCGCCGGCAAGGCCCGCCTGCCCTATGTTCATGAACCCCTGGAATTAAACCTTTCCGATTACCCGGATTTTGAAGGCCTTGAATCCTACCATTACCGCGCTGCGGATTCGAAGAATAGCGGTCGACGTGGAAGTCGATATCTATGTCGACCTGCAGCATGGCCGGCGCCTGGCCGCCTATCTGGGTATCGATGTGGGTTCCACCAGCACCAAGGCCGTGCTGATGGACCGGGCCAAGGCCGTCCTGGCCGGCTTTTACACCCGTACCGCCGGCAAACCGGTGGCGGCGGTGCAGGCGCTGCTGGCCGCCATCCATGACATGGTGCTAAAAAACCGGTCGATTTGAGAATTGCCGGGGCGGGAACCACCGGGGCCGGCCGCAAATTTATCGGCAAAATTATCGGCGCCGATATCGCGGTCGATGAAATCACGACCCATGCCCGGGCCGCCGTTGAAATCGACCCCCAGGTGGACACCATTATCGAGATCGGCGGGCAGGACGCCAAATTTACGACCCTGCAAAACGGCCGCGTTACCTTTTCGGTCATGAACAATGTCTGTGCCGCCGGCACGGGAAGTTTCATCGAGGAGCAGGCCCAGAAACTCGGCTGCCCGCTGTCCGAGTATGCAGCGCGGGCGGCGCACCGCCGATCGCCCATGGCCAGCGATCGCTGTACCGTGTTTATGGAAAGAGATCTCAATCATTATCTCAACGAGGGCTACCCGGTGGATGACATGCTGGCCGCCGTGCTGCACTCCGTGTGTGAGAACTATCTGACCAAGGTGGCGGATGAAAAAAGCATCGGCCGCGTCATCTCCTTTCAGGGCGCGACGGCTAAAAACAAGGCCCTGGCGGCGGCCTTTGAAAAAAGACTCGGCCGGCCCATCAGGGTATCCCGCTATTGTCATTTGACCGGCGCCCTGGGCAGCGCTTTGATGCTGACCGACCGGGCTGTCGCCGCCACCCGGTTCAGGGGCCTGGACCTTTATAAACAAAAGATCCCGCTGCGCTCTGAAACCTGTGATCTGTGCACCAACCACTGCAAATTGACGGTGGCCGAAATCGACGGCACCCAGGTGGCCTATGGATTTCTGTGCGGCCGGGATTACGATACCAGACACTATGTGAACAACAACCGCACCGGTTTCGATCTTCTGAAGGAGCGCGGCCGGGTATTTGCCGTTAAAGGCCGCCGCTGAATATAAAGAAGAATTTACCATCGGCCTTCCGGCCGCCCTGCACCTGCTGGAAGATCTGCCGTTCTGGCAATACTTTTTTAACGGGCTGGGCATTAAAACCGTAACCAGTGAGGGGTGCCGGGACAGCCTCAAAGACGGCAAGCGCATCGCCGGCGCCGAATTTTGTGCCCCCATGACCGACCTGCACGGCCATGTGCAGGCCCTGCTGCAGCGACGCCGATTATATCTTTTTACCGTTTTACCTCGATAAAAAAGGCCGGGAAAAGGGGCCGCGGCGGCAATACTGCTATTATACCCAGTTTGCACCCAGCCTGACCTCCCTGACCGGCGGGGCAGGGACCGGCAAAAAATTTCTTTCGCCGGTGGTGCACTACCTTTACAGCAGTTTTCACACCAAGGCGCAGCTGTACCGGATGCTAAAGGACTGTGCTCCCGGCGCCTCAGCTATTTTGAAGTTTCATCCGCCTATGACCGGGCCCGGCGAGTTCATGGATGCCTGCCGGTCCCGGTGGCAGGCGGCCTATCGGAGCACACCGGCCGCAGCGATGACCTGCACGCAGTGCTGCTGGGCCGTCCTTATACCGTGCTTTCCGCCGCCATGCACAAAGGCATCCCGAATATCCTGGCGCGCCTGGGCATCAAAACCTTTTTTCAGGACATGCTCTCCTATCCCGGCAGGATGTCGCGTCGATTGCGCCGCTGCTCAATGAACTTCACTGGCACTATGCCGCCAAGATTCTGGAAGCGGCCGAGGTCGTCGCAAAATCGCCCGGGGCCTATCCCATTCTCATGACCGCCTTCAAGTGCTCGCCGGATTCGTTTGTCATCGATTATTTCAAACAAATTATGGCGTCCCATGACAAGCCGTATTTGATCCTGCAGCTCGATGACCACGATTCGGCGGGCGGCTACGAGACCCGGATCGAGTCGGCCGTCCGGGCGTTTCGCAATCATCATGCCCCGGCAGGCCGCCGCATCCGCCGCGAGATGACGCCGCTGGTTTCCTACAAGTCCAAAGAACTGTTGACGAAGACCCTGATTCTGCCCAACTGGGATCCGATCACCCTCAGCCTGATGGCGGCCAATCTCAGCCGGGCCGGAATCGACGCGCGCTGCCTGGAGGAGACGCCGTCCGGCATCCGGCGCAGCATGCGCTTCAACAGCGGGCAGTGCATTCCGCTCAACATCATCGCCCAGGAATTTATCGACTACGTGCAGGCCCACGGGCTGGATCCGGCCCGCACGGCATTGTGGATGCCCGCAGGAGAAATCGCCTGCAACCTCAAGCTGTATCCCCACCATATCAAAAGCATCCTGAACTTCTTACGGCAACGGCATGGAACGGGCGGATGTCTATCTGGGGGAGCTGTCGATGATGGATATTTCCGTGACCCTGCCCGTCAACAATTATTTCGTCTACATGTTCGGCGGCATGCTCCGCAAAATCGGGTGCAAAATCAGGCCCTATGAACGCCACAAAGGTGAAACCGACCGGGTGATCGCCGGCAGCCGTCGATATTTTGCGGGAGGCCTTTCTCGGGAATCGCTCCAAGGAGCAGGCGGTGGCCGAGGTGGTGTCCAAGCTTGCGGCGGATTGAAACGGTCGATCCAGCCGGACGGCCGCCGAGACCGAAGGTGGCGGTCTTCGGCGATCTTTACGCCCGGGACAATCACGTGATCAACCAGGATCTGATTCACTTCATCGAGGACCAACGGCGGGGAGGTCGTCACAACGCCCTACAGCGAATATCTGAAGATGATTTCCGGGCCCTATCTCAGAAAGTGGCTGATCGAAGGGCATTATTTAAGTGCGCTTTCTTCCCAGGCCCTGATGGCCACCTTAAAAGGAAGGAAAAATTTACTACAATTATTTTGAGCGCGTCTTAAAGGAGCCGGAGCCGGAATATGATGAACCGGCCAGAGACATCCTGGCCCGTTACAATCTGCGCCTGGAGCACACCGGTGAATCGATGGACAATATTTTAAAAATTCACTATATCAAAAAACACCATCCCGAGGTCGCCCTGTTTGTGCAGGCCAGCCCGGCCTTCTGCTGCCCGGCCCTGATCACCGAGGCCATGGCCGCTGAAATCGAGCGCCAAACCGGCGTCCCCGTCGTCTCCATCACCTACGACGGCACCGGCGGCAGCAAAAACGACGTGATCATTCCGTATCTCAAGTATCCCCGCCGGGAGAGCGGGTTAGGTAGCGATAAGCTAGACCGTGGTCGGCTGCGAATGGGGTCATAAAAATTCCAAACACCAATAATGACGGTATCGTAAAAAGTCGGATTTTACGATTGTTCTGGATACGCGCCGCCGCGGGATTGACAATAAGTGCATTAATATCAGATAGATAAAGATCATATCATACCCGCAAAGGCGGGTATCCAGTCGTTAAAATGACTTTTTACGATTTCATCAATAATCAAATTTCAAACAAATCCCCATGATCCAAATTCGAAAATTCAAACAAAAGATCCTACTTCAGTTGTGCCATGGCATCATCACTGGCTAATGTTTTGGTCATTGGTTATTAATCCGCCCAAGGCGGAGAGATTTATTTGAATTTTGGTGCTTGAGATTTGGGATTTTAAGGCCTTAGAGATTCTTCTGATACAGCAGGCTTAGTATTGAATTCGGCGCTACTCCTGCCCCCCACCCTATAATCTGCTTGCTACTTCACCGTGCGGTATTCGTAGCTGGATCTGAAATCCATTGTATTGGCATAAACCAGGTCCGAGACAAGCTTGCCGTAACTATCCTTGGGATCGGAGGCGCCGAACCTGACGTTGCCGCCGGTATCGGCTCTCAGGCGGGCCACTGATTTCCGGCGACTGGAAGAATTAGTCCACAGGGTGACCGCGCTGTCGGTTTCCCACAGCTTTGTCATCAAAGAGGCCTCAATATCGGCACCCACCTTCAATGACTCCCAGGTCGATGAGAGACGAACATTGGGTTTGGGGTCGGAGACAGACAGTTGGCCGAAGACCAGGACATCGACATGATAGGCGGCGCCGATGGCCCGGACGGCTTCCGGGTCCAACGCTACCCTGCCCACTTTTTTCAGGACCTGCTCTTTTCCTCCCAGTTCGAGAATTTTCACACCCGGTTGGGCCGATTGAATGTTATGGATATATTCCTGGGTCGCATATTGTTTCAAGTCACTTTCAGCATTGGTTGAAAATTCGATGATCCCGACGATCCCGTATGGCCTCAGATCCATTTTGGGCGGGATGAGAATTTTTTCGGTGTGCGAGCATCCCGCAAACATCGGGATCATTATTGCCAGGACGGTTGACAGCGCGTAACAAATCGATTTGCGATATGGTCTCATTATATTTCCTCAGAACGGAAGTTAGCTCAATATTCGGTCTGATTTATTATCGGCCCTTTCAGACTAAGACTTAAGCGGGAATAAATAAATTTGCGGATGGGTAAATTGGCTGAAATTTCTATAGATCGATGATAGGAGAATCAGAAGTCAATATGTAACGGACGTGATTATGCTACAATCTAAAATCCCAAATCTTCACCGCCAAACTTGTGTTTGCTGATGATTGTCGGATTGATGCCCATAAATATATCTATCGAACTGCTTAAAGTCTTCATCATTGCGGCCATCATCTACCCCACCGCGCAAGCCGACCGCCCATCAGACGATTTCGTTGCCTGCCGCAGGTCGCGTCGCTAAGCTAATTAATAGTAAAACCAAAACCATCCCGTAAAGTTTCAGCTGCATAATTAGTCCCAAACCGCTCAACCTATATTTTCGCCTTTTTTCACGTGAGTTAATTCCATTTTTATATCCTTTACTTTTTCTTTCGCGACAGCATCGTGATGGCCTCGGCAATTTGGCGGCTGAGGCCTTCCACGGTTCGGCTCTGGGCCTGCACCATTGCGGCAAAATCATCTCCGGTGGCAGGTTCCTTGAGATTGGTATACCTTTTCAGTAACTCGGTGCGGCCGTTTTCCCCGAAGACCGTCCACCAGGCACGCAGCAGGACGTCACCCCCTGGAGCACCTATGAAATCCGCGACATCCACCGCCACCTGGTAATCCGTTTGGGACGCTTTCAACCATGGGTAAATGGCGATGTTTTCGGTATTCAGCAGGATTGACAGATTTTCAGCCAGAACCCGGGTAAAACCGGCACCCAAAGGATCTCCCCACTCGGCAAATTGTGCCAGCCGAATTTCATTCTGAGCGGCACGGGTGACGATCTGGGAGCGGTCCAGCTTCCCGGGAATCCTCACCGGTCCCACACCAATGGCGGCATTCTTCAGGTCGGCCACCGGCGCTGGCTTAGCTGCCGAGCTGTGCAGAGAAGTCAGCACGTAAAACCGGGTGGGTTTGGATTTGCCGGGTCCCAGGCAACCTGACAGAAGTAACAGACAGGCACCCAACATGAGGACGGTGAAATTTAATCTCTTATGGCAGCATCAGTAGCCTCCTGTTTCAGATTTTCCCCGAAGCAGGGCATCGGGGTTTCGTTCAAGAAAATTGGCCAGTGTTCGTATCGAGCGGGCGGCCTGGGCCAGTTCACTAAAGGTCGTTTCAACCTGATACCGCAGGGGTGAGCCCTCTTCGAGCATACCTCTCACAGTTGACAGGGTATCGCTTGCCTTTTGAAGGGTGTTCGCAAGATCCCCGGCAAGTTTTTTACCTGACCGTTGATATTTTTTGTCAGATTGCGAACATCGGTTAATGCGGCACCCGCCTTATCCGACGTTCTTTTAAAGCTGGACGCCAACGGTTCCACCTGGTTGTCCACATTTCCGATCAGGCTTTGGACATCTTTCAGGGTTTGACTGAGGTCCGCAGAAAGCGGATCAATTTTTTCGTCCAGATGGCGGGCAAGATCGCGGAAATCTTTTGCGGTTTGTTTAAAGTAGTGCAGACTTTTGGTGAGTTCCTCCGACGTTACGATGGCTTCGATACCCTTCAGGGACTTGTTTATGCTGTTGACGATCTCGCCGATGGGGATATCTTGCAGGGTTTTTTCAATTTTTTGCATCGATGTCTGGATCGTGGGGATTTCCGTCATGCCCTTGGTGAGGGCTATATTTCGGCTTCCGACGAGTCTAACCGGTGTGTCCGGATGAAAATCGATATTGATCATCAACTGGCCGGTCACCATACTCTGCATTTGCAGCTGGGCTCTTAGTCCGCTTTTGATGAGTTCCTGGATATATTGTTTTCGATCAATCGACTTCCGGCCCGATGTTCTGAAAATTTTCCGGCTCTATTTCCAGGATAACCGGTATTTCAAAGGACTGATCCTGATGATCGGCATAAATCATCATTTTGGTGACCTCCCCAATCTTGACACCCCGAAACACCACCGGCGCTCCGACTCTGAGGCCTTTGACCGATCCCTGGAAAAAGGCAACATATTGTTCGCTTTTAACAAAAAATTTGCCGGAGCCGAAAATGACGATGGCCGCCACCGCCAGCGCCAGCGCCACCACGACAAATGCACCGATAGCCTTTTTGTTTGCTTGTTTGCTCATGAGTTAGTTACCCCCCATTGTTTTTAATTCTCCCCTCTCGTCAAAAACCGGTGCACCGTGGGATCCTTGGATTCCGCCAGCAGTTTCTTGGGATCGCCCTGGGCAATCATGGTCTTTTTCTCGGGATCCAGAAACACCGAGTTATTCCCGATGGCAAAAATGCTGGCCAGCTCGTGGGTGACCACCACCACCGTGGCGCCCAGACTTTCACGCAGCTCCAGAATCAGGTCATCCAGCAGTCGGGAGCTGATCGGGTCCAGCCCGGCCGAAGGCTCATCAAAAAACAGGATTTCCGGATCCAGGGCCATGGCCCGGGCCAGCCCGGCCCGCTTCTGCATGCCGCCGCTGATCTCGGACGGGTAGTAATCCTCAAAACCGGCCAGGCCGACCAGGGCCAGTTTCAAGGATACGAGCTTCCGAATTTGCTCCGCCTTCAAATCCGTGTATTCCTGCAGCGGCAGCGCAATGTTTTCGGCCAGGGTCATGGAGCTGAACAGGGCGCCGCTCTGATAGAGGACGCCGAACTGCCGCATAATCCGGTCGCGCTCAGCCGGTTCCGCATCCCAGAAGCTGACGCTGCCATAATTCACCGTGCCTTTGGCCGGCTTCTTCAACCCGATCATATGCCTCAGCAGCGTGCTTTTGCCGCACCCGCTGCCGCCCATGATGATGAAAATATCGCCGCGGTTGACCGTAAAGGTCAGGTCCCGCTGGACCACAAAAGAGCCGTAGGCCATGGTTAGGTCCTTGACGATGATATGAGGCTTCTTTGTCTTTTATTGATCCCAGACACCATAAGTTGATTCCTTCGTTACTAAAAAGGTGAGGTGTCAGAATTGATTGACCTGATAACCTTTTTACCTTCTATCCTGACCTTTATCCTTTGCCTTTAACCTTTACCTTAGCCTTTAACCTTAACCTTATATGCCCAGCACATTACACACCACGGTAATAATCGCCGTTGCCACGGTAATGGCCACAATCGAGGTGACCACCGCCGAAGTGGTGGCATCGCCCACGGCCGAGGCACTGCGCCCGCATTCCATTCCCTTTAAGCACCCGGCCAGGGCCACCAGCACGCCGAAAACAGCGGCCTGAAAAATTCCGATAAAAAAATGGTTCAAATTCAGGGCGGCTTTGGTCTGGTTTATATACTGAATGAGGCCGATATCGAGCAGGCCCACGCCGACAATCAGACCGCCGAGAATACCCATCAGGTCCGCAAAGACACACAGCAGCGGCATCATCAGGACCAGGGCCAGCATCCGCGGCAGCACCAGAAACTCCATCGGAGACACCCCCATGGTCTTCAAGGCATCGATCTCTTCGTTGACCTGCATCGTTCCCAGCTGGGCGGCAAACGCCGCACCGGTGCGGCCCGCCATGACAATCCCGGCCATAACGGCCCCCAGTACCCGCACCATGGCAATGCCCACCAGGTTGGCCACAAAGATCTGGGCGCCGAACATCATCAGCTGAACAGCGCCCACGAAGGCCAGGATCATGCCGACCAGAAAACTGATCAGGATCACGATCGGCAGGGCATCGACGCCGCATTCCTGGATGAGCAGCGTCAAATCGCTGCGGCGAAAGCTGGCCTTGCCCACCAGAAATTTCAAAAATGCAACCACCGCCTCGCCGATAAACGCCAGCAGTTCCGAAGCGGCTTGCCATAGCGCAATGGCGGATGTGCCGATGCGCGCCAAAAATGGGTCGCGCGACGGTTTCCTTGCGCGCCCCTTTTCTTTCCGGAACGGCCGTCGCCAGGGCTATGAGTTTTCCGACACCGTGCGGCAGTCCCGCTTGTTTCGACAACAATATTATTCGCGAACAGTATTTGTAGATGTCCATCAAAAACGTCACCAGGCTGCTGTCCCAGTCGGCAATCTCCGCTGAATCAAAGGTAATTTTCTTTACCTGAGGATCGGATTCAAGCTGCTTTTCCAATACCCCTATCGATGGCGTCAGCTGCTCAATGCGCCAGTCTCCTGAAAGACGCAAACGTAGTATTTCACTTGGGGGCCCGTCGATAATTATTTCAGGCGGCTTGCCCGCTATGCGTGTTTGAGCCTTTTTTGCTTTGGTCAATTTTTACTTTCCCTTTCCCCCCGAGTTTGAAATTTATGCATTTACCGATTGTATTTCTTTTGTTTTACGGATTGGCGCTGATACCATGAAGGATGATACTGAGAAGCACGGTGCGCACCACGGTCATGGCGAGCACGCCGCCATTTTGCAACTTTCGTCCCAGCCACCATGAGCAGGGCGTGGATAATTATGGTCAGCACCATCATGCCCCAACCCGTCGCTAATTTTAAACCCGGCATAGACCGTCATCGCCCTTATGTCTCCCTGGATTGTTCAAGTACCAAAATTCAAGGTGTTTAGACTCAGCAAGTTGATCATATATTTTCACGATTACGGAAAAACCTCCCAGAAGTACTGAAAAAGAAGGGTTTTTTATAGCTACCGGTCAATTGGAGTGAAAAAAGGATGAGACCCCTCTTCGCTTTGCAAGCTGCGCAGGACAGGCCTGGAGCTATAGAAGGTGGAATTGGGACCCATCGTCGTCCCAAACACCAAATGCATGGTGCGCGACGGGTGGCCGCTACTCAGATTTGGATGGTTCTGCTTCCGGCTGTGTCTCATCATGAAGCCAAAGTACGAAAAGCTTGTAGCCTAGCGCGAGAATGATCGCGCCGACAAAGAGGCCGATGATGCCTGATGTCATGAAGCCGCCGATGGCGCCAATGAAGATGACCAGCATGGGAACGTCGACGCCACGACCCATCAGCAGGGGTTTCAGAAAGGCGTCACTCATGCCGACGAGGAGACTCCAGATGGCGAACATAGCTGCGACAACCGTACTGGCGGTGGCGAACACATAGATAATAATCGGGCCCAGGATCAAAATAGTGGGAAGCTGAACCACCGCAAAAATCAGCACCAGCAGGGCCCAGAGCCCCGCTCCGGGCACCCCGACTGCGAGAAATCCGATCCCTGCCAGGATCGCCTGGATGAGTGCGACACCCAGAATACCCAGGGTAACACTGCGCACAGTCGCCACCGCGAGTTCGACAACTTTTGTCCCCTGTTCACCTGTGAGCCGCGTTGCAATTGCCCGCGCAGCCTGACCGCCGCCGGCTGCATTTGCCAGCAGAACACCGGCGACAATGATCGAAACCACGAACTTCAGAATCCCGACCCCGGCACCGGCAGCGGTGGACAACAGCGGGATACCGACCTTTTTCAGCTGCGGGGCCATCTCGCTCAGGGCAGCTGCGAGATTGTTCGAGGCCAGGTTCCAGAACGTGTGTAAAGGTTCGCCGATGACCGGCCAGGATTTGACGCTCTCCGGAGGTGGCGGTACTTTTAGCGTTCCTGCGTTTATATTGGCCGAATACCCCTGTACGGCGTTGATGAGGGAATCGGAAAGCATATAGGTCGGAACGAGCAGGACGATCAGGGCAAAGAGTGTTATCAGGGTTGCCGCCAGGCGGCCCCGTCCACCCAGGGCGGACTTCAGCCGATCGTAGCCGGGGTGAATTGCCACGGCGATGATGATGCCCCAGACAATCGTCTCAATGAACGGCCGACCGATCTTGAAACACCAGTATAGGAGCAGAGCGACGAGGCCTATACGGATGGCTGCCTCGAGCGCTTTCGCCATATACAACTTGTCGGTCGAAGGGTGATTCGATGCGCTCATGCTGCGTCCCTCCCGGCACTGCATTTTTATGCACGCCATTCGCTGTTATGCAGTTTGAATGATGTTAAGGTAATGTAGGATGATGAAATTGGAATACCGTAAATATGACCTTGTGTCAATTTAAAGGATATACAGTATCTTGCAGTGGGAAATATATTGGGAGCGGCTTGCAGCCGCGATCGTTTTAATTCGCGGCTGCAAGCTGCTCCCATAGGTGTCTTTTTGGTTACTTGAGCTTACCGGCTAAGCGCAGGTATTTACTCCGGCTCATGCCAAATTCAATCCCTATCTCTCCATTTATCGAATTCCGGCGGCAGCAGCGCCAGGATTTCCTGCCCGTTCAGGCTGTACAGGTCGTAGGTCAGGTCCAACTGCTGGATGACATCGATAAATCGCTGCAAGGTTCCCGGGGCGTTTTTTTTCATCAGCGCCCCTCTTTTGGGTTTGCTTTCCGATGCATTAAAATACAATTGATCCGCTGCGTCGAGGACACCCTTATTGGTGATCAGGCTCTGCCTGCTTGCAAGTTCATGATGAAACATGCTTTCCATATGCAGCGGGGTCCACATCAACAGCCGGCTTAAGCGTTCACCAAGTCCGTATACGGAATAAACCAGATACGGACCGGCCAGCAGATGACGATGACCGTAAGGATAACCCGGCTCCAGGATATGGCGATAATCCCGGCCGGGTTTGCGCAGGCCGTTTTCTTCCAGCGGGCAAACCTGGTCAAAAAAATACAGGGACAACCAGCTCCACAAGTGAACATCGTCCTGTAGACTGCCATCAAATATTCCGTCCAGGACCTGATCCAGATACCGAGCCAGGTCCAGTCGGGTCCCGAAGGTTTGCGGCGCGATTTCGGGATCGCCTTCAAATGGTGATGAAAATTCCGCATTCTCCAACAGGCCGGCAGGCGGCGGGGTTTTTGACCCCTGCCTGAGTCCAGCCAGATAATCGCGAAATCGTTCGATCCCGTTATCGGTCAATTTTCGAATTTTCATCTTAGGATTTTTGGGTCTAACTAGATTTCATTTTTAGGGACACAGATGAACCCAGCGCGGCAGAGCCGCAACCAAATAAGCACTTACACATTAGTCGCTTATTTTAAATTAGGACACGGATGAACACGGATGAACACAGATTCATGAAATGATTTAGCTTCGCTAATAGAAAAACGTTTTTTTTAATCCGTGCAAATCCGTTAAATCCGTGTCCCATTCTTTTTCATGGCGTCGTTCAATTGCTGAAATGCCTGATCGAATTTGTCCAGTAACTTGAAATTGGCGCAAAAGGCTTCGACGGCATTTTCGATCCAGGCCCGGCGGCCGGCCCGGGAAGTCTGATAAGGGGCCGACATGCCGGGCAGGGTGGCGGCCAGCTTTAACCAGAGGCTGGGCCAATCATCATCGCAGTCGGGGTCGGTGTGTTCATCCACGATTAAAATGCGGGTCAATATCTGCCGCAGCACTTCCGGGTAAACCAGGGATAAAAAACGATTGTCCGAGCTTGCGATCAGGCTGATTTCATCGACCGTGCGATTTAACCTGAGAACCGGCCAGTCGCCCTCGAGATCCAGTTGCCAGACCGTGTTGCCCAGATCGTCGTATTCAACGAAAAGCAGTGATCGGCTGTCGGCCGGCTGGTTGTCCTCACTGGCGGGCCTGATTTTATCGACGGCGGCCAATATGCGGCCGTGGGTGCCGGTTTTGTCGACGACTTTCACCCGAAAAAGCGGCGTCACCGAGGCCGATATACTGCCCAGCGTTCGATCGTGCGGAATTCGCAGGTGGCCCACGGTTCCGAAATTATAGCGCTGATAGCCGGAGCGATGGTAGGCTTCGACATAAACCTGCGCGGTTTCCGGCAATTCCAGCTCCGCCAGATGAAGGCTGATGTTAAAGTGCCGCCGGTCTTCATTATCCCGCAACAGATCAATGCGCACATCCGAGCGTCTGATCTTTTTGCGGCCCGTATAGTTGAATTTTCTGATCATATAAAATTTTTGGAAAAAATTTTATTAGGGGTTGGTTTTAATTCTCAGATCCCGATTGGCGTCAAAGCCCGTGATCGCCAGCTTGAAATTGCCCTGCCGGACTTCAATTTGAATGACATTGTGCTTGCACAACAATAGATCGGCACCGGATACCTGGACCGACAGCGGCGCCTGACAGACATCGAAATCCAGCGGGGTATATTTTTTAAACGGGTTGCCCGTGCGGACCTCGTAAGCCATCCAGATCGTTATATAGCGGGGCACGCGTCTGGTTTTTGATTTTTTGGTCAAATTGAATCCGTTTTTGATCGCGTTGAGCTGCAGATAATTTTGGCCCCGGGATTCGATGAACTCATCGGCGCTTGGTTTTTTGACATCAGCCAGCGGCATGTCCTTTTCCACAGCCGCGTCAGGAACCGCCGGATCGGCCGGCAGGGCAAACAGGTGCTTTAAAAGATTCTCGTCGCGGCCTTTTTGCGGCTGGGTCAGGATTTTGACGATTTCCCGCGGACTGGACTTTACAAAATCCAGGGTGGACGGGCCCAACTGGTAGCGTTTTTTAAATTTTTTAGAATTGCGTTCCCATTCGGTATGGGCCGGATTCTCGGCATCCCCCAAAAAAGCCGACAGATCCCGTTCGGAGATGGAAACGATGGCCCGCACCCCCTTATGTTTGAGGGAGGTAACCTCCGGAATGGTGATGCCCTGGCGAATGAAATGATCTTCGGCCTTCGACAGCGTTTCATCCCGTTCCAGGAAAACGGAAAACCCCGAGTGGATCAACTCTTTGCTGAACTGCCGCCGAATGGTCAGGGGGACATAAAAGGCCATTCGGTTTCCGCCGGCAAATTTTCCCCTGAGCGATGCCAGATCTTCGGTTTCAAAAAGATGCTCCCTGAGCTTGGGCGCCCGGCCGGCCATGGGTTCTTTGAGCGCATAATGGGTATCTGCCGGCTGCTGGATGGCCCAGCGGGCCAGATCCAGCAGGCCGAGCATGCCCCGGCTTTCGGGAAAGCGCGATGTCTTCAACAAATCGTCCAGGGTGACGGCGTTGAGATGATAATTTTTGCCGGCGTGGTTGATGACCACAATCAGTCGTCCCGCCAGAATCGGGAAAAAATAATGCATAATGACCGATTTGATACATTCCGGCGCATTAATTTCCTTGTCCGGATAAGGGATCAGAACCGTCAGCCCCGGTTTGCCGTTGCGGTCGATTGAAAAATGGTTGGCAAAGGCCGCCAGATATGCCGGATCGTCCACCGGCAGGGCCAGCTCACTGTCAAAAACCCCGAAATACCCGTAGGGTGAATACCGGGTTTGACCGGACTTGTGAATTTTTAATACGGATTGCCCCATCAACAAGGTGCGGCTGTCATCTTGGCGAACGGTCAATCCGAAAAATGCATTGATCCGGGAGGCGGCTTGAAAAACAGTTTTACCCAATCCCCAGCGGCCAAGGTCGTTGGCCTCTTTGCGGGTGCGGCCGATGTTGCGCCAGAAATAGTAAAAATCGTTTTTTTTGACGTCGTCATCCAGATCGTCATATTGCAGGATATCGCCCTGCAGTCCCCGGGTGCCGTAGTCTTCAATTAAAATGTGCTCCAGGTTCTCTGCCGTTGATGGGATTTCCGGCAGGCCGGCGTGCCGGGCCTCGAGATGGGGCCTCAAGGTTTCCAGGTAGGTCTTGATGACTGCCTGGGGATCGGAACTGCGGCCCGGACCGGCAGCAAATGAAAAGCGAATGGTGACCGGCCCGTCTCCCTGAGCCGCATCCAGGGAATTCTGGATAGACTCGCGCACCAGGGCGTCCGTGATGCTGCCGATGGCTTCGGTGGTGAAAAACTCCCCTTCAATGGGATCGACATTAATTTCACCGGGCCGCATTTCGCGAAAACGCCATTGAGGTTTTTGTTCCATCTTATATATCTTTTTGATAATTTTGGATTTTAGATTTTGGATCGGTGGTATCGCGTTGCTCTAACTATTAATAAAACCGGAAGAATTCCTTTAATCTGAAATCTCCAATCCCAAATCTGAAATCTATGCATCGCTGCCAGGCTATCCGAAAATTAGATTTAGACTGCATGGGTTATGGGATTCGCCATATTGCCACTATCATTACCGATGAATGCAAATTATTTCAACCCTAATTAATCCGGGTTAATCCGCCCTCAAAAATGCTCCATCCCTGGTTTGTAACGATTTTTTTGAAATCTGAAGACAACAATTAAATTGCTGCGCCGGCGGATTAATTTCTAAATGCTTCGCAATTTTTTTATATATTGCCTTTGCAATTGTTGAAGGAATCTTCTAAAAATATATTTCAATAACCGATCGAAGAAAGTTTCACCCATCTGATATGCTATGATAAATTTGAAAAGGAGAATTGAACATGATACATGTAATCGCTACGATCGAACTGAAACCTGACTGCCGTGACAAGTATCTTAAAATTTTAAGAGAAAACGTCCCCAATGTCAGGGGCGAAGACGGGTGTCTGGCTTATGAACCCACGATTGACATCGATTCCGGTTTACCCATAAAAAGCGAAATTCGGGACCATGTCGTTACAATCCTTGAAGCCTGGGAGACGCTGGAAGCCCTGCATGCACATTTGAAAACCGAGCATATGGCCGCCTATCGGTCAGCGGTGCAGGATTATGTGACCAATTTATCTGTAAGGGTTTTGAAACCGGTTTAATGATCGCTAAGTGCAGGTATTTACAATTACTGATACGTTTTTCGTAACTTTTTTTGTTCACCGCGGAGATCGCTGAGAGCGCAGAGAACAACAATTAGTCGGCTGGCTGCGCCAGAAAAACTAAAAGGATATCTTGGGGCCGCATCCTATCGGGTATAACCTCTGCGTGCTCTGCACTACTAATTTGTAAATTCTTTAAATTTTATTAAGCAAAATTTCTATTATTTTTTTTGGGACACGGATTTAACGGATTTGCACGGATAAAAAAACGTTTTCCTTTTAGCGAAGCTAAATCATTTCATGAATCTGTGTTTATCCGTGTTCATCCGTGTCCTAATTTAAAATAAGCGACTAATGCGTAAGTGCTTATTTGGTTGCGGCTATGCCGCGCTGTGATCTCTGCGGTGAGATTATTTCACGTTACCGGATTTATGAGATCGTGTACTAAGGAGAAATCCAAATGCGTCGATTCGGATTTCGCGTATTCATAGTACTCCTTGCCGCAGCGGCGGCCACCGCCGGTTTTGCAAACCCAACGGTTTCAAGTTCGCAAAATCCGATTAATGTGTCGGTATTGTTTTTTAACGATATTCACGGCCATCTCTCGCCTTTTAAAATCCGAACCGACAGCGGAAAAGAAGAAGTCGGCGGTGTCGCACGCCTGACCACGCTCATCGAAACGATTCGTACGGAAAACCGAATCAAAAACATTCGAACCCTGGTGCTGATCGCGGGTGATATTTTGCAGGGAACCCCCATATCAACCGTTTTTCGGGGTCAGCCCGATGTGGAATGCTTCAACACCATGGGGGTGGATGCGATGACGGTGGGCAATCACGAATTTGATTTTGGCCTGCAAAATTTTATGGATCTCAAGCAAAAAGCACGCTTTCCGCTTCTCAGTTCCAACATCGTTCAAAAAGATACCCAAAAGCTGCTGTTCGACCCGTATGTTTCACACAAGATCACGGACGAGATATCCATCAGTATTATCGGCGCCACCACAAACTTGCTGCTGACCGCCACCGGGGCCGAAAATGTTCAAACCGTCGATGTATTGGACGCCGTGCAAACCGTCCCAAGGATATTTGAGATGGTCAAGGACCGCGGGCCGGTTATTCTGTTGTCTCACAGCAAACACGAAACCGACCGGGCCATTGCCGCCGCTGTCCCCGAACTGGCGGCAATTATCGGCGGGCATGATCAAATCCTGTTGTCACCTTATCGCCAGGTCGGCGATGTACCGATATTCCAGGCCTTTGAAAAAGGCAGATACCTGGGCCGCATCGATCTGCAAATCGATCCGATTTCGAAAAAAGCCCGCCTCGTGTCAAACAGCTATCTGCCCGTGACCGCGGAAATAAAAGCCGACCCGCAAATCAATGGAATTGTTGCCGGGTATCGGGCCGAACTGGATGCACGGTTTAAGGAAGTGATTGGCGAATCCAAAGTGTTCCTGGATGCCCAACGCCAACGGATTCGGTATGAGGAAACCAATTTAGGAAATTTTGTGGCCGACCTCGTACGCGAGTATAGCGGTGCCCGGATCGCGCTGATAAACTGCGGGAGTCTGAGGGCCAGCATCGATGCCGGCCCCATCACCCTGGAAGATGTATATAAATCGATGCCGTATGCCAATGAGATCGTGGTAGTCGCATTGACCGGTGCGCAGCTGCAGCAGGTGCTGACCCGGTCGGTTAGGGGGACCCGCGAAGATGAAGACGGCGGATTTTTACAGGTTTCCGGAATTCGATTTAAGGTGCGCGGAAAAGCGGTCGAAGCGGTCGCGGTGGGTGAAGATAAAGAACCGCTCAAACCCGGTCAGATCTATAGGGTGGCGATCTCCGATTTTTTGGCATCCGGCGGGGACGGATATGACATGTTTATCGGCAAACCGGCCCAATATACCGGGCTGCCGCTGCGCGAGCTCATCGCCGATACGATTCGCTCAAAAAAGGTGATTGACAGCCGGGTTGACGGTCGGATTACGCGGGTGGAAGAATAAAATTATATTTCAACATAGCAGACTCCCGTTGTCGGGAATCAGAAATAATTGGCTGTGCCGATATTATAGAACTGGAGTATTGGAGTGCTGGAGTATTGGCGTGTTGGATGAAGATCGGACTGAAGTGCATTGGTCGAGTTGTACGGCCATTCGCGATATGATCAATATTTTGGTTGGCGTCGTTAGGCTAAGCAATTTCGTTGTCGGGTCCGCCTCCGCCGGCTTAACCCGCGGCTGAATTTTTGGCAACAAACCAGTCGATCAGGTGTCTGGCGATGGTAATTCGGGGCGGGATGGCAGGCAGGTTGTCGGCCGTAAACCAGGCGGCATCCGCAATTTCGGATGGATCGGCCTTGATATCACCGCCGGCATAATCGGCTATAAAACCAACCATCAGCGAGTTGGGAAACGGCCAGGGTTGACTGCCGAAATAGCGGATATTTTTAACGCTGAGGCCGACCTCTTCCTTGACTTCCCGGGCGACGCATTCCTCAAGGGTCTCACCCGGCTCGACAAACCCGGCGAGCACACTATAGAAACCGGACTTAAATCGTTTATTGCTGGCAAGCAGCAGCCGGTCACCCTTGACGACGGCCATAATGACGGCCGGTGAGAGGCGCGGGTAATTTACCAGTCCGCAGGCGGGGCAGATTTTGGCCCGCTCTCCCGATTTGTCCTCCGTCGGTTGACCGCAGTGCCCGCAAAACTGATGGTTGCGGCTCCAGTCTACCAGCTGATTGGCGCGGCCGGCGATCCAGATCAACTCCTCTGCCAGCTGACCGAAGGTTTCCCGCAATCCTTTCAGCAGAAAGCCCTCCAACACCGGATTCTCATTTGCCAATTCGGCCGCATAGCAAGGTCGGCCATCCAGTTCGCCCAGGTACTGGCTGTGAACCGGGCCCGGTTCGATCTGCGCTAAATCCTCGGCACACGGGATTCGGCGTTCCTTATCGCTTTGCTTGAGCAGCAGCCGGTCCCGCTGAAACACGAACCACAGGTCGCGTGTCGACGGTTTCGCCGGAGAATTGAATGCAGGTTTAAAGGGCATGGTTGCTTAGAATTTCCTTATTGCAGTTTTTTTACAAGACCATTTTTCAAACACTATAAATATAGCCATCCAAAAAATGACTTGAATGTCTAAGTTGCCTAAAATGACTAAAATTATGGAATTTTTTTCTAATAAGTACTTCTGCGTCTTCAAATCGATCTTTTCAACCATATACTGGCGGACGTTATAAAGTTCCATAAGCTGACCCTTATAATAGCGAATGGACCCTGCAACACTGTTTCTTTCAGCAAGCTTCACATTTTTCTCAGCTGCAGCGATTTTGTCACTGATGTACTTGTGAATCGCAACAGAATATTCATTCATTTATTTTCTCTTTCTTTTCATACTTCTCAGAAATAGCCTGAAACCTTTGGGCTTCGATCTCATTGCCCTGGGCCGAGTAGATCCGGCTGATTTTTTGATAATTATCCGCCGCATTTTCCGGGATTTCCTGGGCCAGGGAAAGATAGAGCTCCAATACTTCCGAGGTATTGTGACCGGAATCAAAACTGAGGTCGGCGTATTTCTGCTTGAGGTCAGGATCTACCCGGGCGTGACAGCTGCGGCACTGATCCATGATCTCAGCGTATATGTAGCGGGCGTTGGTCCTTTCGCCTAAAGCTTCGTGGGTTTTGGCCAGGGCCCGGGCAATGGCTTCATGCCATTCGTACTTTTTTGAAAATTCACGATAAAACGCCTTGGCTTCGGCATACTTTTCGGCATGATAAAGGGTTTCGCCGCGCAGTAAATAGCCGGCCACGGATTCGGACAAATCATCGGGCAGGGAACCCAGCAGCGTTTCAGCCCGGTCAAAGCTTTTTGTTTCCCAGAAAATTTCACACAACAGCTGGTAGGCCGGCAGCGCATCCGGATGGTGCTGTAAAAACGTTTCCGCATATCGGCAGGCCTCTTCATATCTGGTCAGGTTGAGACAGGCGGTTGCCAGCTCGAGAGGAATGTAGCTTTGCGGGTCGTCCATTTCCTGCAGGGCCTGGGTAAGATTTTCGGCCGCCTGTTCAAAATCACCCTGGTTCAATGCCAGGTACCCGGTTTTAAACGCTGCCGGGTAGTTGCGATAGGATTCCTGGATTTCTTCGGGCAGGGTGCCGATCAAGGCCGTGAAATGCTCGTCGTCATCCTGTTTCGCAGCGACCGTCTCGTCCTCAGGCTCGGCTGCCTGATCCGGGATGTCAAAATTCGGCAGGGTGGTCTGAATCGCTTCCAACCCAGTCATCTCCAGCTGTTTCAGATGCTGTTCGAGTTTGGCTGTTAATTGATCATCCCGGGTCAATTCCCGGGCCAGCTCGATATACCGGCGCGCGTCATCATTATGGCCGGCTTCCATCAGTTCCATGGCTGTATTTTCATGCTGCCGCGCCAATTGCTCTTTGCAGCTGCCAATTTTGTTCTGCAGGCTTTGCCGGTACCCGTCATCCCAGGGTGATGACTTTTCCAGTCTTTCCAGGGCGCGCTCATATTCAGCGATGGCTTTCCCGTAGGCTCCGGTTTCAAACAGCGCGTTGCCTTTTTTTTCATAATCCTCGGGGTCTTTGCTTGAAAAAAAATTTAGTATACCCATCGTACTACAATTTCCTAATGATTTTCAGCATGTTGCTAATATGATTGATGAATTAAGTTACGTTCTCTCCAACTGGAATATTGGAAGAATGCCTATTGGGAGAATGAAAAATAGTCTTAATTAAAAACAAAGTATAAATATGGGTATTATCCTTGTGAAAACCCAAACTTCCAGTCTTCCCCAATTCCATTATTCCATGATCGATGCGGCAACTCACACGTTAAAAATTCACGATATTTTGGGTCGGATCTCCAAACTGTGGAGCGTCTGACTAACGGCCGGGAATGATGAGGCTCGAATCCGGTTTTTGAATCCGGCCCTGTTCCTGTTCTTGATATTTTTTGACCTCTTCAATTAACTGTTCCATGGCCTGCTGCATAACCTCGGGAAACTTTTTAATGGCCTGCTGCAAATCCTTGGCCGGAATGTTATTCTGGATCGGCAGCGGGCCGTTGGGGGTGAGGATACTGGTATGCCCGACAAAAATAGTTTTACGGGTTTTGTCCCCTGAGCCGTCCGCCTTGACCGGTGTCAGACGTTTGATCGTGCCGGTTTTCAGGTCGCTAAATGATTCCTCGGCGTAAAGATTTGATCGGTCGATTTTAAATTCAAGGTTATTTGGCTGTTCATCCATCATAGTATACGATCTCCTTTTAGTTGTCAGGGTCGGGTGATTTTTTCTGCCGTTGCAATTTAGCAGATCAAAATCAAGAACGCAACCGTAGTTGACTTCGCATGGCCGGCGTCTTAGATTTTTTTGTGACCCATTCACCCGCTGGAGGTTAATATGAAAAAGAACCCGAAAATCACCCGACGAAAATTTATGGCGGCCGCCGGTGGTACGATTGTATCGATCGGCTTGCCGGGTGTGTTCGTTAAAGTGATGGATTTGGAAAATAGGGCGCTGGCGGCTCAACTCAGAGCGGACGGTCGATCCCGTATTCCTCCCGGGCAGCACGCCGTGAAAGCGCTGCCCAATATGGGCGGGGTAAAAGGGCCCGGAAAGGTGCCCGATTGGCGCCTGACCATCGATGGTGAAGTACAAAATTCCGTCTCGTTAAGCTTGCCGGATCTCATGAATCTAAAGCAGGTAGACCTGACCTGTGATGTCCATTGTGTCACCGGCTGGACCCTGCTGGATTCACGCTGGCGGGGCCTTCACATGCAAACTATTATGGACCTTGTCAACGTTAAAAAAACCGCCGGTTTCATTGTTTTCGAAGCTCCGGGGGATTATTCCAGCAGCATTCCCCTCAGTGCGGTCCGCGAAGAAAATGTGTTATTGGCTCACAGTTTTTCAGATCAAAACCTTCCACTGAAATACGGTGCTCCGCTGCGGGGCCTGGTGCCGGATCGCTACTTTTATAAAAGTGTTAAATGGCTTGAGCGGATTCGATTTGTCGTCGAAGATGAGCCGGGTTATTATGAAAGCGGTGGGTATAGTAATAGTGCCGATCCGTGGAAGGAGGAACGCTTCGATGACGATTGAGGGATCGAAGAATTTAGGAATTCTTCTTTATTACCTGGGTAGCCTCAAAACAAACGGTATGCCGATCAGCCCCATGGCGGCGCTGATCAAATAGGCGGCATTCAAACCGATGCGGTCGGCAATGATTCCGACCACCACCACCACTGCCGATCGGGCCATAAAAGAGATCATCATAAACAGCCCGTTGGCCGCCGCCGGGCTGTGCCGGGCATTTTCCTGGACCAGGGCCAGCATTACCGGGGTGGTTGACAACAGGGTGAAACCGACAACAAGCAGGGCGGCCAGGCGCAGCCCGCCGCCGGTCAAGGTGAAAAGGAACAGGAAAAGCGGTGCTCCCAGCAGGGAGGCCAAGCAGTGTTTTTCGGCGACCGAACCGATCGCTGACGGAACCGGCCGTCAGAACGCCGGCGACCCCGGCGGCTTCAAACAGCGTCAGGGCGATGCCGGCCAGCCACAGGTTGCCGGTTTCCATTTTGATATAGGTCGGCAAAAAAGCGGTCAGGGAGGCATGCATGAACCCGCGTGCGATCAGGATTGCTGTCAGGGGCAACAGAACATGGCGCGTGCTGCGCCATGTTTCCAGGATCGATAATCTGCGGTGTGAACCGGCCGATTTAACCGGGACCTTGCGGAATTTAAAATATAGCCAAACCGACGAGAGCAAGCCAAAAATCATTACCGGATAAAAATCTTCCAGGCCAAAAAGGGAAACCGCAGCCACGGCCACCAGGGGGCCGACGGTTCTTGCCAGTTCTCCGCCGGTCATATAAAAACTCATTCCACGTCCCTTCCGGGCAGCGGACAGATCCGCGACCATTACGGGCGAGGGCACGTGAAACAGGGAAACACTGATTCCGGTTACAAATAAAAGAATCAGCAGCACGCCATAGCTGGGGGCCATCCCGATCAGGCTCATCGGAACCGCCGTCATGGCGGGGGCCAGAATAACAAAATAGCGCACGCTGATCCGGTCGGCCAGCACACCGATATATGGGTTGAGCAAGGCCGGAATTTGCATAACCGTTGTAAGAAATCCGGCCTGGGTCAGGGACATGGACAGCTTTTCAATTAAAAGCGGCAGCAGGGGGGACAGAAAACTCGAATAGACGTCATGGACAAAATGGGCGATGGACAATGCCAGGATTTTGCCTGCCTGAAAATCGCCGTCTGCGACTCCGGGGCTTTTAGCGGTTTGTAAAGCGGATTCAGATTTCATTAATTATACCGGTTGTCATAAAAAAGCTGAAACGATCCCTGCCGGTTTCCGGCAAAGACTATAGCAATTAAGATTTTGGTGAGATTCTGTCAACTGTAAAATTACGGCTCTTGATTATTTGATAAATGCACTTAGATTGGGATGTATGATCCGCCGATTAAGAGCGGTGCAACCCGAATCGTTCATCTTATATGTAACCATAAAACAACCAAAAAAGGAGTGCGTGCGATGGCTAAAAAAGTGATAATCGATACCGAAGAATGTATTGGCTGTGAAAGTTGTGTGGAACTCTGTGAGGAAGTTTTCGCCTTTAACGAGGCCGAAGAGAAAGCAGAAGTCATCCTGCCCGAAGGCGGGCCCGAGGACTGTATTGAAGAAGCGATAGATACGTGTCCCGTGGAGTGTATTCACTGGGAAGAATAGAACGGATAGAACGAAACCGGGGTGTTGTCACTGGAGCGATGTTTGGCGGGCACAGCCCACCTTCTGCAATAAAAAATTTTCGTAATGTTAGGGTTAAATTAGCCGATGGGTTCGGTTTATCGGATTTGCCCCAGTGAGGTCGTTGTCTGGCCGACCGGGAAAGCTCTCTCCCTGGCCCGCATCAGTAACAGACGCATGGTGGCTGAGGATGCAAGGCTGCCGAGAGTCAATCCCACCGCTCCTATTAACTGGCCCGGCGTGCCTAGCATGAGCAGGGTGAACCCGGCAACAATTATTGTCAGCAGAAATACTCCATGACCGGTCAGCACGGTGGTCGGCTTTTTCAACCAGGCCGCCAGGCCTTCACTTTGAGCGCGAATGGCGACGCTGAGGGGGAAAAAAATCAACGAAACAGCCGTCATGCGCACGAGATCGAGATCTGCCAGATTCAGTTTTTGAAGCTTCACGTAATAAAACTCGGCCGCTCCGGGCAGGATGAATATCAGCGGCAGCATTCCCAGGAGGGCGCCGGCTGCCAGGCAAAAGCGAAATGTCCGGCGTTCCTGCAGGGATTGGGGCGGAAAAGCGATCACGACTGCCTGAAGTCGGGTGGCCGCAAATGACATGGGGTTGGCAAGACCCAGGGCCAGGTAGTAAATCGGCAGGATGCGGTCCGGATCGGGTGCCCGGGCAATAAATGCGGCCAGAATAATGGCTGAGGCCACCAGAAAATAGCCGCCCACCGACAGCGGGATGTTGAATATAAAAATTTCCTTCACACTGGGCGGCTTCCCCCGGCATGGTTCAAGGGACCGAATATACGGTGCTGCGAATAGGCCTGAAATCAGAGCTTCCAAAGCGACCGGGATTGTGAGACAGACCACGGCCCAGACCGGACCCACCAAATCCAGGTAGCAAAAAAGCGGCGACAGCAAGGCGGTCAGAATGATGCGGGCAATCGTTGCCATGCTGGCCGTGGTAGTGGCCCGGCCGACGTACATGACCACAAAATATGGTATCCGATAGAAGAAAAGAAACTGCAGCAGCAGGCTGGATATTAATGTGAGATGGGCCGGCTGCTCAATGGAGGGCGGCAGACCAATAAGCCGGCCGAACACCAGATGCGTCACGGCAGGGATACACAGGACGGCCTGAATACCGATAACAGCCAGACCGGTGGCCCGGATCATCAACCGGAATTTTAGATATCCTTCACGGGTTTTGGCATAGATCATGCCCGTCGTCACAGAACTGATGGCGAATACACCGAGAAAAAACATGATGGTGTTCGATTGCGCCAGTCCGGCCAGGTTCAGCGGGCCACCGGGACCCCTTGAGGCCACCATGGCTACTAGAGGATAGCTCAGCGCCTGGGAGGCGGCCTGAATGGCCAGCGGCAAAAAAAAACCGCTCAGCGTCCGGTATGTCGGAGCGGATGTTGAACTCATGCAATATTGCCCTAATTGCGCAAAAAACGCCCAATTAGGCGTTAATCGTTTTTTGTTATTCGTTATTCGAAATGGATTCTTGAGTCGAATTAAAAGTCTCCGATTAACTTGACCTCGCGTTCGAGCCGGACGCCAAAACGTTCCAGCACGCTTTGCTCAATCCGCCGAATCAAGGCATAAACATCGGCGGCTTTTGCGTTATCTATGTTTAGGATAAACCCGGCGTGCTTGGAACTGATCATGGCGCCGCCGATCCGCTCGCCTTTCAAACCGGCTTCTTCGATCAGAGCGCCCGCATAATATCCCGCCGGACGTTTGAATACACTGCCGCAGGACGGATATTCCAGCGGCTGTTTTTTATGGCGCAATGCCAAAATGTCTGCCATCCGAGCGCTTAATTCGGCTGCCGCCGCCGCTTCAAAGCGAAAGCGGGCGGACGTGATGACCACCTGATCCAGTTCCGAAACCCGTCGGTAGATAAAATTAATTTTATGTCGATCGGCCTCAAATGGGGTCCCGTCATATTGATAACCGCTGACCGATTTGGTGTTTGCCCCAATTTCCTGACCAAAGGCCCCGGCATTCATGCGCAGTGCCCCACCGACCCCGCCCGGAATTCCTGCCAGCAATTCCATACCGCCCAAGCCTTTTTTGGTCGCGGCCAGGATCAGATCCATTAACAGGGTGCCGGCCATCACTTGGGCCTGATTCTGTTCAAAGGAAAAACCGCTGAGATTTTCGGCCAGGTACAGGGTGACGCCGTGCCAGCCGCGATCTGAAATCAAAAGATTCGAACCCCGGCCCAGGATAAAAAGAGGCAATTTATTGTCATAAATGATTTTAAGGACCCTTCCGATGCCGGATTCCGTCGTCGGTGCGACCCAAATCGCTGTCGGTCCGCCAATATTATACGAGGTGTAAGGCGCCAAAAGCTTGTCGGTATGCACCTCTCCCTCTGCAACTTCGGCGAGTCGCGGCACCATGTGGGCCAGATCAGTTGTCACTTTTTATACTCCTGCCGCCAGGTTCTAGTTAGACCGGGTAATGAAATTTTACAGGCCGGAGCCGTTACGGTCCGAGTCGTCAATTGAATCATAAAAACCCTTTGAAAGCAATTTTCATTATCGAACGCTATCGCTTAATCTCCATTCATATATCCGAAGTCCAACCGGATTGTCAGAATCCAGCAAGCGGAACAACTTACATCTGGTTTTATTTACTTTTATTGATCCAAAAAATGGTTCCATAATGCTTTCCGATTTCCGACTTCCGCACTCCAACTTCCCACTTCCGCACTCCAACTCCCACTTCCGCACGCCGATTCCGCATTCTGATTATCCTATCACTGAAAAACTGCTGTTGCGATTAATTTTGCGGTTGCGGTGAAAAGCGCCCATATCGATGGTGAGGCCTAAATGGGGCAGCTTAAATTTCAACGGGGCGGCATCGTGGTCATAGCCTTTTTCGACTTTATCGATCAATTCGGCCATCATGCCGCCCACGACCGGAGCCGTTTTAAACTGGTTGCCGCTGGTGCCGATGGCCTGGTAGTAGCCCTTTAAATCCGATTTATCGTAAATCGGGATCCAATCATCGCTGACATCGTAAAGATCGACGATGCCGGATGGCCGGTTGGGAATCTGCAAGCCCGGGATGCGCCGGGCCAGGCGGTAAACCTGAGCTTTCCACTGGCTCTCGGATACCTGGTTATCGAAATTATCCGGATCGACCCAATCCTGGGGATCGCAATCCGGGTCGACGCTTCCGGTTAAAATCATATTGCCGGCTTCGGGCCGATAGTAAGCCCCGATATCCGCATCATTGGTGTGATAGCCTTCTTCTTCCGGCCGATAATTATCGGGCGGCGGTACGACATGGACCTCGTGCCGCAGGGCGCGGGTCTTGATATTATTGTTCTGGTTGACTCCGGCCATCTCGCTGATCTTAAAAGAGTGGGGACCGCTGACATTGATGATGATGGGGGCATTTACCTGTTCCCCGTTTCCCAGGGTAACCCCGAGTACTTTCTGATCATCGCGACGGATTTCGACAACCCGCCGGTTGTATTTAAACTCGGCGCCATGGGCCATGGCCGCACATTCAACATTTTGGGTGGCCAGCTGCGGATCGCCGACATAGCCGGATTCGGGCGTGTAACAGGCGCCTTCCAGCCAAGCGGTTGAACTATCTGAAAAGTGGGGATCGTCCGGCCGCCGGGGAGGATAGAATGAATGAAAATCGGCCACCGGGATCTTCTCTTGAAGCGTGGCCAGGTCCCATTCTTCGTATTTTACCCCAATGCGGTCGAAGTTGGCCTTGACTCTGGGCCAATCGACCACCCGGTTTTTGATGAAGACCGAGCCGGTATTGTGATACCCGGCCAAACCGCGTGCGTCCTTGACCCCGATGTATTTTGGCCAGTTGTGCCAGTACCAGGCGCTTTCGTACGCGAGGGCGACTCCGTCGCGGGTGGAGTAGTAAAAGCGCACGTTGCCGCAGGAATTCGAGGTTGATCCGGCGCCGGCCGCCGGCTGAAAATCAATATTCAGGGTGCGGTATCCGTTTTTGCTCAGTTCATAAGCAATACAGCAGCCGATGATACCGGCACCGATGATGATGGCGTTGTAGTTATCGGACATAGTTAAATCTCCATAAAAAAAATAGGTATTTAGGTATTTAGGAATTCAGGGATTGAAGGAATCCTATCAATTTTAATTTATTTATTCTATCTTTTAATCCCCCAATCCCTAAATTCCTAAATCCCTCAATTCTCTAGTCGTCTATATTTACCGGTCCCGTAAAAAAATCCCCGCTTGGTATATTCATTCACCAGATCCTGCTCGAAGCTCCGATTGTCACCGTTAAATGCCACCCGCAATTTATCCAGCAGCTGATCCGTCTGCCGTTGCCCCAAAAGCCGCCGGCGCTGGGTGCTGCGAAATAATATCCGATCAGATATTACCTGGGACGGCAGATCATAACGGGTGGACCAGCGCAGCACTTTGGTCACATAGCCCTGAATCAAATTAACCTTGTCGGAAATGGTAAAGGGGCACTTGCCGAATATTCCGGTCATGATTGAATACGCAACACCGGTAACGCCGCCGGCGCCGATCCCCTCATAGGGGACCACCGGCAGCCCGGCGTTGTGAAACAGCCAGGGGCCATTGATCTGGTCGGGAAAAAGATTGTTGGCCGGCCCACCGATGATGCGAACACCGGCTTTTGACAGCCGGATCAGGTTGCGCTGGTTGAGTATATCCCGCAGGGCGCAGGGGCAAAAGATATCGGCTGCCGTGTCGTATATTGCATCCGGTTCTTTTAGAAATACTGCCTGACCGGCGCCAAAAGCTTTTTTGCACTCGGCTTTCAGACGGCTGCGGGTTTTCGCGTCAGGCTCTGCAATGACCACCTGGGTACCGTTTTCAATCAGGTGCTGGGCCAGGCGATATCCGACCTCACCAATGCCCTGCAGTGAAACGGTCAGACGGTTAAGCGGCATTGAGCCCGGCAAGCTTTGCGCCATTGCCTGCAGGCTCGGCAAACAGGCATCAGCTGTGACCAAGGCTGACGGAATGCCAGCTTGATAGACCCCCATGGGAACAATTGTCGTGGGCGCCACCGGCAGGGCATATTTTTCAAGATCTTCCAAAGAAAGCCCCAGGTCGGCCGACGTTGCAATAAACCCCAGGCGTTCAAAAGCCGCAAATATGGATCGCAACACCCTGGGTTTGTGACGCTTGTCACCATAGACCGCAATCTTGTTGCCGCCGCTGGGGGTCTGAACGACCTGGATTTTCATGGCCACCGCCAGGCTCATATCCATGGCATCGGAAATGGCGGCGGCCCGATTCGGATAATCAATCCAGCGGATGCCACCTGGTCCCAAAAAACGGAATTTGCCGTCGGCCCCATCCACGACTGCAAAAGCGGGTATCGAAGTGTAGCAAACAAAGTCAGGATTCCGGCCTTGCAGCTCAAAAAGGGCCGTATGGCTGCGCCAGTGCGGTTGGCATGACCTGGGTAAAACTGCTGGATGACGAACCCAGCGCATCACCGTGCCGTCATCCATCGCCAGCAGGCGCTGCGATACCGGCCCATCCGGTCTGGGCGGCAGCGGAACATCCAGAATGCCGGGTGGGGCCGCGCCTCTCAGTTTGGCTTTTGCGGAATTCAGCGTCAGTGCACCGGGAAAAACAAAGAGCCGGTCCCGTTCGCGGAACCAACCTCTTTCTGCGGCGGCATAGCCGTATGCCTCTCTGACAAATTGCAGATCCTCGGAATTTTTGGGATCCAGGGAGATGATTTTGCCGTTGGGGACGGCGGTGACTTTATGTTCTTCGTTGGATCGGACAGCTTTTTGCATTTAGTAATCCCAATCCGGGCTAGCCGGAACTATGAATTGAAGATTGAAGATTGAAAATTGAATATTTGTGGATGTCGCTTCGCTCTGTCTTTTTTATAACGGTTTTAATTTGCACATGGAAAATAAGACGAATATCAGATTCGAAAATTAGAATCCAGCGTTTCGGTCATTGGAGTTTGGAATTTGGATATTGTTTGTTTTTTGTAATTTGGTGCTTGGATTTTTTCTCAAGTTAAGAAATCAAGATTGCTCAGATATGCAGAACGAATTTATTAATATTATCGTGAGACGTGCAGCTAGAGTATCTGGCTCAAAAATTCCTGCGTACGGGGGTCTTCGGGCGCTTCAAAAAACACCTTGGGCGGCCCATGCTCGACGATGACGCCGTTATCCGTGAAGTACATGTGATCGGCCAGTTCCCTGGCAAAGCCCATTTCATGAGTGACCAGCAGACAGGTCATGCCTTCTTCGGCCAGATCGCGGATGGTTACCAGGACTTCTTTAACCGTCTCAGGATCCAGCGCCGCCGTGACCTCGTCAAACAGCATCACCTCCGGATTCATCGCCAGGGAACGGGCAATGGCCACGCGCTGCTGCTGGCCGCCCGATAATTCTCCCGGATAAAAATCTTCCTTGCCTTCCAGACGAACCTTTCTCATCAAACCATAAGCACGATCTTTGACTTCTTCGGTCTTCTGCTTCAAGACGTGGACAGGCGCCATCATGATATTTTGCAGGGCTGTTTTGTGGGGGAATAAATTGTACTGCTGAAAAACCATGCCGACGATTTTTCTAAGTTCGAGTTTATCCAGATGGGGATCATGGACTTGCATGTCCTTGACCTGGATTGAGCCGGAATCGATTTTAACCAGCCCGTTGATGCAGCGCAGCAAAGTGGATTTGCCGGAACCGGAGGGGCCGATGATACAAATTACCTCGCCCTCGGCAACATCGAAAGAGATGCCTTTGATAACCTGATTATCACCAAATGACTGATAAACATCGGTGATACTGACAATGGGAGGATTTTTAAAATTGTCGGCATTCTCAGGCATCCATATAATCCTTTCAAATATTTAGCGCGAATTTTCTTTCAAGCCGGATGGTCCATCGGGCAATCGGATAACAGTAGGCAAAAAACCACAGCAGGACAAAGCTGTAAATGGGCACGAGCAACTCGGGACGACCCTCCGCCGCCAGCACCTGCCCGGCCAACGTCATGACCTCTTCCACACCCACGATGGAGGCCAGCACCGTGGCCATGGTTAAAATCGCATACAGGTTCATCCAAGGCGGCAGCATGCGCTTATAGCACTGGGGCAGGATGATCAGCCAGATTTGTTGGCGACGGGTGAATGCCAGGGATTCAGACGCCTCCCACTGGCCGGATGGAATGGAATTGACTGCCCCACGGACAATTTCAGCCACATTGGCCATGACCGGCAGGGACAGGCCGATGACGGCTTTGATCCAGTCAGGGAACGGAATCCGCAGTCCCCCGATCGTAATTTCAAACGGGAGCATAAACATACAGTAAAACAGCAATACCAGCCAGGGAGAGTTCCGAAAAAATTGCGTCAGAAACCTTGACGCCAGCCGAACCGGCGGCAGGAGGGAAATTTGCAGAACGCCCAGGCCCGACCCGATTGCGGTGCCGATTGCCATGGACATGAAACTGATCAGGATATTGAAGCCAAAGCCCTTCAAGAGCAGCGGTGTCCAGGCCAGGATTGTCCTGACGATGGACGGCTGCTCTGTGAAGGTTTGAGCGCCGGCGGCTAAAGTACTGCCAGCGAAAATCAGAAACAGCCACATCAGATGAATCCCGCGTATACGGGCGACAGGCAGGTGATTGAATTTTTGATTTACGCTCGAAGCGTTGGCCCTAGCCGGTCGAATCGGCAGCAGGACGGCCAGTTCGTGCTTGGGATTCAGCCGGGGCGCGCACCTTTTGCTATTGCGTCTGAACATTTATTGGCTCCCGTAGCCCGGTATTTTGATGGCACGTTCCCAGCGGTTCATGCCCCACACCAGAACCCCCACCAGCCCCACGTAGGCGATCAGCAAAAAGGTCATCATTTCTCTGACATTGACATTGTCGCTCCAGATTTGACTGCTGACATAAAGCATTTCAGGCACGGCGATGGCAAAAGCCAGGGTGGTGGTTTTGACCAGATTGGCCAGGTTATTGTTCAACGCCGGCAGACAAACCCGGAATGCCAGGGGCAAAACGATATGAATGTAGGCTTTCAGGCGGGTGTAGCCCAGCGATTCGGCGGCCTCGATGGTGGATGTGGGTACGGCTTCAATGCCCGAGCGGAATATTTCGACATTGAAAGAGCCGGCAAAAAAAGAAAGCGATATTACGGCCCAGGCGAAATTGCCCAGCATCGGCTCGTAGCCCCCCCAGTCATTTTGCACTTTGGGCATCAGACTGCCCAGGGCGAAGTAAAAAAAATAAAGCTGGACCAAAGGCGGTGTGTTCCGGAAAAATTGGATATAGCCCTGCACAATGCGGCGGGTCCACTTCAGCCGGGAGCCCTGCAACCAGGCCCCCACGATGCCGATGATGACTGATAAAATCAGGCACACCGCTGAAAGCCAGATGGTGGTCCAAAATCCATTCACCAAACGGGCCCGATCGAAAGGGTCATAAATGAAGGTAAGGTTTATGCCGGTTTCATCATAAAGCCACCGGAACCAGTTAAAAAAAGCGTCCATATAAAAGAGGTTCCCCGGTTCAGTGTTCAACGTTCAAGGTTCAAAGTTCGGAGTTTAACCTTTGAACCTTGAACCTTCGAACGCTGAACCTCTATTATCTTACTTTTTACCGGAATATTTCTTGTTCATTTTAACGGCAAAGGGCGTCGGAGCAATTCCATATTTTTTTTCCAGTTCAATAATTCGACCGCTGGCGTGCCATTTCATGATCATTTCAGACATCATGCCGTAAAAGCGGTATTCACCATGTTTCACGGCCAGTCCCCATGGCGCATCATCCATCGTGGGCAGCGGCATTTCGTATTCAGCCCACTGAGGATCCTGCAATTTGGCGATGATGAATGAATCGTCATAAACAAAACCGACGCAGCGTCCCTGCTTCAAGGCATTGAGAACTTCGGCCGTGCCTTTGAACGCAACGATATCGGCCCCGAACTCTTGGGCGGTTCTTTTATTGTAAAACGCCCCCTGAATGCCGCAAACCGGTTTGCCGCGAAGATCTTCCCAATTCTTCAGTCCCGCTTTTTTGGTCGCAAGAACATTGGTGCCGGATGAATAATAATTCGGCTGCACAATGAATACCATTTTGGCTCGATCGGGCCGATCGGTCATCGTGGCAATCATCAAATCAATTTTTCCCTGTTTGAGAAATTCCATGCGGTTGGAAGCCACCACCGGGACCAGTTCCAGTTCGACCCCCAGCATGTCGGCGACATCCTGAGCCAATTCGGGCTCGATGCCCACGATTTGACCGCTGGTGGCACGAAAGCCGTACGGTTTGTAGTCTGCTTTGACACCGACAATCAGTTTCCCCCGCTTTTTTATATCATCGACGACGTCGGCCTGCACGGACTGCCCGACCAGAAAAATCGCAACCAACGAAAACAATAATACTCTAATAAATCTGAAATTCATAACTACCTCCTTTTTGAAAAAATTAATTCACAGCGCTCCGATACCAGTAGCTTCTGTTCATGGCATCGTTTACGTTTTTTTGCAACCCTATGAATTATTGTCAAGTCCAAAAAATAAATTCAATTCACTCAACAAATTTCTGCAGGCAGTTATACCAGCCGAGCAATTGATGCCTGTCACTGATGACTGCAAGTCTCGGAATCGTAAATATAATTAGATCGTTGCACAAACCCCCATAAAAAAAGGCTCAAGCTAGGGGAACGATATGCCGATAATTTCCATGATTGAAAAAACAGGGGTGAATTCATGTAGTTTATTGAATTTATGTTAAATTGCTTGTTTCGGGGGCGAAACATCTGACAAAAAGGAGAAAAATTATGGAGTCAGAGGACTTTTACCGGGTTATCAGCGAATTTGATTTTATCTGTGATGATATAGGCGAAATTAAAGATAGCATTAACCTGACAAAATCAGAGGATCATAAAATTTCACAGGTCATCGACAGCCTTGAAAAAGCCAAGAAAATTTTAACGGATCTTTTCCCGAACATTAAATCTTTAAACGAAGATGTGCGTGAAGATCTGGTAGAAGAGTTTGCTGACATGTACTGATAAAATGTTCCGCAATTTCGTATAATCGGTCCGGGCCAGGTAATAGTGGGTATTTTATAACGATATCAGCCGTTTTAAATTTTAGCGTCCGCTTGCGGCAGAGCGTTATCACAAAACCTAATTTCCCATCGTTCCGGCAATCTAAAACGACCCGCGAATTGAAACAGGCAGGCATCCACTATGGTAGCTAAGATCCTGGCCTTACGCCATAATTTTGTAGGCCACAAGTTGTTCGTAATATCTTTCAAAAAGTTCATGCGGGATGACTGTTTTACGTTGTCTTTGTCCGTGTCTTTTGTATTCTTGTTGTCAATTATTCCATTTGCCACACTAAGTATCCTGATTGTCGATTTTTTTCAGAAACTGTTTTTTGCACAATCAAATTGGACCGCACAGGTTAGCGAAATACTTGCCGATGAAATGAACCAGGTCATCCCTTTTGTTTCCAGGGAATGGATGAAAACCCATGTGATCAATTCGAATGACCACGGTTCATTTAGAATCATCAATTTTTTGATGCTGCCGATTATCAGCGGACTTATTTTTAAAACACTCGAGACTTCCTACCGCAAAATCTTTCAACTGCCGGCCCGCCACCTTCTGTTTGGACAGGCGGTATACGTCACGATGAGCATCTTTGCCGTGTTGCTGTTTTTCATATCCAATTTTACCTGGATCATCATATCCACTTCGGCCACCCAGTTTTTAAACTCGATCAACAAGACACCCTACCTCGAAAATCTTTATCAACTGGCAGTAAGTTCGGCCAATTCTTTGCAGATCAACGGCGCCTCGGTGCTGGTTTTGATCGGATTTTTTCTGGCCACAGTTAAACTTTTTTTGAACGTCAAAATCAAGCTGCGCCATCAGGTTCTGGCGGGACTTATTTTTTGTCTGTTGTGGATACTGGCCCGCAATTTTTTCGATTTTTACGTGCATAATGTAACCGAAGTTAATTTGCTCTACGGCTCACTCTCCTCGGTTATTCTGATCCTGATGTGGATTTTTTATTCTTCGATGGCCTTGCTGTTTTCAATAGAGGTCATGCATGTGCTGCACTGCGGCAACTGGCAATATCGCTGGTGGTAAAAAATACCATAATATTGATAAATGCTTTTGCTAAACCCTGTAAGGATGAATGGATCTAGTATTGAAAGATCTGCTGGAGTATTGGAGTGCTGGAGTACTGGAGTAATGCCCCTTGTATCGGCAGTTTTAAATGCATCGGCAGCTTCATGATAATTTCTACTAAATACTTAAAATCAAAACAGAATGCCAATTTACCCACTCGGATTTGGCGGTGATTTCCAATACTCCAATGCTCCATTACTCCAGTACTCCAAAAGGTTCCGCACAATCATTGTCCTTCCTTTTGTATGAAAAACCACATATGGTCTTGATTAATTTCTTAAAATTTGAATATAGTAAGCAAATAACTCCCAATTGATTGCTGCGGAGTTGCTGTTTTTTTTCCGGTATACCTGACCGCTGCCGTTGTGCCGCACTAAACCGGAAATTGAGTGATCAGTTTTAATTATGCCTGACGGACTGAGGACAGTAATATGCTTATCTATCTGCGAAGTGCGATTCTGATATACCTGATGGTGATTTTTTTCGGCTGTGCCGGTGGCAAAACTATCCGCTGGGGTAACTTTCACGGTGATCCCGCAAACCAGGGCCTTCAGTTAATTGACAGCGGCTTTGCGCTCTCCTCGAGCTGGATTTCAAATCCATACCGAATTACCAGTTCCTCACCGGTTATCGGGCTGGATTTTCAGAAACGGGAAGTTTTATATATCGGCACCACTAACGCTAAATTGATCGCAATCCGCACCAAGGATGGAACTGAAAAATGGCAGCGATCGTTGGGGTCTGCTGATTCAAATACCCGGATTGTGTCATCCGCATCGGTTTCCGATCGAGGTGATATCTATATTATCACCAATGGCAAGACCGATGCCGGAAGATTTCAGAGTACCCTGCACAAAGTCGATCAATTCAGCAATCCGAAATGGTCATTCTTGTTTCCGAATAACGGGTACACCACCGGTTCCCCCAAGGTGATAACATCGACTAACGGCACCCTGATCTTCATCTATGTGTCGGTCGGCATGGTCGATGATATCCAGGGCGAACTGTTTGTGCTGCGCGATGATGGGAACCGGGCAGAACTGCTCGACCATAAAGCGCTCGGTGCCTGCCGTTTTGAGAGTCCGGCGGACCGGGTGAATTTCGATGCCGCAATCAACGCTATGGACCTAACCCGGGACCTGACCGGCGAGTTTCCCGTAAAATATGATGCTGTCGGTGTCGGACTGCCGGACCGGTTTGTCGACCCCACGCCGGCCGTGGTAGCGAATATAGAAAGCCCTTTGATTGCCATTGCGGACAATCTATGCAGCATCGGTGTGTTTGAATGGAACGGGGTCGAATTGTCGGTGCTCTGGCGCCAGGCACATGAGTTTGATCAACATTCATCGACTGCAATTTTGCCCAACGGTTTGATGGTGTTCGGGCGGCAGGATGGGAAAGTGATGGCCTATGATGTGCAAACCGGTGTAAAAATGTGGCAGTTTGACGCCGACCAGGCTGTTTTTGCCACCCCGGCCGCATCCCCGGCAAAGTTAGTTTTTGTCATGGCCAAAGACCACCTCCAGGCAATCAATGCGGCCGACGGCACGCTGATGAATGACGCCAATTTTGCAGGAAAATTACCCTTGATGAGATCCACGTATTCATCCCCAGCCGTCACGGCAAACCTTGTTTATGTCTCATCCTATGAAATGCTGACCACCACTTATGATCTGAAGACACGCGCGTCCGATACTAATTTTCAGGGCAATGGTCTATCATCGGTTGCCATCGGGCGCGATGGGGCCGTTTATGGTGTGGCTGTTGACGGCACCATCCGAAAATATGCCGGGACAGAATGATTTAAATTCATTATCCTCCGGCTCACGGTGCAACAACATCAACTTCTTTTACGAGCAACCGACTCTGCGGATTCTCCGGTGGAGCAGCGGGTTTGAGCAGGTCCAAGATCTCATCCCAGTCTTTGACCACCTTACCGTCCTTGCTTTTTTCAAAGGTATATCGATGCTCAATGTATTTTTTGGCGGCCGCCATCACGACGGCTGATCCAATCACTGCATCCAGGCGCATATCTCTTTTTTGTAATAATTTTAATGTATTATTCCCTTGCCAGCGCAAAATAACCGATTTGGGGAAGTCTTCTTTTTCAAGCCAGCTTCCGCTGATACCTTTGCCGAAAAATGTGCTAATATAAATAATTTTGTATTCTTCGCTCAAGGAATTAACGGCCTCCCGGCTGTTCTCAAGAATATCTTCAGAAAATACAGCATCTTTAAACGCCCCTTCAATATCGATGATGACTACCTTATCGTTTTTGTTCGTGACAAGGAGCAGACCTGACGCGCTGTCACCATCCGAGCGGGCCTCGATTGAGTTTAATCCCGCATTCCGGGGCGTGTACTTAAAATACCCGTAACCATCACCGCCGGTTAAAATTCTTTTGAGATGATGTCCATTCAGGTAAAAATCCACCAGACGCCCCCCCCGGGCAAAGAAAAGACTCTTGGTCAGTACTTTGATTCGGATCGGCATCTGTATGGTTGTTGCATCATCAAAAACAATAACTTCACAAAGTCCGACCGTGACAAAGGCTAAAAATACCGCGCCCGTGATGGCGACCGATAATATTATTTTGCGGCAAAAGAGGATCATCGATGACTACTATGTGGCAAACTATCGGAGCCGTTTGCAATGAAAAAACTCAATTTGCTGAATTGATCTGCTCCGGGAGGTCTAATTGGGTAATCGGGATCGGGATGCCGTAAAAATTTCCCTGGGCAAAATCGAATCCCAGTTGTCGGCATGTCTCCCCCTCCTCTTGGCATTCAACCCCTTCGGCGATTGTGGCCGCGCCAAGGTCCCGGGACATATTCAGAAACGTGGTGATCAAATGGTGCAGTCGTTTGGGCGCCAGATGAATCTTGCGAATTAGAGAAATGTCGAATTTTATAAAATCCGGCGGGAATTTTGCCAGTTCAACCAGCCGGCTCTGGCCCACGCCGAAATCGTCATACGCGAGGCCGATATCGAGATTCTCCAGCACGGACTTCAGGCTTTTCATGCGCTCCAAATCAGTGACTGCTTTTTCATTGATTTCAAGAACGACATTCATCGATTCTGCAAGTTCACGAATTTTTCTAAGTGACCGCTTGAGATGCCTGATTTGGAGCATTTCAGTCGGGTGGGTGTTGATAAATAAAGTGGTGAGTTCAGGCAATTGCCGGCCTTGACGCACCCCTTCTTCTCGGAAAAGTGAACTCAGCTCGGTTTCCATATCCAGCAACGAGGCTAAATTGAATAGGTCGACCGGATTTGACGGTAAATCGATGTTGCTGGGAAGGCGACCCAGAATTTCATACCCTTTAACGCGTTGATTGGAAAGGGTAATTATCGGCTGAAAATGCGGCGCGACCGCACGGTCGTGTATCATTTTTTTAAATTTGGCGCGATAAGATTCCAACCGGTCGGGCAGCAGATCAGAGAAATCCAGCATGACGGTTTTTTCGTTATCGTCATTATTATCAGGCAGGCCGCACTGCTCCGTGCTTAAAATGCAAAAGCCAACCTGGCCGATATGGAGAATATCGCCATGGGTCAGCACCTCAGATTCATCAACTTGCTTGCCGTTTACAAATATGCCGTTGGTGCTGCCGGTATCGCAAACCCAGAGCACATCGCCGCTGACATTGAGTTGGGCATGGTATCTGGATACACCTTTGGATTCCAGTGTCAGGTGGCAGTCTTTATCCCGGCCGATGGTGAAAGGCACCGAGTCGATTGGAAAGGTCCACTTGTTTGTCGGGTCAGAAGCGCTTTCGAGACACCACTTGACTGGTTGATTTTTATTTTTTAGATCCATTCACTATATTATACGATAGATAGCGGCGTGATGGCAACCTGTATATCCTGATCCAATGCCATCAGGGTGCTTGGAGTATAAGAAAATAGCTGCCTATCAGGAGGCCTGAAGCCAGGTCGCTGGGGATATCGGATAATTTTGCAATCAGGACGCAAAAAAAGATCGCGACCATTCGGCCGTTTGCTCCGGCGCGACAAAGGTGGCCATATCACCCAGCATGACTTCATATCCGGTAAAGTCGCTGCGCACCCAGGGGGCGTAGTTTGAACGAACCACGATGACGACCCGCAGCTCGAGGCTGCCGGCCGGCGTCTCAACCGAAAGTAATCCAAGATTGTACCCGTTGCGGCAGATGCTGCGATAAAAGCGCTGGATATTGATAACGCCTTGGGCAAGATCCTGCCAGTCGCCGGCTGTTACGCCTTGAATCGACGTAATTTCGGGCAGCATGCCCCAGATTTCAAAAAAGCCTTCCGGGGCAAAGGCAGCCATCCACTCCCATGATCCCGTCGTGCCGATATAGCGGGAGCCTTCTGTTTTTTCATGATCCAGATAGCTGGAAAATAGGTGTGCGCTGCGTTGCTGCTGAAATTCATTGGCTTTATTCAGCAAAAAACGATGGTGATTGGCCGGGACCAAGTCGGCATTGATTTGCAGGTGCGGGTGAACCAGCGATCCACCCGCTGACGGCAGGTGGTTCTGGGTGATGGCCATGTAGACAGCTTGCGGATCGTAATTTAGGACTCTTTTCAGATACCGGCCGCAATTTATGAAACCGTCGGCATAAGAAGAGACGGAGGCCCGGCCGATCTCCACAAAGTGTTCATCATTGAACAGGCAGACGGCGGAATAGCTGCCATAGGGAAACAGGTTCGGGAACAGCAGCGAATCGCCCTGGACCAGGCGGCCAGCGGGCACCAAATCCGGGTGCAGTCGAGGGGTTTTTGAGGTTACCTGCGGCTGACAAAAGGGACAGGTTGACGATTGGCCGGCATTCGGCGGCGGGGGCGGCAGAGAATCGGTTGCGGCTTCCTTTTCATGGATGCGGCTGAAGGCGATACGGCTGGTGCGCCCGGTTAGCGGGTGGGTGCGGATTTCAATGGGCTTTTCCACCATCCGCCCGGAAGGGTCAATGAATTTTGCAGCGATGGACTGACGTTTAAATTGCAGCATTTATTTAGAGGCAACACCGAAGGCAGAAAACAGCATGATGAACATTAATCCCTGAAAGACAGCGCTGATGATCATACCGATGATGCAAACGCCAAGAGCACGCAAGGTGCTCTCATAATTCAGAGCCTGCTTGACACCGACCGTTGCCGCCGCGATCATCAAGCCGGTAGCCGCCAACAGCACCGCTAAGCCAAGACCGGGTATGAACCCCAGCACACGCAAAATACCGGGCGCGCTGGCAAAGCCCATTACCCGCATGAGGGCTTTGCGATCAGGTTGGGTTCGGGCTTCGGGTACAATTCTCGCGCCGACTATGTAGCTAGAAAATGCCCAAACATACCATCCCAGCAGGGTGGTGATCATCACGATATTGGTTTTGCCGGCATCTCCTCCGCCAAAAGTTCCGTAAGCGGCGGCCATGCTGTAGATAAACACGACGATCAGGGCCTGGTTCAAGGTCCCCGGGTCCGCAGCGACTTCTTGATACAGGCTGGCATCCAGCTTGGCAGCGCGAAAAAATCGATTCAGAAAACGATTCAGAAAACGATTCATAAAATTCCTTACTCGGGTCCGCCCTAAGCGGAGGATCGAAAATTGAAGATTGCCAATTAAAAATATCGGCTATCATGTTGGTGGCGATGTGTCAATATACTGGATACGTAATACTGGATACTGGATGCTGGTTATCAGGAGATGATTCAATAAAAAATCCGACCTGTGGCTGGCACGGGGTCGGATATAGCCGGCGTGAAATAATTTAAGCTTTTTAAATAATTTATAAAAGTGTTTCCTATCGATTGAACCGGAGTGTGCGTTCGCCCGCAAGCAAGGATTAATCTGACTTCTTGCTGCTTTTGGATCCTTTGGATGAATATCCGTCAGCATACCAACCGCCGCCTTTTAATTCAAAGGAACACTGTGATAAAATTTTCTTGGCCCTTTTGCGGCATTTGGAACATCGGGTGCTTTTGGTTCCCATTCTGACGAGTTCCTCTGTGACGTGTCCATCCGAGCATTCAAATTCGTAAACCGGCATATCTTTCCTCCTGAAACTAATATCGTCTTCCTGAAACCGATATCGTCTTTATGGTTTCAGACTTTAGTTTTTTTAGCGTTGTTTTTTTTGAGGCAAATTTACTCATTTTTTTCGATTTGTCAAGAGGTCATAAAATTTCTTGACAGATCCGCTGTCATCAATATAAAAATTGTAAATATTTTCAGATAGTAAAGATAGCGTTAAATAAGGGGCGACAATAGGTGTATGACGATATCTGATCCAAATTTGATGGAAAACGTTGCCGATAGACTTCCACTTGAAACAGGGATTATATATTGTTTCCGTGTTCCGCGGGACCAACCGGGTACCGAGGGCGATACCACCCTCCTTGAAAAAGAGGCTGAGGATCAAACGCCTGAGGAGGAAGAATACATTCTGTGCCGTCAGTGCCGACAGGCAATCACCCGGCCCGATGACCGACTTTCCATCCAGGGGGCACACCGGCACACTTTTGCCAATCCGCATGGGATCGTCTTTGATATTGGTTGCTTTCGAAGCGTCATCGGCTGCGGATATGCCGGCGCTGCTTCCGATGAGTTTACCTGGTTTGCCGGTTATAACTGGCGGGTTTGTTTTTGTAGGATGTGCCTGACCCATCTGGGATGGATTTTCGGTTCTAAAACCGGCGATAATTTTCATGGACTGATATTAGACAAACTTATCGAGCCCGGATAATATTTCAGGGATACGGTATGGTGTATACTTCGTCGGTAGCATCTGAGTAATACAACAAAATTTAGTATTGTATTTTTGGATTTGATCTTAGAAACGGAGGAAAACAGAATGGGTGAAATCAAAAGTACCCTGGATCTGGTGATGGAAAGGACCAAAAACCTGACCCTCAGCGCGGCGGAAAAGCAGGCCCAAAAACAGATAAAAATCGAAAACCGAATTAAAGGATTGGTTCAGAAATTTCAGGATGGGTTGTTGACCAACAATCAGCTCAAGATAGAATACGAGAGCTTGAAGAAGGAATCCGACCTGTCAGATAACAGCCTGTTGGTCAGGGAAATTCTAACCCGCCTGGATCCCGACCGGGACAATCAAATTTTGTTGGCGGCCCTGGAAGACTGTTGCCGCCTTGACACGGCAACGATCCGGGCCAGTCTAAAAGATTACCGTGATGCCTATCAACGAGCTGCCGGAAAACGCTCGGCGCAACTTAAAGAAGATTTGGCGCAAAATCGTTCCATTAGCGGCAGCGCGGTCCTTCCCAATCTCGATGCTGATGAAAAATGGCAGCAGAAAGCACAAGAAATGCGGCGGCAATTTGAGGACAGGCTGAAATCGGATAAATTGGAAGCAGATTAATTGCAGGGAGGATTTTTTAGCGCTTTGGGAAATTACCATTTCGATGATAGAATAAAGCAAGTTTTAATGCCATACTCGACGTCGCTTTACTGTTAAGTTGCGCGATTTTGTTTGAGCGCAAAATATTGTATGACTGCCGACGTAAGCTGAAACATTTTGAAAAGTCTACAATAGCCCCGTTATGGAATTTTAAATTCTCATTAGGATAAACATAAAAATATTTCAAATAACTTGCTTGTGATTCAGTGCGACCAATTTCATTGCTTTCAATAAGATCTTGAATCTTATCTGGCGCTGTTGCTGTATTGATGTCTCTCAAGGGTGCGAGGATAATACTTGTTAGTTTGATCGTATTTTCGGGGTCAATCTCACAGCTATGTGAAAGGACCATTGCATCGCCGTATTTCGGAGAAGTTGGAATTAACCAACTCACAAACTGATTGGGTTCTGAGCCAGCAATTGAAGTATACTGTATACTGTTAATATTTATTGCTCCAAGAAGATGGACGTCCGCAATGATATCTCCCTGTCGTAAAACGCCCCTTTCAATACTCTCATCGTCTAAGTACATATTAATCTTCCCATTCATCGTCGAAATGAACCGTATCGGAAAGATCTTCAATGTCTGCAAATTTAATAATTTGATCTAATTTACTACTATCGATAGTGTCTGGAGGCAACTCAGCAAGATAAATCGCATCAAACGGGTCATCAACTTTTTCACTATCAAGAAAATGCACTTTCATCCACGCCTCTAATACTGCAGATTCCACTAGTCCTTTAAAGTGGTCTTCGTATTCAGGATTATTAAAAGGGTTGGGTGGAACATCAAGAGATCCCGCAGAAGTAGTGTCTGAGGTTGTTTGGAGAAAAGGGATCACCTTCCCAGTTCCGGTTTTTATAGTTTTTTGATTTTGATATGATGGGTTCATTTTAATATTCCTCCTAAATTCAGGTCATCAGGAAGGATCAATGATAACTTATTAGTTTTATTTAATATATTTTCAATATCTTCTATTGTATTTTCAGTTGCACCGCCTGGTTTGTTATTAACGTCCAATATAACTCTAATTCCACACTCAGCCACTTCCTGATCATTAATTGGAATGGAAACAAAACCTTTTTTCTTTTGGCTTATAAATTTAATATTTCGACTTTCGTATCCGCTAATTGTATAGTTTGTAAAATGGGAATTTTCTTTGATTCCATATTGCAACTGAAATGAAGCTAATTCTTTATGGGATCGATTGATATTAATCAATTTATCGAATACAGGTGTTACCGCCTCAATTGCTAAGTTATAAGAATTTTGTTCAGATGGAAATTCTAACTCTGTTACAATGCCACACCATTTATATTGTGGGATCAATGCCAAAAGATCCTTAATTATCGATACAGTTCGCTGCAATGCAAATTTAGAAGACTTATTGATATTTGATTTGACATGGGAAGGGGGATTAATCGTGATGCTGATCCTATCAATTCCTAACTTTAGCAATGAATCGCTGAATTTCAAAATAATTCTAGGAAGAGGAGGTGGTGCGTCCTCTGGAACATTTATGGTTACCAACTCACCCCCAAGGCTCTTCTGAATAGCTTTCAAGGAAGGGCCTAGGGATAAAACTATAGTCTCGTCAAATTCAAAGACTATTACAACTTCGTAACTATTTATTCTCACGTATTAACCTCAGGGTTTAGTTAGAAAATAATGATATAATTTAAGAAAATAACTTATGTTTTTTAACCTCTTTAAATCTACATGATTTATATAGCTGGTGTCAAAATGATTTTATAAAATTTATTAGATTATTTTGGGTAATCTCAGTGCCAGAGTCTAATCCTCCACCTAATTTTAATTAGCGTTTATTAGCGTTTTATCCATAGCCAATAATGCCAATAGCATAGTTTCATCAAAATTGCATGTAGATTGAAATATCCCAAATATATCCAGACTAAAATTATCATAAATGATGGGTATCAAGTCACGTAAATCTTGATTTTGATTATTGCAAAATGATCGCCGTCCAACAACAAATTGATTAAAATCTTCTCCAGTAATCAGCCAATCAACCACACAACCATACAACCGAATTACACATAAGCAAAATAAAACGATTCGACATCTGCGAAATTCTTTTTGACTTTTTCGGCTCCCGATATGACGTCACCGTGGCCTGACAGCAACCACGCCGCATCCAGGCCCATCAGCCCTTTGATGCTGTGCTTGAGTAGCGACCCGTCGCCACCGGGAAGGTCCGTGCGGCCGACGCCTTCTTTGAAGATCAGATCACCGGTAAACAGCGCTTTTTGTAATGGCCAGTACAGCGTTACCGAGCCGGGCGAATGACCGGGGGTGTGAATAATATCCAACTTGAGCCCGTTTATTGCAAGGCTTCCTTCCTGAAGAAAAAAATCCGGGCGGAAATCATCGATATCGATGCCATAGGCGGCACTCATCTGTTTTCCGATGGTCGCCGCCCAGCGCCATTCCGTCTCATGCAAGGTAAACAGGGTCGGTGTGTTTTTAAACATCGGAACCGATTCGAGATGATCGGGGTGAGCGTGGGTGCAGATAACCAGATCAATGTCATCGATACCCAGTTCCAACTGCTTCAACCCCTGTCGAACATGTTCAAACTGGGCGCGATGGCCCGGGTCGATCAGCACCCGGCTGGGGCCGTCAATTAAATAAGTATTGCAATTGTTGGTGGTCATGGATTGCCAGAGAAAGGCATGCAGATTGTCGGTCAGCTTCATAACGGGTATCCCTCCTAAATATTTTCACAAAATTGCCGATATAGATGATAATCATTCAAATTTAAGATTAAACCACCCCTTTTTAAGAAAGGCATTGAGCGGTATGAAAAGATATTTTGGTTTGTTAGCGGCCTTGATGATGTTTTTATCCACGGGGTGCGCGGCGGCATTGATCGGGGGTGCCGCCGGCGGCGGGTATGCCGTCGCCACCGATGAGAGGCAGACCAGTCGCATGATGGATGATTCGACCATCACAGCCCGGATCAATAACGCGATGATTAAAGATGACGTCGTGAAGGCCCATCAGATTGATGTGGATACAGTCGGCGGGCACGTTACCTTAACCGGTGTTGTCAAGACACGCCAAGAATCCCAGCGGGCGGTTCAAATTGCCAGCCATGAGGCCGGTGTGAAATCAGTGCGCAATAACCTGCAGATCGGTGAAAAGACCTGGGCTGAGTCTTTTAATGATAAATGGCTGGGCAGCAAAATTAAATCCAAACTGGTTGCAGAGCCGGAAATACGATCGCTTAACATCGATGTCGATGTGCATAAAGGAATCGTCACCTTGACCGGAGTCGTGGGCGACAGATACCAGAAAAAGCGGGCGATGGCGATTGCCCGGGCCACAGAGGGAACCCGGCGGGTTGTGGATAATCTAAGCGTGAAGTAGCATGGCGGGTTGCGGAAATGCACTATTCGTGCGAGCTAATAGCTCAAAGCTCAAAGTTTGTGGATAATGTCGACTGGTGCGGGTTGCGAGGTGGCGGCATAGGGCATGGTGCGTTGAGCCGGACGATTAAAATCCGGGATATCTGTCTTCTGACTTCTGTTCTCTGTTTTCTGGTATTTGGTTGCGGGGTGCGGGATCACCTTCGGTGACATTGAATGGCAGGTTGCCAGTGAAAATGTTCATTTTAATCCCCCTTTATTAAAAACCAAATCAAGGTTTCTTTCTAGATACCACTTTACTTCATGGACTATGCCCAATTCATGCTTATTGTACGGCTACAGATTGAGTGCCATACCACACCAACTTCGACACTTGGAAAAAAACGAGTTGGATGGCTTCGAGCCTCCAAAGGTTATATCTTCAAAAATAGGAGGCGGCATCTAGCGTGCTCCCACAGCTATGCTCATTTTAATTTAAAAAGGCAATATTCTCATGGCAGGAAAATCGACTTACAACGAATTGGAACGAAAAAATAGACAATTTGAAAAAGAAGTTTTGGAATACATTCGCAAAGCAAAAGAACTTAGCAAGAAACGGAAAGTAACCGAACGCAGTCATATAAGGCGCACAAAAAGCCTGATGCATATTAATGAGGAACTAAACCGGGAGATTAAAGAACTCAAACGATCTGATGCAGAAGAACTGGGCCTAGTTCACCACAGACTCAGTGAGCGAATCAAAGAGTTAAACTGTCTCTATGATATTTCAAGTTGTAGGGATGATACTGACTTTTCACTGGACGCCGTCCTCCAAGCAGTCGTTGATTTCATTCCCCCTGCAATTCAATTCCCTGAAACTACTTGTGCGCGACTTATTTTTGGTGGTTATGAGGTTTTGACAAAAAATTTTAAAGACACGAGATGGAAGATATCACGCGAAATCACCGTTAGCAATAAATGGCTTGGCACCCTGGAAGTGTGTTATCTGGAAGAAAAACCAGAGGTTGATGAGGGACCGTTTCTTAAGGAAGCAATAAATCTAATAAACGCTGTTGCAGAAAATATAGCCAAGATTATCGAGCGTGAGGAGGCTGAAGCCGATATAAGCAAACACCAGGATCATATTGAAGCGCTAATTAATCTCTGAATTTTGCATGCAAATAACCCTCGGTGTCGTTTGAAGTCAAGTTACCGCAATTAACATAGTTCGTTGATTGTTACTTAAAAATTCAGATACCTATTCTTTCAACTCCTCCTTAACGGCAAGCGCTAATGTTTCTAAAGTAATGTTTTTTAATATATTTATCCGCACCCAGCTTCTGGATGGCATTGACGTCTTCTGCCTCAGTAAACCCTTTAGTTGCATAAACAACATGGCAAAGATTAGACAATGATCTGCAATTATTACCCAAATCATAGCAAAATGACAAATTCTTGGATATCTCCATTGGTGCATTCCAAGGATGGGGTCGATTTTGCCATGTTGTTTACCCTGCGGGAAAGCCGGAGGACTTCAGATTCTGCGTTGCTGAGGGTTCGAAGTAAAGTACTACGACTTCACCCTCAGACGCCTTGACTCTGAAGCCCTCCGGCTTTTGCAACGTTAGGGTAAACCCGCTGGAAATATGGATTGGCGTCTTCGATCAGTTCAGTTTCGGCATCAAGGATAAATATGCTAACACGCTGAGCGCTCTTTTCTCCATCTCAACACGGACCTTAATCCTTCCCGGGCGACTCTTTTCCCCTGGAGCTCGTCGAAAATGGCGAAATTTAAAGCATTTATTACATCAATGTTTCGCTCCTTGGCATTTGTAAAAGGTATATGATTAAGCGTATCGCGGAAAATGGCCCGAAATTCAACTACCCGATCTTTTGTAAACACCTTCTGAAGTATGGTGGGCGGCTTTTCTGCGAAACCGACCTCGTCGAGACGCCTTTCGATGTATGTTAACGTTCTGACTGTGACCTTAAAACCCAAAATCTCTTCCAGATACGTCTCGAGAGCCGGCGCAAAAGTTTCCTGACCGGCCTCATTCTCGTCAATATCAATTAAGCCGGCTCCATTTTCAAAGGGAGTCTCTGGTGCCCCTTTAAATTTGGCGGTTTTCTTTAGACTGTGGACTTCGGCTAGACGACATAAATGTTCTGCCTGAAGAGCGGCGACCTGAAGGTAGGCACTTAAATTGTAGAAGCCTGTGTGGATGTAGTCGGGTAGAGCTGCGCCATTTCGACTGCGCACGTATCTGTATTTGTGATCAATTTCGCCCCACGCCTCCTCAAGAATGGTCCTCAATTGGAGCTCGAATTGAAGACCCTCCGATCCGGAAGGCGCATCTGAATTCTCGCCTAACGCTACCTGGTAATGAGTAGATGAGTATCCGCTATAAGTTAGATCCATGCCGTCTGATATAGACTCGCCAGGGTCAACCGGCAGGATGAAAGATCTCTTATGATCCGGTCCTTTTACGAAACGCAATATTTTCTCTTCGGACAACAGCCCGAGATATGCCTCTACTTTCTCTACATCTGAAAGCCGTAGGCAGATTATCCTAACTCCTAATAGATCACCGACTCTCGTACGATAATTTTTTTCCGTAATTGGCGGTATTCCAGCCTCAAGCTCTTTGTTCTGCTTATCAATTTTCTCAATAATTCTTAACTCATCTTTGATGCGATATATAATTGTATGCAGGCTTTCTCTGGGTGACGAAGGATCGTCTTGGATCAGCTGAACAATGTATTCTGCAAGTTTTTTATATCTTTCCTTTTCATTCAAAAACGAAATGAGAATCGCTTCTCTCTGGTGTTTTTTCATATATCGATTTCCCCGAAGGGTTGCGGGTTGCCGAGAAAATAAACTTAATAAATTTATGCTCCTTGGGTCACGCTACTGCATGCATACAGCTTAACAATTCTCTGACTGTCACCGTTGCTATTCCGGAATTGATATCGGACATCGCGTAGGGTATGACCAACACATTGTTATGAATCAGTGCACCGCAGGAATAAACAACATTGGGAACATATCCCTCGCGCTCTTTCTCAGACGGAGTTAGCAACGGCTCATCCAAGCGGGCGATTATTTTTGTTGGATTTTCAAGATCAAGCAATACGGCACCGATGCAATACTGGCGCATCGGCCCGACGCCATGGGTGAGCACAATCCAGCCTTCATTGGTTTCGAGGGGGGAACCACAGTTGCCGACCTGGATGAATTCCCAAGGATATTCAGGCTCCTGGATGATTTGGGACTCCTGCCAGAAATGGATATTGTCTGAGAACATGATATGATTGTTTTCACCGTCCTGGCGCGAGAGCATGGCATAGCGGCCGCCAATTTTCCGCGGGAAAAGTGCCATGCCCTTGTTTTGTACGGCTTTGCCGTTGAGGGTTAAAATGTTGAATTTGATAAAATCCTTGGTTTCGATCAATTGCGGCAAAATCGTCTGCCGTTATAGGCGGTATAGGTCGCGTAATAGATGACCTCTACCGGTGTCATTGAAAAATTGAACGAACCGGGCATCTTCAATGCCTCTGCTTTCGTTTCTCGAAACGGGAAAGATCACCCGTTCGGAGATGCGATGATCGGCATGGAAACTCACTTCATAATTGGAATCCGCCAGCCAGCACATGGCCCTGAAGGTTCTTTTTTGGTGCGCTTCAGAAAATTGGGGTTTTGCGCGAAGTATTTCAATTTTTTCGATCAATTCATTATAAGTAAATTCTTCCGGCAGCTGGTTAAGAATATGGGCGGTTATCTCATTGCCGGCCCCCATCTCGTTCAGCTTGAGCTGGAAAGGATTGCGCTTGTAGACCGCGTCTAATTGGCGATCCGGCGTTTCCACAAAATCACTGATCGGGTCGAAGAGAAACCGATTGTGCCGGTCAAGGACGCCGCTGCGAAAGACAATTGACGAAACATGGCCTTCGCCGGTTGCCCGCAGGCTCATGACAAAGCGCAAGCTGCCTTTTTTCAGATGGCTCTGATCGGGATGGGGCACGAGGGAAGGGTTGAATAGGGCGGCTGACTCAATAGAGTACTCCTTTGTAAAGTATGCTCCGATGAGGGTCCTTTGAACATCGCTGAGCATTGCGTCCCGGGGAAGATAATCCGTCACCTCATCCAAGTGCTGCTCGAAAACGTGCCCGATGTCTTCATGCCGTCCGGAAAAGTCAGTCATTATTTGAGTCATTAAATTATTGGCCGCTGTTTCAGACAAGCTCATTATGCGCTGAATTATTTTAGATATGCGATACCTGTCATCCGGAAGATGAAACCGGGTGATCACCCGCGAAGTATCCCCAATGATTTTAATTGCTTTTCTTTCAACTTGCAGCGTTTGATGTTTTTTTGCTCGCATAGCATTGGGTCCCAACCCGGATAAACCGGAAAGAATAATCTACAAAGGCGGACGGGAAGCCGAAAGGCAAATCGATACCAGATCATCGATCACGGCCGTACCCGCGCACATGACCGTATCCGCGCCGCCCCAGTATATTTTCACCGTACCGTCGGTTTCCGGAACAGCGCCGCAGGTAAAGACAACATTGGGGACATAGCCAGTTACCTCCCAGGGATCCTCAGGCTGCAATATCCACTGATCGGAAACGCCGATGATGGTCGCCGGGTCATCGAGGTCATGCAGGGCCGCGCCGAGTCGATACACGGCTCCGGACATGGTCTTAAAAACGCCATGGTAAATATGAAGCCAGCCTTGGTCGGTTTTAAATGGCGGTGCGCCGGGCCCGATTTTCATTTCATCCCAGTGATAGGCCACCGGTTTCATAATCACCCGGGAATCGCCCCAGTGCACGAGGTCGGGCGAATAGGAAATCCAGATCGACCAGGGCGAAATTTCGGAATGCGGCCGGTCTAAACGCACATACCGATCGCCGAACTTTTCAGGGAAAATGACCACGTTGCGCAGGTCGGCCTGGGTGATCAGCGCAATCCGTTCCACTTTTTCAAAATCCCGGGTGCGCGCCAGGGCAATTCGAACGCCGTGACGGGAATAGGCGCTATAGGTCAGCAGGTAATCGTTTTCTACCCGGGAAATCCGCAGGTCTTCGACGCCGAACGCTTCATATTCGGCAAAAACAGTGTCCGTTGACGGTATCAGAAAGGGTTTGGGATGAACCGTAAATGAAAACCCGTCCTCGCTGTCGGCCCGGCCGATGATGGAGCGCCCGTTTAGCAGATGCGACCTGAAAAGCATAATGTAACGATCGTTGTGTTTGACGATGCCCGCATTGTGAACCGTAGCTACCGGATAGGGCACATCCTTGCTTGTCAGAATTGGATTTTGTTTATAGCGGGTTATTATTGGATGATGCGTTTTCATCGTGGCCTGTCCTCTATAATCATTTCATAGACTTGGATGTATTCATCGATCATGCGCTCGACGGTGAAATGCTGTTCAACATGGCAACGACAATATGCGCGGTCAATCTCTTTAATACGTCCAACCGTCTCAACGGCCTCCTCCACGGCTGCCGACCAAAAAACCGCTTTTGCTGTTTTCGATCAGTTCGGGCATGCTGCCCCGATCAAAGGCGATCACGGGGGTGCCGCAGGCCATGGATTCGATAACGGACAGACCGAAAGGCTCATCAAACTGGATGGGGTGCAATAGTGCGCAGGCTTTGCCGAGCAGGCGGTTGCGCTCAACCGGTCCGACGCTGCCGGCATAAATCACCCGGCCGTTGCCTAAGTGAGGGGCGACATATCGGTCATAGTAAGCCTGGTCCTGGATAATGCCCGCCAATATCAGCTTTTTATGGCAGGCCCCGGCAATTTCAATCGCTTGTCGGGCCCCCTTGTCATGGTGAATGCGCCCGAAAAAAAGCAGGGTGTCGTCCGGGGCAGGCTGAAAATCAAATTGCTTGATATCAATGCCGTGATGGATGGTTTTGATATAATCAAGATCCGGCGATCGATCGGCATCGCTGATGGAAACATAGAACGCCCGGCCGTTGTATTTCTGGTAAACCGGCAGAATCCCGGGCGATGAAAAGCCGTGAATGGTGGTCACGACCGGAGTGGTGGTAAGACCGGTATAAGTCAGAGGAAGGAAATCAAAATGGTTGTGGATCATGTCGTAGGCATCGGCATGCTCAAAGAGTTCTGAAATGTGCAGGCATTCCCAGACTTTGGGTATGAGTGAGCGGTCTTCTTCATAGCCCCGCGGGCAAACGGCATGCAGCGTGCCGCTGGTCTGCGAATCCGCGGTTGCAAACAAGGTGACCTCATGACCGCGGGCTACCAGCCCTTCGGTCAAGAGTGACGCCACGCTTTCCCAGGGGCCATAATGGCGGGGCGGCGTGCGCCAGGCAATGGGCGAGAGCATCGCAATATGCATGGCGGATCCTTTAGCTAATCGGCTTTCGGGGACGATGACGGGTTTAAAACCTCGTCGGCATAAAGCTTTTGCAATGTCATCAGCGAAAGCAGCCAGGCCAGGGACGATTCGGCGCCTTGATTCTGGTTAATGCCGTCCGCCATCAATCCATCCCGGCAGCCGCCGGTCTTGGGATCATAGAGCGGCATATTCAGGTCATTGTGTCCGAGAAACCAATTGAAAGCACATGACCGCATTCTCAAACCATGAGTGGTCCCGGGTAATATTAAACGCTTCGACACAGGCTTCAACCATGGCGTTGGCTTCGACGGGCTGCTGGTCGAAACGGGCTCTGGGTCCGCCTTTTTCATACCAGCCGTTGCTGCCGATGGGCACAAAGTGGTTGTCTTCGGTTTGGATGGCAAGCAGCCACTTGAGGGAGTTGAGCCCCATATCGATCATGTCCTTGCGCTGCATCCGGTGGCCGGACAGCAGCAGGGCATGGGGCAGTTTGCCGTTAGCATAGTTTAGCGCGTTTTCAAGCCAGGGCCAATCCTCGGTTCCATGGTTTTTAAATTGATCGTAAAGCCTGTCGGCCAGAACTTCCCGGATCCTGCGCACATCACTGTCGCCGGAAAATTTCTGCAGGTAAGCATGCATGCCCACCAGACAAAAAGCGATGGTGCGGGGCGAATGAAAATTCTCGACAGCTCGCAGTGCCTTTTTGAAAAGGGTCGTGGTCATTGCAAGATGCCCGGGGTCGTCAAGAAAAGCCACTGCTTTGCCAAGGCACCAGAGCGCTCTGCCATGCGCATCCTCGGACCCGATCTCTTCCACCCACTGCCGCGCATAAGTCATGAAATTGCGAAAGCGTCCATCTTTTTCATTATAGGCATACAGAAGAAATCCGAGATAATGACCGCTGAGGGAATTAAGCCCCAGGCCGTTTGTCGGCAGGTATTTTTGACCCATGGCGGCAACCAGCAGCGCTCTGGCATTATCATCGGTGCAATAGCCATGGGTGCGATCGGGAATGGTATAGTTGGCATGCTGCAAGATACCGGTATCATCGGTAAATGCTTTCAGGTGATCGAGCTTGATCTCCGGCAGCTCGAAATTCGTGATGGCCTTGATGTTTTCAACATAGGAATGCCGGGGACGCGGGTTGCTGGTGCGGTTTCGCCGCACTTCACTGAATACCTGGAGATATTTTCGGGATACCTCCTTCCAGACTGCGTCGCGGCTGAATATATAGGCTTTTTTGCGCATGGCGTGCCGAGCGACATCGTTGTCCAAAAGTTCGATAATTTGTTCCGCCATGGCAGCCGGATTGCGGAAGGGTACAATTCGGCCCCGGCCTTCGGCCAGCATCTCGGTGGCATACCAGTACGGGGTTGAAATGACGGCTTTGCCTGTGCCCATGGCATAGGCAAGGGTCCCGGAGGTAATCTGGGCCTCTTCCAGATAAGGGGTTACGTAGATATCGGCGATGCCGAGAAACTCACATAACTCTTTTAGTTCAACAAAGCGATTTTGAAAAATGACATGCGCGCCGATATCGAGTTTGCGCACAAGCTGCTGCAGCATGATACGGTAAGCATCCCCCTGCGATTTCAAAATATGCGGATGGGTTGCACCCAGGATAATATAGACCACATCCGGGTGTTTTTTGATGACCGCCGGAAGCGCCTGCAATACATTTTCAATGCCTTTATTCGGGGAAAGCAAGCCGAAGGTGAGCAGAACCTTTTTGCCTTCCACGCCGAACTTGTCTTTGTAGAAGCTGGGATCAATAAACGGCGTATCCGGAATGCCGTGATGGATAAAGGCAATTTTATCCTCGGGCACATCATAGATATCTTTGAGGAAGTCATATGCTTTATGGCTCATCACGACCAGTTTGTCGGACAGATCGCATAGCTTGCACATGACGGCACGATATTCCGGCGCGGGGTCCTTCAAAACCGTGTGTAACGTCGTCACCACCGGCATGCGCAGATCACCCAGTAGTTTCAGCAGGTGGCTGCCGGCCGGACCGCCGAAAAGACCGTATTCATGCTGCACGCAGACAATATCCGTCTGACTGATATTGAGAAATTGAGCTGCGACACTATAATCGGTCAACTTGTTCTGGTTGATCTCAAAGCGCACTTTTTCGGGATATGGATAGCCCTCGGGTTTGTCATTGATGGCAGCCGCCCAGCAGTAAATATCGGGGGCTTCCGCCGATAAGCCTTCCACCAGATCCGTGGTGAAGGTTGCGATACCGCACTGGCGGGGCAGATAGTTGCCGATTACGGCAATCGAGTCGATTCCCGCATAATACTTGATAACAGATGTCATAACCGCTGCCTGTATGCTTTACGCTTATCTTCCAATTGCCCAAATCGATTTCGTTTTGTCTTTTTTTTGCTTGCGCTTCTCCTTTGGTGTTTGGTTGCTTTGTTTCTGTTCTTGGCGTTTGCCTTTATCTTTTTTTCCCTTGTCGCCCATCGAATCTCCTGTTCCTTCCAAAACTTTAAGACTGAACTTGCATTTCGTTTATTGCTTTAAAGTTCCATTAAACGAATAGGCGGTATTAACGGTCTCCAATCCTTCCGAATGCGAAACCGTGTGGATTTGAATTTGCGGCGGTTCGCATAAAAGGCTCTTTATTCCAAGCAAAACACTGAACCTGCCGGACCTGATATAATGGTCCAGATCTTCGCGGGTTTGCCACTGTCGCGATCAGGTCGAAGCCGTTCTTGTCCGCGATGTCCCGGAAAGCGTGAAAGCTCAGACACCCTCTCTCATTTTTGGTTGGTTCAATCATTGAAAGAAGTGTTTGCAAAATCTCTTTTCGCTTTTCTGCAAGTGCTTTCATGGTTATCCTGACAATGATCACGTCACCCCTCCTCTGCTCAAAGACAAGATACACGGCTTGGGCTGCGGTATTTTTCCATTCAAGCTGCCACCAAATAGTTTCAAACTGTCCGCCTTGATACATTCACACTTTGTGCCATGCAGATTTAATTCAACTAATTTTAATCTAACATACTGATATTTATTATAATAATTTATTAAAACGTCTGAATGAGGGGGGATGAGTTAGTGCAATAATATGGTTATATATGACCATTGGTTATATATGACCAGGTTTGCACCCTTGAAATGGTGCTTACCGCTCTGATTTCAGTATTTCTTGGCACGCAAAATGGTGATAACCAACCATAGTCCCAAATCGGTCGCTATTAAATATGCACAGCAGCATATCTGCTGTAACCAGCAGGTTGCCGGGATGGGGATCGGCGTTGAAAAAAACCGTCTACGAGTATTTGCTTGATTGCGGCGTTGATTCCTTGTTTTGCGAGACCTTGAGCATCGTATTCGTCCCCAGGTCCCATATCTTTTATTTCGATCGATTGTCCAAGGCCTTTTTCAACGACGGTCGGGATTTTGGAGGCTTCTACCGGCGGAACTTCATCCTGGAGCCTGCTCAATTCAAAAAGCAATTCGCTTGGCAGCAGATCCAGTCTCAGGCTCATGATCTGACCGAACTTAACGAAAGTCGGGCCCAGATCCTCTAAAACGAAACGAATCTTAAGTAAAACTTGGATATTCCGCACTCGAGTAATCCGGTATCCCGAATCGAGAATCGAACATTCAGGATCGAGCGTCCAGTATCGAGGGCCTAGTCTTTCTCCACCGCTTTGACGATCTCTTGCAGCGCTAGCCCGGCTTTTTCCCGGATCAGCACATCGCACATCTGGTCGCAGGGCGTTTCCGACAGGTTGATGATCGATAGGAAGGCACCGTTGTCTTTGGCATAAATCGGCATGTGGGCCGCCGGCTGAACCAGCAGGGTGGAACCGACCACCAGGAAAAAATCACTTTGCTGGGAAAGGGCGGCCGCTTTTTCAACTTCCGCGACGGGCATGGACTGGCCGAAGGAGATGGTGTCCGGCTTTAAATAGCCGCCGCATTGGCACTCCGGCGCCGGATCGCCCGCTGTCAATCGCTGTTGAACATTTTCGACGGCAATAATCCGGCGGCAGCTCATGCAGCGGATACGGCAGGTGTTGCCGTGCAGTTCGACAATTTTTTCATCGGGCAGCCCCGATTCCTGGTGCAGACCGTCGACGTTTTGGGTGACCACCGCCTGCAGCAACCCCATGTCATGGAGTTTGACCAGCGCCAGGTGGGCCGGGTTCGGTTGTGCGGCGGCGATACCCTGGTAAAGCTCTACCCAGCGACGCCAGTATTCTGCGCGGGCGTCTTGCGACGACATGAATTCATCAAAATAAACCGGGCGAAATTTGTCCCAGATGCCGCCCTGACTGCGGTAATCGGGAATACCGCTTTCAGTGGAGATCCCGGCGCCGGTGAAGACGACGTTGTTGCCGCCTTTTGATTTTTGCCGCGATTTGAGCAATTTTTTCTTGCATTTTCTCAAGTGGCTGGGAGGCTGGAGGCCAGGAAGCTTGGAGCCGAATATTGCATTCAACCTTCAAGCTTTCCAGCCTTATGCCTCAGCATTCCAGCCGCGCCAGCGCCTATTTTCCTTAAACTCCGCCACCAGCTGCTGCACGGTGGCTTTGGCATCGCCGAACAGCATGCGGGTAGTTTTCCTTGACAAAAAGCGGATTGTCGACCCCGGCAAAACCGGGGGCCATGGATCGTTTAAGCACGATGACGGTTTTGGCTTTGTCCGCGTTAATGATCGGCATCCCATAAATGGGACTCGATTCAATTTCCCGCGCAGCCGGATTGACCACATCATTGGCGCCGATCACAATGCAGATATCGACCGTCTCCATGATGGGATTGACATCATCCATTTCGGCCAATTGCTCGTAGAGCACGTTGGCTTCGGCCAACAGCACATTCATGTGGCCGGGCATGCGGCCGGCCACCGGATGGATCGCATAACGGACTTCGGTCCCGTTATTTTCGAGTATTTCCCCCAGTTCGCGAACGGCGTGCTGGGCCTGGGCCACGGCCATACCGTATCCCGGTACGATGACCACCGAACGTGCGGCTTCGAGAATATAATAGGCATCTTCGGGGGTGATCGGTTTGGGCTCACCCTGGACCTGTGCGGCCGCATTGCTGCTGGCAACGGCTTTCAGCCCGCTAAACAGGACGTTGCTCAGAGACCGATTCATGGCTTTGCACATGATGCCGGTCAGGATTAAACCGCTGGCGCCTACCAGGGAGCCGGCGACGATCAGAACAGTGTTTATAATTATAAATCCGGCGGCGCAGGCCGCCAGACCAGAATAACTGTTTAACAGGGCGATAACCACCGGCATATCTGCGCCGCCGATGGGAATGACCGCCAATGACACCCAGTGCCAGTGACAAACCCATGACCAATAGAAATACCACATACGCGAAAGCGCCGGTGGGATGATAGAAAAGAAAAGCGCCGCAGATCAGTATCACGGCAACAATTGCGGCGTTCGATCAATTGCTGTCCCTTAAACACAATCGGCCGACCGGAGAGCCTGCCGGCCAGTTTGCCGTAAGCGACAAGGCTTCCGGAGAAGGCGACCCCGCCGATCAGCACCGCCAGCAATACTGCCACTCTGACAAAGAGGTTGCTGTCCGGCTGGCTGTGAAAATTTTCCCAGCCGACCAGTAAGCTTGCGATTCCGCCAAATCCGTTTAACACGGCCACCATCTGGGGCATGGCCGTCATTTGGACCGTGCGCGCGGCAATCACACCGATCAACGAACCGATTACGAGGCCGACAATGACCCACTCAAAAGAAAGACAGCATTCAAACAGCACCGCCGTCACCGCAATCAGCATGCCCAGCGCTGAAACCATGTTTCCCGTGCGCGCGCGTTGCGGTTTGCCGAGCATCTTGATGCCGAGGATAAATAGAATCGAGGCCACAATGTAGGCCAGATCTATCAGAGTGTTTGGGTGTAATCCGTCATTTTTTTTCTCCGTCTTTGCGCTTGAACATCGCCAGCATGCGATTGGTGACCAGATATCCGCCGACCACATTGATCGTGGCAAATACCAGGGCAACGGCGCCCAGGATAGTGCCCAGCAGATCAGCGCTGCCCGGTTGCGGTCAGGGCTCCCACAATGGTGATGCCGGAAATCGCATTGGTGCCGGACATCAGCGGCGTGTGCAATTGGGAGGGCACCTTGCTGATGAGCTCTACTCCCAGAAAAATGGCCAGGACAAAGACAAAGATGAGTAGTCCGAAAGACATATGGTGGTCTCCTTAATTTATTAATGCCCAACCCGGACAAGCCGGAATTGAATATTGAAGATTGAAGATTGAAGATTTATGGTATCGCTTCGCTCTGCCTATTATATGACAATCGATCGTTTAACTTTTATCCTATTTAAAAAGTTGACGCCGACATTGATCTTCATAAACGCCTGTATACCAGGGGTTTACAAACAAACTGAAAAATATTTTGCGTTTATTGCGCAAAACTGAATTGATAACTGTCTAAATTGCCTAAAATTGAGGTATTCTGTCGATTAAATTGAAGCTGTTGATAAAAAGACGGAGCGTAGCGACACCATAATTTTAGGCATTTTAGTTCACTTTAGGCATTTTAGGCACTTTAGTGCACTATAGAAATTCATATTGTTGTAGACAGTATTTACCAACTCTGTCGCACTCTAGCCGCCCTGTTGCTTGTCGCTATAGTGTTTGGCGATCATTTCATTGACAATTTTTCCCCCGTGGGTAATCACACAGCCTTTGATAATTTCATCTTCAAAGTTTAAGTCGTATCTTTTTTCAGCGGTGTTCCAGGAATCTTCGACCAGGTTGTAAAGATTCGAAGAGAACATCTGGCTGGCATTGACGGCGACTTGACCGGGCAGATTTGCCAGTCCGATGATGCGGACACCGTCTACCTCCACCTCCCGGCCAACCTGTGATCCGGCAACGTTGCCGCCGCTTTCTACCGCTAGATCGACAATCACGGAACCGGGCTGCATGCCGCGCACCATTTCTTCAGTGACAATTAACGGGGCCGGGCGGCCGAATAATTGGGCGGTCGTAATGACGATATCCGCTGAGGCGCAGACCTTGGCCATGCCCTCGCGCTGCTTCTGCAGCTGTTCTTCGGTTAAGGCATTGGCATAGCCATCTTTGGTTTGACCGGTTTCACCCAGATCAATTTTGACAAACCGCGCTCCCAGTGATTTTACCTGTTCTTCAACAACCGGGCGGGTATCAAATGCTTCAACTCTTGCACCCAACCGTTTAGCGGTGGCAATCGCCTGCAGTCCGGCAACGCCGACACCGATAACGAATACCCGGGCCGGGGCGATGGTGCCCGCCGGCGTCATCATCATGGGCAAAATTTTGTCCAACCTCTCGGAGGCGATGATGACCGCGGCATAGCCGGCCAAATTGGCCTGGGAGCTTAAAACATCCATTTTCTGGGCGCGGGTGATGCGCGGAATCATTTCCATGCTGATGGCGCTGACCCCCCGGGCGACGAATTGATCAATCAGTTCGCGTTCGTTAAACGGATCCAGCAGGCTGATGTAAATGCAGCCCGGCTTCATCAGTTCGACCTCCTGCGCAGCGGGTTTGCGTATCCGCAGCACCATATCGGCATTCTGAATGAGCGCGCTGCGATCCGGCGACACAGACGCACCGGCGTTGGTGTATTGTTCGTCGGCAATTCGTAGCGTTTGTCCCAGACCGGATTCTATTGAAACCTCGGCGCCGGCCTGAACCAGCTTGGCAACGTGTTCGGGAATCATGGCTACCCTGGTTTCATCCTCATGAACCTCTTTGGGCACCGCGATGTTCATGGTATGTTTTCTCCTTTCTTAGAACTGATCCTTCTCCGTGCTGCCTTCGAGGGCTCCCACCGAACTCGCGCCTTCGGTGATACAATTTATTACCCGGTCAAAGTAGCCGGCTCCGACAAACTTTTGATGGGTAATGGCCATGTAGCCATCATCTTTGCCGTAGGCAAACTCTTCCTGCTGAAAGTTGGAATAGGCCAGCATGCCTTCTTTTTTATAGCTGAGCGCCAGGTCGAACATCCCCAGATTAAGGGCGTGAAATCCGGCCAGGGTGACGAATTGAAACTTATAGCCCATGGCCGCGAGTTCTTTTTGAAACCTGGCAATGTCGGTATCCGACAGGTTGCCCTTCCAGTTAAATGACGGCGAGCAGTTGTAGGCCAATAGTTTGTCCGGAAATTCGGCTTTGATGGCTTCCGCAAATTTTTTGGCCTGCGCCAGGTCCGGGCGGGATGTCTCACACCACACCAGATCGGCATAGGGGGCATAGGCCAGTGCGCGGGCAATCGCCGTATCGACACCGTTTTTAATATAATAAAAACCTTCGGAAGTGCGGCCCTCGCCGGTCAGAAACGGTTCGTCGCGTTTGTCGATGTTGCTGGTAAGCAGTTTGGCGGCCTCGGCATCCGTTCGGGCGACCAGGACGGTGGGTACGCCGCAGATGTCGGCCGCCAGCCTGGCGGATATCAGTTTGGTGATAAATTCCTGGGTGGGAACGAGTACTTTGCCGCCCATGTGGCCGCATTTTTTGGCCGAAGCCAGCTGATCTTCAAAGTGAACCCCGGCCGCACCGGCATCGATCATCTGCTTCATTAACTCAAAAGCATTCAAGGGACCGCCGAAGCCTGCTTCAGCATCGGCGACAATCGGGGCAAACCAGTAGGGACCGTTTTTTCGGCCGTCCAGGACCTGGATTTGATCCGCCCGCCGCAGGGCATTGTTAATCCGTCTGACCACTTCCGGAACGCTGTTGGCCGGATACAGGCTCTGGTCGGGGTACATTTCGCCGGCCAGATTGGCGTCGGCCGCCACCTGCCATCCGCTCAGGTAAATCGCTTTCAGGCCGGCTTCGACCTGCTGGACGGCCTGATTGCCGGTCAGTGCGCCCAGGGCCGGAATGTAATCTTCGGTTTGCAGCAGATGCCATAAACGATGGGCGCCGGCTTCGGCAAAACTGTATTCGACTTTCAGCGTTCCTCTGAGTTTGAGAACATCTTCGGCTGAATAGGGTCGCTCAATTCCCTTCCAGCGTGGATCGCAATCCCACTCCTGTTTCAGGCAGGCGGCTTCGTCTTCCTGGATCTCATGGCATGCGAGTTTTTCACAAAGTTCTTTGGCTTTATCTTCTATGGTGGCTGTCATTTTCCTCAATCCTTTCTGTAAAGGTTGTCACCAAACCCCTGGTCCGGATTCTGTAAATTTCTGACAAGTTAAGACCGATTTCCTTCTGAGTCAATGTGATTACCAGACCCCCGCAACAATCATTTCCGTTCGATTCGACAACTGCGGGCATATGGATATATATGCGGCAGGTTGCCGGCCTGGATGGCCTGTTGGGCCTGCAGCCAGAAGTCAACTTCAAACAGGTCCGCATGATGCTGCAGAAATACTTCCTGCAATGATTCGGGCAGCCCCAGAAAATTGCGAAATTCCTGCGGGAAAACATCGTTTTTATCCACATAAAACCAGGGTTCGGCAGCCATCTCATCATCATAGTCGGCAGATTCCGGCAGTTTTCTGATGTTGCAGCTGGTCAGTAGACAGAGTTCATCGTAGTCATAAAACACCACCCGGCCATGCCGGGTGACGCCGAAATTTTTCAGCAGAATATCTCCCGGGAAGATGTTGCTGACGGCCAGATCTTTAATCGTGTTGCCCCAATCAACTACAATCTTGCTGGCCTCCGCTTCTTCGGCCTGTTCCAGGAAGACATCCAGGGGCGTGACGCGACGTTCAACATAGGCGTGGTTGACGATAATATTTTTATCTTCAATGCGGACGGTGCTGCCGGCTGCCTGCTTTAATTCGGCCAGCAACTGCTCGGAAAAGCAGCAGGCGTCGAATTTTAGATGCTCAAACGATTGGGCATCCACCAGGCGGCCGGCCCGATCGTGTCTGAAAACCAGATCGTACTTTTCCATAACTTGCCGGCGGGTCGTATTCTTCGGCTCCTCGAATCGATCACGAATCAGTTTGAACACCAGATCATAATCGGGCATGTTAAACACGATCATTACCATGCCGGGCTTACCGGGTGCGATGTCGAAACGATCTTCATGGCAGACCATCAAATGATCCAGCAGTTCCCGGTATATTTCGGTTTTGCCATGCTTGGTATAACCGATTGCGATATATAGTTCGGCAATCCGTTTGCGGGGCAAGATAGACTTCAGAAAGTTAATTAAATCATACGGTCTATCCACCACAACATGAAAGTATGAGCGGGTGAAACTAAACAAGATGCTGACATCGTCTTCATCTAAAAGAACCGCATCAACTACGATTCCGCCCGGCAAATGCAGCAAGGCAAGCGCCAATGGAACCAATTTTGAGTCCGCATGAATGCGTCCGATGAGATAGGCCCCCATCCCCCGGTAAAAGACGCTGCGGACCATTTCAATCCGGTCGATGATGCCGGAAAATCCATGATCGTGCAGGTGGCGCTCTATTTTGGCGGCCACCTGAGCCGCGTCGTGGGATGCATTATGAAACGGCGCCAGTAGCGGGTAGTCAATTAAAATCTGTAAAATTTGATCAGCGGTCGATTTCTGTCCGGTATAGGTCTGAAATACTGCCTCAGCGCAATGGTTGCGGGACGAGTCAAAATCCGTGTTGACAAACTCGATTTTACGATCAACCCCAACGGTTACAAAGATTCGCCGGGTAATTGAATTGAAAAAAGTTTCAGCCAGTTCCCAGTCGTGATTGCCGGCAATCATCCCCGAATATACCGTTTTAATTTGTTCCCAGACCTGCTTATTTTGAGCGCGGCCCACCAGCAGGTATTTTATGCGGCGCTCGATGTGATCGACGACATCTTTATAAAGTCTCAGCCTTTCGGCTGCATCCCGCTGCATGCTGTGCCAATCCCGGTTTTTAAAGCGTAATCGCGCCCGCTGCGTAATTCCTTTGTACCTGGCCTGATACGTGTTCAAGGCTTCGTAAATGACATTGGCCGCCAGGGTGGCAATGCGTTTTTCGGTTAAAGTGCTATACATATAATTAATCCGCCCTGAAAAATAGTACATCCAGGGTTGAAGATTGTTTGCTGAAAACTGACGTGACTTGGTAGACTCAAGCGCCGGCGGCTTAATTATTTTATGCGGCGCATATTTCGTATTTTGGCATAATAAACTGTCGCTCTGCTTGTCAATAGTCTTATTAATTGTATATGCTTGCCATTTGGGTATTTTGCATTAACATAAAACCATGATCGGAATAAATCCGAAAACCAGAAATATTTAGAACATTATTGTTCGATAATGAATTCACATAAATATTTCCTGAATAATCACAGGAGGTGAAAACAATGGCGCAAGATAAATTTAAAATGGCCGCCGAAGTATGCTCTTATGTGGACGATGACAATAGAAATTTAAACCTTGAAATCTGCATCCCGGGTGTTAAAAAAGAAGACATCAACCTTAAGATGATGGATGACAGTTTCAGCCTGAACGCACCGCGCGGTGATTTCGATTATGTCACCACCGCGGCCTTTTGCTGTCCGGTAAACTCAAAAGCGGCCTCGGCAAAATATGAAGACGGCGTTCTCAAGGTATCCATTCCTTTTAAAGACCCCATGGCAGGTGCCCATCAGGTCAGCGTTGCTTAATCCATAAAATTCGATGGACTCAGTCAGAAAAGGCGGGGCGCTCCAAGCGCTCCGGCTTTTTTTGGTAAGAATTTTTATGTATCAACGCCCATGGTATAACAGGCCTGTGTTCGCCTTTTAACCTTCCTTGTGCTGTACGCCTACCCATATTTTCCGCCTTCCAACTTCCGACTTCTTGACACCTTATCCTGGACTAATCCTACCATTTTCCTAGGGAATTTTAACGGTAGACTGTAAGCTAACTTTCTATAATAATTAGTAAAAAAAAATAAAAAATTCCAAAAAAAATATTGACAATCGGCTGATTTCTTGACAAAAAAAGTCGACAACTAACCCGACTAAATAAGTCAAGAAGTTTCCCGTGTAAAAAAGTCGGGATTATACCCTATGCCGATTACACCTAAAAAAAATCAATACGCGTTGCGGGCAATTTTTGAATTGGCCAAACACCAGGGGCAAGGCCCTAAAAAGATTTCCGAAATTGCCGAAGTTCAATCGATACCGCTGCGGTTTCTGGAGGTTATTCTCAGCCAATTGAAGGGCAGCGGTCTGGTGAATTCCAAGCGCGGATTTTACGGTGGTTATTACCTGACCCGCAGCCCGGATAAAATCAGTGTCGGGGATGTATTGCGATTTATGGACAAGCTTTCAGGCGCCGACAACTGCCCGGCCTGCGTATCTAAAAGTAATTGTCCGTTTAGCGGCAACTGCGCTTTTGCTGCAATGTGGAATCAAGTCAATGACGCGATATTTGATATTTATGACGGTACATCGATTCAGGACCTTCTGAATAACGAAAAACGTATTCACATGAGAATGCATGAATCCAGTTAATGAAATTTTTGTCAAAAGGTAAGGACATCAATATGGAGAAGGGAAGAGCAATGTCACGCTGGACCGCTGCTTTAGCTGCAGCTTTTATGGTTGCCTTTTTTATGAGCAGCTCTGCGGTATTCGGATTAAAAACGGCACCGAAGGAGGGGCTTGAAGCCCGGGCTGATATTATCCGCATCGATTCAATGCGGGTTTTCGGCAAACTGGAAAAACCTCCCGTCACATTTCTGCACCAGAAGCACACGGAAGCTCTCGCGAAAAAGAATAAAAACTGCGCGGCCTGTCATCTGTCTGAAAAAGACAAGTTATCGGACAAACAGCGCATGTCCACCAAATATATGCGGCTCAAAGATACAACCAAGCAGGCGGTTATGGATATATTCCACGACAATTGTATCGACTGCCACCAACAGACCAAAGCTGCCGGAGAAAAAAGCGGACCCCTTGAGTGTGGTATATGTCATCAGCAGCAGGTTGCCGTCAAGTCTTCCTGGAAATCCATCGGCATGGACAAATCCTTGCACTATCGGCATTCCAAAGCGATGGATAAAAAGTGCGAAAAATGCCATCATGAATACAACGAAGCCACCCAAAAACTATATTATGCCAAGGGGCAGGAAGGCACCTGCCGGTATTGCCATCAGGAAACGACCGAAGAAAAGCGGATCTCCCTGCGCCTGGCAGCGCATATGGCCTGTATCGGCTGCCATCGTGAAGTCCTCGCCCAAAATGAAAGCGCCGGTCCGATCACCTGCAATGGCTGCCATGATCCCGCAGAGCAAAAGCTGATCGAAAAAATTAGAGATGTACCGCGCATGGAGGCCAACCAACCGGATTTTGTTTTCGTTAAATCGGTGAAAGGCCAGGATAAAACTTCAAATCCGGCAACCCGGATGAATCATGTGCCGTTTAATCACAAGGCCCATGAGTTGTATAATGACACGTGCCGGGTCTGTCACCATGCCGACCTGAAAGCCTGCAACAGCTGCCACGTACTGGAGGGGTCCAAAGAGGGCAATTTTGTCACACTTGCGCAAGCCATGCATCGCGTAAATGTAAATCAAAGCTGTATGGGCTGCCATGAAACCCGGCAGACCGATCAGAGCTGTGCCGGCTGCCACACTTCCTTCGAGAAAAAACGCCAGCAGGGCACGTCTGCCTGTCAGAATTGTCACATGGTTCCGAATTCTCAGATCAGTGATGAGGTACAACGGAACGAGGTTAAACAGGCGGCGGCGGAGATTCTGGAGAAACGGGAAGTTATTGCAGCGACGTATAACCAGGACGATATACCGGAAACCGTAACCATCAATACCCTGATGAATAAATATGAACCGGTAAAGATGCCCCATCGTAAAATCTTTCAAACCATGGTCGATAACATTAACAGCAATAAACTGGCGAATTATTTTCATCACGAAAAAGGCACGGTTTGCCAGGGCTGTCACCACAACAGCCCGGCGGCCAAGGAACCGCCGAAGTGTGTCAGCTGCCACGGCAAGCCGTTTAACGCCAAGGATCCTTTCAAACCCGGATTAATGGCCGCCTATCACCGGCAATGCATGGAGTGCCATAAAGCGATGGGCATTAAAAAGCCGGTATCAACCGATTGCACGCCTGTCATCCAGAAGGGATATGAGGGTCAGGGTATAGAGGTTCAGTTCATAGGTTGCTCTGACCTTGAATGCAGAACCTGTGAACGAAAAATAGAGGTAGATATATGTCCATTTCACGTCGAAAATTTCTAGGCTGGCTGGGCGCGGCCGGTATGGGCACCGCCATGGGCAAAACCGCCCGCGCGGCAACCAACAAAAATTTCAGCGGTTATCCGGATAGCAACGGGGTGCTCTTCGACAGCACCCGCTGTATCGGCTGCCGCAAATGTGAAGAAGGCTGCAACACGGTCAATGAACTGCCGCAGCCGGATAAGGCGTTTAGTGATTTATCCGTAATGGATACCGATCGTCGGACCACATCCAAGGCCTATACCATCGTCAATCGCTATGACGATGCCGGCGGCAACCAGGGGCCGCTGTACCGTAAAGTCCAGTGCAACCATTGCCTGGAGCCGGCCTGTGCCTCCGTCTGTTTTGTCAGGGCCTTTTCAAAAAACGAATCCGGGGCGGTAATTTACGACGAAACCGTTTGCGTGGGCTGCCGCTATTGTATGATCGCCTGTCCCTTTGAGATACCGGCCTACGAATATGACAAGGCTTTTTCGCCCCGGGTCAGAAAGTGCACCATGTGTCATCCGCGAATTGTAAAAGGTCTGCTGCCCGGGTGTGTCGAGGCCTGCCCGACCGAAGCGCTGACTTACGGCAAGCGTGAAGATTTACTGCGGATCGGCCATGAGCGCATCCGCAAATTTCCGGAACGGTATGTTGACCATGTTTATGGCGAAAATGAGATGGGCGGAACCAACTGGCTTTATCTGTCCGCGGTCCCCTTCAAAGATATCGGTATGCGGGAAGATCTTGGGACGACACCGGCACCGAAATTGACCTCCGGAGCCCTGAGCGTGGTGCCGATGGTTGTCGGACTCTGGCCGGTGCTGCTGGGCGGTGTTTATGCCATCAATAAAAGAAGAGAAAAAATTGAAACGCAGGAAAAAAAGCAGGCCGTTTCAGAAGCGCTGGAAAATGCGCAAGCCGAGGCCAAGACCGAGATGGCCGAAGCCATGAAATTTGCCGAAAAACAAAAAGAGAAAGCCATCGAAAAAGCCGTCAGCAAGGCCCTCGAAGCAGCGGCCAAAGCAGCCGCAGAAGAAGCTTCGGAACCGGAAGCTGAGGATACTGAAAAGAAGTCAAGCGAGGAGGATTCCTGATGTCTGATGAAGCTACGACCGCCGGCAAATCCTATTTGACGCCGTTTAATATCATTGCCGGAATCATTGTGATCATTGGCCTTTTTATAACGTTTTTGCGTTTTACCAAAGGATTGGGCGCGGTCACCAATCTGTCCGACTACAACCCCTGGGGCATCTGGATCGGCTTTGATTTGCTGGTCGGAGTGGCGCTGGCGGCCGGCGGTTTCGTAACCTCCGCGGCTGTTTACATCTTCGGTATGAAAAAATACCACTCCGCGGTCAGGCCGGCTATTCTGACCGGGTTTTTAGGATATGCCATGGTGGTCCTGGCCTTGAATTATGACGTTGGCCAGCCCTGGCGGCTGCCCTATCCGTTTATTATGCAGCAGGGAACCACATCCCTCTTATTTGAAGTGGCCGCCTGTGTGGCGCTCTACCTGACGGTGTTATTTCTAGAGTTTTCGCCGGCCGCCCTGGAGTGGCTCGGGTTGAAAAAACTGCGCAATATCATCATGAAACTGACGCTTCTGCTGACCATCTTCGGTGTTGTGCTGTCCACCTTGCATCAGTCATCGCTGGGGGCCTTGTTTTTGATCGCGCCATCGAAGCTCCACCCGCTGTGGTATTCACCCTATATTGCGGTATATTTCTTTGTTTCTGCAATTATTGCGGGCCTTTCCATGGTGATCTTTGAAAGCACCCTGTCCCATCGTTTTTTTGCCGACAAAATGGATGAAACCCATTTAAAAGAGAAAAATGACATTGCGCTGGGATTCGGCAAAGCGGCCTCACTGGTTCTGGCCGGATACTTTATCATCAAGGTCATCGGAATCGCCCAAAGCAACAGCTGGCACCTGCTGGATACGGGATACGGCCTCTGGTATCTGGTGGAATTACTGGGTTTCGTGGCGCTGCCCTGTTTTTTCTATGCGATTGGCGCCCGGGAGAAAAATTTGAAGATAATCAAGTGGACGGCGGCCTGGACGGTGCTGGGGATTGTCATCAATCGCTTGAATGTCGGGCTGATCGCCTTTAACTGGCATCTGCCCGCCAGCGAGCGGTACTTCCCGCACTGGATGGAAATCGGAATTTCCGTTTTCCTGGTGACTATATTGCTGATCGTCTTTCGCTTTATCGTGACGCATATGCCGATTTTGTATGCCCATCCGGATTATCCGGAGGCGCATTAGCGATGGGTTGCGCCATATACTTATGCCTATCGAATTGCAAGCTTGGACGAAATTACGAGGGTTATAATAAAGGTTATTAGTTATCAGTTATTGGTTATTCGTAAAAAAAGCCCCGGAGATTGTTTGTTTTAAAATAGATTAATATCACTTAACTTATAACGATTGACAAATAACGAATAACTGGCAACTCGATCTCAGGTTCAAAATAATATCTAGCTCAGTTCAGGAACAATAAAATGGAAAACACCATCCACACCCTGCAAGAATATTTGCTGCACACGGAATCGATCACCTATATATTGATCGTGGCGGCGCTGATCGGCATCACGTTTTTCTTTCGGTTTTTGACGGATCGGGACGATGATGAAGATCAGTAACTAATTTTGGATCTCGGATTTCGGAATGCGGATTGAGGATTTTTAAGCCTTTAACCAATAACCAATAACGATTAACGAATAACCAGTCACAGGAAACTCCCAAATGACTTCTGTGCAATGGGTAAACGCTATTGGTTGAATTAGGATAGAATAGAAGCTAAGGAGTAGCCCATGTATGAGTTTGTAACCGGTCCACTAGTCTGGCTGTCTTTTGCCGTCTTTTTTGTCGGTTTGATCCTGCGCACGGTGTTTTACATCAAAGGACTCGATTGGAAACTTGACCGGGTGACCTATTCGGTAAATACATCCTATGGCGTGCGGGGCGCGCTGCGCTCCATTTTCTTCTGGTTGTTTCCCTATGCAACCCGCAGCTGGCGGAATAACCCCTGGTTTACCTTATGGGTTTTTATGATGCATATCGGCTTGCTGCTGACGCCGATCTTTTTGCTGGGACATAGCGTTCTGATGCGTGAGAGACTGGGATTCGGCCTCTGGTCACTGCCCGAAGGGCTGGCGGATACCCTGACCATTCTGGTGATCGTGGCGGTTATTTTTTTAACCCTGCGCCGCATCGCCCTGCCTGAGGTCAGACTGATTACGACAGCCTATGATTATCTGCTTCTGCTCATCGCGGTGGCGCCGTTTGTGACCGGTTATATTGCCGCTCACGGAACCGCTGATTACTCATTCTGGATTATCACCCACGTCCTGTGCGGCGAGATTTTGCTGGTTGCAGTGCCGTTGACCAAGTTGTCTCATTTTGTCCTTTTCTTTCTTTCCAGGGCGCAGTTGGGCATGGACTACGGCATTAAACGGGGCGGCATGAAAAATAAGGGTATTGCGTGGTAAGGGAAGGAATTGAAGATTGAAGAATGAAGAATGAAGATTTAAGGAGTCGCTGCGCTCCATCATTCAAAAATCTTTAATAACAATATCTAACCTTCAGATGACAACAATTAAGATACTTTAAGATAGACCCGCCGTAGGCGGATCCATAAATATTCAATCTTAAATCTTCAATCTTCAATATAAAGGATCGGTCCCATGCCGGAAGGAAAACTTTGCAATACAAAAAACGTCGACACCAAGGAACAATTGCAGGCGCTTTTGGCGGATAAAAGCGGCAAACAATACTACGAAGAAATGAACCACCTTGATGTGGATCGCAAAAAACTGTGGGGCACCATCCAGAAAACCTTCAAATCCCGCCTGAAGACCTGGCTTGAAATCTGTTCACACTGTGGGTTGTGTGCCGAAAGCTGCTTTTATTACCTGGCCAACAACAAAGACCCCGAACAGGTTCCGTCTTACAAAATTCAATCCACCCTGGGCCAAATCATCAAGCGCAAGGGGGATGTGGACAATCAATTTATGCAAATGTGCATGGATACGGCCTATGCTAAATGCACCTGCTGCACGCGCTGCGGTCTGTATTGTCCGTTCGGGATCGATACCGGAATTATGTTCAGTTATCTGCGCGGGCTGTTGTTTGCCCAGGGTTTTGTGCCCTGGGAGATGAAAATCGGCTCCGGCATGCATCGGATCTACCGGGCCCAGATGGACATCACCACCGAAGATTGGGTGGATACCTGTGAGTGGATGGCCGAAGAATACGAAGAAGACTGGCCGGGGTTGACCATCCCCATCGATAAAGAAGGGGCCGACATCATGTATACCGTCAACGCCCGGGAACCCAAGCACTACCCCGAAGACCTGGCCGAAGCGGCGATTCTGTTTCATGTGGCCGGTGAAAACTGGACGGTTCCCAGTGAAGGCTGGGAGGAAACCAGCCTGGCCATGTTCGGCGGTGACTGGGAGGCCTGCAAGATGCAGGTCGAATCGGTTTATGATGCCATGGCGCGCTTAAAAGCCAAGCGCATGGTGGTGACCGAGTGCGGCCACGCCTACCGCGCCACCGTCATCGAAGGTCCCTACTGGGCCGGCCTTAAAAGCGGCAAAACACCGATTGAAAGTTTCCACTATGTGGAATGGGTGGCGGAGGCGCTCCGAACCGGCAAATTGAAAATCGATCCGTCCAAAAAGATTAAGGAGCCGGTGACCTACCAGGATTCATGCAACTATATCCGCAACGCCGGTCTGGCTGACATCGGCGCAGGAGATCATGAGCTATATCGCCGAGGATTTCCGGCCCATGACCCCCAACCGGGAGCATAATTTCTGCTGCGGCGGCGGCGGCGGTTTAAACGGTATCGGCCGCTACCGCCAGCAGCGCAATATCGGCCTGAAAGTCAAGCGGGATCAGATCCTGGCCACCGGCGCCAAACTGGTCATTGCCCCCTGCCACAACTGCTGGGATGCGATCCGGGACCTGGAAGAGGTTTACAAAATCGGAATTCGCTGGTCATTTTTGAAACCGCTGTTGATCAATATGATTGAAGTGCCGGAGCATATGAAGCCGCCGGAGGAAGAGGAGGTGGCGTAAGCTAACCGGCAAGAGATATCCGAGAATGTCGCAGCTACATTCGCAATTTTGTGAATTAATAAATCCCAAATCACAAGCACCAAATTACAAATAAATCACAAACCACAATATCCAATGACCCAAAGAGGATATCGAACTGGATCATAGCAGTTTGTTAGCCCGGCTCCTCAGGCCGTGACTCAGCCCGACCCGTCTATAAATGATTAGATTGTTTGGTCATTTGAATTTGGATCATGGGAATTGATTTGGAATTTGATTTTTGGTGCTTGAAATTTTCATCTTTCCAGTGATCTGTAAACGCCTTGATATTGCCCTGAATTTACAGTGTCGAAGTACGGTATCACTAGCGCAGCGCAGGCGGTTGCGCCCCGTGTCGCTTTGGCCATTTTACAATAAAAATGATAGCCTACCTTATTTCAATAGTCGGCATTCGACACAATGCCTTTAAAATAACATCATCTTCCGGTGGGAGCGGCTTTCAGCCACGAAACAGAGTCGATCTGAAGCTTTAATCGCGGCTGGCCTGCGACGAGCTCCCCTCGACTTGCTCGGGGCCTGAGCCTGTCGAACGGCAGTCGAGTCGAAGCCGTTCCCATAACGTTACCCCCGGTCTTTAAATTAAAGGCAGCGAGCCCGACCGCCCAGCCCATCCCCATCCCTCAGACCCCCCCCATCTTTAATCACTTAGACCGGATAGCTTCGGCTGCCTCAACTACGATCTGACAGACAATCAAACTAAAAAATCGATTAAATCCGATGGTTGCATAAATAGTGATGGAAAGGTTCATCAATCCCTGAAAATACAGGGACAGACCGAAATCGGAATGGGATTGCCGGATCTCACCCCTGGTTGATTCCTGCATTTTTGTTGTAGAGTGGGCTGTGCCCACCTTCGACAGTTAGATCCAGCGCCATTTGGTTGGCACAGCCCACCCCACGGTAAGGAATTTTTGCAATGTTAAGATAAACTTAGAATACCCGTACCACATAATAGCATGATAAGGTAACAATTTAATGAAATATTTTTATTTTATTGACAAATATAAGATGAAAAAGTACTGTTTGTGACATGAAACCGCCCCTTGATTTTATCGGAAAAAACATTCGATTTCTGCGGCGGCAGCACAGTTGGACCCTTGCGGAATTAGCCGCCAGAGTCGGGATGAGCGAAGGCCCGTTGGGAAGATTAGAGCGGGGAGTCAATGCTCCCTCGGCATCGGTGATATACCGCCTCTCAAAGGTGTTCGGCGTTTCCGTAAACGCACTTTTTGCGGATGCTGAGCAGGACCTTCACACAATCCGGTTTGATGGCAAGCAGGATCCATTCTTTGTGACCATCGAAAAGGAAGAAGCGGTCCTTCCGTCCAGGGTTCAAAGCGCGGCAGGCGCCATCATCGAGGCATATCAGGCCCTGGAAGATATCTGCAATGCTCCGAAACGGGCCAAAATCCCCCTCCTGATTCCTTATGATCCGACCGAACAGGGGATGGAAGCCCTCTCGAAAACCGCACGGCGTATCATGGAAATCCGGCACGGCATCGTGTTTGACTATTTCGAGCTGTTTGAAAACCAGGGGTTCAGGGTGGTTGTCCTGCCTCTGACCAAGGACATCAACAACTTTTCCTATTACGACCCCCCGAACCATAATGCCTTTTTTTTCCTGAACAGCCGCAATAATCCCGAACGGCAGCTTTTCAGCCTGGCTTACGAGCTTGGCAGGATTTTAATCTTGACCTACACGATGCAGCAGGGCATCGAGTTGTTCCCTGCCCTTGGAGCGAAAGAACCAGGCAGCCAGAAATCATTTTCTGCGCGGCATGGGGCCAATCGCTTTGCCGCCACTTTTCTCATGCCCAAACAATCCGTATGCGACACCGTCAACCAATTAGGCATTCAAAAGAAACGCTGGTCCTATGAATTGCTCCTTCGCATCAAGCATCGCTTCGGCATTTCCGCCGAAGCGTTTTTATACCGGTTAAACGAATTGGATCTGATTGATCCTGTTTTGGTTGAACCGCTGCAGAAGAAAATTTTCGAGCATTACGATAAAACCGCCTTCGGCGAACCCGACTTTTCCCGTCGGCTGTTAACCCCCAACGGCAGATTGTGGGACCTGGTGTTAACGGGAAAGGAAGCGGCCGAAGGACGGGATGAGGTTTTGGGAATTGAGCATACTCTGGAGAAGTGGAAGGTTGTTAAAAAATGATATGGCCACAACAAGGCTAAAAAAGCGCAAAAAAAAATCACCCAACATACTTTCGCAACACCTGTCCGTCTCGCTATAGTACGCACACTTAGTATGTGCCGTCCGCATTGAATATGCGATGCCGCTGCGCTCACTTCGGCTGGGGCTGATTGCCAAAGCGGATGTTGTGGAGTTTCATCGAGACCCAGAATCTCCCGGTAATATTTGGAAACCGTATCCAGTGGAGTACAAGCGCGGCAAGCCTAAGAAAGACAATTCAGATAAGGTACAGCTCTGCGCCCAGGCCCTGTGCCTTGAGGAAATGCTGGATGTCGAAATCGTCTAAAGTTGCAGCGCGAACTGGAAGTTCACAACCGGCTAAAATGCCGGATTGTCTTACTGTGGCTTGAACTATAAAGTATATATAGCTTATTACGTTCGCATCCGAACAAATTATCAATATATCAAGAAGTTATAAAAGTGCTCTTTGACAATTGAGTATATTTAAAGGCAATAAAAATGAGGTTCGCAGAAATAGACAAATATTACCATTTAATACGATAAGTTATAAGCGAACAGTCGCCCTCCATGCGAGGGCGTGGATTGAAACATATTTAGCTATTTCATGCTTCATTGCATCTCTGTGTCGCCCTCCATGCGAGGGCGTGGATTGAAACTGGTTGGTGATCTCGGCCAGATCGGTTTTGTCGGGTCGCCCTCCATGCGAGGGCGTGGATTGAAACAAGGCCGAATAGCGGCAATGTGTCGGACCTATTTAAATTGCAAAGAATACGCCGTGCTTACTGATTTTCCCAAATTCCCTTGACACTCTCAGAGGTGATTGCTAAACTCCTCTTTTTCGTAACTACAAATTATTTCTCATTGGAAAATCAGGAAATGACTGACTTTGCATACCAGGACATGTTCCCTTTAGCGGATGACGCCACTGAATACCGCCTGCTTACAAAAAACCATGTGACCGGTGCCGCTTTTGAGGGGCAGGACATGTTAAAAGTCTCGGCCGAGGGCCTGACTTATCTGGCCGAGCAGGCCTTCAGCGACGTGTCACATCTGCTGCGGGCGTCACATCTTAAATTGCTCGGTCAAATATTCGATGATCCGGAAAGTTCAGCCAATGACCGCTACGTGGCCCTTGAACTGTTGAAAAACGCCGTCATTTCCGCCGACCGGGTCTTTCCCATGTGCCAGGATACCGGCACGGCGATCATCATCGGCAAAAAAGGCCAGCGGGTTTGGACCGATTTTTCGGATGAAGCGGCGCTCTCAGAAGGCGTCTATAATGCCTATACCCGGGGCAACCTGCGCTATTCCCAAAACGCCGCGCTGGATATGTATACGGAGAAAAATACCGGCTGTAATCTGCCGGCCCAAATCGATTTATACGCCGCCGGCGGCGACGAATACCGCTTTTTATTCATCGCCAAAGGCGGGGGGTCTGCCAATAAGACCTATCTGTATCAGGAAACCAAAGCCGTTTTGACGCCTCAAAAACTGCTTGGATTTATGAAGGAAAAGATGAAAACGCTGGGAACGGCCGCCTGCCCGCCCTATCATCTGGCCTTTGTCATCGGCGGAACTTCTGCGGAATTAAATTTAAAAACCGTCAAGTTGGCCAGCGCCAAATACCTCGATGGACTGCCGACCAAGCGGCGGCGAATCCGGTGCGGCATTCCGGGATGTGGAACTTGAGGACCAGGTTCTTAAAATTTCGCGCGAGCTTGGCATCGGTGCCCAATTCGGCGGAAAATACTTTTGTCTGGACACTCGCGTGATTCGTCTACCGCGGCACGGCGCATCCTGTCCGATCGGCCTGGGCGTCAGCTGCAGCGCGGATCGCAATGTCAAAGCCAAAATTACGCGGGATGGCATCTTCCTGGAGCAGCTGGAAACCGATCCGGCCCGATACCTCCCGCAAGTTGAAGTTGCCGGTCAAGCGGCTGAACGTGTCGATCTGAACCGGCCCATGGACCGAATACGGCAGCAGCTCAGTCAATATCCGGTTGCAACGCCGCTGTTGCTGACCGGAGAAATTGTCGTCGCCCGGGACATCGCCCATGCCAAGCTCAAAGAGCGCCTGGATGCCGGGCACCCGCTGCCGGATTATTTCAAAGACCATATAATTTATTACGCCGGTCCGGCTAAAACCCCGCCCGGCTATCCCTCCGGTTCCTTCGGGCCCGACCACAGCCGGCCGCATGGACCCGTATGTGCCCCTCTTTCAGGCCCAAGGCGGCTCCATGATTATGCTGGCCAAAGGCAACCGGTCCAAACAGGTGACGGATGCCTGCAAGACATACGGCGGGTTTTATCTGGGGTCCATTGGCGGCCCGGCGGCCCGTCTTGGCAAAGAGTGCATCAGCCAGGTTGAATTGATCGAGTATCCCGAACTGGGCATGGAAGCCATTTACATGATTACCGTCAAAGATTTTCCGGCCTTTATTATCGTGGATGACAAGGGCAACGATTTTTTTGAAAAATTATTAACATAATTTTTTCACTGATCCATTTTTTTCAAACCGAATTAGAGTCAAAAAAGCGATTTAGAAAATATTCATTCCAATTCAAAACTCGAAAAAATTATAAGGAGTATTTTTATGGCAGAAAAATTTAAAACAATGGATGGAAACACGGCTGCGGCCCACGTGGCCTATGCGATGAGCGACATGTGCACCCTTTATCCGATTACACCCTCCTCACCCATGGGTGAAATTGCCGATGAATGGGCCGCCGAAGGACGGCAAAACATATTCGGCCAAACCCTGACGGTGCGTCAGCTTCAATCCGAAGCCGGCGCGGCCGCATCGGTGCACGGCTCCCTGGCCGCCGGCGCGCTTGACGTCGACCTTTACGGCCTCCCAGGGGCTGCTGCTGATGGTCCCCAATATGTACAAAATGTCCGGTGAGCTGCTGCCCGGCGTGCTGCATGTTTCGGCCCGGGCCCTGGCGGCGCATGCGCTTTCGATTTTCGGTGATCATCAGGATGTCATGGCCGTGCGCCAGACCGGCTTTGCCATGCTGGCCTCGTCCTCCGTGCAGGAGGTCATGGATCTGGGATTGGTGGCCCATCTGTCGGCCATCAAGTCTTCAATTCCGTTTGTCCATTTTTTTGACGGCTTTCGCACCTCGCATGAGATTCAGAAAATCGCGGTGATCGATTACGAGGATATGGCCAAACTGGCAGACTGGGATGCCATCGCCAAGTTTCGCGCCCGGGGTGCCAATCCGGAAAGACCCGAGTTGCGGGGAACCGCCCAGAACCCCGACATCTATTTTCAGAACCGGGAAGCGGCCAATCCGTATTATCTGAAGGTGCCGGGCATCGTCGATGCATACATGAAACAGGTCAGTGATTTGACCGGCCGCAGCTACAAGCTTTTCGATTATGTCGGTGATCCGGCAGCGGAGCACGTGGTTGTTTCGATGGGATCATCCTGCGAGACCATTGAAGAACTCATCAATTATCTGCGGGGCAAGGGTGAAAAAGTGGGGCTGGTCAAAGTGCGGCTTTACCGCCCGTTTTCGACCGAGCACCTGTTTGCGGCCATTCCGCAAACCGCCAAAATACTCACGGTTCTCGACCGCACCAAGGAGCCGGGGGCCCTGGGCGAGCCGCTTTACCTGGATATTTGCACCGCCTATATAGAAAAAGGCCAGGCCCCGAAACTGCTCAACGGCCGCTACGGGTTGGGATCCAAGGAGTTTAACCCGGCCATGGCCAAGGCGGTATTTGACAACATGAAAGCCGACAGCCCCAAAAATCATTTCACGGTCGGAATCGTCGATGACGTCACCCAGACCTCCCTGAAAGTCGGCGACAGCCTGGACGTGACGCCGCAAGGCACCGTGCAGTGCAAATTCTGGGGCCTTGGCGCCGACGGAACCGTGGGGGCCAACAAAAGCGCTATCAAAATTATCGGCGACAACACCGATATGTATGCCCAGGCTTATTTTTCCTATGACTCCAAAAAATCCGGCGGTATTACCATCTCGCATCTGAGATTCGGCCACAAACCGATCCAGTCCACCTATCTGATCGACACGGCCGACTACGTTGCCTGCCACAAGGCCAACTACGTGGATGTTTACGACGTGCTGGAAGGCATCAAGGACGAAGGCATTTTTGTTTTGAACTCCCCCTGGACCCAGGAAGAAATGGATGAGAAGCTGCCGGCCGCCATGCGGCGCACCATTGCCGGCAAAAAACTGAAATTCTACAACATCGATGCCGTTAAAATTGCCGGTGAAGTGGGGCTGGGCGGCCGGATTAACATGATCATGCAGACGGCCTTTTTCAAACTGGCCAATGTCATTCCGGTGGATGAAGCCCTGGGCTACCTGAAAGATCAGATTCAAAAATTATTCGGCAAAAAAAGCCAAAAAATTGTCGATATGAACTTTGCCGCGGTGGATAAAACCCTAGAACACCTGATTCGAAATCAATTACCCGGCCAGCTGGGCTGAATCCGCAGGCAGTGGCAAGGCGGATGAAAAAGAGCCGGAGTTCGTTAACAATGTCATGCGTCCGATGCTGGCGCAACAGGGCGACAAACTGCCGGTCTCCGCGTTTGCGCCGGACGGGATATTTCCGGTGGGCACCACCCGCTATGAAAAACGCGGCGTGGCCATCAATGTGCCGGAATGGATTATGGACAACTGCATCCAGTGCAACCAGTGCGCCATGGTTTGTCCCCATGCCACCATCCGGCCGGTGCTGTTGACGGAAGAAGAATTGAAGCAAGGCCCCGGCGGGTTTTGAAGCCAAAAAAGCAGTCGGCAAAGAATTGAAAGGCTACCACTTCCGAATTCAGGTTGACACCCTGGACTGCTACGGCTGCGGCAACTGTGCGGATATCTGTCCGGCCAAGAAAAAAGCCCTGGTGATGAAGCCGCTCGAAACCCAGACTGGAAAAGCAGGTCCCCCTGTGGAGCTATTTCGAGGATCTGCCGGTGCGGGACAATCTGACCAGCCGCAATACGGTCAAAGGCAGCCAGTTCTGCCAGCCGCTGCTGGAGTTCTCGGGTGCCTGTGCCGGCTGCGGGGAGACGCCCTATGCCAAACTGATCACCCAGCTTTTCGGCGAGCGCATGCTCATCGGCAATGCCACCGGGTGCAGCTCCATCTGGGGCGGTTCGGCGCCGGCCATTCCCTAGTGTGTCAACAAGGATGGCTTTGGGCCTACCTGGGGCAATTCGCTGTTTGAGGATTCGGCTGAATTCACCTACGGCATGCTGCTGGGCACTTTCCAGCAGCGCAATAAACTGGCGGATTTGATGCGCGAAGCCCTTGGCACGGGTGTGTCGCAGGAAATCAAGGATGCCATGTCCGGCTGGCTGGAAAATATGAAAGATCCCGCCGGGTCGCGCCAATACGGTGATCAGCTAAAAGCCTTGCTCGCAGCTCAAAACGGCAACGATCTTCTGTCTCAAATCGCCGCAAAATCCAAATTGCTCACGAAAAAGTCTTTCTGGATATTTGCCGGTGACGGGGCGGCCTACGACATCGGTTACGGCGGGGTCGATCACGTGCTGGCCACGGGCGAAGACATCAACATGCTGATTATGGATACCGAAGTTTACTCCAATACCGGCGGCCAATCTTCCAAAGCCACCCCGACCGGTTCGGTGGCCCGATTTGCCGCTTCCGGCAAAAAGACCCCCAAAAAAGACATGGGCCGCATCTCGATGAGCTACGGCTATATCTATGTGGCCAGTGTGTCGATGGGAGCCAACAAGCAGCAATTGCTGAAAGCCCTGGTCGAAGCCGAAAGCTATGACGGGCCTTCACTGATCATCGCCTATTGCCCCTGCATCAACCAGGGAATTCTGGCCGGGATGGGCAAAGCCCAGGAAGAAGAAAAACTGGCGGTGCAGTCCGGCTACTGGCCGCTGTACCGGTACAATCCGGCGCTAAAAGCCGAAGGCAAAAATCCGTTTATCCTGGATTCCAAGAAACCGGATGGCAGCTTAAAGCAATTCCTGGAAGGCGAGATCCGGTATGCTTCCTTGAAACGAACCTTCCCCGAGGAAGCCGAAAGACTGCACAACATGCTGATCGAGCAGTTTAACAAACGCTATGAGGAACTGGCGCTGCTGGCGGATCCGACCATTGTTTGCAAAACAGATCAGCCTGCCGAATCCGAGTAGATTCATTCGGTAAAATAATATAAAAAGGGCCGTTTGGGAAACCAGACGGCCTTTTTTTATGGTTCAAGGTTCATAGGTTCAGGGGGTCAAGGTTCAGCGCCGTCAGTGGCCTGAAAAGCGGCCGGTTTAATCGAAAAAGAAACTCTGATTATAAATAAGGAGCAGTACAAAGAATGTGGGAGCGGTTTTCAACCGCGAAATCAAATGCCGCGGCTGGCCTGCGACGAGCTCAGCCTAGCCGAAGCCGCTTCCATTAAAATTTATCCAATGGTACCTTGGGCTTAATATGTAGCCGGGTAATATATTTCGACCTTGATCGGCCGCTATTTTGTTCCTATCTTAATACCTTAGTTCGTCAACCAAATTAAATAGACTATTTTTGGATGGGAATATGCGATATAGAGCCTTTCTACTTGGATTGATCCTTTCCCTGGCACCTTATCCAGTGTTTGCCCAGGAACCCCTGGAAGCGGTCCGGCAAAATATCGAAAAGGGCATCCGCGTGCTGGAAGATCCGCAATACGAAGACGATTCCCGCAAACAGGAGCAGCAGCAGATCCTTTGGAAAATTATGCAGCAAACCTACGATTTTAAGGAATTTTCCAGGAAGGTGCTGGCTTCCCACTGGTTTAAATTCAGCGCACGGCAGAGAAACGAATTTGTAAAGATATTCAGCGAGTTTCTCGGTAAATTTTACCTGGAAAAATTGCAGGATCGATACAGCGGTCAGAAAGTGAATTTTATAAGTCAGCAAATGATCAGCAGCTCCAGAGCCCTGGTTAACATTGAAGTCACCTGGAAAAAGGTGAAAGTTCCATTGACGCTCCGCGTGACAAACCGCAACGGGCAATGGAAGGTATACGATCTGAGTGCTTTGGGAATTAATGCCGTGAGCAACTACCGGGCCCAGCTAAGATCGATTCTCAGCAAGGAATCGCCGCAGCAAATCATCGGCCGGATTAAAGCTAAGATCGCGGCGCTGGATGGAAAATCTTAATTAATCCGATAATTTATCCGCCTTTAAAAGTTCCACTTGCCGGATTCTAACGGTTCTCTTGAAAATCGAGGGTTGCTGTGTGCTCGAAGGGCGGCGGATAAATTATTTTATTGATATATTTCATCATTATACGATAGATAGCTATCGAGTATCCAACATCCAGGATCGAGTATCCAACATCCAGGATCGCGTATCCGGCACCCAGGATCCAATACAAAATGGCCAAAAATACTTTCGCTTCTCTCTTTAACTATTTTTCCAAACACCGGATTGTATTATTACTGGCCGCTATTTTGATCATGATTGTCGGAAGTCCGTTTTTATACGATATATTTCACTATCGCTTTATTCCGGACTTATTCATCACGATGATATTCGTTTTTGCGATATATGCGATTAGCCACAAAAAGCGGTTCATATACATTGCCCTGTCTCTGGCGATCCCGATGTTTGCCGGCATCTGGTCCTCTCACCTCTATCAAACCCTCAAACCCCTTGCCGTTGGCCATTTATTCGGGGTGCTTTTTATCGGGTTTGTCATCAGCCTGCTGATAAAATTTATATTCAGGGAAAAACAGATTACCACAGAGTTGATTTATGCCGCCGTGGTCGTTTATTTACTGATGGCCATGATGTGGTCATTTGCATATTCAATACTGGATTATTTTTATCCCGGTTCTTTTTCAGTTGCCGAGGGCTCAACCCGTGATTCATTCCAGTATCTTTACTTTAGCTTTGTTACGATTACCACGCTGGGCTACGGTGATGTTGCGCCGTTGACCCCAAAGGCCAGTTCACTGGCAATTCTCGAGGCGGTTACGGGACAGATATATCTGGTCGTGGTGGTTGCATGGCTCGTGGGGATGCACGTTTCGCGGGGATCACGGAATTGAATATTGAAAGTGGAAGGAGCCTTTAAACACGGGAAGTAGGTGGGAAGCTACAATTGAAGTGGGAAGTCGGAATGCGGCCTTCGACGAACTCAGGCGAGACAAAGTCGGAAAGAAGCTCATAGTTCATAGCTGATAGCTCATAGGGCAGAGGACAGATTTCTGAAGTCGGAATGCGGAAGTGGGAAAAAAACAGCGAAGCGCAGAGTGAATAGGGCGGACCTCCCGGTTGAGTAGGTTGATTGGTTGAATGGTTGATTAAGTTTGCGGGGTCTTTGGCGATCAGTGTTAAAAGTTCCTATCTGATATCTGTCATCCAAAAGCACGGACTGCAAGCCTTTACTCTGACGTGATGCTCTGAGAACCATGACCTATGATATGCCAACTCTGAGCTTAAAATTCGCTTAAGCTCGGTCAGCCCAATCAACTCAATCAACCTAATCAACTCAACCAACTTATCTACTTCAGCTTCTCGAGCCAATCCCCCTCGGCAAACCACTTCAGCTTCAGTTCATCCAGGATACCACTGCCTTCGAAATTATTCAGCGTATTGCGGGTCCAGTTCATCAGCAGCGGGTCATTGGCCGGGATCGCGATGCCGATCGGCTCATAGGTTAACTGCGTGACAACAGAGAGCAGGCCGGCGTCCGGATAGCGAAAGACGGATACGACGCAGATGGGATAATCGGCGATCATGGCTTGCACCTTATCCTTCAGCACCATGTCCACGGCGTCGTCATAATTTCCGGTGGTGAACAGGGTCGTTTTGTCCAGGAAAGCTTCGGCAAATGCCTGGCTGGTTGAACCTCGAAGCGCCACAATTTTCGTGTTGGGGTTATTGACGTCCTTTGCTTCATCGGCATAGGCGATGGTTTTTGCCTTGGTGAGAAACGCTTTGCCAGAAATAAAATAGGGACCGATAAATGCCACCTTCCGATTCCGTTCCGGGGTGATGGTCATGCCGGACAACACCATGTCGACCTTTCCGGTCCGCAGGGCCGGCAACAACTCATTGAACGGCTTGGTAACAAATTTTACTTTGACATTCATCGCATCGGCCATCAGCCTGGCAAGATCGGGTTCGAGGCCGAAGATTTCACCGTCTTTGGACGTCATGTTCAAAGGCGGCATGTTGCCCATGGTTCCCACGATCAGCTCACCGCGCTGCTGGATGCGATCGAGCACCGGGGATGCGGATGCACCGCCGGAGCCCTGCTGCATCTGAGCGCAGCCGGAGATAAATATTAATGCCAGAACTGAAACCAGAATTACTTTTGCAAACTTCATTTTTACTCTCCTTTAATTCTCATTTAGCATATCGTTCACCGTGCTCCGTTAGAGGTTCAGCAGGTTGACGCTGACTAACTATATGTTCCGGTCATGTAACCTCTGAACCCTGAACCTCTGAACGGTTATAACCCGCTTACCCTCTCATTTCCTTGAAGGCATTGATCAAGCCGTTGGTAGACGCGTCATGGGTGGCAACCGGTTTATCATCCTGCATTTCCGGCAGAATTTCGCGGGCCAGCTGTTTGCCGAGTTCTACGCCCCACTGATCGAAAGAAAAAATATTCCAGATAACTCCCTGAACGAAGATTTTATGCTCATACATGGCAATCAGACTTCCCAAAACTCTCGGTGTCAACTGCTTGAACAAAATTGAATTGGTTGGTTTGTTGCCGGCGAAAATTTTATGAGGCGCTAGTTTTTCAATTTCCTCATCTGTTTTGCCGGCCGATTTCAATTCTGCGATCACTTCTTCGCGGGTTTTGCCGTTCAAGAGGGCTTCGGTTTGGGCAAAAAAGTTGGACAGCAGGATGTTGTGATGCTCGCCCAGCGGGTTATGGCTGACCGCCGGTGCCAGAAAATCCGCCGGTATCAACTTCGTCCCCTGATGGATCAGTTGATAAAAGGCATGCTGGCCGTTGGTTCCCGGCTCGCCCCAGATAATGGGACCGGTCTGATACTCGACCGCTTTCCCTGCCGGTTGGTGGATTTGCCGTTGCTTTCCATGTTGCCCTGCTGAAAATAGGCCGGAAAGCGTGCTTAAGTACTGATCATAGGGTAATATTACCTCAGTTGCGGCACCGAAAAAATTATTGTACCAGATCCCCAACAAAGCCAGGATCACCGGTATGTTTTCTTCCAATGGAGCATCCCTAAAATGCAGATCCATTTCATGGGCGCCTTGCAGCAGATCGATAAAGTTGTCAAATCCAATGTAACAGGCGATTGACAGGCCGATAGCCGACCACAGTGAATATCGTCCGCCGACCCAGTCCCAGAATTCGAACATGTTGCGGATATCGATGCCGAATTCCTGAACTTTGGCGTCATTGGTGGACAGGGCTACAAAATGCTTGGCAACATGGGATTGATCCCGGGCCTGCTTTAAAAACCAGTTTCTGGCGCTGTGGGCATTGGTCATGGTCTCCTGGGTCGTAAACGTTTTAGAGGCAATCATAAACAGGGTTGTTGCAGGGTCCAAATGCTTCAGCGTTTCCGTGATATGGGTTCCGTCGATGTTGGAAACGAAATGGACCGTTAACTCCGGAATCGGCATAAGGTCGCAATGCTTCCGTGACCATGGCCGGTCCCAGATCCGATCCGCCGATGCCGATATTAACGATAGCGGTAATTTTTTTGCCGGTATACCCCCGCCATTCGCCGGATCTGATTTGGCCGGAGAAATTTTCCATTTTCTGAAGTACTTCGTTGACCTGAGGCATGACATCCCCACCGTCGACCTTTATGGCGGCATTGGTCCGGTTGCGCAGCGCGATATGCAATACCGGACGGTTTTCAGTCTCGTTGATGGGCTCCCCGCTGAACATGTCCGCCACGGCTTCTTGCACCTTGGTTTCCTGCGCCAGCTCGATCAGCAGGTTGAACGTTTCGGCCGTTATCCTGTTTTTGGAATAATCCACCAGGATGTCGTTGAAACGGGCGTGAAAGCGCTCAAACCGGTCAGGGTCTTCAGCGAACAGATCCTTCATCTGGACGTTGCCGATTTCAGCAAAGTGATCATTGAGTTTGGACCAGCTCCGGGTCTGGATCGGATTAATCTTTGACAACATATGCAAGTCTCCTTGATGTCGGCATCTGGGTTTACCCGTATCGATATATTTTCGGCCGCAAGGTTTTACTTTTAAATTTTCATACTTAGTATAAACTATTGAATCTCAGTCGCAAACTTTATTATCGCTAAAATTAGTCACTGATATCTTCAAGTCAAATAATGCAATTCACTGCAGAATGACAAAAAATATTATGCGTTTCGAGATACAAGTCGGAAAAGATCTTGCCGAAATAAGTCGGACAGCCGCCGAGATGATTATCCATCAAGCAACCGAGATGGGATCTCGCAGCGGTCCGTTTACGCTCGCATTATCCGGTGGCTCCACACCCCGCATGCTGTACAGGCGGTTGAGCCATGAATCCGCTGCAATGAGCCGGGTGCTGTGGAATAAATTCCATTTTTTTTGGGGCGATGAACGCCATGTGCCGCCGGAAGACCCCCAAAGCAATTTTCGCATGGCCCGTGAAACCCTGTTTGCTTCGGCGCCGGTCCCGGTGTTAAACATCCACCGGGTGCCCGCAGAAGAATCTGATGCGGTCATTGCCGCAGAAAAATATGAGCGGGAATTAATATCATTTTTTAATCTGAAAACGGGTCAATTGCCGCGCTTAGACTGTGTCTTACTGGGTGTCGGCACCGATGGTCATACCGCGTCGCTTTTTCCGGGAACACAGGCGTTAAAAGAAAAAAGGCGGCTGGTGGTCGCCAACTGGGTTGAAAAATTTCAGCACCACCGCATCACCATGACCGTGCCGGTTTTGAACCATGCCGCGCAGGTTATTTTTCTGGTCAGCGGCCAGGAAAAGGCTGAAGTGCTCAAACAGATCCTCGAGGGCGATTATCGTCCCGATCTTTTGCCGGCCCAGCGTGTCCGGCCGGTTGACGGAAAACTGCTGTGGCTTGTTGATGCAGCTGCGGGTAGCTATTTAACGGATTCGATCAAGGTATAATCCCGATTCAGCTAAAATGCGCAATGCGTGTTGTGAGTTGTTGGTTGTCAGTTGTGGGTCAAAATTAGATTAACGGTATCAAGTAGGTCTTTATCACAACAAACCACAGACAACATACAACGTGCAGTGCGATCGACTATTTCGCTCGACATCGGCATATTTAATGCGTCTGAGTGACTGATCCATTACAGGAAAGGATAATCACATGAATCCGCAATGCGACATTGGTCTGGTCGGCCTGGCGGTTATGGGCCAGAATTTGATACTGAACATGGCCGACCATGGTTTTAAGGTGGCGGCTTATAATCGAACCACCCAAAGAGTTGATGAATTTATGGCCGGCGCTGCCCGGAACAAGTCCATCGTCGGGTGTCGCCGTCCTGAAGAACTGGTTCGCAATCTTATGCGACCGCGACGGCTGATGCTCTTGGTAAAGGCCGGCGAACCGGTGGACCAGACCATCGGGCAGTTTTCGGCCCTGCTGGAAGACGGTGATATCATTATCGATGGCGGAAATTCGTATTTTTTGGACACCGAGCGCCGGATTAAAGCGCTTGACGCGCGTGGTATCCAATACCTGGGAACCGGTGTTTCAGGCGGTGAAGAAGGGGCGCGGCGCGGTCCCAGCATCATGCCCGGCGGGGTTGAAGCGGCCTGGCCGCATTTAAAACCGATATTCCAGGCAATTGCAGCCAAGGTTGGTCCCAACCAGGATATTCCCTGCTGTGATTGGGTCGGACCGGGTGGGGCCGGTCATTACGTCAAAATGGTCCACAACGGTATCGAGTACGGGGATATGCAGCTGATCTGTGAAGCCTACAGTTTGCTGAAGGACGGTCTGGGCCTGGACAACGAGCGCCTTTACGATATCTTTGCCCAGTGGAATAAAGGAGAACTTGACAGCTATCTGATCGAGATTACGCGGGACATATTTTCGGTCAAGGATTCTGAGTCAGGAAAGGCCGTGGTGGACCTGGTCCTTGACAAAGCCGGCCAAAAGGGAACCGGCAAATGGACCAGCCAGCTGGCACTTGATCTGGGCGTCCCGACCACGCTGATCACCGAGGCGGTTTTTGCCCGCATCCTTTCCGCGCAGAAAGAAAAGCGCGTCCGGGCCGGCCGGATTTTATCCGGTCCGGGCTATAGCCTCCCGCAATGGCGTGAGTCGGTGGATTGCGACCAATTTATCGAAGCGGTGCGCCAGGCCCTTTATGCCTCCAAAATCTGCAGCTATGCCCAGGGATTTTTCCAGTTGCAGGCGGCTTCCGCCGCAAAGGACTGGGACTTGAATTGCGGCGAGATTGCGATGCTCTGGCGCGGGGGCTGCATCATTCGGGCTGCCTTTCTGGAACGGATCAAAGCGGCTTTTGACCGCGAGGCCGGCCTGGAGAATTTGCTGCTGGATACTTATTTTAAACAGGCGGTGGAATCGAATCAAACCGGCTGGCGGCAGGTTGTCAGTACGGCAGCCCGGATCGGCATCCCGATACCGGCGTTCAGTGCGGCCTTGAATTATTACGACAGCTATCGCAGTGAACGCCTGCCTCAGAACCTGCTGCAGGCCCAGCGCGATTACTTCGGTGCCCATACTTATGAGCGCATTGACCGGGAAGGATATTTCATACCGATTGGTTGAAATTGCGGCGCAAACCGGAGTAAGCAGGGAAAATGAATATTAAGATTGATACATGTGAAGCATGCGATATATATCCGCCGGAACTTTGTTAGAAAGCTGCCAGCTAAGAGATAAAACCAAAATTCCTATCAAGCAGGTACCAGTTATCAGGGCGGATTATTTCGGGTTAAATCAATAATTTCCATCCGGATATTGCGTTCAGGGTGGCTGGCTGACGGGCCCTCCGTCATGACGACCAGATCGCCGGAAACTTCTTTTTTTTCAAGCCAATTTCTGGCCCAGAATTTCCAGTCTTCCGGATGCTCGGTCTCACAAACCGGAAACACGCCGTAGGAAAACATCAGGTCCTGGCAGGTTTTCGGCTGGGAACTGACCGCCGTAATCCAGACCGCCAGCCGGAAGCGGGTAATGCTCCTGGCGGTAGCACCGCTTCTGGTGGGAACGATTACCGTGGGCGGGGTAACCCGTTTGAGCACAGTCTCGACGCTCATTGCAATGAGATCCTTTAAATTGATCTCATCTTCTTCCCGGCTCGTTCGCAGGGCCTCTTTAATCGGCATCGATGTGCGGGAAGGCTCGATGGCGGCAGCAATCCGAGACAGCATGCTCACGGACTCAACCGGATAACGGCCCATGGCGGATTCACCGGAGAGCATCACACAGTCCGTTCCATCCAATATGGCATTGGCCACATCGGTGGCCTCGGCCCGGGTGGGACGCCGATTGGTGGTCATGGATTCCAGCATCTGAGTGGCGGTAATGACGGGCTTGCCCATCAGGTTGGCGGCCCGCATGATGGCCTTTTGGGCCACGGCTATCTGTTCAATGGGAATTTCAACACCCAGATCACCCCGGGCGATCATAATTCCGTCGGCAGCTCGCAGGATCTCGTTGATGCGGTTGCGGGCGCCGGCCCGCTCAATTTTTGCGATGATGAAAGGATCATGCCCCATTGCGGCCGCCGCATTCCGCACGGCTTTAATGTCTTCGGCGGTTTCAACAAATGATTGGCTGACCGCATCCACCCCGTTTTCCATGGCAAATTTAAGCCATTCACGATCCTGGTCCGTGAATGCGCTGATGCCCAGATCGATACCGGGCAGATTGAGGCCTTTGCGGGAGCGAAGTTCCCCACCCACGAGCACCCTGCAATGGACATCATTTCCATCGACCTGCTCGACTTCGATTTGAATGTAGCCATCGTTCAAAAAAAGCCGATCGCCCGATTTAACTGCTCGCGGCAGCCCTGAGAAACTCACCGCAACCCGGGTTCTGTCACCGACAATATCTTCTGTGGTCAGGGTAAATTTATCTTCGGGCTGCAGTTCAACCGGTTCTTCAGCAAATTCACCGACTCTCATTTTGGGACCCGGCAAATCCGCCATGACGGCCACCGGTCTTTCGACAGCTTCTGACGCACTTTTTATTTTTTTTATCGTCTCCTTGTGGCTGGCATAATCTCCGTGGGAAAAGTTCAGGCGCGCGACGTTCATGCCGGCTACAATCATTTTTTCAAGAATTTGCGGCGAATCGGAAGCCGGCCCGATGGTGCAGACAAGCTTGGTTTTGTTGGCGGGAAAGGCCATGGGAAGTCCCCTCGATTTCATTTAAAAAAACAATTACGGGTAAACACTGCTTGAAGTATAGCGCTTCACGAAATATTTTCAAGAGTTATCATTCTTGACACCGAACCTTATCTTTGCCATAGTCGCGCTATCCTGCTGCTATAACGCAAGGTGGATGCGAACTAATAAGCTGTTTATCTCCTGAATCTGGCATGAAAATTAATGAGAAGTTTGGATATAATAAAATAACAGCAGGTTGTTAAAATTGGAGAAGTAATACCAAATGCCCATTTAGTAAAAAGGTATTTCTGGGCAGGAGCAAAATCTATGGGAACGATATTCAAGGCCTACGATATCAGAGGAATCTATCCGAAGCAACTCAATGAGGAAATCATATACCGGATCGGCCAAGCCTATGCCGATATTTTAACCGGCCAATTGGGAAAAGATGATATAGCCATTGCGGTGGGGCGGGATATGCGAACATCTTCGCCGAGCCTTGCCGAAAATATAATCCGGGGAATCACCGAGCAAGGGGTGAATGTGGTAGATATCGGCTTGGCCAGCACCCCCACCTTTTACTACGCCGTCACCAATTTAGGTCTGGACGGCGGCATGCAGGTGTCGGCCTCGCACAATCCTAAAGAATACAATGGCGTTAAAATAGTCAGAAGAAAAGCGCTGCCGGTCGGATATGATAATGGCATCGATTTAATCGAGCACAAGGTGGCGAACGATGATTTTAATCCGGCCGCCCAATCGGGCACCGTGACCCGCAAGGAAGGCATGCTGGAAAGTGAGATCGAGTTTTCACTGCAGCATGCCGATCTGGCCAAGATCGGACCGCTCAAGGTCGTTGCCGACCCGGCCAACGCAATGGGCGCACCATTTCTGGCCGGCTTGTTTAAGCGGTTGCCCGGCGAACTGATTCAAATGAATTTTGAACTGGATGGAACGTTTCCGGCCCACGAGGCGGATCCCTTTAAGGACCAAAATATACGCGATTTAAAGCTGAAGGTGGTTGAAGAAAAGGCCGATTTAGGAATTGCAACGGACGGTGATGGCGATCGAATATTTTTTATCGACGAAAAAGGCCAGTTGGTGGAACCGGCAATTTTACGGGGAATCATGGCCAAAATCATTCTCAGAGAGCACCCGGGAGCAACCATCTGCTATGACATTCGCCCGGGCAAAATTACCCGGGATATGATTGTCGAAAACGGCGGCAAACCATCTGTCACGAAAGTCGGGCATACCTTGATTAAAGCCCAGGCCATCAAAGAAAATGCGGCTTTTGCCGGCGAATCTTCCGGGCATTTCTTTTTCAATACGAAAATTGGGATGTTTGAGATGCCGATGATCGTGATGTTAAAGCTCTTTGAGGAAATCTGCACCTCCGGTAAAAAACTATCCGAGATCGTTGACCCGCTGAAAAAATATTTTCACTCGGGAGAAATTAACTCGACGGTCGAGGATAAGGCAGCCAAGCTAAAAGAACTCGCCGAAATATTCAAAGACGGCAAAATATCCTGGCTCGACGGCGTCACTGTGGAATATGACGACTTCTGGTTTAACGTCAGGCCCTCCAATACGGAACCGCTCCTGCGCTTAAACCTGGAGGCAATTTCTCGGAAAGCAATGGAAAAACGCAAAGATGAAGTCCTGAAAATTATTCGAGGATAATCATCTTCCGATATCACGCGTCCAGTCTAATCAAATAAAAACCAATATAATTTATATAAAAAAAGAGGAATGGATTCTTATTTTAAAAAAAAATAATTGGACAGGATCAACAGGATCGTTAGGATAAAGCGGCCTTCGGCCGAAAGGCCTCTCGCGGATCTTTACTCAATTTCCAGCCAGACGTATTGGTAAGGCTTTAGCGTGATCGAATCGGGTCTGAATGTTTTTCCGGAAATGAGATCCAGCGCGGCATCAGGGGCGGACTCAAGTCGGAATGGAGACCGTTATCTCCGATTGCGAGATGTTCGTCACCGCGCAGATGGTCTGGTTTTTTGCAAAACGCGTTATGGCGAAAACTTGCGGTCCCATATTTAAAATTTCAAATTCGGCATTCGGATGAAATGCCGGCTGTCTGATACGGGTCTTGATCAATTCGATATAGGGATAAAAAACCTGTGAGCGAAATGACTCCGGATCCTTTAATTCCCGGATGACGTCTTCGACTTGAAGTTTCTCCCGGTTAACGGTTCGGGCTCGGCCGGTCTGCTCAACACCTGCGGTCCAGTTGCGGGACCCCAGCAGACTGTGAATATAGGTGGCCGGCACGCCCGGCAGCACATACTGAATGGCCTGGGATGCCAGAAATCGATCCGCCCGGGTAGAGTCCTTGTCGGCCAAAATGGCATCGACATAGGTGATGTTCAGTTCATAGGGGCTGTTCGTGCCATCCGGATTGCGTTTGTAGGAAACCTGTCCCCCATTCATATTAACGATTTCAATTAAAGCGTCTAACGTTTGGGGCGGCAGGATGCCTTCCAGGGGGCGCACGCCGATGCCGTCGTGGGATGCGGTGAAATTAAAAAACGTGTTGCCGGAAGATTCCAGCCGGAGCCCTTTGGCCCAATCCGTTAGAACGGTCGCATCTTCTTTGACAAATGTGTAGAACAGCAGCGGCGGCAGGGTGAAGTTGTACACCATTTGGGCTTCGTCCCGGCCATTGCCGAAATAGCTGATATTTTCGGCATGGGGCACATTGGTTTCCGTAATAATCATGACATCGGGCGCGACCAGATCCAGAATTGCACGAAACAGCTTAACCACCGCATGGGTTTGCGGCAAATGAATGCATTGCGTGCCGATTTCCTTCCATAAATAGGCGATGGCATCCTGCCTGACAATGGTTGCACCCTGCCGGACGTAATACAGCAGAACTTCGGTCATTTTGGCGAGTACATTCAGGCTGGCAAAATTAAAATCAATTTGATCGGCACTGAAGGTGGTCCACAGATGAACATGCTGCCCGTCCTTTTTTTGATATTCCGATAATAACGGCAACGATCGGGGGCGGGTTACCCTCGACAAATCAAGGGCCGGATCAACTTCGATGGCAAAGTCTTCAAATTCCTTTTCACCGGATAAATAGTTATCAAACCATTGGCTCTTTGAGGAAAAATGGTTGACCACATAATCAAACATCAGTTGAAAGTCCTGGCCGATGGCATTCACGTTTTCCCAGGAACCCAGCTGCGGATCAATTCGAAAGAAGTCCATGACCGAGAATCCGTCATCCGACGAGTAGGGGAAAAACGGCAAAAAGTGGATGGTGGATATGGCGCCTTTCAGATAATTGTCGGCGAATTCATGCAGGGTGGCAAGCGGTGCCTGGCCTGGCCGCCGCAGCGTATCGCCATAGGTGATCAAAACGACATCTTCCTGGGAGAAGAATTCTTCCTTTTTTGGGGGCGGGGGCACAAATTTTTCAATTATCGGCTGCAGTCGTTCAAGGGCCGCCTGACCGGTTTCAGGTCCATATATTTCAGTGAGCAACTGCTTAACTTTTTGCAAATTGTTCATGGCATTGCTCCATTGAATATTGAGATTGCAGAATTAATAATTAATGAATTATCTGAAGTTACAATCCTTCCAATACTTCAAAGCTGAATAAAAGGCAATACTATCTCTGCCGGTATTAGCCGCTGATACACTTCCCACCGCAGCTTGCATCGCATCCTCACTTCTCGCAACTCATAACGCGAAACTTGCAGCCTTTGCACATTCTTTTTCCAACCTAACCCTAATCGGAGCGATGCTCCGGATCAAATCCTTGTTTAATCATGCAAATTAGCGGTCAGGAATAGACCCCGCCCACAAGGATTTGAATGTAGATAAAATCGGTCCCTCTAAACTCCGATTCTTTATCCGAACGTTTTCTACGATATTTAACGGTTCCTTTATATTTGACGAAAAATCATATCCTCCAGAAGCTGCTGCAAGATCTTTTTAGTAAATTTTTATCTAACTATATCAAGTGGTTAAAATTATACTGATTGCGGGTGAATAACTGGCATGAAATTTGATTCAGTTTGATTCAGTTTGAATCAGGCAATCAAATTCATATTAGTTGTGTAAAATTTCTCTTGAGATTCGCTATGATTGTGATATGTAAATTCCATATAGAGGTCTCTCGGCGAACTTGCAAGCGATGCCGCTCTGCCAAATAATAGTACTCAACATGCATTAAAATCGGGAGATGATGTCTAAACCGCAAAATCCGGTGGAAATCGAATTAAGGTATCATTATCTCCTTGCTTTTTAGAGTATTGATATGTAGTCTTACGGGTTACAGATTCATAGCCACCCAACAGCAACAAAATCCGCAAATTTTAAGTTTAACTGGTTGATGACAGGGCCGCAAAATCCGTCATCCGAGGAAGAGGAAATCACAAAATGGCAGACAATTCTACGGTTGAAACCACTACCGAGAATGCAGCGCTTATTCCCCAAAAAGGCGTGTTGCAATCCTTTTTTGACTTTTTCGGCGGTAAAGCACTCAGGCTGAACAACGATCTGGGAGCCATGGCCATCTTTTTCTTTCGGTCGTTTTTTATGATCTTCCGGCTCAAAGCCATCCCGGACATCGTGCAGCAGGTCTATTTTATCGGGGCCAAATCGGCCCAGATCGTCATGCTGGTGGGCTTTTTCACCGGCATGGTGCTGGGTCTGCAGCTGTATTTCGTGCTGGTCAAATTCGGTTCGGTCGGGGTGCTGGGTACCGCCATCGCCCTGACGCTGATCCGGGAGATGGGCCCGGTGCTGGCCGCCATTATGATCACCGCCCGGGCCGGGTCGGCCATGACCGCGGAGATCGGCATTCAGCGCATCTCCGAGCAGATCGACGCGCTGTCCACCATGCGCATCGATCCGCTGGGTTATCTGATCAGCCCCCGTGTTGCGGCTGCGATTATCAGTTTTCCGATTTTAACGGCTTTTTTTGACCTGATCGGGATCATCGGCGCCTGGGTCAGCGGCTGTCTGCTGCTGGGGGTTAATTCGGGCACCTACTTTTACCGGGTCGTGTCGAGCACCCAGATCGATGACATTATGGGCGGCTTTTACAAGTCGATCGTCTTCGGCCTGCTGGTGGTCACCATCTGCTGCTTTCAGGGCTTTTTTACGCACATGCGCACGGACAGTTTCGGCGCCAAAAGTGTCAGCCTGTCCACCACCTCGGCGGTGGTGATTTCGTGCGTGATGATCCTGATTTCAGATTATGTGGTAACTTCTTTTATCGTTTAAAATAACCAATAACTGAAAACAAGTAACTTCCAATCGGGTTTTAGCCAATTGGAATAGGAAACGCCATGGATGCACAAAGAGAACCTCTGATCGAATTTAAAGGCGTCAGCAAAACCTTCGGCACCCGCAATATTTTAAACCGCATCGATTTTTCAATTTATGAAGGCGAGGTGACCACCCTGATCGGTCTTTCCGGCACGGGCAAGAGCGTGACCCTCAAGCACATCATCGGGATGCTCAAACCCGATGAGGGGCAGATTCTGTTCCGGGGCAAACCCATCGACCAGATGAGCAAGAAGGAATGGAACGACTACATCGGCCAGATCAGCTACATGTTTCAGAACAATGCCCTGTTTGATTCGATGACGGTCTTTGAAAATGTGGCCATGCCGCTGAAATACACCACCAAATTAAAAAAGAAGGAAATCGAGGCAAAGGCCATGGCGCGCATCGAGCAGACCGAGCTGACCGAAGTGGCCGACAAGTACCCCTCGGAGATCTCCGGCGGCATGCAGAAGCGGGCGGCCCTGGCGCGGGCGCTGGTGACCGACCCGAACATTGTGCTGTTTGACGAGCCCACCACCGGCCAGGACCCGATCCGCAAAAATGCCATTCTGAGCATGGTGGCCGAATACCAGAAGCGCTTCGGGTTTACGGCCCTTTTGATCAGCCACGAAATCCCGGATGTCTATTTTATCTCCAACCGCATTCTGGCCCTGTATGACCGCAAGATCGTATTTCAGGGGGACCCGGAGGATTTCGAATCGCTTGACCATCCCTTCCGCCAGGAGCTGATCAGCAGTCTGGAAAGCCTGGGAGAAGAGCTGACCGGGCTGTATTCCAAGCGGCATTTCAAAGTACGCTATCAAACTGATTTGAGCCAGCGGCAGCCGGATGCAACCTATGCGGCGGCGGTCTTTACGCTGGATAATATCGATGCCATCAGCGAGCACCTGGGACATGATGCAACCCAGCAGATCATTCGTTCGTTAGGCTCTTATATCAACAAGCATTTCGGGGCGGTGGGCGGATTTTCATCGCGCCAGACCATCAATGAATATGCCACGGTGCTGCCCTATTCGGATCTTGACGAAGCCCATCGGATCATGGAGGATTTTACGCGGGATTTTCAGGCCCACGGGATCCAAGGTATCGAGATGCAGAGCGGCGAGAAGCGTGAGGAAGAAGAATGCGTCGAATTTTCCGTGCTGGCCGGACTGGCCCAGGGTAAACCCCAGATTGAGATCGAGTCCGTGATGGAATTTGCACGATTTAACCAGAAAGAGATATCTCGATTTAAGTGTGAAAGCGGAGGAAAAGCAGAATGAAAAAATATTCCAAGGAAACTGTGGTGGGCATTTTTGTGGTGATCGGCCTGTTTTGCATCGGTTATATGACCGTTAAACTCGGCAATGTCGGATTTTTCGGTGATAATACCTATTCTTTATTCGCCAAGTTCAACACGGTGACCGGCCTGAGGGAAGGCAACCCCGTGGACATGCTCGGCCTGGAGATCGGTCAGGTGCAAAAATTTTCCATGGATCAGGAAAACCAGGTCGTCCAGGTGCAATTTAAAATCAACAAAGGCATCGAGATATTCGATGATGCGATTGCATCAATTAAAACCGAAGGATTGATCGGTGATAAATACGTGGCGATCGATCCCGGCGGCGGCGGGGACCTGTTAGCCGATGGCGACACCATCACCGACACCAACTCCCCCACCGACATCATGGATCTGGTCAGCAAGTATGCGTTTGGTGACGTGGGCGGCGGAAAAGATAAGGAAGATAAGGAAGAATAAGCTGAACATATTCCGGAGGGAGGGTAATATGAAGAAACGATATGCAGGGGTTATTTTGATTTTGGCAGTAGTATTGATGATGCCGTTTCAGGGTTACGCGGCAACACCCAAAGAAACCGTAGAAGCCGGCGTTAACAAAGTGGTTGCCACGTTGGGTGATCCGGCATTCAAGGCCAAGGCCAAAGATGCACAAATTGCGCAAATCGGTGAAGAAATAGATTCGATTTTCGATTTCGAGGAGCTTTCCAGAAGAACTCTGGGCCGGGAGTGGAGAAAGATGAAGCCCGCGCAGCAGGAGGAATTTGTCAAGTTGTTCAAAGAACTGCTCCAGGGCGTTTATGCCGACCGGCTGCTGGCCTACTCGGATCAAAAAATTATTTTTGACAAGGAGACCATACTCAAAAAGGGCCGAGCCGAAGTCCAAAGCTTTCTGCAGACCACAGACGGCAAAAAAATTCCGCTTTTTTACCGGCTCTCAGATAAGAGCGGCAGCTGGAAGGTCTACGATGTTATCATTGAAGGGGTCAGCATGGTAAAAAACTATCGTACCCAGTTCAGAGAGATCCTTGCCAAAGATTCCCCCGAAAAGCTGCTGCAAATCTTGCGTGACAAGGTCGGGAAAGGGTAATATCATAGAAGATTTAAGATTGAATATTGAAGATTTGTGGAATCGCTTTGCTCTGTCTTTTCTATTTAAAGCCGATAGAATTGCTTAAATATTCAATCCGGCTATGGCATAAATCATGTGCAAACAAGATGTGATTTTATTAACATAGGAGTTGCTAAGATGGTATTCGGAGGAGAAAGGAGAATCAATCCCGTGAAAAATCTATGGTCGGTTGCCGCAGTGATATTCTTGCTGGTTATTTTTTTGAGCTATCGTCCCGCGGCAGCGTTCAATGATGAAGCAACCCTTTATCTGGCCCAGGCAACTCAAGAAGAAGCCCAACAAAAATCGGAAACGCTTCAGGATGAGACCTCGGATCAAGCCAAGGAAGATGATGATGATGAGTACGACGATGATGATGAGTACGATGATGATGATACCGATACCGCAGATGTCCAGCTGATTCCGGATCCCTGGATCGAGATGAACCGGGGGCTGTATACGTTCAATGACAAAATGTACTTCTGGGTGCTCAAGCCGGTCGCCCGAGGATACGGCTTTATTATCCCGCAGGAGCTGCGCCAGGGCATTGTCAATGCTTTTTACAATATCCGGTTTCCGGTGCGTTTTATCAATTGCCTGCTGCAGGGAAAAGTTCGCAAGTCCGGCCACGAATTTGGCCGATTCTTCATCAACACGACCGCCGGCTGTTTAGGGCTTTTAAACCCGGCGGCCAATTATCCGCATCTGCAGCCCAGCCCGGAGGACCTGGGCCAAACATTTGCGGTCTGGGGCTGCCGGCTCCGGCGCCTATCTCATGCTGCCGTTTTTCGGACCTTCCAGCCTGCGGGACGGTCTGGGGCGGCTGGGAGATACCTTTATGGATCCCATCTGGTGGTTGTTTGACGACATCTGGGTTTCACTATCCATCCGGGCCGGCGAGACGATCAACGAAACCTCCACCCGGATAGGTGAATACGAAGCTTTGAAAGCAGCGGCCCTGGATCCCTATGTCATGCTCCGCAATGCCTATGTCCAGAATCGCAACAAGCTGATTGCGGAGTAACAGAAGACAGAGATCGGAGGTCAGATGACAGAGGGCAGGTGACGCAGGTCAGATGACAGAAAACTGAAGTCGGAATTCGGAATGTTGAAAGATATTGCAGCCTGAACTTCGAGGTAGGAAAAAGCCGATAACTGATAGAAAACACAATGTCAAAGATTGTGGAAGCGGCTTGTGCTTGCATCCCGCTGTTCTTCAAGCGGGGCAGCCGCGATTGGATGTGTTTTGAGCCGCTCCCTTTATCTATAAGCAACCTGCAACTAACAAACAAATATTAACAGCCAGCAACCATCCATTATCATAGCCGTTCGAATCCCGACAGAGCTATCCCACAGCAGATCCGATTTTCCGCCACTAAATTCGTCCCGGTTATTGAGCGGAAGGCGGAATTCGGAAGAAAGGAAGGTTATGACAACCCAAGCTGATCAGGTTGAAACCATGCGGCAGCATGCCATGGAGATTTTCCGGGCCGCCCTCAAAGCCGCAGATCCGGTGGAGGCTATTCACCGGTACGTTAAACTTGCAGGTGACGGTATTCAGATTGGGGAGCACCGTTTTAATTTTCAGGATTACGATCGCATCCTGGTGGTGGGCGCCGGCAAGGCCGCTGCCCCCATGGCAAAAGCTTTGGAGGATCTGCTGGGCGAACGGATTGCCGACGGGGTGATCGTCGTCAAGGAAGGCCACGGACTTCCTTTGAAGCACGTACGGATTCATGAGGCCAGCCATCCGGTTCCCGATGAACGCGGAATTCGCGGCGCCGAAGATATTTTAGCGCTGGCAAATAAGGCCGGTGAGCGTGATCTGGTTTTATGTGTGATATCCGGAGGGGGCTCCGCGTTGCTGGTGGCACCGGTCGAAGGCGTCACCCTGGCGGATAAGCAGGAAGTAACGCAACTGCTTTTGGCCTGCGGCGCCGACATCCATGAAATCAATACCGTCAGAAAGCACCTTTCCCGGGCCAAAGGCGGCGGACTGGCCCGTTACGCCTATCCGGCAACGGTGGTCAGCCTGATCCTTTCGGATGTTGTCGGAGATGATCTGAACGTGATTGCATCCGGGCCGGCCGTACCGGATACCAGTACATTCGGCGATACCCGGGAAGTTTTCAGCAAATATGACATTTGGCACAAGCTGCCGCAGTCCGTGCAGACCCATATTCAGCGGGGCCTGGCCGGAGATATCGAGGATACCCCGAAAGCGGGCGATGATGTCTTTCAAAGGTGCTATTCCGAGCTGGTGGGTACCAACATCCAGGCCTTGATTGCCGCTAAAAAAGAGGCCCAGCGCAAAGGCTATCAGTCTATAATACTCTCTTCCACGGTGGAGGGTGAAGCCCGGGAAGTGGTCAAAATGTTTGCGGCTTTTGCCAAAGAAGTTCGCAATTCAGGGAACCCGATCCCTGCACCGGCCTGTATTTTGTGCGGTGGCGAAACCACGGTTACGATTCAGGGGCAAGGCAAAGGCGGCCGTAACCAGGAGTTTGCGCTGGCGTCGGCCCTAATCATCGGCGGCATGGAAAATGTCGTGGTTTTAAGCGGGGGCACTGACGGAACCGATGGTCCGACCGATGCCGCCGGGGCAATCGCCGATGGCCGGACCATGGCCAGAGCCCGGGCCCAGAATCTTAAGCCGCTGGATTTCCTGCAACGCAATGACGCCTACCATTTTTTTCAACCGCTGGATGATCTGATCATCACCGGACCGACCCGCACGAACGTGTCGGATGTGTATCTGGTGCTGGTGGGTTGAGGCTGGATACTTGATTCTGGATGCTGGATAAGGGAAATTAAATGGTTTAAGGTGTAAGGTATAGGGTTTTAAAATTTCGGCCTGCAACGAGCTCAGTCGTGTCGAAGTTGGAATGCGGCCGGCCTCTCAGCTAACTTTTGACTTCCGTCACCCGACTTCTGACTTTTGTCATCTACCCTGCGCTCTATGCACTCTGCGCTTCGCCGCTTTTTTCCCTCGACTTCCCACTTCCGCATTCCCACTTCCGGCTTCAATCAATCGCTTTGGTCCTGGAAAGCCAGTATTCGGCTTGCTGATCACTGATACGGGCAAGTTCAAATCCGAAACTGGTATAATCCGCACTGATCAGGAAATAGTACGTATTTCCCTTCTCAAGGGGTACCGTAACGGTTGGTTCGGATATTCCCAGGGAGTGGAATCCGGGCTTGACAAAAAAAGAAACGTATTCCCCGGAGCGCAGACGGGCGATAATCGAATCATCCAGCGCAACCTTTAGAGAAAACCCCCACCCCATTAGATTGTTGTCCCGAATGACATACACGTGCGCATTATTGGCGGGATCGTCCAGGGTCGGAAAATTGTCTGTTTTGCCATGGGCGCAGGCGAGCAAAAGCAAGGCCAGCAAAGATAGCACAATAGGTTTGTTCATCATTTATCCTCTATTTTATTACAATAACAATCTAGCGCCACCCCCTGAGATGTCAACGCCGAGATTTTCTGGCAGAAATTGAAATGCCGGCATTTCGGAGCGCTGGAATTAATTCCGATTCTCGCTCATGCCGGCACTGTCGATAGCCGATACCCTGAACGCTATTGCCGTACCGATTTTTGCATTTTGTCCAGGTAATTATCCAGTTCTTCTATACTGGCAAAAACTTTAAGCGAAGGAATTGCCTTGAGGATATCAAAGACTTTCTGAATTTGAGGTTGAAGATTCATGAACACCATCCGGCCATCGGTTTTTTGCAGCGCCTTTTTGGTTTTCAGCAGTACCCGGATACCGGTGCTGCTTATATAGTCAGCAAATTCCATATCGAAAATAATGACGTCCGGTTGTTGCGCCAGGATTTCATTGACCTTTTCTTCCAGAACTGAATAGGTATGTCCATCAATGTGTCCGATGGGGGATACGGTAAAAACTCCCTCGCCTCGCGGTGTTGATTTAACTTTTAGCGGCATCTTGTCTCCCGTGAAAGTTGATAGTGCAGATTTTGCAGTGTATAGTTCATGGCCGAAATTTTTAATCCTCAAAAATGTGGTCGTAGAATCAATTGCTGATTAAGTTGATTATTGGATACCGTATTTTATGCAACTATTGGGTTAACTGAGTCAACCAATCAACTTAATCAACCCAATCAACTCTTTTCTATCCCGATCCAAACCATTTTTTAAATAATCCCTTTAATGAAATATGCTCATCGATCTCTGCGCCGGACGGTGGCTCGGTTTTGCGTCCTTCCGGCCACCATTCCACCGGCTCGAATTTACACGGCAGAATACATTCCAGGGCCGGCAGCAATTTTTCCTCGACCAATACTTTTTCCCGTTCCGCAAGTGTTGCGAAAATATACATTTATTTCCTCAACATACCAGCCCTTGGTTTCCTCCAGCATATCCAGATCGACCCGCACCATTCTTTCGAATTCTCCACCCAGCTGCAGCCTGAGCGAATCCTCCGTAATGTTATCGCAGATTAGCTCCAATTCGTTTTTTGGTGCGTCCTGCAGTCCCTTTATCCACCATAAAGGTCAGCGTCAGATATCCTCCACCGTAGGGACGATGCAGGGATGATATTTTCACGACGCCTTCCTTACTTTTGCCGTCTTCTTCAAGCTGGAAAACAAAGCCGACATACGCAATCATCTTCTCATTGGCTTTGACAGCCAGATAACTTTTCCTGGGGATCGAATTCCTGGGTCATGGCAGTTGTCCTGTAAGTCTTTCTCCAGTATTCGTTTGGATGGTCTAAATGGTTATGATCGATTGTGGATTAGGATTATCGGGTTGGTTGAGTTGACTAGGTTGATTAAGTTAATTCGTTTATTGAATTTTTTCTATCAAACATTCAAGTCAATCAACCACTATCTTGATCCTCTGCCCTATGCGCCATGTGCTAACATCCCGCACCGCGCACCCCGCAACACGGCTTACCAATCCGGCTTATGAAAGATCGATTTGACATCCTGCGACGGTGGATATTCCGTTTTTTGCGGTGACAAAATGTTATCCCAGTTGGTCCGGGCCTCCATCTCTTCTTTTAGGTTGGCCGGAATAAAATCGTTACCCCCCCGGATTTCCCAGCCACCGCCCAGAGATCGGTACAGGCCGATTAGATTTTGAGCTACGGATCCGGTCGTAAATACGAGGTTATCCTGTTGGAGGGCTAAGTCGCGTTGGGTGTCCAGCACGCGCTGGTAGTCGACCAGTCCCTCACGGTACTGAATCATCGATAACTCTACCGAGCGTTTGGAGGCCTTGACGGCGTTTGCCAGAAAACCAACCGTGTCCTGGGATTGCAGAAAGCCGACCATGGCATCTTCAACTTCCTGGGCGGCCCGGATCACGGTGTTTTCGTAGTTGACTGCCAGCTCCTGGAAGCGGGCGTCTTGAACCCGCACCTGGTTGGTAATGCGGCCGTAGTTGAAAAGATCCCAGTTAAAGCCGCCGCCGGTCGAATACCCGATGCTGCTTGTTTTAAATAGATCGCTGAATTTGGAATTGTTGGAGCGAAAATCGGTCTGGTCGGCGGTCTGAAATCCCCAGGAGCCGAACAGGGAGAAATGCGGGAACAGGTCCGCCTTGGCAAATCCGATCCGGGCGCTTTGGGCGGCCAACTGACGTTCGGCAACCCGGATATCCGGCCGGCGGCGCAAAAGCTCCGCCGGGATGCCTACCGCCACGTCGGCCGGGATATCCGGGATGAGACCGGAACCGCCCAGCATGGCGTCGATTTCTCCGGGCAGCTTGCCTAGTAAAATCGCCAGAGCGTTTTTGGCTTGCCGAATATCGGTTTCAAAACCGGGGATCGATGCTGCGGTGGCATTCAAGAGCGACCGGGCCTGGGTAACGTCGAGTTCGGTCACGGCACCGGCGTTGAATCTGACTTCGGCGATTTCAAGGGATCTTTTCTGGATCTTGACGTTTGCGCGGGCCACTTCCAGGCGTTCCTCGGAGGTGCGCAGCACGATAAACGTACGCGCCACCTCTGCGGTCAGCGAGACCAGAATGTCGTCATAATTCGCGATGGACGCCTCCAGGTTAGCCACCCCGGTTTGCACCGCGCGCCGGAACTTGCCCCAGACATCCAGTTCCCAGGCTGCATCCAGGCCGATGTCGTAGCTGGAGTAATAGCGGTCGGCAGCGGCGGAATTGGGGGCATTTTTGCTGATCTGATTGAGGGACCCCGAGCCTGCCCCTTGTTGAGTCTGCGGGTATTGAAATCCGAAAGCAATTCCCAGTTGCGCCCGGGCTTCGTAGATGCGCAGGCCGGCAATTTGCAGCGGCAGATTTTGCTGGTAGGCGGCTTCAATCAGATCATTGAGAATCGGGTCTTTAAATACAATCCACCAGTCGTGCACGTTTGTATCATCGGTTTTGATTTTCGGTTTATTCGACTCCAGCCAGTTTTCAGGCTCCGGCGCTTTGGGTTTGACGTAATCCGGCCCCACCATGGCGCAGCCGCTGATTATGAGCAACACGATGAGCAGCCCGAGTGCGGCGGATGCAATGGATCCGGTATGAATTCGGCCCAGCCCCCCCCATGCAAGCCGTTTAATGATATTGGTTGTCAGCATGTCTCACTCCTTTAAGCCTTAATGGTTAAAGAATAATCGCCTGCGGCCATTCGTAACGAACCGGCCGGAAATTATCGCGATATTCTGGTGCGGTTGTGAATTGACACGTATTGAGTTGTTCCCTCCCCCCGGTGAATTAAAACCGATTGATTGCTTTTCGCTCAATTGGGATAGGCACCAGCGGTGAAGGCCGTCGAACATGAGCCGCCAAGCTGCCTATGAATCTGCTCATTCATTAATTCAATATGTTGGAGATTGCAATAGCAATGTTGGCCCCAGCCGTTTTTCAGGGCGCAGTAATGAGCGGCGCGAATATTCGATAACGCGGATATTTGAAAAGCTTAAGCTGAATTCGATCATATGCTATCTCACCACGAAGAACACGAAGATCTCGAAGGAAAAATAGAACACATAAACATCCCCTCTTCGTGTCCTTCTTGCCCTTCGTGGTGATAAGTGCATTTAACATAGAGCGCCCTGATTTTGCGGGAAGCAATATCATGGATCATCTCAGGTGCTGCCAGACCCCGACTGGAGGGGATTTTAGCCTGCCAGATGGCACCGACATGAACCCGGGCGGCTTCGTCGTCGACCTCCATGTGTCCGGCCAGCAAATTGGGCAGCGCGCCCATATCCCCGGCGCCCTGGACGTTGTTCTGACCCCTTAAAGGCGACAATCCGCAGCCGGGTTTGCCGATATTGCCGGTCAGCAGGGCCAGGTTTACGAGAGCCGTTACGTTATCCGTACCGTGCGCATGCTGGGTGAGTCCCATGCCCCAGATGAAAATCGTCTTCTTATTGTGAATCAGCTCGGCTATTTTTTCCAGTTCCTGACGTTGAACGCCGGCGCGCCGGCAGGCTGTTTCGACATCAAAATTGGCGATCGTTTGGCAGACAGCTTTAAACCCGATGGTATGCTTTTCGCAGAACTCGCGGTCATGCCAGCCTCTGTCGATGATAATTTTCTCTAACGCCTTGATCCAGAAAATGTCGGTTCCGGGTTTGACTTTCAGGTGGACGGCGGCATTCTTAACCAGATCGGTTTGACGGGGATCGGCCAGAATCAGATTGAGACCGCCCTTTTTGGCACGTTTCTTGACCTGCATCCAGATGACCGGGTGGGTAAAGGTCGTATGCGCCCCGACCAAAAATACCGTATCGGTGGCTTCATAGTCCTCCAAAAAGGTGGTGACGGCACCGTACCCCAATTGCTGCCTCAAAGCAGCCTCAGTGGGGCCGTGGCACAGCCGGGCGCAATTGTCAACGTGGTTGTTGCCGATGACGGCACGCTGGAATTTCTGGCAAAGGTAGGCTTCTTCATTGAGGATTTTTCCACTGCATAGCAGACCGACACTTTGCGGACCGTATTTGTTGATCGTCACCAACAGGGCCCGCGAGGCGGCGGCAATGGCATATTCCCAGGAAACCAATTCCAGTTTGTCGGCTTTGCGGATATACGGCTGGGTCAGGCGTTCGGGATGATTCAAAAGCTCGTGGACGGAAAATCCTTTGACACAGGCATATTTGGCGTTCAATTCGGGATTGCGACCGGCAGCACCGCTTTTGGTCGGCCGGCCGTTTTCATCGAGCGCCAGTTCGAGATTGCAGCCCACGCCGCAGTAGGGGCATACAATGGGAATCGATGACGGCATGGTGATTAACTCCTTGTGGCTTTCGTTCTGACAACACTGATTAACGGAAGGTGTCTGGTATCAGTGTCCAGGTGCCAATGTTCAGGTGTCAGGTGTCAGGTGTCAGGTGTCGGGTGTCAGGATAGAGTATCTCGGTTCCCATTTATAAAACTTCTCCTTTTAATCCCAACACTGGGTGTTTATATCGTGCTCGTCGTCGTACCCGTCCTCGTCCTCGATACTGAACGGAGCTCAAAATCTTCGAGGACGGATCTTAGCGCGAAAAAAAACAGAATACAACTTTCTGACTTCCGTCTTCTGACCTCCGTTTTCTGCGTGCCGCGGCGTAACTCGGAGAGTGAAGACGGGTCCTCTGTCTTCTGCACCATGAGCTATCAGCTATGAACTTTGTACTTCTTTCCCACATCCCAAATCCGAAATTCCGACTTCCGCATTCCCACTTCCGCCTTCCGACTTCCCACTTCTTCTATCTGTCCTCTGCGATAACCTGTCCCCGCGAAACAAACGAAATACCCTGGCCGCTGTGGGTGCCGATCATGACACCTTCAATAATGGGCGGATTCACGGGTTGTTCAGATTTCCAGGTGACGATAAAATTAGCCCCTGATCCGCCGGCTTTATCATTTTCGGCAATGATGTAGCGTGTCGAACCCAAGGCGTTTAAACGGATGGGCGCTGCAAGATAGTCCTTAACCAATTTGCCTTGGGAATCATAATAATTTACTGAAATTAAATTAATCGAAGATTTGAGATTGGTATTGCGGATACTGAGGATTGCAGCCAGGTCGAAGGGGCGGGCCTTGATACCGCTGTAAATATGCGAATAAATCGGGACATACACGGTTTGACCAATCGAAAGTTGGATATCCTCGGCCGAACTGACTACGGGATTCAGGATGCCGGCCATCAAGACCAGCAGTAGGCATAAGATAAAGTTGGTTAGACGGTTTATCGGTTGCATGATTTTTCTCCTGGTTGAATACCTTTATATCGCTTCTTTCAGCAAAATTGCAAGGTGTGCTGCGGTGACTCTAAACCCGGACCGGCACGTTCGGCAAAACCGAATGCGGCTTTGGCCTATAAATTGAATGGGCGGCCGTATTCAACCGCAGTGCCGGAGTAAACGATATGGCTATCGGACATTTCACCGGTTTTCGGCTATAGTTCTTTTTTAGGGCTGAGCAATCAGCACTATAATCTCTATATACAGATCAATCAACCAGGAAGTTCTTGACTTCAATGAGAGCCTGACTTGGCTTAAAAAAAACTACTGTTTACATTATACCGCCCGGCTGGCTTTAATAAATTTAATTCAAGGAGGTGTATTCATGCACAAAAATCTTCTCTGGGCCGTCGCGTTGATTTCGCTGGTTATGGTTGGTTGCGCCAAGGAACAAATCTACCACAGTAACCCACCGATGCAATCGGTCAGTACTTCCGATTTTGAGGTTAAATTGGAACCGTTGAAGTCCGAAGGCTACAATTACTATAACCAATTCCGCTGACTGAAGGGGAAAACGGCATGAGTATTGCCGTTTTAAAAGACGGAAAATTGCTGCGCAAAAAAATCCTGGTGAATATTACAACGGATTAAATATAGTGGAATTGGAGTGTAGGGGTACCGGAGTGATGGAGTGTTGGAAATCAATCCGCTTTCCATTACTCCGGTACTCCAACACTCCATTACTCCGACATCACAATGGGCTGCCGGTTGGCCTTCATCTCAATCGTCTTCAACGCGCCTAGTCTAAACACCGAACCATCAATTCCCAAACAGCCTTTGAAAAAATCCGCCGGATTTTTTCTCTTTTTTCTTCTCACCGGCGGCGTTGGTTTCCTGAGAAGATTGTTCTTTTTTGCGTTCAATCGCCTCCATGGCGGTTGCGCAGGGATCTTTTTTGCCCACCGATATATCCGCAAAAAAAGCGGCAATGCCGATCGGCCCCAGCGCCAGGGCACCGGCCATTTTGGCGATCACGAAAGCCGCGCGGCCGGGATCGATGGCGAGCGAGGGGTGCGCCAGGGTGCCGCCCAGTCGAAACGGCTGGGACAAGTCATTGAAGCTGAAGCTGATGTTGGCCGGCAAGGCGCCTTTTTTGGGCGTGGGCTTGATGCCCAGATCCAGGCGTTCGGTTTTCAAGTTGACATTTCCGGCGCCGAAAATGCTGGTGCGGTCGGTATCCAGCAATAGCTTGACATCCGCCAAACCGTTCTTGATTCCGATTGTATTGACGAAGCAATTGACCGGGGTAAATTCTCTTTTTTCCTCAAACGGATTGAGCATTTGCAGGATACCGCTGCCAAGATACTTGGCCAGCAGGTCAAGGTATTCGCTGGCTGCTTTGCCGTTGCTCATGGTGATACGCGTGTTGCCGTTCAGCGCCGCCATCAGGGCGGCTATCGAGTCGCCCGTGCTGTCCAAATTAAAGACCACATCCAGATTGCCTTCGACACTGCGCTCATACTCCAGCGTATCGAGCATCGGGCCGATTTCCAGCTGATCGATATTCAGGTTTGTCGGTCAGTGCGGCGGGTTTTTCCTGTGAGCGCAGAGCGAACTGAACGTCGGCCTTGCCGCCGCCAATTGAAAAATTAAACGGCTTAATCGTCAGGTTGCCGTTTTTTAGCAGGACATCCAATATCACGTCATCGAGCGCCAGCCTCGGCAGCAAAACCTGTTTGTTGCGAAATTTTAAATCGACGTCAATTGCCTGAAGCTCCGCCAGCGGGAGCGGCGTGGCTGGAAAAACCCTGGCTTGCTGAACACTGGATTTAGAAGTCGGAATATTGCCTTTGGTTTTTTGATCTTTTCCGGCAGCGGCCTTGCCGGGTTGGATTTTTTGGATGGGTTTCTCTTTTTCCTCGGCCCAAAGCGGGCGCAGGTCTAATTTGCCCGATGACAGCTCGCCCTTTACATTTGGCCGATTAGCGGACAAATCCAGCTCCAGCCAACCGGTTTGACTGCTGTCCCCCACCGTCGCCTTGAAAGCAGGCATCTTGTAGACTTTTGGCGCCGGATCGATGAACTGGCCGCTGACATTAAAGGCGCCCTTAAATGGTATCGCCGGCCCGCCCAGTTTTTTAAAGTTCATCAGGTCGCTGCCCTGGGCGGTAAAATCCAGCTTCACGCCCTGCACCGCCGACAGATCGTCGATCGTTCCTTTGAGCAGAACTTCGACCAGATCTTGCCGGCCAACCGTCAAATCCAGATTGTCGAGCTTAATTTTTTTGTCGTCGCCGGCCAGCGAAATTGCCAGCTTCAGCGGCCCCAGATCTTCAATGTCGGCGAGTGTTTTCAGGGCCGGCAGCGTGACCGGCTGCAGGGTAAATTTGGGGGCCGTGAGATCGCTTGCCAATTTCAGCGCTTTCGCGCTTAAGTCCAAGTTGAGTGAGCCACGCAGGTTATTTTTCCCCAGCTTGAGCTTCAGATCGCCAAGTGTGTATTTTTTGGGGGCAGGATCGGTCAGCTTGCCGGCCAGACCATAGGCCCCCTGGAGGGGTATGGGTTGGTCTGTGATCGTTTTAAGGTTGGCAATTTCGTTGCCTCGAACATTGAAATTTAAATCGATGCCGCTTTGAGAGGTCAGATTTTTAATTGAACCCTTGACCTCGAGCAGGGCCAACTGCGCACTGCCGGCTTGGATTTTCAATTGCGATAGGGACAAGGTGTCGCCTTCGACGATTACTTGCGAGTGCAATTTCAGCGGTCCCAGGTCTTCGATTTGGTTTAGCCTGGCGTAAGCGGCCTTCTTGGGGATCGGAAACGGTTTCAGGTTGAATTTGGGGGCCGCCAGGTCCACCTCGTATTGCGGCGGTTGGACGGCCAGGTTAAAGTCCAGCCGGCCGCTCAGCTGATTATCGGCCAGGGCAAATTTGAAATCGTTGACCTTAAAATGATTCAGCGCCGCATCGCTGACCTTGCCGGAGAAGGCGTAGGCCCCCTGGCCCGGCACCGGTACGAAAATGAAAGGCTGAGCGATAATTTCTTTGAATTTTGCCAGTTCTTTGCCCCGCAGGGAGAATTCAAGATCGATGCCGCGTTGGGTCTCGAGGTTGGCAACCGATCCGGTCAGTCGCACCTCGGCCGAATCAAGGGTGCCGGCCCGCAAGTCCACCCTTTTAAGGGTCATCTCCGGAGCAAATCCCGCCAGCTCGAGATCCAGCTTGACGGGCCGAACCAGGCCCAGCCCCTTGGCCCACCCCTGCTTGGCCAGCGCCGGCAATAGAACGCTTGGCAGGTCCAATTGCGGCAATGCCAGTTTTGCAACCAGCTGGGGCTTTTCACCGCTTAGGTCCAGATTCAGCCTTCCGCTGATATTGTTTTTTCCCACGGCAATTTTCAGGTCCGGGATACTGAGATGCTGGTGGACCGGGATGAGAACCTTGCCGGCGGCACTGAAGGCACCGCGCAGCGGGAACGGCTGCCCGGTCAGCTGCTGCAAATTGGCAAGATCTTTGCCGCTGGACTGAAATTTGATATCGACCCCTTGCAGTTGCTTCAGATCGTCAACCTTGCCGTTTAGATGAATTTTGGCCAGATCCGGATTACCGATTTTAAGATCTAACTTCTCGATGGCCGGTTTATCAACCGGACCGGTCATTTTCAGCTCCAGGTTGAGCTGTCCATACCTGAACTTTTTCGATGTCAGCCCGGCGGTAAAAAACGGGATGTTTTCGGCCAGGTTTAAATTAGCCTGCCCTTCAATTTCATTTTCACCCAGGACGATGCTTAGATCGCGCACGGTGAACACGTTAGCCTCAGGATCCGAGATTTGAGCGCTGATCTGGAAGGCACCCTGCTCCGGCAAGGCAGGGAGGCCCAATTGCGATAAGTTGGCGAAATCCTGGCCCTGGGCAGAAAAATTGAGGTTAACGCCTTTCTGGGCTATTACATCATGTACATTGCCGGTAAGCGATATCGCCACCAGCTGCTGGCTTCCGATCTGAATATCCAGCTTCTCGACGGCCAGACTGCTCGCGGATCCGCTCACGTTGGCTGACAGTTTAAAGGCGCCCAACTCGGGCACGTCTGAAAGTCCGGCCAGTCTGGTGATTTCAGCAACCGATGACCCCCGGGCCGTGACATCAAAGGCCAGGCCCTTAAAATTAATGGCGTCACGAAGTTCACCCCGAATCGTCGCCGTGGTACCGCCGCCCGTGGCCGTCAAGTTTGCCGGCAATGGATACCCGGGTTCGACCCAGGCCCAAATCGGTCCCAGACTGCCGCTGAGCGTCAGGGGTTTATCATCAAAGGCACCGTCAAAATTCAGCTTCAGGGGTTTATCAAACCCGGGTATTTCAGCCTGGAGGCGGTCGATTTTAACTGTAAAATTAAAGTCCGATCGGGGATCTTTATAAGTAAACAGTCCATTTTCTATCAGGGCATCGCTGAAAATCAGCGGAGGGGGCGGTAGGGACGATTCATCTGTTTGTCCGCTGGACGGTCCGCCGGACGGTCCGCCGGACGTATCAAAGGCGAAGTTGGATGTCCCCGAATCGTTAAATTCAACAATGACGGCCGGTTCTACCAGAACCAGACGGGCAAAATCAAATTTTCCGGTGATAATCGGCAAAACGGCGATTTGAACTTCCAGGCGTTTGACTCGAGCCAGATCTGGGGTCGAGCTCCAGGAAGCATTCGCAAAGCTCACGTCTTCAAGGACCAGGATCGGCCGGATGCCAAGCTCAAATTCGATATTGCCGGCAATCGTCAGTTCGCGGCCGGTGGCATCCTTGACGGCTTTGGCGATCATCGGTTTGAATTTATTAAAGTCGTAAAGGGAGAGAAATGCATAAAGCGCCACGATCAGAACGGCGATCAGCAGGGCAGCGGTGATCAGTATTTTTTTCCAACGCGACATTTTTTATCCTATTAGCTAATCCGGACAAGCCGGTTGCAGCGCAGCGTAAATCCCGGTTCATCGGGGAATTGAAGAATGATCCGCCGGAGGGCGGGGAACCGTCAATGAATATTTAATGAAACCATTGGTCTCAACACGTGAGCAATATCAGAAAGGTAAACATGATTTTTATGATTACAATTTGGTCAGGTAAACAAGCAGATCCTGCAATCCCTGGCATATTTCAAAAAGTCCTCGGCCGTTCAGATAGGTACGTGTTCTATGAGTTTATCCGTTAGAAACCAAATTTAATGCCGCCGCAAACGAAATTTGATCCGCCGGCGCCATACAGGCCAAATACCGATGAACGATGGTGGATGCGAAAAACCAGATCCCACCTGGGATACTCAGGCAGGCCCAGCGCAACTTCGAACAACAGGTAATTCAGGGACCGCTGGGCATCTTCATCATCCTCTGTTTCCACCTCGGATACTTCGGTATAGTAGGACAACCCGTCACCCACCGCAAAGCTGGTGTCGACGTATTGGTTCCATGGGAAATAATGCCAGCGCGCGATGAGCACGCCCACGAATTCCCACTGCGTGTCTTTATTAAAGTGTTTGGCGACCTGCCCCTCCAGTTCAAAGCTGAGGTATTTTTCATAGTGCCACAGCTCCCGGGCCAGGGCCACCACGCCGATGTAGGCGTTGTCCTCGAATTTGGGTTGAAAGGTGACAACGTCATTGATGTCATCCTGCGCGTGGGCGCCGCCATAGGCGGTCAGAAACCATTTGTAGCGTTTTGTATCGTTTTCTTGTTTGTCATCTTGCGCCAATGCGTCTGATGCTATCAAGGCAATTAAAGACAATAAGAAAATCAGCAGCCATCGTATCCGCAACAGAATCAATTATATGCACCCCAATCGAATTTTTTTAGAATGTCATTTATCTCAAATTTTGCGGGCGAGGTCAATGTTATTTGAGGTCGAAAGTGGGAATGCGGAAGTCGGAATGCGGAAGTGGGAATGATAGGGTAGAGGGCAGGCGCTGGTCGGTCGGGCGCGATGTCCTGGGAGGGGGCTTGATAAAGAGGATCAGGAGCAAAAGAAGCCTAGTGTCGAAAGTTAGATACTAAGCCGGAATTGACTATTGAATACGCAACAATCTTTTTTGGAATGGTAGTTGCCAACTTTAATGTCTCCCGGCCTCCGAGCCTCCTATTCGTCCGGTCCTAAATATCAAAGCTTATCCGATCTGCCTGCGGGATTTCGATCTTGCTGCGTTCGAATTCAGCGATCACCTGAGCGCCTAACAGCAGAATGATGACAGCGATTTCAATACTGAGCAACGCTACCACCGCAGTTGCAAGAGAGCCATAAATGACATTGACCAGGGATATGGTTGCATAATACCAGACCAGCACATGTCGGATAATTTCCCAGAGAATCGTAGCGATAATTCCACCGGTCAGGGCGTATCGGACTGAAATGCGTCCGACCGGCATGACCAGATACAGGGACGTAAACATCGTGACCATGCCGAATATGCCGGAAAAATAGAGGGCCACCCGGGAAGTCTGCTCCATACTCAAATCGAGGCCGAATAGAATGAGATGTTTGTTTGACAGAGCATCCAGTGCTCCGGCGACGAATGTCACCACAAATAAACCCAGCCCCATGATCAATATATAGGCATAGGGGATAATTGCCGAAATCAGAAAATGCCGCCGATGGCGGCGGGCCCGGTGAGAGAATATGACGGCCATGGCGTTTTCAAGCACCGTAAAGGCCATGGAGCTGAAAAACAACATAAAGAGAATCCCGAAAATCCCCACGAGTTGGCGCCGCGCAAAAAATCCCCACACCTGTCCGGCGACCATTTCGGCATGCTGGGGAATAACCAGCTTCAAGTTTGTCAGAATGGTGCTGTAAAGCTGCTGTTCTCCAATGAAATGCGACAAGCCAACCAGGATCAGGGCCAGCATCGGTATAATGGACAACAGAGTATAATAGGCGACTGCCCCGGCTAACAGAAGTCCTTGATTGCGCTTGAAACCGACCAGTACGCGCAGCAAGAATTTTCCCGGCCGCTTCAATGCTGATCTGGCACGGGTGGTTTTTCGTTCCACGTGTTTTTTCCTATATTTAATTCCCGGTACTTGGAGCCAAGCCGGAGATATTTTCGCTATTACTCCAATAGTTTTTAAGGAATACCTCCTGAGCGCCCTCTAGCGCAACTAAACGCCGGACTCTGCGGCACGGGATCATTTCTTCTTGCTTAGCTTGAGGTTTTTAAGGACCGCAAATCGGTCGTCTAAAGGCTGACGATTACAGCCGCAATCACCTGCGTTTAAATCCTTGCCGCAGTCGGCGCAAAGGCCTTTGCAATTTTCGCTGCAAAGTGCTCTGACCGGCAAGGCCAGGATGACTTGCTCCTGAATCCCATCCTGTAGATTGATATCCTCGCCTTCGAAATAAATCAGCCCCATCTCGGCGGCGCTGAGTTCGACCTCATCCGGTTGCTCATCCTCCTGAAAGCCAGGCAATCGGCGCACGTAAGTAAGATCGAATCGGGATTCGAGAAGGGTTTCATATTCCTTTAGACAACGTGCGCAGGGCAGGCGAACCAAGGTATTGATAGTGCCTTTCACACCAATCATATCATCGATCCGGCTTGCTCTCAAGACAGTCTTTAGCGGGGCCATAAATTCGCATTCGCCCTGGTTGATCATTTCAGACAGTACCGGATAGACCTCGGGCTTTTCTTCAAACTCAAGGGTCAGTCCTTGCTCTTTTATCTGCTCGATTCGAAGGTACATTTTCTCTGCTTCTCCTGTTTCGGCAGCGGCTCAGGGGGGTGGCCGCCAACTTTTATAATCAAATAGAGCCGATAAAAAAGTGTCTAAAATTGCAAAATGACTAAATTGCCCAAAATTAAGGAGTCGCGGCGCTCCGTCTTTTTTTACAAAATCGACAGAATACCGCAATTTTAGCTCATTTTTTCAATTAAAATGACAACCATCTGAAATTCGATATTCTGAGAAAGTGACAAAGTATAAAACTTTATCTTACATTATAAAGCAATTCTTCGGAATAGAAAAACAAAACCCGATTGAATTCTATTTCCATTGCCAAGATCAATATCATCAAAAACAACTATTGCATGCCGGCCTCAATTAAGTATAACTTGAAATGACCGCTCAACATTGGTTGGAAAATAAATGCTATGACAGTGCAGGCTCAGTCTATTCTAAAAAGCGTCTTCGGCTATGACGAATTCAGGCCGCTTCAAGCTGAAATTATCGGCAATATTTTGGATCGCAACGATGTGCTTGTGGTGATGCCCACGGGTGGCGGCAAATCTCTCTGCTACCAAATACCGGCCCTTATTTTCGAAGGGTTGACCGTCGTTATATCCCCGCTGATTTCCCTGATGAAGGATCAGGTGGACGCAATTACGGCAATTGGGCGTATCGGCAACCGTTTTAAACAGCGCCTTATCGGCGGCTGAATATCGGCGACAACATAGGGCTGGTAAAAAGCAAAGCTGCCAAGTTGCTGTACCTGGCCCCGGAAGCCCTGCTGAAAGCCAAATATGCTGCAGCTGCTGTCATCGGTCAAGGTGGAATGCCTGGCCATCGATGAAGCCCATTGTATTTCACAGTGGGGTCATGATTTTCGGCCGGAATACCGCCAGCTGATTAAAGCCCGGGCCAATTTTCCCAAGGCCGCCTGTGTAGCCCTGACGGCCACGGCCACCCCCAGAGTTCGCGCGGACATCAAAGCCAGCCTGCAGATGGACAGCGGCCATGAATTTGTGGCCAGCTTTAACCGGGAAAATCTGTTTATCCAGATTGTGCCCAAGGATAACCCGCTGGGACAAACGCTTCAGTTTATTCAAAAATTTAAAAATCAATCCGGAATAATTTACTGCCATTCCCGCAAACAGGTGGAAAAGCTTCATGAAGTTTTAAGGGATAATGGTTTTTCGGCGCAAGCCCTACCATGCCGGTCTGGCCGATACCGAGCGCAACCTGAACCAGGAAGCGTTTATCCGGGATGATGTGCAGATAATTGTCGCCACCATTGCCTTCGGCATGGGAATCGATAAACCCAATGTGCGCTTCGTGATGCATTATGATTTGCCCAAAAACATTGAAAGCTACTATCAGGAAATCGGTCGGGCCGGCCGGGACGGATTGAGATCCACATTGCCTGCTGTTGTTCAGCTATGCCGATGTGCAAAAGATCAAATACTTCATCGATCAGAAAGACCCGCTGAAAAGCGGGTGGCCAATATTCATCTCAGCGCATTGCTGCGATTTGCCGAAGCGGAAATCTGCCGGCGGATCCCCTTGCTCAATTATTTCGGGGAAGACTATACGATTGAAAAATGCGGCATGTGCGACAACTGTCTGGCTGAAGAAAAGGAAAAGGTGGATTTAACCGATTGCCGCCCAAAAATTTCTTTCCTGCGTCAAACGAACCGGTGAAAGGTTCGGCAGTGTTCATATCATCGATGTCCTGCGGGGTTCAAAGGCCAAGAAGGTGCTGCAGTTCGGCCATCAAAAGCTATCCACTTACGGCATCGGGCAAGACTATTCTAAAAAACAGTGGCAGCAGATGTCCCGTCAGTTTCTCCACCAGGGCCTCATGGCTCAGGACATGGATTTTGGCGGTTTAAAATTAACGGCCAAAGGCTGGGATGTTCTAAAGGGCCAGCTGGACGTCTGGGGGGCACTGGCGCCGGAACCGATAGCCGAAAAACTGGTGGAAGAATCGCAGCGCAGCGACAAACTGAACTTTAACCAGCAATTATTTGAAATTCTGCGCCGGGAGCGCAAGCAACTCGCCGATTCAGCCGGCGTTCCGCCGTATGTCATATTCTCGGATAAAACCCTGATCGAGATGGCGACCTATTTTCCCCAATCCCGCGATAACCTGTTGGATATCCATGGTGTCGGCGCGGTGAAGTGCGATCGATTCGGGGCAATCTTTCTTGAAATCATCGATCGATTCTGCCGGGAAAATGAGATTGCGGAGCGACCCAAAAAACCCCGCAAAGTATGGCCGGGCAGCCCGAAGAATAGTTCAACGGAAAAATCCGGCAACCCCGGACACATTCAGGCCGGTGACAAAAAAAATGGATGATCCGAAAATTCATAGACCTCAAAATTCTGAATCAAATTGTATTCGCTGCGGTAGCTGCTGTGAAAAGGGCGGTCCCGGTTTTCATCAAGAAGATCGGACGCTGATTGATACCGGCGTGATCCCCTCGCGCTGCCTTTTTACGATCCGCAAAGGTGAATTGGCCTATGATAACGTCCAGGGGTGTCTGATGCCGGTGGATTCGGATATCATCAAGATCAAAGGTCAAGCGGATACCTGGACCTGTATGTTCTTCGATGAACCCGGCAAACGATGCACTATTTATGATGACCGCCCCCGGGAGTGCCGGGCGCTTAAATGCTGGGCTACGCGTGAGTTGGAGAAAATCTATGCCCGACGCCGCTTAACCCGTGAAGACCTGATCTCTGATGTTGAAGGGCTGTGGGATTTGATCCAAGACCACCAGCAGCGCTGCGATTATTTAAAAATTAAAAAACTGATTGACGACCTCAACGGCCCCTCCAAAGAAAGGGCACGCAAACAGCTGCTGGAAATCATCCAATTTGATGCCGAAATCCGTAAGCTGGTGGTGGAACAGGGCGGAATTGACGCGGAAATGCTGGATTTTTTATTCGGACGCCCCTTGACCAAAACGCTGCCGAATTACGGGATCAAGATCCTACAGGACGAGAACAAGAAAATGAATATTGACGAATGACTATTGACGAATGAAGGCATCGCTTCGCTCTGCCTTTTCTATTTAAATCGATTGTTCGACCCTGTCGTTAGACTCTGAGGCTCTCGACGGGTAGTGACCCTAAAGTTTTCAATCTGGCCATGGCATAAATCATGTGAAACATGATGTGATTTCAAAACGGCATATCATTGGGGCACCGCATCATCACCCGCAGCGCCCCAGATGTGCCGGCCATATTTCAGGTAGCCCTTAACATTGTTGAGTCGCGAATCCTGGCCGGGGTCAACCGCTTTGACATTGCCGGTGATCAGCGGTTCCAGATAGCCAGCCAGCTCCCGGCTGCCGCCGCCGGATAAGAAGATGGTTTCGATATCCCAGTCGTTTACCCATTGGCGGTCAATTTCGTCGGCAATGGATTTCGCCAGCTGCGAATAAACCTGATCCCTGATTTTGGGAAAGGAGTACCCGTGGCCCCGCATGGTGATCGTTCCGGTTTCAGCCGCTCGATACAGGCGGTAGAGCTCGACATTGACACTGCTCTTTTCCCGCAGCTTATTGGCGATGACGCTAAAGCCTTTGGATATTCCCGTATCAATGGTTTTGCTGCCGCGATTGAGATAGCGTAAACGGTCCATAATAGCGAAATCGGTTGTGCGAAAGCCGATGTCAACGACGCCGATCTTTTGTTTGGCAAGATCGGTTTTCGCTATATTACCGTGTTCATCCATTACCAGGTTCAAGATGCTGCCCATGGGTTGGGGCAGCATGCGGACTTCATTCACCGTAATTTTTTTGTTTGTCTGCCGGCCGTCAGGTAAATGGTATGTAACGCTGTGCTGGCCGACCAGAAGGTCATTGAACCGTTTTTGGTTTTCCTTAAAAAATCCGATCGGAAGACCGGATACCACCTTAACCGGAACGTTGCTCGATGCTTCGTTCGGCAAGAGCATTCCGACGGCGGTCAGGGTCAGTACTTTGACATAGTCGGTGAGCAATCTTTCCTGATCCAGGGTGAAGTGCAAAACGCTCGATTGCTGCTCGGCAAGATCGCCGATAAAATAGGATTCTTCGTCGATGGTTACATGGATATGATCCGTTGGGTCCCCATTACCAAAATCAGCCCAGAATTGAATGTCGGCTGCATCTCCCAAAAGAGATTTGAAAATGAGCGTGTCTTTGCCGTTGGTTGCTTTGGTGAAACCAAACCCGATATCGATACCGAGGACTCCCATTTTTTTCCTCCAGTTAAAGTGCCGTAAGTTACAAATCCATAGTATTACTTAAATTTAGAAATTGGAAGTATAGCTTTAACCCATTTTGGTATAGGATCTACTTTAATTCCGTAATTTCCGGATTTAATTACAACCATTTGTTGAAATCTGTTTTGTTCTGAAGAGTTGTCTAAAATCCACGCTTCATCCACTATAGTTAAGGCAGTCTTAATGTGCTTCATTGTCCTGGGAATACGGGAATGAATTTTGTCTGGAGGCACACTATGCCCACCTTCTGTTGTGCGTTGGTGTACCCTGGCTTCATTCAAGCTTGAATCAAACAACTGAATATAAACCAAGATGATTTTATAGCCCATGCCTTTCGCCTGAGCTATAAAATCAATTTTTGATTCATGGGAAAAAACAGTTTCAAAACAAAACGATACCCCTTGAGAAAGTAAATCATTTCTGATGGTTGCTGCTATTGTTGCGGCTTCATAACTTAGTTTCTCAGAATTCTCCGGGTTGATTTCTTTAGCGATCAGATCTGCATTGACAAACTTAATGCCAAAGTCTGCTAAATAGTGCTTAAAGAATGTCGACTTGCCAGCTCCATTCCCGCCAGCCAAAACCCAAAGTTGTTTTTCATTAGGCATGGATTTCCCTAAATTTACCGCCTGCAAACTTTCCGGTTTTTCTTTCTCCCGTTAGAGAATTAACTCTATCAAGAAGACCAGGCATTTTTTGGCTGGCCTCAAAATAAAATGGAGCAGATGTGATTGGCTTGTCAACAAACCCTTTTGCTCTATCAGCTTCAAGATTATTAAACACTGTATCCGAATCAATAGGATTGGATTGTGTGGGCTCTACTCGAAGTTTCTTTAGCCCCTGAAGTATTGCAAACGCGTCTTCAATATCAATTACAGAAGAAATGATTCTCCCCAGGGTTGCCCAATATTCAACCTGATTAGCAATGGATCGGCACTGCACCGCCGAAGCCGATTGTGCCTGGAAAATTAAATCGGTATTAAGCCTTATTGATTTTGTTGACATAACAACCTCCATCGATTTAATTTGTTTCGATGTGAATAGCATCATATTGAAGCATTCCGCTACTAAATTAACACTATGTTGCAAATCTGTCAACCTAAAATTTGCGGTGATATACAGAACCCTCCGTCTTCCACCCTCTCCCTTGCGTGATGCGCATTTGGTCTTAAGTTACTTAAATATTCACTTGAAAAATTTAAGTGAAAATCGAGGTGAATTGAACAGGAGGCAATCCATGCAAGCGATTGTGGTCAAGAAAACAGACAGGGAGCCGCTATTGAGCTGGCAGGAGGTTCCGGACATTATCCATGGTCCGGAGGAAGTGCTGGTTGACATCAAGGCAACTGCCGTCAATCGGGCGGATCTGCTGCAGGCGCAAGGCCTATATCCTGCACCGCAGGGAGAATCGGAAATCCTGGGGTTGGAAATGTGCGGTGTGATTGCGGCAGTCGGTGCCGCGGCCGAAGGCTGGCACGTCGGCGATCGGGTGCTGGGGCTTTTGTCCGGCGGCGGTTATGCGCAGCAGGTGGCCGTTCATCCTCAAATGCTGATTCGGTTGCCGGACGGCTGGTCTTTTACCGACGGCGCTGCGATTCCGGAAGTCTGGCTGACGGCCTTCAGCAATTTGTTTATGGAAGGGGGGCTGCAATCCGGCGAAAGGGTGCTGCTGCACGCCGGCGGCAGCGGGGTCGGCACGGCCGGCATTCAATTAGCCCGCGCCGCCGGGGCCACGGTATACGCTACGGCCGGCAGCGAGGCCAAGCTGGATAAATGCCGTCAACTGGGAGCCAGTCTGGCCGTCAACTACAAAAAACAGGATTTTTTTAAAGAGCTCATGGGTGTCACGCAAGACCAGGGCGTTGACCTCATTTTGGATCCGGTGGGGGCTGCCTATTTCACCCAGGATCTAAACCTTCTCAGGGTGAATGGACGGCTGGTCATTATCGGCCTGCTCAGCGGAAGTATGGCGGAAATAAACCTGGGGGCCCTGCTTGGCAAAGGGTTGCGCATCATCGGCACGCGCCTGCGAGCGCGGCCATTGGCCGAAAAGATCCGGATAACCCGTGAATTCAAGGAACGCTTCTGGCCCATGCTGGAGCAGGGCCGGCTTCGGCCCGTAATCGACCGGGTTTTTCCGATCAAAGAGGCCCAAGCTGCGCATGACCAAGTGCGGCAGAATTTAAATACGGGTAAAGTGGTGTTGGAAATGTAAAGATTGAAGATTGAAGATTTGTGGTATTCTATCTATTTTATTTCGTCTCTAAATTGACTGTATTGAAAAAAAAAGAAATAAAAGAAAAGTATGCGGAGCATAAAATAATTAATCCGCCGGCGCATGGAAATAATAAAATGCTTCAGTTATCAAACTGCAAATCAAAGCCTTGAATATGCTGCGTTTCAAGGCGGATTAATTATCCATTCAATCTGATAAGCGCTTTTAACAATCGAGGCCACGTGATCGTCAAAAAAGAAATGCTCGATCAGCCACTCCCGTCCGTCATATTGAATCTGCAGGTGCATGTCATCGAAGATACGATTCACCCTGCATTTCAGAAGATCTTTGATGCCGATTCCCGTTGCTTTCAGGACAGCTTCTTTGGCGGTCCAATAGCGAAAAAATGCCATGACCGAATCGGTTTCCATGTCTGCCAGACCCCATTCCTGGTCCGTGGCGGTTTTTTGAAACAGGCCCTCTGAAAAATGGCGGACCCTTTCGATATCGATGCCGATGGGTAAGGGGGCCACCACCCCGCATACATATCGTGTTTTGTGAGAAATAGACCAGTGGATGCCATCGAAAGGCTGGGGAACGCCGTTGTCGTCCTTCGCCAATTCCCCGCAACGGACGCCGCTTTTTTCAGCGGCCAGCTTTAAAGCCTGTCGGGCATGCCGGCTAAGATAGATCACCCGGTCGCGGGGTTTATAATCATGAACTTCGGCCGGCACCGGCAGAATGACGGGGAAGAGGGTTTGCTTGCGGAATGCGGAATGATTTAGCTCATCGCTCATGGCTTATATGAGACTACAATTGTAAATGTTTGTACGTCCGATTAAATCGCGGTTGAACCGTCGACAAGCTCAGGGAGCAAACCGCTCCCACTATCTAAAATAGTGCTGTTGAACGATCTATCTTATAAATGACAGAGCGAAGCGATACCACATAAAATCTTCAATCTTCAATCTTCAATTTTCAATCTTCAATTCCAGCTCGCCCGGCTTGGGTTTTCCTCAAATGGCGAAAAAATAGAAATCCAGGTTTTAATTCGCTTTAAGTATAATCCGGCAGTCGGCTGCCGTGGCTCCCTCGCCGCGCTTGTGCACCAGCAGCGGGTTGATGTCCAGCTCAACTATTTCAGGATGATTGGTGGCCAGGTTCGACAGACTGACCATTAATTTTTCAATGACTTCCACATCGGCCGGCGGCCGACCGCGGAAACCCTGGAAAAGCCGGAAACCTTTGATTTGTCGAATCATGCGCCGGGCTTCATTGCGGCCGATGGGTGCCAGCCGAAATACCACATCCTGAAATACTTCCACAAAAATGCCGCCGATGCCGACCATGAGCAGCGGACCGAAAACCGGGTAGCGATTCAATCCCAGAATGACCTCACTGCCGGCGGGTGCCATCTTTTGCACCAGCACCCCATCTATTTCTGCATCCGGATCATATTCTGCGGCCCGGCGCATAATGTCTTCGAATGCTCTTTTGACATCCGGCGGGTTGTCAAGACTCAGAACAACACCGCCGGCATCCGATTTATGCAGAATCTGGGCCGATACGACCTTCAGCACGACTGGAAACCCGGTTTCCTGCGCGACGGCGGCGGCCTCATCCCCGGTTTTGGCCAGGGCATTGGGCAGTACATTAAATCCATAGCATTTAAGCAGTTCGATACCCTCCAGTTCACCGATACGAGTTTTTCCGGCATCGAGCCAATCCTGGACAATTTGTGAGGCCTTTTGTCGGTCGTGGTGCAGTTCAAACTGGGCCATATGCTGCCGGTTTAACCAGCGCGAATACTGGTAAAGTGCGCCGAAGGCCTTGGCTGCATTTTCCGGAAATTTAAATACCGGCACCCCGTTTTCCTGCAGGTATTTCACACCGAACGACACATCGATTATTCCCATAAAGCAGCACAGGATCGGTTTGTGGGATCGGCGGGCGATTCGAACGATGGCTTCGGCGGTACCGAGGACGTCGGTCATGGATTGGGGGGTTAAAATGACCAGGGCGCCGTCAACGCCTTCATCTCGGATAACAGCGGTCAGAGCATTCTCGTAGCGGTCCATGGGGGCGTCACCGATCACATCCACCGGATTCTGCAGATTGGCTGTTTTGGGCAGATGACTGGCAAGGACTTCGATGGTTTCTTCGCGGAATGTGGCCAGCTGCAGTCCGGATGTTACCGTCATATCGGTGGCGACGATCCCCGGCCCACCGGCGTTGGTAACAATGGCAACCCGGTTGCCGTCGGGCACTTTGCGTCGAAATTTTCCCAGCGCACTTTCATTTTTATAGGCAAAGGCCGTCGCAAAATCGAATAGCTGGGCAATGGAGTCGACCCGGATGATGCCCGATTGTTGGAAGATGGCATCATACACCCCCTCGGTCCCGGCCAGTGCCCCGGTATGGGAGGCTGCGGCCCGGGCACCGGCGGTCGTGCGCCCGGATTTGATCACCAGCACCGGCGTCGGACGGAAATCGCCGGAAGTAATCTCCTTGACGGCTTCAATAAACTCCGGTCCCCGGCGCAATTCTTCCAGATAGAGCATAATAACTTCGGTATCTTTATCCTTGTGAAAATACCGCAAGAGATCGAGTTCATCGATATCGGCTTTATTGCCGATTGAGATAAATTTAGAGAAACCGAAATCCCGGTCGGCGGCAAAATCCAACACCGCCGTGCACAGGGCCCCACTCTGGGATATAAATGAAATATTGCCGGCTTTGGGCATGCGAGCCGAAAAACTGGCATTCAATCTGACATTTGCCAGGGGATTGATGACCCCCAGACAGTTGGGTCCGACCATTCTGACACCGGCCTCCCGGCATAATCCGAGAATGGTATTTTCGATTTCTAGGCCTTCGCCGCCGACTTCCCGAAACCCGGCCGAGACAATCACCACGCCCTTAATGCCCTTGTCGATAGCTTCTTTAACGGCCGTCAGGGCCGGTCGCGGCGGTAGAATAACCATGGCCAGATCGACGCTGTCGGGAATGTCGCTGATGGTCGGATAGGCCCTGACGCTCGACACCGAGCGAGCGCTCGGATTTACCGGATACAGCGTGCCGCGGTAGCCGCCTTTGAGGATGTTGACAAAGATATCGTGGCCCACTTTTCCGGGCGTTTTGGAGGCTCCAATAACAGCCAGGGATTGCGGGGAGAAAATTGCATCGAGATTATCCACTATTTAGCTCCTTTGAAATTTTTAAGGCTTCGGCATAAATTTTATTTTTCGCAATGCCCGACGTCGCCGAAATTTCCCGGGCGATTGCCGATAAGGAATTTTGTCCGGCTGCGACCGCGGCCTCGATTTGTTGCCTGACCACGGGCCATGCCTGATCCAAGTCATCGTCATTACCGGAAATCAGCAGGGTGCATTCGCCCTTGATGTCATGGCGAGCTTCCAGCCGATTTGCGATTTCAGATAAGCGGCCGCGAATAAATTCTTCGTGAAGTTTAGTCATTTCCCGGGCCAGCACGCCCCGGCGATTGCCCATGACCTCAAGGGCTTCATTTAACAGCGTCAGAATTCTTCTGGGCGATTCATAAAATATAAGGGTTCGGGGTTCACTTGCAAGCTCCTTTAGCTGACGGATGCGTTTGGTTTTTTTTTTAGCTAAAAATCCCGCAAAAAGAAATGTATCCGTCGGCAGACCCGCGACGCTTAAAGCGGCGGTAGCGGCACTAACTCCCGGAATGGGTATGACGTCTAGCCGGTTATCCAAAGCTGCTTCGATCAACCGGTAACCCGGATCCGAAACAGTCGGTGTGCCGGCATTGCTGACAAGGGCAATGGATACCCCTTGTTGAAGTTTGGCGATCAGCGTTGGGGTCCGCTCGGCTTCATTGTGTTCATGGTAGGAAATCAGATTGTTTTTGATGGCATGCAGGGTTAGAAAACCGCCCGTCTTACGCGTATCTTCGGCTGCAATCAAATCGACGTCGCGCAATATATTCAAGGCTCTTAAGGTGATGTCATCGCGATTGCCGAGCGGAGTCGCAACGACATACAGGCTGCCCGGCGTACCGCCGGCCATGTCTCCTTTGAGGTTTTTCTTTTTCAAAATTATACCGATTTTGTTTCGTTAAAATTCGGGGAGTCGCATTAATGTGATGGCAATCGAATCTTCCAAGCATGAATACCAGGAGTTTTGGAGTGATGGAGTATCGGTGTTTTGAGAAAGACAATTTCTGTTTAACCACTGCTCCAACACGCCGGTCGGCGATACCCGATAAACGCTTCTCCATCTGCCATCTCAGGCTTGATCTCCGACTATCTCAACTATTCATTTACTCGTATGCAAGGTCAAAGGCATTTTTAACGATTTCAATTTGGGGCACATCGCGGTTGGAGGTGATGGCAACCACATCGAATCTGGCTTTGGCATCGATTTGATTGGTGGTTTTAAGATAGTAAAGGGCCACCATGGAAATCTTGCGTTGTTTTTTTGGGGTAACCGCCCATTTGGGGCTGCCGTACCGAATTGATCGGCGGGATTTAACTTCCACGAAAACGATCGTTTTCCTATCCTGGGCGATGATATCTATTTCGCCCATCCGGTTGCGGTAATTTTGTTCAATGATTTTATAGCCGTTTTCCCTTAAATACCAGGCAGCCAGGTTTTCGCTCTTCTCGCCAAATTGTTGCTGTTGGTTTTGCATACTCCTTCACACCTTTAAAGCTCTTGCGGTGAATGGGGCTGTAACCGAATTTTTGGATCGCCGCTTTATGAGCTTTGGTCGGATAGCCCTTATGGCGTGGGAAATCAAACTGGGGATAGTAGTGATGGTATTTTTGCATCAGCCGATCCCGCGAAACCTTGGCAATAATTGAAGCCGCGGCAATGGAAATACTTAAAGCATCGCCTTTTGGAATCGGTTTTTGGGGCAGTCCGGCCGCAATACCGAATATGCCGTCGATCAATAAGAAATCGGGACAGGGGTCGAGGTTTTTGACCGCCATGGCCATGGACAGCAATGAAGCCTGTAAGATGTTGATGCGGTCGATTTCAACCGCATCCACGATGCCGATGCCCACCGCGGTCGCCTGGGCATAGATTTTATCATACAACCGTTCCCGCTTTTGGGGGGACAATTTTTTGGAATCGGTTACTTCGGAGTCATCAAACGTTGGCGGTAAAATAACCGCAGCTGAAACAACAGGTCCAGCCAGGGGACCCCGGCCGGCCTCATCAATGCCGGCTATATTCCGGCAGCCTTGGCAGGTGGCTTCTTTTTCGAAATACCACAAATCCATTTGTGAATCCGGAAGTTGGAATGTGGAAGTCGGAATTTACAAATGGGAACTTGGGTAGATGTGCCGCCCTACTACCTGAGAATTTATCCCTTTTACCTATATTCTTACGGTATATAGAAACCATAAGCAGGTTGTCAATCGGCGTTGCGGTCTTTGGATTGTTTTTTCCGCCTTCCGCATTCCGACTTCCCACTTCTGTTAATTGTATCTTTTTTCCCTGATTCTGGCGGCTTTACCCCGCAGTTTGCGCAGATAATAGATTTTGGCGCGTCGAACCCGTCCGCGGGTAAGGATTTCTATTTTATCGATGATGGGCGAATGCATCGGAAAAATGCGTTCTACGCCAATGCCGTAAGAAACTTTGCGCACCGTAAAGGTTGCATTGCTGCTGCCTTTGCGTTTACTGATTACAACTCCCTGAAAGGCCTGGATCCTTTCCTTCTCGCCTTCTTTTATTTTCACATGAACTTTGACGGTATCGCCGGCACCAAAATTAGGCAGGTCCAAGCGAATATTTTCCTTTTCCAACTGTTCTATCTTTCCCATATTGCCTCCAAAAAAATAAAAATATGTTATCGGTTTTTTTTGTTAATCGTTATTAGAATTGGCTGAAACTCTGATTTTATATTTTGATCACCCGTGACTTATGAAAATAGGTATCATTCCTTTTTGGCCATTAACCAATAACTAATATCTTCCAATTGGCTTTTGCTCAATTGGGCGTCGTTTCCCCAGCAGCCGATCTAAAACAATGCCGGCGGCGGTCCGAACCGAAAGGTGATTGTAATCTGTAGAACCCAATATGGGATCCAGTATATAATCCGCTTCAGCAATAAACGATTCCGCCAAACCCCAGGCAGTTCCAAATACGAGCAGATGCGGTTTGCCGGATTTAAGAATCTCACGAAATTCTTTATACCCGGTGCTCGTTGTGCTTCTGCGGGCACAGGTTACGACCGTTTTCGGGAAATCGGTTTCGAGGCCTTTGATGTCTTCGACGACATCTGCGATGCTGTCTTTGACCTTAATCAGCTCAAGTGCGCTGCGCCTGGCCGGATTGTAAACAGCGCCGGAGCCGCTGGTCCAATGTGAAATAATTTTTTGCACCAGACCCTGCTGATCAACAAGCGGGGTGACCACGTAATACGATTTAGCCCCGTAAGTCTTAGCGGCTCTTGAGATATCGTGTAAATCCAGGTTGGTCACCGCGGAAGCAATAATATCGCCGCGCTTATCGACCACCGGGTAATGCGTCAATGCCACGTATAAATTAGGCATACATATTTCTGTTTATTTTCTTGCCTTATTATTCCTGCCTTAAATCACAAATAACAAAACCCAAATAACAAACAAATCACAATTATCAAAATTCGAAATTCCAAACTAGTTTATGAGCATATGCAAAAAATCGAATGGACCTTGATTGTTAATCTCCTTAAGTCTTCTTTTGCAAGATTTTACTAATCTCCAGGCGCCACTTTTTTAAAATATCGCGTTCCGGGCGGCTTAAATCTTTTTTTTGCAGCAGATCCGGTCTTTTTAACAGGGTGCGCATCACTGACGACTCGAGCCGCCATTTTTCAATTTCCTGATGATGCCCGGACAATAAAACCTCAGGGACCTCCCGGCCTTCAAAACTCCCCGGCCGGGTATAGTGTGCGTGCTCCAGCAGGTCATCGGAAAATGAATCTTTTTCCGCCGCATCCTCACCACCGAGGGTGCCCGGAATCAGACGCGTAACGGCGTCGACAACAATCATTGCCGCCAGTTCACCGCCGGTGAGCACATAATCGCCAATTGAAATTTCATAATCTATCAGATCGTGACAAATCCGTTCGTCGACACCTTCGTAGCGACCGCAAACCAGGATCAGCCCGTCCGACGCCGCCAGTTCCCGGGCCATTTTCTGGTCGAAAACCCGCCCTTGGGGTGTCAGCAATACAGTCTTCGCCCCGCTCTGTGTTTTGGAAGCATCCCGAATCGCAGCCGCCAGAGGTTCCGGCTTCATTACCATGCCGCTGCCGCCGCCGTAGGGTCGGTCATCCGTAATCTGGTGCCGATCGGTAGCGTAATCTCTGATGTTAACCGCCGAAACAAAGATTTTTTGATGTTCAATCGCCCGACGAATAATTCCGTGGCTCCAAAATGAGTCAAACATCTCCGGGAAAATCGTCAGTACTTTAAAAAACATCATTGATATACGCTAAACTAAGCCTTCCGGCAATTCGACCTGCATCCGTTTCGCTTTAGTATCGATGTCTAGCACGACTGATTCGAGCGCCGGTATCAGCACTTCTTTTTTATTGTCCTGGACCACGTAAACATCGTTGCTGCCGGTTTCGATAATCGATTTTATCCGCCCCAAATACTCGTCTGCAGTCGTGTAAACCGCCAGGCCGATAAGATCAAACCAGAAATAGCTGTCTTTTTCCAATTCAGGCAACTCGTCTTTTGGGACAAACAGTTCGGCGCCAATCAATGCTTGGGCCTGGTGGCGCTCATTTATCCCTTTAAACGCTATCAGCGCTGTCCCGGTATGAGGCTTTACCCATTTAATTTCAAGGCTTTTTTTCTGTCCACCGCGTTCGCGAACAGTAATCGAGCAGCCCGGTTTAAACGACGACAATGATTCCGCATAAGACCGGATTTTGTTGGTGCCCTTAATGCCATGCACCCCAATGATCTCTGCGATGAGTACCTGATCGTCAATCTTCATTCTCCGCCTCCGGCGGATCCGCATCAGGCCGTTGCAGCAAAGAAACCTTCTTTTTTCAGGATGCTGCGAACGGTGTCGGAAGGTTTGGCCCCTTGATCGATCCAGTACCTGATTCTTTCTGATTCTAAGGTCACCTTTGCCGGATCCAATAGAGGATCATACGTGCCGACTTTTTCCAGGTACCTGCCGTCCCGCGGGCTTTCCCCGTCAGCAACGACGATTCGATAAAAAGGTTTTTTCTTGGCTCCGTGTCTGGCCAATCTAATTTTTACAGCCATGGTATCTTTTCTCCTTCAAAATGGCAGCATTCCCTGCGGCATTCCGCGCATACCGCCTTTATTTATTTTTTTGAGCATTTTGAGCATTTGAGTATAATTTTTTAATAGCCGATTGACATCCTGGACCCGGGTTCCACTCCCTTTGGCAATTCTGCGGCGCCGACTGCCGTTGATAATCGTATATTGATGCCGCTCCCGGGGGGTCATCGAATTGATGATGGCCTCGATTCTGACAAACTCTGTTTCATCCACGTCCATATTTTTCAATTGTTTCAGTTTGCCCATCCCGGGAATCATTTTCATGATGTCGCCCAGCGAACCCATCTTGCGAATCTGAACCATTTGATCCCGAAAATCTTCCAAGGTAAACTGGCTCTTTCTGAGCTTTTTTTCGAGTTCGGCCGCTTTTTTCTCATCAACCGCGTCCTGGGCTTTTTCGATTAAGGTGAGCACGTCGCCCATGCCCAGGATGCTGGAAGCCAGTCGATCCGGATGAAACGGCTCCAGTTCGTTTAATTTTTCCCCGACCCCGATAAATTTGATCGGTTTGCCGGTAATTGACTTAATGGATAAGGCGGCACCGCCGCGTGCATCACCATCCATTTTGGTGAGGATGACACCGCCGATATCCAGTGTTTCGTCAAATGATTTGGCAATGTTAACCGCGTCCTGACCCGTCATGGCGTCGGCCACCAGCAGGATGTCCGATGGCTTCACCTCATTGCTGATGCGGCTGAGTTCATCCATCAACACTTCATCAACATGCAGACGTCCGGCGGTGTCCAGCAGCAGGGTGTCGCAACCCTGCCGGTGGGCAGCTGTTTTGGCTTCCCGGCATATCTGCACCGGATCCATATCCATGCTGGAGGCAAACACCGGTACATCCAGCTGCGCACCCAGTTTCTTGAGCTGATCGATGGCAGCGGGACGATAAACATCCGCCGGCACCAGAAACGGGCTTGCTGCCTTTATTGCGCAGAAAAACAGCCAGCTTGCCGGCCGTCGTCGTTTTACCGGAGCCCTGCAGGCCGACCAGCATCAACGCTACCGGACTGGGACCTGAAAGGTTCAAATCTTCATGCCTGGCGCCCATCAAATTCGTCAACTCTTCATTGACGATTTTGATGACCTGCTGACCGGGCGTTAAACTTGCCAACACTTCCCGGCCCAGAGCCCGTTGTTTAACGTCTGCAATAAATTTTTTGGCGACGCGGTAATGAACATCGGCTTCCAGCAGGGCCAATCGCACTTCTTTTAGCCCCTCCTCGATGTTTTTCTCCGATAACTTGCCGTGCCCTTTCAGCTTGCGAAACACGGAGTCAAGTTTGTCACTTAAATTTTCAAACATTATTTTTTACCGATCAGTTTCCATAAATTCTTGAAAATATATTTTCAATGATGTTATGTCAAGTAAATTAATTTCAGCGTGGGAATTATAAAATTTCGGCTATTTCGGATTGACACCGCGATCTAATTCGGATGACATTCCCGGAGGTCAAATTAATTTAATGGATTTTATTAAATGATAAAAAACACCTTAATGCTGGTTGCCCCGGTTTTTGACAACGTAGCAAAGTTAATCATTAATTGCATGAAATAAATGACATTGGAAAAAAAGAAAAATCTGGTTAAATAAAAAGAGCAGGTAGAATCATAGCGAGGGCGGCTTGCGCTTGCATCCCGCTGTTTTTCAAGGGGGCAGCCGCCAGGTAAAATACTGCGGCCGGCCGGCGACGAGTTCAGCCGAGCCGAAGCCGCGTCAGCCAAATTATATCCAATGGCAAATAGGTTTTATTTCCGCCTGTAAGGAGCAGAATGTCGCAAAAGCCACTCAATTCCAATATAAATATCATCGAATATACGCCGGCGCAGCTGGTTGCCTGGTTGACCGAGCGGGATATTGCCGCCTATCGCGCTGACCAGATTTTGAAGTGGATTTATTTGCAGCAGGCTGACAGCTTTGATCTGATGACCAATCTTTCCAAAAATATCCGGGGATTGCTGGCAAAGCATTTTGTCATCGGGCGGCTTGAAGCCGAAGAAATTGAAACCTCCCGTGACGGGTCCCGCAAATATCTCTTTAAACTCAGCGATGGCAAACGCATTGAAAGTGTCCTTATTCCTGAACGGGACCATTATACGCTGTGTGTGTCGAGCCAGGTGGGCTGTGCCCAGGGATGCCTGTTTTGCCTGACTGCAACCGGGGGATTCGAACGCAATTTAACCCGGGCCGAAATTATAGCCCAGGTGCGTGACATTAAAAATGAACTGGATGATCCCGAACAGTTAAGGAATATCGTTTTTATGGGAATGGGTGAACCCCTGGCCAACTATAAAAACCTGGTCAGTGCCCTGGACACGATCGCTGACAATGACGCCGGGCTTCGGTTTGCCACCCGCCGGATAACCGTTTCGACTGCCGGGCTGGCGAGCCGGTTTAGCGCCCTGGGCCGGGATACCAAGGTCAATCTGGCAATATCCTTAAATGCGACCGATAACGATACGCGCAGTCGCTTAATGCCCATTAATCGCAAATATCCCATAGAAGCGCTGCTGGAAGCCTGTCGCCAATTCCCGCTGCCTGCCGGCCGCCGAATTACCTTCGAATATATCCTGATCAAAGGGGTCAACGATTCAGAAGCAGATGCCAGGCGCCTGGCCAAATTGCTGCAGCCGATCCGATGCAAGATCAACCTCATTCCTTTTAACAGACATGCAGGCTGTGATTTCGAGCGGCCGCTGGAATCGGAGATCCAGGCCTTTTATAAAATTCTGTTTGACAAAAATTATACGGTAATCGTTCGCCGCAGCAAAGGACAGGACATTTCGGCGGCCTGCGGACAACTGCGAGCAAGGCTAAGTGGGAAGTCGGAATGCGGAAGGAAGAAAAAAAAGAAGGTGAGAAGGTGGGAAGATGAGACGGTGAGAAGGTTTTAGGAAGTCGGAATGCGGCCTTCGACGAACTCAGGCGAGACAAAGTGAGAAAGAAGCTCATAGCTGATAGCTCATAGGGCAGATGACAGAGCACAGAATTGGGAAGTGGGAAGGCGGAATTATTGGTGGATATCGCTTTGCTCTGTTATTTTTTAAATAGATAGGATACCTTAAATTTTCAATCTTCAATCGAAAATCTTCAGTCGTCACAGGTTGGTGAAAAAATCTCGAATTTAACCATATTGCAAAAACTGCGCAAAGAAAGCTCCAAAGATCTCAGAGGCGATCCGATGGATGAACTCGACTTACACGGCGGCGGGAGTCGGCGGATTGCTGGGCCCGACATTAGCCGGTTATTTGATCGATAAATCCGGAAGCTTTAGTGCGGCGATCATTGCCGCCATGCTACTCGCGCTTTTGGGCTTTTTATTGTTGATTCCGGTTGAACGCTTTCTCAAGAAACGGGAACAGGTTTAGTCCGTGGACTTTGCACTTTTTTTCCTTGCGATATCCTTTTAGAACCTGATAATTTGCTGGCATCAAATAAATGGTGAATCCCGGTGTTCAAATTGGTTTTTTTTGTGGATCGACACCGATTATCTTCTAACAATCAGCCAAAGGAAGGAGGAATATTCATGAAGATAGGCTCGCGAACATCAATCATAATTTTGGCAATCATCGTGGCATCTGCCTTTTGTTTGTGGACCGGATCGCTTCTGGCAGCCGGCCTGGAAAGCAAACTGGTGGTTGTCACATCCTACCCAAAGGATCTGACCGGCCCGTTTAAAAAAGCTTTCGAGGCCAAGTATCCCGGAACCCTTGTAGAGATTTTACAGAAAAAGACTTCGGCCGGCGTGAAGTATATTCAGGAGACCTCACAGGGAAACACGTCGGATCTGATGTGGGCCTCGGCGCCGGATGCATTTGAGGTTCTTAAGGCTGATGGTCTTCTGGCCAGGTATACCCCCAAGGCCAAGGGAATCCCGCAAAAAATCGGTTCTTATCCCATCAACGATCCCGATGGCTATTACATCGGTTTTGCAGGGTCGGGCTATGGCATCATGTGGAATACACGCTATTTGAAGGCCAAAAAAATTCCGGCCCCAAAGGAATGGGCCGACTTGAAAAAACCGGTGTATCACGATCACGTGGGAATGTCGGCCCCCTCGCGCTCGGGCACGACGCACCTGACGGTGGAAACCGTCCTCCAGGGCGAGGGCTGGGACCAGGGCTGGGCAACCTGGAAAGAGATAGCCGGCAATTTCAAGATGGTCACAGAACGCAGTTTCGGTGTTCCGGAAGGTGTCAACAGCGGTGATTTCGGCATTGGCATTGTCATCGACTTCTTCGGATTCTCGTCCAAGGCCACTGGATATCCCGTTGACTTTGTTTATCCGACGGTGACCACGCTCGTGCCGGCCAATGTCGCCATCGTCAAGGATGCCCCGCATCCCGCGGCGGCGGCGGCTTTCATCGAGTTCCTGTTGTCGGTCGAGGGACAGGAACTGCTGCTGGATCCGGCGATTCGCCGTCTGCCGGTCAATCCGAATACCTACGCCAAGGCGCCCAAAGATTTTCCCAACCCCTTCCAGGACAAGTCCATCGGCGCAGCGGTCAAGTTTGATGTGGAACTTTCCAAAGATCGGTACAATATCGTGAATTCGCTGTTTGACGTGATGATCACCTACCGGCGTGAGGATCTTGCAGAGGCGACCCGGGCCATTCAAAACGCCGAGGCGGCTCTGGCCGGCAAGTCTAACCCCGCCGCCGAGGCCCTGATCAGGGAAGCGCGGGCCCTGGTAACGGCGATGCCGATCTCGGAAGCCGAGGCGGTTGATGGAAAGTTTCCGGGTGTATTTACCTCTGATGTTTACAAGAAGCGCAAGAAGGCGGGTGCGAAGGTGCCGCCGCGACAGGCCGAAATAGAGGAGAAGTGGGACGCCTTCACCAAGCAAAACTATGCTGAAGCCGAAGCAAAAGCCAAAAAAGCACTGGCGATGCTGAAGTAATGTTCTGGCAAGTATCTATGCTTTTTCCAAGACTGCGCTTGGAAGAAGTGGCCTTGGCAGGGTAGCCATGGCGCAGTTTGTGGGTTCTATGTTTCAGGTGTCAGGAAACCGAGGTGCTAAATCCTGACACCTGAACACTGACACCTGAAACCTAAGAATTATCAACGTAGGCGATAACATCGACAATAAATTGTCGATGTGATGTCGCTAAGCGCCTACCGGAGAGGAGGCGGGGTGGCGATTATCGCGTGGGGCGAAGGACCAATTTCTGAAATCAGGAAACACCCGGGGCTGGCAGCCGTAATGCTGCTGATATCCTGCTTCTTATTGGCCTTTCTCGTGATTCCCGTGGTGCAAGTGGTCTTCGTCGCTTTCAGGGACTCCGCCACAGGGGGCTTCACCCTGCTCAACTTTAAGGATTTTTTCAACACGGCCCTGTTCCGCGAGTCATTCTGGAATTCAATTTACGTGGGGGGCATGGCGGTCGTAATAGCTTCCATATTTTCGATGCCCCTGGCGTACTTTACCTCCCGTTTTGAGTTCAAAGGGGCGGTCATTATCCAGAGCCTGGGCGTCATCCCCCTGATCATGCCGCCTTTTGTCGGGGCTGTGGCCATGCTGATGCTTTTCGGTCGCAACGGGAGCGTTAACCTGCTGCTCGATCAATGGTTCGGATTCACCATCCCCTTCATGGAAGGTCTGAACGGCGTCATTTTCGTTCAAAGCATCCATTACTTTCCGTTTATCCTGATAAACCTTTCAGCAGCGCTTCAGAATATCGACCGCTCCATGGAAGAATCGGCCCAGAACCTGGGATGCTCAGGTATGCGGCTGTTCCGCCGTATCGTATTGCCGCTTTCCATGCCGGGGTATATCGCCGGCGCATCACTCGTTTTCCTGAAAGTTTTTGATGACCTCGGGACGCCCTTGCTGCTGAATGTCAACAATATGCTGGCACCCCAGGCCTACCTGCGCATCGCCTCCATCGGCATAAAAGACCCCATGGGCTATGTGATTTCCGTCATCCTGGTAATCATCGCCCTGTCTTCCATGTGGCTGGCCATGCTCACGTTGAAGGGCAAGGATTATGCCACGGTTCAAAAGGGCGGCGGCGGCCTGATGAAACGCCGGATGCGACCCTGGGAGAAAATTCTGGCATGGATTGTGGTTCTCTTGATTATGGGGTTGGTATTGGCGCCGCATTTGGGACTTTCGCTGCTGTCCTTTGGCACCATCTGGTCGTTCAGCCTGCTGCCGGATGCATTCACCGTTAGACATTTTTCGACCATCTTTGCCGAAACGCCGGAGTATATGACCAACACCGTGCTCTATTCCGCACTTGCAGCTGCCATTGACGTAATCTTTGGTACGGCCATTGCCTACATCGTTCTGCGCACCAGGCTGATTGGAAGACAATGGTTGGACTATACCGCCATGGCGGCGGTAGCGATTCCCGGTTTGGTCATCGGCATCGGCTACCTGCGGACGTTCTACGGCTTTCAGGTGCCCTGGCTGGAGAACCAGCCGCTGGCCACATGGTGGATGGCGATTGTCGTGGCACTGGCCATCCGCCGCCTGCCTTATGCTTTGCGCGCCTGCACGGCGGCGCTGCAGCAGGTCAGTGTATCGCTGGAGGAATCAGCCGAGAACCTGGGCGCCGGCAAGCTATCGACGGTGCGTAAAATCGTGGTGCCGCTCATGGCCGGAGGTATTCTGGCGGGCTTCGTCACCAGTTTTGCCACCGCGGCAGTTGAACTGGGTATGACCCTGATGCTGGTGTCAAAAAATTCAGACGGGCCGTTGTCATACGGTATCTACGTGTACATGCAAAGTGCCGCCGGACGCGGGCCGGGCGCAGCCCTGGGCATCGTTGCCGTGGTCGTGGTCGGCCTTTGTACGCTGCTTTCTTACACCTTCGTGGAACGGCGTCAGCGAAAACTCGGCCTGGGGCAGCCCACTTGAGACTAAAAGCTGGAGAAATAGGATGAACACCACCTTGCATGCGTCCAGAATTGATTCTGCCGTGAGCGTGAGTTTGGAAGGCATAAACCTTTCCTTTGGTAAAACCCACGTGCTCAAGGGTATCGACCTCCAAATTGAGCCCGGCGAATTCTTTGCCTTTTTAGGGCCCTCAGGCTGCGGCAAAACAACGCTCCTGCGTCTGATTGCCGGATTTGAATCGGCCCAGACCGGGCGGGTGATCATCGGGGGCAAGGATGTGTCCTATCTGCCGCCCTGGCAACGCAATTTAGGCATGGTGTTCCAGAGTTACGCTCTGTGGCCGCACATGACCATCCGAAAAAATGTGGCCTTCGGACTTGAGGAACGGCATGTATCCCGCAGCGAGATCAATGATCGGGTCGATCGGGCCCTTGGCCTTGTCGGTCTGCTGGATCTGGCAGACCGGCGCCCCTCGCAGCTTTCAGGCGGTCAGCAACAACGGGTTGCACTGGCACGGACCATTATCATTGAACCCCAGGTGCTTTTGCTGGATGAACCGCTTTCCAACCTGGATGCCAAGCTGCGGGTTCAAATGCGCCGCGAGCTGCGACAGCTGCAGAGAAAATTGTCCCTGACCACCATTTTCGTCACCCATGACCAGGAGGAAGCCAATACCACGGCCGATCGCATTGCCGTGATCAATGACGGCATCGTCCAGCAGATCGGAACCCCCGTGGATCTTTACGACCATCCGGCCAACCTGTTCGTGGCCAATTTTTTAGGGGTCGCCAATGTCATCACCGGGAACATGACAGCCGAGGATGGCCGGATGATTTTTCGTTCCTCAGACGGTGCCGTGGTGGTCCCGCTGGCGGATGGTGCCCGGGAATCCCGCAGTATCATCTTTCGGCCGCAAAACCTGATCATCCGGGCGCAGGATGCCGCGCCGGTGCCTGGTGCCATACGGTTGACCGGCAGGGTTGAACACAAAGAATTTCTGGGCAGCGTGGTGCGCTACCAGGTCTCTGTCGGAGGACAGTTTATCCTGGTGGACGCCCCGCATCAGCGCGGCGAGACGGCGATGCCGGAAGGGACAGCCGTGTCGCTGAGCCTTAGCGGCGATCAGGTCATCGGGCTGCCCCATTAGCTCAATGTTTATTCCAACATTGAAAACCTGGTCCTCAGGGCCAGGTCAGAGATCAATGGCTCTGCCCGTATAAATCAACCGGAGTAATGGAGTACTGGAGTTTTGGAGTGTTGGTTTAAAAAAAGAGCCTTAAACTTTCAGATTTTCTCCAGGCGTCTGTTTTCTGAGAGCGATGGAAAAAGGGGGTTCTTCCATCACTCCAATACTCCAGTACTCCGTAAATCGTCAAATGCCGGTAAACTAAATCCCCTCCGGGGATAATCAAAGCCGGGCCCTCTGGACCCGGATCTTTACTGGCAATCCTGGGGAGAAGAAAATGCCACACTTTATCCTTGAATATTCATGAATTAGATACCGGTGCTTAGGTTATTGAATCAAATATTTAGTTGCTGCGCAACCGGTGTTTATCCGTTTCCGATAGGGGCGCACGTTACCGAATTCGAACTCCTTGCTGCTCCAATTCATCTTGCACCTTCGTGATGTCTACCGCAGCGGTCGATGTTGCTTCTTTCACCGATACCGCCGCAGCCACACCCGCGCCTTGTCCGGTTACCGTACATGCCATCATATTTCGCATGGCGCTATGGGATATTTTATCACCGGCGACACATCGGCCGGCCACGAGTAAATTATCAACCGATTGCGGGACCAGGCAGCCGTAAGGCACCTGAAAGTAACGTCCGGTGGTCGGCAGAATCAGCACGTTATATCCGTCCAAAAACTCGGGAAAGATACCGACGGAGTCTTCGAAACGCGCCTGGTTTTTGACATCGTTTTCGGTTAAAGAATACCGGCCAATGATTTTGCGGGAATCCCGGCAGCCCAGGGTCATACCGAAGTTGCGCAGCTTGGCGTTTTCAAAACCCGGTACCACCGCCTTCAACGCTTGCAGCGCATGAAGGGCTTCTGCTCGCCCCTGCATTTCGGCCTTCGTTAAATCGTTTACATCGGTGCAGTCGATACCTTTCATATGGACGAGGTTGAGATTCGTTGCTTCGCCGGCCTCGCTCAGGGCCGACCACGAGCCGCTGATGGTATCGAGGTTTTTCAGCACAATGCCCATCTCTTTGGCTTTGGCAAATTCCTTTTCAAGATATGGACTCGGCAGATCATCTTCTTTGCCCGTGGTTTGCTGGTCCCAGGCTTTTCCCCAATCGGCATATGTGGCGGGATTCTCCCGGGTGTATCGTAAAAATTTTTCTTTGTTGACCCCCGCACAACTAAAAACGGTGGTGACTCCCATCATCTCTTCTTTGGCTGTTTTTCGATAAGGGGCGCCGGCCAAATGGGCGATATCGGCATCACCGGTACAATCGATAACCCGTTTCGCCAGAATGGCATTTCGTCCCGATTTACTTTCCGTAATTACGCCCTTAATCAGATTGCCTTCCATGATGACTTCAGTGGCCAGGGAATGCAGGTAAGGACGCACCCGGGCTTCTGTCACGAGATGGTCCGCAACGATTTTAAAAAAATCAGCATCGAGGCATTCACTGCCGTTATACGGCCATTTAATGGTACCGCCCATTTTGGCAGCCAATTTTTCCATTTCGACACCGATGCCTTCGGAATCTACCGTGCCTTCATAGCGATACCAGGCAATGGTCTCCACCCCCACCGTGGTGATGACACCGCCAAAACATCCGTAGCGCTCCAATAAAATCGTATCTGCCCCGGCGCGCTTGGCGGATAATGCCGCAGATAGACCAGCGGGACCGCCCCCGATTACGAGCACATCGCATACATCGAGGACCGGAATGTTTCTTTGCGGTTCCACGATTTGGTCGGTGTCTTGATCAATAAACGGGTGAGGGCCGCTTCGTTGGTGATAAAATTCCATGGAGGGCTGGTTTCGATCGGCCTCAATGCGTTTTCCCGCCCAGCGCTCGACCATGCGTTTAGCCCGATCGTTATAGAGGTCTTTCTTATCATCCATTGCCTTGAGCCTCATTGCCCGTTAAAGTTCCGGACGCGCCGGTGGTTCGAGTAAAAGAGTCAAAAGCTACTTCACGACCACTGCATCCTCGATCAATACATCATAGCGGTATCCGAAACCAAAATCCTTATCCGCGGCCAGGACGCCTTCCAAGGAGATGATAGCGCCTTTTTTTGCAATATCGGATGAAGTAACGACCAGATCATGGGTATTGGTCGCCGGATCTCCGGTGCCATCTTGAATATGGAGCCAGTTTTTCCCCATGATGTTGGGAGATACCTTCACAACTTGCCCTTTTACCGTTACTTTCTGGTTATTCAAGTCGACAGCTTTAGCAAAAAGTTCGCCAACCGTGTATCCATTCTGGGCGGTTGATTTTTCAACTTTGACGCCGCTGAAAGACGCAATCGCGCGGGTGCTGCCGCCGGATGATTGTGAGGTCATGCCGTGAGAGGCGCTCTCGGATAGAAGGTCACCTGAAGAGCCGCCGTTAGCAGCTCCCGGCGTCCGCACGGTCTTTTTTTCTGAATCTCTGATAAGACCGGAGGCAAAGATGATGGACTCAAATGTCCGGTTCAAGGTTTTACTGTTAAAATTAGTCATCACGGTGCCATTTTCCAGTGCAATTTTTTCTCCGATTTCCAATTGGGTTTGGGGAACGGCAGCCCAGATTTGATGGCCGGCCCCATCGTCCAGCCGGACATAGGTATAAGGGCTTACATCTTGAGTTTCCACTACTTTCCCACTGAACGCTGCGAGTTGAGAATCAGAAGGAGTTTGAACCGCTATCTGGCTCTGCCCGTCGGCCTGAGTCGCTGGATTGGTTTCGGATAAATCATTGCCGCAGGCGACCAATCCAACAATTAAAGCTAAACTGATTAAACAACAATCTATTTCCCTTATGTTCATCGTAATATGTTCTCCTATTCTTTCATTAATTAAAACGAATACCGTTTTGGATTTTATTCGATGCAAGCGATATTCTTTTCCAGCTCTTTCATCTCGATGAATATGGCAGCGACATCTTCTTGTTCCAGTCCTAAAAAGTCTGACACATTTTCTTCCAGCACGGAATCGATTTCATATATCGGAACGTCATCCTGTTTAACCTTGGCCAGCATATCAGCCGCATTTAAGATGTAAGCCAGTTCCTGGCCGCCGGATTGATCGGGGGTATGGTGATATCGAATCGCATCGACGACAGTGTCGGGAAAAAGCCACTGCGCAAACACATCGGCGGCGATTTCGGTATGATCGCATTCCAACACACGTTTTTCTAAATCGCAGATCATCGTATCCTGACCGCCTGGCGTTAAGCTCAGCTGGCTTTCAGCGACATAGGGACTCAGCATGATTTTACCGGCATCATGCAGCAGCCCGGCGATAAAGGCATCCTCCTCCGCCGCCGGACTGACCAGCGCGGCGAGGCTCCGCGAACCGAAACCGACGGCTAAAGAATGGTCGCGCACCTCTTTAGCAGTAAAGTTATACCCTTTTAACGGCTGGTTTAGAAAGTCCCCGGTGCCGGCCAGGGTGATTACTTGTGATAAAGTTTTAATTCCTAACATGCTAATAGCATGTTTCAAAGATGAGATCTTACCGCTCATTCCGTAATAGGACGAATTGGCAATTTTAAGAATTTTGGCCACCATCGATTGGTCGGTTTCCAAAACCCGCTGGAGGGCTTCAAAATCAGAATTTTCATTGGCTAATGTCTTTTTGGCTTTGACGACCGTTACCAGAGTCGGCGGCAGATCTTTCATGGTTTGCAAGATTGCATTTTTTAAAGACGGACCGGTGATCTGCGAAGATTCATCTGTCCGGTTTTTTTCCCCTGCTGTTGACTCGTCAGCCTCACGGGTGTTGTCACGCACAAACTGCCGGCAATCATACCGGATTTTTGCGGCCGGGTTGCCATCGGTTTGCGCCGGCTTAAACTCAAAGGTCCCGTCTTGCCAGGACAAGGCATTTAACATGCTGTGCCGGGCGTGAAACGCCATAAGTTTTTCCGCGGTGACCGGGGTTGCCAGCTTTTTATTTACCAGCACCTGGAGCAAAGGCTGATTTTTCTCTTTCGCAATGATCAGCAGGTCTTTGATTCGTTCAATCGAAAAAAACTTTTTGCGTATCAGCAAGTGCTCCAGCCGGGCCTGCTTATTAGTCCCGGTGATATAAATGATGGCACCCCGGTCGACATAAATTTTAATTTCCTGAGACGGATCCGTCAGATACAGCACGCCCGTTTTTTGGCCGGATCCAAGATCCTCTATGGTCTCTAACAGTATCCGCTTTTCTAATGTGTTTTGCATTGTCAGTGATTTCCACAAGTAAGGTTCTACGCTTCTTCCAAGACCACCCTTGGAGAAAATGGCCCCGGCGGGGCAGCAATAGCGAAAGTTTATGGGTGCCAGGGGGTTGAGATGCCAGGTCCTGACACCTGAAACCTCTTAGAATCGGATTGAGCAAAATTTGTAACTTGTGAATAATTTCCGGCTGTGGCTCAACAAATAGCGAGGTCAACTCAACGAGAGCGACTCCATTTAGATTATTCAATGCAGACATGATAGTCAAGGTCGAATTTTTTAAAGGTCAGCCAATTTTCTAAAAATGAAATTCTGATAGCTGATCGTTATCTTTGAAGCCAAGCAAATCCGATAACTTTTGCCGGTTTACAACCGAAAGCCGCGGTTTTGGATTTTGGATTTTACGATAATTACCAAATAGGAATTAAGAAATTTGAAATTTTTCCGATAAATCAATACAGGCAATTGTTTTCGGTATCCAATAAAAACTCAAATTAGGAGGCGGCCAATAATGAAAATATTGCTGATGATCGATAACACGGTTCTCAAAGAGTATTTAATCGATCAAAATGAAATCATTATTGGAAGAGAAACCAACAGTGACATCTGCATAGATAATATCACTGTTTCACGAAAGCATGCTCGCATTACCAAAAGTCCCGCTGACTTTTTGGTCGAAGACATGGGCAGCATAAATGGCACGTTTGTTAATGGACATTGGGTCTCTAAAAAGATACTTGATACAGGTGATGAGATATCCATTGGGAAATATTCCCTAGAAAAAGATCTACTTTGAAGACAATCCGGCGACCTCGGCAACGAAGAAAATGCCAATAGATAAAGGATACAACACTTACAGGATGGGTTTGAACGATTTTGCAAAGAACATATCGCCAGCTACAAAAAACCGAAATTCGTTGATTTCGTCGAAAAACTCCCCAAAAACAACTATGGCAAGATCTTGAAAAGAGAGCTCAGGGCAAACTATTGGAAAAGCAAAGACCGCCAAGTCTGAGATAACCCATTGCCGAATATGATAAAAAACTAACCGTCCTCTTGCCATTTTGAGATTTTTACTTATTTTATCTTTCGCACCCGGCCGATCAGCGGCAGGGTGTTCCATTTTTGGGGAAATGACAGATAACACCCGGCCTGCGGCTGCCGGAAAAAATCAAAAATTTAGGAGAAAAAGATGACAGATTGTTCTCAGGTTACTATGTACTCCGGCGCACACCGGGGTGCCGAGACGGAATTCGGAAAAACGGCCGAGCGATGGGGGATTCAGGAAGTGAATTTTTCGTTCGAAGGCCACACGGCTGAAAGGGACAGAGGCATCCACATCCTGGGTCCGGATGAACTCGACAAAGGCGACGTCAGCATGGCGATCGTCTCGCTTCGCATGGGACGGAACTATGCCAAGACAGCCAAGATTCGCAAAGTGATCCAATCCATTTTCCACATGGTCAACAACGGGCACCATGTGATTACCATCGGCTGGATTCAGCCGGACGATACGGTCAAGGGCGGTACCGGTTGGGGCGTGGAACTGGCCAAGCTTTTCAATCGCCCCGTGCACGTGTATGACCAGGATAAAAAAGAGTGGTTTGCCTGGAAGGACAATGGCTGGGTGGCAGATATGCCGGTCATCACCGACGCAACCTTCGCCTGCACCGGCACACGCAATCTCGATGCCGGCGGCACCCGGGCTATCCATGACCTTTTCGAACGATCCTTCGGACCCGCCGCCTGACACCCGTATAAAACGATGGCCAGGCTGATCGCAGCCGACGTGCACGATGCCGATCAAAGCTTGAATCGTGAATTAAAGCTCAAACCTTATAAAGATTATTACCTGGATTTTGCACGAGTCGATGGCTTTCATATGCAAGATGCACACCTTAATTCGTAAGATCGGATGTGTGATCCCGCAAAGCGGGGGCACTTAAGGGTGAGGCTAAAGTAGCTTATGCCAAACCCTTAATAATCCGCCTCCGGCGGACCGATGAAAGCCTCCGACTTGTTCGCCTATAATGGGCTGGTGCAAAATTCAGGTATTTCTCCAGCTAGACCGGGGCATAGACGTCATATCGTGCTTCGCAGTAGTTTTATTGTATTAAAAAAGCATTCAATTCCATAGTAGATCCCCTAAATTAAGCTAAAGAATTCTAATAATTATCCGATAAATCAATTCAGGTGTTAAATGTTCCAAATCCATGATGTGATCCGGCAAAACAGTTTTAAATCCCCAATTCTTAATATTTCAAAAAAATCTCGGTCACCAGGAGACAGGCAATGTTCAAAGTGATATTGAAGCTCAAAGAGAAGGTGCTTAAGGAGTTAAAAATCGATCAAAATGAAATAATCGTTGGAAGAGATACAACCAGTGATATTCAAATAGATAATATCGCTGTTTCGCGTGAGCATGCGATGATAATCAAGGGCCCGAATTACTATTTTATCGAAGACATGCACAGTAAAAATGGCACCTTTGTCAATGGAAAAAAAATCAACAAAAAATTCCTTAAAGTCGATGATGAGATCCTAATTGGAAAACATTGCCTCCAAATCATCCTGGAAGAAGATCCGGCAATAAAAAAGAAAAGAAATATCAAAGGAATCGACAGCACTTTCAGGATGAGTGCTGCAGAGTACAAACGGATTATTAAAAGCTAATTCCAAATTTATAGTTCGATAAATCCTTCGCAAACATGATGTGATCCCAATAAATAGGTACGAAATCCCTGAATTCCCGATAAGGATGGTATGCACGTGAACTTCGAAGAACTGGATTACCAGCGAACGGCTATGGGTGAATTAATCTTACGGCGGCGACATGCGTTGGAAGCGGACGGCCGAGAGATATTCGAGGTAAAACTCAATGATGAATACCTCATGTCGTCGCTGTTTCATGAAGGCGAAGTGGCGCTGGCCGATCTTGGGTTGGCCGAGCTTACGGGCGCAGGATGGGATATCGTGGTCGGGGGATTGGGTTTGGGCTATACCGCGGCGGCCGCCTTAAAATATGACCAGGTCGCACGAATGATTGTGGTGGAGGCTCTGGCGCCGGTGATTGATTGGCATCAGCGTAAAATTGTACCCAATGGTGCACGGCTTTCGCAGGATGCCCGCTGCCGCTATTACCATGAGGACTTCTTTGCACTCGCGCGCAGCGACGGCTTCGACCCGGATGATCCGGGGCACTTGTTTGACGCCATTCTTCTTGATATTGATCACACGCCGGATGCCCTGCTTAACCCCGGTCACGCAGACCTCTATTCGACGGAGGGAATGCGGCGCCTGCGTTCCTTCCTCAGGCCGGGGGGCGTGTTCGGGTTGTGGTCCAATGATCCGCCGGACGAGCGCTTTCTGGCAATTCTGTCCAGTGTGTTCGATCAGGTTGATGGACATGTCGTCGAGTTTGAAAACCCGCTTCAGGGCAAAACGGCGGCTAATGGGGTATACGTCGCAAAGGTTGACAAAGGCTCCTGACCGGAAGCGATAATCCCTAAAACAGGCTGTTAACGGCGCACCCGAATTTAATAAAAAAGATCGGGCCGACCCATGGTTAAATCCTTCGATTCATAAAAACGGTAACCTATTCGCAATAATATTTTTTCACTGCAGAGCCGCGCAGGGCGCAGAGAGTGTTTATTGCTTATTGGCCTTTGCTCGCATCCCGCTTCAGCGGGGCCTCTCAAAGCCAAATGAAAAGAAAAGTTACCTTTGCGTCTGCGCGGTGAAATTTAAAATAATTCCCGGCCGAACATTGAAACGGATGTATCCCCGCAAGCCGGCGGCTATTGAGCTTCAAGATAATCCAGAATCAATTGGGTCTCATGATCGTGCATCCGAGCCGGATTTTTTATTCTCTGGGCTTTGGGATATTTTGAGAACACGACGGCTGTTGCATTGACCGAAAAAACGGCTATGGGCTTATGCTGGCTGCCTTCCACAAGCCAAATTCCGATCCCGATCATTTCAAGTTCATGCGCAACAAAGTTTAGGCCTACGTAATAGGCGTTCAGGTGCCGGCTGGATTTTACCGCCGCACTTTTAAGCACGGTTATGGGGTCTTCAATCGCTTTGGCAATTATTGTTGTTTGCTGCCGACTTGCCGGGTTGACTACCGCAGCGTTGACGACTCCCACTAAAATACAGCCGATGATAATTCCAAAAACAACGGTCCTTACCATGATATTTGCCCCCTTTTAAATAGGGCGAAACCCTTTCCCGTGCATAACGGCCTGCAGCTGCCGGTGCTTTAGGCAAAATGATTGCGCCTTCATTTGCACCGGCAGCCTGGATCAGTTAATAGTGGAATGGCACGATTATTTTGTGGCCATGGTCTTCAGGACTAATTTTTACCGTCACGGCCTCTGCATTGAGGACCACCTTAACGGCCCGGGATGTCCCCGCAGGATAGACTTTGGTCGCAGATGCAGTGCCGGGGACCCCCTTGTTAACCCCTTCGGGCACCTCACCGTCGATCAGGAAGGTGTCACGACCGTGTCCAATATAGCCGCGTGGCCGCGACAGGATGACTAGGGCACCGGCTTCTTTATACTCGTCTTTAAGTGGATCGAGTCTGAAGTGGATATACCTGCTGGATCTCGGAAACGGTGTCAGGTAGAAACGGGTGGTTGGATATCCTTCGGCCTTAACCACGAATTCATAATAAGCATTTGGATCGGCGTTTAGAGGACCCCACATGCCATCTTCAGCGGTGCTGACACTGCGCACAGCATCTCCCAGGCGAGCTCCCGTATTTGACTCGACAGCGTACACCTCAACTTTTGCGCCGGCAAGGGGCAGATTGGTATACCAGCCGTTGGCACTGCCGCAAATCATCCCATTAAGCACCACTTTGTCCTCCGGCACGATGTCAAGCGTGGTCGGTGCCCGGCCGGTGACAATCCGAAAAATCTCCTTAAAGGCGTTTTTGTGGAATGCGAGTTCACGATGATCCAAACCGGGCAAGACAAGGTTGAGGGCCCCGCGCAATTCGGGACCTTTGTAATCGATACCGGTGGGCTTGCCGGGCTGCCCAATGAACTCGCCCGTGGGTTGGGCATACTTATCGTTTGTATCACTGCGGGTGGTGACGAACGGGACGTCGGGATGCACCTCACTGATCGCATTGAGGCGTGCCAGAAAATGTCCCATGCCGTTCCATTCGCTATTAAAGACCGCCGGCGCTGCGAAGACACCATGGTTCGGCGTGCCGCACAAAACAGCCAGGGCGGTGACGGCATGCCCGCCGGCGAATTTCACAAAGTTTCTGATCGTGTTGCCGCCGCGTGAGCTGCCGATTAGAATGACCTTGTCTTTCCCTGTGGTTAGCAACGTGCGGGCGACAAACGACGCAAGTTGGGAAGCCTGGTCAACGGTGGTGCTTTGGTTTTCAGCGGGTTTCGTATCGTCACTTGGCGCATTGGGATGCACCAGGTTTGCTGCGAACAGGAGGTTTGGGGCGTATCCGTTCGACTCGAAGCGCCAAATTGTGGTGGTCCACAACGTCGCATAGTCGCCATTGCCGTGCACGAACACGATTGGCAACTGCTCCGCGGCAGCTGACGTTCCAACCGCCAGAGCAAATATGAGCATGAACAGCAAAAAAAATCGTTTCAGGGGGATGATCGTTTTCATAAATCATTTCCTTTCCTCTTTAGGGTTAATTGGAATGGAGTAATTCGGGAGAATAGGGGGCATCTTAATTAATCTGCTTCGAAGAATACAACATTCAAGGCTTTAAAGGTTCTTTCAATACTGAAAAAGGTTGTTGGATTGAAGGGCCGGCGGAGTAATTAGGCCCGGCCCCATAACGGATTATCGCCAGATGGTCTTGGCTTCATTTCTCAGCGGCAATCGCGAATATTTAAATTTTGGCTGACCGACCATCATCGCTCCGAAACTCACATGGCCTTGCGGAAGATCCAAGGCCGCCGCCATTGGCGGCCAGAAATTTGCGGCCGCATTAAAGTAGCCGGCCCAACAGGCGCCCAAACCAAAAGCGGGGCTGGCTAATTCCAGATATGCCAGGGCGATGGTACCGGCCGCCGGGGCCGTGCGCTCATCCTTGGGGGCGTGGGCAATCAGCACGTGGGGAGCGCCTCTGCAGATGCGATCCGTGCCGGACTGCCAGGCGGCCACCACGCGATGCATGTGCAGGGCCGCTGCAAGCGGGGAGCCTTCTTCGATTGAGCTGGCCATCCATTGTACAGCAATTCCCGCCAGTCGCTGCACCTCATCGCTGTCATAAATCACCAGCCATTCGACCGGTTGGGTATTGTGGCCGGAGGGCGCAAAAGATGCCAACTGGATCAATTTGGTCAGAACCTCACGGTCCACTGCTTTTTTCTGGTATGTCCGGACCGACCTTCTGGACCTCAGGAACTGCTCGATCTGATCCGGCTGCAATTTTAACTCATCTCTAACCGGCGGACATTCGGTCGTATGCATGGCTTCATGGCTCATGGCGCCATGCGGACAAACCGCCACACAATGGCCGCAGCGAATACAAAGTTCATCCCCGCCTTGGATCATGGTCGGAAAAGCCTCTTTGCCATTAAACTCAATTATGCCCATCGGGCACACGGCAGCACAGATACCATCCCGCTTACATTTTCCCTGATCAACCCTTAATAGTTCCATTCCCTTTCACCTCTGGCTTCAGATTTATGGTTGATGAGCCGGTTTCCGAAAACACCATGGAGATATGACAGAATCGTGCCAATTAAAAACTACCTGATGGCTTGGCATTTTAGTACCTATTTATTGAAATCTCATCATGTTTGCACATGATTTATGCAATAGTCAGATTGAATATCTAAGCAATTCCCTTGATTTTACTAGAAAAGACAGAGCGAGCATACTTCGCAAAACTGGCTACGCAGGCCAAGAGCGATACCACAAATCTTCAATCTTCATTTCCGGCTTGCCCGGGTTGGCAGATTATCACTCAACAATCTCGAGCACATACCTTTTTTTGGCCTTGCCGGCGGCGGCACTCAAAATTGTTCTGATGGCCAGTGCATTCCGTCCCTTTTTGCCAATGACCATCCCCATATCGCTTTTGGCAACACTGAGTTCTAAAATTACGGTATGCGCACCTTCAATTTCAGTAACCGCAACCTGGTCAGGCTGATCGACCAGGGCTTTCACCATATCAGATATCAGATCCTTCATGCCATTTCCCCTTTCCGTTTCCGATTGAACGCTTAAGGCCAATCTATAATAAATTCTGCACGGCATGCAAGATTAAAATCACTGGAAGTCGGCACCGCGATGAATCGTAATCATTGACCAAAATGGCGAATAGACCGTGGAAAAGCTGGGAAGAAATATCGAAAATGGCGAATCCTTTCAAGCGGTGGTCCCGGCAGATTGCTGGTTTGCAGCTGCCGTTGATAACGCGCAGGCCTGCGCGTTGGTGGGCTGTGCGGTCGCGCCCGGATTTGACTTTGCCGATTTTGAGATGGCGGACCGCAATCGACTGGTTGAGCTGTATCCCGAGCATTGGGCAATTATCGAACAGTACACATGAAATATTTAATGAAATGCGCTTCTCCGGCAGGTCCAAGTCATAAAAAAAAAGCAGGGCCATGATTGACCCTGCTGCTGATTCTCCGGAAGCCCTTAACCCCATTTGGATTTCTTTTTATCCTTTTTTTTCATATTGAACTTTGAATTTGCTGCCGGCACAGCCGATTGTGAAAAAAGTCGCAAGGATGAAACAGCCCGCCGCTGAGCAAGTAAACAATCTTCCAGCTAATTTACGATTCATGGATTTCAGGCTTCCTTTTAATCCGCTTTATTTGGTCCATGAATCATAAATCGGCAAAATTGAGGGAAGCTTTACCCTAAGTCGATCATTTCATATTAAAAAACCGACTATCATGGATTCCCAGCCAAGAAACCGGCTGTCTTGCGGATCGAACCCCGGTCGGTGCCTTTAACGAAATATTGCGCGCCGGCGGCTGTTTAAATTTGGGGATGTAATGCCAAATCTTATCCACCCGCTTGCGCTCGTATGGATTATAAAATTGCAGCCCGTAGTTAACTGCATCCCGGCCGCTTAGTCCTTTGAAATAGGCTTCATTGAACCCGGCGGCCAAGTGCTTGACACCCGCTCGGATATTGTCAGATATATTATTTTCATAATCCAGCATATGAAAATAAGATTTGCCGGTTTTACTGTTAATTTGCATCACCCCGTAATCATATGAAACTAAATTACCCGCCGGGTTATAGATTGGGATTTTCGCCTGCCGATCAATTTTCCATTTATGGCCCCGCCGGTGCTCAAATCTCGCAATCCCAATGCAAAAGGCTGCAAATTCTTCCACGGTCATATTCAGGGTGAATTGTTTTTCGTAATCCGTCCACTTATATGAATGCTTATGATATTCATCTTTAGCAATTTGAACGATGATATCCGTCAATTCATCCTGAGTCTTGTCAGTTGCCGTCGCGGTTGACGGCCCCAGCAGCAGACAGCTTAATGCTATCCCAGCCGTTATCAATAAAATGCATTTACGCCAGCGGATGATTCTCAATTCGCTCCTCCCTTTGCTGCAGCAAAATGCAAATATCGTGCACAGAATTTTTAAGAACGAATATGGTGTAATTATAGTTACTTGCGATTTTTACTGATTGCTGTCGGCCTGTATTTAGGAATATTATTTCCCAATAATATTTATTCCGGGTAACACCTCCTATGAAACTACATTTAATTTATCTCTCGCAAAGGCGCAAAGCGCGCAAAGGAAATGAATAAAAATACTAATAATCTTGGCGCCTTTGCGTCTTTGCGAGAAAATTTTCAGTTTCTTTTGTGATCAGACCGGCTGCCCTTTAGCCGGAGGCCGCCGCTCGTGTGAAACTTCAAATGTTTCGGATCGTAGGGCGGGCCACCGTGCCCGCCGTTTCAGGTCGGCACGGTGGCCGACCCTACGCTAGCGCACAAGCAAAGTTTCACTTATTGATCAGACTGGACGCTCGCGGCCAGCGGCGACGCTCCTATGAAACTTCGTTAAATGTATATTTGCTTTACAAATATCTCCACCACCCTTTTCCTGTTGTATCCTCTATCATATCAAATTTACTAAGTTTTTAAGAATAAACCAACCCGTGGCATATTTTTTGCTTTATTAAAATATTGCCCAATATTGCCTGACCGGTCATCTATAGATCATTTTTTATCGACAGCAAGTTGTCGATACCGCGCAGCGAAGCGCATAAATATATTAACTATACAATTTCAGGAGTAAACTTCGAATGTCACAAGCAGAAGAGGAAAAGCACGAAATTATTGAAAAAAAGTCGCCTTCTAAACCCAAACCTGCAAAAATCAGGCTGGAAAAAAGAAAGATGCAAAAAGACAGGCGCGAAACAAATACATATCTTTCAGATGATCGGCGCAGTGGGATCGCTGACAGGCGCAAAAAACGATGAAAAGTTTGACGCTGTAATTTTGACGGTATGCCCTTTACTTGGCAAACATTCCCGATTTTCGACCGGCTCCCGGCGGACCGGCATAAGTCTGGGCAATCGACATCCATTGGCGGGCGACAGCACCCTTGATCACGAGCCGGGTATCGGCCGGATTGCGTCTCTGGACGACAACCAGGCAGAATTCTTCAGCCGGTCCCCTGACAATGTCTTCTGCTTGCTCAGGACCCCAGGCCCAGAGTTCACCGGAAGGGCTCGTGATTTCGACCCTGACCGGTGACTCGGGGACCTTCATCTGACGGTTGGCAAAACTCCAGCCAAAGGTCGCCACCCCCATATGGGCAATATGACGCAGCCGCTCGGTGGGGACCCGCGCAATGCCCAAAGCGTCCGCAACGTCCTGCCCATGGGCCCAGGTCTCCATGATGCGGGCCGTCGCAAAAGACATGGCGCTCATAGGCAGCCCATACCACTTTAGCCGGGCCTTGCGGTCCAGCGGTATCAGCGCGTCCAGCAGAGCCCGCTGTCCCTGCCGCCACCGGTTTAATAATTCGGCACCGGTAAATTCTTCGCCTATTTTTTCAAGGGTTTCGCGGTGTCCATCAGGATTGTCGGCCAGATCAGCCAGATGCTGCTCAAACGCCTGCGGCTCGCTGACGGCCTGCCTGGCCCGTTCATCATAATAGGCCAGATGCCGGATCTGGTCTTTGATCGTCCACCCCTCGGCCGGTGTCATGATCTCCCAGCCGGATTCATCGAGCGCGCCGACGATGGTATCCAACGCCTCATATTCTTTTGCCAGGTCGTCACAAATTGCTTGCATGGGTCGGTGTCCTTTTTGGGTCAATACGGTTATTACGGAAAAATTTGAGGTGTTTCGTTTACGGCCGGCTCGGATTGCTCATCAAAAGATATGGTCAGCCTTAGCAGGCCGTTTTCTACCCGGGCGGTTACGGGCAGCTGGCCGTTTTCAAACACTTTCATCATAGTCTGATTGGCCTGCAGCACTTCAGCGCTAAACCCCTTCAGTCCCCTGTCTTTGGCCAGCCGGATCAGCATTTCATATAAATACGATCCGATACCGATTCCCTGGTACTTTTCATCCACGACAAAAGCCAGATCCCCGATGGCGCTTTGTTTATCCTTGGCATATCTTGCTTCGGCAATGATGGTTTCCTGATCAGATTCTTTGACCAGCGCCACCACAGACATCATGTGACTGTAATCGACGTTGACGTATTCCTGCATTTTATTGTGCGGCATGGTCGAAATGGGAAAAAGAAATCGGCGAAAGACGGTCTGGTTGGAAAAGCGATAGAAAAGACGGCGCATGGCTTGTTCATCGGAAGGTTTGATAGCCCTGAAGTGCACCTTGAGCCCGTCCTTGAATGTGTATGCTCGGTGGCAATATCCATCGGATACAATTGGGCGCTTTCGGACAAAAATATCTGATCCGGGAACAAAAGCTTTTTTTGTTTAGCCTGTTGTATCAGTTTCTCCCGGTCCTTCGGATGGGCAATATCAATCAGGGCCTGAGCACGTTCACGAATGGTGCGCCATTTTAAGTTGGCAATACCGTATTCGGTGACCAGCACGTCAATCGACTCGCTCATGTGGTACTGATTGCGAAGATCTCGCAGCATGGCCACGATATTCGGGTCCCCCTTGCGATTGCGGCTCGGCAGTCCTAATATCGTGCGGCCGCCCGGTGAAAGCTCGGCACCGGTGAACAGGTCGGCCCCCTCGCCCGGGCCCGATGTGATACTTGTTTTTCCCACCGAAAACGATACACGGCCCAGCAGATCCACCTTGCGCGCTTCGAATACGGCCACGAAATTGGGATTGCGGCCGATTTGGATCGGATCAAACAGCTGTTCGATACCCTGGAATTCGACCAGCGGGTTATGGTCCAGCCAGGCCATTAGCTCCGGTGTTCCTAACGCGTAGGAGGCAGCCGATTTCCCCCGAAAGACAGATTTGCGATAATTCGTCACGGCACCGCTTTTGACCAGGTCCATCAAGGCATCGGTAAAATAAGCTGAATGGATGCCCAGGTGCCGTTTAGTCGCCAGGTGTCGGCCCAAAGCCTCGAATAACGGGCCGGTGTGAAAGCAGATGCAGTCTCCGTCCTCAATTACCTGGGAAATGTTGGCGGCGACCTTATCAATTGCTTTGCTGACTTTCTGGCGTTTAAAATAACCGGGCGGTTCGGTGGATTTCACCAGCAGATCAAAGTCGGAGATGGAAACAAACGTATCGCCAAATGTGAAGGGGATTTCGGTGTTGATCTCACCGACGACCAATGAGGCCTGTTCCATGGCTTCCCGGGCAATGTCGACGGCCACGCCGAGACTGCAGTAGCCGTCTTCATTGGGCGGCGTAATCTGGATGAAGGCGACATCGATGGGAATCCGCCGGGATTTGATAATTCGAGGTATCTGGGAGCTGCGGCCCGGAATCAGATCGATATTTCCGGCAACAACGACTTCACTGGCCACCCAGGTGGAAAAAAAAGTTTTGAGGCGGTAATTCTGAAAATCAAGGTCCTTCAGTGAAAGGACGTCTCCATGATTGGTGAGCTGCACCAGCTCCAGGTCATTGGTATTCGGAAGGCCCGATTTTATTAGAGCTTTCATCAGGGTGCGCGGCTCAGCCACACCACTGCCGAGAAAAATGGTCATCCCCGGTCTGATACTGGTTAAAACTTCATCGGGAGAAACAACCAGGTGTTCCCATCTCCCGCTTTTCAAGCTGGCCATCGATTACCGTTCCCTTCCAATTAGGCGCATCGCGACGTCATACCGACAATTTATTGTCGATGTTACCGCGTACGTTGATAGTTTAACTTACAAAATATTTTTTGCACCGCCGGGCGCGCCGGGCGTGCAGCGCGCGCAGAGATAGTTTATTTTATGGTTCAATTCAAAAAAACTCAATCTATTTTTGCTATATCCCCCAGATATTGACATCGGAGAAACTTACATGCTAACAATTTTAAAACCCGAACCCATCTTCGCCTTAATCGAAAACGGAGACAGATCCATGAAAAGCCCCGAAGCCAAACGGCTGATTCAAAAACTGCTGGATCTTGCGGATGTGCGCATCGACGGGCACACGCCCTGCGATATCCAGGTTCACAATCCCGATTTTTACCCCAGGGTCATTGCCGGCGGCTCACTGGCGCTGGGGGAAAGCTACATGGACGGCTGGTGGGACTGCGAAGCGCTGGATCAGTTCTTCGAACGAATTATGGCGGCCCGGCTCGATAAAAAAGTCCGCAAATCGAAAACCCTGCTGTGGGAAGCCGTTAAAGCCAGGCTGACCGGAATGAATGGCAGGGCCAGGGCGTTTGAAGTCGGCCGACGCCATTACGATATCGGCAATGATCTTTATGCCGTCATGCTGGACAAGCGCATGAACTACTCCTGCGCCTACTGGCAAGCGGCCGACACCCTCGATCAGGCCCAGGAGGACAAACTCGAGTTAACCTGCCGCAAGCTCAGGCTGGAGCCGGGCATGCGGGTGCTGGATATCGGTTGCGGGTGGGGCGGTTTCACGATTTACGCTGCTGAGAAATACGGAGTCGCTGTGACCGGCGTTACGGTCTCGGGCGAGCAGGTCAAACTGGGCCAAAGCCGCGGTGGCGGCCTGCCCGTGCACTTCGAGCTAAAGGATTACCGCGATATTCAAGGAACCTTCGACCGCATTGTTTCGATCGGCATGTTCGAACATGTGGGGATGGTGAATTACCGGACCTACCTGCAAGTGGTCAACCGGTGTTTGAAGGATGATGGGCTGTTTTTGCTGCACACCATCGGAAGCAACACGTCGGTTCGCTCCGTGGACCCCTGGTTGGCCAAGTATATTTTCCCCAATTCAATGCTGCCCTCGGCCCGGCAGATTACACAGGCCGCCGAAGGCATCTTCATTCTGGAAGATTGGCACAGTTTCGGTCCCCATTACGATCCCACCCTGATGGCCTGGCACCGCAACTTCATCGATAACTGGCGTTGTATACAGAACGCCTACGGCCAGCGGTTTCAGCGCATGTGGGCTTACTACCTGCTTTCCTGCGCCGGCAGTTTCCGGGCGCGGCGCAACCAACTCTGGCAGATTGTTTTTTCTAAAAATGGCGCCGCTCAAAATACAAGTCATGATTTAAACCACGCCTCTCCGACCCATCGTATCCGCTGAGCGTTGGCGCAGCAGGGGATTTAGCCGCTAGTGTTATCATCCGGGGTCATGGACTGGGCCGGATTCTTGCCGGTCACGCCGTCGTAAAAGGCCCTGATGGTTTTCATATCGGCTGCTATATTTCCGGTTGGATAGACCACCGGCCCGATCCCGCCGACCTTGCGCCGATAATCAAGAAAACCAAGGACAATCGGGACGCCTGCGCCGCAGGCGATGCGGTAGAAGCCCGATTTCCATTTGTTGACGCGCTTTCGCGTTCCGGCCGGAGCGATGGTTAAAATTAATCGATCATGGCGTTGAAATTGTTGAATCGACTGCTCGACCAGATTGTCCGATTGGGACCGTTCGACGGGGATGCCGCCCAGCCATTGGAAAAAGCCTTTAAAGGGCCTGCGAAATATGGCCGTCTTCCCCAGCCAGTGTATCCGGGCCCTGAGCGCAAAGGCCACCAGCAGGGTGAAGGGCAAATCCCAGTTTGAGGTATGTGGGGCGCCCACCAGGACAAATTTGGGGATCAGCGGCAGCCGGCCTTCCGTGCGCCATCCCGCCAGGCTCAAGATTAGCCGGGCGATCCGATGCAAAAACGCTTCCAGACCCGGTGTATTGAATATGGTATGATTCACTGTTTTTGCTTTTGGTATATTTCAAATTTGTGCCGCCGTGCTCAGCAGCATTTAATACCTGAATAATAATCATTGTTCGATAACAACGCAAAAACGAATAGTAGGAAATAGCCGGGAAGAGCGCAGTCTCACAAGGCTCAGTGAGGTTAAGCCGGTTCGAGCAGTTTCTTGATGTGTTCTATTTTATCTCTAACGCCGATGTAGCCTTCTTCAATGGTCTGTTCAACCTGATCGAAGTCCATCATCTTCAACTGACCGAGACGCGGCTGGATCAGCACGTCAGGCGGTTCCACCGCCAGATTGATTCTGCTGATGCGCTCCTGCATGATGTTGATGGAGGTCATGACGGTTTCGATGATATCCGGGGTGCCGGCTTCCCGATTGAGCAGTAAGCTGATCTTGTTGGTAAAACTAGTTTCAGTATGTTCGTAATAATCCATCATTTTATTTAGCAGTTCGCTCTTATAGGCGAAAGAATTCTCGGTTTTGGGGACCGGGGGTTTGATCTTTTTTGGGGGCTTTTTATGTGAAAATACGCCGCTGTTAAGATCGACGGCAATCACGACATCGGCTTCCAGGGCCCGGGCCACGCCGACCGGAACCGGATCCACCAGGCCGCCATCCACCAGCCAGCGATCTTTGACCTTCACGGGTGCAAAAAGCCCCGGAATTGACGTTGTCGCCCGCAGGGCCGTAATTATATCGCCGCTTTTCAACACGACTTTTTTCCCGGTCACCAAATCGGTTGCCACCATCAGCACCGGGATTTTCAGCTCTGAAAAATCAGTGACATCCGTGTGAATCGAATAAAGCTCTTTTAGCTTTTTGGTGCCGTTGAGCAGGCCTGAGCGCGGGAAAACCACGTCGAAATAAGAAAAGACCTTTTTGCCGTCCATCTTGAGAACAAAATCCTTGAGGCTCTTGAGGCTGCCGCTGGCGTAAAGCGCTCCGATATAAGATCCGACGCTGCTGCCGACGACATAATCAATCGGAATGTTTTCCGCTTCCAGCGCTTCAATGGCGCCGATATGGGCCCAGCCGCGCGATGATCCGCTGCCGAGGACAAGGGCCACCGTTTTTTGCGATCTCATGGTTATCTCCTGCATCAGGGTTGTTTCTGGATGTAATGCCTGGTTAAATATAGGCGGATTTCAACAACAAATACAATAAAAACCTAAATTTATCTTGAGAATTGAGCCGATTGTGATACGTGATTATCTTCGGTATGTTGGTGTTGCTGATTTAGAAACTAAGCTTTTTTCGAGACGGCGCTCGGAAAAAGAGGCCCCTGCGGCGCAGCCATGGCGCAGCATTTAGGTTTCAGGTGTCAGGGGACCGAGGTGCTAAGTCCTGACACCCGAAACCTTTGAAATATCGGTGCGAGCGGTAACATCGACAGTAAAGATCCGGGTCCAGAGGGCCCGGCTTTGATTATCCCCGGAGGGGATTTAGTTTACCGACATTTGACGATTTACGGGGTACTGGAGTATTGGAGTGATGGAGTAATGGAAGAACCCCCTTTTTCCATCGTTCTCAGAAAACAGACGCCTGAAGAAAACCTGAAAGTTTAAGGCTCTTTTTTTTTAACCAACACTCCAATACTCCAGTACTCCATTACTCCGGTTGATTTATACGGGCAGAGCCATTGATCTCTGACCTGGCCCTGAGGACCAGGTTTTCAATGTTGGAATAAATTGTCGATATGACCTCGCTAAGCACCTAAGATCAACCATAAAAGGACGAATTGTTCAGGGAGGAAACGATGCAAAATCTTGCATTTCGATCAGCAAAACAACTGGCTTCATTGATCCGGCGCAAAAAAGTCGGCTGCCTGGAATTGCTCGACCATTATCTGGCGCGCATCGAGCGCTACAACACCAGGATCAATGCGGTCATTTTTACGGACATTCCGGCGGCCCGGAAAAGGGCGAAAGCTGCGGACCGGGCGCTGGCCAAAGGCGAGATATGGGGCCCCCTGCACGGTGTCCCGATGACCGTCAAGGAGTCCTTTGACGTCGTCGGCATGCCGTCGACCTGGGGCATCCCCGCATACAAAGACAACTATCCGAAAAAAAACGCTGTGGTCGTGGAACGTTTGTGCACGGCCGGGGCGGTAATTTTCGGCAAAACCAATGTTCCGATTTATCTGGCGGACTGGCAGTCCTTTAATAAAATTTACGGCACCACGAACAATCCCTGGGATGTCGCCCGGGTTCCGGGCGGGTCCTCAGGAGGGTCTGCCGCGGCACTTGCCGCCGGCATCACCGGGCTCGAGACGGGCAGCGATATCGGCGCTTCGATTCGCAACCCGGCTCATTACTGCGGCGTTTTCGGCCATAAACCGACCTATAAAGTTATAACGCCGCGTGGTCAGGCGCTTCCCGGAGTGGTGGCGACAACGGACATTGCCGTCGTCGGGCCGCTGGCACGCAGTGCCGAGGATCTGGCGCTGGCGCTGGATGTCATCGCCGGACCGGATGATATCGATGGTGCCGGCTGGCGGCTGCAGCTGCCGAAGCCCAGGAAAAAAGCGCTGGGCGACTTTAAGGTGGCCGTGGTTTACACGGATGCGGAGGCGGAGGTCGACGACGCCGTACAAAAACGGATACGCGCCCTGGTTCGTTTTCTCAGAAAAGCTAAAGTGCAGGTCAGCGAAAAAGCAAGGCCCGCAATTGATACCCGCGAAGCGCACCGCAATTATATCCAGCTGCTCAGAGGCGCCACCGTGAAAGGGTTGACGTCTGAAGAGTTTCAGAAAAATTTGCGGGCTTCTAAAAGATTAAAGAAAAATGCTGATGATTACCGGTCCCAAATGGTTCGGGCCCAGGCCATGTATCACCGGGACTGGCATCAACACAACGAAAACCGCCACCGGATGCGACTGGCCTGGTCGGACTTTTTCCGCAAGTACGATCTGCTGTTGTGTCCGGCCGCAACCACGACGGCCTTTGCCCACAACCAGAAAGGCGAGCGCTGGGAGCGCATGGTGATGGTCAACGGCCAGCCCCAGCCTTCAACGACCCAAATGTTCTGGGCCGGATACTCCTGCAACTTTTACCTGCCAGCCACGGTGGCACCGATAGGATTGGCGGCCGATGGTTTGCCGGTGGGCATTCAAATCGTCGGGCCGCAATATGGTGACTACACCTGCATTCACTTTGCCCGCTTGCTGGAACGGGAGTTTCAGGGGTTCATTCCGCCGCCCGGATTTGAGTAATGTTTATCGGCTCCAGGCTGCCAGTTGCGACACTTCCTGGCGCAGCCTTGCCAGGGTTTCAGGAGAGTTGAACAGTTTCCGGCACAGATCGCACTTGCTGTGCGTGATGATATCGCGGGCCTTCATCCCGCTAAAGGATGCGATATTCGTTATCCCCATGGTTCGGATGAGGTTGTACAACCGGTCAGTTTCACTTTTGGCAAAAAGCTGCGCCGCCGTATTGCCGTGCAGGTTTCCGAGGTAAAAAAAATTTGTCTCCGTGAAATGGCTTCCGGCATCGCAACAGGCGTACAGGTCAAATTCCGGCGAAAGATAGGGATTCATGCGGCAGCAGTTGGCCTGATAATCGGTCAGAATAGTCCTGCGTTTGAAAGACCCCGCCCGACCGGCATAGATGACGGGTTCGGGAAAAAACGTAAGGCCGTGATCACGCAGAAACTGTTCGGGCTGATCGTCTTCTTTGGAAAAATCGGTCACAAATGAAATAAAAAAGTCTAGCCCGTACTTTTGGCAACTGCGGGCCGCATTCAACACATTGTTCCGGTTTACATGTTCCTGGTGCCACCGCGAGAAACTCAATCTCAATTGGCAAAGCCCATTTTTTTTCAATTCCGCAACATGGTGGTCGGCCGATGCTGCCGTCCTGGCCCAAAAACTGTTGCTAACGATTCGGGAATAGATCCCAATTTGACTGCAAAGTTTCACAAGTTCGGCAATTTCATCGAAATACAGCAACGGTTCGCCGGCGGAAAAGCTGATTCCGCCGACTCCGGCCTGGCCCATCTCGACAATGAGCGCTTGGGCCTGATCATGATCCATCTTCCCGCCGGCAGCAAAACCTTCCGTGGCCACGCAATGCCGGCAGCGGATATTGCACCTGGTTGAGTACCCAAAAGCTAATTTGCGCATATTAATTATCTATCATATTTTAAAATATGACGCTGACAGCTGCTTGTCGAATTTAAACGCCTCGTTGAAAATTTCCAGCAGTTTGATGTTTTGCTTGGTCAGCATCAGACAGTTTCCCAGAATACCATAGTAGAGAATACTGAGACGGGTTTTGGAGGTATCGTTTCGGATGCGCTCAATTTGAAGCTTATTAAATTCATCAGCCAGATTCCGAATGTGTTGATACAGGTCAATGATATTCTGATAATCCACAATCTCTTTCGTATTAAAGGAATTTTCAACTTTTTCAAGAATGTCAAGGATGCATAGTTTGACTTTTTTGAGTTCTTCGACCTGGATATCCAGCAGGCCTTTATGTTTATTGCTGGTATGCACATAGGAACGCAGGACAATGTCCCGGTGCCCGTCAGACAGCTTTTGAAGCCTTCTGATCGTCTGGGCATATTTAAACGACACATGCGGTTCCTCTTTTTGCAGCAGGCGCAATACCTTAAATACATTGGCCATGATGATATTGGACCAAACCTGGATTTGCTTTACTTTTTTTCGTTGGCGGTTCAGCGTGTTGGCATCCTGGTCGAATAAGGCATCAAATGACACGTCCAGCGACAGTCTGATTTCTTTTAACAGGTATGCCATATGGTCAAAGGTATTGGAGACGGCCGCGTGCGCATCTTTGACCTTCTTTAAATTAAAAATTTTTTGCTCTTCTTTTTCCCTGACACGCCCCTTGTGCTTTTTGTGGTTATTCCGAATCACGAAGGCCGCAAAAATCATGAGCAGCAGAACGCCCGGCACTTTTAGATAATGAACGATCGCAGCAAAGACAAAGGAGGTGGTAAAGGCAATAAAAGCCGTCATAAACCATCCGCCGATAACCGTCAGGACCCCGGTAACCCGGTATACGGCACTTTCCATGCCCCAGGCCTGATCCGAGAATGATGTGCCCATGGCCACCATGAAGGTTACATAGGTTGTTGACAGGGGCAGCTTCATTGAGGTGGCAAACGAAACCACCGCGCTGGCGACCATCAGGTTTACGGATGCACGCACCAAATCAAAAGAAGGCTGTCGGTCCGCGGCCATAACGGGTTGATGACTGTTGGGATCCATTCGCCGGCCGATATGCTCTCTGACAGCACGCGGGGTCAAACTTTTTATGGACTCGACAGCGGCATGCACCATGCTGACAATGCTGCGCGAAAGCCAGATGGATTCAAAACGCTCCGTACCCTCTTCCTGTTGTCCCAGGCTGATTTCAGTCTCGGTGACCGTCCGCGCTTTTTTCGAAAACCACAGGGTCAATACCATAATGCCCCCCGCGATGAGCAGCAAAAAAGTATGGGAATGCACCTTTTTGCTCAGCGCCACCATGGTAATGTTCAAGGGATCGCTTGAAGCGACAGCCGTTTGGTAAGCATTCAAGCCGGCTAAAGGAACCCCGATGAAATTCACCAGGTCATTGGCGGCAAAGGCCATGGCCAGTGCAAAGGTGCCCACCAGCACGACCGGCTTTAAAATATTTATTTTGAAAAACGAAATTAAGATTTGAAAAATAATGGCTGAAACAAGAAAAATCGAGGCCAGCATAAACAGGCTGTGGGACAGAATCCACTGGACGGTTTCTGGGGTCATAAAAGATGCCCCCTTGGCCCCTTTTACCAGGATAAAGAAGGTAATGGTTGCCATGGCGACGCCGCCCCAGGCAGCGCCGTAGCGCTTGAGCCTTTTTTGATAGTCAAAAGTGAAAATCAAGCGGGAAATGAATTGAACCACGGCGCCGCAGAAAAAAGCGACGACAATTGACAGGAGAATACCAAAGATAATCGTCATGGCTTTGCCCGTATTGATATACTCTCCTAAAGTCAGCGCGCCATCGGCGGCATGCATGATTTTAATCAGCGATACGGTCACCGCAGCGCCTAAAAGTTCAAAAACAATGGACACCGTGGTTGAAGTCGGCAGTCCGTATGCATTGAAAAGATCCAATAGCAGGATATCCGCCAGCATGACGGCCATAAAGATCGTAATGAGTTCGGGCATGGTAAAAAACTGAGGGTGAAATATACCCTTGCGGGCGACCTCCATCATTCCGCCCGAGAAGGTCACGCCGGCCAGAATGCCGAGGCTGGCAACAATCATGATCACAAAATAGGGGGCCACCCTTGAGCCGATCGAGGAATTTAAAAAATTGACGGCATCGTTGGCAACCCCGACAGATAAATCCAAAACAGCAAACAGCAATAAAATGATTACCGCTATAAAATATACTTCAATCATCATCACGACTCCCCATCCAAATGATAATTCGGCAATATCATAAATATAAAAAATATGCGAAGCATAAATTAATTAATCCGCCGGCTCATAAGCTTAACAGATTTCTTCAATTTTCAAAAACCGGCGAGACCTCTGGATATACTATTTAGGGGGCGGATTAATCCGGTACCAGTTTCGATGCGCCCGGATCGGCCGTTCATTGACAATGATCAGGGTCATGGAAATTAAAATGATAAAAGTGGAAAAGGCATGAATTTTCGGCGTGATTTCGAACCGGACCATCGAGTAGACCTGAATCGGAATGGTGGTAAGGCCGGGACCTGCCAGCATGTATGTTATTAGAAAGTTGTCAAAAGACACCGTAAACGCCAGCAAGGCCCCGCCGAGAATCCCGGGCATGATCAGCGGCAGGGTGATCCGTCTAAACGTCACGGCATCAGTGGCGCCCAGATCCAGTGCCGCTTCTTCTTTAAAACATAATCAGGGCCAGAATGATAAACAAAAGCAGCATCGCCCGCGATGCCTTGAAGCCGGTGTGAGGCAAATTTAACCATTTGAGATAAAAATCGAAGATTACGCCAACTAAAGGCACGATGCCTGGCAGGCGGGTGTTCGACGTTCATGCTGATCTTTGTTCCAACTTACTGTTTCACATAATGCTACAAGGATAATTTCACAAATTTATCCGGCTCTTTAACCGGATGATCATAATAGATTCGCAGTTCACGACGATCCAAATCGTAAAGCGCCGAGCACAGGGTTGCATCGGCATCCGGCAGGGCCGCGTCACGATATATCGGATAATCGCGATCGGACTGGTCACTCAGCAATGCCAGTACCTGGCCGGCCTTGCCGGGGGGTGTCTCCCGGCCAAGCGCTAGACTGCGCGCCAGCCGCTTTTGACTCGACTGTGATATCTCCTGCTTTTGTTCGTTCAGTTCGAAGTAGTGGTTCGTATGGGTGTAATAGCCTTGTACCTCACGGACATGATGGTGTTGCGGGGCAACTTCGACGCTGACCAGCCGTCGTTCGGTCAGTGATCCGATGTTGTAATTGAAGCCGGACGCCCGATCAGAGCCGGTAACATTACCGATAGCTTCATCCAGCGAGCGGGCATCGAGAAGGGTCCGGGCCAGAAAATGCCGGCTTACCCCTATCTTTATCGGGCGCGGCGCCACATGATTGACGGTGTGCAGGATTCCGGCCTGGTTAAAGCCGAACGCATTTCCGGGCAGAAAGCCGGGATAGGATAGTGCGCTGAAAGCCGGACCGTCATCGAGATTCACCGTCACGACGTACAGGCGCCCCCGAGAGGCCGAACTGCCATCTTCATTGTGTCCAATCAGGGCCGATTCTGCGGTAAGGACCAGGCAATCGGTGCATCCCTGAACGGGGGTATCGGCGGTCCGGGAGTCTGGCGGCATCAAGCCTGAGAATTCACCCCGTAAATTAACCAGAAATACCTCTTCAAAGGGCCGTTTTGCTCCCGCTGCGATGCCTTCGAGTTCAGACAGGTAAGCAGGAAAACGGCTGCGGTGCAGCGCCAGAAATGACTGATAATAGTTTTTTCCGGTGGATGTGCGGTAAAAAGGCAGGAGTTGGCGCTGCAGGCGCTCGTAGCTGTCAAAAAATCGGTGGATTGCGTCAGCGAAGTGAGATCCAATGGCCAGCCCAACTTCACGGTGGCTGCCGCCGGCCTCGAATTGTTCAATGGTATTCATATGGATCTCCGGTTTGAGCCTTTATCGCTTGTACCGCTCGGTTCACAAGCTAACCAAAAGAACTGGACACCCTTCGATCGTAAATGAGTCGCCTAAATACCTTGCGATTAAACATGAGAGATATAGTACGCAGATCTATCTGTGTCAAGCATCAAAAGGTTTCGTCAGGCCGGATATCCGTATTGGGGGGACGTTCAAAACTCAGGTAGTAAACTGGGACATGATACAGAAAATGAATTGACTAGCCGACTGCCGCCGGTGAATTTTCGATGATATGACGGTCGATATTATCCCTAAGAAGAGCGAAATCCACGCAAACGAAATTCGATATATAGAATCGTGCCATGCTTTTTCAATTTAAGATTTCAGCTATCTTATTGGACAATGTAGTCATACTGAAGGGTTTCTTGAGAAACCCCTGGAACCCGTTGTCAAAAACTTCTTCTTCCTCAGCAGCGCTCAAACCACCGCTTGAGAGTAAAACCTTAACACGATGTCCCATTATTCGCAGCGTATTGACGACTTCCTGACCATTCATGCCGGGCATATTAAAATCGGAAATGATCAGATCGATGCAGGTTTTATGGGCCATAAATATCTCTATACCTTTTGACCCGCTGTGCGCTTTTAGAACTTTGTGTCCTAACCGTTTGATCATAATTTCGCAGATGTCGGTAACCATGGGCTCATCATCGATAAGCAAAATTGTTTTTTCCGCTGTATTGGCGTCGCCGCATTCTTTTCCAAATTTTTCTATATTCGGCCCTGAAATATTATCCTTAAATTTTGATAATTGCATTCGATATTTCCTTTCGGATTTAAAAATCGGCCTTGGGGCTAGCAGTTAACTCAAAATCTACTAGTAGATAGCCCGGGTAAAATGATGCTTAAGATATCTAACATGTTAAGATCATTCAAAAAACATGCCAATAAATCAACTTAACCAAGATAGTTAACTATATCAGATAGTTAAATTATCTATAATTATATCTAATTACCCATAGTGATGCTAAATAATGCTTAATAATGTCTTATGATGTCAATTGATTGACTATTACAGAGAGTGCCTAAGTTCGATCCGCTGCTGGCGAAAATCGACATTCGACCTTTGTCATACTTGAGTTTCTATTTCGATGAGATTGGACAGGTAATATGGGTGAATGGAGGGGAATTATGGGTTAATTTGTAAGCCAGTCTATTTTCACAATCTTCAATCTTCAATCTTCAATTCTCCGCCGGTGGCGGATCCGGGTTGGATATCCGCTTTTGAGTTCAGGGCCTCAAGTTCTTCCCAGCGGCGGTAGGCGGTCTCGATTTCATGTTGGACACGATCGAGATTCTTTTTGACCCCCGCAATCTCGTCTTTTCCTTTTTGGTAAAACATCGGGTCGGACAGAATCGCCGCCAGCTCTTTGTGCTCTGCTTCAAGGGTCTCGATCTTATGGGGCAGATCCTGCAATTCCCGCTGTTGCATATATCCCAGCTTGCGGGATGGGCGTGCGGCGGGCTTTGGTCGAACTTTTTTGCGGCCGTTTTTTTGCGGCAGCCGCTGCGCGTCGTGCCGGGGACGCTGGCTCAGCCAATCATCGTACCCGCCGGCGTATTCAACAACCTGGCCGTTGCCCTCAAAAACAATGGTGCTGGTAACGGAATTGTTCAGGAAAACCCGGTCGTGGCTGACCAGCAGCAGGGTTCCACGATACTCGAAAATCATCTCCTCCAGGAGCTCCAGGGTTTCGGCGTCAAGATCATTGGTCGGCTCGTCCAGCACCAGAACGTTGGCCGGTTTGGTGAACAGCTTGGCCAGCAGCAGCCGGTTCTTTTCTCCGCCGGAAAGAATTCCGACCGGTGTGCGGCATCTTTCGGGCGAGAAGAGAAAATCCTGCAGGTGACTGATGACATGGCGTTTTTCACCATTAAAAATAATAAAGTCGTTGCCGGCGGCAATGTTTTCCCGCACCGTTTTTTGCTCATCGAGCTGGGCCCGGAGCTGGTCAAAATACACGACCTGAAGGTTGGTGCCGTGGCGGACACTGCCGGTTTCCGGTTTGACCTCTTTTAAAAGGATTTTGAGCAGGGTGGATTTGCCCACACCGTTGGGTCCGATGATGCCCACCTTGTCCCCGCGCAGAATAACCGTGGAAAAATCCCGCACGATCGGGGTCTGTCCATAGGAAAAGCGAATCGCCCGGGCTTCGATGACAAGTTTGCCCGTCCGTTCCGCCTCCTGGACCTGCAGCCTGACATTGCCGATTTGGCGGCGGCGGGACCGGTAGGCTGCGCGCATCTCCTGCAGGCTCCTGACGCGCCCTTCGTTGCGGGTCCGGCGGGCTTTTATCCCTTTTCGTGATCCAGGCTTCCTCCCGGGCCAGTTTTTTATCGAACACTCCTTTTTGAGTTTCTTCGATCTCCAGGGCGGCCTGTCTGCGTTTCAAATAGGTGGCGTAATCGCAGTCATAGGAAACCAGGCGGCCGCGGTCCAGTTCCATGATCCGGCTGGCGATCTTTTTGAGAAATGCGCGGTCATGGGTGATAAACAGCAGGGTTTTTACATGGCGCTGGATAAATTCTTCCATCCATAGGATCGTTTCGATATCAAGATGGTTGGTGGGCTCATCGAGCAGGAGGAGGTCCGGTTTGCGGACCAGGGCCCGCGCAAATAGCGTGCGCCGCTTCAGCCCTGCCGAAAGGTCGGCGAACCGACTCACGGGATCCAGTCCGGGTTCGTGAAAGAATGTTTTCGACGCGGGTCGACAGCTCCCAGCCACCCTTGGTGGCCAGCATGTGCTGCAATTCGTCGCGCTTTGTTGCCAGTTGGGAATTGTCCCGGATCTCCGGGTCTCTGCCGATCCGGTTGTGCTCGGCCAGCGCCCGGCCTGTTTGGCCAAGGCCTTCGGCAACCACGTCAAAGATCGTGCCGTCAAATCCCGCCGGCACATCCTGCTCCAGCGCAGCTACGCTGATGCCCTGGCCGGCGCCAGATATCACCGCTGTCCGGGAGCATATCGCCGCCCAGGAGCTTGAGCAGGGTTGACTTGCCTACACCGTTGCGACCCACCAGACAGACACGGTCCCCTTTTTCGATCTGGAACGTCACGTTTTCCAGCAGCGGAGGCTCAGCGAACCCCCAGCACACATCCCGCATACCGATCAGAGCCATATGGGCTGCCTCATTGAACGACTATACAATAACATATAACGAAAAGGTACTACTTGGTTTTTAACTCAATCAGGGTTTTAACCCGGACACGCCGGAAAAATGCCTAAAATGCTCTAAATTGCCTAAAATTATTGAGTCGCTTCGCTTCGTCTCTATAATAAACGTCTGAAATTTTCAGCATGAAAAATAAGAAATCAACAAGTGGATATAATTGCATACCTTGCTTTTTTCACTCATTAAAATGGACAGAATACCTCAACTTTAGGCATTTTGTAATTTTAGGCACTTATTGGGGTAACTTGGTTGCTTCACAAAAAGATCTTGCCCCATAATACAAAAAAATAATTTCTAAGATACTAGTTAATATCCCGCGTTTTATAGAACTGCACCTCCGGCCATTCTTCCATGCAGTAATTGAGCTGGAATTCACTGGTGGTCAGATAGGACAGGCAGCCTTGAGAATCTCTGGCCAGGTTGGCCGTATTCTTTTTCTCAAATTCGGCCAGTTTTTTGCGGTCACCGCATTCGATCCAGCGCGCCACCGCAAAGATCCACCGGTTCATAGACCGCATCCACGCCATATTCGGCCTTGAGCCGGGCCATGGTGACGTCAAACTGGAGGATACCGACCGCCCCCAGGATATAGTCACTGCCCGTAATCGGCCTGAAAACCTGAACCGTGCCTTCTTCCGCAAGCTGGGTCAGGCCCTTCTGAAGGTGCTTGGCTTTTAGCGGATTTTTCAGGCGAACCCGCCGGAAATGTTCCGGGGCAAAGTTCGGGATGCCGGTAAATTTTAAAAGCTCCTTCTCGCTGAAGGTGTCACCGATCTTGATGGTCCCATGATTGTGAATGCCGATAATGTCTCCGGGAAAGGCCTCGGTCACATTGTCCCGGTCCTGGGCCATGAAGATGGTCGCATTGGCCAGAGCGACTTCCTTTCCGATCCGGTGGTGCACCACCTTCATCCCCCGCCTGAATTTGCCGGAGCAGATCCTGACAAACGCGATCCGGTCGCGATGGGCCGGGTTCATATTGGCCTGGATTTTAAATGCAAATCCCGAAAAGGATTTTTCATAGGGCGATACTTCGCGGGAGACGGCCGCCCGTGAACCCGGCGAGGGCGCCATTTCAACAAATGCATCCAGCATCTCTTTGACACCGAAATTATTGATGGCACTGCCGAAAAAGACCGGTGTCTGGCTGCCTTTCAAAAAATGTTTCATCTCAAAGGGGTTTACCGCACCTTCGATCAGTTCGATGTCTTGGCGCAGCTCCTGAGCCTGGCTGCCCAGCAGTTGATCCAGAACCGGATCCGACAAATCATTGATCATGACGCCGCCGGGCCCGCGGGTGTCGCTGCCGGGAGTAAACAGATGCAGCTGTTTGTGAAAGAGGTTGTAAACCCCTTTAAAGCGTTTGCCCATCCCGATCGGCCAGGAAAGCGGCGTGCATTCGATCTGCAGCTTGTCCTCGATGTCATCCAGGATATCCAGCGGGGCCAGTCCCTCACGGTCGAGCTTGTTGATGAAGGTAATGATGGGGGTGTTGCGCATCCGGCAGACTTCCATGAGCTTCTCGGTCTGGGCTTCGACCCCCTTGGCATTGTCAATCACCATCAGGGCGCTGTCGACGGCGGTCAATACCCGGTAAGTGTCTTCGGAAAAGTCCTGGTGGCCCGGCGTGTCGAGAAGGTTAATCTCAAAATCCCGGTAATTGAATTTCATCACCGAAGTCGTCACGGAAATCCCCCGTTCCTTTTCGATCGACATCCAGTCACTGGTCGCATGGCGGGTCGCATGCTTGGCCTTGACCGCCCCGGCCTGCTGGATGGCGCCGCCGAAAAGGAGCAGCTTTTCCGTCAACGTGGTCTTGCCGGCATCCGGATGACTGATGATCCCGAAAGTCCGTCTGCGGCTGATTTCTTTTTGCGTATGCTTGTCCATTAACCCGCCCCTAAAAAAAATCCCCGGCCGCCTTCCCAGGCCGCAGGGATTTGATTAAAAAAATCAAAATATTAATAATATTATAATTTCTCCGGGAGCCTTTGTCAATTATGGCACGATCAAGCCCGTTGCACCGTGACGGCCTTGTTGCCGATGCGGTAATTGTCGCCGTTGCCCAACACCCGCCCCACAAGTTTTTCAGGCACATCCACCAGGGTATGCTGCTGCTGAATGCTGATTTTGCCCAGCGAATGACCGGGAATGTCGGCATAGTGGGATAACGAGCCCACGACATGATTGACGCGAACGCCGTCGGACCGGCCGGTGCTCAGCAGCAGGCGTACCATTCCGCTTTCATGGGAAGCTGCCCCCCGAGCGCGGCCTTTGCCCCGATTGGAGCGTTTAAACGCCGGTCCGCTGTCCCGGGCGTTGAAGTCCGCCACGGCCTTAAGGGGTGCAATCGGACGCTGCTTTTCCTCGGCACGCGCCAGTTTCAGGGACACGGCGGCAATCTGGGCCAGGTCGTGACCGTCTTTGAGCAGCTGGGCCACAATCTCCCGCTCCCGGTTGCAGCGGCCGCGTCGCAGCCAGACCATCACTTTTTCCACCAGCTGTGTTTCGCGGTGTAGTTTGATATCGTCAGCGCTCGGCAGCATCATGCGGGTGATTTTTTGTTTGGTAAACCCTTCGATGCGGCGCAAGCCCCAGCGTTCCTTTGGTGTCAAAAACGTGATGGCCGTGCCCGTTTTCCCGGCCCGTCCGGTGCGGCCGACGCGGTGGACATAGAGTTCCGGATCCTGCGGAAGATCATAGTTGAAGACATGCGATATATCGTCAATGTCAAGCCCGCGGGCTGCCACGTCAGTTGCCACCAGCACTTTGAGTTTGTTGTCACGAAAACGGTTGAGTACCTGCACCCGGACCTCCTGGCTCAAGTCCCCGTTCAGGGCCTCGGCCGGAAACCCCCGCAGCGCCAGTTCATTGCCCAGTTCGGTCGTACCCAGGCGCGTGCGGGCAAAGATCAGCGCACTGGTGATGGGCTCGATTTCAAACAGGCGCGTGAGGGCTGCCAGTTTGTCGGCCTCATTAACCAAATAGTAGCGCTGTTCAACAGTCTCCACGGTGAGTTGTCTGCTCCCGATTCTATAGGATTTGGGCGCGTTCATGTATTTTTCGGCCAGCCGCAGAATACGCTGGGGCAAGGTGGCCGAAAAAAGGGCGGTCTGGCGGTTGGACGGGGTTTGATCCAGAATAGCCTCAATGTCCGCGATAAAGCCCATGCTCAACATTTCATCAGCCTCGTCGAGCACCACGGTCGCCACCTGGTCGAGTTTGAGCACATTTTTGCGGATCAGGTCAAGCAGGCGGCCGGGGGTTCCGACCACAACGTCCACGCCTTTTTTGAGACGGCTGATCTGGTAGTTATAAGGCTGGCCGCCGTAAACGGCCAGAACCCGCACGCCGGTTTGCCGACCATAGGTGTGCAGGGCATCCGCCACCTGGATGGCCAACTCCCGGGTAGGCGCTACCACCAGACTTTGCACATGGCGCTGACCGGATTGAAGGTTATGCAGGATGGGTAAAGAAAACGCCGCGGTTTTACCGGATCCTGTCTTGGATTGGCCAATCACATCCTGCCGGGCAAGCATGGCCGGTATAATGGTGGACTGGATCGAGGTCGGTGCGGCGTAGCCGATGTCGGCGATCGTCTGCACCAACTGCGGCTGCAGGTCAAATTCACTAAATTCGCAGGTCATCATGAAGCTCCTGTTTGCGTTTTGAAAAATACTCCGGGTCGCATACCCCTTGCGGGTCATATGCCGGTTGCCTGTCAACAGTCGACCCACCCAGCAAACAAGAGCCTCTCTGCTGCAACAAAAATGCCCGACCAAAAACGGCCGGGCTACCATCTGTAATCGTCAAAACAAAATTATGTTGATATTTACGATCCGAAACGAATCGACGTGAAATATAAGGCACATCGCATCAAATTGCAAGGAAAAGTTAATGCCTGGATTTTTAACAGCATACTTTGATTCAGATTTTGAAACTCTTGCGAATAGATGATATAAGTAACCTTGACTATTACCAACTCACTTGGGTTTTCTGCATAACCGGCTAACGGGCTTAATTGGGGCGAAGCCCTTAAATTGAATTTAATTTGTGCGGTACTGGAGAATTTGAATGGGCCTGGCTAAAAATGATATCAAGGATCTCAGGTATGCGAAAACGCTGCTGGAAAATCCCAGCCTGGCAGCCAGAATTTCAAACCTGCTGGGGACTCCGATCGAGAAAGGCTTTGCGCACCTGCCGGCAACCTGGCAGGATGTTGTCCAGCGGGCCACCGAAAAATCACTGGCCAAAGCGGTTAATTTCGCCGTCCGGACAATGAGTGCTAAAACCAGACCGGCATCGGCATCTTCGGACAAAGCGCATAAAATTTTTGTGCTCGCCACAGGCGCCGGCGGCGGAAGTTTCGGCCTTCCGGCGTTGACAATCGAACTTCCTGTAACCACCATAATTATGCTGCGCTCGATAGCTGACATCGCCCGCAGTGAAGGCGAACAGATCAGTTTGTTGGAAACAAAAATCGCCTGTTTAGAAGTGTTCGCCCTGGGCGGCCGGTCAAAAGGCGACGACGGAACCGAAACCGGCTATTTTGTGGTGCGAGCGGCTTTAGCCCGAACAATTGCTGAAGCGACAAACTATATTGCAGAATTCGGCCTGGCACGGAAAGGCGCACCGGCCCTTGTCAAACTGATTGCCACGTTGGCGTCTCGATTTGGAGTCATGGTGTCCGAAAAAGCGGCTGCCCAGGCCCTGCCCCTGATCGGTGCCGCCGGTGGGGCCTTGATCAATACGATTTTTATCGATCATTTTCAAAATATGGCCCGGGGTCATTTCACGATACGAAGACTTGAAAGACTTTATGGCAAGGAATTGATCAGGCAGGAATATGAGAAGTTCTGATTATCATGGAATTCGTCAGCTATCCCCTGCCGAAGCAAACCGGCGCAACCCGCCATATTGATCCATCCCGCACTGAAGCGGCCGGCAAAGCCCCGCAAACAACCTGGAAAAACAAATATGTTTTAGCACACCTGTTTTCGAAATTTTCAGGGCAGAGCGATTAACTGCCTGGTGACAGCGCTCGCAGGCTGTGGTATTTGAGTCCGGTGCAATGACAGATGATTCTTTGAGTGAAAGTAGGGAGGTTTAAATGGCATTTATTAAAACGATTCCCCCCGACAAGGCTAGCGGAGAGACCCGGGAGGTGTACAACTATATGGCGGAGGTTGCCGGTCACGACCTGGTCGCAAAAATCGTTCAAATTTTCAGTCTGCGCCCCGGTTCAATGAAGCGCATGATCCGGCAGTGGGAGCTTGCCATGTGGAAGGGAAGCGTGCCGCGCCAATCACGCGAGCTGGCTGCCGCAGCAGTATCGCGCTTCAACAACTGCCATTACTGAATTGACGGTCACGAAGCATTCCTGCAGGCTGCAGGAGGACAAGCCGGCCGGGTGGCCGAATTGATCAACGGCACGGCCGCCAACGTCACCCCCCTGGAGCGTGAACTGATAGTCCTGATCAAAAAAAACTTTGAAATTCCGGCCAGGCTGAAGCCATCCGACCTGGATCCGATGCGCCGGATTGTCGGCCACGATGCCCTCGATTATCTGCTCGTTATCGCCAGTTTCCATTTCGTCAATCGCATCGCGGATCTGCTTGATGTGCCGTTGGAAGGCCTTCCGAAACCGTTGCGACGGTTCGAATTTCTAAGGCGCCTGACGCTGCGGGTGGCCGGAGGTTTGCTCGCTAAAATGGACCTGGCCAATCGGGAATATCAGCTTACATATGATAATGCATTGACCAATTTGAGCTCCAGTGCGGCAATCAAATCTGAAATGGAGCTGGCAGACGCATTGGCCGTGTTCAAACCAAGGCCCAAACTGGTGGAGGTACTCCAATTACTAATAGCGGAAAGAGACCACCGGTCCGGCCTCGACCGGAAAATTCTGGCAACAATCCATGCGGCTGTGGAGAAAGCGCTGCCGGCGACTGTCATCGATGCCCAAGGCTTTCATCCCGTTCCCGATGACCCAATTGAAGCCTTTGCGTTTGTGGGAACCCGCTACGCATACCGGACGACGAAGCGCATGATCGATAGTCTCAGGCAAGAAGGCTATGATGACCGGAGCATCCTCGATCTGGCAATCGCCGTGGCCGATGCCAACCTGTGGGCGCGCATCTATCGTTTGGCCGGGCTGAAGCCGGAGTTGTTTTATCTGGATCCTGCATGACAAATGTTGAATGTCGAATTAAGGAATTCTATCTATTTTATTTGTAAAAATTAGCAGGGCGAGCATACTTCGCAGAACTGGCTACGCAGGCCAAGAGCGACATCCACAATTCGTCATTCGACAATCATCATTCGTCATTCGATAAAGTTTCATATGAGATGTCAGGAATACGAGGTGCAAAATTACCTGAAACCTAAAACCCTTAAACTGCGCCATGGCTGCCGCGGTGGGGTCACTTTATTCGAGCGTGGTCTCGAAAAATCCTAATTTCTATGGTTTCTTTAGCCTTCTTTAATCGGTTTGTTAAGATCCTGCTGGATATTATCCCATGAATCGGCATTCATAACCCTCAAGATGGATGTCAGAATTTTCCGGTTGCAATCCAGCAGGACAGTATTCGACTTTTTGTTTAAAATCGAATAGTAGTTTTTGGCGGCCTCGGTTTCAGAAAATGATAGATACGCTTCCAATTCCGTCTCGGACAACCCACGATAGGTATAGACAAATCCGGCAAATATCAGTTGCGCGGCAAATATATCGAGATATGGATCGATGTTGGATTCAAAGTTCGATATAATGCTGTCAATCGAAGCCTGATTCAGTTCTTTTGAATTGGACAGGACCAGGTCCAGGATTTGATTCTGGACAATCAGATTGGTCTGCAATTCAACCATCGTTTCAGTGGATGTTGTCGCATCGTCCAGCCTTGAAAAGAGATCCGCCCTTGTTGCGCTTTGATATCTGGTAAGGTTGAATGCAAGACGCAGCTTTTTAGACTGCTCTTTTTTTTCTGCATAAGTGCTGTATTCCAGCCTGGATATTTTCTTCCCCAGGGGCGATTTATACCAATTGAGGACTTGCTCCAACTCCGGTATGGATAAGCTCGAAGCAAGCTGGTTTTTGATATACTTATTTATTCTAGCCGGATTCGTCGCCAGCCTGATAACGTCTTTGAAGCGGGCCAATTTTTGATCATCTGCCGTTGTCTTTGATGGATCGGCCTCTTTGTATTTCTCTTCAAATGACGATAATACCGCCTCGGTCAGGCTGCTGTTCTGTCGGGCAATACCGGACTCTTCGATGATTTCAGAAGCCAGTTTTGCTTTTAAAACCTGGTTGGTTGGTTGAGGTGGTTGGCCGGCTTCCAATCTATCATCGGTTTTCGCCTGTTTGATATGCTTGACTATTTGTTTTTGAAGCTTATCGAGGGTATCATTTTTTTCTCGACTGGTTTCCTCGGTCCATTCAGCGATGGTTAACGGCCGTTTATCCACCAGCTCTAAAATATTATTGCCCGGTATTGCAAAATTCAGATTTTGCCCGTTTACTATCTGAAAAAAGGCCACACCCACAACTTTCCCGGTCATATCGATGACCGGACTGCCGCTCGAACCTCTTGATATCGGTGCCGTCATCTGAAACGTAAGCCCTCGGTCCGGAATTTCCCTTATCGCCGATATAATGCCGTCGCTGACTGTGCGTCCAAGCCCCATGGGCGTGCCAACCACGATAATTTTATCAGCAATATCCGGTGGCCTTGGATTGATGTCCAGCCATGTACCCGGCTTCAGCGCGCCGTCCGGAATGTTGACTGCCAGTTTGATAAGGTCTTTTTGCTCATTGGCCGCCAAGACGAATTGCGCCCGGTATTCTATATCGTTGTGGATTTTAATGACAACATAATAGGCGCCCTTCAGAACATGATAATTTGTAATAAAATCTCCGTCCTGGCTGATAAAAAAACCGCTGCCCTGCATGAAAATATTATTTCCGCTGTCATAGGTCAATACCGTGGCAACTGCCGGATTAACTTGATTAAACAGGTCTCCGATATCGACATCCATACTACCTGCAGCCGAACTATTTTCATTTTCTGCGGTGGCGGTGGCCGGTTTTTTTTTTGGGAAACTGCCGCAGGGGTTACGATATTTTGGGCATTTTCCTTCCGAGAAGTCAGGCCACTATCCTTGGCGGTGATCCGGAAGTTGAATTTTTGCATGAGAAAAAAAACAGCACCGATGCACAGGAGCAGGATCAGGACGGCTGAACCTCCAAGCAGCAGATAATTCTTTTTTTTGTTTTGGCCCGGTTTTGCGGTTGGTGCCGTAATGGTTTTTTTAGCAGCCTTACCAACGGCCGGGGCCGCTTTTGCCGTCGGTGCCTTGACGGCCGCTGTCGCTTCTGAGATCGAGGGAATGTCGGCGAGTGCCTCTTCTTCAACCGGGGCACTGTCGTCGACGGCCCAGTCCTCGATCGAGGTACTGCCGCCGAGAGTCCATTCATCGGTCGGCGCATGGGCGGCGGCTGTCGCATCCGCGAACGGGTCACTGTCGTCAAGGGTCCATTCATCGGTCGGCGCATGGGCGGCGGCTGTCGCTTCTGCGAACGGGTCACTGTCGTCAAGGGTCCATTCTTCGAGCGAGGCACTGTCGTCTGGTCGTCGCTTCAGCGATCGGGGCGCTGTTGACGGGTGGCGCTTTTTTTTTAGGCCTGGCAGCAGGTGTCGGTTTTGCTTTCTTAGCTGATGACGCAACCGGGGCACCTGAAGTCGGCTTTGCTTTCTGGGCTGATGCCGCAACCGGGGCACCTGAAGGTTGAGCTGGTCTTGAAATTAAAAATCGTTCTTGGCATTTCTTGCAGTTCGCATGGCAACCTTTTTCGGGTATTTTAGAGACGTCGACCTTGAAGATAGTCTTACACGCCGGGCATTGAATATCTGTTTTAATTCCCAAGTTTCGATCCTTATCTAACTGATGGGTGTGACAACCTGAATCCTGCAAATTTCAGATATGGATTCAGGCGCAATAAGGGTGCTGCGCCTAAATCCCTTCCCGTCTAAACGTTTTATCAGCTAAAACGCAGAAAACTTTAGCAAAAATCGTCCTCTTGTTAGGGCTGTGGATCGAAATTGAATGTTGTCAGAATTTTCTGAATCCCTTATAACAGTTTTGCATATGAATACCAGAAACAACATATTCGCTGCTCTGACCAGCGGCCTGCTGCTGGGGTTGCCCTGGTCTGTTACGGAATTGTTTTTTTTGGTATTTATTGGCTGGGTCCCCCTGTTGCTGCTGGAAGAGAAAGTTCGGAATCATCCCAATCCCTATGCTGTTTTCAACTATGCCTTTATCAGTTTCCTGCTGTGGAATATCCTGGCAACCTGGTGGGTGGCCCGGGCCCAATTTGTGGGAGCCATTTTTATTATGGTCGCAAATTCACTGGTGCAGGCCCTTGTTTTCTGGCTGGCAAGCCGAATTCGGACGAATCTGAAATTACCCCTGCTGTTTCCTTTTCTGGCGATTTGGATGGGGTACGAGCATTTTCATCTGTACTGGGACCTGGCCTGGCCCTGGCTTAACCTGGGCAATGCCCTGGCCACGGTCCCCGAGATCATCCAATGGTATGAGTTTACCGGGGTCCGGGGCGGGACGCTCTGGATCATCCTGCTCAACTTTGCGGCCCTTAAGATCTGCCATACCTATCGCGCGCAAGGTCCGGCTGCCATTGCGCCGATTGCCGCCCTGACGCTGGCGTTTCTGATTATCCCCGCCTTTGGGTCATATCTAATTTTCAAAAATGCAGCAGCAGCAGAAGGACAAACCGTTAATATTGCCCTGATTCAACCCAACCTGGATCCATATACCGAAAAATTTGACCCGGATAATTATGCCCGCCACGTGGCGGAGTTTTTCAGGACGGCCGAAAGGATTGTCGATGACGAGACCCAATACCTGCTGGGCCCCGAAACCCTCATCGTCGAGCAGATTGACGAGGGCGATCCCTCAGCATCGATCTATTACCGTAAATTGTTGACGTTTCGGGAAAAATTTCCAAAATTGAATATTATCATCGGCGTGCACAGCTATCAAAAAATCAGCGGCCAGGATATTCCACCGGGCAGCCGTTTCAATGCCGCAGAAAATTTTTACTACGAGGCGTTTAATACGGCGCTTTTTCTGCCGCCCGGCCCGGCAGCCAAACCCCAGTTTTATCACAAAACCAAGTTGGTTCCCCTGTTCGAACGGGTGCCGTTTGTACAGTATCTAAGTTTTCTGGGGAAATACTCCCTGGAGCTTGGCGGCTACACCGGAACCTACAGCAATCGTCAGGCGAGCACCACGTTTGTGTGGCCTGAGGCTTCGATCACCATTTTGCCGATTGTCTGCTATGAGTCCATATTCGGCCCCAACTGTGCCCGTAATCTGCCGCATGCAAAAGGCTTTATCTGCATGATCACCAATGACGGATGGTGGAAGGGTACGCCCGGCTATCGGCACCACTTCAATTTCAGCCCGGTGCGTGCCATCGAAAACCGGCGGGATTTCGTTCGGGTAGCCAACACCGGAATTTCGGCCCTGATCGATGCCAAAGGCATGGTGATGGCCAGGACGCCCTGGTGGAAAAAAACGACCCTCAAAGGGAAAATTCATCTGCGCGGGGGGCAAACTTTTTTCGCACGGCATGGGGATTATCTGGGCCGGATATCGTTGGTATTGGGGGCATTTCTGATTTTGTACGCCTGGATACGAAAGCTGAGAAAAGATCCGGGTTCATAGATCCTATTTTCTCAGCGGATTATTGGGATGGGTGGTCCAGTCGGCAGGTTCAGGATTTACAGCCAATCCGGTGCGCGGATCTTCGCCCCCGGTTAACTGCTTCATGGTGATGCAGTTTTCGATGGGACAGACCCCGACGCACAGGTTGCAGCCGACACATTCCTCGTCTTTGACGACAAACTTGCGCTCGCCGTCGACGGTGTGGGTAATTGCCTGGTGGGACGTGTCTTCACAGGCGATATGGCACTTGCCGCATTTTATGCACAAATCCTGGTCGATATAGGCTTTTTCGATGTAGTTTAAATTCAGGTATTTCCAGTCTGTGACGGACGGTACCGCTCGGCCCACCAGGTCATGAACAGATGCCATCCCTTTGGCATCGAGAAAATCGCTCAACCCGTCGATCAGGCCCTCCACAATCTTGAATCCATAAACCATGGCGGCCGTGCAGACCTGCACGGTGGTTGCTCCCAGGGCGATAAAATCCACCGCATCACGCCAGGTTGTCACACCGCCGATACCTGATATCGGGATATCACGGGTGTCCGCCGTGCGGGCAATCTCGGCCACCATATTCAGCGCGATGGGTTTAACGGCTTCACCACAATAGCCGCCGTGGGTCCCCATGCCGTCGGTGGTGGGGTACATTGTCAATGAATCGTAGTCAACGCGCATAATCGAATTAATGGTATTGATTAACGAGACGGCGTCGGCACCACCCGCTTTGGCCGCCCTGGCCGGATAAAGAATATCGGTGATATTGGGAGTTAATTTAACAATCACCGGAATCGACGCGTATTTCTTGCACCATTCGGCGGCCATCTGCACATATTCCGGCACCTGCCCCACGGCGGACCCCATGCCCCGTTCGGACATGCCGTGGGGACAGCCGAAGTTAAGCTCAAAACCATCCGCGCCGGTGTCTTCGATCATCGGAACATAGTTGGCCCAGGACGCCTCATCCATCGGCAGCATCACCGAAGCAATTATCGGCCGATCAGGCCAATCCCGTTTGACCTGCCGCATCTCTTTCAGGTTGGTTTGCAGCGGCCGGTCTGTAATCAGCTCAATATTATTAAACCCGATCACCTGCCGGTCATTGCCGTGCAGCACGGCATATCTGGGGCCGTTCACATTGACGATATGCGGGTCTTCGCCCAGGGTTTTCCAGACCACCCCGCCCCAACCCGCTTCGAAAGCGCGATTAACGTTGTAGTCCTTATCCGTCGGCGGGCCGGATGCCAGCCAAAAAGGGTTGGGAGATGCGATGCCGATAAAATTGGTTTGTAAACTAGCCATTGTTTTTCCTCACCGTTGAAGATATTCGTTAATCGATTCGGCCGCCAGTTTGCCGTCCTGAACGGCGCTGACGGTTAAATCTTCGCCGCCGGAGACGCAATCACCGCCGGCCCAGACGTTGTCCAGCGATGTCTTTCGATCATCGTTGACGGCAATCCGCCCGTTTTCAAGAGCGAGACCATGGGCCGAATCTCCCAGCTGATCGGCAGACAGGGTCTGGCCAATCGCCTTAAACACCACATCGGCTTCCAATTGGTAGGTTTTTCCGGTTGGCGAAATGTTGCCGTCCGGATCCGGTTCTGTGGTTTCAAATTCAACACCGGTTACCCGACCGTCTCGGCTTAACACGCTTTTGGGGCTGGCGCAGAATCTCAGCTTAACGTCATTGATTTGGGCAAAGTGTTGTTCGTGCTCACTGGCTTTCATATGGGCCTGGTCGCGCCGATAGACGATGGTGACTTCGGATGCCCCCAGTTTTTTTGATTGAACCGCGATATCGATGGCGGTCATCCCGCCGCCGATAACCACAACCTTGTCGCCCACCGGCAGTTGCGACATCCGCTGTGCCTGGCGCAGGTCATGAATATAGTTCACCGCATCGACCACGCCATTAACCGCTTCACCCGCAATTTTAAACCGGTTGACGCCGGCAAGTCCGATCGCCACAAACACCGCGTCATATTCATCGCGCAGGTTATCGAGTGTGAAGTCTACCCCTAACTGAACCCCGGGCTTGATCTCGATCCCGCCGATTTCAAGAATATATTCAACCTCTTTTTGGGCAATATCATTCAATACTTTGTAGGCCGCGATGCCGTATTCATTCAGTCCACCGGCTTTCTCATTTTTGTCAAACACCGTCACGTTATGGCCGCAGGCCGCCAGCCGGTGGGCACATGCCATCCCGGCCGGCCCGGCACCGATGACGGCCACCTTTTTATCCGTCGGCGTTATGCGCTCGAACAAGGGCACCTTTTGCTCGATGACCGCATCGGTTGCATACCGCTGCAGCAAGCCGATTGCCACCGGCTTGCTTTCATGGGTGTTGCGGACGCAGGCTTCTTCACACAACACTTCAGTCGGGCAAACCCGGGCACACATCGCGCCCATAATATTTTGCTCCAGAATCTTGCGGGCAGACCCCTTGGTATTGCCGGTCTGAATTCGTTTAACAAATTCAGGAATATCGATGCCGGTGGGACACGCCGCGGTGCAGGGTGCATCGTAGCAAAAATAGCAGCGGCAGGCCTCGATATAGGCCTGTGAAGCGCTAAGCGGCGGATGCATATCCGTGAAATTTGCTTTTATCTGATCCTCTGACAGTTTGCCGCCACCCTTGCCGGCCAAACTGTTTTGGGATGCTTTCTTAGAATCTGACATATTCAGGTCCTAGGCCGGACAAGCCGGCATTGAAGATTGAAGATTTAAGATGGAATATTTGTTGAGGTCGCTTCGCTCCGTCTATTTATACTATTAACTGATAGCCAATACCTAATACTCAGTACCTGATACCCAAGCCGGATGAACCGGAAAGAATGGCCACCAAGGCACAAAGACACAAAAAAAAAAATTTTATTTAAATTCGGGCCTTGGTGTCTTGGTGGCAAAATATTTTGCTAAATAAATCCTTCGCAAGCATGATGTGATTTCAATGAATAGGCACTAAGCTTTCTCCGAGACAACGCTCATCAAAAGGGGCCCCGGTGGGGCGGCAATGACGTAGTTTGCAGGATTTAGGTTTCAGGTGTAAGTGTTCAGCACCTACCCGTCCTAACCCCTGAAACCTGACACCTGAAAACATCAGCTACTTACAACATGTTGTCAGAAAAAAAGGTCTAAGGGCCTAATACCCAATATCTGAATGACCAATAGCGAATAACTGATATCTATTTTTTTAGTTCACCGGCGCGGGGTATTTGCCTGGTTCTGTTTTTTGACCGCATCATAAAAGGGCGCATACGGCGGGCGGTCGACATAGCGGCCGGCGCCTTTAGCCACCATCAGCTCTCCAGCGGCATACACCAGGTTTCCGTGGCTGATGGTGTGCGAGGCGCAGCCTTTAACGGTCATGCCTTCAAAGATATTGAAGTCGACTTTCTGGTGATGCGTTTTGGCGGATATCGTCTTGGTGGCCTCCGGGTCCCACACGACCAGATCGGCATCCGCGCCGACGCTGATGCTGCCCTTGCGGGGATAGACGTTAAAGATCTGGGCCGCATTGGTGGATGTCACCCGTACAAATTCATTCATCGTCAGGCGTCCGGTGTTAACCCCGTGATGCCACAATACTTCCATGCGGTTTTCGACCCCGGCCGTGCCGTTGGGTATTTTGCGAAAATCATCAAGCCCCATGGCTTTTTGGTCGTGACAGAAGCAGCAATGGTCGGTTGCCGTGGTTTGCAGATTTCCCGACTGTAGGCCCTTCCACAAGGCCGCCTGGTGCTCCTTGGGCCGAAAGGGCGGGCTCATGACATGCGCGGCGGCCCGGCCCCAGTCTGTATCGCGATAGACCGCATCATCGATCAGCAGGTGTCCGGCCAGGACTTCGCCAAAAACGCGCTGTCCTTCATTGCGGGCCCGGGTGACCGCCTCCAATGCCTGTCTGGCAGAAACATGCACGATATAAACCGGCACCCCGATCACCTCGGCCATTCGAATGGCACGATTGGCCGCTTCACCCTCGACTTCCGGCGGGCGCGAAAGCGGGTGCCCTTCGGGGCCGGAAATGCCCCGCGCAAACAAATCGTTTTGCAGGCGATACACCAGTTCGCCGTTTTCGGCATGGACGGTCGGCACCGCCCCGAGTTCAAGGGCACGCGAGAAGCTGTTGACCAGGGTCTCATCAGTGGCCATGATCGCCCCTTTGTAGGCCATGAAATGTTTAAAACTGTTGACCCCATGCTCGCGCACCAGGGTTTCCATATCACGATGAACCGTGTCGTCCCACCAGGTAATCGCCACGTGAAAACTATAATCCGACACCGATTTTTCGGCCCATTCGCGCCACTGTCGGTAGGCCTCCATCAGGTTTTGTTGGGGACTGGGAATTACAAAATCGATAATCATCGTCGTGCCGCCGGCCAGCCCGGCGGCGGTTCCGGTGAAAAAATCTTCGCTTGCCACGGTTCCCATAAAAGGCAGCTGCATGTGGGTATGGGGATCGATACCCCCCGGCATGACATACTGGCCGCCGGCATCGATCTCTTTGAATCCGCCGGGTTGATCGATATTATCAGCGATTTGAACAATCTTCCCGTCAGCGCACAGTATGTCAGCACGCCGGGATTGGTCGGCGGTTACCACAGTTCCCCCCTTAATTAAAACACTCATTTTGATCTCCTTATGCAGGCGTTAACAGGTTCAAGGTTCAACGTTCAGGGTTGAAATCCCCCAACCTGCCCATATCAGAGGGATTCTATCTTTATGTTGTTTGTCACGCCGATTCACCCATAAGGTGTGGGTCCGGTAAACGGTTCTTGATGGATATGCTGAACAGTATCAATCGGTTGTGACCTTTGAACCGTAAACCCTGAACCGATCTGTTCAGGTATCAGGCGCACAGAGCCGAGCTATTCCAGAACCGTGGGTACTTGCTAAGGCGTGTTCAGGACAGGTGGGTGGCCTGGCATTGAACGCATCGTCACCCCTTTCGGTTGCACGTTCACCCATGAACGATTTCATACTTAACAGGTATAGTATTAGGCTGTGGTGCAAAAAAGTCAATATGAGGGTGGTGAGTTTTTTTGAGGATTGAGATGGCTGACGCAATGTTCAGCGGCCCAAGGCCTGGGAGGTCCGCTGCTGCAGAGGGATTTCTATAACATTATCTGGATAGTGAAGCATAGGCAAGGGAAATGTAGGATTTGGCTTCTGAAGGCGGCTTTATCTGAATAGACCGGGTCAAACCGCTCATAACAAGGGGAACCTGTAGTCATTGTGCGTATAAGGCCGTTTCAACAATGTGTCGTCGCTTGGCGTAGAATGCTTTACCCCTGTCACGATCAAGTAAGGGTTAATTCAATACCGCGTCCTTCAGACATCGGAACACCTCTTTCCCCTCGACCGGCGGTGTTTCCTTTCCCTGGGCCACCTGCCGGAAAAACTCTATTTTTGCCTTATCCAGGCTGCTGATTTTCTCTTCTATCATTTTCAGTGAATTATCGATAAGGCTTAAGATCACTGCCGGTCCATACACTATTTCGCCGCTTTGCTTTTCGGTTACGGCCCCGAAAATTTCATGGTGCCGGATCCGAAATGCTTTGGGCGGCGGCTGATAGCCCAGCAATTCGGCGAATAATGCAAGGCTTTCCAGAATGCCGTCGGTGTACCCGTTTTCCAGGGAGTCGCTGCCTTCTTTGGCGATTATTTCAATATCAGATGCATTGTAGGAAAGATCCAGATGATCGAGGCATTCTTTTTGGATGATTTGGACCGACTCCTCCTTGCGGCTGATCTTGACGTCCGAGTCCCTTAATATCTTAATGATATTGCCGATGCGCAACATTTCTTTGGTATAAGGGCTTTTGCGAATAACCACATCTTCAACCGTTGTGCGGTATATGGGCAGCTCATTGTCCAGCACCAGGATCTTGCTCGGTTCGCCGTCACACTTTTCGATAAAAAGATCAAGATCCCGTTCCTTTTGATACAGATAGGGGCTCATTTCCAGCAGGCTGCGCATGGCGTCCTTGTCAATTTTGCCCGGGCTTCCCGGCGGCCCGAAGGATGCAAGCACCTTGCGGGTTAGTTGACGGATCTGAATTTTCTGCAACAGGTTTTCTTTGAAAGACATCAGGGACTCCTTTTTGGATTAAAATTGCCACTAACATCGGGTCTTTGAAGATAATTAGCATAGAGTCCGAAACAAGTAAACGACCATCGGGTGGTGCCGATAATCTTAGGTGTGAATTATTTGCAGTTTATGAATTGCCCCTGAGGCTGATCGCCGCTCCGACGCAAAGACCCGAAGAAAAATGTTATCCAAAAGGTTTGCCTTGTATATTGTCGTCGGGTTTGTGCCAAATCATTTCGGCTTGTCCGGGTTACTGAGCCGAGCATAAATCATTAGACGTGGTGGACTAACATTGAAATAACCTGTTCACCGCAGAGCTCGCAGAGAGCGCAGAGAAAAGCATTATTTTTGCTTGTACCTTTGCGATTTTTCCTCTGCGTGCTCGGCGATCTCGAGCGTAGCGGGCGGTGAACCCGTGTCTAAACAATAGTGACCTCATTAGTAGGTATCAACAAGTTAATTCAGGCTGCGGCTGCTTGACCCCAGAATGCTATTGAGGTATATAAAACGCTTCATCGAAACCTTATTGCGGCTGAGGCTCTAACCGCGCGGAGTTCGACTATCCTGTAAACCGTTTTTTGTGGAAATTCATTATTGTTATCTGAATTTATTCCGGCAAACTTCGCTGCGCCGAACCTACCGATAAACAGGCTTTTGCATTGTTTGTAAGAATATACATAAAATGCAGATATTTAGAAAGCGATGGATATCATGACTGAATTTGTTAAATTAATTTACGGCGAAAAAGAATATCAGCTGCCGGTAATCGAGGGAACTGAAGGCGAAAAGGCCATCGACATTTCAAAACTGCGGGCGCAAAGCGGCCTGATAACGCTTGACACCGGCTACGGCAACACCGGCAGCTGCACCAGCGCCATCACCTTTATGGATGGTGAAAAGGGAATTTTGCGGTACCGCGGGATTCCGGTGGAACAATTGGCCGAACAGTCAACTTTTAAGGAGACCGCCTATCTGCTCATTCACGGGAAATTGCCGACCCCCAAAGAACTAATCGATTTTTCAGTTCTGCTCAATGATAATTCCCTGGTGCACGAGGATATGCGCGCATTCTATGAGCACTATCCCCGTTCATCCCATCCAATGGGCATACTTTCATCCATGGTCAATGCCCTGCGAAGCTTTTATCCCGCGCTGCAAAACCTGGAAGAAGAGATCAACATGACCGTCACCCGGCTGCTTTCCAAGGTCCGGACCCTGGCCGCCATGTCGTATAAAATTTCAAGAGGTCATAAGATGGTCTATCCTCGACCGGATTTGGCCTACTCAGCCAATTTTTTGAATATGATGTTTGATTCACCGGTGAAGCCCTATGACATCGATCCGGTTGTGGTCAAAGCCCTGAGTGTCTTCTGGATTCTGCATGCCGACCATGAACAAAACTGCTCGACTTCTGCCGTGCGAATGGTCGGAAGTGCTCGCGTCACGCTTTATGCCGCTATTTCCGCCGGAATAGCGGCCCTCTGGGGTCCCCTGCACGGCGGCGCCAACCAGGCTGTGATTGAAATGTTGACCCATATTGCTGAGAATAAAAATATGAAACAGGTCATTGAGCGGGCCAAGGATAAAAAGGACCCTTTCCGCTTGATGGGTTTTGGTCACCGGGTATACAAGACCTTTGATCCGCGCATGAAAATCATGAAAAAGATGTGCGATTCGCTATTGGAGAAATTAAATATTTCCGATCCGCTGCTCGATGTTGCCAAGGATTTGGAAGAGATCGCCTTAAAGGATGCCTATTTCATCGACCACAACCTTTATCCGAATGTCGATTTTTACGCCGGTATCGTTCTGCGCGCTATCGGTATACCCACCAATATGTTTACGGTTATGTTTGCCATCGGCCGGCTTCCGGGCTGGATTGCCCAATGGAAGGAAAGCCAGGATGATCCCAACTGGAAACTGTGCCGTCCCCGCCAGATATACACCGGCCCGCCTGAGACCGATTATATTCCGATCGAGAAAAGATAGATGATTGCGTTGGTTGGGTTTATTGGGCTGGACCGTATTATTGGGTTTCAGGTGTCAGGGAACCGAGGAGTGAAACCCTGGCACCTGAACACTGACACCTGAAACCTGCAGTTTCTTGCAACATGCTGTCAGAAAAAGCCTAATAAGGGCCTCTATACCCCGTAGAAACTCCTCCAGGAATAGTCCTTTTTTATGCCAAATATATAAATTCTAATTAGCTTAAGTTCAATTGGTTTTTGACCGATATCTATGTGGTCTCGATAACGTTCCGGGGGCTTGATTCAGGGTACAAAATTCCGCTGCAGGGATTAAGGGATTTAACCCTGAACCCTGAACGTTGAACCCTGAACCGGGAACCTTTTTAAATTATGTTCATTATTCCACTGACCGGAAAAATCAGCGTGCGAAATCCGCCGATTGTGACAATTGCAATCGTTCTGATAAATTGTCTGGTATGGTTTGTTCTCCAGGCCGGCGATGCGGACAAACAATACAAAGCATCAAAATTTTATTTTACCTCCGGCCTGGTTAATATCGAAATCTCCCACTACCTCGCCTATCGTGATGACCGCCTGCGGGAACCGGTCGAGGTAATGACCGATGACCAGTTCGATGAAGAAACCCTGGTCCAAAATTATCTGGCGATGCAGGGGGATGATCTTTTCCAGCAAAAGCTTAGAAATGATGAAATCATCACACCATCCGATCAGGTATATGCGGAATGGAAGGATTTAAAAACTGAATATGAGTTGATCAGCTCTCAACTAACTTCCCGCCGATACGGATTTATTCCGAAGCATAAATCACTGCTGACATCCTTTACCTATATGTTTATGCATGCCAGTACCGGCCATCTGCTGGGCAATATGATTTTCTTGTGGATTGTCGGCTGCATGCTGGAAATGGGATTAGGGCGCCTGCAGTATGCGGTGCTATACATAATCGGTGGACTGTCTGCGGTCTGGTTATTCTGGCTGATTTACATGACTAGTATCATTCCCCTGGTGGGTGCATCCGGTGCCATCGCCGGCCTGATGGGCGCCTTCGCAGTATTGTTCGGCAGGAAACGGGTTAAAATATTTTACTCACTGGGTTTTTACTTTAATTATCTAAAAATCCCGGCCATTATTCTGCTGCCGATCTGGATTGGAAACGAATTTTATCAGCTGTTTGGCGGGGGATCAACCCACGTGGCATACGTGGCCCACCTCGGCGGGCTGATCGGTGGGGCTCTGCTTGGAATTGTCTGCCTAAAATTTGCCCTTGGATTTAACGACGATGTGATCGCAGACACACCGGCCGACGAAATTTCCCCCCTGATCGAAAAAGCCTTGCAGCATATCGCCGAACTTGACATGGAAGCCGGACGTCAATTACTGGAAAAAGTGCTGGCTAAGGAACCTGATAATATCGATGCCTTGACCCATCTTTTTAATGTGTACAAATTGGATCCCGAGGATGACAAATTCCATCAGGTGACCCAGAAATTGATATTTGAGCTCGCCCGCAGCTACAATACTTATGAGAAAGCACATCAGATCTATAGCGAATATATCCGCCATACCAGCCGCCCTCGACTTTCCCCCCAATTATATATTCAACTCAGTATGATGTTTGCAGCTACCGGTCACCTGGAAAAGTCGGTCAAGATCCTAACCATGGTGCTGAAAAAAGTGCCCGACTCCCCGGGGCTTCCGACGGCATTGCTTAAACTTGCCGGGGCCTACAACCAGAAAGGCATGGCAATGAACGGCAATCGTTGTCTGAAACTAATCTGTAATAAATATCCTGAGTCGACCGAGGCTCAAATGGCCCGTAAGTCTCTGCAGAGTAATTAATTTTTCCGCCCGTAGCAATAACACATCCAAGGTGGTCATTGCCCATTGATAGTTGGGTAAAACTGCATGATTAATACGCTGGCGGAAAAATTAATGTATGCTGCGCATAGCTTTTTTCGCTGGGGTATATTAGCCTTTCTAACAGTATGAGAGCTGAATTTCAGAAGTCTTCAGGTTCTATGTAAGATTTTCTACAAAAAATGAACTCTCTTGCATCCGGGGGTTGTATGTTCGCCTACAAAAATTATAGAGGTTGACATTTCGCTGTCAATCAACTATTCCATGGTGCTTCCTGGGTGCTGGATACTGGATGCTGGATACTGGGTGCTGATCGATACTGGATCTGGATACTGGATGCTGGATACTGGATGCTGGATACTGGGTGCTGGATACTATATGCTGATTGCTGGATTCCGTAAATTTGACGGGCTATGGACTAGGATAAGACGAACTCAGAATTGGGAGCCACCGTCGTCCTATAGACAGGGCTATGGCGTGGTAAGATGCGGATTGCGGGAAAAAAAATTTAAATCCCCCCGGATTAGTTTTCTTCGTTAAGCATTGTGCTTTATAGGCGTTGCGCTCTGCACCAGGCCCGATGCTTTTTGCTGCCTAGATTAACTAGTATTCATTTTATAGAAACCCTGGAAAACGTATAGCTGCATTATAAATAGGTTAAAAACCATGTGCGAAGAAGTACTGCCCAATCTGTTTCGGATAAAAATTCCGCTGCCGGAAAGTCCCTTGAAGTATTTGAATTCTTATGTGATCCGTGACCCGGAAAGATGTTTGATCATCGATACCGGTCTGAACCGCACCGAATGCCTGGAGGCCATGCTGGCCGGATTGCATAAAATCGATGTCGATTTGGCGAACTCGGATCTGTTTATTACCCACTTGCACGCGGATCATTTCGGCCTAGTCGCTAAACTAGCATCGGAATCCACCAACGTATTTTTTAGTCGACCTGAAAAAGAACTCATGGAGTCCTGGGAAGGCTTTGCGGCGATGATCGAATATGCCGGCCGAAACGGGTTCCCCGAAAATGAGCTGCGGGCTGCGCTCGACAAGCACCCCGGCGCCAAATACGGCACGGAGTGGATTCCGGAATTAAAGGTGCTTGAAGACGGTGATCAGATTCAGTTTGGAGATTATCAATTCCAATGTGTGGCGACCCCCGGCCATACCATGGGGCACACCTGCCTGTACGAGCCCGACAAAAAGCTCCTGGTTGCAGGGGATCATATTTTGGTCGATATCACCCCCAACATCCAATGCTGGTCAGACAGCCAAAATCCATTGAAACACTATTTATCAAGCCTGGATAAGGTCGCCGGGCTGCAGGTCGATCTGGTTTTACCCGGCCACCGGCGTCTCATTTCGGATCATCAGGCCAGAATCGAGGAGCTGAAACGTCATCATGCCCAGCGGCTGGCGGAGGTAATCACGATCCTTGGCACGGGAGCCATGACCGCTTTTGAGGTGGCCTCCCACATGACCTGGGATTTAAAATGCGATGATTGGAATGATTTTCCGGTTGCCCAAAGATGGTTTGCCACCGGCGAGGCGATTTCGCATTTAAGGTTGCTGGAGGAAGAAGGCAAAATAATGCGGAAAAATGAAGGGGAATTGAGTCTTTATTGTTTAGCAACCTGATGCGCGCTTGTACTTGAAATTACAAAAAACAAATCCCAAATAACAAATAAATCACAATTACCAAAATTCAAAATTCCAAATAATTACAAGGAACAATCGACCTCCATGCGGATGAACACTTTAGGTCATTGGTTATTGGAATTTGGAATTTATTTGTGATTTGGTGCTTGGAGTTTGGGATTTTATTATTCCATAATCGATCTTCTACTTTTGACACATGCCAATAAAGCATAGGTGCAACGATTAAGCAAACTAGGAGCATAATGTTTCAAAACATTAAAGAGAGCCCGCTTTTCCCCATCATAAATCCAAAAAGCATTGCCTTCTTCGGTGCTTCCAATCGATTCAGCTCCATGGGAACCAATCAGCTCAGTTCGCTCATATCCTTGGGATTTGAGGGCAATATTTATCCGATTCATCCCAAAGAAAAGCGGGTTTTAGGACTTGAAGCCTATCAAAGCGTCCAGGAATTACCGGCGGTACCCGATCTGGCAGTTATGGTGCTGCCCACCGGAATTGTGCCGCAGGTCATGGAAGACTGCGGCCGCAAAGGAATTAAGCACGCCATCGTGGTATCCGGGGGATTCAATGAGGTCGGCGGCGAAGGGGTGGAACTCGAGAAAAAGCTCACTGCAGTGGCCCAACAATACGGGATCTGTTTTCTGGGTCCCAACTGCCTGGGGGTTGCCAATCCCCATCATAAATTCAATATGACATTTTTGCCCTTTGAAGGCCGAGCCGGGATTCATTGGGCTGGCCTCCCAGAGCGGCAGTCTGATCACCCAGATGTTCGGCTATTTGGACCGCTTCGGCCTGGGGTTTTCCAGCGGGATCAGCGTCGGCAATGAAGCCAATGTCGATATTGTCGACTGCATGGAATATCTGGCAGCTTGTCCGCATACCAAAGTTATTGCGCTTTATATTGAATCCATCCGGCGGGGCAGGGCCTTTATCGAACTGGCCCGTTCGATCGTCCCTTCAAAACCGATTGTAGCCTTTTATGCCGGTGGATCCGAGGCCGGCAAACGGGCCAGTTTTTCCCATACCGGAGCCATGGCCGGGCCGGATTCTCTTTATGACGGGGCATTTCGTCAGTGCGGTGTTATCAGGGCCAACTCCATTGTCGAACTTTTCGATTTTTGCTGGGTTCTGGGATCCTGTTTCCGGCCCCGGGACAACCGGGTGATTATCCAAACCCATTCGGGCGGCCCCGGCGCGGCAGCGGCCGATGCCTGCAGCCGCAACGGCTTGCAGCTGCCCAGATTTTCCGAGGATACCCTCGAGAAACTCGCCGCGCTGGTGCCCCACACCGGCAGTGTCAACAATCCCGTTGACCTGACGTTTTCCAAAAATCCCATGGATTATTTTGCAACGATCCCCGATGTTTTGCTGGCGGATTCTGCCGCGGGAAGTTTGTTGGTGTATTATTTAACGCCCAAACAGCTTATCCGGCGAACCATGGAAAGTATGGAGATTGCCGCGGATCAAATACCAAAATTGACGGAGAAGCTGTTTAATGATCAGGCCGGATCCCTGGCGGCGCTAGTCAAAAAACATCGCAAACCGATTATCGGCTTTACCTTCCAGAGTCAGCAAAATTCGTTCATTCAAAAACTTATCGAACGGGACCTGCCGGTTTTTCCTTCGCCGGAGCGTGCCGCCCGGGCCTTGACCGCCCTGGTCAGCTATTCTCATACCCTAACCCGGACAAGCCGGAATTGAGAAGTGATTCAATACACCAATTTTAACTGAGGGAAAGCGCATTTTTAGGACACTGCATCACGCAACCATTGCACTTCAGGCAGGCTGAATCATCAACTATGATGACATCCTTTTTTAATTTTGCCGTGCCGAAAACATCGACAGGACATACCATGCCACAGGTATTGCAATTAACACATCTGGATTTGTCCTGGGTGATGAATCCCGTGTGAACACCCTTCGATCGAAAGAGATGCCCGAAGGACTCAAAACCCAGTGTGTGCAGCAATGCTTCCGCCTCAGAGGTTTGATCACCGACGATACCTTTGAGATCGAACCCGATGGACAAAATAAGCAGCGCGGCGAAAAGCATCCAGCCCTTATAATGCCAGACACTGCCGGCGGTATGAGCCGAGATCCCGCCCAAAACGGCTAGGGCTGCGATCGCTAACATCAGCGCTTTAAACCAGCCGCTCTTAAAAGGTAAAAGATCGTACCCCTGACCTTCTGCAGCAGTTTGGTATCGATTCCCGGAGCAGACAACTGCGGCAAAATAAGGACCCGGTGATCGACGCGACTGGCGATGTCACTTGTTTTCAGAGCCGTTACGACGGAATGTGTATTCATTTCTCCGCCGGCCGACGCACACCAGACGTTGATGCCTTTTGACTGTGCGACCAGCAAATAGCAATTTCGGTTAGCCAGCGTCTTTTCGACCCGCCGAACCGTCAGGTGAAAATTGCCGGTCACGACGACCGGGCTGTCCCTGCCCGGCGTGCCGATTTTCCGTAATCCCGGCACCACGGGATTCGGAAACCATCGCCCGCAGAAATCGAAGAGTGATTTGATTGGTGACCGATCCTGATCGGGCTGCATCGCGCGCGCGGCGGCTGCGGGTTGGGTAGCCTCTGATTTTTTTGCAACAACGGTTACGATACTTTCGAGAAACGAATATCGTTTCTCTGTGATCTCAAAGCCGGCCTGATGAAGAACGACCCGGTTTCCCAGTCCATTCTTCTTCACCCGCTGCTGGGCAACGGCTAACATGCCCTGCGAAATATCAACCCCGGTCACCATTGCGCCGGCGCGTGCTGCTCTGACGGCCAAATCGCCGGTTCCGCAGCCGACATCAAGAACGGCCATGCCTGACCGGACAAAATTGGTGACAATAAGTTCTTTGATCTTGCCGGCTTGTCCTTTTGTCAGAAAGTCTATGCCCCAATCGTAACGATGCGGTCGACTTTCAAGAATCTTCATGAAGATATATGAGAACATGACCGTCTCGTTTTCTTTGATCACTCCAGCGGTAAGGAGTCTGCTGAACTCACGCACCGAGATTGATGGTTGCCTTGTCGTGCTTCCATTTTTTCATGAGTCGATCAAAACCCGACCTTTTTTGCCAGGTTACTCACCACTGCTTTTTGTCTCAGGGTCCAATATTCTGGCAATCTGCGCTTTTTGTTCGCGCCGGGTGAGATAGGGTGTCATGTACACTTCAAGGATTAACTTATCGCGATGTCGTTTTCTGCGCGCCGCTGGCTCAATTTTTGAAATCAATCGTTTCATTTCGATGGGTTTCAACAGATAGTCATAGGCGCCAATCTTAATGGCATTGATAGCAGAACCGAGGGAGGAATGTCCCGTGAGCATAATCACCTCAACCAACAGAACTTTAGCCAACGCTGTCACTTTCAAACCTTTCGAAATCAATCAAGATACGGATCGTATACCACGGACCGCCAAGTCGTGTCAAAAACACCGGAATGATGGCAATTTAAAAAAAAGATTGACAAAAAACTATCAACTTGTGTAAGTAAAGTTTACATACAGGCCCAAGGCTACCATTTTTTATTACCGGTATCCTGGGTTCATTCGAGCTTCAATTTCTTTAGACAAGATATTTTCTTTTCCCGGATGAATCGCCAACTGCTCGAATTAAGGTTGCTTGACCCCTCATTAAGGCAGAAAAGCTATGGCATCCAATATCCCAAACCATTCAGATCCGCCAGGCAAAATTAAAATCGCCGCCGCGCTCAGGATTCTCCTCAAAGAAAAAGATTTCAATTCGATTACCACGGCGGATATTTCCAGAACATCCGGTGTCAATGAAGCGCTGATATATCGATACTACAAGGATAAAAGAGGTCTGCTGCACGATGTTTTAGCCAAGTATCTTGAGGAATATATCGAAAAGATGGAATTCGACAGGCAGGGCATAAAAGGGGCTGCCAATAAATTACGGAAACTAATCTGGGACACGATTCATCTTTATCAACAGGATCGAGTGTTTGCCAAGATTCTTCTGCTGGAAGTCCGCAGTTTTCGGGGCTACTGGGAAAGCGAAACTTATCAGATTGTCAGGAACTACAGCAAATCAATATTAAATTTGATCAAAGAAGGCATTGATGCCGGTGAATTCCGGGATGATATATCGCCGTCGCACATCAGGCAGATTATTTTGGGCTGTATTGAGCATCTTTGCCTGCCGGCAGTAATTTTTCAGCATGAAATTTCAGTGGATAAACTGACGGATGATATTTGCAATGTCATTTTTGAGGGGATCGCGAACAAGCAATCATAATTTTTAACAAACCAGGGGGAATAGGATGGAGCTAAAAGGAAAAACTGCCATTGTGACCGGGGGGGCGTCCGGTCTGGGAGAGGCCTGCGTGCGCCGGTTCATTTCCGAAGGAGCCAACGCCGCTGTGCTGGATCTCGACGGCGAAAAAGGCCGTCTGCTGGTCGATGAACTCGGTTCGCAGGTAATATATTTGGAGGCGGACGTGACCAGCGAACCCAGTGTTCAAGCGGCCGTGGACCGGACGGTCGCGCAATTCGGCGGCATTCATGTCGTCATCAACTGTGCCGGGGTCGGTACCCCGGCCAAGGTGCTGGGCAAAAACGGCCCCATGGCGCTGGCGCATTTCAACCGGGTGCTGCAAATCAATCTGACCGGGACCATGAATGTTATCCGGCTGGCAGCCGCCAAAATAGTCGAAAATACACCCAATGCAGATGGTGAAAAGGGGGTGGTCATCAATACCGCCTCAGCCGCCGCCTATGACGGTCAGATCGGCCAGGCGGCTTACAGTGCATCCAAAGCCGGGGTCGTCGGTATGACCCTGCCCATCGCCCGGGAGTTTGCCGACTATGGTATCCGGGTGATGACGATTGCGCCCGGGTTGTTTAAGACGCCCATGCTGGAGAGTCTGCCGGAAAAGGTTCAAGCCGCGCTGGGGCAAATGGTGCCCTTTCCGAAGCGTCTCGGCAAGCCGTCGGAATTCGCGCAGCTTGCCGGCGATATCATTAAGAATCCGATGCTGAACGGTGAAACCATCAGATTGGACGGCGCCATTCGGATGGCAGCGAAGTAATTACTGCGGAGAGGCGCTTAGTGACATCATATCGACAATATATTGTCGATGTTACCGCCGGCGGAAAGTTATTCTTTCCGTCGAGAACTTATGGGCCGAACGATCGATTTTAAAAAGCGGAGCGACCGCGGCGCAAGCGCCTGCGCTGCGCGAACGACATCCACAAATATTCAATCTGCAATATTCAATTCCGGCTTGTCCGGGTTTGGGGGTTCTATGCGTGAAGTTATGATACTGGGAGCCGGAATGACTCAATTCGGCAATTCGGAGCTTTCCCAGAAAGAAATGTTTGCCCAGGCGGCAATCGAGGCCATGGAAGACGCACAGGTAGAAGCCAAGGATCTGGAAGCCCTTTTTATCGGCAACGTGCTGGGCGGATTTGAAGAGGGGCAGATCAACATTGCCCCCTTTCTGGCCGCTGAAATCGGCATGCCGCTGAGTGCGCCCTCCACCCGCTTCGAAGGTGCCTGTGCCTCCGCCACGGTGGCAATCCGGCACGGTGTACTGCTGGTGGCATCCGGGGTCTACGATCTGGTCATGGTGGGGGGCACCGAACGAACCACCATCATGGGAACCCCCCTGGCCACCCGGACGTTTGCCATGGGCAGTCATTCAGAGTATGAGCGCTTTGCCGGCATTACTTTTCCGGGGGTCTTTGCGATGGCGGCCCATTTGTATGCCGCCAAATATGGGATTGCCCTGGATCGCTTAAAGCGCAGCATGGCACAGGTTGCGGTGAAAAATCACCACAACGGGGCCCTGAATCCGCTGGCGCACTTTCGCAAGGAAATCACGGTTGACACCGTGCTGGAAGGCCCGATGATTGCAGACCCGCTGCAATTGTTCGACTGCTGCCCGTTTTCAGACGGGGCGGCGGCGCTGGTCATCGGCGATGCCGCCAAATTCAAGGCGCATGTCGCCAAGCCGGTGCAGGTTGCCGGGGTGGGCCAGGGGAGTGCCGGGGCCATCTATGCTCACAAAGACATTACCCGGGTCCGGGCGCGCGAAGCGTCAATTAAAGCGGCCTATCGCCAGGCCGGCATCGAACCCGGTGATGTGGATGTCTGTGAACTGCACGATTGTTTCACCATTGCCGAGATCATGGCCATCGAGGGCCTGGGTTTTTTTGAATTCGGTGAAGGGGCTGCGGCGGTAGACCGGGGCGATACCGCCCTGGACGGCAGCATTCCGATCAACCCGTCCGGTGGATTGAAAGCCAAAGGCCATCCCATTGGCGCCACCGGTGCCGCCCAGACCTATGAAATTGTGAAACAGCTCCGAGGCGAGTGCGGTGAGCGGCAGGTGGCGGGCGCCAAGATCGGTGTCGTGGATACCCTGGGCGGTGATTTCAGTACGGTTTGCAACCTGGTTTTAAGGAGAAATTAAATGACATCGTATCCTTTACCTTATACTTCATTTTTGGAACGTATCAAGACGGGTGAACTACCGGGATTGAAATGTGTGGACTGCCGCGGATTTATTATTCCACCCAACGCGGTTTGTCCCGCCTGCGGCAGTTCAAAGCTGGAGCCCCATTCATTTTCCAAGAAAGGAACTCTGAGAACGTTTACGATTATTCGCGTCGGCCCCACCGGGTTCCAGGTGCCCTACATCGTCGCCCTGGCCGAGCTTGAAGAAGGGCCATGGGTGTTGGGCAATGTTGTCGATATCGACCCGGCCAAGGCGGATATGGCCTTAATCGGCCAAGCGGTTTCCGTCGGGTACCGGTTAATTGATAATAAAGCCGGCGAAGGCCCGGATGAAGGTGTGACGTTTACATTTGCCATCCAAGATTGATAGAATTTTAAATGTAGACTTTTGCCCTCCAGGCGGATCCATGACATCTTATGATGAAAAATTTCTCGCAAAGCCGCAAAGGTAAATTATCTATTCAAACTTGGCTATTTTGCAGCTTTTTGTGAGACCTTGGTGACGTTTGTGTATTCGGGATCAGCTGAGACCCAGTTCGATTTTTTTTGGTAATAGCGCCATTTTTACTAAATAGGCTATTTTTTTTAAACTTAATATAACTAGTATAGCGGTTGTCATAATCTGCGGCACTTTTAATTGCTGCACAGAAGCAGCTTCACCCGTTAGCATCTAAGTCTTAACGGAAAATATCCATGACAACCGGTATTGGGAGTTTGAAATGGATTTTGACCTGACCAGAGAACAGAAAATGATTCGGGATGAGGTCCGCAATTTTACCAAAAAAGAGATTGCCCCCCGGGCGGAAGCATTGGAGCAAAGCGGCGAATATCCTTACGACATCTATGCCAAGATGGCCGAGCTCGGCCTGATGGGAATTCCGATTCCGGAAGCCTACGGCGGCATGGGCAGCGACTGGGTCAGCCTGCATCTGGCGATCGAAGAGGTCTCGCGGGGCGATTTGACCTTCGGCGCCATGCTCGATGTCACCACCAGTGTGGTGGCCCAGGAGTTGGACGTCTTCGGCACCGAGGAGCAAAAACAAAAGTGGCTGGTTCCGATTGCCGGCGGTGAGAAAATCGGTGCTTTCGGTCTGACCGAACCGGATGCCGGTTCCGATGCGGGATCTCTCAAAACGACGGCGGAACTGCAGGGCGATGAATGGGTGCTCAACGGCACCAAGCAGTTCATCACCAACATCGGCCTGGATAATGCGTCCCTTGTGCTGATTGCGGCAATGGGTGTCAGTCCCGATCGGGGCGATACCATATCGACGTTTATTGTGCCCAAAGATGCGCCAGGGTTCAAACTCGGCAGCAAATATCAAAAAATGGCCTGGCATGCGTCGGCGACCCATGAGGTCATTTTAGCGGATTGCCGCATTCCCAAAAGTAATCTTCTGGGGGATCAAAATCGCGGGTTTGCCCAGCACCTGGCGGTGCTGGAGACCGGCCGGATCAGTATTGCCGCCATGGCGGTCGGCGTGGCCCAGGCCTGTCTGGACGAGTCGCTGAAATACGCGCGGGGCCGGCAGCAGTTCGGTCAGCCGATCTTTAATTTCCAGGCCGTGCAGTTTAAACTGGCGGATATGGCGGTGGCCATCGAACTGGCCCGCAACCAATACCTGAAGGCGGCCTGGTTGAAAGACCAAAAACGACCGCATGCCTTTGAGGCATCGGCCGCCAAGCTGTATGCCTCGGAGATGGTTGAAAAAGTCGCCAGCGATGCCGTGCAGATTCACGGCGGCTACGGCTACATGGAAGAATACCCGGTTTCGCGCTACTATAAATCCGTCAAGCTGCTGCAGATTGTCGAAGGCACCTCCGAGGTGCAGCGCATGCTGATTGCCAGAACCCTGGCGGGCTCTTCGCACCGCTGATCAAATTCTATTTCTTTTTTGCATGCATCCGCTTTCGGCATCCTGGTAATGGTTTTTGAGGGATTAAAGTCAGGCAATTTATTTGGCGGTCTGATCGCGTTAATATCAGCACCGGGCTTCGCCGTCTTTTCGGTGAGTCTTCGGTATCGTCGGCAATCACCGAAATTTGTTACGATTGTACTTGCCGGCATCCTTTGCGCGCCACCGTGTTAGATGGTTTCAGTATCAATAGCAAAGTGCTGGAGACGCCATGAAACAAATCTCAATTACCAAATTTGGCGATACGGATGTATTAAAGATACAAGAAAAAAAGGATCCAATACCTTCAGCTGGAGAGGTTCTCATAAAGGTGAAGGCGATTGGAGTCAACTTTGCCGATATCCTCGCAAGAAAGGGTTTATACCCTGATGCGCCAAAGCCCCCCTGTGTTGTGGGGTATGAAGTATCTGGAATTATAGAAGCTGCCGGTCATGGGGTTGAATCTTCAATAGTTGGCCAACCTGTTTTAGCCCTGACTCGATTCAACGGCTATTCGGATAAGGTGTGTGTTTCAGAAAAAAATGTTTTTGCCATTCCCGGATCTCTTGATTTTGAAAGGGCGGCAGCCATACCGGTTAATTATCTGACGGCTTATCAGCTGATATGTGTTATGGGATGTCTGAAAAAAGGGGAATCGGTTCTCATTCAAAATGCCGGCGGCGGCGTGGGTTTGGCCGCCTTGGATATTGCAATGCATCTTGAGGCCACGACATTTGGTACTTCCAGTGTCGGGAAACATTCATTTTTAAAGGAAAGGGGGCTAAATCATTGCATTGATTATCGCAACCAGGATTTTGTTGCCAGCATTATGCGCCTCACAGATGGTAAAGGTGTCGAATTGGTTATAGATCCCATCGGCGGAAAGAATTGGAAAAAGAACTATAAAGCACTGCGGTCGACAGGACGTTTGGGTATGTTTGGTGTTTCGGCGGTGACTGAATCAAAACTGGGGCGGCCCCTTCAGTTTGCTAAGTTGATAATACAAATGCCCTGGTACAATCCATTGGGATTGATGAATGCCAATAAAAGTGTATTTGGAGTAAATCTTGGTCATATGTGGAACGAAAGAGACAAAATAGGCGGATGGATGCAAGAAATCCTTAAAGGTGTCGATGAAGGGTGGGTTCGGCCGCATGTAGATAGAACCTTTCTGTTTGAACAAGTGGGTGAAGCCCATGCGTATATTGAAGCTCGCAAAAACATCGGCAAAATAGTTTTAGTCATCGGCGGTTGATGCTCGATAACCCCAATTAAGTCAAAATGATGGGGAGGTACCTGGATATTGGGGACGGGTATTGATTTATTCCAACATTGAAAACCTGGTCCTCAGGGCCAGGTCAGAGATCAATGGCTCTGCCCGTATAAATCAACCGGAGTAATGGAGTACTGGAGTTTTGGAGTGTTGGTTTAAAAAAAGAGCCTTAAACTTTCAGATTTTCTCCAGGCGTCTGTTTTCTGAGAGCGATGGAAAAAGGGGGTTCTTCCATCACTCCAATACTCCAGTACTCCGTAAATCGGCAAATGCCGGTAAACTAAATCCCCTCCGGGGATAATCAAAGCCGGGCCCTCTGGACCCGGATCTTTACTGATTGGCATGCGGAAATTTGGTTAGTTGACCAAGTGGCAACCCTTTTGAGTTTGGGGCCGGAGATCGTAATGCGCCGGGGCCGGTACCCGGATACGGTGGAAGCACGCAGCGTATTATGTTAGTGGGCAGCCCGGGAACTGGGCATCAGCACCTTGGAGCTTTCCAAAAGGCTTGGCATTTCACAACCTACGGCCAGTCAGTCGGTTACACGGGGCGAAAAGATTGTAAAAGAAAAGGGACTTAAGCTGATGGAGTAATCTATCCCAATATATCAATACCCGTCCCCAATTACGCACACAATCTTGAAAATCAAAAAAAGGGATTAGAGTTTCCGCTCTAATCCCTTTATATTACAATGATTAATGGTGCCGAGGGACAGAATCGAACTGCCGACACGGGGATTTTCAGACCAAATTTTTGAAAATCAAAAAATGTTATAATTACAAGCAGTTGATTCTATTCCAACTTTTCAGGCTATTTTTGGTTTCGTTTGGAACTGTTTGGGAATATTTGACCTTGACGGGCACAATTTGGGCACTGTCCTATACGATTCGTCCGTTTCAAAAAAAACAACTTCATATCTTTTCAAAAGCTTCGCTCGAATATAATCCTCTGAAAAATAAGTTATAACAATAAAAAATTTATATTTGTATTTACATGATAATCTAAATTTGTTATTTATTTCATCATGTATAAGCGAATATTAAATTTGCCGTTGAGTACATCGGAAACCTGTTTCCTCTGGGGCCCCCGACAGACGGGGAAGAGTACCTTATTAAAAGCAATTTATCCTGACGCCAAGCGGTATGATCTATTGCTGTCAGATCAATACCAACGACTTCTACTGCAACCAAGCCTAATTCGTGAAGAATGTTTGGCAATCGATCTTAAGGGCGAAAATCAAATATCTCCTATAATTGTCGACGAAGTTCAGAAAATACCAATCCTTTTGGATGAAATCCATTGGCTGGTTGAAAATAGAAAGTTGCGTTTCATATTGTGCGGCTCCAGCGCCCGGAAGGTCAAACGAGGTCGTGGAAATCTGTTAGGAGGCCGGGCCGTACGCTATGAACTGCACCCGCTGGTTTATCCGGAAATCCAGGACTTTTCATTAGATAGAGCGCTCAATGCCGGATTGCTGCCACGACATTATCTAAGCAAAAGTCCCCATCAACTGCTACAAGCGTATGTCGGCGATTATCTAAAAGAAGAAATTGCAGCCGAAGCCCTGACACGGAATATACCCGCTTTCAGTAGATTTTTGCAGATTGCTGCCCTGACAAATGGCGAATTGACCAACTACAATAACATCGCTTCCGAATGCGGTGTCAGTGCACCGACGGTAAAGGAATATTTTAATATCCTTGAAGACACTTTAATCGGCCGGATGTTACCTGCCTTTCGAAAGCGTGCCAAAAGGCGCTTGATTGGTGCTCCTAAATTCTTTTTCTTCGATATCGGCATTGTGGCCCATCTGACACGTCGTGGAAAAGTAGAGCCAGGTTCCGAGCTCTTCGGCAGAGCTTTTGAACACCTGATCTATATGGAATTAAATGCCCATTCCAGCTACTCCGAGATAAACTATCCGATTGCATACTGGAAAACGGCTTCCGGCTTTGAAGTGGATTTCGTGATGGGTGACCATGAAATCGCTATAGAAATCAAAGGCACCGACATGGTCACCAATAAGCATATGAAGGGTATCAGAGCTTTTAAAGAAGAGTATCATGCGCGCAGTTACATAGTGGTGTCTATGGACACCAATCCCAGACGAACGGAAGATGGTGTAGAAATCCTGCCGTGGCATGTTTTTCTGGATCGTCTGTGGGATAACGAAATCATAGGTACTTGACCGTATCCACATGAGTTTAATTGGTAGCCCTGCAATCGCGATAGCGAATTCGGAATGAGAGAAAGATATTGGAGTAGGTCAGAACAATTCGGTAGCAATCCAATGCCACGGATTAAATCAATTCAATGCTAACATATTCGAGGCATGGGGAGTAAAATTCCCCATGCCTTCAACTTATTTAGACATAATTTCAGATATTTAAAATTTTACCTTAACTGAATTGTGCCCGTATCGGGACTCATTTAAACAAAAAAAAGCACTCACGAAAATATCGTAAGTGCTTTATTCCAACATTGAAAACCTGGTCCTCAGGGCCAGGTCAGAGATCAATGGCTCTGCCCGTATAAATCAACCGGAGTAATGGAGTACTGGAGTTTTGGAGTGTTGGTTTAAAAAAAAGAGCCTTAAACTTTCAGATTTTCTCCAGGCGTCTGTTTTCTGAGAGCGATGGAAAAAGGGGGTTCTTCCATCACTCCAATACTCCAGTACTCCGTAAATCGGCAAATGCCGGTAAACTAAATCCCCTCCGGGGATAATCAAAGCCGGGCCCTCTGGACCCGGATCTTTACTTGCTGGTACCGAGGGACAGAATCGAACTGCCGACACGGGGATTTTCAGACCTAAATTCAGAAAATCCAAATTCCGCGTATTTTAAACATGTTGCTTGTATGTAAATTTTTCATCGTATTTTTGGTTTCGTTTGGAACTGTTTGGAAATATTTGACCTTGACGGGCACAATTTGGGCACAATCCTATTTTATATGGTACCTACCCTATCTTTACTTCACCAATATCTGGGAGGATCTTTCGACCTGAATACCCCGCAGATGCCTCAATAGACCCATCGCCAAGCTCCTGACCGATGCCGCTTTCCAGGTGAACTACCCCGCCGCCCCGGGTAGCCTGATCTCCGCTTCGCTGCGATAAACAACGGGGCAGTTCATTGGGCACTATCCCTGGCATGATGACTTGATTTTAAATCCTAATTGCATTAGGTTACTGATTTATCATGCTCGCAAACATTCAGCCAAACGTGGTCTATTTGAGGTCAGAACTGATATGATATCGTCGTATTGGGGAAAAATTCGAAAAGTATGCGAGACGCTATGTGTCTGCAAGTTGTGTGTAATAATTCTGGGGAGCCTTGTTTTAATCGCCTTGCCGGCAAGCGGCCAGCAAACAAAAGAAACCAAACGGGTTTTGATCTTGATCACGGGCCAGCTGGGTGTGCCCGGATACGAAATCGCCAGAGAGGCTATGGAGTCTTCCTTAGGCAAGAGCACTAATTTTCAGATCGAATTGTTCGTCGAGTACATGGACTTCTATCGCCTTGGGGATGCGTCTTATAACAAAACCCTGCTTGATTGGTACAAAGCAAAATATGCCGGTATAAATATTGATCTCGTAATCGCATACGGCTACCATGCGCTGGCTTTCGCAGCAGCCCACGGCGATGAAATTTTCCCCCACACGCCGATTGTTTTTAGCGCCGTTTTGCAAAATCAACTAAGTCGTATAAAAAATCATATAGAACTCACCGGCTCTTTGTTTAAGATCGACTATCTGGGGCTTTTGAATACGGCCCTGAATAATCATCCGGGCACGAGGCATGTCGTCGTCGTTTCGGGCTCCTCCAAGGCTGGCCGTTTAATGGAAGGCCAAATCCGAGAGGTCTACGAGCCCTATAAAGACAAATACGATTTTATCTATCTGGGTGACCTTGCGGTGAGAGACCTGCTGCCCAGGCTGGCAAAGCTGCCTGAACATACTGTGGTCATTTATTATTATTTGGCATTGGATGGAAACGGACAAGAATTTAAACCATGGCAAGCTGCCGCTATGGTTTCCGAGGCCGCAAATGCACCGACTTACGGTATGGCTGACACATATATGGGACACGGCATCGTGGGTGGGGCTTTAGTAAGTTAGGCAGCGCACGGCAAAGAAGCCGGCCAAATTGGATTGCGCATTCTGAATGGTGCCAATCCCGCGGATATCCCCATTTCGTCAGAGGGAACCACCCTGAAAATGTTTGACTGGCGTCAGCTAAAACGCTCGCAAGTATAGTTTACCTGTCCTTTATTTTTTCCTTTTTTCTTGACTCACAAGGTGAATTTCTCTAAAGTCCATAACTGAAAAAGCAATGTCTTATCACAGCATATCATATGACCCACAAGGGGAAATCGCCTAAACTCCGGTCCTGAAAAAGGGACTTCTTATCACATATTGCGAATTTCGTAGAGAGCGATCGCTCGGCATACTCTATCAACCAGCTAGCCAATGTGATGTCTCAACAAACCCGCAATATGGTGGCTGAGATGGAAGGAAAAGATAAGAAGTTGCTTTTCCGAAGCGGAAGAATCGGAAAAGGTTAATTGTGTGCCGGAATCTCTGCCATCTGCGGCCTGGATTAACAAACCGGCTACCGATGAATTAGAGTCTAATTTATTAATGAGCGTGTCTCATTTTCATTGACAGATTCCGTTGAACATCTGATGATGCTTCATGTCCACCCGATTCATTGGCGAATGGATCATAAATTCATTGCTGACTTTAGGATACCTTTCCTATGGTCGAAAAATACGAGATTCATACAGGGACGCATCTGGAAGAGCCATGCGTATGATACCGCTGACAGAGTCTGAACAACCAATAAGGAGTGAGCAATGCCAGGACAAAGAGTTAAATGTTTTGTCCACTGTTTTTGTTATGAAAAACAGTCGAGCGCAGCAGCACTCTATAGGCGGCTTGAGCCTTTTCTCATAGTGCAGTTGTTTTTGCTGGTATCTTTGTTTTTTTCTGTCTTTCTTCCAAACACTTATGCAAATGAACTGAAAGAAAAGAAACGCGTTCTTGTTATTTTCCATGCACAGAGTGATCTGCCGGCATACCCCATGGTAGAACAAGGTATCAAGCAGGGGTTAGGTGCAGGCACGGAATTTGATATTGAGTATTTCATCGAATATTTGGATTCCGACCGCAATCCCGATCAGAAGCATAACCAGTTATTAAGTGATTTATACCACCACAAGTTTTCCAAGAAAAAGATCGATCTGATAATCACCTACGGCTTGCTCTCACTTGAGTTTGTTATTGCCCACCACGATGATGTTTTTCAGAACATCCCCGTTGTCTTTTCCGCCATCCCGCAGACAAACATAGAGAGTCTCAGTTTACCCCCTGAGATTACTGGTGTCCTTGCGGATATCGACTACGTCGGGCTGTTGAACACGGCACTCGAGATCCATCCGGAGACACGCCACGTTGCGGTCGTCAATGGTGCATCCAGTACCGATCTGGCTTTTGAAGAAGGTTTCCGCCAGGCATTTGAGCCGTATACCAAGAAATTCGACTTCATTTATCTGACTCGTTTGCCGTTTGCTGATATTGAGGAAAAAGTCAAAAATCTGCCTGAGCAGTCGGTGATCCTCTTTTACCTGCTCACCCAGGATGGCAACGGCAAGGCCTTCGTTCCCCGGCAGGCTGTTTCCATCTTGGCGAGAGAAGCCAATGCGCCGGTGTATGGCATTCTGGATTCCTATTTCGGTGACGGTATCGTCGGCGGGAAGATGTTCAGTGTGGAAATGGTAGGGCTGAGGGCCGGCGAGATGGCTTTACGCATATTAAGAGGCGAAAAGCCCTCAAATATCCCCATGTCAAGCCAGGGCACGACAATTAATAAGTTCGATTGGCGGCAGTTTAAACGCTTCGGAATCCGAGAGGATCGATTACCACCCGACAGCATCGTTCAGTTTAAGACCTACTCCTTCTGGGAGAGTTACCGCTGGTATATCGTTGGCACCTTTTTTGTTCTTTTTGTCCAAAGCGGACTGATCCTTTATCTGATGATCGCGCGAAGGCAACGTCGCAGGGCCCTGTCGCAACTCGCTAAACGATTGCGCTTTGAGGAGATGTTGTCCGCGCTTTCGGCCCGTTTCGTGAACCTGCCCCCGGAGCGGGTGAATCCGGAAATAAGGCGCGTGTTGGAATCGATCGGTAAAGTCTTCGACCTGGATCGGGTCAGCATATTTGAAGTATCGGAAAATGACCAAAAGCTGCATCTCGTTCATTCTTACAAAAATGCCGATATTAAAGCGCATCTCTCTGAAATCCCATTCGAGCAGCTTCCATGGGCCAGACAAAAGTTATTCAACGGTGAGACGCTTATTTTTTCCGATTCCGAAGACTTGCCCGCCGAAGCCGGGGCGGAAAAGAATTTCCTTCGTGCTCAAGGCATCATTTCGGTGGCTGCGATCCCCTTATCGACCGGCAAGAAAACGCTGGGTCTGATGTTACTCACAATGCTGAGGCACCGCAAAAAATGGCCGAATGAGCTCATTCGACAATGCCGGCTGGTCGCGGAGGTTTTTGCCAATGCACTGGTGCGCAAACAGCACGAAGAAACACTGATGCAGGCCGAGGCGAAATATCGAACGGTGGCCGATTTTACCTATGATTGGGAGTACTGGGCGAACGTTGACGATACGCTGGAATACGTCTCCCCATCCTGTAAACGCATCAGTGGCTACACGAGCCGGGATTTCGTTGATAACCCGTCACTTTTCAGAGAGATTATCGCACCGGAGGATCGTGATATATGGGACAAGCATTATCGTAATTCTCGACAGGAGCCAAAAGCACACGAGATTCAATTTCGTATTCAAAGACGGGACGGACAGATCCGCTGGATTGAACACAGCTGCCAGCCGGTGACAGACGATCAGGGCGGCCTGCGGGGTTTTCGCGCCAGCAACCGCGATGTTACGTCCCGCAAACTGGCAGAGATCGACAAGCTCAATGCCTACACGGAAATTGAGCAGTTGAAACACCAGCTGGAGGCTGAAACTGCTTACCTGCAGGAGGAAATCAAGCTGGAGCACAATTTTGAGAGTATCATCGGCCAAAGTGCCGCCCTCCAGTATGTCCTTTACAAGGTAGAACAGGTCGCCGCTACCGATTCCGCTGTTCTGGTTCTGGGCGAAACCGGTACCGGTAAGGAATTAATTTCCCGGGCTATCCACAGACAACAGTCTGCGCAAGGCCCGCCCCCTGGTGAAAGTCAACTGCGCCACCCTGCCGTCACACCTTATCGAAAGCGAGCTGTTCGGCCACGAGCGCGGCGCTTTTACAGGGGCCCAGACCCGGCAAATGGGTCGGTTTGAAGTGGCCAACGGCACCAGTATTTTTCTGGATGAGATCGGCGAATTGCCATTGGAGCTGCAGACCAAGCTGCTGCGGGTGCTTCAGGATGGGGAATTCGAGCGTTTGGGAAGCTCCCGAACAGTCAAGGTCGATGTGCGCGTGATTGCCGCCACCAACCGTGACCTGGAAGCGGAAATTCGCAAGGGCCGCTTTAGGGAAGATCTCTTCTACCGCTTAAATGTTTTTCCGATTACAGCACCGCCGTTGCGGGATCGCACCGAAGACATTGCCCTGCTCGCCGACTTTTTCGTTGAGAAAGTCTCCAAAAGGATGAATAAGTCTATTGAACTCATACCGGAGGGTGTGATGAAGAAGTTACAGGCTTACCCCTGGCCCGGCAATATCCGGGAGCTGGAAAACGTGATCGAGCGGGCGGTCATCAACAGCTCGGGGCCCAAACTGCGTTTGGCGGACGATCTGAGCCAGCCGGTTCATCAAGACATGCCAAAAGATTTGAAAAGTCTGGAAGAGATCGAACGGGACTATATAACCAGAGTCCTTGAGGAAACCCAATGGCGCATTGATGGACCCAACGGCGCTGCCCTGATTTTGGATATGAACCCTTCCACCCTGCGCTCCCGTCTGCGCAAACTGGAGATTAAAAAACCATAAAGAGGGTCAAAGGTTCAGGGTTCAGGGGTTCAGGGTTATTCGATTTTGGTTTTTAGATTTTAGAATTTGGATTTAAAATTCCGAACGTAGCGATTCCATCCTTCGATATTCTGAGGTTCGCGTATTTTAAAATAGATAAAGCCTAGCGCCATCAACATTCGACGTTCGATGTTGGGCGTTCGATGTTCGACGTTCAAGGCTTTTCGCCCGCCTGCAGGTTTCACTGCTCCGGTTTGGCGTAATCTCATACAAAGTTTCATAAGAGCGGCGCCTCTGGCCAAAAAAACGGCCAGTCTGATCAAAAAAGAAACTTTAAAAAGCGAAGATCAAAATACGACAAAAATAGGAATGGATTCTCATCTTTAAAAGAAAATTGGACCCCAGAGAAATAAGTGCAAAAAAGATTTCACAGGGCAGGCAGGATCATCAGGATCATCAGGATAGAACGGCCTTCGGCCGAAAGGGCTTCTCGCCGGAGGCGAAAAAATCTTTACCCCGCCTGCCCAGTTAAACGCGAAGCCTGTTTATCCGGGGTTAAATCATTGCCCCGGAAGTGTTAAATTATTTGAAACGATTAACCATTGCTCCGGATCGCTACCTATTTCGGCAGAACCGCATTTAACCGGGGCCGTCAATCCTGTAGAAATGAATGTTTAATAAGAGGGTTAGCGCTTTTGCATAAGTGCTGAGCGGATGTAACATGAGCAGCTGTGAGAGGACCAGAATAGAAAAAGCACCGTGAATCCTCTAAGCCGCAAGATATAGCGTTATAGCCTATCCATCTGCATGCCATTGCTGGTTGAAGCCGGTGACTATCCTGGAATCCGAAGTGCCTCTTGTACCTTGCGGGGCAGCTCAACAGAAATAAAGTAAGATTCGGGGTAAAGGTAATCCTCGCCAGACTCATCGACGATTCTCAAGTATCCTTCATCTGCCGCCTTATCATCCGGCAGAACCTGATAAACCTTGCGCTTCTCCAAATCGTCACAATCTTTGTTCTCGATGCAAAGCACAAACAAAATATTTTTGTTGGTGTGTTTCATGATTTTAGTCCAGTAGGTGTTTAATTTTCATTTTCTTTCTGCCTATACCGTGGGCTTCATACCAGTGTACTTCGGCATGGCATGTTTTTCCGCTCTGAAGGCGAACCTTGGCAATGCCTTTGAGTTTGCGCCAACGACCGGATCCATATTGCTTGCGGAGTCTCATGATGTCTCGGATCCTTCCGCCAACGGCAACGGTCTTGATATTCATAATATTGTCAATTATTTCAAAATACATGTCGCATAATATTAGTTCAATTACATAAAATCAAGAACGCTTTTTATTATAACGAATAAACTCTTGATATCATATAATTAATAATAAACATTTATTGTTTGTGTCTTGGTACTTTTGTGGCTATTCTTTTCGGCTTGTCCGGATTGGGTATAACTAGGATTTCAATGATGTTGGTTCCACATAGAATGGATTGGCTACTCGCAGACTTCCAAACTTTTGGTTTTCCTGCAGGTCTTCCGTAAGCAGATATCGACAATCAGACAGCTGAGCAGCTGAAACGACCAGGGCATCCCACAAGGAAATTTGAAAACGATCCTGAATATGCCATGCATTTTCCAAAACACGTTCGTTTACCACGATGGGGTTCCAGACCAACAAAGAGCGTACATCCTTTAAAACCCGAAGAGATGTTGCGTCTTGGCGCATGAATCAGCAGTTAGGTCGTCAGGCGGTACCCCTTCTTGCGCAGGGGCCCAGGTGACGTGGGACTGTCCGCATAGCCGAAGGTCAGATCCAGATTGAGGATAACACCATCACGGGTGTTGCTGAAACTGATATGAATTCAATCGAAAACATAAACCTGGGAAGAGATGAGCTCCAGCCGGTGTTGGTATCACACTTAAAATCGGAAGATTTATTCCTGGTAAAGGCTTTTCAACTTTTGGCGATTTATGTGAAAATTTGTTCAATCAAATCAAAGATGGTCTTTTTTCAGCAATCGTCACCCCTATTACGGCTGCTGAAGTGTTGGTCAAACCCCTGAAAATGGGCCAATTGTCGATTGCGGACAACTACCGCAACGCGATTCGAAATATGCCTAACCTATCCAATATCAAATTTGACGCAGAAATTGGTTTTATGGCTGGATCGCTGAGATCCAAGTATGCTTTGCTTTTGCCGGACCTTTTTCAGGTCGCAGCTGCATTAACCCAACCAGCAAATGCACTCATCACAAATGATCGAGACATTCAACGTGTTCAAGAAACCGAAGTGTTCTTATTGAGCGATTTGGCTACCTGATAGCCGATGGCTGAATTTTGTCTGGTCAAGATCTGCCCCTCCTATATTAAACGTGCTTCTTTTTTCTGAAATTCTCTGACCCATTTCCCCTTATTTTTTTAGCTGATGGGCAAAAAATTTCTTAAACAGCTAATTTTCATATCAAAATAAGCTGTTCAAGCTCGATTTAGGTCCTAAACTTTAAGAATCACTTGATTCCAACCGGGACTAAGGCCTTAACCAGGTAATCCCTGCGATATTTAACGTTTCCTTGATATCTCACGGAAAATATTATCCCCCAAACAGCTCTCCCCAATCCGACTAAATTAAGTTTTCTTAATTAAATTAAATATCTAAAGACAATATGATTATAAGGAAGCCGTTGGCATGAATCTTGGGTTATCTTTACCAGAACAGTCATTACGCTCTTGAGGTTCTAAGCTTTTACCGAGACTGCGCTCGGCAAGATTGGTCCCCGCGGGGCAGTCTTCAATGCCAAAATTTGAACTGCAAATGCCAAAGCCGGATAAACCGGAAATAACAAATTACAGGCATCACCTGATCATAAAATTGGGCCAAATAAATTACAATATCCAAATCCGCCTGCGGCGGGTTAAACGCCGTTTGTTTGGGATTTTGAATTTAGGTCATTGTGAGTTGCCTTTCGACCTGGCTCAGGGTGGTTAGGTGGTGAGTCCCTCGACTTTGCTCAGGACCGTGAGCCTGTCGAACGGCTTGTCGAACCATTTGATATTTGTAATTAGTAATTTTCGATTTATTCCCGTTGAAAAAGAAATGCCTTATCTCTCGCATACGTTAAAGAGGTTTTTGAAGGGAATTGCTTTAAAGGTGCCATTACAATTTCCGATACCGTTGAATCAAGTCTAAGTGCACTTTTAAGGCCACTTAAGGCAGCGTGACAACACAAATCGCGGTTAAAAGTGAAGTTCCGAATTTGCCCGAATCTTCGCAAATCTTACCGTGATAAATAAGGAGGTTTCAAAATGGATATTAATCATATGAAGGAAGGCGAAATTGAGATTATTTCGGTAAATGGGAAATTTGATGCCGACACCGCCCCGGTCGCTGATAAAATCGTCAAAAAGATTTTAGAAGGGGATTGTTTGCGGATGATTTTTGATTTCAGCGCGCTGGACTATCTCGGCAGTGGCGGCCTGCGGGTTATCTTAGGGGCGATTAAGGAATTAAGGCGCAAGGAGGGCCAAGTCGTTCTCTGCGCCCTGCCTAATTTCGTTGAAGAGATTTTTGAGGTCAGTGGTTTCAAATCAGTGGTTCCTATCGCAAAATCCCTTGAATCAGGTATCGTGCAATTGGGGGTAAATCCAGTGTAAAGGTACATCACAACATTACTGTTTAATAATTGATCCGTAATATTCACATAACATTAACATGTTATAAAAACAACCATGCCATGGATCCAGGCCTTGATCTGGGCCTTCAAGCCCACCGACGTCATCGACATCCGGCGCTTCCCCCGACAGGAGCAGGCGGCTATCAACGAGGACATTATGCGACTCGCCGGCAAGCCTGCATCGGCAGCATCGCAGGAGCCGGCAGAGGAGGAAAAACCTCAAGACCGCAACAAGGAAAAAGAAAAGGATGTGGGGTTGAAATAAGCCCATTTTATTGATGCTCTGGCAAAAATATTTAATTTTCAGCCATACAATCAAACTTCCTGAAAACCTAAATTTTTTGAATTGTAAATTGCATAAAAAACAGGAGAATTGAATCGATGAGTTCGAATCCCGAAGCGGCCCAGTGCGGTGAAAGTGGAAAATATGGCTTGTCAAAACTGGCCCTGCTATCGCTACTTACAGGTGCCGGAATCGGTCTTGTTATCGGGTGCTTTCGGGTGGCACTGGAGCACATGAACATAGCTCGCTCGGCCACGATCGCCTGGGTCCACCAATGGCCAGTGATGGGCTTCGTCCTGGTCTGTGCCACGGTTGCAGCAACCACCGCGTTTGCAGCCTGGCTAGTGCAGCGTTCCGGGCAGCCTGCGGCCGGCAGCGGCATACCCCATGTCGAGGCGGTGATTGAGGGCAAGTTGCCCGCAGCCCCGGTTCTACTGTTCCCCATCAAATTCATTGGTGGCCTGTTCGCCATCGGGGGTGGTTTAGCGCTCGGACGGGAAGGACCCAGTGTGCAAATCGGTGCCAACCTGGCTGAGTTCTGGGGAAAAATTTTCCGGCTGCCAACCACTGATCGTCTTGCCCTTTTCGCAGCGGGTGCCGGCGCCGGGCTGGCCGTGGCGTTCAATGCTCCGATGGCCGGAGCGGTATTCGTGCTGGAGGAACTGGTCCGTCGATTTGATATTCGGATTGCCATCGCCGCACTTGGCGCCTCCTGCTCGGCCATTGCGGTCGCGTCACTGTTGCTCGGGCAGCAACCCAATTTCCAGGTGGCAACCCTCCCCACGCCTATCTTCTGGACCGGCCCGATCTTTGCTGTGTTGGGTATCCTGTCTGGGATTGCAGGCGTTGCATACAACCGGTTGATCATCAGAACCTGTGCGCTGGTTGACGGTTTGAGCCGTTGGCGACCGGAGGTTCGGGCACTCTTTATCGGTGCGCTGGTTGGTGTTTTGGCATGGTTTGCCCCGCACATGGTTGGCGGCGGCGATACGATTACCCAACAGGCTCTCGTCGGTGGAATCGGGCTGACAGCATTGCCCATCATTTTCGCTGTTCGGTTTCTGCTTGGCCCGCTGTCTTATGCCGCGGGCACGCCTGGTGGCCTGTTCGCGCCCATTCTTGCGCTGGGTGCGTGCCTTGGCCTGGGATTCGGAGTACTGTGCCCGCAGTTCGTAGGAGATTCCGGTGCGATCCCAGCTACCTTTGCTATCGCCGGCATGGCGGCTTTCTTGACTGCAACGGTTCGCGCGCCGGTTACGGGAATGATCCTGATCTTCGAGATGACCGGTGCCTTCAATCAGGCTTTACCAATGCTCTGGGCCTGTTTCGCGGCTATGGCCATCCCCACATTGATGGGCAACATGCCCATCTACGACTCCATGAAGGCTCGCACGATCGGCGTAGCAAAGAAAATGTAACGGCTGATCGCCTTAATGCGCTATCGACCGCGGCCTTGAACGGTACACCGGACCCCAGAGTCTTATTTCCCCCATTAACTAAAGGAAATCCATTATGCCTGAGATTACCCGATTCGGACCCGGAAAAGCCTCGAATAACACCGGTGGCGATGGCGTCACCTGGTTCGACATCGACCTTGCCGATGACGCCGATCGCCAATGGCTGATGGCGTGGCAGGAGATCAGCGAGCAGACGAGAACGGCGTTGTTGGAGCCGGTGCGCTTCAGCCATTATAAACAAGTGCCGGACGGCACGTTGCTGAGCATCAGAACGCTGCGTCCCGGTCCAACGGAAGATCTCACCGATCTCGCCGACTTGAAGCTGCTGATCGGCCCGATCAGGGCGATCACGGTGCGATCCGGGACGGTCGCCGTTGTGGACGAGTTGCGACAGAACCTGTCGTCGGACAGGTCGCTGGTGACGGCAATGGACTTGCTGGGGTTTATGGTGTCGGGTATGACCAACCGGATGGAACCGGTCATCTCCGATCTGACCCAAGACATCGATGACGTCGAGGATGCACTGCTCGACGGCGGTTCAGTACCACACCCGCAGACGCTGAGCGAGTTTCGGCGCCGAATCTTTCGCACCAGACGGCAAGTGAATTCCACCCAGCAGGTGCTTGCTCCGATGACGACCGATCCCGCCCTGGCCCTGGATGCCGACGATCGTGAAACCCTGGTCAGGGCGTCACAGCACGTCACCCGCCATTTAAACGGGCTGGAGGAATACCGCACGCGGGTGCAGATGCTGGAGGATCAGGTCGAGGCGCAACGCTCGGAGACCATGACCCGTTCCAGCCTCAATCTGACCATCGTTGCGACTGTGTTCCTGCCGCTGACCTTCATTACCGGCCTGCTAGGGATGAACGTCGCTGGAATCCCCGACCAACATAATCCGTATGGTTTCTGGCTGGTGACCGGCTTGTCCGTCATCATTTCCCTGCTGGCTTGGCTTTTACTGCGTCGTCAGGTGTACGATCGCTATCTGGATAAGGCAAGTACCGATAAGAAAAAACCTGGGCGACTGCCGGAGACTTCTATATCAGATGGCGCAGGCTTGACGTCCGCCTTCAAGGAGTCTAGACGGGAGCATGACAAGCCATGCGACCCTCCGCCCGACACCGAAGGTGGGCATCAAGACAAATCAGATGGAACAAAAGTGGACAGACATCGACCTTGTTCTTGGAGCAAGATTGCTGGGGTCCATGTCTTTGCACTGCTGCTTGCGCTGGTGCTGTTCGCTTTTCATGTATTCGTGATCTTCGATGCATCTGGCGAGATGGTTCGTCACAAGGCATGGCTGCTGGCACATCTGGGACCGGAAACTTACGGCAAGATCATCCTCCTTGGTTGCTTTTTGTTACTGATGTTGGCGCACCTGGCGGAGGCCGCGGCATGGGGCCTGTTCTTGCGCTGGACGCGGCTACATACCAAGCCTTACGGAAGGCATCTATTTCACCGCCGTGACGATCACGACTCTGGGCTACGGCGACATCCTGCTGAAGTATCCTTGGCGACATCTCGGGACATTGATTGCGATAACGGGGGTGCTGATGTTCGGCTGTTCAACGGCGTACTTGTTCGTGATCTTGCAGGACGTCTGGGTGCATCACTTTTTTTAGGGGTCCTGTGGAAGAACCCTCGAAAATGACGCGTATCGGCAGTCGCCTGAACTTTAATCAGAAATCGCCTGAAAAGGCTATTTTGAGGACTGTGCTTGCAGCTTGCAAAAAAGGAGCTCACTGTGTATAATTTGTACTCGAAATTTAATTATTCCACTGTTTTTCGGTGGTGGCTTGCTCTTGTCTTGATTTGCTGCGCCGCGACTTTTATTCACGCCCAGGAAACGACAGAAAGCAAATCGGACGGGGATGATATGTTCGCAGGGATGCAGCAGGCTGCCAGCGATAAGCCCACAATCAAACCCATCCGAACGGACAGCCCGCGTGCCACGCTCACATCTTTTCTTCGCCTCAGGGACGAGCTGGAACAGACCTTGCGATCCTATAGGTTGAACAACAAATCCCGTGAGCTTGCCGAGCAGATGGAGGTGATCTCTGATCAGCTCGCGGCGCTGCTTGATTTGTCATCGGTGGCGCGGGCCTCACGCCGCGAGATCGGGATCGATACGACCGCCTATCTGCTCGATATTCTCGGGCGTGTTGAATTGCCTGATCTTGACAGAGTTCCTGGCGAAGAGGCCTTCGAAGATGATGTGTCACTCGCTAAATGGCGCATCCCCGGCACCCCGATCCGGATCGTCCGGGCCGAGGAGGGAGCGCGCGAGGGGGAGTTTCTGTTCAGCGAGCGCACGGTTATGGCCGCGCCGCGATTCTATCGGAGTATTGAAGATCTGCCTCTGCAAACGTCTTTGCCTATCATTAGCTGGCATCGCGCTGTGCGCCAGTTTACCGGACCGATGATCCCGGCGGCGGTGCTCAGAATCGTACCGCAAAGTCTACGCGACTTCTGGCTGGATACACCAAAGTGGAAAGTCATGGCGGTATATATGCACTGACCCGGGACTTCAACGAATTCCACGCCATACGCGAAGACGTCTTGCTGCGAATGAGCGATATAGTTAAAAAGTCGGGAAGCAGCTTTGCCTTTCCTTCACATACCCTCTACATGGGTCGCGACGACGGACTCGACGGTGAGCGTGGCGAGACGGCTGCGAAAGAAGTTGAATCTTGGCGCAAAGCCGGCAAGCTGCCGTTTCCAAGACTTGCGGCCGACAGAATTGAGCAGCTCAAAGGTACTCTCGACTATCCGCCGCGGGGCTCGGTCGAGGCCGGCACTTTCGAGTCGCAGGTGTGGGAAACGTCCGAGCGGCTCTCCGCCGAGCCGGACGACGAAGAGGAGAGCGATTGCAAACCGCCATCTCAAAAACGTGGAGAGGATTCATAGGTCGGACAGATAAAATTACAAGACGTATCTCCTCTGACGATTTTAAAAATACCTTTTAGAATTGTAACCAGTAAAAATTATTGAGCAGATAAAAATGCGATTTCATGAACAGATCATTCGACCGAATTCAACTTTGGTAGTCCTGGGCACGATCTTAGGCGTATTATGGGGTTGTGCCGTGGTTGGTCCGACCTCGATCAGTATGGGACGTGCGGATTACAATGAAGCAATCAACAAAACCGATGACGCCCAGATGTTGATGTCGATTGTTCGGGGCCGCTAGGGCGAAACATTTAGTCTTCTGGCGGTCACCGGTGTGGCAGCCAACGTCAGCTTCGGCACCAAAGCCGGTGTCAATGTCGGGTTCGGCCCCGATGAGAACTACGCCGGCAACCTGGTCCCGTTCAGCGGCGGCTTTGCCTAGGAAGAGAACCCCACCATTACCTATGCGCCGGTTCAAGGCGAGCGGTATCTCCGACAGTTTCTGACACCCATCCCGTTGGACATCCTCTTGTTACTCGTACGTGCCATGCCGGAGCCGGGTCCAACTATAACCCTGCTGGTGAACCAAATCAACGGCCTGCAAAACCCTGACTTTCTGTCGGCGCCGTCGGCTGAGCCTGACCCACAATTCTTGCGACACGTCGAGCTGGTCACGGAGTTGCGTAAAGCAAGCAGGTATCATGCAGTGGGCAGAAGACCCTCGCAAGGAAGTTGGGTTTGATATTCTAATCAGCGGCTATGCACCCGAATACTCGCAAACTGTTCGTGAATATATAGCTTTGCTCGGGCTGCCGTTGCCGGCGGACGAATCGAAAGACATCGTATTGCCGGTTTACTTTGCGGTGAATGCAAGAGAATTGGGCGGCATCGGGATCTCAACGCGCTCCACAGCAGACTTGATTGAGATCTTAAGAGCCGCAATTGAGATTCCGCAAGAGCATAACCGCCCGGGGCTGACAATTAATTATCCGCCGATGGGTCCGGCGGGCAAGGGTATCCTTATCCATTCCTCAAAAGATAAACCAAAGACGGCTTCTTTGGCGGTGAAGTATCGCGGATACTGGTTCTATATCGAAGAAACCGACCAGCCCACAAAGCTATTCTTCAAGTCTATGCGCCTTTTCTGGTCTGTCAGCATGGCCAGTTCGGCGAATTCAAGGACCGCCGCCCCTGTCTTGACCATTCCTGTGAGTAAGTAAATTGCATCGAAACAATCGTGCACGAATTTGGCGGATCCCTTGGCGAATAGCCCTGGCAGCAGACCGAAAAACCACCACCGATCTCGATGAGTTGGAAAGAAAGGTTGCCGGTATTTCGGTACCGCTGGCATTTCGGGAAGAACTCTACGGGATGCGGTTGCACATCGAACTGCTGCGAAAAAAGCTTAAAAAATAGCCTTCTCTTATTTTGCAGTCGACAGTCTTCGCTAATATCCGTCTCGGAATTTCTATAATATAGGGTTAGCGAACCGAACGAACTCAGTAATATCCGCGACATTTAACGGTTCCTTGATATTCCACGAAAAACCTTAGCCTCCAAAAGGCTTAACGAAACCCGAACAAACACGATTTTCGATATTAAATTAAATGCCTATAGACAATCTGATTAAAATGAAGCCGCTGGCATGAATCTTGGAATATCTATATCAGAACAGACATTGCGCTCTTAAAGTTCTAAGCTTTTTCAGAAACTACGCTCGGAATAAGTGGCCATTGCGGGGCAGTAAGAGCGCTGATTATTTAACGACGCAAGGTATAGGTGTCAGGTTTGCCCGCTTACGCTTCGCTTCAGACGGGATCGTAGACAGGTGTCAGGCAGGCGAGTTGCTTAATCCGTGTGAAACTAGATTTCAAAAGTTGGCGTTGGTTCTATCCTGGGCCACTTTGCATTTTGTAGGTTGGGTTGAGCCTACTCCAGGCTTTGTTGGGTTTCGTTGCACTCAACCCAACCTACATTTTGCCGGTGTTATTGCGAATTGCGAAACCCAACAACGGCCGATTTCGGAACTCAGCCCCAAAAGTTTCTTTTCTGATCAAACTGGCCGCCCTCCGGCGGGTACACTTTTCAGGCCAGCGGCAGCGCTGAAACCTGAACACTGAAACCTACTAAGGGCCTAAAACCGGATAAACCGGTAATAACAAATTACAAGCACCACCTGCATCTTAATAATTAAGCCAAATAAATTCCAAATTACAATATCCAAATCCGTCTGCGGCGGATCAAATGCCGATTGTTTGGGATTTTGAATTTAGATCATAGTGATTTGTAATTTTCGATTTGTTCCCGTTGAAAAAGAAATGCCTTATCTCTCAAAACAAAGGGAAAACTTATGGAATCTTTGTTAGGTTTTCAACTCAATTTCTGGGATTACGCGACATTCGCGACTATCATCATTATCGGCGCGGGGTTCGGGGGGCTTGTTATCCTTATCCTGGGGCTTCCGGGCAAGATCGCGATTGCCCGCAAGCATCCGGAAGCCGAGGCGGTGAACCTCATGGGCTGGGTTGGCTTTCTTGGTGCCGTACCATGGATCCAGGCCTTGATCTGGGCCTTCAAGCCCACCGACGTCATCGACATCCGGCGCTTCCCCCGACAGGAGCAGGCGGCCATCAACGAGGACATTATGCGACTCGCCGGCAAGCCTGCATCGGCAGCATCGCAGGCGCCGGCAGAGGAGGAAAAACCTCAAGACCGCAACAAGGAAAAAGAAAAGGAGGGCTGATATGGTAGCTGGGCTGCTCATCACCGCCATCGCAGGGTTCCTCACCTGGCTGGTCTTTTTCAAGTTCAAGTGGATCAAGCTCACCTATGCGTGGGGGCTCTTCTTCTTATTCTTTGCTATGCATTTGATGCTGATTTTTCTCATTGGCCTGCGCTACGTGGCGCCTTACACCACGAACGCCACGGTGATCCAACCCACCATTCAACTCGTGCCACGGCTTCCGGAACCGACGTTGGTCACCGCAGTGCTGGTCGAACCCGAGCGTGCCGGTCAAAAGGGGCCAGCCGCTTTTCCAGTTCGATCGCCGGCCGTACGAGTACAAGGTCAGGCAAATCGAAGCGCAGCTGGCGCAGGCGAATCAGAACGTCCAAGTGATGAAGGCCGATACCGAAGCGGCGGCGCAAAAGGTCGCGAAGCTCAAGAGCGAGCTCGTGTACGCCAAGTATCAGAAGAAGCTTTCGGCCGGTCTCGCCCGGCAGGGCGCCGGCCGCGAAGAAGACGCCCAGAGGCGGGCCGCAAATGAGGCGGCCGCTGAGGCCGCCGTCAGGGAGGCGCAGGCGGAGCAGTTGAGCGCCCAATTGCGTTACGCGTCGCAGATTGACGGCGTCAACACGGCAGTGGCTGCAATCCAGGCAGAGCTCGACCAGGCGCGCTATTACCTCGACAACACGCTGATGGTGGCGCCGCAAGACGGCCGCATCATCAACCTCCAGGTACGTCCCGGCATGGTGTCGGGCCAGTATCGCATCGGAGCCATCGCGTCATTCATCTGCGACGAGGGCCGCTACCTGCTCGCCAACTTCTTCCAGGAAAACCTGAAGTACGTGAAGCTCGGGCAGCCCGTAGAAGTCGCGCTGAATCTGTATCCCGGTCAGATCTTCAATGCGAAGGTCGAGGCCATCTGGAAAGCCAGTGGCTTGGGCCAGTTGCTCCCGAGCGGCACGCTGCCGGACTTCGACCCAGCGACGGCGAAGAATCCGCAGGGCCAATACGCCGTGAAGATAGTGTTCGACAGTGCGGACCAGTCGAAGTTCCCGATCGGCGCGCAGGGCGCGGCAGCGATTTACACTGGCGGCATGAAAGGCGCTTGGGCCGCGTTGCGCCGCATCAGCATTCGCTCCTTCACATGGTTCAGCTGGCTGTATCCTATGCCCTTCTGATGTGAAATGCTGGAATAGCGGCATGCAGCGTTGCACGTTGCGGCCCAACGCGTAAGGAGGTCGGTGGACATTGGACATTGGGTCGGACCAAGGTAGAATGCCGCCAATTAGAGCATGAGCTTAAAAATAAGGCCGTTTTTAGGACTTAGAGTACCCTTTTTACTGCAGAAAAGATACATTTAAGGTCAAAGATCTTTCCAACCCAGAAACAAGAAAGGAGAATCCGTCATGAAACAAGCATTGATAGGTGTATTTATAGTTATCTTGATTGGCGGAATCAACCTCGGTGCAACTGCCTCCGAAACGAAGTCTGCGACAAAGGTGCCCGAAGACAACGTCATCGTCAGCGAAGATACATTTATTGTGTTCGCTGATGAGCCCCAACATCATTTCATGCGCGCTCTTGAGCATTTCTTAAAGCATGACTGGGAAGCGACTGCCGTTGAAATCCGCAAGGGCGCTGCTTTTCTGAAATTGGAGGCCGCCCGTGCCGCCGCTGATGCGGAAAAAGGACTCACGGCATCCGTGCAAATGCTGGAAAAATTGGCGGATGACATTGAAAAAGGTGCGGTTCGTTCGGCAAAAGATCTTCAGGACGTGTTTGCCAAGGCGGAACATGCGGTAGCCAAACATCACTACTTGAGGGCGGCAGAAGCCTGGGCAAAAAAATGGGAAATAAAAGCCGGACACGAATTGCAGGCAGCCGCGGTCAGCCTCGAATACGGTTTCGCATGGGCCGGTCAAAAACTTGAAGCGGTCATGATCAAAAGCATGGATGACGCCCGTCATATTGCAGGGAAGCTGATAGAGGGTATCGGCTGGGCTGCAGATGAGGTCGGCAAAGCGATCGAGTACCTGGGAAGAGAAATCGACAAGTTAGGGAAAACAGCGGCCGGCTTGTAATCTCAGATACCCCCATTTTCCATCAACCAACAAGCAAAAAAGGAGACCGAATCATGAACATGAAACTTGACGAACTGGGAAAAAAACTTCACGCAAAACTCGATAGCAGCATCGACCGATTGAAGGCGGCGAAAACCCATCTGGAGGGCGTTCACAAGGAGACTGAGGCCGCTATCCAAACGAAATTGATGGCCGCCAAAGAGACTTTAGAGGCAAAGAAGCAAGAAGCCGCGGCTGCCAAAGCAGGGATGGAAGAATTCGTGGAGGCCAAGAAGGCCGAGACCCAAGCCGCAGTTGCCGAGTGGAAGGAAAACCGCGACCGCAAGAAACTCGAGAAACGCGCAGAGCGCGCCCAAAAATATGCTGAGGCCTGTATCGCGATGGCGCTTTGCTCTGCTGAAGAAGCTGAAGTGGCCATCCTGGAGGCTGCCGCTGCCCGAAGAGATGCTGATGATGCGTTGTAAATGGCAGTGTCCGAATGGAGAAACGAAAATAAAGGAGGTGAAACATGGCACAAACCAAAAAAATTGATCAGGGGCGTTGGTTAGAGTTTTTAAGCATGTTCAGCAACGGCAACCGGGGGCGCCTGGTAGCCATTGAAGTTGCGGACATGTCAAATGGGGATCAACCGCTCACCGAAGCAGCGCCGCTGTTTGCGATCGATTATGATCCCGCCAACAAAGGTGATGATCTGGTGATCACTACCGGTCGGGATGAGGTGGATTATTCGCACAAGATCAGCGCTCCGGCGAAAATCTGGGAATCGCAGGACGAAAACGGCAAAGTGGTGTCCCTGGAGGTCATTGACCGAAACGGGACCAAAACCATTCTTGTATTTAAATCCTGATTAGAAACTTAAAGGAGAATATCATGAGTGACTTAGTAGTAATCAGCTTTGACGACGAACACACGGCGTTTGAAATGCGCGCAGCACTGGCCAAACTCCAGAAAGAGTACCTCATCGAAATGGAAGATGTGGTCGTGGTGACCAAAAACGACAAAGGCAAGGTCAAACTGCACCAGGCGGTCAACCTGACCGCCGCCGGTGCGGTGGGCGGGGCCTTCTGGGGGATGCTTATCGGGATGATTTTTTTAAATCCACTGGTGGGAGCTGCGGTTGGTGCCGGGGCCGGGGCGATGTCCGGTAAGCTGCGTGATATTGGTATCAGCGATAATTTCATGAAGGAACTCGCTGAGACCCTTAGAAATGACACATCAGCTCTCTTTGTTCTCGTGCGAAAGGTTACCCCGGACAAAGTGTTGGAGGAACTCAAGGGATTCAAGGGCAAAGTTCTTAAGACATCGCTCGCAAAGGACAAAGAAGAAGAATTGCGCCAGGTTCTTGAAAACGCCTAACCTAATTTAGTGTAAAAAATCCTGGCCCAGAGGGCCAGGATTTGGTGTCACCCTGAATTTAATCAACACCGCCGGCTCCATAGAGAACATCAAATTGCTGGAAACAGCCTCCGAGAAGGTCGATATCGCTTTCGTCCAGGGAGGAACATCGCAGCTGTCGCAAGGCGGCAATCTCGTATCCCTGGGAAGTCTTTTCTTCGAACCGCTCTGGATCTTCCATCGCGCCGCCCTCGCGCTTGAGCGGCCGCGCGATCTAAAGGGGCTGCGCGTCGCGGTGGGCCCGGAAGGCAGCGGCACCAAAATCCTGTCCCTGCAGCTGCTCGGGCTAAACGGCATCGACGATGCGAACACGCAAATCCTCAAATACGGGAGCCGGAAGGCTGCCGAACTGCTTTTGAACGGCGAAATCGATGTGGCCTTCTTTGTCGCCAATCACCGCGCCAAAATACCTGGATTTCAAGCTGAGCAAGGAAACGGTGCGCTATTACAAATCCGGTCCGTCGCTGTTAATGCGCTATTTCCCCTTCTGGGTAGCCAATTTTATTCCAACATTGAAAACCGGGTCCTCAGGGCCAGGTCAGAGATCAATGGCTCTGCCCGTATAAATCAACCGGAGTAATGGAGTACTGGAGTTTTGGAGTGTTGGTTTAAAAAAAGAGCCTTAAACTTTCAGATTTTCTCCAGGCGTCTGTTTTCTGAGAGCGATGGAAAAAGGGGGTTCTTCCATTACTCCATCACTCCAATACTCCAGTACTCCGTAAATCGTCAAATGTCGGTAAACTAAATCCCCTCCGGGGATAATCAAAGCCGGGCCCTCTGGACCCGGATCTTTACTTCCCGCATGAAAGTCCTGCTGCTGCCATTGATCGTGCTGCTGTTTCCGCTTGTTAAAATGATGCCGCCCGCATACCGTTGGCGAATGCGCTCACGAATCTATCGCTGGTATGCAGAACTGGAGACCATCGATGCCGAAATTAACCAAAAGGAGACCTCCCTGAATATCGAAAAAACCACCACCGATCTCGACGAATTGGAAAGAAAGGTTGCCGGTATTTCGGTACCGCTGGCATTTCGGGAAGAACTCTACGGTATGCGGTTGCACATCGAACTGCTGCGAAAAAAGCTTAAAAAATAATGGTGGGCCTTGCCGTCGTACCAAGACAAAGTATTATAATATTATGGTGAGCGTAGCGAACTAACTCGGTAATATCCGCGATATTTAACGTTTCCTTGATATTCCACGGAAAATATTATCCCTCAAACGGCTCTCCGAAACCCGAAAAAAAACAATTTTCTCAATTAAATTAAATATCTAAAGACAATGTAATTTTAATGAATCCGTTGGCATGAATCTTGGAATATCTTTACCAGAATAGTCATTACGTTCTTAAGGCACTAAGTTTTTTTCCGAGACTGCGCTCGGGGAAAGTGGCTGCTGCGGCGCAGTAAGAGCGCTGATAGTTATATTTAGGTGTCAGGTGTCAGTATCTAACACTTCCTTTCCCTGACACCCGACACCTGAACACTGAAACCTTACGTTCCAAGGAGGGAATCCACATGATCCTGGCCTTTATCAAAATGAACGTGCGTCCTGAAAAGCACAAAGAGCTTTTACAGACCTTTCAATCGATCGTTGCCCAAATGAGAAAGGAAAATGGGTGTGTGGATTCAAATTTCTACCGGAATGCCGAGAATGAAAATGATTTTTTTTTGGTTGAAGCGTGGGAAAACCGGAAAACTTTGGATGACCATCTGCGCTCGGTCAGATTCACGGTATTGATCGGAGCCGGGAGTCTTTTAAGCCGACCGCCGGAAATTATGATTCACACGGTTTCCCACTCGTCGGAATTGGAGCCTTGAACCCCAAAATATAGGGCTCGGGATCTGGGGCCCGTCGATTTCAACAACTCGTAGTCACGCACGGAGGCCAAAAAATTTATTTCATGATGGCCTCCAGCGCACTCTGTTGGCGTGGGGAGTCAACTGGGGTGTTTATCTAATGATCCCATATCGGAAAGAGAAAGGAGTTAAAAATGAAAGCATCAGAAAGAAAAACCGTTACCTTTTGGGTTGTGGCGCTTGCTGTGGCGTTGACTCTATCGGTCAATCCGGCAATCGCCGCCGACAAACCCAACATCCTGTTCATTATGGGTGATGATATCGGCATCATGAACGTGGGCGCTTACCATCAAGGGCTCATGGTCGGGGAGACGCCGAACATTGATCGCCTCGGGAAT
>CAVQBT010000052.1:0-106391 GCA_963710795.1 uncultured delta proteobacterium
CAGTAGGATCAATCCCAATTCGCCAACCGCCCTTTTATCACCTTTACAACACCTGATAGCACATAATCGCTCCGCCCTGAAAAATTAGGATTAATTATGTTAATGATAGAATCTTAAGACCGTAGTCTTCATAGGCTTCAATTTTACTGTCTTTTGAGATCAAGACCATTTTTTCTCGGATAGCTTGCCAGATAAGCATTCGATCAAATGGGTCTTTATGAGTGGTTCTGGGGAGGTGGTAAAAAGAGGCCGCGTCTTCGGCATTCAGACTAAGAAGTTCGAAATTCATTTTACTTGCGAATTCCGGAAGCTCATCGGGCGTGATGCCTTCTAACTCAAGTTTATTGAGGGAGTATTTCAGTGAGATTTCCCAAAACGTAATCGTACTTACCATAATTCTGTTAGCGGGATCTTTTATAATCTTAGCTGCATGCCGTGAAATTTTTCCCGGTGAGAAAAGGGACCACAAAAAAATGTGCGTATCAATGAGATATTTCATGAGACCAATAGTTCTTCGTCACTAATTTGAAAATCATCTCCAATTTTGCATTTGGCTTTGCCTTTAAGGATTCCAAGAGGACGTGGCGAGTCAGAGATATATTTGTCATATGGAACCAGTACGGCGACTTTCTTATCTTTTTTGCCGAAGCTAATAATTATTTCCTCACCGGCCTGAACCCTCTGCAGTATATGTGAGAAATTGCTTTTCAGTTCTCCAACCTTAAGTGTTTCCATTGATCATCCTTTTGACAGTTTATGGGTCAGATTAAGCTATTTTTATATTAAACCGCATCCGGAAAGTTGTCAAGTTGTCACGAAAATTGCGGACAACAATAATAGCGTTTTAATTTCTTTTTTTCATATTAGAATCCACGCCTCAGATTTTACGTTACTGCGTTTATGAAACTATTTACTTAGGTGCAAAATTCAGGCAATGGCTTATGGTATGGCTTGTGCCAAAATTTTATCGATATGGCGCATGTGATTGTCAAAATGGACTTCGAAAAATTGCAAGGTGTCGGCTATATCCAGCGGACCGCCATACGGGTGCTGAAAGACCGGATCGTCTTTTTTTTCCGGTTTTATTTCAGCCAGCAGGCCCGGCAGTTTTTCTCGAATTTCATTCCATTGGTAGCGAAGATCCTCCAATGCTATGCTGCCGCGGGGCTCAAGGCTTTCATGCGGAACATCGACTTCGATATCGCGCTCCATAACTTTGATGACGGTCTGATGTTTTTCGGGCGTTTTTGCTTCTGGGTCCAGGGTTGAAGCCGGTATATTGGTCGACAGCTGCTTTAATAAACCTTTTTCAGCGATAACAAGATGTTCAACAACTTCAATAATCGACCATTTATCCGGCCCGGCTTTAAATGATAACATTTCGTCTGTCAGGGAATCGAGCCGCTGTAACAACGCCTCAAGTTTAAGTTTTAAGCTATTATACTGCTCTTGAATATCCGGAAGCATTTTACTTATTCTCCTTTTTGTTCACCGCGGAGATCGCGGAGAGTGCAGAGAAAAACAAATCGTAGGCTGGCTTCAGGCTTCGCTCTTCAAGCTTCCGACTTCGCTCTTCGAGCTACGACGGGACAAGACGCTCCGACAAGCCGCCAGAAAAACTAAAAGAATATTTTGGGGTCGCGTCATAGCGTATATAACCTCTGCGTGCTCTGCACTACTAATGTGTAAATTCTTTAATTTTTGTTAAGCAAATTATGCTGCAAGGGCAGAAATCCTTGTAATTGGAATATGTTGCGTTTGAATCACTGCACTGACAATCAGACGACCTTTATCAGTCAAAACATAGCGAAACGTGTGCGGTACTTTGCGAATAATTCCATGGGCGCGAAGCATGCGAATTCGGTAACTGATATGGGCGGACTGACGCCGTTTTGTATGAGCATCATGATTTCCAGAAAAGATTCGTTGCCGAATATCTTGATTTCGAAATCCGTTGATATTGAATTCGCCTCTGCTGATTATTTTCAGAAGAGCTGTATCTTCTTTGCTCCATGGACGAAGGGCACGAACCCGTTGGCTTTTCCAACGAATGGGGCGGCAAACCGACTCAACTACCTCACCCAACAAACGATCCACTTCGATAGTGGCCAACGCATCCAGATACCGTTGATTCGATGCGTGAGAGATTTGTGCCCGCCGATGAAGATCAGCAATGCCTTTACGCATTCGTTGCCAGGAACAAGGGCCTTGGGGATCGCCTTGCTTTGGACGATACACCTTAAAATCCCGGGGGCTATTGATGGTGGTTTCGATGCGAAGGATACTTCCCTTCTTGTCATAGACTTTCACCGAGTTTGCTTTGAGTTTATGTTTGAGTCGGATGCCTTCGGTCCGATGCCCATAATGGCTAACGACTTCACCTTGGAAATTGCCATGCGGTTTTTTCCCCAAAAATCGCATCACATCCTGACTACCGAAAACCGAGATACCGCCGCGTACCAGGGTGGGGTATATTTGGGCCAAACTTTGAGCAGATTTAAACATTATGTCTGTGGCCCATTCACTTTGGTAAGTCGACCAATAATAAGGTTCCCGAAATGGAGCCAGCATGGCATCATGAGCCGGGTTCAAACGATGGGCAATTTCGTTGAGTACCGAAGGCCAATTTATCCGCAATTGCTGGTCCATCAATTCTTGAGCTTTATCGATTTGATCAATCCAGGGAAAACAGTTGTCGCGTCTGTGGTAACGAAGTCCCACCCGATGCATTTGTCGCCCCAACCATTCGCGTCCGTTGAGACAAATCTGGATAGAGAATGGAAACCAACTTTGAATCCGTGCGTTCATGAATCCGAACATCTCATCGATCCAGTAATGATACAGAAACAAGCACTTTCTTATTCGTGGCTGCAGTTCGATTATTTTCTGTTGCCGGTTACGATATATTTCATAAGTTTGACAGGGTTCCACAGCGGTCAATATGCAAATCAATCCATTGCGGATCCCATCGCGCTCAACAACTTTAAGGGCCTCTTGTTCCTTATCTGTCTTGGCAGAAGGAAGATAGATAACCGGGCGATTTTGCCGGTCAGCTTGTGCACGAGATGCTTCTTTCAATTGTTTGCTTTTATCAAGGAACAATTTGCCGCAATCTTTCAATCGAACTCCGGTATTCCAAAGGTAGCTCATCATGCCACTTTTGACGGCCAAGGCTCTCAAGGTGCCGCGCAAAACCAAACGGTCGAAACCGGTAAGATGTCCGATGATTTGTTTTTCATATTGTGCTATAAAGGTGTCCATGGCGTCCTCCTAAGTGTTGGTGGTTGTTGGCGCTTCCAACAATACCTCAGGTGTGTCGCCATTTCTATTTTATTTTTTAGATGTTTCCAAAAACATATCAATTCAAATGAATTGATTGTAACTTAAAAGACTATTTGGTTGCGGCTATGCCGCGCTGTGATCTCTGCGGTGAGATTATTAGACGCTACCGTATTTATGAAATCGTGCACTTAGTAAACCATTGGGCGCTCCCCGAAGATCGGTCCGATTTCCCGGGTCCGTTTCAGCTCGAAAAAACCGGGCACGCTTCCTGCCGCAATGATCGCATCCCAGAACTTTACGGCAGCTTCACCGGTTGGCGCCGGGCTCATTACCGGGCCGAAAAAGCCGGGTCCCTTGCCGCCATCGAGCACAATCTGTGGCACACCGACATCGATGCCGGCTTTGGCAATGGCCAGATCCATGTCGGCCTGGATCTCTTTATCCAGTGTTTCGTTTTCAGCCGCAGCTGCCAATCCGGCCGGCAAGCCGCAGGATTGCAGGATTTCCTCCAGGGCTGAAGGCTCATCAATATCGCCTTGATCGTGATGATAAACGGCACCCATGGCCGTATAGATCTTGCCGACGCCGTCGTTGCCGAATTCGCGCCGGACCGCTGCCGCTACCCGCAGCGCTTTTAAACCAATCCCATGCAGTATTTTATAGTCGTCCGGTATTTCGCGGTCTTTATTGATCAGCTTAAGGCTGAAAAATTTCCAATTTACCTGGATCTGTTTTTGCTGTCCAACATCTACCATCCACCTGGATGTAATCCAACACCAGGGTCAGACCGGATCCCAGTAAAAATCGACACTGTTTTTTGATGCGACCATTGTGACCTCCTTTATCTTAATGCTAATTCCAGGTATTAAGCACATTATACGATAGTGCTGTCAAGAAAAATGATGGATTATTTTGCCCCCTTTACCGTTGCGCGTTATTCTGATACTTGTGTTTCATGGAAACCATATCCATAGTCGAAGCCAGGCGATTGGCGTTGGCCCGGGCCGGGCTGCTCAAACCGGAGTGGACCGGTCTGCCCAAGCGCGCCGCCGGACGCACGCTGCGGGCCCGCAAAGCGGCGCACCGAATTATTCGGCGTTTCGGTTATCTTCAACTCGATACCGTGGCGATCGCCGGGGCCCGCAGTCATGCAATTGTGCTGCTTTCCCGCCTTGACGGTTTCGACCATGAGCTGGCCGAGGAGCTGCTGCGGCCCAACGAGCCCCTTTTCGAGTACTGGGGGCATGAAGCCAGCTGGATCCCGATCGAGCTTTATCCGGTTTTTGAATTCCGTCGCAAGGCATTTTGCAGTCATCCCTGGTGGGGGGATCTAATCGGGCAACACCCCCGAATCGCAGAAGGCCTGCGCCGGCGGATCCGGGACGAAGGACCCATTCGTTCCCTTGACATGGAAGGCAGTGGGAGCAGCGGGTGGTGGGATCTGAAATTGGTCAAACGGGTGGCCACCGCGTTGTGGTCCGCGGGGGAGCTTGCCATTCGCGAGCGACGCAATTTTCAACGGAGCTATGACCTGGCCGAACGGGTTATTCCCGAGCAATGGCGGCAGAATTCGCTGTCCGAACCGCAAGCCATCGAGCAGCTGCTTTTGCAAGCTCTGCAAGGCCATGGCTGGGCCTCGACCGGCACGCTTTCTCAAACCTGGCGGCTTGCCAACCAAAAAAAGAGCATTTTGGCCGCCCTAAACCGCCTGGTTGAAACGAATGATATTGTCCCCTGTATCCTTAGCGGTGAGGACAAAAAGAAAAATTCCGGCTGGATTCAGCCCAGCGATCTTGAGCTTGCGGCCCGCCTCAACCGTGTGCGTCCCCGCGCTGACAACGGCGTTTTGCTATCGCCCTTTGATCCGGTGCTCTGGGATCGCCGACGGGTTCGACAGCTGTTTGCCTTTGACCAGGTTCTGGAGATTTTCAAACCCGCGCCCCAGCGCAAATATGGCTACTATTGTCTGCCGGTGCTTGCCGGCGACGGGCTTGTGGCGCGCGTCGATCTCAAAGCCGATTGGAAGACCAAAAAGCTCAACGTGCAGTCAATTATAGTTGAAGAAGCCAGCCTGACGGGCAAGGCAAACTCAAATGCCCGTGAAGCGGTGCGAACGGCGCTTAACCGCTATGCGGGAGCATTGAAATTGAAAGCGGCGGGTCAGCGAATCGGTTGAGGAAAATTTCGACCAAACGGCTTATCATCACATCTTAGAATTGCTAAAGGAGATGACATGGACACATTACTTGAACTTGGCAACATGCGTCTGGAAAAAGACGGTAAATTGGCCTGGGTGAATTTCACAAGGGTGTCTCACTTAAATTCCGTAAACAACGACAGCACGATGCAGCTCAACCGCCTGGTCATGGCGCTCAGGGAAGATCCGGATATCCGGGTCGTGGTCATTCGAGGGCAGGGCCGGGCCTTTTGCACCGGAATCGATTTAAAAGAACTGGCGGCCGGCCACATCGACATGAGCTACCACGAGCGCTTTGAAAAGGCCCTGCGCATTCTGGAGAAGATGGAAAAAGTAATCATTGTCGGCCTGCACGGCTACTGTCTCGGCGGCGGGCTGCAGCTCGCCATGGCCTGCGACATCCGCGTCAGCACACCGGATTGTCAGATCGGATTGCCGGCCATTCGCGAGTCACTGGTGCCGGGCCTTGGTACCTGGCGCCTGCCCCGCTATGTCGGCTGGGGTCGTGCCAAAAAGTTAATCCTGGGAGGGGAGAATATTTCGGGAGAAGAAGCCTTGAACATCGGTCTGGTGGATCACCTGGCGCCCGCAGCGGATTTTTTCAGTCATCTCGATCAGATCGCTGCCAATTACTTAAAATCCTGTTCGCTGGGATCACGGATGAGCAAGCTGCTGACCAACAGCGCTTTTGATCTAGCTTACGATGAGTTTCTGGACGAGTATTTCAAGCTGCAGGAGCGGACTCAATACAGTCTGGACGCCGTGGAAGGCGGACGGGCTTATCTGGAAAAGCGGGATCCGGTCTGGCAGTAGGTCCTCGAAAGTTGTTTAGGTAAATATGTTATGAAATACTTCTAATTGGAAGAATAAGATATTCATAAAAATGACTAAAATTGCAAATTGCCTAAAATGCCTAAAGTTGTGGCATGCTGTCGATTTATATTATTTTTAGGCACTTTAGTGCATTTTAGACAGTTTAGGCATTTATTCCGATTTCCTAAGGATTGGGGATCATCGATATAGGAGTTGACAATGGGTAAACCTGAAAAGCAGGTCACCGTCGCCGAGGCTTTTTTAGAGTTACTTGCTTCCCGCGGGGTTAAATACTTTTTTGGCAACAGCGGCACCGATTTCGCTCCGATTGTCGAAGCATTTGCCAAACGCCAGGCCCAGGGCAAAGAGCGGCCGGTTCCGCTGACTGTACCACATGAGATCCCCGCCGTGGCGATGGCCCACGGTTACGCAATGGTGACCGGCCGGCCCCAGGCCGTCATGGTGCACGTGATTGTCGGAACGGCCAACGCCTTGGGTGGCATCATTAATGCGGCCCGGGCCCGGGTCCCGATGTTCTTTCTGGCCGGCCGTACGCCGCTGACCGAAAAAGGACATCGCGGGGCAAGAGATTTGGGTATTCACTGGGCTCAGGAGTCATTCGACCAGGGCGCCCTGGTGCGGGAATTTGTCAAGTGGGACTATGAGCTGCGCTTTGGCACGCAGGTCGAGACGATTGTCGACCGGTCGCTGGCCATCACCCAAAGCGAGCCGTGCGGGCCGGTTTACCTGACCCTCCCCCGGGAAGTTTTGGCGGCCAAGATCGATAACTTTGAGTATTCAGATGCGCCGCGAATCAATGCCGCATCTCTTACGGCATCGGCTTTGGATCCGGTCGGCAAGGCCGCCGACCTGCTGGCCGCTGCCCAAAAGCCGGTCGCTATTGTGCAGTCGCTGGGACGAAATCCTGAAGGTCTGGAAATTCTGGTTGAGCTGGCCGAACTGCTGGCGATGCCGGTTGTCGAGCAATGGCATACTCATTTTAACTTCCCGCAAAACCACCCCCTGCACGCCGGCTTTGATCCTGCGCCGTATTTAAAAGAAGCCGATGTGATCCTGGCGATTGAATCAGATGTCCCCTGGTTTCCAAAGCTGTCGGAACCTGACCCCGACACCAAGATCATTCAAGTTGCCACGGACGCCCTCTTTACGGATTATCCCTATCGCGGGTTCGGCTCCGATATATCCCTGTCCGGGAATCCACGACTTACACTTTTAGCGCTGAAGGAGGCAATTTTAGCCGCCAAACTAAACCGGACGGCGGTCCGGACCCGGCGGGGTCATTGGCGTGCGCGTATCCAAAAACAGCGCCAGACATGGAAGTCCAACGCGGCGGGGGTGCGCAAGGATTCTCCGATTCACATGGCCTGGGCTTCCCGCTGTATCGGAAGCATCTTGGATGACCGCTGCCTGGTGATCAATGAATATGTTCTCGATCCAACTCAAGCCTGCTTCAATACCCCCGGCACTTACTTCCGGCATTCACCCTCAGCCTCGCTCGGCTGGGGATTGGGCGCCGCCCTTGGCGCCAAACTGGCAAATCCTGATCACAAAATCATCTGCTGTGTGGGGGATGGCGCTTACATGTTCGGTGTGCCGGTAGCGGTGCATTGGGTCTCACGCGCCTATGGCCTGCCCGTCTTGTTTGTTGTTTTCAACAACAGCCGCTGGAATGCTTCTCAGCGGTCAACCCTGTCTTTTGCACCGGATGGATGGGCAGCCAATACCGATTCGATGCCGCTTTGCGATCTGAGACCTTCGGTGGATTTCGAAATGATCTGCCAGGCGGCCGGCGGATATGGTGAACGGGTTGAAAGACCTGAAGATCTCCCTGCAGCGCTGGAGCGTGCCTTGGAGGTGATTGAAACCGAAAAACGCCAGGCATTGTTAAATGTAATATGCAAGTAGTGAGTCTAATCATCAATGTATGCAAAAAGGAAACGTCTGATGAACCAGCCTCAGTTGCCTGTGGAAAGCGACCCGAAGCAAAAAGATTATTATCTTCAGCTGCGGGGCAAAGTCAGCAGGTGGTTTGAAAAAAATGCAGATAAAAAGCCGGAATATGGGAATTACATACTTTTAGTCCCGGACTTTTTTTATCTTCTGGTCAGGCTGACGCTGGATAATCGCATCGCGGCGATTGATAAAGCCAAATTTGCCGGGGTCATTGCCTATTTTTTCAGCCCGATCGACCTTTTGCCGGAGGCTTTGCTCGGACCCGTCGGATATTTGGACGACCTGGTTCTAGCCGCTATGTGCTCAATCTTTACATCAACCAGCAGGACGAGGCCGGCAAAGCGGTCATCAAGGAACTGTGGCCCGGCGACCAGGACGTGTTGACCACGATTCAATCAGTTATGCAAAAAGCCGATGAATGGATCGGTTCCGGGTTGTTGAAAAAGATAAAAGAATTCTACCGGTCCTTTAGAAATTTAACTTGAGAAGGCTGGACAAAACCATAAATCCTCAGTAGTTTCAGCATTCAGGTATACTTTAAACAGCAAACCGCAGAACTTCGAATATTCCGTAGGTTGTAATGTATCAAATACAAACAGAGGTGGTCTATGTCGGACACTAAAATAGCTTCATACGGTTCATGGAAATCGCCGATCACGTCCGATCTAATTGTTTCAGAAACCGTGCGCCTCAGCGATATTGTGCTGGATGGCCGGGATGTCTTCTGGGTGGAAATGCGGCCGTCGGAAGCGGGTCGCAACGTTATCGTGCGCTGCACACCGGACGGACAGCAGACCGATATCACCCCGGCGGATTTCAATGTCCGATCCCGGGTCCACGAATACGGCGGCCGATCGTTTATGGTGGATAACGCCAATATCTACTTTTCCAATTTTTCCGACCAGCAGATATATTTCCAGCGGCCCGATTCCGATCCCGTGCCAATTACATCGGATACCGGCTTGCGCTTTGCCGACATGATTTTCGATCGCCGCCGCCACAGTCTGATCTGCGTTTGCGAGGATCACCGCAACCGCAAGGCGGAGCCGTTAAATCAGCTGATCCGGCTGAATCTGAAGGGTAAAAGCGGCACCGGCAGCCATTCATTGAATGTTCTTGCCGTCGGAAGTGACTTTTATGCGTCGCCCAACCTGAGCCCGGATGGGTCGCAGCTTGCCTGGCTTTGCTGGGATCACCCCAACATGCCCTGGGACGGCACCGAGTTATGGGTCGGCCGCATCGGTCAAGACGGTGCGCTTGAAAATGTCGAACGGGTTGCGGGGGGAGCGGATGAATCCATTTTTCAACCCCAATGGTCGCCGGACGGAACCCTGTATTTTGTTTCCGACCGCAGCGGTTGGTGGAATATTTATCGCTGGAAGAATAATCGGATTAAACCGCTCGTCGCAATGGAAGCCGAGTTTGGCCTGCCGCAGTGGGTTTTCGGCATGTCAACCTATGCCTTTGAATCAGCCCAACGCCTCATTTGTGCTTTTACCCGGAAAGGGAGATGGCGCCTGGCTGAAATTGATTTGCCAACCGATAAAATGAGGATAATCGAAACGCCCTACACGGATATCGCCTATCTGAAAGCCGCCGCCGGCCAGGCGGTTTTGGCGGGCGGCACTGCCGGCGAAGCGACATCTATCGTGCGGCTTGATTTAACCACGCATGAACCCGAAATCCTGCGCCGTTCCAGCCAGGTCGGCATCGACGCCGGCTTTCTATCCGTGCCCCAACCGATCGAATTTCCCACCGCTCAAGGACAGACGGCCCACGCATTTTTTTATCCTCCCCAAAACAAAGACTACCGGGCTCCGGATGCAGAACGCGCCCCGTTGATCGTCATCAGTCACGGCGGACCCACCGCAAGCACCACGCAAACGCTAAACCTGGCGATTCAATATTGGACCAGCCGAGGCGTGGCGGTTCTGGATGTAAATTATGGCGGCAGCACCGGCTACGGACGGGCATATCGGCAGCGGTTAAACGGCCAATGGGGCATTGTCGATACGCAGGATTGCGTGAACGGTGCCAAATACTGCGCGGAAAAATTCGGCATCGATCCGCAACGTTTGATCATCAGAGGCGGCAGTGCGGGGGGCTACACCGCCCTGTGTGCCTTGGTTTTTTATGACTCGTTTCAGGCCGGCGCCAGTTATTATGGCGTCAGTGATCTGGCGGCGTTGGCTCAGGAGACCCACAAATTCGAATCCCGCTACCTGGATCAATTGATCGGCCCCTATCCCGAGCGCCAGGATCTGTATGAAGCGCGATCACCGATCCATCAGGCCGAGGGCCTTGCCTGCCCCATTATTTTCTTTCAAGGACTCGAAGATAAGGTCGTTCCGCCCAGCCAGGCAGAGAAGATGGTCGCCATTTTGAAAGAAAAAAAACTGCCGGTGGCCTACATCGCCTTTGAAAAGGAGCAGCACGGCTTTCGCAGGGCCCAAAACATCAAACGGGCCCTGGACGCCGAGCTTTACTTCTACTCGCGTATTTTCGGGTTTGAGCCGGCCGATGAAATCGAACCGGTGCAGATCGATAATCTATGAATAATACCGGTGAAACTGATCTTTTATAGGGGAGATGAGGCGTTTCCTGCTGCTGCCCGCTTGCTTATTGACCAAGCCGCCGTTAACTTCCCTCGAGCCAAATCGAAGCCACCTGATCAACTATCCGATCTGCCCAGCTATGCAATTTTTCGGTTTCGGTGGCGGCAATCGGATGGGGCATGACGACGAACGGATAATCCGGTATACCGTGAGACAGCGCCATGGCTTTGCCGGAGCTTATAAACGGCTCAGTGGCCACGACGACGGCGGGCACACCTAGTTTCTCCATGACAATACCATCGAGCAAACTGCCCGAGCTGCAGGAGCCTCAGTCACCAATTCCGGCCAGCACGAAATCACATTTACGAGCCAGCATTTGAGCGACATCGTCTTTGATCGCGTGGGACGCAGATTGTTTTTTTACGGTGATCACATCTTTGAAAGGGTAGCGTTCGGACAGAGTGCCGACAATGCGGTTCAAGACCGTATCAGAGTTCGTCTTACCATTATCAATTACTCCCAATACACCGCCCTGCAAATTCTTGACCCTTGGCGAAAGTGCCATTTGATTGGCACCAGGGCCACTGGTTGGATTATATACGATCAAGCTCATTTTTTTTCCCTTCAATCAAATCATTCTGAATTCAGTCACGCCCCTACGCAGGGGCAACCCCATTGTATTATTGAACCAGTGGTGCAGCGGCGTAGGCGAAAAACCAAACACGCCGGTATTTAGAATCCATTAGCCAATACACGATCGGCAACTACCACCCTCAGTTGCCGCAGGACGCATCGTGCAATGATCGGGTAACCGAGTGGCAGGCTTGCTTGCTGGCCCACCCCGGGATACAGGCGGAGAAACGACCGGCTGCCCCGCCGGCTACCACCAGCAGGATGTCGTCGGGGGATTGCACCGCTCTAACTAAAATTTCTTCATCACCGGGATTGACGGGTTGTTCAATATAGCCGCCCTTTTTCAGATCACTCAGCGGACGCACGGCATGTTCATAAAGAAATTGTTGAACCCCGGATTTATCCCACCCTTGTTGATTCAACGTGTTATAATGTTCCGGACAGATTACGACCGCCATCTCGGTTTGTCCGCCGATATTAAACGTTCCCAGCCCCGACATACGATCAGACAGGGTGAGCAGGATATTTTCGGCTTTCAACGCGGTGTGATTGTTCATTTGGTTGGGGCTCTCCGCCGCAAAAACCGTAACCGTGCTGACGGACCGTTCAAATCCTCGCTGTACATGAAGTGGCTGCCAGTCGGTGTTTTCATTTTCGGCAATACAGTAAGTATATTTGCCGGGGTGCCCCAAGGTGGCGCGGTCGAATTCAGGGGTCCCGCCGGCATTGATCAGAATAAGGCGCAACGCCCGACCAATGGTGGCATTGGCCCGGTTTCCCGGACCGAACACATTTTGTCCCGAGTTCAGCCCGATGGCCTCAACGATCGGGCCGTTTACGATCATTAGAATGGCGGACCCGTGCGTGGTGGCCGTGGGTCCATGAAGGCCGAAGGCCGGATCGCTGCTGGCAGAAACCGCGGCCACTACAACCGGGAAATACTCCGGCAAACATCCAGCCATCACCGCATTGATGGCAACAGTTTCTGCTGTAAACACGCGGCTGCGTTCAGGGATGGAGCCAATTACCGCGTCCGGTTCCATATGCACAATAGCTAGCATTGCCTGAATACGATCTTGCGTCGGCGGGATGATCGGCAACCCATCGGTCCAACCATTTCGGTAAAATAGTTCGATGGCATCCAGGGCATCTTTGGTTTCAATTCTAGCAGCTTGAAGTGGCATACGCCTGCTCCTTTCGAAATTGGCTAAATACTCAACTCCAGCTCAAAAAATCGATATTGACAACCGCGCCCACTCACACTGACTGGTTAGGTTAGCCTTGGTGCCGCTTATGGGCAGCAATGACAAAGAAAAAGAAACATCAAAAGAGCTGGAAACTGGCAATCTCAACCGTCGTCGATTCATGCCCCTCAAGCAATGGTTATATCATGATCCAGATAGACATCCTGGATCGCGTGAAACATTTCGATGCCTTCGGTCATGGGTTTTTGAAACGTTTTACGGCCCGAAATTAGTCCCATTCCGCCGGCACGTTTGTTGATTACCGCCGTGCGCACGGCCTGGGCCATATCATTTTTGCCGGAGCCGCCGCCGGAATTGATCAGCCCGATGCGGCCCATATAGCAGTTGGCAACCTGGTAGCGGGTCAGATCGATCGGATGATCCGAAATCAGCTCCGAATACATTTTTTCATGGGTTTTGCCGAATTTCAACGCCTTGAAACCGCCGTTGTTTTCGGCCTGTTTCTGCTTGATGATATCGGCTTCGATGGTGGCGGCAAGGTAATTGGCCTGGCCGGTCAGATCGGCAGCCGACATGATAGTCCGTGTCTTCGGTTTTAAACGCGGAATTTCTAAGATAGGCCCAAAGAATGGTCACCATGCCGAGTTCATGGGCGTAAGCGAAGGCTTCGGAAATTTCCTGGATCTGCCGATTGCTTTCCGGCGAACCGAAATAGACGGTGGCACCCACCGCCACCGCTCCCATGTCAAAGGCCTGATCAATGGATGCAAACAGGATTTGGTCGTATTTATTTGGATAGGTGAGCAGTTCGTTATGGTTGAATTTCAGAATAAACGGGATCTTGTGGGCGTATTTTCTGGCAACCGAGCCCAGGACGCCCAGTGTGGATGCAACCGCATTGCATCCGGCTTCCAAAGCCAGTTTAACGATGTTTTCCGGGTCGAAATAGATGGGGTTCGGAGCAAAGGAGGCGCCGGCCGTGTGTTCAACACCCTGATCCACCGGCAGTATGGAAAGGTAACCACTTCCGGCCAGTCTTCCGAAATTAAACAGGGTTTGCAAATTCCGAAGGACGCGGACAGGCCGGTCGGATGCTGCCACGGCCCGGTCCACAAAGTCGGGCCCCGGCAGGCAGAGGCCTGATTTGGGTATAGTTTTGCACTGGTGGTTTAGCAAATCTTCGGCTTCATTGCCTAAAAGTTCGGTGATTTTCGAGTTCATGACAATCTCCTTGCATAATTGGGTTCAGGTGCCTGACGTCTTATAAAACAGTTGAAAGGCAGATTAATTGACATACCTGGTCTCACAATGGAGGTTAATAGGTCGGCCCTGCAGGGTAAATACGGTTAATCCTGTATTTTCCGCAAAGAGACTGTGTATTTGACTGGGGGAAGATGGCTATGCTTGATATGAGCCATATTAATACACGCTAATGAATACCATGAAAAGGTGAAGGTTCGTCGTAGTGGTACCAATACCGGCGGTCGTAATCATCCGAGCGATCGTAGGGATGGTAGAACCTTTCTTCAAAAAGGTGAAACTCCTTCACCTGCACGACAGGATAGCGAGCTTGCGATCCATTGACAGGCATTGTCTTCTGGCTGACGATGGTCCCGGCCAGAGTTATCTTTTTCTTTGCGCCGAAAGCCTCCTCATTCAGGTATCTGGGCACCTGGGCGATAAAACGTCCCCGTCCAAACGCTTCGTCCTTAGGCACTCCCCAGAAATCCAACGGGGTCTCCAAGACGGTCAAAGTGGTTTGATTGGGCTGACTTCTGGCCAGGATTACGACGCCGCCCCAAACTATCGTTTCACCTGCGTATGAGATGGGGTCAAGGGCAACGACCGGATAGGTTAGATCCTGCCTGGCCCTGGCTCTTAGTTCATGGGAGATGGGATATGCACACCCTGCAGCTCCGATTAGCAGGGATGTCAGCACAATGAGCCGCAGTGACTGCGCTTTTTTCATATCGACTTCCTCGTCTTAAACATCTTTCGGGGCAGAAAATATCCTTGGACCCTGATCTGCGCTTGCGAGAATCACCGCGGCCGCAAGGCTGAGCCGGAAAATCTGTTGATCCGGTAAAATCTGGTGTTGGCAGTACTTTATGGGCTGGGGCAGTGCCGCCAACTTCAAAAGTGAAATTGTGGCCCAGATGCTGGTTGAGAAGCTGGGACCGGCCAAAGCAGCCGAGATTTTCCCCATTAACATCAACCCCGACGATGAGGGCGGGACCGGTCCAGTTAGCGGCAATTCAAATTTCCAGCGTGCCCGTCTGAATCTAAAGTTCGATAACATGCTTCTTTCCTATTTAAATGACGGTGCCCTGAAGATCGGCAGTAACAACTGGGTTGCCGCACCGCATCTTTCGCCCGCGGCGCCCGACCCATTGTCGCCAATGGCCCTCACCTGGAAGCTACGCTTCTGCCGGGCCCCTGGTATCCCTGCGGTCTGATTGCTCCGGAACTGCGGGCGGTGGGTGTCGCTATCCCCGGGCTCGGGGGCATGACCATCGGCCGCACCGAACACATTGCCCTGAACTTTGCATTTTGCAGGGGCTTTGGGGACATCCCATAAAATTCTATCATTCGCAATGCAGTTACAGCCTGAACCCATCCTTGATTCTCATCCACCTTAATCGCGTCGGGCAAATCGGACTGCATTTGAGAGGGCTTTTCTCAGCAATCCATCGTAAATCGTTGCTAAAGATTCGACCAGTCTGCTCCAACTCAGGGGCTTCATCGCTTCGGCGATACGGGTTCGATCTTTTGGATCGATTTTCTTTTTAAGAATGGTTTCCATTCCATCAGCCAGATTGAGGGCATAGGCCGCCCGCTGCTCCGGCAGTGCTTCTCCAGCGTGAGTCAATTTGATGGGATCGACCAGAACCGCAAGACCTTTATCTCTGAGTAGTCGCGGGACATAAGACGGTGGGCCGCCCACATTGCCGCCGACGGCGGGCGTTCCGCAGGCTAAGGCTTCCATCAATACCAGTCCGTAAGGCTCGACATGGGAGGGCAGTACATATACATCGGCGGCCCGGTAGATATCGGGCAGAACGGCCCGGTCGACTTTTCCGGGCAACAACACGTAATGCGCCAGATCTTTTGCGGCAATGAATGTCTCCAGTTCCAACCGGCTGGCGGGATCACCTTCGCCGACGATTATTCCTACGATGTCATATCCACGCTGCCGCAAGTGTCCGATGGCGACCGTAAATTCTTTGAATCCTTTCCAATCGACAAATTTTCCGACTGAAACAGCGAGATATTGGTGGATTCCGGAATCAATTCGGAGGGAGTCCCTGAGCACCTTGAAGCGATCCACCGGCTGGTAGTTAAACAATTCCGGCTCATAGCCGTAGCCTTCGATGGATAGGCGTTGCGGCGGGATTTCAAACATCTCGCGGCATTCCTGAACCGATTCCGGTGATATCGCGCACACATGATCGGCACTGGAAACACACGGCACCATCAGTTCGCGAAATTTTGGGGCATCGATGATGAGCTTGTAGGCGGTTCCGTGCGCCGATGCGACCAGCGGGATCCAGGGCGCAGCCAAGCGCGCCAGCCCGTTTAAAAACCAGAGGTGATCGACATGGATCACATCGGGTTGCAGCTGCTCAACGAGCCCCGCAATCCGGCTGCCGAATACCGTCAACCAGTCGAGCAGTTCATTTTCAGTTCGATCGCGAAAAGCCAGAACCGGATACGGCATGACCACCGACATCCCGGATATCGGCGTTTTGACCGCGTCATCCCGGGGTATCTCCCCTGGCGGCGTGAACAAACACGTAAAAATACGTTCATTGGCAACGCCATGGATATCAGTTGGATCGAGCGGTTTGTATCCTGCTGAAAGGACATACATATCGATGCCCTGGCGAATCGCCTCTTTGACAATCTGCTGCATGTAGACTCCCGAGCCGGTCTCTCCCGGAAGCTGGCCGTGAACAAACAACACCCGCCTGGCAGCGCTTTGATCGGCACGCTTTAACACTTCGTGCTTCCAATGGCCTATTTCAGATGACCGGTCTTCCCAGCGTTGCTCGTACTCGGGCCATCGCCGCAAACGATCGAGTAAATTTATTTTTAGGTCGGCATATGCTTTTGATACCGGTGGTATCAATGACGCGACGGATTTTTTTTCTGGCATGGGGGTGATGCTCCTGAGCAATTATTCAGCATAAATCAGCAACCATAGAAGACTATCAACCTTAACATTGCATAAAACTGTAACCCTAAAATTAAAGGGGCAGGCGTAAGATCGTCGCTTTTACACGGTCGATGCCGGGTGCACGATACTTGGTGTTGGATATTCAAAAATGCACCGCGAGTGAAATTCAGACCCATCCTGTAACTGAGGCAGTCTATCAGATAACGCCTGCTTAAGCGCGTCCTTGCACTTTCGACCACTCGGCCAGAAAGAGCGCGGTGACTTTCGCCCGTTCGGTCAGGGTAGCGATTTCAATGTACTCGCGATCACTGTGGGCGCCGCCGCCCCGGGGACCCATGCCGTCCACGGTCGGGGCAAATTGGGCGGCGTGGTTGCCGTCCGATCCGCCGCCGGTGGCGATGGCGCGCAGATCCAGCCCTATGGCTCGACCGGCCTTTTGCAGGGTTCCAAACAACCTGGTGGATTCTTGCGTGGGCAGCATTGGCGGAAACTGAAGCCCGCCTGACAGTTCACAGGTGGTGTCCGGTACGCTCGACGTTGCTGCTATCTCCCGAATGCGTCGGTCAATGGCTTCCGCCGTCGGCTGATCGGCAACTCGGATGTCGATTTCCGCATAGGCCTCAGCGGCAATGATGTTGGGCCGCTCGCCGCCGCGGATGACGCCGACATTGACGTTGGTGCCGGTGGCCGCGTCGGTCAGGGCATGCAGCGCGATAACTTTGTGGGCCAGTTCTTCAATAGCGCTGCGGCCGTCCTCGGGCTGGGCACCCGCATGAGCGGCCCGGCCGGCCACCGTCAGGATATACTTGCCGACGCCCTTGCGCTGAATAACGTATTCGCCGCCCGGCCGGGCCGGCTCGAAGACGCAGGCGGCCTGAGCCTGTTTGGCGAATCTTTTGATGATCGTGCTGGAGGTCGGCGATAATACTTCCTCGTCGCTGTTGAACACGACATCCATGGCGATTTGACGATAGGTTTCAGGCGCTGTGTTTTTGAGCGCTTCCAAGGCGAAAAGCAGGCAGGTAATCCCGCCTTTCATGTCGACGACACCCGGTCCGAAGGCGCGCTCGCCCTCGATGCGAAACGGCCGTTTTAGGACCGTGCCGGCGGGAAACACCGTATCCATGTGGCCGATAAACAGAATCCGCCGGTTGCCGGTTCCCGGCTTGGTGCCGATGACATGATCGCCGAATTTTTTTTGGGGATCGCGCTGCACGTCAAAATCCAGGGCCGCTAAACGCTCGGCCAAAATATCGCTGACCTGGTCGACGCCGGCCTTGTCGTATGTGCCGCAGTCGATATTGACCAGCCTTGCGAGAAACTCAAGCATCTCAGCTTCTTTTGAGTCGATGTATTCCAGTAGTGTTTTCATTAATCGCTCCTTTTCAGTAAATTTATTATAAAGGCCCAGAAAATTTACTTTGTCAACCGCAAAAGATCCAGGCCGGATTATGTATATCCTTCTAGAATAAAGGTCAAGGCATTCGGGGGATATATGTGATGATATGCACTTTATTCGGACGAAGATATTGATTCCTTTCACAAAAATGACCGCAACCAATTTTAATTTATTGTGAGAAACCTGGGCCCGTTGGAAACGGCGGCTGCTAGTGGTTTTACCAAAAAGCTTTATCACAATTGAATAGGTGCTTTGGCTAATCAATGAAAACAGACCATATTTTTATGACAATCGGTACAAATGTAAAATCTAGTCTAGTGCCCCTGTAATACCGTTGACAATAATAAACAAATTTGTTAATTATTGTAACAGAAATTGAATCCTACCCGCATCAATGATATGCTGGCAAAACGAACAGCCGATTACTAAAGGTTGCGGTATATGCGTATTTATAAAGAGAAACGAACACGGCAGTCTGAGATTCTTCAGCTTTTGCTCCTCGATAACCTTTATTCGGCTTCAGGGTCCGAAAAAGTTATTTTTCAAGGCGGTACGGCATTGCGATGGGTATATGGGGGGATGCGATTTTCGGAGGATCTCGATTTTGTAACTGTGCTGCCAAAGCGAAAAATTGAAACTATTCTCAACAGGATCGATCAAAAGATGGCCCATGCCTGCCTGGTACAATTTGGGCCTGGGCAGATCGAATGGCAACCTAAAGGTGGTCGGGAGAACGCCTTTAAGGTATTCTGTATCTACCGGCCACAAGCACAGCGCGAGAGAATTGCCGTCAAAATGGAGTTTGAAGCGCTGCAGGCCGGGATGATGCCGGAATTTAAAAGCAATATCTTCAGAGAGCTGTCCTCCGTTGCCGGACTCATTGCGGAAAGCCGATTGATGCTGATTTATAGCAGCAGCATTATTATGACTGAGACTCCGCAGGAAATCCTTTCGGATAAAATAAGGGCCTTGTATGAAAGGCGGTATGTAAAGGGCCGCGACATTTATGATATTTGGTGGCTCGCAACGCAGTTGAATACATCGCCCGACTGGACCAATACCCGAAAAAAACTGTCAATGTATGCTGCGCCGTTTGTCCCCGCCCGAGACGCTGACTATTTCCAGGATAAAGCTTCCGTGACCGAAATTCTAGCATCTTTAGAAACAGATTTGCCACGATTTTTACCCGGCAAAATTTTGAGGGAATACCGAAAGAATAATTATCAGCACTTTATTCAAACAGTGGATCAAGTGACTGCAAGGATTTTGGATCAGGGGCTGCGAGATTATTTAAAGCAATGTTTGAAGAAAAATCAACTCTGAAGCGATTAAAACTTCTTCCCAATCTTTTTCGCAAACAAGATGCGGAGAAAATCGCACCGCACACCAGTATGTTTCTGACCCGTGCATTGAAAAGCGGACTGATTTACCGCATCAATCGCGGAAGCTACATTAACTCGTTTTTATACGGGTTTCCGGGTGTGGAAGAAATTGCCTGCTTTCTGCGACCGCCGGCTTATGTAACCTGTGAATGGGCACTCAACTACCATGGCATTACCCTGCAGGCGCCTTTTGTATGTACCGCAGCCACATTAAGCTCTTCGGTGGGGAAAAACCGGGATATCGATTACCAGGGCGTCTCCATTGAATTTTCAAAGATTTCACCCAGCCTGTTTTTCGGATATGAGACGCACAAGAATTTCTATTTGGCGACACCGGAAAAGGCGCTGGTTGATACGGTATACTACCGGGGCAATCTTCCTGTACCGGATGAACTGGAGTTAGAAAGCCTGGACAGGGACACGCTGATTAAGACGGCCAAAAAATTTCCGTCTTCGATCTTCCGTAAAGTGACGTTATTCCTGGAATTGGTATGCGGCAAAACCGAGCACTGACTCCAGCTTTAACCGCCAAGAGGCAATTACGGTTATCAAATCAAAAAGAGCCTCAAGCTCTGTCTTTGAGGTCGAATCAAAATTTTTTAGCCCGGACGGTGAAAAAGCGCATCCGTCGATCCATCGGGCGGCTCAGTCTCATTAAGATTTTAGGCGGTTTATTATTTTGCCACCATCTTGGCCAGCCACATGGTCAGCGGCGAATAAAACGAAATTATCAGCAGATCAATCAACAAGATGGCTAAAAAAGGCAAAATTCTGCGGCTGATGGCCCCCAGCGTGTCGCCTGAGATTGAACAGGAAACGATCAGACAGATCCCCATCGGCGGTGTCAGCATTCCGATCGCCAGGTTGGTCACAACGATCACACCCAGTTGGATCATATCCACGCCCAGCGACGGCAGCATGGCGGTAATCATGGGCACCAGCAGAATCAAAGCGGCGGTTGTTTCGACAAATGTTCCGGCAATCAGCAAGATTAAATTGATGAGCAGCATCAGGTAGATCGGATCCCGCGTGATGCCCAGCAATGATCCGGCCAGGTGGGCGGGGATATCCTCAATGGCTGCTATCCAACTGAAAACAGAGGCCGTTGCGATGATAAACATGACGATGGCAGAGGTAATCGCGCCGTCCCTGAACAGCGGGAAAAGATCTCTGATCTTAATTTTTTTATAGACCAGCATCCCCACGACCAGCGCATACACCACCGCAACGGCGGCCGATTCAGTGGCGGTGAATATTCCGAATAGGATGCCTCCCAGGATAATCACCGGCGCTCCCAGCGCAAGCAGTGCTCTCTTAAATGTGACCCCGATATCTTTCAATCTGAAAGCCGATGTGGCCGAATATCCCTTTTTATGGGAAATAACGGTTGCCACGGCAATCAGCGAGAAACCGATCAGGATCCCGGGCAGGATTCCGCCTGCAAAAAGCTGACCTATCGAGGCTCCGGTCAGAAAACCGAAGATAATCATCGGAATAGACGGGGGAATAATGACACCGATGGAACCGCCCGAAGCCTGAACGGCAGCCGCAAAATCGGACTCATAGCCGGATTTTTTCATCGCCGGAATCAGAATCGCACCCACGGCGGCGGCGTCGGCCGCGGCCGAGCCTGAAATTCCCGCAAAAAACATGGCCGATACAACCGTTACCGCTGCCAGTCCGCCGGGCAGCCATCCGACAAGGGCATTGGCAAAATCGATAATTCTGCGGCTGATTCCGCCGGCTTCCATGATGACCCCGGTGAACATGAACAGGGGGACTGCCATCAGGTGGAAGGAATCCATCCCCCCGAACATTTTCTGGACAACCATCATTAGCGGAAAGTTGCCCTGAATCAGGATTGCCAGCAAGGAGGCCACCCCGATGGCAATTGCGATGGGGGCATTGATTGCAAACAGCAACAGCAGGGATAAGATGAGCACTTCAGTCGTCACGGCCTTCTCCCGCCAATTCCTGCAGCAAAAAATTGATACCGTGGATCATTAAAATACAGCCGCTGATGGGAACGATGCTGAATACGATCCACTTGGGCAGATAAAGGGCCGGTGATATTTGCAGCCTGACGAAATAAGCGAAGCGGTATCCGAAAAAGATCATGACGCCAAACAGGGTCAGAGATGCAAGATGGACGATGGTGGTCGAGATTTTCTGCAGCCCACCCGGCATTTTTGCCTGTAAAACATCGATGCCGGGATGGACTTTGCGGCGATAGGCCACCGAGGCCCCCAGAAATGACAACCAGACCAGGAGATAGCGCGCCAGCTCCTCCGACCAGAATAGCGATTGATTGAGCACATAGCGGAAAAAGACCTGAACGGCGACAACCACGGTCATGGTAAAGCCGAGGCCGAAAAGCAGGTATTCGATCCAGCTATTTATGGTAAAGCTCAATTTTTCGAGAACAGACACGTTATCTCCCTTGCGGTTTACCCGGATGTTGCAATGGCGGGCTTTACTTGGTCGCGGCCATCATCTTGACCAGCAGGGCCTGGACCTTGGGATCCTGGTATAAATCCATTTTCTGGATGTCCGCCACTTTGGCGCGAAAGCTTGCGATATCGGGATGTTCTTCGATCTGCATACCTTTGTCTTTCAGAAATTTCAGCCGGTCGGCATTTTTGGACCGATTGTCTTTTCTCTGGTAAACAGCCGCATCATACATCGCTTTTTGAATCGTTTCCTGGGTTTTGACGTCCAGGGTATTCCACCAGCTCAGGGAAGCCACATCAATGTGGTAGGAATAAACATGGCGCGTCAGGGTCATGTATTTTTGAATTTCATAGAATTTATATACTTCCATGACCCACAGGGGGTTTTCCTGAGCGTCAATGACGCCCTGCTCCAGTTCGGTATAAATGGGCCACGGCATGGGCGTCGGGTTGGCGCCCAGATCCTGCCAGATGGCCTTGTGGATTGCAGAAGACATGACCCTGACTTTAAGCCCCTTCAGATCATCGGCGGTTTTGACCGGCCGCCTGTTGTTGGTGAGATTTCGAAAACCGTTTTCGGAAAAGCAAAGTCCTTTGAATCCCGAACTTTCAAGGCTCTTCAACAGCTCGGCTCCCAGCGGTCCGTCCAAAATTGCGTCGACCTGTTCATAGTTTTTGAACAGGAACGGATAATTCACCACCCGGGCCATGGGGTCAAATGTGTCAAAAGGCCCTCCGGTAACAATGGCCATCTGAATGGAGTTCATTTGCACCTGCTGCAGAATTTCAGTTTCGTTTCCCAGCGAGGCCGAATGAAATATCTGGACTTTGATATCCCCATTGGAGCGTTGTTCAACCAATTCTTTAAATTTTTCAGCGGCAATGTTCTGGGCCGAGCCCGGTTTGGTCACCACTGCCAGTTTGATGTTTGTGGCCGCCAGGGCGTGGCCGGCAGCGAACAGGAAAACCGCCAGAACCAAAATGACAAATAGCTTTTTCATGGTATATTCTCCTTTGCATGGTTTAAAGTATTTGGCCCGCGAATAATTTTCAGCCAAATTTAGCGGGCGGGCGATTTTCAATAAAGTTAACCTCCTAATTTTATTGTCAAGCTTTTTTTCGATTTTTTGGGGCAGATTGGATTCGCTGCTCCAGATGGAATTATCAGATCCTATCCTCAATTATTGCGAAATATATCAGCAGCCTCCTCTTTCAAATCTCAATCTGCAGAGCCCTTGAGACTTCGGTTTTGAGACTGGGTCGAGGCTTCTTTCCACGTGCCGAATATCTATTGCAACCTCAGCATCATCATAGTCTGAATGATGGAAAATATTCGATATCTTGCTTTTAAACCAAAGGGGGTCTCAATGGAATCATGGTGGGAATCCACCAGTATCGTTGGGAGTTTAAACTATTGGACAAGCTGGTCTGTGGTGGTTGGTCTCCACAGAACAAACAAATAAAGTAATTAGAGATGAATTATCAAATACAAAGGCAAAACTTATCCATCCAAACTGAATAAGAATTATTTTCTCATCTCATGCGCGAGTAATTTATTACTCAATTATAAAATAAACACCCCCGTTAATCCATGAAAATTGAAACGTCGGTTTTTTGTGCAGCCTTTTTCAGCTGAGTGTCCAGCGTCGCTATCGAAATGCCTTTTCTCATTGATAGATCGAGATAGCAAGCATCATAGCTCGACAAGCTGTTTGTCCTAGCCAAGGGCAACAGATCCTTCATAATTCTTTCGGTCTGGTCATGCTCAACAACTATCGGCAACTGGGACAACAGGGTTATGAACCGAACGCTGTCAGCTTCCTTCAGCCGTTTTCGGCGTTCAGCTACTAACAGTACATTCACCACCTCAAGCGGCCATATCGATGGTACGAAAGCCGTCGACTCCAAAAGGCGATCCAGTACGGCATCGGCATAGTGGTTTGTCTCGTCTTTGAAGCACCACGACATTACGACCGAATTATCGATAACAAATGATTCACTCATTTATCGTCTTCCTTCTACTATCATTGCACGGATAGAAAGCCCATCAAGGGTATGTTTATTGCGCAATTTTCGAATTTCAGCGATAACCGATTGGGTATCAGCAGTTTTTTGAGGATCGGGTGGCTGCAATACAGCTACAGGAACACCATGCCTTGTGATGGTAATTCGCTCACCTTTTATCACCCGTTCAAGCAATTTCGAAAGATGTGTTTTGGCTTCATATGCACCGACTGTTTCCATACATTACTCCTTAGACTGGTTTGAGACTAGTCTAAAGCATGATGGCTCTTCAGTCAATAGCTTTAAACCAGGGTGTTCTATTTGAACTGATTGCCCCGATCCAGGTTGCGATACTGGATGGCTTCGGAGATGTGATCGACCTGGATATCCGGCTGGCCTTCCAAATCCGCGATCGTGCGGGCGATCTTTAATACCCGGTTAAAGGCCCGGGCGGAAAGCCCCAGCTTGTCGATGGCCGACTCCAGCAGGCGGCGCGAGGTGGAGTCGATTTTGCAGTGAGATCTGATGTGGCGGCTGCTCATTTTAGCGTTGCAAAAGATCTTGCTGCGGGCAAAGCGTTTGGCTTGAAGGTCGCGGGCGGCCGACACCCGCCGGCGGATATCTTTTGAGGGCTCGGCATATGATTCCTGCATCAGGTCTTTATAGGGAACGGCCGGCACTTCGACATGGATGTCGATGCGGTCTAAGAGCGGACCGGAAATTTTGGAGCGGTAGCGGTGGATCTGCTGGTGTGAGCAGCGGCAGGCGTGTTTGGGATCCGCGAAATACCCGCAGGGGCAAGGGTTCATGGCGGCCACCAGCATGAAGCTGGCCGGGTAAGTCAGGGTGGTTGAGGCGCGGGAGATAGTTACTTTTAAATCCTCCAGGGGCTGGCGCAATACTTCCAGGACATGTTTTTTAAACTCGGGCAGCTCATCTAAGAAAAGCACGCCGTGGTGGGCCAGGCTGACTTCACCGGGCCGGGGGATGTGGCCGCCGCCGATGAGCCCGGCATCGGAGATCGTGTGGTGGGGGGAGCGAAAAGGCCGCCGCGTAATCAGGGCCTGATCTTTTTCCATCATTCCCACCACGCTGAAAATCTTGGATGTTTCGATGGCTTCCTGAAACGTAATCGGTGGCATGATCGTCGGCAACCGCTTAGCCAGCATGGTTTTCCCGGAGCCGGGCGGGCCGATCATTATTAAATTGTGACCGCCGGCGGCCGCGATTTCCAGCGCCCGTTTGACATGTTCCTGCCCCATGACCTCGGCGTAATCCGACTCAAACCGGCCGTCTTTTTCAAATATGGCGGAGATGTCTGTGCTTTGCGGCTTTAATTCGGAGAAACCTCTTAAATAGGAGACGACTTCAGAAAGGGTTTGCACTGGCAGCACCTCGATGTCATTTACCACCGAGGCCTCCCGACCGTTGTCGTAGGGAACCATAATCGCTTTATAGCCGGCTTCTTTGGCGGCCAGCGCCATTGGCAGAGATCCTCGCACCGCTTTGACCCGGCCGTCTAATGAGAGTTCCCCCAGAATAAGATATTGGGAAATTATTTTTTGGGGAATGATCCCCGTTGCCGCCAGAATACCCAGCGCAATCGGCAGATCAAAGCCGGTTCCTTCCTTTTTGATGTCCGCCGGGGCCAAATTGACCGTGATGCGATCGTCGGGAAACCGATACCCTGAATTGTTGATGGCCGATTTAACCCGCTCTTTGCTTTCTTTGACCGCGGCCTCCGGCAGCCCGACCGTTGTAAATGTCGGCAGCCCGGAGTTGATATCGACTTCCACTTCCACCCGATAGGCGTCTATGCCGAGCACTGCGCTGCTGAGAACCTTGGCAAGCAATTTTCTTCACCCCAGTTAATGAAATGAAAATTGAATATTTATGGTATTCTGGCAACTTAATTTTCAGCGCCGCCGATGAGAGCGGGCAAGTGCAACCTATAGCAAATCGATGTTGGCAGAACAATCTTTTTGTTCGAGGTGGCCAGAGGGGGCGGGCATAGGCCGCAAGATTAAATGCATACGTCCCCACCCGGTAGGATATTAGCAGCGCTGCATACAATCAGGTAAATGCCTGGAATAACTAAAGCTGCTAATTTTGGCGTTACCCTGGTGATGTCGATAACCGTATTGACAATCGGATAAAATTACCATATTATTACAGATAGTTAAAGTGATTTGACGGCAGCCTCGCCGTGTGCTATAAGACATGTTATCAAACTATCAAACTATCAAACTGACCGCTTGATTTAGGATGCTTGCCATCCTTGTTAATTTATATATATGGCTATATCCACATATCAGAGAACCCTTAGCAAAAATGTTCGTTTCTCAGGAATCGGACTTCATTCAGGTAAAAAAGTTCTCCTGACGCTCAAACCGGCACCCATCAATTACGGGATTAAATTTGTCCGCATAGACCTGCCTGACAATCCCACGATTCCGGCCCGGTTTAACTGCGTGGTAGACACCAGCCTTGCCACGGTCATCGGATCCGATGGCGTGATTGTGTCCACCATTGAGCATCTGATGGCCTGTCTAGCCGGATTATCCATCGATAACGTGGTGGTCGAACTCAATTCATACGAAGTGCCGGTAATGGACGGCAGTGCCGGGCCGTTTACCCGGATGATTATGGAAGCCGGCATTCAGGAGCAGGCGGCCCCCCGCCATTTTTTTGTGTTAAAAGAGCCCATCGAGTTGGAGCGGGATGGGAAGTTCGTCGGAGCCTATCCGGATACCACATTCAAAATTACCTGCCATATTGATTTTGAACATCCTCTGATCCAACAACAATCCTGTTCGATAGAAGTCGAGGACCAAATATTCGAACGGGAAATTTCCAGCGCCAGAACATTCGGTTTTCTGCACGAAGTGGAATATATGAAGCGCTATGGCCTTGCACGGGGTGGGTCGCTGGACAACGCCGTGGTGATCGATGAGTATGAAATCTTAAACCACGATGGTTTGCGATATCAGGATGAATTTGTACGCCATAAATTGCTGGACTGCATCGGCGATTTCTCCCTGCTCGGCATGCCGATTTTGGCCCATATCGTTACCCGTAAATCGGGCCATGCCTTCAACCATGCCTTCCTTGAAAACTTCTTTAATACTAAAGCTTCGTGGCAGACCTTGACCCTGGAGGGGCCGGCCGACCTGCCTTGCGGAGCGGCAAAATCCCTTGCAATTTAAATTAGTTTCGGATATTAGTTAAAAGGTTAAACAGCTGAAACTGTACCGGGTCCGTTTGCTAAAATCAGTAAAAATCCAACACTTGATTTGTTGCCGCCTTTTCAACCGGCGTATTTAGGGCAGCCATCCAGGTGTTTCTGGTAATTTATCAGAGGCGTTTGAAATTGCTGCAAAATCCGCTTATATTTTCATCAATCAATTTGCCGCTTATTACTATGCCACTTCCGTTAAAAAAGCAGATAACATGGGCGCTGTTGCTTGCTTTCATTTTAATAGCCCCTGGGGCTGTGTTTGCACAGGAGGCCCGGCTGACCAACATTACGGTTTCCAATACCCGTGACGATCTGCTTTTGTATCTGAATCTGGAAGGGGCTTTCAGTGAGAAATTAAATAAGGCCATTCTCAGTGGTGTGCCGGCGACATTTTTTTTTCTGACGAAACTTAACCGCGTCCGTAACCTATGGGTTGACCAGGGAATCGCTGATATTACCGTGACGCATACCATTAAATATGACAATTTAAAAAAGCAATTCATCGTCAGGCGGTCATGGAAAAATAATGAGCCCGAAATAACAAAATCGTTCAGCGAAGCTCAGAAATGGATGACTGAGGTTAATAGTTTAAAAATCATTCCGTTAGGTCAGCTGGAAAAGGGACAGCAATATCAACTGAGAACCAAAGCCGAGGTGAGCAAGCAAACCCTGCCTTTTTATCTGCACTATGTTTTGTTTTTTGTCTCGTTATGGGATATCGAAACCGATTGGTACACCATTGATTTCATCTATTAATTAAAAATTCTGGTCCCGCCACAAAATGATGTTCAACACTTTTATTAAAAGCAATAAAACTTCTCATATAGATGCCGACAGCAAGCGCCGCCGGCGCGAAGGTATTCTTATCATTGTCATCTTAATTGTGGTGGCCCTGCTGACCTTTGTTGAAACCCGGACCATCCGCTTCGGTGCCGACATACCCGTCTCCAACACCATTTTGATGTTTATCCTGATCAATATCAACCTGCTGCTTTTAATCCTGTTGATATTTCTGGTCTTCAGGAATCTGGTAAAATTGCTTTATGATCGCCGGCGCAAGGTTATGGGCGCCAAACTTCGAACCCGACTCGTGGTGGCCTTCATTGTGCTGACCATCGTTCCAACCGTCGTATTATTTTTCTTTTCGATCAATTTTATCACCACTAGCCTTGAATTCTGGTTTAACGTCCCGGTCGAGCAGGCCCTGGAAAATTCTTTGCGGGTTGGCAGCCGGCTGTATGATCGGGTGACCGCCAGCAATAAATTTTTTTTGGAAAGAATTTCCTACCAGATACAAAACAAGGAACTGCTGCGTCCGGCCAAGGAAAAAGCGCTGGCTCAATATATTCGGGTGGTGCAGCGGGAATTTAATCTTGACGCTGTGGAAGTTTATGGCGCCAACACGCAGCGCATCACGGTTGCCCTGATTTCGAAACTGGATAATGATTATTTTGGTCTTGTTTCGGCGGAAAAACTCCGCAAAGATTTACCCGGCGGCGGGGTCTGGACCATCACCGAGCAGATTCCAGCCGGTGAACTGATCAAAACCATCGGTACGATTCCGTTCGGGGTAAAAGCTGCTGAAGCGGCCGGTTACGTAGTGCTGACAATTATGATACCGCCGGATTTATATGAAAATCTGGCATCCATATCCCGGGGCTTTGAAGAATACCAGCAGATTAAGCTGTATAAAAAACCCATTCAGATAACGTATTACATTTCACTTTCGATTGTCGCTTTGCTGGTTTTGTTTTGTGCAATCTGGTTTGGCTTTTACCTGGCAAAGACCATCAGCATTCCGATCAAGGAACTGGCAGAAGGCACCCGCCGGGTTGCCGAGGGGGATTTGGGGTTCACCATCGCGTCCGTTGCCGATGATGAAATTGGCAGTCTGGTCAACTCTTTTAATCAAATGACCAGAGATCTCAGAACCGGCCGGGAGCAGCTGGAATTGTCGGCCCGGATGCTTAAAGAGCAAAATATCGAAATCGAAGAAAAACGCCATTACATAGAATTTGTTTTAAAAAGCGTCTCGGCCGGGGTGGTGACCCTGGACGCAGCGGGGATGGTTTCCACCATCAATAAATCGGCTGAGAAGATGCTGGGTGTCAACTCAGAGGAGGTGTTGAACAAAGGCTTCAATACATTGCTAAAAGTCCAGAATCAGGATCTTGCCGATGAAATCATGACCAATCTGGCGTTTGCCAGGGACACCACCATCGAGGTTCCGCTAAAGCTTATCGTCCAGGGACGGCCGCGCAGCTTTTTAGCGACAGTCAGTGTCTTAAAGGATGATGCCGGCGAGCATATGGGAATTGTGATGGTTTTTGACGACTTAACGGAAATGGAAAAAGGCCAGCGCATGGCTGCCTGGCGCGAGGTTGCACGCCGGATTGCGCATGAGGTCAAGAACCCGCTGACCCCAATTTCGCTATCGGCCCAGCGCCTGAAACGCAAATATTCAAAAGACCTCAATGAACCGGTATTTGACGAGTGCACTCAGACCATCATTGATCATGTGGAGTTGATCCGCAACCTGGTGAATGAATTTTCGTCATTTGCCCGTTTTCCAAGCGCCAATCCCAAGCCCTGCGCGATCCTGCCCATTATTGATGAAACCATCGCCCTGTACCGGGAGGGGCATCCGAATATTCGATTTGAAGTTAACAACACCGGCGACATCCCGCCCCTTAATCTGGACCGGCAGCAAATTAAACAGGCGTTCATCAACCTGATAGACAATGCGATCGGAGCCATTAAAAAAGATGGCCGCATTTCTTTTGCCGTTGCCTATGATTCGATTTTAAAACGAACCCGGATCGAAGTGGCCGACAATGGTTGCGGGATCAATAACCAGGATAAAACGCGCCTGTTCGAACCCAATTTTTCTACCAAGAAAGCCGGCATGGGTCTGGGACTGACGATTGTCAGTACGATTATTGCCGATCACCACGGTCTTATCAGTGTTCAAGACAATGTCCCCAGGGGTGCAAAATTCGTCATTGAGCTGCCGGTATAAATTGTTAGTGGTTAGTTGTTTGTTGTCCGTGGTTTAACTGTCTTTAAATAACCGCGGTTATCATTATAAGGGTTATTCCATTGTTAATGTATATTTTTTCGAATGGATTACCAACAGCCAACCAACAACATACAACAGACGATAAGAATGAGCTGCTCAGTTTCGATTATTCAAACATAAATATTCCAATCTCTAAGCTTCAGATAAAGGAAAACATATGTTTCCATCTCTTTTAATTGTCGATGATGAACCATCTATATTGCAGAGCCTGGGCGGTTTGCTTTCAGATGAAGGATTTGGGGTCACCACGGCTTTGAACGGCTACGAGGCTTTAAAGATCATTGAAGCGGAATCCCCTGATCTTGTTTTGCTTGATATATGGATGCCGGGTATTGACGGTATCGAAACTCTGAAAGAGATTAAAAATGAAAATCCGAATATTCAGGTCATCATTATTACCGGGCATGGAACGATTGAAACCGCCGTCAAAGCGACGAAACTCGGTGCCTATGATCTCATTGAAAAACCGCTTTCAATCGACAAGGTAATTGTGGCCATTAACAATGCGCTGAATTTCAGGCGTCTTGAAGAAGAAAATAAATACCTGCGCAAAAAAACCATCGAGAAAAACTCCATCAACGGGGACTGTCCCAAGACGATGGAGTTGAAAATGAATGTTGCCAAGGCTGCTCCGACCGATACCTGGATTTTGATCAACGGTGAAAATGGCACCGGCAAAGAGCTCGTTGCCCGGATGATCCACCATTTAAGTCCGCGGGCCGAGCACCCGTTAATCGATGTCAGCTGTGCGGCAATTCCCGAAGACCTGATTGAAAGCGAACTTTTCGGTCACGAAAAAGGGTCATTGCCCGGCGCGACAACCAAGAAGATAGGCAAATTCGAACTGGCCAACCAGGGTACGATCTTCCTCGATGAAATCGGGGATATGAGCCTAAAAACCCAGGCTAAAATTTTGCGGGTGCTCCAGGAACAAAAAATCCAGCGTGTCGGCGGCAGCCGAACCATAAGCGTGGATGTCAGGGTTATTGCGGCCAGCAATAAAAACCTTGAAGCGGAAATTGAAAACGGCAGTTTTAGACAGGACCTGTTTTATCGGCTGAATGTCTTGCCGATCGAAGTGCCGCCGCTCAGGCAGCGGTCTGCCGATATACCCGTGCTGGTAGAAACCTTTCTAAAAGAATTTGCAGTTCAAAATCGCAGCAAACAAAAGAAAATTACCCCGCAAGCACTTAACATACTGGGTAACTATTCCTGGCCGGGGAATGTCCGCGAACTGAAGAACCTGGTGGAGCGCCTGGCAATAATGGTGGAAGATGAGGCCATTGACGGCAAAGACATACCGGCTGCCTATAACCAGGGCACCGGTATATTACCGGAGTTTTCGGCCTCGAAGTTTCTTGAATTCGAAAACCTCAAAGAGGCCAAATTGGCTTTTGAAAAAGAATATATCAACCGCAAGCTCATCCAGCATCATAATAATGTTACCAAAACGGCGGAAGCCATCGGCGTCGGACGCAGTTTTTTACACAAGAAGCTTAAAAGCTTTAAAGGCTGACATGGCATTACGGATTATCGCGGGAGACTTAAAAGGCCGCAAACTCCGTGCAGGGCACGGCACCCAAACAAGACCGACTGCCAATCGCACCCGCGAAGCAGTTTTTAATATTCTTGCTTTTCAAATTCCCGGCTCCCGGGTGCTGGATTTGTTTGCCGGCACCGGCACCTTGGGGATCGAGGCACTGAGCCGCAAGGCCGAGGCAGCGGTTTTCATTGATATTGGCAAAGACGCTATCGGCGTGCTGCAAGCGAATATAAAAAGTCTCTGCATCGAGGGGCAGACCCGAATCATTCGATGGGACGTGACTAAAAATTTAAATTGCCTGAATGCATTAAGTCTATCCTTTGATCTGGTATTTATGGATCCACCCTACCTGAAGAATATGATTGCGCCCACCCTGCGAAATCTCCACCTCAGTCAATGCCTGGTAAGCGGCGCGCGGATAATCGTTGAGCATTCCCAACGGGAACCGGTTTTAGTGAGGCCGCTGCCATTTGAAATCGCCGATCAACGCCAATACGGAAAAACGCTTGTTACATTTTTAGATTATGTGGTATGAGGGGCGATTCTCGATTTCGGAACCTGGAACGCGGAATTCGGATGCAGCAGAAGGCCTGGACACGATGCGGCTTTAAATCGATTGACTATTTTCTATAGAAAGGGAATGAACACATGGAAAGAGTAGCTATTTATCCCGGTTCTTTTGATCCCGTGACCAATGGGCATTTGGATATTCTTGAAAGAGGATTGAAACTGTTCGATAAAATAATTCTTGCCATATTGACCAACCCTAAGAAAAATTTTCTTTTTACGCTGGAAGAGCGCATAGAAATGCTGGAGGATAGTATAAAGGAATTTTCAAATGTACAAATTGATACATTTGATGGTCTTACGGTTGATTTTGCAGCCCAGTGCAATGCCCAGGGAATTCTGCGGGGATTGCGCGCCATGTCTGACTTTGAGTATGAATTTCAAATGGCGTTGATGAATCGTCGGCTTAACCGGGAGGTCCAAACGGTCTTTCTAATGACCGGCCTGAGGTGGATTTATACGAGTTCCTCGATTATCAAGGAAGCCGCCCGGTTTGGCGGCAATATCAAAGGCATGGTACCGCCTATCGTGGAGAAGAAAATCAAAGAGAAGTATGCCCAGAGCTCTTGAACAGCGGGGGGCTTAAAATGATAGGATTCCTGAATTTCAGTTCATTTTTTTGACAAACTTTCAATTATCAATACCGCCACAAACCCCAGTGCCGCCAACCCGGCGGCCATAAAAAATGCCTGATCGATCGCAGGCGGCAGTGCCGGACCGCCCCAGATTACGTGGACCTTGCCCCGGATGACCTGGGTTTCAATAATTTCCTTCCAGGGCCAGATTTTTTGCATTGATCCGGCGATCAGACCGGTCAGGAAAGCCATGGTCAAGTTGTGAAACTTTTGCAGCAGGTAGTTGAGTACTCTGGAGAATCCTAACAGTCCCAGCGCACACCCGATACAAAACACCAGGATGATAGTCAGATTATGCGGCAAAAACGGGTTTTTCAGCGCGCCGGTGACATACTCATACTTTCCTAAAATCAACAAAATAAAGGCGCCGCTGATTCCCGGCAGAATCATCGCACAGATGGCGACAATTCCACATAGAAATATGAACCACAGATCTTCAGGCGTCTGTATGGGAATCAGATTGACAATCAATGTTGCGGCAATGATTCCGGCCACAAAACTAATACCGGCTTTGCCGAACCAGTTGCTGACATGTTTGCCGATCATCAAGGTTGAGGCTGCAATAAGGCCAAAAAATAGGCTCCAGGTCGGAATCGGATGATGGTGCAGCAAATAGTTCATCAAGCGTGCCAGGCTCAAAATTGCCGCAGAAATTCCACAGAACAAAGCCAGCAGGAATCGAACATGAACATTTGCCACGACGCCCTTGATATCAAGGACCAGCAACTTTTGGACGACCTTCGTATCGATTGAGCGCAAAGCCCCGATCAGGTCTTCATAAATTCCGGTTATCAGGGCAATCGTTCCGCCGGATACTCCCGGGATGACATCCGCCGAGCCCATGCATAGACCCTTTAGTGCCAGATTCATTGCCTTTCCCACAGTTGCCGGTCCCGGGCTTGCAAAAAAAGCGTCTTTCCATGTACCAATATATTTTTCTTTCATAAGTAATATTCGCATTCTTTGTTAGTTATTTAACGGGAGTGGTTGAAAAAGTCGCAGAAATTTATATCAGAAAAATATATGTATTGGGATCTGGTAAACTTAGGCATATCTTAATTTAGGACCCTTTAAGCTTCATTCCTCAATCCCTTATTTCACCCTTCCTTCCAGCCATGTTCTCCGACGAGTTTCACAAATCTGCATCCGCCGAGGTTGGTCTGCTGAACGTCATTTTTACTGCGATCGAGCTTAATGAGTTCCTGGGTATGCTGGTTGCCGACCGGAACCACCAATCGCCCTCCGGTAATCAGCTGGTTGACCAGTTCATCGGGAATCGCGGGCGCACCGGCTGTCACAATAATCGCATCAAAGGGGCTTTCATTCTGCCACCCTTTGGTTCCATCGGCATACCGCGTTACGATATTATGATAGTGAAGTTTGTCAAACAGATTGCGAGCCTGGATGTGCAACGAGCGAATGCGCTCGATGGTATACACGCGGTACACGATCTGGGCCAGGATAGCCGCCTGGTAGCCGGAGCCGGTGCCGATTTCAAGAACCCGATCATCTTGATTGAGTTCCAGGGCCTGGGTCATTTCCGCAACAATGTACGGTTGCGAGATGGTCTGCTGCTCTCCAATCGGCAGCGGGTAGTCACCGTAGGCCTGATCCCTTAAAGCTTCGCTGACAAACAGATGCCGCGGAACTTTGCGAAACGCGGCCAGAACCCTGGGATCCTTGATGCCCCGTGCCTCAATTTGTTTGCGCACCATATCTTCGCGCTGGTGTTCATATTTGAAAGATTTATTTTCCATCGTTGGTTGCCGTGTTTTTTATCAAGATCCTTGAAATAGGTCAAGATGATAGCTTCGCAAATAGGGATGATTTTAAAAACCACTTGATTTTTTTATAAAAACTTAACATAATTCTTAATTAATCCGCCTTCAATAATAGCACAATCAAGGCTAAGGATAGAGTTTTGATAGCTGAAGAGATTTTTCTTCTAATTGAAGGTTGGGCGGATTAATTATTTTTATGCTACGCATATTTTTTTTAATTTTATCTCAGAATGTTATGGAAATATTAGCTGCCTGAATTTAAAGCAACCATCATCACTGCAAGTCAATTGGGGTGGATCGATCTCGAGTTTGGTTACGGATTATTTGTGCGAATAGGTAAGGTATTAAAAATAGTGACTACCTCCTTGCGGGTGGTGCCATGAACAAAAACAGACATCTTATTGTTTCGATTATATTGTCGCTGGCGATTCTGATTGTCGGTACGGCCGGTTACATGATTATTGAAGACTGGCGGTTTTTAGATGCTTTATATATGACCGTCATTACCATTTCCACGGTCGGTTATCGGGAAATCAACCAGATCGGCGATGTCGGCCGCGTATTTACGATTCTTTTGGTTGCCATCGGTGTGGGGTTCACGCTTTATGTCGCCGCCGCCGTCGTGCAGTTTATGGTTGAAGGCCGAATGAGAATCATATTGGGGAGAAGAAGGTTGGATCAAAAAATTAATCGATTAAAAAATCACTACATTGTGTGTGGTTATGGGCGTATCGGACGGGTCATCTGTCGCAATCTTCGAAGGAAACCATTCGACGTGGTGGCCATCGATAAAAGTCCGGAGTTGATCCCGCTGATGGATGAGGATGGTATTTTGTATGTGGCCGGCGATGCGGGCGATGAAGCCAGCCTGATCAAGGCCGGTATCAAACGGGCCAAGGGACTGGTTGCCGCTCTGGCCACTGACACGGACAATGTGTTTTTGGTTTTGTCGGCCCGGCAGCTTGCTCCGGAGCTTACCATTATCGCACGGGCCAGTAAGGAAGCCGTCAAGAGCAAATTGCAGGCGGCCGGTGCCGACTCCGTCGAATCGCCATACGAAATGGGCGCTCTCAGTATGGCGCAACATATTATTCGTCCCACGGTTACCAACTTCCTTGATCTTGCCTTTGCCCACCAGCGCAAAGATATCCAGATGGAGGAGATTCCCGTCAGTGAGTCATCGAAACTGGTCAACGTTCAGCTCAAAGATTCCGGAATCCGGCAAAATTACAATTTGATAATTATTGCGATTAAAAAGCCGGACGGCAATATGCTGTTCAATCCCTCATTCGAGGCCGCCATTATGCCCGATGACACGGTTATTGCGGTGGGCGAACTGGACAATCTGCAAAAACTTGAAAAGATACTGAATCCATAAAAAAGAGCGTCCGGCCGGCCGGACGCTCTTTTTTATATTTTGTAGATGATCCTTTTGTCGGTTATGATGATATCGACATGTTTGTCATGGGATTCCATGGGAATCTGCGGGACAATTTGCTCTTCGAAAGTCAGGGCTACTTTACGGGTGGTGATTGCCAGTTTGGGGATCAAGCGGTCGTAGTAACCGCGGCCCGAGCCGATTCGTCCGCCTTTTTCATCAAAAGCAAGCCCCGGAATGATTGCGATATCAATACGTTCCATGGGCACTGGTTTGCACTGGTTTGGATCCGGTTCCAATACATTGCGGGGACCGGGCACCAGTTCTTTGGCGAAATGGTCGACTTTCATCAGGTTTATTTCAAACTTTTCGGGGTCAAAGGCCGGGAGGACTACAATTTTATTGTAGTTGTATGATCGTTTGATTATCTTCTCCGTTTGAACTTCATATTCGCCGTTGACGTACAGCAGGACAATTCTTGATTCCAGAAAATTCGCGAATTCAAAAAGCCTGGCTTCAATCGCCATGGTTTTTTCAGTAATTTGATTTTCGGACAGAGCGGAAATCATTTGGGAAATGTCTTCTCGAATCTGAATTTTTGCGGCACCAATTTCCTCCATACGATATCTCCCTAGTGCAGTTTGGTTGATCGTTTTTTGCCGGATTGCAACAGCCGCCAAGGTACAATTACCATTGACTAAATGGCATGTCCATGTTACTTGCGGCATGTTTCGGAGCTTTATTCTATACTATGACACATTTAAACCCATTAATATAAGGTTTTTTATGTTAGAAATCAAGTTTGTCAGCCAAAATTTATCATCGGTCAAGAATGCATTGGCTGCCCGGGGCTATCAGGTCGACCTTGAATCGTTTAAAGCCTGTGATGATGAGCGGCGGGTTTTTTTGCAACAGATTGAAGTGCTGCGCCATCAGCGCAATGTGGTATCCGACCGGATTGCCGAAATGAAAAAGGCCGGCGAAAATGCCGAAAGCCAGGTGGTTGAAATGCGTTCGGTCTCTGCCAGAATTAAGGAACTGGATAAACAACTGTCCGAAATCCAGACAACCCTCACCGACATCCTTCTGGGAATACCGAACATCCCGCACGTATCGGTACCGACGGGCACTGATGAGACTGACAATCCGCTAATCAGAACGGTTGGTGAGTTGCCTCAATTTTCATTTGATCCCCAACCCCATTGGGATATCGGCACGCGGCTGAATATTCTTGACTTTGACCGGGCATCAAAAATCACCGGGGCGCGGTTTCCGCTTTATTTCGGTGCCGGCGCGCGTTTGGAACGTGCCCTGATCAATTTCATGCTCGATATTCACACCGCTGAGCATGGCTATCAGGAGGTGCTGCCGCCGTTTATCGTTAACCGGCAAACGATGACGCATACCGGACAGCTGCCAAAATTCGAAGAAGACCTGTTTAAGTTGTCCGGCTGGGAGTACTATTTGATACCCACCGCCGAAGTTCCGCTTACCAATATTCACCAGGGAGAGATTCTGGAGGAAAAGATACTTCCGGTTTATTACACGGCCTATACGCCCTGCTTTCGTTCGGAGGCCGGTTCCTACGGCAAGGATACCCGGGGATTAATCCGCCAGCATCAATTCAATAAGGTTGAACTGGTCAAATTCTGCCAGCCCGAGAACTCTTACGATGAGCTTGAAAGTTTATTGAACAATGCCGAGACGATTCTAAAAAAGCTGGAGATACCTTATCAGGTGATTGAGCTCTGCACGGGGGATTTGGGATTTTCGGCCGCTAAAACCTACGACATTGAAGTCTGGATGCCGGCCCAGGGCCGTTATCGAGAGATTTCATCCTGCAGTAACTTTGAAGATTTCCAGGCCCGCCGGGCCAATATTCGTTTCAAACGCAAAGGGCAAAAAGGCACCCAGCTGGTTCATACCCTAAACGGCTCCGGACTTGCGGTCGGACGCACGGTGGCCGCTATCCTCGAGAATTTTCAGCGGGCCGATGGTTCCGTTATCATTCCCGAAAGACTGCGGCCCTACATGGGTGGAATGGAGGAAATTACGCTGTGAAAGCCGATCAATTCCCCCCAGAAATCCGTCCCCACCTGATGCCGGCGCATGCCGGGCGGTTGATTTACCGCTGTCTGGGATGTGGACGGGAATACGGTATCGAAAAGCTCATTTACATTTGTCCGGAGTGCCGGCAGGTTTTGCTGATTTACGATCAAAACTTTGCCCGCTTAAAGAATATTGCGGGAGCGCTCTGGCAGCAAATTTTTGATTATCGCAAGATGCTCAACATCGATGCGCTGAAGGGCATTTACCGTTACCATGAATTCATTGGCCCCGTTCTGCCCCTGGACTCGGTCATCTATCTGGGTGAGGGACATACCCCGATGATTGCGGCCAATCAGGCTTTGCAGGAAAAAGTCGGTGTGCGCTTTTACTTTAAAAACGATGGGCAAAACCCCAGTGCATCTTTTAAGGACCGGGGGATGGCCAGCGCCTTGAGCTACATCAATTTTTTGGTTCAAAAGGGTTACCTTAAAGATGTCCTGGCCATTTGCGCTTCGACGGGCGATACATCAGCCGCCGCTGCGCTCTATGCGTCCTATCTGAAACCGCAGGTCAAGTCAGCCGTGCTGCTGCCGCATAACAAAGTAACCCCCCAGCAGCTTTCCCAACCCCTGGGCAGCGGCGCCGCAGTGTTTGAGATCCCCGGCGTTTTTGATGATTGTATGAAAGTTGTCGAAGCGCTTTCGGAAAATTACCCGGTTGCGCTGCTAAACTCCAAAAATGCCTGGCGGATTCTAGGGCAGGAATCTTACTCTTACGAAATTTCCCAGGATTTTGAATACGATCTGTCGCATACGGCGCTGGTGGTTCCCATCGGAAATGCCGGCAACATTACGGCCGTGATGAGCGGGTTTTTGAAATTTTATGATGCCGGCATTATCAACTGCCTGCCAAAGATTGTCGGGGTTCAATCCAACCATGCCAACCCGGTTTATCGGTATTATCTCGAAGCCGATAGTGCCAAACGCAAATTTGTGCCCGTTACGGTCAAATCCAGCGTGGCCCAGGCGGCCATGATCGGCAATCCGGTATCGATGCCCCGGGTGATTCACCTGGTTCAGCAATATAACGAGGTCGCGGGCTGCCGCAAGACGTTTTTTGTCGAGGTCAGTGAGCAGGATATTATGGATTGGGAGATCACCGCCAACCGCAACGGTCACATCGCCTGCACCCACGGGGGGGAATCACTGGCCGGTCTGCTGGCAGCCAAGGCCCAGGGGGTGATTGACGATCAGGATCGCGTGGTGCTCGATTCCACCGCCCATGCCCTTAAATTTGCCGGGTTTCAAGACATGTATTTTGAGCAGAAATTTCCCGCGGACTACAATATTTGTCCCAGACAGGATCTGATCAATGCACCGCTTTACATTCATCCGGAAAATATCGATCGCGTGCCGGCTCCCGGCAGCCCTTTAACGGGTGAGGCATTTGAGCGTTTTGTGACTCGGACGGCCGAAGACATTGCCGCCAGGTTGGATCTTAAAAAATACCCGGCGTCCAAATAGATTGCATTGTTGCTTAATGCCGTGTAGATTTTAAAACTAGCTTATCGGACCCAAAATGCAAAACGCTGTGTATGTGCAGGCAATGATTTTTGGTGCTTTTTAAAATTTATGATTATGAGGAAAACAAAATGAAAAAAATCTGGCTTGTTGGCGCCGGCTTTATCCTGCTGCTAAGCTTGTTTTTAGCGTGTTCTAACAAAGAAAATCTAGCGAAGCAACAAGAACAGGCTGAAGCACTCAGAAATCTCGGCGAAGCTTACCTGCGGCAGGGAGATTACACGGCTGCGCTAGGGCAGTTGTTAAAAGCAGAAGCAATGGCCCCGTCTGATTACTATTTGCAAAACGACCTGGGGCTGGTCTATTACTATAAGAGGGAGCCCGATCAGGCCATCCGCCACTTCAAAAAAGCGTTGGAGCTCAAAGATGATTATGGTCCGGCCCGCAACAATCTGGGAAATGCCTATGCTGAAAAGAAAGAATGGGACAGCGCCATCGAACAGTATAAAATCGTCATCTCAGATCTGCTTTACGCCACGCCTCAATTTCCCTATTCAAACCTAGGGTTTGCTTATTACTACAAAAAGGAGTACGGGCTGGCGGAAAAATATTTTTTGCAGTCTTTGAAAATTACGCCGAATTTTGACCGGGCCCTGTATGGCTTGGCACAAACCTACATTGCCACGGGGAGGGTGCCGGAGGCTGTTGAAAAGTTGGAAAAAGCCGTTGCTATTAAACCGAATTCGATTGGTCTGCAGTTTGAACTGGCCCGGGCCTACATGCTCAAGCGCGATTATCGAAGGGCCTATGGCGCTTATCTCAGGGTCGTGCAGCTGGATCCGGACAGTCCCCTGGCAGATAAAGCCTTAAAGGAGTCTCGTCGAATAAAGCCTTTGCTTTAAAATAGCCCTTTTTGATGACCTAGCAAAAATGCGAATGATGACGGGATTTGCTGGACCAAACCGTCAACATCCGCATTTTTTTATGCCGGAGAGTCTTTTAATTTTTTTCGGCGCAGCGAAAATTTTTACCTGACGCTTTGTCTGTCGCGTTCTCTTCTTGGGCGCGCTAAATCCCGGTGTTGCTTCTTTTTTGCTGAAGCTGAACGATCCTGGGCGTGATAAATATCAGCAGCTCATTTTTGCTATCGGTCTTGGCCTGAGATTTAAACAGCCAGCCCAGCACGCCGATTTTTCGCAGGCCGGGAATTCCTGATTCACCATAGGATATGCTTGATTTAACGATGCCGCCGATGACGATGGTATCACCGTTTTCAATCAGCAGTTCGGTTTCGGCCTCATTGGTCGACAGGGCCGGACCTTCCGCTGTTTGTTCGGCCACATCATTTTTGGTGACAAATATCTTCATGACGATGCGGTTGTCCGGGGTAACGTTGGGGGTGACCTCCAGCAGCAAATCGACATTTTTAAATTTTACGGTCGAGTTGCCCGATGAATCCCGCTCCTGGTAAGGGACTTCCAGACCCTGCTTGATCCTGGCTTTCTTGTTGTCCAGGGTAACGACTTTCGGCGCTGAAATAAGGTTGGTTTTACCCTCGCTTTCGGCGACCTCCAGCCTGGCGTTAATGATTGAAAACGGGGTGCCGGTCAGTTTCTGAAAGTCAAAACCGATCGAGGCATTTTGAGATGCCGGCAAATTATTCGACCATGCTGTAATGGGGCCCAGCACGGAAGAGCCGATGTCGAAAGGTCCGGCGGAGATACCTTCATTTGCATTTGTGCCCCAGGCAAAACCAATGTCGCGGGAAAAGTTTGTGTTGGCTTCAACGATTCTGGCCTCGATGACCACCTGGGGGGTGACCTGGTCGATTCTCATCACGATTTCGCGGATCTGTTCGATTTTCTCCGCCGTGTCGGTCAGGATCAATTGATTGTTGCGTGCATCCACACTGGCTTTGCCGCGGCCTTCGGTGAGTACACTCTGGATATGCGGCAGCACCTCACTTTGGGCATTGGAGTAGCTGACGGGCAGATAGGCGGTAATCAGCGGTTCCAGGGCTTTTTGCTGTTTGACGGCCTGCTGCGTGGCTTTTAACTGGGCCTGTTTGAGATTTTCTTCCTGGGCCAGGCTGCTTAGGGTCGCGATGCGGATAATGTCGCCTTCCATTGTCATCCCCAGTTGGTTCATTTTCAGCACCAATTCGAGAACCTGATCCCAGGGCACCGGCTTGTCAAGGGTTAAGGTGACTTTACCGGTGACGTTTTTATCGATGGCGAAATTTTTCCCGCTGATTTCTCTGATGATTCTAAACACATTTTTGATGTCGGTATCATAAAAATCCAGCGCAATTTTTTCACCGGTATATTTCTCATCCGGCGGGGCGGCACTGGCCAGACGCTCCTCCAGCGATCGTTGCCTTTTGGTCAGCTTCAGCTCACTTTGGGCGACAGGTGACGTTAATGCTTCTTCGGCGGATGGCAGTGCCTCAGCCATGGCCGGTGTCTTTGTGGTTTGCGGGGCGGCCGCTTCCGCGGCTGTTTTTGGGGTTTCCGGTCCGCTCGAAGGCTCGGCCATCACTTTTTTCCAGGCCGGAAGTTTGGCATCTTCATAAGGCCTGGGCGGAATCTTGGATGCGTCAAAGTTAATCCGGATGACATCATCGGTTTGTTTGACAAAATAGGGCACACCCTCACGCAGTTCGACATCAATAACCGTTGCATTAGATTTAGGCGTGTAGGTTGGTGTTATTCGGTCGACTGCGCTTTGGAAGCGGGTGGTGATCAACGCCCGTTTGCGGTATTCGGGCAGGTTGGTGTCCAACAGCTTGAGATGCAGCCTTTTATTGTCGACTTTGATCATTCTGTATTCAACCGGACGGGTGGTGCCGACAATGATGGCCGACTTGCCGGCGGCTTCACTCGTAAAATCGATTCGATTCAACCAGGCCGGTTTGTCATGTTTAGCCGGTTGCGATTTTTCGGTGCTGGCCGGCTTGGTGGCCGATGCCTGCATCGGTTTGGCGGCCTGGTGACCGACGACGGTCTTGGGCTTATCTTCGCTCATCGGCGGGGGAGCCTGGCCCACATAAATCAGCAGCCCATTGTCGACCGGCCGGGCAGTATATTTTGACAAACTTGCTTTATTCGTTTCAAGAACAATTCGGATCTTATCCGGGTGAGCGAAGTGTCGGATCTTGCGAACCTGATCAGATTTGACCGCAATGCGTTGCTCACCCTCGAAAGGGCTTTTAAGTTTATAGATATCATAGACAATGCGGGGCGGAGTTTCACTGATGGTAAACGATTTGAAATTGGTAATGGTTCCGTCAGCCTTGATGGTGATGACGACATTTTGCTTGAGCGGCGTGGCTGAAACCGACATCATGCGGGTTGCAGGGGGAGCGGGTGCTTTAGCCGGTTCCGGCGGCGTTGGTTTAGGCGCTGCTTTTTCTGGCCGGGGAGATTTGGGCGGCGTCGCGGCGGTCATTTTGCCGGATTTCGCAAATACAATGTCAAGCCCGGCCGCGTTCGGTTCGACTTTATAAGGAAGATCTTTTTTCAGTGCAATAAATATACGTGATGTCTGTGCGCCATCCTCGATCTGGGTCGCCCTGATAGAGCTGATGAATTCATTTTCCGGTGGATAATAGACAGTTTTGATATTATCCAGGGAAGTTTCAGGAAAATCAAAAAGAACGCCTAAAGGAAATACCTGTTTGATCGCCGTGTAAGTCAACGCCTGGTTGCCTTTTACCGTAACCGTGGTGGACGCGGAAACCTCACTGGTAATGATGTCGGTGATCAGCTTGTTCGCCTCAGCGGCGTTACCTTTAGCCGCTTTTTGGGAGGCGCAGGCGGCGAACAGCACGACCAACTTAATAAAAGGACTGCATAAACGAAGGGGTTTAGCTAATTTATTCATTGAAATGAAGCATCTTAAAACTCTCCAGGGGGTTTGGGAAGTTTGAGCTCTCTTTTACGGATTTGTAATTTTGCCGATAAACATCTTCAAATTTTTCCTCGACAGTAAACTGTTCTTTTTGAATATTGGACGATTTTGCCGCCATTGGTGCCGATGTAGGTACCCTTTTTAATAACATAGCCTTTGCCGGAAGATTCTTCCACCAGAGCCCGGTTGCCACTGGAGGCCAGGATAATTCCGACCAGCTTCAACTGGGCCAAATCTATACGTTCCAGCGGTGTGCGCGGAACCCGTTTGATTTTTTTCTTTGATTTTTGGCGACACCCTGCTTTCTCTCTGAATAGCGGCTCAAAGGGATCAATCTTGCCGGTGGCATCATAGGGCGGCGGGAGTACCGTCGGGCAGACTATTGGAGGCTGTAACCGGTTTAGTAGAGGCTATCAATTCTGTTGCGGCCACAGTTTTACCGCCACCCGGTTGTTTCTGGTTATCGGCTGCCGGCTGTATTTCCGTTATCTCCGATTTGGGGCTGATCGCCGGCTTTTTTTGCTTTACCGGATCAGGCTGGTCGTTTTGGACCGGAGCGGTTTCGGTCTGCTTGGCAATCGGCGGCACCGAGCCGGTATCCTTTTTAAGAGCCGGCTGATTGTTGGCTTTAGCCTCGGGTTTGTCGACTTTTGCGACAAGCGTCTTTGTCTGCTGTTTGGCGGCAGGCTTCGTTTTGGCAGTACGAACCGTTTTTTTCTTGCGGACTTTGGCGGTACTGTCTTTAGTTGCGACTATTTTTTTACGAACCACCGTGGGTTTTGCCGAAACCGCCGTGGTATTGTCGCAGCCCCACAAAAGCAGAGCTATACAAATTGTGCTGATCAAGTATCGCATGATCTCAAGCTATCTTTCCTATCATTTGCTGGTTGATCTTGGTTATCCTATCTTTATTTTCTCTTCCGCCTCTTTTTACTTCCTCTTCTTCTTCTTCTTTTTATTATTTTTCTTTTTTGCATCTGAATTTTCAATGAACTTGTAGGTGACAGCCATACACTTGGTCAGGAGGTCTCCGCTTTGCTCGTCTTTGGTCCCCTTCGGCCTGGAAATCTGGATGTTTTGTATATTGACGATACGCGATAGACGGGCGACCTGATCAAAAAATACTGCCAGATTGTGATAGTCTCCTTTGATGTTCATGGCAACGGGGATTTCAGCATAAAATTCTTTTTTCTTTTCACCTTTCGGCTCAAAGAGCAAGAATTCAAGGCCGACCTGCTTGCCGGAAAGGGAAATGCTGGACAGCAGCGAGGGAATCTCTTCTTTTTCCGGCAATTTTTTCATGGCCATCTTGAATTGTGCTTCGGCCTCTTTCATTTTGGCCTGGAATTCCTTTAAGTCCTTGGCGTTGCGTTTGGCAATATCAAGTTTCTTCTCTAATTGCTCGAGTTGAGTATTTAATCGTTTGATCTGTTCATATTTAGGCAAAAATAAGAAGTAGATGAATCCTCCGGCAAGCAGGCTAAATAAAGCCACCGAAATCGCTATCCGCTGAATCCTGGATAGCTTCTCAACTTTTTCAAAAAAAGGTTCAATTGATTTTGCAGGACCGTTTGCCATTATTTCTTCGCCTTCATTTTCGCTGAGTTATTGTTGGTTTTTGTGCTGGTCAGCGGTTTTTTTACACAACTGATGTGGAAGCTTTTAAAATTGATTGAACTGCCGACTTTTTGTTGCTTGAGCGTATTTAAGTCGACATCACTAAAGAGCCTCGTTTTTTCCAGCCGGACCATAAAATCCGCGACCGTTTTATTGTCCAGCGCAATGCCGGAGATTTTAACCGTGTCGCCGTTGGTTCCCAAATTGGTGAACCACATGCGTTTGGGCACGACTGCCTGGGTCATTGTATCCAGCAACCGGGTGGGTTCAAAGCGGTTGGCTTCAAGGGTATCCATGACGGCCATTTTTTTCTTCAGAATGCTGAGTTTCTTTTTAATCGCTGCGATCTCTTTATTGATTTTGTCGTATTTTTCCAGCTCGGATTTGGTTTGTTTAATATCGGCATTCAATCCGCCTATCTGGCTGCCCAGGGTCCAATTATAGTAAAACAAAATGATCAGCAAAAATACCAGCGAAAGCACAAAGATGGAAACCTGGCGACGGATATTCTCTTTTTTGCGAGCTGCTCGAAACGGCAGAAGGTTTATTTTTATCATTTGTCGTCCACTTTTCTCATTGCCAGGCCCATGCTGATGGCTGCCTGGGGCCCAATTTGCTTAATATAGGCTTCGTCGAAATTTTTTCCTTCAAGGTGAAATCTTTGAAACGGCTTAATGGATTCAACCTCAGCCGATGCCTCGGTCGCCAGTAGCTGTCTGAATTCGCTGATGCTGGCGCCACCGCCGCTGAGGATGATTCGCTTAATTTGGTCTTCAGGATAAGTTGAATAAAAGAAGTCCAGCGCACGTCGAATCTCGGTGCACCAATCGGCAACGACCGATGACACAATTCCCTTTAAGTCTTCCGGGGTCAGCTTGTCCGGATCATCGCCGTATTTCAGTCGCTCGGCTTCTTCAAAAGTGCACTCGATCAGAGACATTATTTTTTGGTTTATTTGGCCGCACCCCAAAGAGACATCGCGCATGAACACCGATGAACTGCCTTTGAGGATATTCAACGATGTCTTACTGGCTCCAATATCAATCAGTGCAATGTTGTCATCTTGAACGTCGTAATTGGATTCAAACGTATTTTGCAGGGCAAATGCTTCTACATCGACGATGCACGGATTGAGTCCGGCCAGATTCACCAGGTTGATGTAGTCATTGACCATTTCCTTTTTGGCCGCCACCAAAAATACATTCATTTGGTTGGGGTTGGTTTCATTTTCCCCGAGGATTTGAAAATCAAGGTTCACATCACTGATGTCAAACGGGATATACTGTTCGGCTTCAAAGTGAATGGTTTCTTGCAGCTGCTCTTCGGCCATGGTTTGAACATTGATTTTTTTAACGATTACCGAGTAGCCACCGATGGATACAGCGACGTTGCTTTGCCTGATACCATTAGATTTAAAAAGCTGCTGGATCGATTGTGCGACTGATTCAGGGTCGTTAATCGTGCCTTCCTCAATGGCGCCATGGGGTATGTCCACAATGCCGAAATGCTTTAGCGCGGGTCCTCGTTTGGAGTCTACGATTTGAGCTGCTTTTATGGATCTAGATCCAATATCCAAACCGACGAGATTATCTTTTTTTCCAAAAACCATGAGAGACATTTAATCCTTAAAAATTTTATGTTTGTCTGCTGGTTTTAAGCCCAGAGCCAATAGAATTTTGCGTTGAGTTTCCATCCGACACGGCATGTTCTTTTCAATCCTGTTGATGGTGATTGGAGAGACATTTGCCTGTCTGGCGAGTTCGGCGATACTCATTAACATAGATTCTCTGATTTCTTTTAATTTGTTCTTGCCCATAGAGTTGGCTTCCCGAATGCGGAGCACTAAAAATTGAATTGATTTTGTTTTTCAAAGCTGAAGCCCAGATTCAGGTGCTACTGAATTTGACTTATATAATGATTACATTTTATTGAATATAAGTCAACATAATTACCTATAATTAGATATAATTACACCATGTTGGGGTGCTACTTTTTTTAGATTACCATATCCAGTACAATCAGTGATCATCGTTTTGTAGCGCTCGTTCCGGTAATGAATGGCTTGGGGTCGGTTACACCAAATATTGTGTAGAGTTCGGTTTTTTAAACGTTTAGCCCAGACTTGTCCGGTCATCGGAAAAGATGCCCGGGGATCGTTTACTTGACACGATTAGTTTTTTTTGCAAACTTTGCGCCAATTGTCAGTGATAAAGTTGTTAATTGATCTATTATTTTTAAAATTTTAAAATAACTATATATTTTCAAATAGTTAAAAATCAAAAATTTGTTTTCTCCGGCGCCAATAACAGAAACGAGTTTTCCATATGGCGCCACTGGGCTGGTACGTTCCGCTAAAACCGTCAAAATTTTGGAGGAACCTGCTATCATAGTGACTGTATCGGCTCGACCGTGGAAAACTCGAGAGAAAAAGCTTTATATTGACATTAAAAACGGTTATTCTAATTCCGATTCGCCGGAGAATTGAAGATTGCAAATTGAATACTAGTTGGATGTCGCTTGCGCCGCGTGCCGCTGTGTCCTTTTACAATTCAAAGAATTCCTTCAATATTCAATCGAAAATATTATGGATAATAAACCCCCCGAAGAGAGAATAAAACCGTTTCGACTGGTCAAGTACTTTACATTTACCGGCCTGGTGGTCATTTTTCTGGTAACGATCATCCTGTCGGTGCTCAACACCCACTGGGTTAAATCAATGCAGCGCCAGAATAGCGAAGATTATGCCCGCAGCCTGATCGAGAATTTGAACAACCAGATTTTTGTGCAGGTTATCGTTCCAATCGGATTGATGTTCGATGGAAATATCCAGTTCAGCAATAAAGAAACTTTTGATCGAATGGATAAAGTCGTCCGCAATACCCTGCACAGTTTCGAAGTCGAAACGCTTAACTTCTATAGTATGGATAATACCATTTTATATAGTTTTGATTCGGATCTGATTGGACGAAAAAATTTTGGCGGTACCGGATTTCAACAGGCGCTGGAAGGCAAAATCTCCTCCAAACTGGTTCAACGGGGCAACTTTTTTGAAATTTCGCTCGGTTTTCCCAAAGTCGTCCGGCTGATCACCTATGCGCCCCTGCGTTGGGAACCGCAGTTTGCCCGGCTATCCGGACCCTATCTGGGCGTGATTGAGATCGTACAGGATATATCCGGTGATTATCAGGCCATATTCAGAACCCAGATATTGGTGGTAATCACCTGTACCTTAATAATGGGTGCTCTTTTTGTCGTGCTGATTTTCGTGGTCAAACGCGGTGAAGGAATCATACAGAAACGGGCCATGGAACGGTTGCGGCTGAAAGAACGCCTGGGCCGGGCAGAGCGGCTTTCCTCCCTCGGGGAGATGGCGGCCGGAATTTCCCATGAAATCCGCAATCCATTGGGAATCATTCGAAGCTCGGCCGAACTGTTAAAGAAAAAATTAACCAAAGTCGATCCTTCAAACACCATCCCGGATATTATTGTTGAAGAGGCCAATCGGCTCAATAAGATCATTACCGATTTTATAAACTTCGCCAAGCCCAGAAGCCCGAATTTAGTTCCCTGCCGCATCGAAGAGGTTATTGATAAAAATATCACCTTTCTGGCTATGCAAATCGAAGAAAATGGCTATGCCATCAAACAGAATTATCAGAATTCATTGCCCGAAATCCAGGCTGATGCCGACATGCTGTATCAATCGTTTTTAAATATCTTAATCAATGCGATGCAGGCGATGCCCAGCGGTGGTACGATTGAAATTTCTATCCGTGCGAATGATAAAATCGTCACCATCAATTTTGAAGATGAAGGCCGGGGAATTTCGGATGAAGTCATTGGAAAGATATGGGATCCCTTCTTTACGACCAAGGAAATGGGAACGGGTTTGGGCCTAGGGGTTGTCAAAAATTTAATTGAATCTCATGGCGGCAGTATCCAAATTCTAAACCGGTCCCAGGGCGGAGCGTGCGTCACCGTTGAATTACCAGTTGAGCAGCCCTAGCGCTCGGGTTGCGGGTTCCAGGTTGCGGGAAAGAATAGCTCAAAGCTCAAAGCGGGAAGGATTAATTGGATCGAATCGGCTGATTGATTGAGATTTTTTAAGTGGCATGCTTGACGGGGAAGAACAGATTTTTAAATATGATAGAATTCAATAATTATTCATTTGACATTCGTCATTCATCATTCGTCATTCCGGAGTTGCGGGTCTTTCGATTAGGAAATTGGGATTTCGGAGTTTGGATTGAAAATGGAGAAATTCGACTATCATGGAAACTATTTTAATAGTTGATGATGAGAAAAATTATTTACGCGTGCTGAGTGCGGTCCTGGAAGATGAGGGTTATGAAGTTTTAACCGCTCTCAGTGGATCGGAGGCGCTTGAAATTCACAAAAGGTCTGACCTGGATCTGATATTGACCGATATGAAAATGCCGGGCATGAACGGCATCGAACTGCTGGAAAGTGTCAAAGCGATCGATCCGGACTTGCCCGTGATCATGATGACAGCGCACGGTACGGTTGATAAAGCCGTGGAGGCCATGCAGAAAGGTGCCTACAGCTATATTCTGAAGCCTTTCGACAATGATCGTTTGATCATTTATGCAAAAAAAGCCGTTGCGATGTTTCAGGTGGTCAAAGATAATCGGCGTCTGCGTGATGCGGTTGAATCCCAATACCGCTTTGACAACATCATCGCCAAGAGCAAGAACATGCGGGATGTGTTTAAGACGATCCAGAAAGTTGCGCCGTCAAATGCTACTGTCCTGGTTGAAGGCGAGAGCGGAACCGGGAAAGAATTGGTGGCCAAATCGATTCATTTCAATAGCGCGCGACGTGACCAGCCGTTCATTGCAGTGAATTGTTCGGCTCTGGCTGAAACTCTGTTGGAAAGTGAACTTTTCGGCCATGAAAAAGGAGCGTTTACCGGGGCGGCGGCCATGAAAAAAGGGCGCTTCGAGTTGGCCGATGGCGGGACACTGTTTCTGGATGAAATCGGAGAATTGTCGCCCAACCTACAGGTGAAATTGCTGCGCGTGCTTCAGGAAAAAATGATTGAACGGGTTGGCGGAATTAGAACCATTGCCGTGGACATCCGGGTCATTGCAGCAACCAATAAGAATTTAAAAGAGGAAATGATCAACGGCCGTTTTCGTGAGGATCTTTTTTACCGCTTAAATGTCGTCCACATGGCCCTGCCCCCGCTCAGGGAACGGCGAGAAGATATTCGCCTGCTGGTTGATCATTTTATCAGAAAATACGAATCCGAACGCAAATCAGCGCCACCGGTCAAAGGGGTCGAACAGGAAGTTGATCGCTTAATATATGAATACAGCTGGCCCGGTAATGTCCGTGAACTCGAAAATTTAATCGAAAGGGTCATGATCCTATGCCCCAATGACGTTATCCGGGTGGCTGACCTGCCGCAGGGCTTTAAAGATAATGTGCACGATGCCCTGCATCTGGAAGGCATTCCAAAGGAGGCCAAACTTTCCGAAACTCTGGCGATGATTGAAAAGGCCATGATTGAACGCGCTTTAAAAATGGCAGACAATGTGCAGGCCCATGCGGCGGCTATGCTCGGGATCGGCAAAAGCGGATTGAATCAGAAAATTAAAAAGTACAATCTGGATATCGGATCTAAAAATTGACCTGACACCTTTTTTGTCCTCTAATCAGCTTGACATCCGTTCTTTAACAAGATCGATGTACATAAAATCCGGATGGTCGCTAATGATTTTATTATAGGCTTCTGTGCTTTTATCAGTTTGTCCTAACTTGTCATAAAGCCAACCCAGATGGTAAAGGGCATCACCCCGCATAATTGCATCCGCTGCCGAGGACAGCTGTTTAAAATAACTGACCGCACTCGCATAGTCTGCCTGTTGTTCGTAAGCATATCCGAGACTGCCGACCACCTGGCTGTGAATTGTCGGATGCTTTTCAAAATCCGTTAGCGATCTTTTGTAGAGGTTAATGGCCTGGTCATATTTACCGGCTTTATAGCATATATTGGCATAGGTCAGTCTGGCAATTTTTCCGCTTTGTTGGCTGCCGTATTTATCTAATATCAATTGGAAATCGGCCGATACCTGATCATAGGCCGCCACCGGCTGCTTGTCATTTTTGAAATTTTCATACTTTGCCAGGCTTTGGTCCAGCAAGGCCGCGGCCTTGTTTTCCGAACGGATCGAAAAAAAACGATAGCCGGAAAAAATCAGGGCCAGTGCCACAATGACTCCAAGCGCGTAGGTTATTTGATTTTTATGCTCGACTATGAATCCAATTATCTTACCGGAGATGGTTATGAACTCATCGGGTTCCTTTAGCAGTTCTTTGCGGGTCTTTTTAATTTTCTTTGCCATTTATGCTCTTTATTACCTCCAGAAAAATAAGAATGAGCTAAAATTCAATTTGAACTTTAGGCATTTGTATGTTGGTGATTCGTTATAGATAATTCGGACACCAAAAGTCCAGAATTTTTATAAAAGCAGCTTCCGGATTCTTACCCATCCGTCCGCCGGAATATTGGCGCCGATGACCCGGCACACTTCATAGCCGCAGGCAGAGCCCAGACGGCCGCATTGTTCAATCGAAAAGCCATTGACGAGACCAAAAAGAAAACCGGCAGCCCATAAATCACCGGCACCGGTGGTGTCCAGGGCACTGCCGTCACCCATGGGCTTGACGACAATCGTATCTCCGGCGTGCATTACATAGCTTCCACGGGGACCGATTTTAAGGACGGCGATATCCGCTTTAGCTGCCAGCGCTTTGAGGGCGCGGCCTTCATCGCTGTGTCCGGTATAGGCTTCGGCCTCATCTTCATTGGCAATCAGGATGTCGACATAGGCCTCCACCAGGTGCTCAAGTAACGCTTTGGACTCTGCCACCACCGTATAACTCGCCAGATCCAATGCAATTTTAGCGCCGGCCTTTTTGGCAGCCGACAGTGAGGCTTCAATTAAGTCCGGATTGTATAGCAGGTACCCTTCGACCAGGACGACGGCTGCATCTTTAAAGCAACTGACGGAAATGTCTTCCGGACGGGTTTCCGCCGATGCCCCCAGATAGGTAAACATGGATCGCTGGGCGTCCGGAGTGATTATCGACAGCGAGCATCCGGTCGGCGAATCAACTCGCAACAGGGCCGGCTCGACATTTTGGCGCCTTAAATCATCTACAATCAAGTTTCCCATTTTACCGGAGCCGCATTTACCGACGAATCGAGCCTTGCCGCCCAGGTTGCCGACGCCGATGATCGTATTGCAGGCAGATCCACCCGGAACCACGCTGGACTTGGCCGAAGACTTTGCCAGGATGCGTTCGATTTCCGCTTTGCCCACCAGAATCATGCCGCCTTTGGCCGCGCCCATTTCGGCTAAAAATTCATCATCTTCGTGGATCAGGATATCGACCAAGGCGGATCCGATTCCAGCAATCAGCTGCCGGTTGTTTTTTATATATCTAAAATTATTCATCTAATTTTTCGATCCAACCCCGGTTTCATCGATCTCCAAATTCAATCCAGATGTTCACCGGACTAATCCCAGGATTTAAGCCGGATGCAACGATGATTGATATAACTGGGGGAATTGAGTTGTTGGTATCATACCGTGTGTCACCAGACCAGGGAATCGTGTATCCAGCCTTTGTCTTGATCGGCATGCTCAATATGCAGCCAGTGACCCTCGCGTTTGATGACTTTAAATGGGATTCCTTTTTCAACGGTAAACAGGATTTTGTTATCGGTTCCGGGCCCGGAGCGAATATTGCAAAGATCCTTTTTGGTGATGATTGCGTCGACTTTTCCAACCAGGGATTTATGCACCCACCCCTTGTCATCCTCAAAATCCTTGAAATGATACCACGGGTCTTTTTTTTCAATCACAAAAATGGGAAAGTATTTTTCCACTTTCCACAATATGTCATAATTGGTGCCGGGACCGGAACGAATATTGGCCACCGGTTTAATCACCGTCAATCGTTCAGCCATCGCTGCGCCGGCATTGCATAAAATTAGAAAAATGAGCAGGATTAAATAGCGTTTCATGATGATTTATGACTATTTTTATTTTGGTTGGAATTGATACCAATATAGATTGTCAGGGCAATTCTGTTTATGCCGGATCAAGAGACTGGTATTTTAATTCCGCGTTGTTTGTCAAGCCAAACCTTTGAACCCATATTGCGATCAGGCCGTAATAAATGATATCTCAGGCAATTGGACACAGGTCAGGGCATTGCCGTATACGGCTCCGGTGTCGATACCTATTTTGTTACGTTCCACCAGCGGTTTCTCCAGCGGCGTGTGACCGAATACCACCGGTTTACCAAAATTATATTTACTAAATATGAATTTATCGCGAATCCATAACAGGTCTTCGGGTTCCTGAGATGCCAGCGGAACCCTGGGGCGTAAGCCGGCATGAACAAAAATATATGCTTCGGTTTCGTAATAGAGCCGCAGGGACCTGAAAAATTCCAGGTGTTCAGCTGGAATCGGGTAGTTATCCGTTCGATGGGTTTTATTCAAGTAACAGTCAAGGGTATTTTGTCCGCCGTTTAATAAATAAGTGAAGCGATCGGTGCCGTCCAGATATTTTTCGAGCATGTCCTCATGGTTGCCCTTTAAAAAGATGATCTCCGGCACCCGTTTCTTTAGATCCAATAAATAATCCACGACTTCAACCGACCCCGGGCCGCGGTCAATGTAGTCACCGATGAATACCAGGGTATCGGTGGCAAAATCGATCGGAATTTTGTCCATCAGGTTTTGCAGTTGATCAAAGGAACCGTGGATGTCGCCGATAGCAAATATTTTACCCATAGAATCAATCTTCTTATACCCCAAATGAGCGAAATCCATTTGGCAGTTATCAGTTAATGGTTAGATGTTAACAGTTTGACCTGAAAAGATTTATCGAAAAGCAAACACCTGCCGGGGCTGGTCAAGTCTGTTGATACCTTCCTCTTTTGCCGCCCGCACTGCCCAGTGATATTCATCTGTTTTTAGATTGGAATTCAAAGCGCTGATTTCGGCCGCTCTACCGCAGGGTCGGTACTGTGACATGATGTTGACATAACTGTCGGGCGATAAATTTTGAGCGATAAATTTCATGACTTCCCGGGTCCCGGCAAGTCCACCCGGCAGAACCAAATGCCTGATCAGCAGTCCGTGTCGGGCAATCCCCTGCTCATCAATTCGCAGATCACCGACCTGCCGGTGCATTTCCAGAAGCGCCTTGCGTGCAATCTCCGGATAGTCGCCGGCCCGGCAGGCACTTTCAGCAATCTGGGGATCCCAGAATTTAAAATCCGGCATGTAAATATCAAATACGCCTTCGAGAAGTTTTAATGTTGCAATCCGATCATATCCGCCGGTGTTGAATACCAGCGGGATCGAAAGCCCCTGCGCTGCAGCGATCTCAACGGCGGACAATATTTGGGGTACGACGTGGGACGGACTGACAAAGTTAATATTGTGACACCCCTGATTTTGCAAGTTGAGCATCATTGCGGCCAATTCGTCATCAGATACCGGTTGACCCAAACCCTGGTGGCTGATGTCAAAGTTCTGGCAAAATAGGCACAGCAGATTGCAATGGGTGAAAAATATGGTGCCGGAACCATGGGTGCCGACCAGCGGATCTTCCTCTCCGAAATGCGGATTACAGTTAGACACCCAGGCTAATTTGCCGGTATTGCAGGTGCCCGTTTCACCGGATAGTCGATCGACGCCGCATTTTCTTGGACAAAGGGCGCAGGATTTTAGCTGATTGTAAGCTTTTTCGACTTTTTCTTTTAATATGCCTTTCTCGAAGGTATCGACATATATTGGGGCAAATGTTGGCATAGTTCTAGCGCTTATCCTGCTCGACCATAATTTTTTCCGCCAGACCGCGGCCCAGCACATAGCGTTTCAGATCGGCGGCAATGGCCAATTGTCCCTGGCCGTTGTTGGTAATCACCTCAATTTTATCGCCGGTTCTTAACCCCATCGTCAAAAGCCGCATCATTGCGCCGGTACCGCCGCTAATCTCTTTTATTACCAGGTGCTCTCCCGGCTTAGCCAGTGTCAGAGGCATCAGGTGAATTCGTTCCTTGAGACAATGGCTGCATATTCCGTAGATCTCCAGTTTATGCTGCAACATGTGAAACCCGTGGCTAGCGGCAATTTTAATTTGCAGCTGTTCTATCTGATCCTCTTCGAATTCCAGAATTTTTCTGCATTTCGTACAGATCATGTGGTCATGGTGCTGTCCCAGGTGCCGATGCTCATAGAGAATCAGGCCATTATCAAAGCGGCTTTTGTGAGCAAAGCCGAAGCGGCACATTAATTTGAGCGTTTCATCTACAAACTCCGGATCCAGCCGCCAGCCGTTATGGTCAAGCTGCTCAACCAGTTCGTTGACCGATACATGTTTTTCAGTCTGTAAAAAAACTTCCAGGACCCTAAACCGATCTTCGAAGTTGTCGATGTGTTCCTGCTTAAACAGCTTTTTGAATTGCTGCTTTTCCTGAAGATGGACTTGCATCATTTGTCATCCAGCGTTAGCGGCTGGGTCCGGGGATATCATAAGTTGTGCAGGATCCTCCCGGACAGTTGCGAGTTTGCGACTGCGCACCGCCGCCCTTGGCTGAGTCGCCGCCCATGCAATGACCTGCAACGCTCAGGACCCGTTCAAAATCTTCCGACTTGCACTTCGGACACCTGAGCTCCACCTGCTCTTCTTTTTTCATCACCAAAAATTCGAAACATTCATTGCATTTTAAGCATCTAAATTCATATAGCGGCATATTTTTTTCCTTTGCTAGAGATAATCAGCTTAACTTTCTAATATTATTTATCTGGCCATAATTGTCAAGAAATTGATTATTGACACAGGAGACGCAAAATAAAGATGACAGCGGCCAATATCAGACTTAGATTTTGTTATCATACAAGGAGATTGGCTCCCCGTCCCTTGAACTTCGCAATGGATAACATCATGGCAAATCAGCAACCTTCATCATATACGATATCATGGATAAACGATATTTCCGAGATAGACCGGGCCGCCTGGGATGCATTGGCCAAATCCTTGGCGACGCCCTTTCTTGAATGGGACTGGTTGCGGCTCATGGAAATATCCGGCAGCACCACCGCTAAAACGGGTTGGTTGCCGCACCATCTGGCCGTTTGGTCCGCCAGCGGGTTGGCGGCACTCGCACCCATGTATATCAAAGGACACAGTGCCGGCGAGTTTGTATTCGATCATGTCTGGGCCGACGTCGCCGGGCGTCTGGAAATTCAGTATTACCCGAAACTGGTCGGGATGAGCCCATTCACGCCGATGACCGGATATCGTTTTTTAATTGCTGCCGGCGAAAATGAGTCGGAATTGACGGCCTTAATGGTGGCTGAAATTGATCGATTGTGCCGCAGCTATCAGATGTCAGGAAGCAGCTTTCTGTTTGCCGATCCCCAGTGGCAGCAGGAGATGATCAAGTATGGTTATTGCGGCTGGCGGCACCAAAGTTATGCCTGGCGGAATCAAGGCTATGAAAGCTTTGATGAATATCTGGCGGTATTTAATTCCAACCAGCGGCGCAATATCAAACGCGAGCGCAAAGCAATCGAAAAGCAGGGCGTCTTTATCAAAACTTTTACCGGCGAGGATATTCCCCGCTTTTTCTTTCCGTTGATGTATCGTTATTATGAGAGCACCAACGATAAATTCGGCCCCTGGGGCTGCCGGTATCTTACCGAGCCGTTTTTTGACGGATTGTATCACCATTATCGGCATCGGCTGATGATTGTGGCGGCTTTTGACGAAAAAGAGCCGTCGACTCCGCTGGGAATGTCGCTGCTGGTAACTAAAGGGGCGCAATTGTATGGCCGCTACTGGGGCTGCTCCAGATCGATTAATTCACTGCATTTTAATGCATGCTATTATGAACCGATTGAGTGGGCCATTGCCAATCAGATCCAGCGGTTCGACCCGGGTGCCGGAGGGGGGCACAAAATTCGGCGGGGTTTTGAAGCTGTATCCAGCTATAGCCTGCATCGTTTTTATGATTTACGACTGGCGCGGGTTATGCAGACCCATATCGATGAAATCAATCGTTTGGAACAGGAGCAGATCGACAGCCTCAACCACGAACTGCCCTTCGCTCAGCGGTTAAAGAATTGATGCCCACGGCGGGTTCGAAGGTTCAGGGGTTCAAGGCTCAGAGGTATAAGGATTGCGACCGCTTAATTTATAAACGTTCGCCCTTTAACGTGCAAGTAATCATTATAATTGAAATATGATGGAATGCGGTGAGGTGACCATCGGCACAGCTGTTAGGACATTTAATCAAACCGATCCAACCTTGAACACCGAACCCTGAACCTTTAAACCCTTGACCTACCTTCTAATTCTTTCTGCGATAAACTCATGAAACTGCCGGGATATATCTTTTTTCCAATACCCCACGACACCGGTTCTAACGGACACCTGGGTTTCATCAAGGCTGATGATTGAAATATCAATTGTCTGTTCTGTGCCGTCTTTTCTTTTGCTGCGGATAGTCGTTTTTTCGCCGTCGGTGGTTTTATCGATAATCGGCTGGTCGAGATCATCTAAGATATCGATACAAATCTGCAGTGTTTTCTCAAATTTGGCCGGATAAGTTCTTATGAGCTCCCCTTTGATGTAGGTATAGGTGCCCGCACCGACTCCGGCGCCGATGATTACCGCGGCACAGCCGGTCAACCCCCAGATGCCGAGCAGCAAGAGGGCCGCTGTTATCTTTTTTTGTTGCATCATAGATCTCCGCATTTGATTTACCTGTTAACTCGGATGGCAGTATTTTGTAATGATTGAATATTTTCGATTAAATATTGAATATTGAATGCTTTTTCTCGATTTAAAAAAGACAGAACGAAGCGATACTACAATCTACAATTCCGGCTTGGGCCTTTGCCAACCATATTTTAATAATTGACTAATTAATCCGCCCGCGATCCATCACAAAATTAACGTCCATATCGAACAGACTAGTTGACACTATCCTGACCCGTTATTGCTAATATCCAGGGCAGAGTAATTAGGGGATACCCCTTAAATCCGGGGGCTCGGGGCTCACCACCACAATGCGGTTATCTTTTTCGCGTTTTACCAAAGTCTGGTACTGGGATGAATACCAGACTCCCAAGCGGTTGCCCGCCTGGTCCAGTATCCAGGCACCCCTGGGATTTAAGCTGTACACTTGTTCCATCCGGTAGATCAACTGACTCAGTGCGGTCGAATCCAAATCAATCGGCTCCCAATGGCCGTCCCGGAGCTGATATATATTGTCGACGGCAATGATCGCATAGGGAACTCTTTGAAAACCGCTGATATAATATTGATGGTCGGGCAGGATCCGGCTGCCTTTAAATACTTCCGTTACCTGCGGGCTGTTTTGAAGGCGGCCCGCGATGGGGGCCGAGCATCCTGCAAAAATAACGGCCATTGTGGCCAGGATAAGACTATAGATTAAAAATTGAGTTTTTATGCGGGATACATCTCTTTTTGTTGTCACCATAATTATTCTCCAATCATCAATGCCATGGTTAGGGGCCAGCCGGGGCACGTTAGCGGGGAAATGTGAATCCTGAACCTGTCAAACTATGTCTTTTATAAGTAGCACGGCCACAGCACGTGTCAAGAAAATAGGGTTGCAAGACATTTTATTGACACCGGACAGGGCAGTGCTTAAATTTTCGCAAAATTCCTGCTGATAATTAAGCCACCCTGAAGCGAGGTTACCCGGATCTATGGAAAATCAAATTGAGAAAAATCAAACTGATAAAAAATCGCTGATTCCCAAGATGACAAAATTCGGCAAGTGGGTTGTTTTAATCCTGCTGGCATTTATTTTAATTTGGCCCCTTTCCGCGGGATTGTATTGGGCGGTTTACCGCGCCTACACGCTGGTGGACCCGACCCGGTTTGCGGATCTGGATACCAATGTTGCGGCTATTTTGAAAACAACGACGCCGGAATCTGCAGCGCCCCAAAAAGGGGCCGCCCTGTTGAAATCCATCAGAAACCGGTTGCAACAGGAGATGGATTCCACCTTCGGTTGGTCCATCAACGATTTGATTATTTCGCCTACCCGCTGGCTGGACAACCGGGCCAACCGGCAGCGCGGCACCATTTTTGCCACGCGCATGATGACGACCTTTTTCTCCACCAATTTGGCCAAATACGGCAAGGTGGATAAGGAAAACAAACATTTAAAAGAAGCCCGGGAAACATATCTTGCGTTTACTTCCAACAGCTGGTGGTTTCCCTCCAGCGAAAATCAATACGAGAAAGGCCTTGCCGAACTTAAAAAATACGAGGCTGATCTTCTTAAAAACGACGGCAGCGCTGTTTTTAATTTGCGCACGGATGATATGTCCAACATGCTTGAATTTATTATCGGTAAACAGTTTTTAGATGAGCCGCTGGGGCTGCTGGTGCAGTCCAACGATCAGGTTGCCTACACCGAACTGGACAACCAAATTTACTACACCCAGGGCATCATCCTGGTGCTGCGGGATGCGCTGCGCACCTTTGTTCATCTTTACCCCGAGGTCCAGGAAAAAGGGGGCAAAGAAAATATCCTGATTGCGTTCAAGGAGATGGATCAAATCTGCACCTTTGACCCGCTGTTGGTTCTAAGGGGGGAACATGATTCCATCATGGCCGACCATCGCGGCAAGATGGCCAGATACCTGATTTCCATAAGAGAACGGATTGATGATCTGGCCCAATCCATAAAAAGCTAATCGTTCGACCGGCCTGCTTTAGAAATACTTTGCACCGACTCCGTGGCAAAAGAGCGCCGCTGGATCTTCCAATTTTAGGTGCCAGATGACTTTGGCATGATAAACATCCTGGCCGGCGGTATAGGGCGAGTTTTCAACCCCGATAAATATTTCCGTGCCGATTTTCGGTGCAAAATTGGATTCGAAATACATTCCGCCCCGGCTGTAATTAGTCATCCTGCCTTCGAAATACCGACCGGAGTGATAGTGCTCGTACATGATCGCGGTCTCGTGACGGCAGCGCGGGTCAGCTCGACGGTCAGGACGGGACGCCATCATTTAAAATGCTTCCTGCTCGGTTCGGGCAATAATTTCCTCCTGGTGGTGTTGATCCAGATCAACGAAATAATCACTGTATCCGGCGACCCGCACCAGCAGGTCGCGGTAGTCATCCGGCGCCGCCTGGGCTTTGCGCAGCGTTTCGGAATCAACGATATTAAATTGAATGTGATGGCCATTGAGTTTAAAATAGGCCCGGATGAGGTGGGCCAGATTTTCAATTCCCGCTTCCCCTTCGAGCACGCTGGGTAAAAACCTCTGATTGAGCAGCGTGCCGCCGGATTTAACCTGATCCATTTTACTGAGCGATTTAATGACGGCCGTCGGACCTTTGCGGTCAGCTCCGTGGGAAGGGGACGTCCCGTCGGAAATGGGCATCGTGGCCCGGCGGCCGTTGGCCGACGCCCCCAGTTTTTTCCCAAAGTAGATGTGGCAGGTTGTGGACAGCATATTGAGGTGATAAAATGAGCCTTTGGTATTGGGCTTGCCGTCGATGGCATTGAACAGGGAATCATAAACCCGCTGCATAATCGAATCGGCAAATTCCTCGTCATTGCCGTAAAAAGGGGTTTTGTTGAACAGGCGCAGGCGCATTGCTTCCTGCGCTTTGAAGTTGTCGTGCAGGGCCGCCAGCAATTGCGGCATGCTGATTTGATTTTCTTCAAACACGTGCTTTTTGATGGCGCTCAGGCTGTCGGTCACGGTGCCGATGCCGCAACACTGGATATAATTGGTGTTGTAGCGCGGTCCGGCGTTATAGTAATCGCGCCCTTTGGCAATGCAGTCTCTTATTACCACGGATAAAAAGGGTGCGGGGGCATGGGTCGCAAACATGCGCTCGATGTAATTGTTGACCCTGATCTTTAGATCGACAATGTGTCGCAGCTGGCGTTCGAAGGCCTGGTAGAGTCCATCGAAGCTTTCGAACCCGACCGGGTTACCGGTTTGCGGCCCGATTTGATCGCCGGTTAACGGATCGGCCCCGTTGTTGAGGGCCAGTTCAAGTATTTTGGGAACATTGAGATAGCCGGTTAATATATAGGCTTCCTTGCCAAAACTGCCGGTTTCGATGCAGCCGCTGCAGCCACCCTGCCGGGCGTCCTCCACGGTTTTCCCGGTGCGCAGCTGTTCCAAAACGACTTCATCGGTGTTAAACACCGAAGGATATCCGTAGCCGTTTCGAATGACCCGGCAGGCTTCCTTTAAAAACCGATTGGGTGTCCGGTGGCTGATCTGAACATTGGCCTGGGGCTGGAGCAGATGAATCTCATCGATCGCTTCCAGCATGATATAGGAGACCTCATTGACTCCGTCCGCGCCATCCCGGGTGAGACCGCCGAGGTTGATATTGGTAAAATCGTTGTATGTACCGCTTTCCAGGGCGGTAACACCGACCTTGGGGGGGGCTGTCTGATTGTTGACCTTGATCCAGAAACACTCAATGAGTTCCTTGGCGCCTGCGCGGTCCAGGGTGCCGTCGGCCAGCCCTTTTCGATAAAAAGGATCCAGATGCTGATCCAGGTGCCCCGGACTCATGGCGTCCCAGCCGTTTAATTCAGTGATGGTTCCCAGGTGCACAAACCAGTACATTTGAAGGGCTTCCCACAGATCCCGCGGTGCCCGGGCGGGTACGTGACGACAGGTCGCGGCAATTTTTTTAAGCTCAGCCTTGCGCGAAGCATCCCGGGCGTCGGCCGCCAATTTCTCGGCCAACGCTGCATGCCGTTCGGCAAAAATAATTGCGGCATCGCAGGATATATCCATGGCCCGGAGTTCCTCGGCTTTATCCGCTGCTTGCGGGTCGTTCAGATAGTCAAGGGCGGCCAAGTGTTCGGCAATTTGCTGCTTGAAATCCAGCATGCCCTGCCGATAAATGATTCCGTCGAGCGTGGTGTGACCGGGAGCGCGCTGCTCCATAAATTCGGTAAACAGGCCGGCATTATAGGCTGACTGCCACGGTTGCGGAATCCGGCTGAACACCCGGTCGCGCATGGTACGGCCCTGCCAGTAAGGGATAATCTCTTTTTGGTACGTCGCGATGTCCTCATCTGAGACCCGATATCGGGTCATTTCGCGTGAGTTCAATACTTCAAGATCTTGGGCCGAGTGACAGGTCAGCTCCGGAAATGTGGAAACCGCCTTCGGGTGTGGGCCGCGTTCTCCCACAATCAGCTCAGCGGCGCCGATATAGATCGTCTTTTTTTGGCACAGGTTCTTGAAGTTTAATGCCCTGAGCACCGGGTTGGAATATTTCCCATGGTTGTCTTTATAGAATTGAGTCACCAGCACCGCCCGTTCCACCGAGATGCTGGGTTGGGCCTCAAAGCTTTCCTGGCGCAGTTTTGCGACTCTGGGGGTCAATGGTTCAGCCTCCTATTTTGACTGTTAGCTTGTAACTTTCCAACCGTCTGGCAACCGATTCCAGAAATTGGTGGCAAGACGGTTCGATATTGGGTGTATTAAATTTCAGGCCGAGGTTTTCATACTTGGCCGTTGCCGCACCGTGATACGGCAAAATGTTTATGCGCGTAATCCCCGGCAGCGAGGAGACGAAGGCGCCGGTCTGATCAACATTCTCCGGATCGCTGTTGAGCCCGGGGATCACCGGAAAGCGAATGATGATTTCAGTTTCCTGCCGGCTGAGAGCTTTTAAGTTGGCTAAAATTATTTCATTGGAGACCCCCGTAAATTTGGCGTGTTTCTCAGGGTCCATGTGCTTCAAATCGTAAAGAAAAAGATCCGTGCGCGATGCTGCTTCAAGCAATATTTGCCGATCAGCATACCCGGATGTATCCACGGTGCGATGAAACCCCTGTTTTCCGCAGGCATCCAGCAGATCCATTAAAAATGAGGGCTGCATCAAGGGCTCGCCGCCGGATATGGTAATGCCGCCACAGGACTCATCATAAAAGACGGTGTCCTTGGCGATTTCGGTCATTACATCATCAACCGACATGGTTTTGCCGATAAGCTCGACGGCTTCCGCCGGACATATGCCGGCGCAGGTTCCACAATAAACACAGTCCGATGGATTCCACTTAAGACCTTGCGCGGTAACCTGGATGGCGTCCTGCGGGCAGGCGTCGGCACATTCCCGGCAGCCGATACAGCGTTCTTTGCGGTAAAGGCGCTGGCTTGCGCGAGCCAGACTTTCGGGGTTGTGGCACCACCAGCACGCTAAGGGGCACCCCTTAAAAAATATCGTTGTACGGATGCCCGGTCCATCATGGAGGGCATATTTTTTTATGTCGAATATTTTTCCGGTTTGCATGGTCTGATACGATTTAACATGGAATTGGACAACCCGGCAAGTACTTCAGCTATTGTCGAACTTAATCCGGAAAAATATATAAAATTTTTGAACAGATTTTTTCATAAACGATCCGAATTCATCCCAACAGACTGACGACCTATTTGAGTATATTATGCATCTCAAAGTAACCACCGTCAATTTTATAAAGAAAAATTTTTTTGATCAACGTGTAATTTCATGATAAAGACGAAGACCATGTTTTGGGAAAAGTGTTTATTGGAATAGGAAAAATTGATTCGTCATTTTGAAAGGAATTGTTGTAGGAAAATCGATGAGATTCGAGTTCCATAAACCGATTTCCATTCGGTCTATCAAATCCGGACCGCGCATTGGAATTAATTATACAGGGCCTGAGGATCAACATATCCAATTGCGATATTGGGCAGGGGATTAGTCAGCAAGATTAACCCGGTTAAAAAACAATATGTAACGGAAGGATATTTAAAATGGCAAAAATTAACATCTCCGTGGAAAATATATCAGTTGAGGCCGAGATGTTGGATACGCCGACGGCCGGCCAAATTCTTGAAGCCCTGCCCCTTGAAAGCGCAGCCAATGTCTGGGGTGATGAAATCTATTTTGACATCCCCTTGAGCCTCGACCTGGAACCGGATGCCCGGGCCGATGTGGCGGTCGGCGATCTGGCCTACTGGCCGGCCGGCCCGGCGTTTTGTATTTTTTTTGGTCCGACCCCGGTCAGCACGGGTGACCAGCCGCGGGCTTACAGCCCCGTCAATGTTTTCGGCAGGGTTATCGGAGATGCCAAGCGATTTAAGGGCGTATCGAGCGGCGCCAGGGTCAAGGTCACAAAAACTGAGTAGCCAAGAATGAATTCGGCTTTTTACGAATCCATCATTTTTATACTTGCATAAATCGTGATAATCCTGCATAAATTTTTATCTGCTGTGATTATCACATTCCGGCGGCCTGCGATGCCGGCTGCCGGTCAATGAACAAAAACCGCATCTTAGTTGATTTTTGCCAAATGGATAGAGTTTTGCGGAGCGAATCATGCAACCGGTTGTGAATAGCGGATCGTTATCTCCCTGGGAGCCCGGCGTTTTGAGTCTGGTCGTATTCGGCCTGTTGGTCATGGCATTAATTGCCCTGCTGCTTTTTATTGCTTCCTGGCTCGGGGAAAAAAAGCCCAATCCCGAAAAATTAAGGCCCTATGAAAGCGGCATCATTCCCACCGGAAGCGCGCGTCTGCGGTATCCGGTGCCTTTTTACCTGGTCGCCATTTTTTTTCTGCTTTTTGATGTGGAGGGCGCCTATATTTTTGCCTGGGCCATTGCCTGGGAAAAACTGGGCTGGGCCGGTTGGCTGCAGATTTCTTTTTTTATTGGGGTGTTGATCCTGGGACTTGTTTATATCTGGAAAAAAGGGGGGCTTGAGTGGGGGCCGACGCGCGACAAAAAGTTAAACGAGCAACTCTTAAACAATGCCGATCTGGTCATCAACTGGGCCCGCAAATACAGTCTCTGGCCCATGTTTTTCGGGCTGTCCTGCTGTTTCGTTGAGGAGGCCACCGCCTTTACGCCCCGCTACGATATGGCCCGCTTCGGGGCCGAAGTCTTGCGGCCTTCGCCCCGGCAGGCGGATCTGCTGATTATTTCCGGGACGGTTTTTAAAAAGATTGCCCCGGTCGTATTACGGCTCTATGAGCAAATGGCGGAACCGCGCTGGGTGATCTCCATGGGGTCCTGCTCCAACTGCGGCGGCATGTATGACGTCTACAGTGTGGTGCAGGGGGTTGATCAGATCCTGCCGGTGGATGTTTATATTCCGGGGTGTCCGCCCAGACCGGAGGCCGTGCTGCAGGGCCTGGTCATGCTGCAGGATAAAATTACCGCGCAAGAAAAACCCACCCGTCCCGATCCTGCACCTGAAGGGTGGCAGCCAGGGCACCCAGAAGCCGATTCTGGTGGACGGCCAGACCAAATCAAGAGATCCCCGCGGCCCGGGCATGGAGGGCACCGCCATCCGGGGCAGTTCGGTGGTGCCGACCCGGTTTACGGACAGCCGCACCGATTTAATGTGGACCCCGCCGTCACCCCGAATCGAGCTGGACGCTAATGCGCAGCGCCTGGCCCGCGAACTGCAGGATCGCTTCGGACAAGCCGTAACACCGGAACCGCAACCCTGTGACATGCCATCGTTTGTGGTGAACCAAAACCGCATCAAAGACGTGCTGCATTTTCTCAACTCAGCGGCTGCCACCCGGTTTCAGCGTCTGGACGATCTGACCGCCATCGACGAGTCCGCCCGCCGCAAGCGGGAAGATTACCCGGATTACACCCTGGTGTATCATTTACTGTCTTTTGATCCGCCGGCCCGCCTGCGCCTGAAAGTTCCGTTGGCCGGGCCCAATCCGGCGGCGCGAGACGGTGACCGATATCTGGCCCTCAGCCAACTGGTATGAGCGCGAAGCGTTTGATCTGCTCGGCGTGCGATTTGATGGCCACCCGAATCTGCGGCGCCTGATTTTGCCCCCGGAATGGCAAGGGCATCCCTTGCGCAAAAATTATCCGGGTCGGGCAACCGAGATGGCGCCCTATACCCTGGCCGATGCCCAAAAAAATCAGCCCCTGGACGGCGGCGTTTTTGTCAAAGATTCCGGCCGGCAGCATCAGCTCATCTTAAATATCGGGCCCCACCATGTCAGCACCCACGGGTTGATACGCTATATCGTAACCCTCGATGGCGAAGAAATTACCTCCATGGAAATGGATATCGGATATCACCATCGCGCGGCGGAAAAAATCGCCGAACGACAAACCTGGCATCAGTTTATCCCTTACACGGATCGCATCGACTACCTGGCCGGCGCAGCCAACAATCTGCCCTATGTCATGGCGGTGGAAACCCTGGCCGGCATCAACGTTCCCGAGCGGGCCCAGGTCATCCGGGTCATGCTAAGCGAGTTTTTCCGGCTGAGCAATCATCTGGTGTGGCTGGGTACCTATGCCCACGACGTGGGGGCGATGGCGCCTAATTTCTATGTTTTCCGCGAGCGTGAAATGATCATGGACATCGTGGAGCGGATTACCGGCGGACGACTGCACCCCTCCTGGTTCAGACTGGGGGGCGTGGCCGCCGATTTGCCCGAAGGCTGGAAACAGGCCGTTGATGATTTTGTCAAGGTATTCCCCCGGGCTCTTGACGAATACGAGAGCCTGCTTCGCAAAAATCCCATATTTAAAGCGCGAACCCAGGGAATCGGCCGTTTGACCCTTGAAGATGCCATGGGCTGGGGGGTAACCGGGCCGAACCTGCGGTCTTGCGGTTTGCAGTGGGATTTGCGCAAAGCGTTTCCCTATTCGGGCTATGAAAATTTTGATTTTGAAGTCCCCACCGCCACCGGGGGTGATTGTTATGCCCGTTATCTGGTGCGGGTGGAGGAAATGCGCCAGAGCCTTGGAATAATCAAGCAGGCCGCCGACAACATGCCGGCCGGACGCTGGGTTACCGATGACTACCGCTACGTAATCCCTCAGCGCAAAGATATGCTGACAGACATTGAAAGTCTGATTCATCACTTTATCAACGTCACCCGCGGCCCCAAGATGCCGGTGGGGGAAGCCTATGCCGCCTGTGAAATTCCGCGCGGAGAGCAGGGCTATTACGTGGTCAGCGACGGGCTTGGCTATTCTTATCGCACCCGCATCCGGGGGCCCGGATTTGCCAATGTTCAGGTGATGCCGCTGATATCGGTGGGAGAGACGGTGGCCGATTTAATCGCGATTATCGGATCGTTTGACTACATATTGCCGGATATAGACCGTTAGATGAAGTGGGAATGCGGAAGTGCGGAAGAAGGAAGTTGGAATTCGGATTGAGGTTGGTTCAGCCGATGGATGGTTGACACTATGTTACCTGAAAAACTCAGACAATCTTTGATAGAACACGTTGAGCAGGTGGAGCATCCGCGGGAACTGGTGGTGGATGTCATGTTCGCGATTCAGGATCATTACGGTTATCTGACCGACGAGGGCGTGCAGGAAACCGCCGGACTGCTTGGCATGTCGGCTTTGGAGGTCGAACAGCTGGCCACCTTCTATACGTTTATCTACCGGGAACCGGTCGGCGAATACGTGATTCATGTCTGTGACAGCGTGGTCTGCTGGATGGACGGTTACGAATCCGTGCGGGACTATCTCAGCCAAAAACTCGGCATCCAGCCCGGCGAAACCACCGCCGACGGGATGTTTACGCTGTTAGCGGTCTGCTGCATCGGCTACTGCGACCGATCTCCGGCCATGCTGATTAACCGCAAAGCATACGGGAATCTGACGGCCGAAAAGATAGACGAAATTCTGGAGACGCTTAAGTCAAAAGCTTAAAAATCAATAATTTTGATTTCGAATATCAGATGTTTTGCCTGGCACTTTAATGTGAAACTAACTAAATAGCATTTATCAAAGGTATATGGCTTCGAAATACCAACAGGTTCTGCTTCAAAATCGCAAACCGGACCGGATTGCCACCCTGGATGAATACCGCCAAAGCGGCGGTTACCAGGCTTTGAGCGATGTTCTCAAGGATTATTCCCATAAGGATGTCCGCCAGGCGGTTATGAATGCCAATTTGCTCGGTCGGGGCGGGGCTGCTTTCCCCACCGGGATGAAGCTGATGTCGGTGGCCGATGATGCGGGTTTTCCGCGCTACATCGTGTGCAACGCCGACGAAATGGAGCCGGGTACATTTAAAGATCGGGTGCTGATCCATGCCGATCCGCACATGCTGATCGAAGGGATTATAATTGCCGGCTACGCTTCGCTGGCTGAAAAGGGCATTATCTTTATCCGGCCGGAATATGAAAATGCTGCCCGAATTCTGGAACGGGAAATCGAGATAGCACGCCGCGCAGGTTACCTGGGCCAAAATATCTTGGGCAGCGAATATTCGTTGGAGCTCGTCGTCCATCGCAGTGCCGGCCGCTACATCTGCGGCGAGGTGACGGCTCAGTTAAATGCCCTAATGGGCAAACGGCCGAATCCCATGAAACCGCCGCCTTACCCGACTGAAAAAGGGCTCTGGGATCGGCCGACCGTGCTGTCCAACGTTGAAACCTTTGCCTGCCTGCCCCATATCATCAGAAACGGCGGGCAATGGTTTAAAGATCTGGCAAAAACCGAAACCGGAGCCGGCACGAAAATTTTCGGTATCAGCGGCAAAGTCAACAAGCCGGGCTGTTATGAACTGCCGGTCGGTGTGCGTCTGAGCGAAATTATTGAAGTGTACGCCGGCGGGATGCTGGCCGGGTCCGAATACAAAGCCTGCCTGCCGGGCGGCGCCTCGACCGGGTTTTTGCCCCGGGAGCACTATGACATAGAAATGGACTTTGATCCATTGCGCAAGGTCGGCAACCGGCTTGGCACCGGTGCCATCATGGTGTTTGACCATAAAACCTGCCTGGTGGGGGCCACGGTCAACCTAATCGAATTTTTTGCGCGCGAGTCCTGCGGCTGGTGCACCCCCTGCCGGGAAGGACTGCCCTACATTCTGGATTTGCTTAAACGAATTGAACACGGCGACGGTGAATCGGAGTATATTCCCAGGCTCGAACGCATGTGCTAAATATCTCTGGAATTCTTACTGCGCCTTTGCTCCCGGGGCTGTTGCCCCGGTGGAAAGTTTGCTCAAGCACTTCGAGGATGAGATCCAGGCGCATATCAGCCAGAAGCAGTGCCCGTTCCGGTAGCGTGGGGCTAGACGAAATATGAACTGGAATTATGAATTGATAAAATAGAGATCAATTTAATTTGCTGGTGGAGTGTTGGAGTAATGGAGTATTGGAGAGTCGGATAATAGCGGTATTATATCGGTTATTCTTTTTTTGTTTTTTCCATCACTCCAGTACTCCACCACTCCATTGCTCCGGGCAAATTCCCGATGAATAAACAAACTGCATAAATGATGAAGTTAGCCATCTATATTGTGATTTGCGGACACTTTCATGCCCAAACTGATTATCGATGATAAAGAAATAGAAGTTGCGCCTAAAACCATGGTGATCGAGGCCGCCGCGCAACTGGGCATCATGATCCCCCGGTTTTGCTATCATCCGGCCCTGGGCTCGGTGGGGGCCTGCCGGGTTTGTGCCGTTAAATTTTTCGATGGGCCGGTAAAGGGCATCCAGATGAGCTGCATGGTCGCGGCCCAGGACGGCATGGTGGTTTCCACCACGGACGCAGAAGCCGTGGATTTTCGCAAACACGTGATTGAATGGCTGATGGTCAACCATCCCCATGATTGCCCGGTTTGTGACGAGGGCGGGCACTGTCTGCTCCAGGATATGACCGTCTCCGGCGGCCACGGAATCCGAAGATATGCCGGCCGCAAACGCACCTACATCGACCAGTACCTGGGTCCCCTGGTTCAGCATGAGATGAACCGCTGCATTCATTGCTATCGGTGTAGCCCGCTATTATCAGGAATTTGCCGGCTTCCATGATCTGGGCGTCATGCGCAATGCGAATCGCACCTATTTCGGGCGTTTTCAGGACGGTATCCTGCAAAGCCCCTTTACGCGGCAATTTGAGCGATATCTGCCCCACCGGGGTGTATACGGATAAACCCTCGCGGTATTTTGGCCGGCGCTGGGATTACCAGCGAAGCCCTTCAATTTGCATCAACTGCTGCCTGGGATGCCATACCGTCGCCAGCATCCGGTATCGTGAAGTCAAGCGGCAGGAAGCCCGCTACAGCGAAGAGGTCAATGGCTATTTTATCTGTGATCGCGGGCGCTACGGATTTTTCTACGCCAGCCTCGAATCCAGACCGCGCCAGGCATTGATCAACGGCGAGGCGGTTTCTCACGACCAGGCCCTGCAGGCTGCGATCGCCGAACTTGGCAAAACCAGCCGGGACGCAGGGCCTTCTGCGATCGCTGCCGTCGGCTCCGCCCGCAGCAGTCTGGAAACCCAGGCCATGCTCAGGCACCTGTGCCAGACAATGGGCTGGCGAAATCCCGCCTATTTTATGGATCCGGCCACAACATCGAAAGTGAAAACCGCCATTGCCAGATTGGAGCCCGAACTGGCCGTGTCACTGCGGGAGGTGGAAAAAGCGGATTTTATCCTCTGCGTGGGGGCGGATCCGATTAACGAAGCGCCCATGCTGGCGTTGGCCATGCGCCAGGCGCAAAGAAACGGTGCCAAAATTGTCGTGATGGATCCCAGGCCCATTTCGCTGCCGCTGGATTTTAAGCATTTGCCGGCGGCCGATGGAAGATTTGAGCGGTTTGGTCGGATTATTTATCAAAGCCGCGGTGGATCCCAGGGCGGCGGCTTCTTATGGGGAGAAATGCGGCTAAATTCTTTGAGGCGCTGCCGGGCCGGAATCTAATTGCCGGCTACCCGGAGGATTTTTTAACCGCGGCCGCCGACTGCCTTAAAAACAGCCAACGGCCGGTGATTGTCTGCGGCACCGACATTTGCCCGTTCAGGGGCCTGGGATTGCAGCGGATCTTGGCCTGTTTTTGCGGGCAGCCGATAAAAACGCCGGCCTGTTTTACCTGCTGCCGGGCGCCAATGCGTTTGGTGCCGGACTTTTCTCCGAACGACCACGCATCATTGCTGAACATCATCGAAGCGATTGAAAACGGAGAAGTCAAATCGCTCATTCTGGTAGAATCCGATCCTTTTTTCCATTTTCCGGACCGCAGACGATTGGGGCAGGCGCTCGACATGCTTGATTTGTTGATTGTATTGGACTACCTCGATTCCGAATGCGCTGCAAAAAGCGGCATATTTTTATGCCTTCAACCACCCTCTATGAGACCGACGGAATTTTCGTCAACCAGGAAGGACGGGCCCAGACGGTGCGGCAGGCCTACGCGGCGGTGTCCCGATCGTCCAAAGCGGCGGCGGGGACCATCCCCCCAGACTTTACGGAACCGGGATCCCCGGTGCAGAATCCAGGCCGGCCTGGCAGACTCTGGCAGAACTGGCTGAAGAAAAAACAGAGCCGGAAAATAAAGCGCTTCCGGCAGCTGTATACAAAAAGTTGGCTGAAATTGTTCCGGAGTTGGCCGATGTTAATTTAACCGCCGGGATTCCGGATGAAGTCATCCGGCTGCATTCAGGGGTGAAAACCGATCTGCGGTTTACGACAGACTTTTCCGGGCGGCCTGCGACGCACCCGGAGGACGCCGGAAGATTAAATTTAATTCTTACTGATTTGACCTTCGGCACCGATACGCTTTCGGCCCACTCCGAATGTTTGCGGGAGCTGGAGCCTGAACCGGCGGTCATGATGCACACCCGCGAGGCCGAAAGTTTAGACTTGGTTGACGGCGACCTGATTTCCATCCAAACCGAAAACGGCCGGCTTGATGCGAAACTTAAAGCTGTCGAAAACATGGCCGCCGGCGTGCTGGTTATTCCCCGGCACCGCAAATTAGCCTGGCAAATTTTTGAAACCGGTGCCATCAGCATCGGTCATGAACAAATCAAAAAAGTGACCGCTTAATTTGAAAAGACAGAGCGAAGCGATACGACAAATCTTCAATCTTCAATCGTCAATATTCAATTCCGGCTTGTCCGGATTAGACACTCAATGACATCGCATTATGGACTGGTTAATCGGCTTCATATTTTTAGGATATTAAACTGGGCGTGGTTCTGATCGTCCTGCTCCTGGTGGCGGCCTATCTGGTGCTGGTTGAACGCAAGTTTCTGGCGCGGCTGCAGATTCGCTACGGCCCCAACCGGGCCGGCAAATTCGGATTGCTGCAGCCTTTTGCCGACAGCATCAAAATGATGCTCAAAGAAGATCATCGTGCCGGCGGCGGCCGACCGCATGATATTTTTACTGGCACCGGCCGTGGTGGCCTTCACCGCCCTGTTGATGTTTGCCGTCGTGCCGTTCGGCAGCGATCTGATGGTCGGGGGCAAAAAAATTCCGCATGGTAATTTCCGATCTCAATGTGGGGCTGCTTTTTGTTTTTGCGATGTCTTCGCTGGGGGTCTACGGCGTTGCCCTGGGCGGGTGGGCCTCCAATTCAAAATACAGCCTGCTTGGGCGGTATCCGCGGGTGCGGCCCAGATGATCAGCTATGAACTTTCGCTGGGTCTTTCGCTGGTGCCGATCGTCATGCTGGCGCGATCCTTCAGCCTGGTGGATATCGTCAATGCCCAGGCCGACTATCCATTCATCCTGGTCCAGCCGCTTTCCTTTCGTAATTTTTATCCTCAGCGCCATGGCCGAAAGCAAACGAATTCCCTTTGATCTGCCGGAGGCTGAAAACGAACTGGGTGCCGGCTACCATACCGAATACAGCGGCATGCGCTTCGGGCTTTTCTTTCTGGGTGAGTACGTGCATATGCAGGTGCTGGGGGCGTTAACCGCGGTTTTTTTCCTGGGCGGCTGGCGCGGTCCGTTTCTGCCGCCGCCGGTCTGGCTTTTTATTAAAATTATTCTGGTGGCGCTGGTCATGATCTGGATCCGCGGCACATTGCCGCGTCTGCGCTATGATCAATTGATGACATTGGGGTGGAAGGTACTGATCCCGGCGGCGCTGGTAAATATAATTGTAACCGGAGCAATCCTATTGATTATAAATTCGAAAACCGAATATCGAAGTCCGAAACAAATTAGAATGACAAAAAATACAAATTCAAAACAGATATTCGAATTTGAATTTAATTCACGTCTCAATAAAATAGATTATTAAATTATTATGTCCTCCGCACTTGAAGCCGTCAAAGCATTGGCAACCGGATTTGGCGACAACGTTCAAGCATCTTTTTCGCAAACCCATTACCGAACAATATCCGGAATACAAGCGGCCGTTGCCGGAGCGCACCCGGGCCCGCATTATTTTAACCCGCGATCCGGATGGCAATGAGCGCTGCGTGGCCTGTTATCTGTGTTCAGCGGTTTGTCCGGTCAGCTGCATATCCATGCAGTCGGCTGCCAAAGAAGGCGGCCGCAGGTATGCGGCCTGGTTTCGGATCAATTTTGCGCGCTGTATTTACTGCGGTCTGTGCGAAGAAGCCTGCCCGACCTCAGCCATTCAGCTGACACCGAATTTCGAGACCTGCGAAAAAGATATCTTAAAACTGGTTTATGAAAAAGAGGATCTTTTGGTTGACCACGGGGGCAAAGATAAGGAATATTGCTTCTACAAGTATGCCGGCATCGTCACCGATGTCGGTGATAAAGGGGATCACATCAAGGAAGATAAACCGGTTAATATTAAAAGCAATATGCCTTAACGGCTGGGAAACTGGAAGGCTTGGAGGCTTGGAAGCCAGGAAGCTGGGAGGCTATAAAGCTGGGATGCTGAGAATCTAATTGACATAATTGAGCCTCCAAGCTTTCCAGCCTCCCGGCATTCAAGCGACATCTGTTATGACTATCTATTCAATCATTTTCTATCTGTTGGCAATTTTGATTCTGGTCACCACCGGGCTGGCCATCAGCCGGCGCGATATGGTGCATGCGGTGGTATATCTGATATTTTCGTTTTTCGGCAGTGCCATGCTTTTTTACCTGTTCGGCGCTCCTTTTCTGGCCGTACTGGAAGTTATTATATATGCCGGCGCCATCATGGTTTTATTTTTATTTATCGTCATGATGCTCAAAATTGAAACCGTCGGCGAACGTCTTTTTCCGCTGAGCCAGTGGCTGCCGGCCGCTGTCTGTGGGGTTGTCTACCTGGTGCTTGGCGTTGCGCTTGTCGCTGCGGATCCCGGCGGCCACAGCGTATTGAAAACAGCCCGGGCTGAACCCGGCGCATTCGGGCAGTACATTTTTCAGAAACACTGGCTTTCGATCGAAATTGTATCCCTGTTATTGCTGGTAGCCGATTATCGGTGCACTCTTACTGGCAAGGCGGCGCGAAAAAAGACCCGACCCGGGGAACCATCGAGGGTGAATTATGATCGTCCCGTTTAATCATGTCCTGATTCTGGCCGGTCTGCTTTTTTTGATGGGAATTTTTTGCGTGGTGGCGCGCCGCAGTTTGATTATGATTCTGCTGGGGGTCGAAGTCATGTTGAATGCGGCCGCCATTATGTTGGTCGGTGCCTCCTTGCGCTGGCAAAATCTTGACGGCCAGGCCATCGTGCTTTTTGTTTTTGCCATCGCCGCCGCGGAGGTATCCGTGGGACTGGCGCTGATTGTCTGGGCCTATCGCCGAACCGGGTCTATTAATCCCGAAAACTATAACATCTTAAAGTAAATCTTGCGATGATTACGAACTGGTTACAGGAACCATCATTAACGGCTGCGATACTGGCAACCTTGCTGCCGTTTGTCGCGTTTCTTTTAATCATGGTTTTTACCAGAAAGTACCCGCGGCTGTCGGCCGGCTTATCGATTGCGGCAATCAGCATATCTCTGATCAGCGCCCTGTTCCTGCTTGTCCGTCACTGGCACCTGCAAACCCCGCTCGAATATACCGGACGCTGGCTGCTATCGGGTGATATCACCGTTCCCTTTGGTTATCTGCTGGATCAAACCAGCCTGCTCATGCTCAGCGTGGTGGCGACGATCAGTTTTCTGGTTCAGGTCTACTCGCTTGGCTATATGGCCGGGGATGCCGGATTTTCCAGATACTATGCCTGCATGTCCCTGTTTGCCTGGGCCATGATGAGTATGACCTTGTCGCCCACCATGCTGCAACTGTATATATTCTGGGAACTGGTCGGCCTGGCATCCTATCTTCTGATCGGTTTCTGGTACGAAAAATTCAGCGCCACGGAGGCCGGCAAAAAAGCCTTCGTCATGACCCGTTTTGGGGATGTGGCGTTTTTCCTGGGGCTGCTGCTGGTTCTGGTTCATCTGGGAAATCTTAATGTCTTGGAAATCAACGGTCCCCAGGTAACGACCCGCATGTCATCGACCTATATTACGATTTCAGCGCTGTTGATCTTCGGGGGCATCATCGGCAAGAGCGCTCAATTTCCGTTGCTGACCTGGCTGCCGGATGCTATGGAAGGACCGACGCCGGTCAGCGCCCTGCTGCATTCAGCGACCATGGTGGCGGCCGGCGTTTATCTGTTTGGCCGCCTGTTTCCGTTTTTTAGCCAGTCGGCCACGGCGATGGTCATATTCCTGATGATCGGCACCATCAGTATGCTGTTGGCTTCCACCATGGCGATGGTCACCCGGGATATCAAGCAGGTCTGGGCATACTCCACCATCAGCCAGCTGGGATTTATGATCATGGGCCTGGCGGCCGGCAGCTATTTTGCCGGCATGTTTCATCTGACCACCCATGCCGGTTTCAAGGCCCTCTTGTTTCTTTGCGCCGGGGTTTTCATCCACCGCTTTGATAGCAACGATATGTTTGACATCAGCCGGCAGGGTGGACGGCGGTTAAAAATCCCCATGGTCTGTACCATTATTGCAGCGGCGGCCCTGGCGGGTTTGCCGCCCTTATCCGGTTTTTTCAGCAAGGAGGTCATCCTCGGTGCCCTGGCCGAATTGAATAATCCCGTGTGGCTGGCGGCCGGACTGCTGGGTGCCTTTTTAACCGCTTATTACACCTTCCGGTTGATTTTTGTCATCCTTTTTCCAAAGCAGTCCGGCACCGAATCCGGCCATGACCACGACCATGGTGGCTATTGGGTGATGAGCTGGCCCTTGATTGTTCTGGCGGCTATTACGGTGATGCTGGGTTTTTTCCAGGGCGCCCTGGAAGCGTTTCTCAGCGGACAGCCAAGCATACCGGCAGCTCACGCCGGCCACCATGCCTGGCTGCCGTTTGCGGCCATCGGTTCGGCGCTGGGCGGGGTGGTGCTGGCGTGGCTGGAATTCGGCCGTCAAGGCGCCGATCAGGTGGGATTTGTCGAAAAGATTGCGCCCTTGAACCATCTTTTTGCCGAACGATGGTACATCGACCGGTTTTATCGTCGCTTTATGGATATTTTCATTTACGGCGTGGTCTCCAATTGGTTTACCCTCAACGATAAAAAAGTAATTGATAGGGGCCTTGACGGATTTGGCAAGGCGACCGTTGAAACCGGTCGCTTGGTTGCCTTGCTGCATCTGGGGATGGTGCAGTACCGGTTATTGGCTATTTTTGTGGTCCTGGTGTTTTTGGGGCTCTATTTCTTTTTCTAGGCATTATTGTTATGGAATTTACCGGCTTTCCTTTTCTGACGGCTATTTTATTGGCCTGCGTGGCGGGGCTTTTCGTGATCCTCGTGATACCCGAGCAGCGCCAGGCCCAGATCAAATGGGTCAGTGCGGTTTTTTCCGGCATTACGTTGATACTTTCCGTTTACCTGTTTTTTGCCTACGACAAGAGCCAGGGGGGGCTTCAGTTCGTCGAGAAATTTCACTGGGTGGAGTCTATCGGCATTACCTACCTGAACGCGGCTGACGGCTTCAATCTGCCCATGCTGCTGTTGACCGGGATCGTGTTTTTTACCGGTGTGCTGACCATGTGGGAACTGGACTATCGGGTCAAGGAGTTTTTTGCCCTGTATTTCCTGCTGGTCGCCGGTGTGTTCGGGCTCTTCATGAGCATGGATTTGTTTTTCATTTTCGTCTGGTACGATGTTTCGCTTTTTCCCATGTACCTGCTGATCGCCATCTGGGGCTCCACGCGCAAAGAATACGGCGCCATGAAGCTGACGCTTTACCTGCTGGCGGGCAGCGCCCTGATTCTGCCGGCAATCATTTACCTGTATTGCAAAGTCGGGGTTAAACACATTTGATGTGACACTGCTGATGCAACCCGGAACATTCTCACGCCTTTTGAGCAGAAATTTGCCTTCCTCTTTTCTGTTTATCGGTTTCGGTATCCTGGCCGCCGTGTGGCCCTTTCATACCTGGTCGCCGGTGGGGCATGTGGCCGCTCCCACTTCCGTGAGCATGGTTCACGCCGGCGTGCTCATGAAAATCGGCGCTTTCGGCGTATTGCGAGTGGGCATTTTTCTGTGCCCGGAAGGCTGGCAGTACTGGGCGCCGCTGATGGCGGTTCTGGCGGCCATCGGCATCGTTTACGGGGTCTTTGTGGGGTTAAGCCAGACCGACCTGAAATATCTGTATCGGGTACTCGAGCGTTTCCCACATGGGAATTGTCGGTCTCGGGCTGGCCACCGTCTCGGTGGACGGGTTAAACGGCGCGGTGTTTCAAATGTTTGCCCACGGGGTCATGACGGCGTTATTGTTCTCTTCGATCGGATATATCTATGACCGCACCCATACCAAAAAAATTGATGAGCTGGGCGGGTTGAGCCGGATCATGCCGGTGGCGTCTACCTATTTTATTATCGCCGCCCTGGCCAGCATCGGTGTTCCCGGTCTGGCCAGCTTCTGGGGCGAGCTGATGGTTTTCATTGCCGCTTTCAAAACTTATCCGCTCTGGGGGACGCTGGCGGTGTGCGCGCTGGTGGTCAGCGCGCTGTTTATGCTGCGGGTGGTGCAGCGCACATTTTATGGTCCTAAAAATGAAAAATATGCGCATCTGCCGGATGTGTCATTTGGCCTGGGTCTGCCCCGGATGGTCTTGTTGGCCGTACTGGTGATATTCGGACTCTTTCCAGCGTTGATGTTTGACATGATCGAAACCGCATCGATACCGTTTATGAATGGATTGCCCTGATGAAATGGTTTCTCTTTTATCCTGAGCTGTATTACTTTGCCGCCGGCATTGTATTTCCTTTTTATGGCCATGGCAAAACATAACAATCCCCGGCGGGATTACTTCACCGCGCTGGTTTTGGCGCTACTCGGGGTGGTGATCTGCCTGGTATCGATCCGGCAGGAGGGGCTTCTGTTTTTCGAGGCTTACCGGGTGGATCTTTTCTCCCAGGTTTTTAAGGTATTGCTGTCAATCGGGCTTTTTTTGATTGTTTCCATTTGTTCGAATCTCAACGGTGTTGCCGAGCGATACCATTCGGAATTTTATTTACTGCTGTTTGTCTGTACCCTGGCGATGATGCTGCTGGTCAGCAGTGTTCACCTGCTGAGCATATATGTGGCCCTGGAGCTGTCCAGCTATTCGCTGTATATCCTGGTTGCTTTAAGAAAAGATGAGCAGATTGGGCTTGAGGCCGGGCTCAAATATTTTCTGGTGGGTATTTTCGCGTCAGCGGTGATGCTTTTCGGCGTTGCGTTGCTTTACAGCACCACGAATGCGACCTATGTCACGGAAATGGTCCGGGTTTTGCCCGGCATGCTTGACAGGCCGACAGTGGTTATCGGGCTGCTGCTGACACTGTGTGGATTTTTCTTTAAACTGGCGGTCTTTCCGTTCCATTTCTGGGCGCCGGATGTCTATCAGGGCGCCGCCAATCAGGCGACCGCTTATATTGCCACCGCCTCGAAGGTGGCGGCGGTTGCCATTTTAACCCGCATGGTTGCCGTCGGCGGTGACGGCAGTATTTATCTGGTTCATGTGCTGGTTACCCTGGCCATCGTTTCGATGACGGTCGGAAACCTGGCCGCCATCGTTCAGAAGGATTTTAAAAGGCTGCTGGCCTACTCCACCATAGCCCATGCCGGGTATGTCCTGATTGGAATTCTGAGTATGAATTCGGCCGGGTACATGAGCGCTATTTTTTATGTTACGGCCCTGTTGTTCATGAAATTCACGGTTTTTCTAGTCGTTGTCAAAGTGGCCGACGACGGACGTAATCTGGAGATATCGCACCTGGCGGGTTTGTCCCGGCGCTCCCCGCTGCTGGCCATGGCGCTGATGGTGTCGATTTTCAGTCTGGCCGGTATTCCGCCGACCATCGGTTTTACGGGTAAATTTCTGGTCTTCATGGCCGCCATCGAAAAGGGTTACTTTACCCTGGTCCTGATTGCCATGATCAATGTGGTTATTTCGCTTTATTACTATCTGCTGGTCGTCAAAGCCGCCTATCTGCTGGAACCCGAGCAGGCTCAGGCCGGCATTCAACTTTCCCCGCCGATGAAAATGCTCACCGCTGCGCTGGTGCTGGTGATGGTGGTGGTCGGTATTTATCCCGCACCACCTCATTGAACTGACCAGCGCCGCAGCGCTGATGCTCAAATAGAAGTTATTGGTTAATCGTTATTTGTTATCGGGACCTTGATACACGCATTATAGTTTTAGTAGTTTTTTAAAATCAGGTGTTAATCCGATAAAACAATTAAATTTCAACGAATTGCTCAAATTCAGTTGAAGCGCTCAACGCTAAGAGCCGCCAGGTTGATGGCCGGTGTATCATTGGCGCTGAGCTGTGAGACGATTTTGCCGCTGATGGGAGCCAGCGAAATCCCCAGCATCCCGTGGCCGGTCGCCAGGATGACATTGTCGAAGCGCGGGGTCCGCCCTAAGTAGGGGAGTCCGTCCGGACTGCACGGCCTTAGACCCTGCCAGATTTCGAGCAGCTCGAGGGAGTCGGGATCCAGGTCCGGAAAATATGCCCGAACGGTTTTAAGGATGGCCTGTACCCGACCCAGGTTGATTGATTGATCGAATCCTGCAAGTTCGAGGGTGCCGGCAAAGCGCAGCGTATCCGCCATCGGGGTGAGCACGACTTTTGATTCGGCCATGGCTACCGGCAGGGTGGGACATGGGTCGGGGCGTCTGAAAGTGATGCTGTATCCCTTAGCCGGCTGCATGGAAAGATTGAGTTGCAGATTGCGGGCAAGTTCCGCGGACCAGGCTCCACCGGCGATTACAATTTCCTCGGCCAATATATCCCCCCGGGTGGTTTTAATCGCGGTGACCTGGCGGCCGGAGGTCTCAAAATCGAGCACTTCACAAGATGTCAAAAAACGAACCCCTATTTTTTCCAGGTGCCGGGCCAATTGGTGCACGAACCGGTCGGGGATAAGATGCACGTCATGCGGCCGGTAAGCACCTCCGACCGCCGGGGTTCGAATGCCTGCCAGGAATTCAGGGAGTTCTTTTTTGGGCAGCACTCTGTTTTCAACTCCGTATTCTTTTAGCAACCCGATGTTTTTAATGCCTTTGTCATATCCTTTCTGAGTAATAAATAACTCCAGCAATCCCTTTTTTTCCAATGCGAAATCCACACCTTCAATTTCTGCCAGATCTTCGTACAAATTGAAGCTGGCTGCATGAAGATCGCGTAATACCGGTATGGATTGACGCACGTGGTGCATGTTGCAGACACCCCGAAACTTCCACAGCCAGGTGAGCAAGTTCCAATCCAGGCGCGGTTTGATATAAAAGGGGCTATGCGGCTTGGTCATCCATTTAAGACCCTGGCCGATGACGCCGGGTGCTGCCAGCGGTATACTGTAGCTGGGAACGATCAGTCCGGCGTTGCCGTAAGAACTGCCCGAGCAGATATCATTTTTCTCAACCAGCAAGACCTTTTTGCCAAGCGCATTGAGGTAAAAGGCGCAACAAACACCAATCGCACCGCCGCCGATAATCAGAGTTTCTGTTTTTTGGATCATAAATTTTAATACCTGAATTAAGATGCCCCGGCAAAAATTTTCATAGTCCGGGGTAAAGTTTTTTCATACATTCCGGACAAATGCCATGGCTGAACTTGGCTTCGGAATGAGCATGTATATAAGTTTCGATTTGATTCCAATAGCCCTTATCATCCCGGATTTTCTTGCAACTGGCACCGATGAATAAATAAGCAATTCCGACTGCAAAGAGATAATTATTGTCCGTAAAGCGGCGGGAATTCCAGGTCACTGAAAAAATGCCAAAGGCAACCATAACACTGAATATTTCCACCAGCCCGTGGAAAAGCAGATAGCTATAGAGACTGGTGAGATATAGACCCAATAAGACGATTGCGGCTGATGAATATATCCAATATTTCTTTGATAGGGCAGTTGCCATTTATGGCATTACGATTCAGAACGGTGTTTGAAAGATTATGGTTCGCTTCAGCCGGCCATCTCAAAAATGCCCTCAATTCCCCCATATCGGCCGGCGGCTTCCTGGCTGTTATCCGAATTTTCGCGATGGTTTTTAGATCAGGCTATTGCGGCTTTTTTCTGCCCTCGCGCCAGTTTTCATAATAGTCCCAGGTGACGAACGCATTTAAATTTTTTAACTGGTGATCCATATCAATCAGGCTGGCTCTGAGGACATCGCCGATTGAAAGCAGACCGATGAACTCGCCATCTTTTTCGATGGGCAGATGTCGCAGATACAATCCCAGAAACATCTCCTGCAGCCTGTGAATCCGGGTGCTGTGGGGTGCCGTTTTAAGCGGCGTGGACATATAGTCGCCGATTTTTGCGGTGTGGGGATCGAATCCTGCTTCGGTCATTTTGAGCAGTAAGTCCCGTTCGGTCCAAATGCCAACGAATTGGTCATCCTTTTTAACCAGAATTGCGCCGATTTTTCGATCGACCATTTTCTGGCAAGCCTGTTGAACCGTCCGATCCCATGAAATGGAAACAATCTCCCGTTGCTTATCCCCAACAATGTCTTCTGCGGTATTCATGGTTTTCTCCTTAGACCCTGTGATGGTTTCAGCTATTATTATGGAATCCGCCTGCGGATGCGCCGCCAGGACCCTGAAATATTTCTTAACCAACAATTCCGCTTTGTGTTATAGTGTTTTTACAGCAGTTTGTTTTCCACTAGAGCCGTATCCGGGCAAGGTCCCTGGTGACAGGCATTGACCTATAATTTTAGTCGATGCTTTTGACATGCACTTACAACTGACTCATACAGGATCATTGGCAATTATGCAAATAAATTGGCGTTGGTCTGATTCCAGCAACCACTGAAAGGAGTCATCCTTCGATTTTGCGGCAATCGGTTTTAAGGCTGCCGCCATTCGACGGCGGGCATGTGCTGGTCTACCTGACGAGCGGCTTTGAATCGTTTCTCAACGTGCTAAAATCCTTTTCCCGTGAGCGATTCCGGGTGTACGGTTATGATCGGGAGGAGCAGGACGGCCACATTGTCTATAAGCCGTTTAGCAAGGCGTTTCACAACCGGCGAAGGCATTAAATATTTGACTATTGCGCCCATCAGCTAAAAAGAAGGAAAATATTTGTGCTTAGAATCAGCAATATTTCTAAAATACTCGGCGGCGCTTTTCTACTTTTGGTTTTCATTGCCGGATGTTCGTCACTGGGCCGGGTTCAGTCACCGGCGATCAAGCCGCTAAAGATCCGTGAGTTGCCTTCCGGCCATGGCTGGTGGTTTGCCCGCTTTCGCCTGCAGTGGCCGCCGGACACCAAGCCGGTCTGGTATATGGACTTATATCTGGCCCATCAGGTCATTTTGCCAAAATTAGAACAATATAAAAAGGATATCGACCTGTGGCGTTTTCATCGCCGGGCAGCTCGAGACGGCGCCGGCCGGCAATTCAGTTTTATTTTCTATTCTTCACCCCGCACGGCCCGGCTTATTTTCAACTCGCTGCAAGCCGATCCGTTGGTCGCCTATTTGAAAACAGAGCATGTTCTCGACCGGGATCTTTATGATGATCCGACCCGGATAACCCGTCCCAATATCGAAGATACCAGTGACGAAAACTGGCCGATATCGATCCAGAAAACCTGGCCATATTATATTATGGGCGCCAGTCAAATGTGGCTGGATTTAATTACAGAGATTGCCGCGAAAAATCTGACAGGCGATCCGCCGGCATCGATTGCAGAGATTGAAACATTTTATCGACAGGTCAACCGAACTGTAACCAGGTTATGGCAGGAAGAGGGCCGGCATGCATTTATGCATCATTTAAATGGGTTGTTTGAATATCAACCCCTCATCTACTGGGAAAAACAGTATCTAACATTTTAATTAATCCTTCTTGTTAAAGACCCCATATGGGTTTCAAAAGGGTCATTTGATAATTGAAGGGTTTAACCAGACTTATGAGTCGGCGGATTAATTAAAATATAGAGGTTTCCATGAATTGTATTTTTGCCAGAACTATTTATACCGGAAAATCAATGGTCTCGGAGGCATATCTTGTTTTTGACGGCCAAAAGATCTCAGGCATATCCAAAACCGCCCAAGGTCAGCTACTGGGTGAATTTAAGGTATTGACCCCGGCGTTTATCGACCCGCATAGCCACATCGGTATGGAACGCGCCGGCGAACCGAGCTGCGAGGGAGAGGCAAACGATCAGCTTGATTCGATTCTGGCCCTCACGGATGCCCTGGATTCGGTTCAAATGGATGATAAAGCTTTCCGGGATGCAGTGGAATCCGGCGTGCTGTATTCATGTGTGGTGCCGGGCAGCGGCAATATCATCGGAGGGCAGTCAGCCGTGATTCGCAACTATGCCAAAGACAGTACGGCGGCGCTCATCGGTCGAGCCGGTTTAAAAGCGGCTTTCGGTTATAATCCCATGTCAACGCGCCGCTGGAAAGGTCAACGCCCCACAACCCGCATGGGAGCCATGGCCATACTGCGCGGCAGGCTGAGTGAAGTGCGCCGCAAGGACCAGCAATACCGCAAGGCCAGAGGCAGCAAAAAAGATGAGATTACGTTTACGGCCGAAGACAGGGTCCTGCAGGATCTGCTGGCCGCCAAAGTCCGGCTGCGGGCCCACGTCCATAAGATCGATGACATTGCCGCTCTGCTGCGGCTGGTGGATGATTTCAAAATCCGGCTCACCGTCGAACATGCCATGGACGTTCACCGGGCTGAAATATTTCAGGAATTGAAAAAGCGCAAGATCCCCGTCGTATACGGCCCGATCGACAGCTTCGCCTACAAAGTTGAGCTAAAACATGAAGATTGGCGCAATATCCGCCATTTGATAACTTCCCAGGCACAATTCGGTTTAATGACCGACCATCCGGTTACCCTCGCCCGTCAGTTATTTTTACAAACTCGCTGGTTTGTGAGAGCCGGTATGTCCAAGCAACAGGCCATCGAGCTGGTTTCCCGCCAAAATGCCGGGATTCTGGGTATTGATAAACAGCTCGGTACCCTTGCCAAAGGAAAGTGGGCCTCATTTATATGCTGGCGCGGCGATCCGTTTGATCTGACCAATTATCCGGTCGCCGTCTACGGCGAAGGGAATTTGCTTTATTCTAATTAATCCATTGTACCTGCAATTATATTGTAAACAAAACCCGATACCGATACGTCTTATTAATTAGCGCCATTTTTCTGGGTTGCAAATACCGATTCAATCAATATAATATTAGAAACCGCAACAACACAAAAATCGATCAAAAAATTGAACGGATCGATTTCAAAGGAGGTAACCATGCGATCTTCAATTAAGCGAATCCTATTATCTTTAATGTTGGTCTGTCTTGCCCTGGTCATGGGGATCAGTTGGGTTCAGGCCGGAGAGCAGCGCGACATGCAGGGCTGGGGAATCGATGACCCGTATAACCAGCTTTATGATGTTCGCGAATATGAAAAGATCAGGGCCTATGTTGTGCGGGTTAAGGAAGTCGTACCGATGCCCGGCATGTCGCCGGCAACTGCGCTGGATGTGAGAGAGGGGGCCTACGTATATGAAGTACATCTCTGTCCGACCTGGTACCGCAAACCCAGCGAAATAAGGCTGGTGAAAAATGAGCGCGTTAAGATCAAAGGCGCCTGGGCCGAGATCAACGGTAAAGATATTTTCATGGCCTCAAAAGTTAAAAAGGATCCCGACACGGAAATCATAAAGGTTCGTCTGACAAAAGACGGCACCCCTTTTTGGACCATGACGCCGAAACAGCTTGCCAAAGAAATGCGTGAAGATTAGCCGGCAAATAATAGGATTTTTCCATGACAACCAAGCAATAAAACCCCGGTGAATTGCTTGAGATATCCGGTTATTACTGGAAGACGGCGCTGCTGCATGCAGCGGTTAAACTGGACGTGTTTACCGTTATTGGGGACGGGCAGCTAGCCGCAAGTGAGTTAGAGACGGGAATTATCTGACCGACCCCATTGAAGGGCATTATGACGCAGCCTGGTTGTCGCATATCCTGCACGGGGAAGGGCCGGAAGAATGCCGTCTGATTATTCAAAAAGCAGTCGATGCATTAGATCCCCAAGGTACTATTATTATTCACGAATTTATTTTGAATAACAGCATGGACGGCCCCCTTTTCCCGGCCTTGTTTTCCTTGAATATGCTTTTGGGCACGGATTCGGGCCAATCCTATTCCGAACAGCAGCTTACCAATATGCTGCGGGCCGCCGGTGTTAAAAACATCCGCCGGATTCCGCTTAATTCCCCCAATGACTCCGGCCTTCTGCTTGGTGATAAGCCCTGATAGAATTTGGCCCGCAGCATTAGGCCAAAAGTTTAAAGCCCCAGACGGATCACCTTTTTGGGGATTGCAGATCCGTTTCATTTTACCCCCCCCTTTTGCCTTTAAATTCCATTCGGCAAAAATTTTACTCAAGATTTATCCCTGTCATACCGATATATTGCATCGAAAAGCGACCAAAATTTATGTTTTGAAAGGATTTTTTAGATGGCCGAGGCGGCTTTTGATCCGGTCGGTATGCTGGGTCCTCAGATATTCGGGCTTCCCGTTGATCGCGAGATTCTGTTTTCCAACCATAAGGATGTCTATAAAAAGCGAGTTGAAAAGCGACAGCGGAAGTTAATTGTCAAAATTTCTTTTTTGAAGCCCTTTTTAAAAAAAGGCGAACAGGTGTTGCTGGTAACCACCGGTTATTCACCGCTGAATTCCGTGGCGCAATATCTGACCGGTTTTGTTTTTGTCTATCTTAAGCGCTCTTTATTCGTGTTCACGAATTATCGCATTCTTCATATCCCGGCGACCGCCAACTATACTTATAAAAATTCGATTGCCCAGGTGGTCTATGCGGGCTGTCAATCCGTCGAGCTCAAGGGCGGGACCCTTATTGTTCAGCATGTGCGCGCTGGTTTAAAAAAATTCGATAAATTTAAAGCGATTGCCGGTTCTGAAAGAAGAAAAATCAGAGCTTTGCTCAAAAAAAAGATACCGCTTTCCGGCACCAAAGGGCAACTGTCTGCCCGAGTGCATCTTTGTCCGCGCTGCACCCACAGGCTGGCAGAAGGGATGAAAAAATGTAAAAAATGCCGGCTTCAATTTAAAAGCAAACTTGTGGCGGTGCTCAGCGCACTGTTCATTCCCGGCGGCGGTTATTTCTACATCCGGCAATATTTCCTTGGATTTTTAGACGCCCTGTTGGAAATCGTGCTGGCCGTTCTAATTGCCTGTCTGTTTTTTGGCATGCGCGATCAGATGCCTCCAGAACCCTTGCATCTGGCACTGATCCCTGTTTTTCTTTATTTAAAAATTATCAGCGCCATTCACTCCAGCCATTTTATCGAGGAATTTATCCCCACAGATAAAAACGTAAAGCCTCGCCCGGCAACCGGCTAAGGCCTTAGGACAGAGGACAGAATATTGAATTCGGAAGTCGGACCCGTCGTCGTCCGGTAGAGCGGGACTATGCCGCGGCTAAAGATGCGGAAGTTAGAAAGTTACAGGGGCAGAAGTCAGTGGACGGATAGATCTATTTATTCCAGGAAAACATTGAAGCGCCGAGAGTTAGAAATGCGATTGTCATCAGGGAGAGGATCAGGATTCCCAGGCTGATATCCGCCAACCCGGCGCCGTCATGCATAATTTTACGGGCGGCTTTCAGCAGATGGGTGAGGGGAAATATTTGGGCGGCGTTTTTAACCCACTGGGGTGCACCTTCCAGCGAGAACCAGACTTCGGACAAAAACATCAAGGGCCAGGAAATAAAGTTCAAAATACCGGTGGTAAACTCTTCACTGGTTCCCCGGGAGGCCAGGACCAATCCCAACGCCGTAAGACTCAGGCTGCCCAAAGAAAAGACTAAAAACAGATCAAAATACGACCCTAATACCGTAAATGAGAAGACCAGATCGCATCCTGTCCATACAACGGTCAGGGTGAACATCAGTAAAAATATCCGCGACAGCGGTTGGGCCGATAAATATTCAAAGGCGGTCAACGGCGTCACTTTCAACCGCTTTAATACTCCATTTCTACGATATCGTACCACCACATAGCCGACCCCCCCACAAGGCGCTGAACATCATATTCATGGCCAGAATTCCCGGAAACAGCCAGTCAATATTTATACTCGGTGTAGGATTGGCCGCCGAAAATAACGCCGAATCCCGCCACAATTAGAAACGGAAATAAAAAATTCCAGCCAAAAGCCGCCCGGTCTCGGAAAAACTCGCGATTTCTGGCTTTGAGCATCGTCCAAAATCGTTTGAAGTTCATCGCTAATCTCGCAGTTGCCGTCCGGTCAAATTTAAAAACACCGTTTCCAAATTGGGAGACCTGATCGTGAGGTCCGGCAGGTCAACCTCGTGTTGCATCAGCATATTCAGGCACGCGTTAACATTATTAAAATCAGGTTATCAATAGAAATCATTTGTTTGGTCAACCGGTGCGGCTGGGTCAGCGCGATTTTTTGAGGATTAAATTTAGAATTACCATCATTATTATCAAGCCGGTAATTTTGGCAATATCGGCCAATTGCCTTATTAAATGACGCGACCTTAGTGTTCTGTCAGGGTTATTCTTGACAATCTGTCTTTTGCAACATAGTTTTCGTCCTTACATTAATTTGTTCGGTTTTAGAACCACAAATCATCTTTGGTCTGAATGGAGAATCCTTCTAGGCAGGGAGATCATTATGCCGCAGATTATTTGCATTGTCGGTCGATCACAATCCGGTAAAACCACACTGATTGAAAAATTAATTCCGGTACTTAAACATAAAGGTTACCGAATCGGGACCATCAAACATTCACACCATATTTTTGATTTTGACAAATCCGGCAAGGACAGCTGGCGTCATAAAGATGCCGGTGCTGATGCGGTTATTATTGCCTCCCCGGGAAAAATTGCGATGGTTAAAAATGATCATCAGGGAACCCTGGAAAGCCTGCTGGACTATTTCGGCGATCTGGATCTGGTGATTACCGAAGGGTATAAAGGCGCCCGCCAACCCAAAATTGAGGTGGTTCGGGCGGCCCGGCACGACGATGCGCTTCTGCGGGAAGACAGTTATCTGGTTGCTGTCGTCACCGATGTCGAGCTTGATCTAAAGCTGCCCGTATTCGGCCTGGAGGATATAGACGAACTGGCAGATTTTATCGAAGAAAAGTATCTTAAATAGAGGTTCATGGTTTCAAATTTTATTCGATGAGTGAAAATACAACTGACGATCAGGCCGGGGTGCTGAAGTGGCCGAAGCTTGTGCGGGGGATTCTGGTCAAGCGCTACAAACGATTTCTTGCCGACGTAAGATTGGATACCGGTAAAATTGTGACGGCCCATTGCCCGAACACGGGAAGCATGACCGGTTGCTCTGATGCAGGACAGCCGGTATATCTATCCCGGCATGACCACCCGGCGCGCAAGCTGAAATACACCTGGGAACTGATCGAAATGCCGACTTCGCTGGTTGGGGTGAATACCCTGGTACCGAACCGATTGGTTTTCCTGTCGGCGGCGGCCGGGTTGATATCCGAGCTGGCCGGATATGAAACTGTTGAGCGTGAGATTAAAATCGGCAACAACTCTCGCCTTGATCTGCGGCTGAGCAACGGCGAAACGGATCGTTGCTACGTTGAGATTAAAAATTGCACACTGGTTGAAAATGGTGTCGCCCGGTTTCCGGATGCCGTCACAACCCGGGGGCTCAAACATCTCGATGAGTTAGTGCGTCTTGTGGATTCCGGCTGGCGGTGCGTTATGTTTTATTTCATTCAGCGGATGGATGCCAGGATTTTCGAACCGGCCGATCAGATTGATTCCAGCTATGGCAAAGGATTGCGGCGGGCCGTTAATCGGGGGGTTGAGATTTTGGTCTATGATGTCGCCATTGATCTAGCCGGGATTCAATTGAATCGCAAAGTGCCCTGTTCATTATAGCGTGCTGGATGCTCGATACTGGACAGTGGATGCTCGATGCTGAATTCTCGATGCTGGTTAATGGATGCTGGATGTTGGATACTCGATACTTGATACTTTTTTCTGGCTAGTGGTAGACACCTTCTGATATGTTTCTCTTTTTAATAAAAATATAAAATGCGCAGCATATAATAATTAAGCCGCCGGTGCTTCGATGTATTAAATTGCCTCAGCTATCCATGAGCAATTTAGAACTCTGGATGCATTATTTTTAAGGCGGATTAATTAGGCGGGTAAATTATGTCCGAATTCGCACTTGAAAATTTAATGTGCCATCGCGATAACCTGGAGCATGTCCTGGACAATCTCAAGGAAGGAATTATTGCCCATGATATGAGTCGGCGCATTTTTTTCTTCAATCAGGCGGCAGAACGCATTTCCGGGTACAGCCGCAAGGATGTTCTGGGTAAAGATTGCTACGAGGCATTTGGACATCCTTTTTGCGGCGGGCTTTGTCAATTTAGTGATAACGCACCGGATATGACGGAAAATTCCGAAAATACGGTTGCGATCACTACCCGCAGCGGTGAGTCGCGCCGGGTGGAAATGAGCATTACCCGCATGAAGGGTGACGACGGTGAATTTGTCGGGGTCCTGACATCCTTCCGAGATATTACCGATCTTTTCAGTCTCCAGCTGCAAGCCGGCAAACTGACAAGCTTCGGCAACATTATCGGTCAGGATCACAAGATGTACAAAATTTTCAAGCATATCCGAGACGTTTCCGCCTATGATTATCCGGTTCATATTTCCGGTGAAACCGGAACCGGCAAAGAACTGGTCGCCTATGCCATCCACAATGAAAGTTCGCGCAGCGGCGCCGCTTTTGTGCCCATTAACTGTGGTGCCTTGCCGGAGGGGCTTATCGAAAGCGAGCTTTTCGGGCATGTCAAGGGGGCTTTTTCCGGCGCAATTCGAGACAAAAAAGGGCGCTTTGAACTGGCCGATGGGGGGACGGTTTTTCTGGATGAGGTCGCCGAGCTTTCCAACAATATGCAGGCCAAGCTGTTGCGGTTTTTGCAGGAAAACCAATTTGAACGGGTCGGAGGTGAACATACCCTATCGGTTGACGTCAGAATAATCAGCGCAACGAACAAAAATCTCAAGGAGGCCGTCAAAAAAGGTCAATTTCGCGAAGACCTCTATTACCGGCTCAATGTTATCCCAATTCATATGCCACCCCTGCGTGAACGCAAAATTGATATCCCCCTGTTAATCGAGCGCTTTTTGCAGGAGGCGGCTGAACGCTATGGTCGCGATCCGCTCAAAGTCTCTGCCCGGGCCATGTCTTTAATGCTGGATTACCACTGGCCGGGCAATGTTCGTGAATTGCAAAACGCCGTCCAATTTGCCTTTGTCAAATGCAGCGACAACACCCTGGAGGCCGATGATTTGCCCATTGAGCTGCGGGAAGTTGAAAATACCTGTGTCCGCAGAGGGCCGGCTAAAAAGTTGAATTCGGAGGGCGTGCGCGCGGCGATCATTAAAACCGGCGGCAACAAAGCCAAAGCAGCCAAATTGCTCGGTGTCGGCCGGGCCACCCTGTACCGCTTCCTATCCGATCATCCTGAATTTTACACATAGATAGACCTTAGTGATGATTGAGCTCAAATTGCCGGCCCTGACCTGGAGTGATTTTGATTGCGCTAAAATTCAGGTATCTATCGCGGCGGCGGTTTGACAGTCGTATCGGCAATTATTATTTTTATTCTAATTTTTCGATACCCTGTCATTTAAGGAGGTTCAAATGCTGTCACTGGAAGAACTGAAAAAAGAAGACGATTTGATCAATGAGATCAGCTGGGATCTGGGTCCCGAGGAGGCGGTCAAACTTTATCTGGAATGGGGCAATACGGATTGGGGCAGTGGAAAATACACGATTCGTTCTAAAAGTGATTACTCTACCTATTTTGTGGTTAATTGCTGGCGCAAACCCTACTTCATTTATCTAATCCGCCGCAATTCGGAGGAAGCTGTTGAACTGGCACAATTTGAATTGCCGCACCAGTATGAAAAGGATGTCTGTGAGCTGAAAGGGGTTTATGCCCTCGAAGACGATGTTAAAGCCTGGTTAAAAAGCGAGCTGGGTGTTTAGGGGTTCAGGGTGGCAGTCAAATCCGCAATCCGGCATCAAAATCGAAAGGGGCTCCACTCGGGAGCCCCTTTTTCGATTTTGAATAAATAGAACTACCGCTCTGTTTTAGGCCGCGTCCATCTCACGACGGTCGGACATATCCATCAGAATGCGTTCTCTGGCTTTGTCGATGCCCAGTTGTTTGCGTTTTTTGTCGATATGCGCGATCATCATTCTTGCAATTTCATAAGGATCCTTTGCAAAGCCCCATTTTCCCATACCGCGTTCTTCAAGCTCTTCAAACAGGTGTTTGTGGAACTTGGTGCCTTCAATTATGGGAAAGGTCACTCCAAATACAGTATAGACACCTGAGGCCACAAAGTACTGCCCGATTGCGATGGCTTTTTCGCTCATGAATTCCGGTGCGCAGCCGGCCACCGGCAGGTCGGCAATACTGTCTCCCAACCCCCCGGTTTTGACCATTTCAGAAACGGCAATCAATATACGGCTGTTGTCGACACAGGCACCGCAGCCTAATACCGGCGGCATCCCGACGGTTTCGCAGACTTCTTTTAAGCCCGGACCGGCCAGATGAGCCGCTTCCGGGGTCGTCAAACCGGCCTTGGCCAAAGCGATTTGAGAACATCCGGTCTGGACCACCAGCACGTCATTTTTAATCAATTCTTTGACCAGTTCCACATGCACCCAGTCCTGTTTTACCCGGGGGTTCGTGCATCCGACAACGCCGGCGACACCGCGAATGCGGCCGTTGATGATGTTGTCATTGAGCGGCGTGTATGAGGCCCGGAACGTGCCGCCCAGCATATAGTTGATGTACTCGTGGGAGAACCCGTGGACCCCGGTGTTGACGATTTGCGGAATTTCAATCGGCATACTGCGGTTTTTGAAACGACCGATGGCTTGAATGACGATTTCATCGGTACAGCCCTTGGGATCGTGCTCATTAAACTCGATATGCAGGGCACCTTCGATGTGGGCCCGCGGATTGGTGGTGATCAGCGGCGTGCCGTAACAGTCGGCCACTTTAACCAGGCCCTGTTTAATGCACTGGACATCCACGCCCATGGCATCTACCGCGCCGGTGACCAAAACGGCTTCGGTGGACATAAAGTTGCCGGCGTGAGGAACGCCGTGGCGGACAAACATTTCCAGGCCCGAACAGCACATGCCGACCAGGTTGATGCCCTTGGCGCCGGCGTCCTTGGCGGCCTGGACCAGGGTCGGTTCGTTGACCGATTCGACGATGGACTCAAACAGGTTGGGTTCATGGCCGTGAATGATAATGTTGACCTGGTCTTCCTTTAAAACGCCCATGTTGACTTCGACAGCTACCGGCGACGGCGTGCCGAACAGGATGTCGGATATTTCGGTGGCGACCATGGATCCGCCCCAGCCGTCGGCCAGCGCCGTGCGGCAGCACTGCTTGGTGATATTTTCATAGTCCTGGTCCACGCCCATATGAGAGCGGTGCATCATTTCCATAATTTCGCGCATGGCTCCCCGCGGGACAATACCTTCTTTGCGCCAGGTTTCCAGGGTTTTGGCCGGCACCCGTTTGGCGAAGGGAATTTCTCCGTCAATCTGGGTATAGGTCCGTTCGAGTTCATGATAGAGTTCCATGGCGATGTCTTTGATTTCGCGGTCTTCGGTTTCGATGTCGATGGATTTGGCGACTTCAATCAGCTTGAGCGGGTTTTTGATGGAATAGTCTTTGACCTTGCCGTTCAACACATCGCGAAAAAGATCGAGCATTCCCATACCATGATCGGTATGGGCAGCAGTGCCGGCGGCCACCATGCGCGCAAAATTTCGCGCCATGATGGTGTCGATGGTGGCGCCGCACACCCCCACTTTGGAATACGGATCTTTGGGATTCAGCCGGCAGGGCCCCATGAAACAGTGTTTGCAGCAGGCCGATTCGGATCCGATGGGACAGGCTTTCATGTTCGCAGCACGATCAAAAGCGGTTTCGACACCGTCTCGGCGAGCTTTGTGCAGCATTTGGGCGGTAGCATCACAGATGGTTACCGAATTGATATCAATCTCCGTTTTGGTTGAGCTTACTTTTTTTTCAGCCATGTATTGCCTCCCTTGTTAGATTAATTAAAATAACATTAGTATGTGACAATAGGATATAACAATTTTCGTGCCAGTTTTGTTGCTATACTATATTTGTTGGAATTTAAAGTTGTTTTGGCGTAACCGTTTAATAATATGTATAAATCAGTATTTTCAAATCAAGTTTTCCGTGAAGAACAGATTTCTTTCAGCAAGAAATCAACGGCATTCTGTCTCATGATACATATATGGATCATAAAATAATAAGACAATTTGGAATTAATAAAGCCTCAAACCCAAGATTTTTTTGATGCCCAGGCTTCTATTTTTTATAAATTAAAAAATATAATTAAAATATATAGTTATGAATATTTATATCTTACTATGTGTACTTAAAGCGATACAATAAAAATTTTTTCAGTCTGTACTGCATTAGTTTATGCTATCTATTAGTTGCAATTTCGAAAATTCCGAATCAAGTGTCTCATCCGTCTCGTAAAAGCGACAAAAACGGGTGAATGGAATTAAATGTCGAATAATATACTTAAATAAAAAGAATTTATTCATCATAAAAATTTCTCAATTAATTTGGTACAATTATTGATCGTATCTGATTGTATTCGATGGGCCGGTTTAATGGTGTCCGGCTGAAAATTTCTGTGTAAATATCGTCTATTTTCTGCTATGGTAGCAGATTATCTAAAACTGTATAATTCTAATCGCTTGTCATCGTTTCCGGCGAATTAGAACTCGCTTTCACGCCAGGGTGACATTTTAACTTATGAAAGGATGGTCTAATGACTAACCCGGAGGTCAAAATATTTTCGCTGAGTACCTGCAGCCATTGTAAAGCCACCAAAAAATTTATCGACGGCTGCACCATCAAATACGAATTTGTCGATGTGGATCTGCTCCAGGGCGATGAAAGAAAAGCAATCATTGAGGACGTCAAAAAATTCAATCCGCGCTGTTCTTTTCCCACCATTATCATCGGCGACAAGGTTATCGTCGGGTTCAAGGAAAAGGAAATCAAGGAGGCATTGGGAATGTAATGGATGCACAAGAGCTTTATGAAAGAATGAAGAAGGTTCAGGAAGCCAAGGGATATTATTTCAACAAGGATAAAGAAAGAACCTTCGAACTATTAGAAGCACTGCTTGTAAATAAGGAGCGCTACGGGTATATGGGCTGTCCCTGCCGCCTGGTCAGCGGCGACCGGGATGCCGACCGGGACATCATTTGCCCCTGTGTTTACAGTGTCCCGGATATTGAAGAATTCGGCAGTTGCTATTGCAACCTCTACGTTTCGAAAGAATGGAATGACGGTCAGATACCACACGACTACGTTCCGGAACGCCGCCCCCCGGAGAAAATGACATTTTAGCCAATTTGGGTATTGACATTCGTTTATAAAAAAATCATTTTGGGGTACTCAAAATCTTTTAAGCAGGCATAAACTCTATCCAGGCCAATTCGTACAGGCTTCAAAAACCGTTGAGAGGTGGAAAATGGAAGAATGCAAACCCGTTTTAAATACCGGTCTGCGGGGGGTCGTCATCGCCGATACCCGCATTTGCGATGTTGACGGCGCCAATGGTCGTTTAATCTACAGGGGCTATCTGATCCAGGATCTGGCAAAGCGTGCTACCTTCGAAGAGGCTACCTATCTGCTGCTTTACGAAAAACTGCCGGACACTGCTGAGTTGGAAGAGTTCAGGCGGCGCCTGCGTGCCCAGCAGCGCCTGCCGGACGCGGTACTTGCGGCCCTGAAACTCATGCCCAAAGATGCCATGCCCATGGATGTTTTGCAGTCGGCGGTGCCCATGCTGGCCCAGCATGATAAGGATGTCATCAAAAGAGATCAATCCCTGGACGCATCGCTGCGCATTGCCACGAGCCTGATACCCAAGTTTTCCGCGCTGGTCGCCGCCTGGCATCGAATCCGCAATGGCCAGGAGCCGGTTCAACCGTTGCCTGAGCTGGATCACGCCGCCAACTTTCTATACATGCTGAGCGGCGAGGTCCCTGATCCCGAAGTGGCCCGCTTTCTGGATGTCGCGCTGGTGTGCCATGCTGAGCATTCCTTTAATGCGTCAACATTTGCCGCCCGGGAAGTTGCTTCCACCCGGGCCCATATGTACGCGGCGGTGGCGGCTGCAGTCGGCTCTTTGTCCGGGGATTTACATGGCGGCGCCAATACGCGGGTCATGGAGATGCTGTTTAAAATTGGATCACCGGACAAGGTGCATGATTACGTCAATCAGGAATTTGATGCCGGCCGGGTGATTTTTGGCCTGGGGCATGCCGTTTATGACACCGACGATCCCCGTGCGCCCATCATGGTGGACATGATCAAAACCATGGCGAAAAAAACCGGTGAAGCCCGCTGGTACGAAATTTCTACCCTGCTCGAAAAAACCGGCAAGGCAGAGTTCAAAAAGCGCAAAAACAGCGATATATACGTCAATGTAGATTTCTACAGCGGGTCGCTGTATTATTCCATGGGAATCCCGGTGGATCTTTTTACGCCGGTCTTTGCCGTCGCCCGTATTTCAGGGTGGTGTGCCCATATCATCGAGGAGCAATTTGCCGGGGCGGCACCCAAACCGACGCTTTATCGCCCCGAATCGGATTACATTGGGGATTATTGCGGTCCCGATGTTTGTGAATGGACACCGCTCGATGATCGATGATGCTCAGGCGGGATGCGTGTTGCGAGTTTCGGGTTGCGGGCTGCGCGTAACGCGCTGATAGCCAATTTACAATTTCCCGCCTCCGGCGGACCCGGGTAAGGAGGTTGACGGTGTGTTGAATCAATCGAACCTGCGGATGACACAACAGCGTCAGGTCATCCTGGAAGAACTTCGCAAATTAAGTACCCATCCCAGCGCTGATGAGATCTATGAAATGGTCCGCAGACGTCTTCCTCGCATCAGCCTCGGAACCGTATATCGCAACCTCGAGATGCTTGCGGCACGAGGAGAAATTCAAAAACTTGAGTTCGGCTGCAGTCTTAAAAGATTTGACCGGGTGGCGGAAGATCATTATCATATCCGTTGCCTTGACTGTGGCCGGGTAATTGATGCCCCGCCCGGCTCCGATGTCTGCATCACCCATGAGTTATCAGCGTATACCGATTTTAAAATCATCGGGCATAAGCTTGAGTTCATCGGTATTTGTCCCGCATGCCGCAAGCATCCCCAACCCTGCTGAACTCCCGTGCGGCAAGATCTCATCGCTGCAATTCGCTTCTATTTTTAATCCAAGTTGACAAATCCAGTTGCGCTGCATACCATGAGCTCTTGAATGAATTTGATCCGTGCTGATTATTCTCCGGAAACAAGATAATTCATGAAAACTGTTAAGCCACGGCTTTTCGTTGCAGTATCCGGTGTCGAGAATCGAATGACCGGATTGAAAGGGAATACTATAACTATGGAGAACAGCGAACTGAGTGAAACCGGTCAACAGTTCATGATCGAGTTGTTCGAACAGACCCGCGATGATCAGGCGGTGCAGGTATCCATGTATGATATCGGCGGCCGGTTGGGTCTGGAACGGGACGCTGCCGCCAGGGTGGCCGAAGAACTGATCGGTTTGCAGATGGTTGAAATCAGAACGCTTGCCGGCGGAATCGGGATCAGTGCCGCCGGCTGCGAGATGGTGCAGGGTTTAATCGGGCCGCTGGCTGCGGATCCTGGCGAAGCAACCAAAATCGGGGGTGAACCGCTGCTGAATTCTGCCAGCCGGCAGGCACTTGAACAAATTGTCGCAGAAATTAAAGACCAGGCCGGTACGCTGGGGCTGGATTTTGATACCCTGACCGAATTGATGGCTGATTTGAAATCCATTGATGCCCAGTTAGGATCTTCGCGACCGAAAACAGCAATAGTCAGGGAATGTTTACACTCCCTTTCCGGCGTGTTGAAGGGCAAACCAAACAGCAGCCTGAATGCCAGGCTCAACGGTTTATTGGGCAATTAGGTCTGCCGCAGACAATTAGGCGCTTAAAGACCTCATATCCACAATTTATCACCGATGTTACCGCCTACGATGATAGTTCTTAGGTTTCAGATGTCAGGATTTAGCGCCTTGGTTTCCTGACACCTGAAACCTAAAACCCTAAAGTTGAGAAAATGACCGCGAAAAAGAAAAAAATAACGTTGATCTCCTGGAATGTAAATGGCCTGCGAGCAGTTATAAAAAAGGATTTTTTCAGCTCATTTCAGCAACTAAACGCGGATATTGTCGCGCTGCAGGAGATTAAATTGCAACAGCCGCAGCTAACTGACGAAATGATCAGCATTGCAGGATACGAGTCGTGCTGGTCTCATTCCACAGTTAAAAAAGGGTACAGTGGTGTGGCCACCTACAGTCGAATAAAACCCAAAAGCGTTAAACACGGCATCGGTGAACCCAAATATGATAACGAAGGCCGGATACTCGAATTGGATTGCGAGGATTTTATATTTTTTAATGTATATTTTCCCAATGGGCAGATGAGCGAGGAACGCCTGCAGTATAAACTCGATTTTTACGAGGCATTTTTTAACTATACCGATGAATATAAAAAACAGGGCCGCAGCCTGATCATCACCGGAGATTACAATACGGCCCACAACGAGATCGATCTCAAAAACCCCAAACCCAACGAAAAAACATCCGGTTTTTTAAGAATTGAGCGGGACTGGCTTGACCGCATCATCGCCAATGGATATGTTGACACGTTTCGTCATTTTAATCCGGATACCGTGAAATACTCGTGGTGGACCTATCGATTCAAAGCCAGAGACCGCAATGTCGGATGGCGGATTGATTACTTTTTTGTTACCCAGGACATTATCGACAACGGTTGGGTTAAGGAAACCATCATCAATAACGATATTTTCGGATCGGACCATTGTCCGATCGGGCTGGTACTCGAGATTTGAAAAATATATCAAGCAGGAAAGGAGTTTGCCGAAGCGCTTCGTTATGAACCTTAGTTTTGAACCGATTAGCCTGGATAAACAAAAAGACTATTTGCAGCTAGTGGGCAACTGCCCCCAGATTGCTTCCGACTACAGTTTTTTGAATCTTTGGGCCTGGGCCCAAGACTACGGTCTGCACTGGGCCTGGGAAGAAAATTTGGTCTGGATTAAACAAACGCAGCCCGCGGAGCGTTTCTGGGCACCGGTGGGCCCCTGGAATTTAGTCGACTGGCAGCGCATATTCGATGGGCAAGCCGACACTCGCATGGATTTTATTCGGGTGCCGCAAAAACTGGTTGAATCCTGGAGCGCCGCTGTGGGAAATGAGGCAACGGTGGTGGAAGAAAGGGGCCACTGGGATTACCTGTATGCGGTTGCCGATCTGATTGAACTGAAGGGAAAGCGTTATCACAAAAAGAAAAATCTGTTGAATCAGTTTATTAAAAAATATGATTACACCTATCTGGATTTCGGACCTGAGCTAATCGAGCAGGCCCTGGGTATGCAGGAGGACTGGTGCACCTGGCGGGATTGTGAATCGTCTGAAGTGCTTTCGGCTGAAAATAAAGCGATTGCCCGTATACTCAGCGACTGGCAGCATTTCAACGGGATTCAAGGCGGCGCCATTTTATCAGATGGGGCGATGGTGGCCTATACGGTTGCCGAAAGGTTGACCTCCGATAGCATTGTGATCCATTTTGAAAAGGGTGATACCCGGTTTAAGGGAATTTACCAGGCCATCAACCAGATGTTCCTGGCGTATTCGGCCCCGGATTTTGCCCTGGTCAACCGGGAGCAGGACCTAAACGATGAAGGTCTGCGCAAAGCCAAGCTTTCTTACCATCCGGTGGATTTTATCAGCAAATATCGTGTAACGCTGCCGTGGCCGCAATGATGATCCGGGTACCGCAGTGAAAACCGGCAGGCGAAACCTGAACTTCGGTCTGGCCGGCCGGTTTTGTGACCATTGAACATTGATGGGTTAATGACTACCTGGGCCCTATGGCCCGATTAACAGCGGATCGATTTTAAAAAGACGGAGCGAACCTACTTCACTTAAATGGCTATGAAGGTCGGGAGCGGCATCCATAAATCTTCAATTTACATTTTACAATCCCGGTTTCAGCGACTACAGTCTTCGGACGTGACGAGAATATTCCAGCGGCTGATCCGATTCCCGGGGGGCGCCGGATTCCAGCTGGGCTAGTTTGGCCTTGATCGCCTCAATTTCAGATTCTATGATATCTTTGGCGGCGCGATGTTGGGCGATTTTTTTTTGCTCAATCGTATGCCGCGACTGCAGTGCCTTTAATTGATCCTTGGACCGTCTGATGGAATCTTCTTTTCGTTGCGTGTTCAACCGTTCTATCAGGTGTGCGTGTTTGCCTTGCAGGTCTGCCAGAAAATACCACGTCTTGGATTTGTAGCTGTACCAGGCCTCCCCGGCGACATGTTTGCCCTTTAATCGGACCCCGGCCGGCCAGATTTTGAAATCCCCTTCCTGTTTGGGAACTCCATGAATGCGAGCCTGCCTGCGCCGCCCGTCTTCACATTGAACCATCTGTTTTTCCATTGAAAATCTCCCCTCGATTTAGTCGTACGATCTGTTGTATCGTGGGATTTACCACCCTATTATTGCCATCCCAGGACCGGCTTGGCACAGATCACATGCACGATCAGGCAATCGGTTCTGATTCCTGGGCGGATCCGTTGCCGCCGTGTTTCAGTTTGCCCAGGGCCTTGGTCAATTGCATGAAGACGCCAAGCCCTTCTCTGGCCTCTTTGCTGGATAAGGCGCTCAACATGCCGAAAGGGCCCACCGGTTTGGCGTCGGCCAGGTCGATTTTAGAGGGCAGCTCGGCGATCTTCTCCAAAAATTCCGCTGCCTTCGGGTCGCTGAGCTTTTTTGCCAACCCCAGGGCCGCCACGGCGCCGTTGCCAATTTGATCGATGTCCTCCGGGCTGTAGGCTTCTGCGATTTTTGCACGTACATCCAGCGTGGATGAGATAATCCGCAGCACGCCGCGTTGTTCGAGGTCATCCAGGTAATTGATGATCTGGGGCACGGAGGATTTGAGCAGGGGTTCGATTGTGGTGACAAAGTCCACCGTATTTTCCAACTGCTCGAGGGCGAAGATGATGTGCTTGACGCTGCGCAGCGATCGTTTCAACAGGGCCATCAGATCTTCGAGCTGGAAGCTGGATTCCACGTCCTCCAGTTCGCGGATTAACAGGCGAAACGCCTGCCCGCTCAAAGGAATCACGTCTTCGCGAAGTTCTTTGATGCCGCTGGCAGTCTGCGAAATTGGAGCCAGCTGGGCTTCGATGCGATCGAGTCGCTCCAGAATTAATTCTTCGTTTGTCATGGCTGCCTCCTTATGCGGTTACCGGGCTATGTCGCAGCTTGCCGGCCAATGTCAGTTGATCCTCCAGGGGCAATTCTACACCTTTGAGCATCATGTTCCAATAGACCCATTTGAACATCATTTTGCCCCAGTAATTTAAGTAACTGTCCCCCAGCAGACTGAAGGGGCCGATGCCCGGGAACGGAAATTTGCCCGGCAGGGGTTCGTATTCGTAGTTAAAGTCGATCAAAAACGCCTTTTCGTAACCTGAGCAGATAAAGCAGGTGGCGTGTCCGTCGAAGGTGCCGCGGGGTTCATGATCATCGATCTCACGAATGATATTATCGACAATGGTCTCCGACTCATAGTGGGCCACCGCCCCGGCCTTGGAAGCCGGTACGTTGGTGGCATCGCCGACGACATAGATATTGTCCGCATTTTTGGCCTTTAACGTGAAGTGGTCGGTTTCAACAAACCGCAGGGGATCCTCCAGGCCGGATCCTTCGAGGAATTTGGCGCCGAAATTGGGCGGTATGGCCACCAGCAAATCATAGTCGACCTTTTCACCCTTGTGGGATTCGATGGTTTTTTCCTCGGCATTGACCTGGGCAATATCAAAGTTGGGCGTGACGCGAATATTTTTTTGGACAGCGATATCTCCCAGGATGCTTGAAGCAATCGGCTTGGAGAAGGCACCGGCCATCGGCGTGACCAGTTCGATTTCTACGTCCTTGCGAGCGCCTTTGACATCGAAAAACCAATCGGCCATAAAAATGAATTCTAAGGGTGCGACGGGACATTTATAGGGCAACTCGGCAATATTGAGCACCACCCGCCCTTTCTCAAAATATTTCATCTTCTCGCGCAAGGCGATGGCCCCTTTGAGGGTGTAGAAATCGTGAATGTTCTTGTAGTAGTCATCCAGCATGCCTTCGACTTCTTCGGGCCTAATCGAACAACCGCTGGCAATGATCAGCCAGTCATAATCATATTTGCCCTTTTTGCCTTCTACCACGCTGTTTTCTTTATCCAGGCCGACGACCTCATCCAGAATGAAGTTAACCCCCTCGGGAATAAAGTCCCGCTTGGGCTTCTGGCAATCCTCGGGGGTGTAAACATCGAATGGGATGAACAGCCATCCGGGCTGATAATGATGAATTTCATCGTTGTCGATGATGGTGACCTCCCATTGTTTGGGGCTTAATTTTCGGCGTAAGTTGTTGGCCACCATTGTTCCGCCGGCACCAGATCCTAGAATGAGAATTTTTTTCATGACAACCTCCTGCTCGTTTGATGGTTATATCGTTAATTCACGGAAAACCGGCTGATTTTCATTGACTGCTGGCCGTTTTCCTTGCTCAATGGCGTATAAAAGATTTGTTAAAGCGCTGAGTACCGAATTTTTGATCCGTTCGATTTACAAATCATCGGTATTATCGGTTTGCACCAGGTCCGCGATGGTTGTAGCATCCAGCTTTGCGTAAAGAACCCTGGTGGCATCCTGCCAGGCCAATCTCACCTGGCAGTCGTCGGACATGGAGCATGTCTCGGGACGACTGACACATTCAACCAGATCAGTTTGTCCTTCAAACAGGCGGACAATTTGGCCCAGGCTGATTTCATCCGGTTTTTTTGCCAGGAGGTGGCCGCCTTTGGGACCTCTGACACTGGTAACCAGCGCGGCCTGTTTAAGCGGCCGGATCAGTTGTTCCAGGTATTTCACCGAAATGTCCTGCCGCTTGGAAATTTCACCGATCTGGACCGGTCCCTGGTCATTGTGGCGGGCTAAATCCACCAGGATTCTGGTTCCGTAGCGGCTGCGAGTTGATAGCTTCATTGACCCCCGTTTCTTTAATTCCTGACTTAAATATTCTATATCATTTAAGTAGGAAATATACCCAAATAAAATTGCTGTCAAGAAAAAATTAGCTTTTTTGTCGCAGAAAGCCTGATCCTCTCTCCGGGCTATAAGCCTTACGGGCCGGAAGCTGGGCCAGGTTAGAGACAATCGGTTGCGCCGTGAACATATGCCATGGAATGATGGAAAACTGGGTTTAGCGCAATGAGGTCTGATTTAATAAAGATGGCACGGATCAGAATTTAAAATCAGACTATCATCCGTTTTGACTCCCAATATTCCAACATTCCATCATTCCTTTCGGAATCTAAAGTTAACTCCATTCCTGTGGGATGAAATCAACGTCGGGTCCTCTGGGCCCGGATCTTTACTCATGAGGTTAAATGCTCCGATCGTTTAAGCCATTCCGGCTGCTGGGTTGACATGACAATTTTCCAGTTTATTTTGGGTTTACCGGCTGGATGCAAGATCCGATGTCGACTTTTTTAAAAAATTAGCCGCGCGGTGATTCCATGGCCGTTCTGCGGCGGATTGACAAGCCGGTGAAAGGAGTTACTGATGGACGCTAAAAACTATTGCCAATCGATTGAGGCCGAGCTTTACGGCTGGAAAGCCAAGATGTACGACATGATTCGCAAAGTGGATAGCTTAAGAAGGTCTGATAAAGAGAAAATTCTCTCCCGGGTTGAAGAACTTCACAAGAACATTTCAGATATGGAACGAATTCTTGAACAACTCCAGACCGAATGCCCGATGGAATTCGGGGCCGAGAAAAAGCAAATCGAAGGAACCACCGCCGGTATGAAGAAGCAATACGAGGAAGCAATGTCTGCCATTCTGCAGTTCTAAAAGTGCCCGAATTATCCGGGTGCATGATGCCCGGCCGCAGGATCAGCTCTGGCAACGCTGACCTGCCTTCGAATCCGATTGCGCTTTTCACTTCTTAAACGCCTCCGATCCGCGTCTAATCGGCTAAAACGGAGCGGCAGGCAGCTCTGTTTTTTGGGGATCCATGCGGGCCAAATTCTTGCGGCTCTGGATTTTGACAAGCTTCGCTTTGTGACTTAATTTTAGCTATTCTAATTTAGAAATCCCGGTCCTCTTTGCCAGGTCAGAGATAATCGGCTCTGCCTGTAACCGTTGCATGGAGTGATGGAGTACTGGAGTGATGTTCTATCGTTTGTGAACTCTTTGCATTAGAGAATCTTGCCGGCCTCTGTTCAAAGTTACCGGAGATCGGTGTTTGGTTTTCGTTTTTCCAATACTCCATTGCGCCAACACGCTTTAGGGATATCGAGCAGCGCAGATTCATGGCGCGTCCCCTTCCAGGGGGCAAACCAAAGCCAGGTTCTTTGGGCCTGGATTCTTTGCTGGTGAATACGTCAATTTTAATATCGCCCGACTTTCGCCGCCGGGCATACAAGGAGATCTCATTGTTATGGACGTAAAGCTCAAAGACGAAGAATCCTGCAAAATCGATTTGAACTCGCTGGCGCAGATCAGGAGCCAGCTGCCTGGGATTGCCGAAGAGATAATTGAAAGCTGCAATGACAAGGAATGCTATACCCATGTCGATTATGAACCGATTCCATCCAGAAAAGGCGTTATTGAAATCATCGACCGCTTAAAAGAAATCCTTTTTCCCGGATACTTTACCCGGGGCAAACTCGATCCGGTCAATTTGCGATACAGTTTGGGAGAGTCGACCGTCACGCTTTTTGATATGCTGGCCGATCAAATCGGGCGCAGCATCCGTCACGACTGCTTCCGCTATGGGCAACTGTGCAGTGTCTGTGATGAGCAGGGGCACCAGATTGCGCTGAATCTGCTGCAGGCCATACCGTCGATTCGAAAGGTCCTGGCCACCGACGTCCATGCCGCCTATGAAGGCGACCCGGCCGCTAAGAGCTATGATGAAATTATATTCAGCTATCCGGGTATTTTTGCCATTATGGTTTACCGGGTGGCCCACAAACTTTTTGAATACAATGTGCCCCTGTTGCCCCGCATCATGACGGAATACGCCCACAGTGTCACCGGGATCGATATCCATCCCGGGGCTGAAATTGAAGATAGCTTTGTGATCGATCACGGAACCGGCGTGGTTATCGGAGAAACTACGAATATCGGACAAAGCGTTCGCCTCTACCAGGGTGTAACGCTGGGGGCGCTATCGATACCAAAAGATTCGGCCGATCAATTTCGAGGCAAAAAACGTCATCCGACCATTGAAGACGATGTCATCATCTATTCCGGGGCCACCATTCTGGGGGGAGATACGACCATCGGCGCCCGTTCGGTAATCGGGGGCAGCGTATGGTTGACCCAATCAATTCCGCCTGACACGACGGTCATCCTGGAATCTCCGCGCTTGATTTACAAATCGAAAAATAAAAAATCGGCGATAGCAATGTTTGACGCGGTTATTTAGCGCCTGAAAGGAAATCAGCTATGAAATATCAATCCATCATCAGCAGCACTATCGGGTCGACCCCGCTGGTTCAACTTAATCGGATGGCTGAAGACATCGATGCCAGGATATTATGCAAACTCGAGTTTTTCAATCCCCTGGGCAGCGTCAAGGACCGCATCGCGGCCTCGATGATTGAAGCCGCTGAAGTTGAAGGTCTGGTTGATTCCGAAACACTGATCGTGGAACCCACCAGCGGCAACACAGGAATTGCACTGGCCTTTATCTGCGCTGCTAAAAATTACCGTCTTTGCCTGACCATGCCCGATACGATGAGCCGGGAAAGGCGCAGTTTGCTCAAACACATGGGGGCCGAGCTCGTATTGACACCGGGTGCCGAAGGCATGGGGGGCGCCATCGGCAAAGCGCGTGAAATACTGGAATCTGAGCAAAAATCCTGGATGCCGAACCAGTTCGGCAATCCTGCCAATCCGAGGGTTCATCGGGAGACCACAGCGGAGGAAATCTGGCGCGACACTGAAGGCAAGGTCGATGTTCTGATTTCCGGCGTGGGAACCGGCGGAACCATTACCGGTATAGCCCAGGCTATCAAAGCCAAAAAGCCGTCCTTTAAAGCTATTGCCGTGGAGCCGACCAATTCACCGGTTTTGTCCGGCGGCGAGAAAGGGCCGCACAAAATCCAGGGGATTGGCGCCGGATTCATCCCCGAAGTGCTGGAACAATCCCTGATTGACGATGTGGTAACGGTTACCGATGACGATGCTTTTGAGACGGCGCGCCGCGCTGCCAAACTGGAAGGAATCCTATGCGGCATTTCATCCGGGGCCGCCATCTGGGCAGCGCTGGAAGTTGCCAGACGTCCGAGTTCCGCCGGCAAAACCATCGTCGCCATCATACCCAGTACCGGGGAACGGTATATCAGTACAGAGCTTTTTATCGAAAATTGACGACTGCATATTGAAGATTGTCTGTTCGCAGCAACCTGAGACTGAGTCGAAAGAAAATAGCACAA
>CAVQBT010000053.1:0-13898 GCA_963710795.1 uncultured delta proteobacterium
TAATTGTGGCACGCTGCTTTCCCCCGCTCCCTGATGCGACCTCGGCATTCAGCTAAACTAGTCTTTAAAAGGGGCGGACGTGAATCCGCCCCATTGCAAAAGAAGACCTGACCCAATGATTTGGCTCGTTTTTTATAGAATAACATTTTGACAAAAGCAGAATTAATCTATCAACGATCGGCCAGGCAGCAATTTTGAAAAGCAAGAGATGTGCCACTTGGTATGGAAACTGTAAATCAATATTAGTTTCAGATAGATATGGAATCGGACGCGAGAAAATTGGTTATGAAAGTAGAAAGACAATCACCAAAATTGGGAAATATCATTCACAAATCTGGGCAATATTTTTCCTGGCGATACTGCCCATGAGCGGTTTTTAGAGAATATCGAACAATGGCCATCCCATTGCGGTTTGCCGAATGCGCGACACTCCCAGCCTGCTGCCGGATATGGGTCTGGTGCTGCCCATCGACAAGGCGGTAATTTTTTTACGGGAGATAAAATCTGGCTAAGCTAAACAGCTATTGAGATTGGAGCTGGGGTCGGACCTTCATCCTTATTTTAAATGCTCTTCGGTATACAAAGACAGTTCGATCATCCGTTCAAGAAGTTCATTCGTCGGCAGCCCCGGGAAATTTTGTTGAACGAGTTCCTTGCAAAACAGGCGGCAAATATAGCGCAGCTTGCGGCTTTTCTTTTTGCCGGCATATACAAAATCCCGGTGCCCGTTGTTAATGACAATCACGTTTTTTTCTTCATCGTACCGTGAACGCCAGGTTTCACCCGGCGCCCGGCGGTAGGTATACCCGGGAAGCCCCTTATTCGTTTTTCCGGTATTGGATGATTGATCCAGGAGCGAATCGGTGACGGTTATCATGGCCTCATCCCGGCAGGTTTTATCCCCCTGCCGAACAATCACCTCCAATGTTGTCAGGCATGGTTCCGCCGGTGCAATGAACGTGGCCGATTCACGGTGATTCTCATCGAGATGGCCTGCGCCATCTATAATATTCCATTGGTATGCCAGGTTTTCCAAAACGACCCGTCGCGAACGGTCTCTGCAGATAACCCGATACTTTTTGCGCTTGGCAACGGAAACGACACTCGATTGTGGCGATATCAGCGCGCTGAACAACGGGCCGGCATAGTCAAAAAACTGTTTTTGGCTGCTGTCATCGCCAAGCATTTGCGGAACGTTTTCAGGGAGCTGCCCTTCACGGTTATTTGCTTCACGGGAGTCGCCCCGCATGGGTCCGCTGGAAAAAAGGTTGGCTGATTTTTTATGGGGTTTCGCGTCGTAAATATCGAACCAGTCATATTCTTCTTGCGGAAGCCGTAAAAATGCTTCTTTCAGGGCGCGCTGGACCCTGCGCAAAACCTGGCGGCTGGACCGCTCTTCTTCAGCCTTGCGCTGTTCCGCGATGATTTGTTTAAGGCTTTCTTCAACCGGAACCATCGCCCGGCAAAAAGCGTCAAAGCGATCATCACGAATAATGCCCTGGCGCGTTCCCGGGGTCAGAGATAAAAACGGTGCATCCACGATGCCCTGGAGATACCCGGCAGTCCATGGCTCTTTCACAAAAAGGTCTAATTCAGTCAGCGAAGGCAAAACGCGCGTACCCCGTCGATATAACCCCACCCGGTTTACGGATCCCGGATCGTTGAGAAATATTTCAAGATAAATATCACCCTGTGCGGTTTCGGCCGGTCTGAGATCATGGAGCAGTCGTCCCGTGAATTGCCGGGGAACCACGACAAATTCTTTGCGGCCGGTGCGGTCAATAACCTTGACGGTTACCTCTGTCACTTTGATGCGGTCCCTGAGCTCAGACGCAAGATAGCGTTGGATTTTTTCGCCCGTCAATGACCGTAACCCCGGCAGCAGGGGATAGATCATCAGGTCAGTCCCCTCATAGGGAAGCAATATCCGCTTCCTTGAGACCGCAAAATCCGGCGAATCCTTGGCCATGGTCATCTGGTATGATTGCCCATCGGCGCCGCAGCAGGCCATACTGAGGTTTTGGCCGACCGTCCAGAAACTCAGAAGACCAATTCCGAATTCACCCTGAATCCCTTTGGCACCCCCTGATTTAAACTGCCGCTTGATCGAATCGCAGATATGGGTCGCCACGCGACGAAAATCCGGCAACCCCTTTTCATCTCGGGGAATGCCCTCGCCATCGTCGCTGATTTTGAGATAGAAGGCCCCCTTTTTTTTACCCCTGACAATGCGGATTTGCTTGGCCCGTGCATCGATGCTGTTTTCGACAAACTCGGCCACGGCCTTTAAGGGATTGGCTTGAGAATTGGCGATGATGCTGATGGCGTTCCAGTGATCTGCAATCCGCAGCTTACCGGAACGAACACCCTTCTTTTTCTTTTTTTTTGTAGATCCTGTCACAACCGACCTCAGACTCCGGTGGTGCCAACCGATGTCATTTATCGAAGCTGAAAATTCGATTACGCCGATAGCATATCAGAAAGATAGTTTCTAGTAAATACTGAAGAATATAGGGGGAAGGACAAAAGCGAAAACCAAAGTGTCTGCTCTCAGTACCTATTTATTGAAATCACATCAGGCTTGCGAAGGATTTCTCAAACAAAATATTTTAGCTACCAAGACACCAAGGCACGGAGATTAATTATAATAAACATTTTTTCTGCGTGTCTTGGGGCCTTGGTGGCTATTGATTCCGATTTATCCGGGTTGGGTTTAAGAATTGAAACGCATGCCGCAAAACGGTCTGCCGGTTCATTGTATGGGAATCAAATGGCAGTGGTGCGGCGCTACCTGCACGCTGACTTCTTCGCCGAGGTTGTAAATCCGGGTTCGCATCATACTGATGACATGAATTTCGCGGTCGGCAGCCAGTTCAATGAAGTAGCTGACCTCCCCGCCCATGTAACTGCGGTCTTTGATGCGGCCCTGAAAATGGTTCATGCCTTCCTTTGGTTTGAATTCATCCTTGGGAAAGGCATCGAAGCGCTGGGCGCGGATGATTATTTCCACCTGATCACCTTTAGAGAGTCCGCCTTTATTTTCAGCAAAGAGAACATCGCCGGTCTCAATTTTGACGTTGACGTGATGGTCGTCAAGATCGACAACTTCGCCCCGAACGAAGTTGGAGTGACCCAGAAAATCGGCCACAAAATGATTGACCGGCTCGTTGTAAACCGCTTCGGGGGGTCCCTCCTGCTGCTTCCGGCCGTCTTTCATGACGAGGATCTTGTCGGACATGCTCAAGGCTTCCCGCTGGTCATGGGTGACAAAGATGGTGGTTACGCCAAGCATCTGCTGCAGGTTGCCGACCTCCCGCCGCATTTCCTCCCTCAGGTTCTCGTCCAGGGCGGAGAGCGGTTCGTCCATCAGCAGGACATCCGGCTCGATTACGATGGCGCGTGCCATGGCGATGCGCTGCTGCTGGCCCCCGGAGAGCTGGCTCGGCATACGGTTTTCCACGCCGGGCAGGCGCACCATCTCCAGTGCCCGTTTCACCTTTTGGTTGATCTCCTGTTTGGGCACCGCCCGGTACTTCAAGCCAAAGGCGACGTTGTCAAAGATGGTTTTATGGGGGAACAGGGCGTAGTTCTGAAAAATCATTCCCAGGTTTCGTTTGTGGATCGGGGTGTCGTTGATCCGGACTCCCTTGATGAAAATATCGCCATCGGTGGGCTCCTCCAGGCCGGCCACCATGCGCAGCAAGGTGGTCTTGCCGCAGCCGGAAGGGCCGAGCAGCGTCACCAGGCTGCCCTCTTCGATGTCAAAATCCATTTTCTCAACGGCGACAACGTTGTCGAACCGCTTTAAAATGCCCTTGAACTGCACAATGGGTTGTTTCTTGTCGGTCGCCAATTTATCCTGTCTCCCTGTTCTGGTTTATCGGATGCCGGAGCCGGGCAGCGCCTGCTTGAGAGCGCCCAGCCCCGGCGATCAAATGGCATTAACAAACATTGATCTACCGATTAACGGTCTAGCTGCCGGCCTTAATTCGATCCCATTTTTCCGTCCATTCCAACTGATGGGCATTCCAGTAGGCCGGATTGGCAAACAGATATCCTTCCAGCTTGCCGGTGGGGTCGAAGGCCGGCATCTTTTTAATCTTTTCTGTTAATTCAACCTTGGTCGGATCCAGGCTGGGCGGATAATTCTGCCCTTCGGATACGGCGATGGCGGCCGCCGGCGCCAGCATGAAATTGAGCAGCTGCTGGGCGATCTCCAGGTCGGTGCCTTTCAGGACAAATAAATATTCCATCCAGGAGTAGGTCCCTTTGGGGGAGAGGTAGCCGATGGGGTGGCCTTCCTGCTGAAGCGCGGCCACCCGTCCGGACCAGGCCACCGTGGCATAGATCTCCCCATTGGCCAGCAGGCTCATGAGTTCGGCGCCGGAGGACCAATATTTTTTCATCAGGTCGCGCTGCTCACGCAATGCGGCCCAGATGGCCTTCAGGTCGGTCATGTTGTTGGGGCTCTGGCCGGTGTGCAGCGCCGCGTACCACATGTTGGTCCGGTGGTCACCGCCCCAGCTGCCCAGATTGCCCTTCAGGTCCTTGTCCCACAGCAGGGATGCGCCGAGCTTTTCGGCCTTCTCCTTGCTGATATGGTTCGTGTTGTAAGCGATGCCGGTCTGTCCCAGATCATATGGCACGGCCGACAGGGTGCCATTGGTGATCTCCCGTAGGGGTTTGATCATCGAAGCCATGACATTTTTGAGGTTGGGGATTTTGGATTCATCCAGTACGGTGGAATATCCCAAATTCACATAGCGGGCATAGTCGAAAACAGCACTGAGATGGGCGATGTTGAACTCCCCGCCGGGCGGAAAAGAGGCTTTGACGCGCGTCAGGTAGGAGTCCATTCCACCGAATTCGCCATCGATGACCTTGATGCCCGTGGCTTTGGTAAACGGCTGAAACGCGTATTTGCGGAACGCCTCGGAAACCACCCCACCCCATCCGTCGAACCGGATGGACTTAGCGGCCCAGGCCTCTTTCACGGCATATCCAAAAGGCGATCCGACCAGCCCGATGGCGGCCCCGGCCAGGCCAAGATATTTGATAAATTGTCGCCGGCTGAGCGTGCCGTTTTTATATGCCTCGTATAAACTATCCAGTTTTTCTTTTGTTACGTTAGCCATTGTTGCTCCTTTCAGTTGAGGGTTGTCGATTTACGGTTTTACCTTTGAAAACTTGCGTGACAGGTAACCCGCCAGCAAGGGAGTGGCTACGGTCAGTACAATCATGACGGCTCCCAGGGCATTGATTTCCGGGCTGATGGAATTTCTCAGCATGCTGAAAATCTTGACCGGAACCGTTTGATTTTGTGCCGTGGCCCAGAAAAGCGTCGCGGTGATATCATCGAACGAGATGGTAAAGGAAAAAAGGGCGCCGGCCAATATGGCCGGCAACAATAACGGTAAGGTGATCTCCCTGAAGGTCTGAAATGCATTGGCGCCCAGGGATTTTGCCGCCTCTTCGTACTCTTTTTTAATGCCGACCAAACGGGCCTGAACGATCAACAGCACATAGGGCAAGGTCAGCACCACGTGTCCAACCAACAGCAGGGCGAAACTCTTGGGCTGCTGGAGCCACCGTAAAAACAACAGCAGCGCAACACCTAATACCACTTCCGGGACCATAATCGGTGAGAGCAGCACGGTGTTAATGGTGTTTTTGTACGGAAATTCAAAGCGGATAAATGCCAACGCTGCCAGAATGCCGATTCCTGTGGACAGCACCGCGGTCAGCGAGCCCAGGGCGAGCGAGTTTTTAAAAGCGCCAATGATCGCTTCATTTTGTGCCAGTTTGATAAACCACCGGAAGCTGATGCCCTCCATGGGGAAAATACCGAATTGTTTCGGGTTGAATGCCAGCACGATAACCACAACGATGGGCGCGAACAGGAATGCGTAGACAAGAAACGTGTAGATTCGGATCAATGACCATCCTATTGAAAATTGTTTCATGGTTAATTCCCTTGGAAGCTTTTAAAAATTTGGTTGATTCCCAGGTAGCGGTTGTAGGTCCACACGATCACAAATAACAGGGAGAGCAAAATCACGCTGATGGCCGAGCCGAACGGCCAGTCCAGCGTACCGATAATCCGCTTGAAAATGAGATTGGCAATCATATTGTTTCCCGGTCCCCCCAGGATCATGGGCGGCAGATAAGTCCCGGCCGTCAGCACGAAAACCAGCAGGCAGCCGGCGCTGACACCGGGCAGGCTCAACGGCAGCGTCACCTCTTTAAATGCCTGCCATTCGGTACAGCCCATGCAGCGTGCCGCTTCGAGAAGACTCTTGTCAATGCCTTCCAGACTGACATAAATATTCAGCACCATAAACGGCAACAGATACATGATCAATCCCATGAGCACGGTAAATTCATTGTAAAGCATGGATATCGGCGATTGAATCAGTCCGATCTTCAACAGGAAGTGGTTGATTAGTCCCGAATCGCCCATAATGTTGATCCAGCTCATGGTCCGGATAATGAAGCTGACCCAAAACGGCAGCATGATGAGCAGCAGAAAAGCCTGCTTATAACGGCTTTCGCTGCGGTAGAAAAAATAGGCGGGCACATATCCCATGAAAACGCAGAGAATGACGGTTTCAAAGGAGATGCGAATCGTTCGAATGAGAATTTTCGGGTAGAAGAAATCTTCGAAGAATTTGGCATAATTGCCGAACTGAAAAGCGGCAATGTCGGCTCCGGTGGGGGATCTCAGCCAGAAACTGTAAATGACCACGAAACACACCGGAATCACGAGCAGCAAAAATACGGCGCTGAGTGCGGGCGACAATAGGGCCCATGGTTTCCAGCCATCATTTTTCATGGTGTCGATCCTTTTGTATCGTTTATGTGATGTTTACGCAGATTGATTGGCGAAATATATATCCGCTGTTATAGATCGAGCTCCTCCATCAAAAGGTCCATGGCGCGCTCGAAGCGCCTCAGAACTTCCGACACCTCATCGGTCGTGATAATCAAGGGCGGTGCCACCAGCACATGGTCGCCGGCCAGCCCGTTGAGCGAGCGACGCGGATAGATGATCAGTCCTTCGTTAAAAGCCAGGTCCGTGAGTCGCTGAGCAATCTGACGTGAGGCGGCAAACGGTCGGCGCGTATTTTTTTCTTCCACCAGTTCAAGTCCCAGCAGCAGACCCTTGCCGCGTACCTGGCCGATGATCGCATATTTGTCTGCCAGCGAATCCAGACCGGCTTTCAATACGGCGCCCGTGTCGGCGGCCCGACTGCAAAGATCCTCTGTAATGATAATATTCAATACTTGGCGGCCGACCGCACAGGCCAGCGGGTTTCCGGCATAGGTGTAACCGTGCATGAACCCCCCGCTGTTTAAAAGCGTGTCAACGACAGATCGCCGGGTCATGACCGCCCCCAGCGGGCAATAGCCGGCTGCCATTCCTTTGGACAAGGCAACGATATCGGCCTTAACGTTCCAGTGTTCGTAAGCGAACATTTTGCCCGTGCGTCCGAATCCCGTCATGACTTCATCGAGGATCAACATGATTCCGTATCGACGACACGTTTCCTGAATGATTGCAAAATAGTCATCGGGCGGTACCAGGGCCCCGGTGCTTGCCCCTCCGATGGGCTCAGCCACAAAGGCCGCCACATTTTCGGGTCCCTGCTCCAGAATGGTTTTTTCCAGGGCGCGAGCGCATTCGAGCTCACAGGTGGGGTAGGTCAGATTATAGGCGCAGCGGTAGCAATAAGGCGCGGGTATTTTGGGATAGGCCTTAAGCAAAGGCCGAAACGGAGCCTCCAGCGGCGCATAGGATGTTAATGACAGGGCACCGAGTGTGCATCCATGGTAGGCTGGAGAACGGCTCACAAACAAATGCCGTGAACCTTCTTTGCGATTATAGAAATATTGGCGGCAAAGCTTCATCGCCGTCTCCACGGCTTCCGATCCGCCGGAGACAAAAAAGACACGATCCAGGTGGGCGGCCGAATGCTCGACCAGTGCCTGGGCGAGATCCTGGGCCGGCTGATTTTCGAAATGCAGCCGGTATGCAAAAGACGTCTTGCGGGACTGTTCGGCCACCGCCTGCATTACGCTGGCATTGCCGTAGCCGATATTGGCCACGACGGCGCCGGAGCAGGCATCGATATATTCCTTGCCCGTCGTGTCCCAGAGCCTAATCCCTTCGGCCCGATCCACCATAGGCGGCTTGCGGTTGGTCTGATAAAATAGGTAATCTGCCGCTGGATTTAACATGGCCGCTTGCCCTTTCATTGGAGATGCTTTAAAGTTAAAAACTGAGGGTGCTTGCTACCCGCTTTCAGCGTTCATGATCATCTCGTTGCAGAATCTGCGAAAGCGATCTTCCCAGTTCAACGATCCTCGCGGAATACTTCTTCTCCACCTCCCTGACGCTGTGTTGAAGGATCGAAAAATCAAACGAAACACCGCCGATGCCTTTGCCGGTAGTCTGGTTGATCAATGGTGCCCCGATCGTGACAAGCCCCGGCAGATACTCTTCATCGCAGGCAGCATAGCCGCGCTGTCGAGTCTTTTCGATCTCGTTCACCAGGCGGTCCTTAGCGACGATGGTTTTTTTAGTTTTGGAGACCAGCAACATTCCGTCTATCATTTGTCTCAGACTATCTTCCGGCAAGGTGGATAAATAGGCCTTCCCAACCGAAGTATTGTGCATGGAATTTTTAGCAACCGCCGGTAATTGATAGGCGAGTGTCTCAGTAGCCTGGCGGTGATAAGTTCTCACCAGATTATCGTCGATTGCCAAAACGACGTCGATGGTGACGTTATTATTGACGTGAACTTTGTCAACAATCCCTTTGATCAAGCTCATCTCATCGATGGTTCGGATGATGTTGGCACTCAGCGCCAAAGATCTAATCCCCAGTCTCAATTCCTTTGTCCTGGCATTCTTTTCCAGATAACCCAATCTTACGAGCGTGTTTACGAACCGGTAGGTGGAGGTCATATTTATTCCGCTGGTTCGCGAGATTTCGCTCTGAGTCAGGCCGGGATTCTCTATGCTGAAAAGCGAGAGTATTTTTAGCCCTTTTTCTAGTGAGGTGGAAAAATATTGATTTTCAGCAGTCATCCCGTATTGTCATTTCTGTTTTACTATTATAGTAAATCGATTTCTTTTTTTAGTAAACTAGTTGGATTTATTTGTCAAGAAATATTTCAAGGTATTTTTTGTGTCAAAACTGTTTTTCAATGCAGTTACGGATTGGTGTTTATTAGCCGGTTTCAGAGTGACCTGGCAGCTTGAAAAATATGAGCTGCAGTTCTTAGCCGCAGGATGATATCAAAACACTTTCAGCGGTTTTCAGGGTGCATCTACGGTGGAGGTGTCGCAAGGTCGCAGCCACCAAAATCAGCGGTATTATCCGGTGTATTTTGATGGTTGATAGTTATAAGACAAAAATCAGGAAGTGACTGCATTTTAATGTATCAGGCCGGGCTTCACTTCACATCCAAAAGGTCTGAAAGCCCGAGTTCACGAAGTTTTTCTGCCCCGGGATACCCTGTTTCAGGATCCCACCCGCGCAATTGATAAAATTCATCGCGCATTTTGTCGAAGACTTCACGGTCCAAGGTTTGGCCTTTGCGGCTTAAAACAATATCACCCTCACCCGGGACAAGCACATCATCGTTCATAAAGACCGATTGGACCGGATCCGTGAAATTGAAATCTGCAACCATGTCATCTTGCTCTGGATTCCAGCCTTCCCGCAATAGGATGGCGCGCTGTTGATTAAAAATGATTTCACCGAATTTCAACAAAGCATCCTCATCCAGCTCTTTTCCGGTGACGGCATTGAATGTGCGGGCTTCCAGAGTTGAATCGCCCACCTTATCGTCTGTATGGTGTGAAAACATCAATGGCCAACAGGAATCACAAAGCCCAAGGCTGTCCTTAACATAAGTGCGGTCAATGATGCATGTGGCAGCCATGGCTTTGCCCTCATGGCTATTCAAATCCCAGGCCTTATCGTGGCGCCAGAATTTGGCAGCCGCAGCTCGATATACATCCGCCGATACCGGTGTTGATCCGGGATATTGTAAATTCATAGCCCACATGCCGATGATCCTGCTGACCTCATGCAGCATGGCAATGGGCTGCCGAGGCTCAAAGGCATAGAGCAAACCATTCATTAGATATTCTCTGGCCGAATAGGTGGCGCCGTCACCCACACCTGAAACTTCATTGGCAAAAAGTTGTTTGGCGTCCAGGCCTAAGGTTTCGCCGGCACGCAGGAGCCCTTCTGCCAGGACCTCACCCCAACCCTCGCGATAAGCGATCATATTACAAAGCTTTTCAAAGAACTCCCACTTACCCAGCTTATCTATTTCAAGACCGGTTTGGGCGTCGTTCAAAAAACCGGCTTGGTAACCCGCACTGATCCATTGAACAATATTGGCCATCTCCATGGTACATAATGATAGATCGTTACAAAGCCCGGTTGCATCCAGGGCTGTTTCAGCCGGTTCCCCCGGGCGTCCCATCACCCAGGGAAAGTACACAAACATGGCCTGGCACTTTCTAACAACTTCCTTGTTCGATTGGGTTCGGAATGTGGATCGCATGATACAGTCCAAACCACACTGGAAACAGGACGCCTTGCCGGTGCGGGAAATCTGATCCGGCGGGTATGGATTAAACGACGTGTCGCGCTTATTTAACTTTATGGTCAACCGGTTGAGTTCAGTTAATGCCGCAGGATCGCTTACCAGAGGAGATCGAGTCCCTATCACGGCAATGGCTTTTAGATTCTTAGCCCCCAAAACTGCGCCAAAACCGCCGGTTGCACTGCCCTCATTGTCCGTCATCAGATTAGCACTGCGGCATCGATTCATTCCGGCCGGACCCGTGGTAATATAACGCGTTTTTTTGCCATGTTTTTGTAATAAATACTCTCGGACCCGCCCAACTCCCGCAAGATGAATGTTGCCGGCATCTTCGAGGCTTGCTTTTCCATCTGAAATGAATAAATAAACAGGGCGGTTCGCCTTTCCAGACACCAGCAGTCCATCGAAACCGGCTCTTTTTAATGCGGATCCCCAATATCCCCCCATGCTGCCGTAACAAAAGCCTTCCGGCATCAACATCGGTGATTTCCCCACGACTTCAAAGCGTGATGCCCCCTGTGCACCGGTTGCTGTCAATGGCCCGGTCATGAAAATCAAATGATTTTCCGGATCAAAAGCCCTGGCAGCCGCTGGAACATATTCCCAATAAAGGCGTGTGGCGATTCCTCGTCCACCTAAAAACCGTTCTGCATACGGATGGGTGTCAATCTCGGTAATGACTTCTGAAGAAAGATCAACCTTTAAAATTCTTCCACACCAACCGCAGCTTAAATAATTTAAAGCTTTTTTTTTGTTTTCAGCCACAACCCCCCCCCCTAATTTTTTTTTAGCGTATCTACCATAAGAATCTTACTTTTTTCCATTTATCATTGCTAAAATAAGGTTTTCTTTATGAACCCAACTTGAAACAATCACTCCTGCAAGGTGGATAACGATAAGGAATATCATAAAACTTGTCATCGCTTCATGTATTTCCTCCCAGAATTCTTCCTTTTGATTTTTATGATGATCACCGGGTTTAAAGGTTTGCGCATCGTCGTCTTCATCCTCATCAGCATATGCAAATCGAACGATCGAAATTCCGTTATTTGCCAGCAGCCCCTTGCCCTCGCTGCCAAGAGCCTTTAATCCGGTGAACGTTGAAACCAACAAAGAGAGCAACATGACAATTACCATAAGTCCCCCGGCGGGATTATGTCCCTCATAGTGGATTGGATTGCCATTTATCAAGCTTTTTAAATAATGATATATTTTGCCGGGCCGATATAAAAAATCATTAAACCTTGCGTGTTTGGTTCCGATGAAGCCCCAGATAATTCTCAACAAAACCAGGCAGATTACAAAATAACCAATGATGGGATGCACGTTTTTATAATCGTCACCGGTCAAATACATTCCGATTATGGAACCGACCAATGTCCAATGAAAAATTCTTACAAAAATATCCCATACATTTACTGATTTCATATCCGGCACCATTTTCTGAACCAATAACGATCGTCATTGAGAATTTTACTTGCTTCTACATTGCGAATATGCGACTCCAATTTCACCATAGGTATTGCAATCTACCGGTTTCAAGTCAAGCAAATATTGATTCCAATTTCAGCAAAAGCGTTGCTCAGCCAAGATTATCATCAAATCAGTCGTCCGGCGTCAATGAATCCAGTGTTTTCGTTCAGAAACTTTAAGGAAGGAGATTGCCAATGAACTCTGACCCACACAGTCCAGTAGATCTGAGTGACGAAGCCAAGTGGAAGGCGTTTGCGAAAGAATGCATCCGGCAAGGCGACCAATCACTGCCGACCCTGGTCGTCTTCCTGGAATCAGAATCTGCCGTAGTACAAGAGCGCGCCATAGAGATAATAAATGCAATCGGCTGGCAATATGCGGCATTGGAATTAAGTCTTTCCCCGCAATCGGCCCAGCCCGTAGTTCGTCCACTCGTCTCTTTGCTGTCAAAGACGAATATGTTGGGGTGGCGGGCGGCGCGCGCTCTGATGCTCATGGCGTTGCCCGCTGACTATTATCAAAAGGAATGCCGGTTCGATATTCAGCACAACAACAGCAGCAACAACAGATGTCCCATAACTGGATATTCGACTGCATCCTGCATTGGTTGCGAGTCCGCACGAGCCCGCTCACGCGCCTGATACTGAGCGAAATCTATTTGACCTACAACGATGCAGCGTATAGCGATAGAAATCAGGCAATTTATGTCCTGTCATTTACGATGCCAAGACCGCCTTATCAACAGCAACAACAGCAACAGCAACAGCAACAGCAGCAGCAACAACAGCAGCAGCAACAACAGCAGCAGCAACAACAGCAACAGCAGCAACAGCGCCAGCTGCGACAGCAGCGCGACCCAAAACAAGAGCGCCGCTTCTCAGCTTATTATCCGAAAGAGGTGGCGCCTGATATTTGGAACTCGCTATTGATTTACTTCTATCGTGAGGACTTGAAAGATGTGGTTGCAGTGAATGCAAAAAACCGGCTCGGTAGTCTTGAGAACGTGCGTAACAAGGCGATTAATATCCCCACGATTCCTGAAGGGGCTGAAGTTCGGATTGTGCCCCATATCCCTGGTTTTCAGTTTAATCCGACAGCGTATGTTTTCAATTGGTTCGAGGATTTTGCTGTACACGAGTTTCGCCTGCGGGCGCAGAGCGAAAATCCTGAAATTAATGTTGATTCGGCAGTAAACGGCGAGATAAGCGTCTTCGTTGAATCGGTTTTGATCGGCGTGATCCCTGTTGCTATCTATATTTCCGAGGATGCCCAACCGGTGAGCGGATCGGAGTTTGCGAGCAGTGACCCCAAGTGGTACCGCAACGTATTTGTCTCATATTCACATGTGGACGAAGAGGTAATCGATCGGGTGACAGCTGCTGCGAGAACGCTCGGCTTGAAGTTCATCCGGGATCAGGTGGATCTGCGCAGCGGAGAGGATTGGAGCACGCGCCTGTTGGAAATGATTGATGACGCAGACGTTTTCCAACTGTACTGGTCCGGCAGCGCGAGTAAGTCGATTCATGTGGAGCAGGAATGGCGGCATGCGCTCGGGCTTCAGCGGCCCTATTTTATTCGCCCGCTATATTGGGAGAAGCCGATGCCTTCAGCGCCAACGGAGTTGAGTGATCTTCATTTCGACTATTACGCTCTCGGCAGACAGTCTGATCATGACGAGTCGATAAACTAATTCATCGATTTTTGGCTGGGATGTCATCAAAAACATGACTGGCTGCTTCCCCGCTGGCAATGAAGTATCGAATAGCAGCTCGGAGTTGGAAATAAAATTATTTGTGGCA
>CAVQBT010000054.1:0-24517 GCA_963710795.1 uncultured delta proteobacterium
GTTAAAACGGGCATATATTTTGCATATTGCCACTATGAGAGCTAAATAAGGTTGCACCGATGGGCAGGCGATCTAAGTTTTGGCACGACTCCCGTAAAATAGATGTGGTCATCGGTCAAAATTCAGCAGACGTGAGAAAATTCAATCAGAATCCTTAAAGCACCGCCACCACCCAAACGTAAGGATCTGGCGGTGGCGGCTGTTTTATTACAGCTTTCGCTTTTGACAGCAGAAGCCCATAACTCAAATTAAGGAATTATTAATCTAATGTTATCAAAGCCGATGTTGACCTCCACGTTAAAAGCCAAAGCGGCGGATGCTATGGTTGAACTGCATGCATCTATCCGCGAAATCAGCGATTATCGTGAATTTCCGCTTCTTTTAGAATCAATCATCAGGAAGCTTTTTCCCATCGATTGGCTCGCATTGGGCGCTTTTGGTCAAGGACCCAAGACATATAACATTGTCACGAATCCCTCATTGCCTTTTGACTGGAATGATAAATACGTTGAGATATATCAGTATGATCGAATAAGAACCGATACTTTAAATCAGGCTGTGGGAGGTACATACATCTACCGGCCATGTGATGTCTCAAAAAAAGAGGAAGAAGTCTATCTTCTGGAAACCATAAAAAAACATACCGACACCTCCCATTTTTTAACCCTCCACACGGCCAAAACCCCGGATTCTGATTCAGCTATCGGAATGTACAGGACTGAAAAAAACCACCTGTTTTCCGCGCATGAAAAACAGATCCTGGATTATCTGAGCCCCGTCCTGGTGTCCTTTTCCCATACCATGATGCTGTACAGCGAACTTGACTTAAAACGGGTGTCTATCGATAAACTAGCCGGCTCACAAAAGGCGCTAACCATGTCATTCAATGATCGGCTCGAGCCGCTTGATATTCCCAATAAGACTGAACGTTTCATCAAGCGTTACTTTCCCTCGATTGGACGGCGATCCATTCCGGATTCGATCGACAACTGGATCAGACAACAGATCGCCCCCAAAGGCTGCCTGGAACCCAATTCGGGACCGTGGTTTAATAATATTTGCCTGCCTGAAATGGACCTACACTGCAAGGCCTATACGGTTGTTACCGACCTTAAACAGCTCGTGCTCCTTATAATGCTGATTCCCCACAACAGACCCATGGATTTTTCGATTCTTCGATCCGAAGGACTGACCAAAAGAGAAGTGGAAGCGGTATCCTATCTGCCCTTGGGCTACTCAAACAAACAAATCGCGATGGCCATGGACATTGAAGAAGTCACCGTAAAAAAACACCTGAAAAATACCGCCCAAAAGCTGGATGCCGTCGGGAAGACCGACACCCTCTATAAATCCATTCAGAAAAAAGAACTGCTGGAAACACTGCACACTTGCTAAGAAACGCACGTTTTAAACCCCTTCTGCATTAATCCAATTTCCCCATAACCGTCTTATTTCATTACCAACCAAGCCCGATAAATTTTTTTTATAAATATATCAGATCCTTATACCATAAGGTATACCATAGGATACTATACTATCGAAGCCGATCGAGGTAGATTTATTATGTTATGCACAAAAATCAATGTGATGGACGTGCATCGGAATAAGTTAAATTTAAACAAAGGGAGAAATGAGATGCTTATGAAGAATCAAAAGTTAAAAAACATGGTCGAACAAATGGTTTTCAATCTTCATCACTTTAAGCATGATGAGCGTCACCGGAGGCAGCCACATTTACCACTAGTAAATTTGATCGCTGCGCTTTTGATATTCGCCATGCTCTGTGCAGGATGTAGCGGTGACGGTTCATCTTCTTCGGGTTCGTCAACGACTACCGCCAGTGGCGTGGTCGCCGATGGCTATCTTGCCGGTGCCAGGGTATTTTTAGACCTGAACGACAACCGTATCTGGGACTCGGGTGAACCGTATGCAATTTCGGATGCAGACGGGTCCTACAGTATTTCGGGTATCGCCCAAGAAGACTATAACAGCTATCCGGTGGTGGCCGAAATCACCATGACAACCACCGACCATGATACCGGCCAACCGGTCAGTCACCCATACACGCTTGTGGCACCGGCCGGTTATCCCGATTTTATCAGCCCCCTGACGACCATGGTCCAGCTCAGCTGCGAGCGCAACCCGGGTCTCACCGTCGATGAAGCCCATGCGGCGGTTAAGGAGATGCTGGCCATGGATGACCAGCATGAGGTGGACCTGTTCGCCGACTATATCGAAGAAAAAGAAGACTCCGATGTCTCTGCTGCGGATTATGCCAAGCTGCACAACATCGCCCAGTTGAGTGCACGGATCATGGGGGCCAACATCAGCGCCATGGAAACGGCCGCCGGAATTGCCATGACGCAGCAGGAACTGGAAGAGGCCAAAGATGAGATTCTGCGCATTGCAGTTCAAGAGATCATGCAGAGCATGGATCTGATCGTTGAAGCGGCCACCGAGGATAAGGATTTTGATGCCGACCAGGAAGTTCAGGCGCTGGCGATTCAAGTGGACACCACCAATATCGCTGCCGATATCAGGTCGGATGAGACGGCAAAGCTATATGCGGCCCCTTCACTGAGTTATGCGGCAGTGTTTAGAAATCACAGTTCGGGCGGATTCAATGATATGCTTTGCCTGGGATTGGAGCACGATTTGAATTTGACGGGGTACACCTTCACCGTCAAGGGACCCGATGGAACCGAATACAACTTCGAAGAAGACGATCGGGACCTTTATGCCTCAGACCCGATCGCTTGGTATAAAGTCTATGACAGTCTCCCGGAGGGCGAATATGCGTTCTATATCACCGTGCCGACCGGCCAAAAAATTGAAGTGGCCAGGGATACCCATGTGCATACAAATATCCCGGCTTTGAGCCTGGCATCGGCCGAGGTGTTCCATATTACCGGGGCCGACTCACGGGTTTATCACGATCGTTTGGAGGGGACTTACTACTACCGCATGCTGATTAAAGAAAAGGCCAGCGATTTGGTGGTCTATAATACCCAGCGCAGGGAGCGCAACATCCAGTCCTTTCCTTCTCAATATTCAACCGGCGACTATGCCTACCGCATTGAAGCCTGGGATCATCCCCTGCTGAAAGATGCCACCGCACGGTATAGAACCCAGTATGAAGACATCGCTCCCGCCACCACCACGGAAACCTATGTGGAGTACTTCACGGGCTATCACCGCAACCGCGGTGATGAAGCAAACCCGAACCTTCGGCTGGTGCTGGACATCGACATCACCAATCCATCCGATCTCACGAATTTAACCCTCACCGGTCCCCCGGGCTCAGGCATCTCCTACACCTTCGACCTCGCCACGCAACCAAACGAAAACGTCTATGAGGATGCTTCCGACCCGCGTACCCACTTTTGGCGGGGTTCGGGAACCACCGAGGACGGCAAGGAAACCGCGGAATATTACTTGCAGCTGCGCCCCAACCCCAACCCTCTGCCCGCAGGGATTTACACCTGGACGGCGAATACCACATCGGGCGGTACCGGCCACATCCAGCGTTCGGTGACCATTTACGACCGCAAGGCCTTGCCGGCGGTGGATTCGAACTCGGTGACGGTTACCGAAGACCAGTACGGCGACGTCACCTTTGACTGGGATGCAGTGGACAGTCCGGATTCGGCAACGAATATCTATTACCGGGTCGTCTTAGTCAGAGACGAGGACTGGGACAACCAATATTACTCTCTGCCGATCCCCGGCACCTCCTGGAAGGGGAGCCGGGCCGACATCGAAGAAGTTATCGGCGGTCCCCTGGATGGCAGCGATGGCAGTCTTGTGCAATACAGTATCCATGTCGTTGACGCGCAAATACAGTCTGGCGGTGCAAAACCGCACGGACTTTCCCCCGGTGGATTTGCCCACCGACGGCTTAAAGTAAGCCACTGACTGACGGCCGTTGGATTTAATCCCGGCCCCCGGGGTGTCAAAGTGCATGCAAGCCGCCGCTTTGCCCCGGGGGCTTGCCTGTACCAAGTTTGAACAAAGGCGGCTGTACCGTCGAAGTCTTGGCGAAATTGCAATGACACAGGCTTGGTGTAGGTCCGTAGATTATATGTTTTTGAATTGCCTGATAAATCTGTCATAATAGCCTTTCTTGATGGAGCAGGAAATAGATTTGCTCGAATATATCAAGACATGTCGATGTAGCAGATTCCATGGTATAATTTGAATTATCACAAGAATAAAAATCAATCTGTAACTTATTAACCTTAAAATTGGCAAGGATCAATTAAGCCTGAAGATACTCAAGACTTATTGTAATGCTGAAGCACCCTATAGTTGGTGGCAGTGCCAATCGGCTGTAACCATTGAACCTTGAACCCTGAACCTGGAACCGAGTTCACAGCCTTCTGCCGGGGATAAGATCCGGCTGGATGATGAACATGCGAATTCCGGCCAGGATGACGACCAGGGTGGCTGCATAAAAGGCCGGGCCCAATCCGAATTTTTCGATGACTAATCCGAGAATAATCGGGCTCAGCAGACCGGCCAGCATGAGGGCGGTGAACCGCAGACCCATGGCCAGACCGGAATGGGTCGGATTCGTCAGGTCGGATATCATGACCATCGACAGCGGCTGGGTCATGCCGAATCCAAGTCCGAATATCGATATCAGGATGGTGAATCCGGCCACCGAAGCCATAGATGGCATCAGCCCGACTGCCAGGATGATGGCCAGCATGGAGTAAGCGAGGATCTTCTTGCGAGCAAATGCATCCAGCAGCCTGCCGAATATGAGCCTGATTGACGTTGCCATGACCGCGAAAACCGAAATCAATACCCCCACGGTAAACTCGGTCAGTCCTTCAGCGCGGAGCAGGAGCGGCAAAAATGAAGACCGCAGGCTGGCGGCAAAAATAATCGCAAAAGAAAAAATAAGAATCATCATTACTTTGGGATCTCTGGTCATTGCTCCGGCCTCCCGGGCGTCTTGGAGGGGGCTGTATTCGGACTTCGTCGGACCTGTAGCCCGGGTATTTTTCAATCCCAACAAAATTAGTCCACCGCTCGACAGCACCAATACTGCCCAAAATGCAGCCCGGTAATCGAAGTGACCCACCAAAACTCCACCCAGGATCGGTCCCACGCTAAGACCGGCGGCTCCTCCGAAGCTTAGCCAGCCAAACCCTTTTTCGCGTCGGGAAGCATCGGGCAGCCGGGAGATAAAGGCCTGGCTGGCGACTACATGCAGTAAAAATGCAATACCGGCTATCAATTGGGCAACTATTAGCTTTGAGACCGTGTCCGTCTGCAACAAAATTACGGCATTTGCAATATTGCAGATGACGCCTAGCAAAAGCAGCCGTTTGACGCCAAGTCGATCAACCAGCCCGCCAATGGGTATCGCCAGAAACACGGCGATCAGGCTGAACGCACCGACGATGAATCCAATGGTCGTCGGGCCGGCGCCCATTTTTTCAGCCAGCAGCGGGATAAACGGAAAAATAATTCCGTGGCGCGTAAAATGTAAACAAAATGCGATCAGGATCAGCCACATGACTGTGCCTTTATTGAATACATGGTCTTGCGGGCGAGGGCAGTAGAAATTTGCGGTGCTGGCTTTACCCTACTGGAGTATTGGAATGCTGGAGTCTTGGAGTATTGGACCCAACGCAAGCCGCAGCCGGCAAATCGCGCTGTAGACCATAAAACGCTATGATCATTGATTTGTATGATGTGATTGAACATTGCTAATTCAGGTAGTAATTTAAATGCCTTCTGTCTTTGTATGATTTTAACATGGCAAATATTTTCAGCCCCCAGTTCCGGAGATATTTTAAATAGATGTGGACAAGGAGCAATATATCGGCAACAAGAGCAACCGCCATGTGCAGCAATTTTGTATTCACATATAATGACGTGTGCGCTGAATTATATCCCAAAAACAGGAACAATCCCGTTGCGCTCATCACCGGTATCATCAGGGTGACAAATAGATACCATGCTTTTTGTCCCGTATTGAATTCACCGGTGTAGGGCATGGGATTATTCTGGGGCTCTTTGAAATGGCGGATGAGCTTTTGGACCCAAATCCAGTCAATTGATTGCCAGAGAAATACTTTTTTTAGCCAACGCAGCAGATGCCGTCGGTCTAACAAAAAGTAAAGAAACGGCGCTAAAATCAGCGTGAGGCCGAATACTCGATGGGTAAAATCGAGCAAAAATACTTCAAGCGAAGGCAGAATGTCCCTATAGTGTGACAGGACCATTCCGGAAAATGCTAACAGAACGATGGATATGGCGACCAGCATATGAATGGCTTTTTCACCTCTTCTATAGCTGGCGGCGTACTCTTTAACCGGCTTATCGACCTGGGGGCATGACCGTATGCAGCGGTAGCACCGGCGGCACTCCAAACCAACCATATTCTCCAGCGCCATGGATGTTCGCTGGTTTTGCAGATAGATAAAACCGTGGTTTTCCGCCACCACCGGGCAGGCATCCACGCAGTTGCCGCAGGCGATGCAGGCCTTATCCCCAATCGCCTGTTCGTAGGCAAGCAGACGAGAATTTTCGTTCATCCCGTCGGATAACAATCGCATGCGAGCAACCGGACAAATGATTTCGTCTAATATATAGTCCGTTAAGTAATTTTTGGGCTGGGTGCCGGCCTTCATTGATGTGCTCCCTGTTTTCGAAAATTAAAGGTCTTCCTGTCGTGGTCAAAACTGACATGCTTTGTCAAAAACACGCTACCGGAGTGTTGGAGTAATGGAGTATTGGAGTGCCGAATATAATTTAGACCGCGGTTAATAGACGGTTTAATAGACTGCGCTATGATTTAATCGTCTGCTCGGTGAATGTAATCGGCTAATCACGATTTTAATTCGATTCGTGCAAATTATATTGACATTCCAAAGCGGACCGGAAGTCTGCTTTCCAATGCTCCACTACTCCATTACTCCAGGCCTAGTTCGGTTAAATTATGGAATCCCCTCCGGAGACAACCCAAAGCCAAATCCCCGGGCCATGATTTAGTTAAGTTAATTCCGTTACCACCTGTGGATAGATCCGTTGAAATGCCTCGGCGAAGACCTCATTTTTGGCGCCGACTCTGCCCGAGTTGCGCTTGGCCTGCACGCCCCGCCGCCGCGCGAGGTCCACATAGTATTTTATCAAATGCACCTGGGCGGCCATAACTTCCATGGCCTGTCGTTTGCGCTCGAACACCGGGGTGATGTCCAACAATACTTGAACTTTAAATTCGCACTGCTCGGGCTGATGGGGTTCGAACAGAAACACCGGCGGCGCACCGATAATATCGCCGTCAGCCGGGTAGCCGCGGGCTTGCGCATAAACCCTGCTTTTCAGGGTTATTTCGGCTGCCATGGGATGGTCAAAATTATAAGGGTCTTTTAAGGCATGCGTCAATATCAATTCCGGCTGGCAGGTTCGAAATTCGTTCACCAGGGTCTCGATCAACTCATCCGTTGGTTTGAGGGGATAGTCACCGGCGTCCAGAAACGTGATGTCCGCTCCCAAAATCTCAGCCGCGCGGCTGGCTTCGTCTTTGCGGACTCCTTTTACTTTTTCAACTGAGATGCCGGGCTGCTTCCACAGCCGGGCGGATTCCCCGCGCTCGCCGTAGGACAAGCAGATCACGCGCACCCGATAGCCTCGATCCGCATACAATGCAATGGCGCCGCCGGCGCGCCAAATGAAGTCGGCGGCGTGGGCACTGACCACGATGATGGATGGTTTGCTTGACATTTTTATCTCCAGATTTCTTAGCCTGTATTATTGATTCAGGGTGGGCTCTGCCCACCTTTGACATTTGAAATCAACGGGTTTTGGTGGGTACAGCCCACCTTACAATAAGGAACTTTCGCAACGTTAGGGTTAAGATGCAAGATTCCGAAACCTGCAACCTTAAGTTTAGAGCCATACGCGTATCGGCGGCATAGAAGCCCGATCTTTGACACCAGAGACCGGGAACCTCAAACCGACGCCCCCTTGGTTGCCTGCAATTCCTGATATCTTCTTTCAATCTCGCTTTTATCAGTCTGCTTCAATTCCTGCAGCTCTTTTTTGAATTTTCCCGCTTTGATCTCCGCCAGGCGCTCACTTAGCTGAACGGACGGTTTTATAAGATGCCGGCCGACCATTCTGCGGATCAGCAGGGCGATATTAAAGGGCGCCAATTCTGCCGGGCAGCGGGCAGCGCATAACCCGCAGCCCACGCATTCTATGGATAGATCGACAACCCGCTGATAGTCTCCGCCAATGGCAGCTGAGACATAGTTCATGACTTCCAGATCCATCGGGCAGGATTTGGTGCACGTGTTGCATCCCATGCAGCGCAGCAGTTCCGGATAGAGTTCGATAATATTTCGCTCATCGGGAACGGCCCTGCCAATCTCATAGAGCGCTTTGTTGGCCGGGAAAAACGGCAGCTGAAGAACGTAAATATCCGGCTCGACGACAGTCTGGCAGGCCAGTCCCACCTGGAGCCGGTATTCGCCCTTTTTGCGATAGATGGTTGCACAGGCCCCGCAGACACCGCCGCGGCAGCCACATCCACGTGTCAGGCGGTAGCCCGCATATTCCAGGGCTTTCATGATTGTTAATCCCCGGGGGACTTCGTACCTTTTACCCATCACACTGATGGCTATTAAGGTTTTGACGTCTTTTGCCATGAATTGATCCTGTTCTTTTTTCGAGTTGAGATCAAGGTCCTCGATTCATGTCCTAGCCGAACTGCCCAAGATGACCGAATACAATCAGCCGGAGTGTTGGAGTGCTGGAGTATGGGAGTATTGGCCTGACTCGAGCCCGAGGTTTCAAAGCCGCTCACATGACGATAGGACGCTGCGATGAACAGCCTCTGGTTAATTTTGTTAATAATGGACATTAGCTTATTGTGGGCAAATCCTTTTGACTGCTTGACGATACCTGGAAATGATTTTTCCATTGCTCCAGTACTCCAGTGCTCCTGATAGTTAATTCCAGGGGGCCTCCAGGAGGGCAACTCAAGGTCGGTCCATCTGATCCCGGTATCATTGATTTAAGTGTTGAATTTTAGTCAGCGCTTTTTCAAATCGGTATTCCGGGAGAACAAGCGGCGACACCTTACCGGTTGCCATATGTTTTTCCTTTAAAAGCGTGTTATATGACTCAATGTGCTGCAGTGACAGTTGGCCAAGTTTAACCTGCCGACTCCGTTCGGCGGCATGTTGTCCCGCCCGGCGTCCAAATACAAATATGTCCTGCAATGAATTTGATCCCAATCGATTTTGGCCGTGGATGCCGCCGGTTACTTCCCCGGCCATAAATAGATTGGGGATATTGGTTTCACCGTTGGCATTAATTTCTACCCCGCCGTTCTGATAGTGCTGGGTCGGATAGATTAATATCGGTTCTTGGATCGGATTGATGTCATATTTTTTGAAGCGTGCGTGGATTCCGGCAAAACGGCGCAAAAACGTGCCTTCACCGCAGATTATGTCAATCAATGGCGTATCGAGCCAGACGCCTGTCATGCCGGTCGGTGTCAATACCCCGTTGCCCCGATCGCTGCATTCCCTGATGATGGCCGAGGCAACCGCGTCACGGGTCTCTAAACGGTAAATAAACATGTCGCCGTTGCTGTTCACCAGTTGTGCGTTTTGAGCCCTCAGGGCCTCTGATATCAGCAGACCCAGCATTTGTTCGGGCCAGGCTGCGCCGGTCGGATGGTATTGAACAAAACCCGGATGCAGCAATTTCGCTCCGGCCCGGTAGGCCATGACAATGCCGTCGGCGGTGGCTCCGTAATGGTTGGATGTCGGAAAACCATTGGGATGCAAGCGGCCCATTCCGCCGGTGCAGACAATCGTGGTCCGGGCCTCCACCACGACATACTGATCGATATCCAGGTTTAACAGAACCGCACCGGCACATTGCCCGTCCTGATCCAGTATCAGTTCGATTGCCGGGCTGAATTCCAGCACGTCGATTTCCCGGTTGCGAATTTCATCCCCCAGCACCCGCATAATTTCCAATCCGGTCAAATCCTTGACCGAATGCGATCTTTTGCGCGAGTGCCCGCCCGGCATATGGGTTTCAAAGCTGCCGTCCGGATTGCGGTCGAAGTTTACTCCCAAATCCGCCAGCCAACTTACGATGAAGGGCGCATCGGTAACCAACGCTTCCACCAGATCGGGCTTGTTTTGAAACCGGCCGCCCATCATGGTGTCGATCCAGTGGATAACCGGAGAATCCTCCGGCGTGGTCGCCGCTCCGATGCCGCCTTCTGCCATGATCGTATTTGAATCGCCGAGCCGCAATTTTGTCGCCAGGATAACCTCCGCCCCGTGCTCGGCTGCAATCAGTGCCGCCGTCGCACCACCGCCACCGCCGCCGATGACCAGAACGTCTGTTTTATAATGAATCTGTTCCAGATTGATCTTTGCCGGCTCCAATCGACTGGGAGATCTTAACAATTCTACCAGTTCAACCGGTACCAGTTCATCGCTGTTCGGCCCCAGAGAGATTTCCGCTTTGCTGGCAGTCCGATAGTCAGGGTGATAATCTTCTAAAAGTCGGGCTTTTTCGGAAAGTTCCAACCGACTGAATTCCTGATTCAAGCGGGATGGCCTGCGTAGATTCCACCTTTTGTATTGATTCCTGCATTTCAACGGGGTAGGGCATCTTGGCTGCTCCAATAGTTCTATTTTAGTTATATCTACAAATAGCTTAATTTATCTGTTAACTAATATTTGAGTTTGTCGGGTTCAGGGTTCAAGGTTCAAAGTTTCAGGGTTCACTGCTCGGGATTAAACGGTTCAGGGTTCATTGGTTCCCTTCTTCGCCCTTCCTACTTCGCTCTTCGAGCTTGGGGCTTCGCCCTTTAGGCTTCGCTTTCAGCTACGACCCAACAGGTCGGGCTACGACCCCACAAGACGCCCGGACAAGACAAAGGACAGGCAGCCTCCGGCCTGAACAGCGGTCAATTAAATTGAAAAAGAAACTTTGGCCTTGTGCGGTCCTCTGGTCGGCCACTGTGCCGATCCCGCTGGCAGCGGGACGGGCACGGTGGCCCGCCCTACTCATATCAAAGCGATTTTGTCTTCATCGTGTTTATAACGCCATTTCACCCTATGGGGCATGTCGGGCACCCCGGATCTTGATCAATTTTGTAACCGGTGTAAATCGGTTGTAACCTTTGAACTTTGAACCCCTGGCCCAGACCTGGCATGTCAGGATTTGGTGATGGAAAGCCAAGTCCATAGCATGTGAAAACAATTATCAAAGTCACATTCCGTCGCGCCAGGGCGGGCCTGAACCTTGAACCGATCAGTTTAAGTTAAAGCAGTCCTCCGGAACCAGGACATAGCCTTCCATGAGTCGTCGAGCCGTGCGCCCGAAACTGGCTTCGATGTAATGGTAATCGAAGCCATCTTTTTGGACTCGCGACTTCACTTCGAAGATACCACCTGGATGACCCAGTCGGTATTGGCCTTGTTCGGAGCGTGCCGGATTCAGAATGGATTCCATTATGGTTCCCTTAACGGCTGCCGCTCCTGCAGCAGCAACGGCACAGCTTACGGCCAGAGCTTTGTGCAGGGCTCCCATGCTCATGACACGGGCCACCATATCAATTTGATCGCTTTGGATCGTTGTGCCGTCGAGGGTTTCATATTGCCGGGGTGAGGACAGCAACGCAATTTTGGGAACGGATTGACTGTTTTGGCTTGCTTCGGCGGGACTGGATGCCAGTCCGATTAGGACTGCCGCCCGGCTTCGAACCGCTTCGAGTTTTTCCCGAATCTCCTGACTTTGATCGATTTCTTCAATTTCAGTGCCGACCAGATTGAGCTCACCTGCCGGGACCAATACCCACGGGTTGCCGGCATCGATAATCGTCAGCCTGGTTTTGCCCAGCTGCGGGGTTTCAAGGGTGTCGGTGGTATTGCCAGTGGGAAAGAGCTTGCCGGTAACAGATCCGCCGGGTTCAAAGAAGCGCAGATTGATTTTACTGCCGGTACCGGGGACACCGTGGATGGCGTAATCACCGGCCGGATCGTGGCGCCCGTCTTTGACCGGTACTTCCGCTATAATGAGCTTATTGGTGTTTTTCTGATATATTTTAACCTCAGTTACCGGTTCGACAGCCTCGACCAGGCCTTCATCGATGGCGAAGGGCCCGACGGCGGCCGAAATATTGCCGCAGTTTCCTTTGTAATCCACCAGCGGACGATCAATGGAAACCTGGCCAAAGTTATAAACCACATCATACTTGGGATCCGGAGACGGGCTGATAATCGCCACCTTGCTGTTGGTGGAAAGAGATCCGCCCAGACCGTCCATCTGGCGGCGGTTCGGATCCGGACTGCCGTAGGCGGCCAGGATCACCCGATCGCGGATGACCGGATCGTTAGGGAGATGATTTTGATGAAAAAAGACGGCTTTGCTGGTTCCGCCCCGCATATATACCGCCGGCAATCTAACTTGCACGTTGGAGCCTCCATTAGAATTATCTTGAAATGAAATACCGATTGATTTATGCCGTTGTGAAAGATTTGTAAACAAAAATTAACAGGAAGACCAAATTGAATAAACCCAATGTACTGATAATGACCAGCAAGTTTGCTCAAGTTTCAAGAAAACCCATTGAAATGCTCATCAACGCCGGTTTTCAGGTTCATGAACGCAGCTATAATACGGCGGGATCGATCAGTGATGAACAGTTTTGCGAGCTTATAGGAATTCTCAGAAGCAAACGACATCCTAATGGTCTCCAAAGAGGAAATTATGCAACGGGCGGATATTGTTACCGTCCATACCCCTTTGGACGAATCCACCCGGGGTATGATCGATGAACAGCGGCTGCGCCTGATGAAAGACACCGCCATACTGATAAATACGGCCCGCGGTCCGATTGTCGATGAAAATGCCCTAAATAAAGCCCTGACCATGGGCTGGATCGGCGGTGCCGGACTGGACGTCCACGCCAGTGAACCGCCGCGCCTGCGGACCCTGATTGAACTGGAAAATGTTGTTTCAACCTGCCATATTGCCGGGTTGAGTGCCGGCGCATCCTATGCCATGGCCATGCAGACGGTTGAAAAAATCATCTCCTGTTTCAGCGGTCGCATACCGCCTGATGTCTTGACGGCGGGATAGCCCAAGTTTCTGTTGACAGGCAGATTTTGCTGGTTGTATGTATAACCGGATTAATTGTAGCGGCTGGAGTTTGGTGGAATCTTATCCATTTATAACCGAAGACATTAAAGAAGGGGGATAAAATGAGAAGACATGCTTTATTTCTGGTAATCGCGATTCTGGCAACCTGCCTGGTTGTACCGGGAGTTTTGGCAGAAGGCAAAGTTGTGGTTTACAGTACCAACCAACAGGCTCAAAACGACATGATGGCAGCCGAATTCGAAAAGGCCACCGGAATTAAATGTGAAATGGTTCGGGCCGGTTCCGGCATCGTGCTAAAACGAATCCAGGCCGAAAAAGATCGTCCCCTGGGCGATGTTGCCCTGGGTCTTTCCAAAATCCTTTTGAACGGCAACCTGGATCTCTGGCAAGCTTACAAAATCAAAGATTGGGATGTCTACCCCGCTGAATTTAAAGACCCCAACGGCCTGTGGACCGGTCAGATGGTGCATGTCATGGTCTTTATCTACAATACCACCCAGGTCACCGCTGCCGAAGCCCCCAAAAAATGGGGAGATTTTTTGGATCCCAAATGGCAGGACCGGGTGGCATTTTGCAACCCCAACAACTCCGGTTCAGCCTATACCCAATTGACGGTGATGCTCGATATCTGGGGTGGCGGTGATGCGGCCTGGCAGAAGGTTGAAACCCTGCTGAAACATGCCAAGATTACCCAGCAATCCTCCCTGGTGTATAAGGGGGTCGCTTCCGGTGAGTTTCCGTCCGGCATCACCATGGAGTATGCCGGATTTCGCTATAAAAAGGGTGGTGCACCGGTTGAAGTCGTTTATCCGGCCGACGGCACGGTCGCTTACACCGAAGGCGCGGCAATTATCAAAGACTGCAAAAATCTGGAAAATGCTAAAAAGTTTATGGACTGGGCTTCGGGCCTGGAAGCCCGCAAAAAAATTGTCGCTGAATTCATGCGCCGACCGGCGCGCCCGGACATCGACTTCAATGCCTTGGTGCCGGGAATGGTGCCCTTGTCTCAAGTCAATCAATTAAAAGACTACGACCAGGCTCGTTGGACGGCAGAAAGACCCGAAGCGTTGAAAAAAGTAAAAGACATACTGCTGCGGGTCAAATAAAACGATCCTAATCTGAGCAAGTTACCGGCATAACAATCAATTCGGGCGGGCGAAAAGCCCGACCCCCCAGGAGCGGTTGCTGAGTTTTCTTGGTAGGGGCGGGGTTTATCCCCGCCCGCCCAGAATGCCAGGGTCGAGATTTTACAACTCTGATGGAAATCCAGCAATTCCCTTATTATTCGGTCTGATTCCGAATAATAATTTAATTTGATTCAGATGCCGCCTGGTATCTGATCCCCGGACAATCCGGTAGTTTACCCCAAATCACTCAAACACATAATAGGGAGTTATCATTCATGCCCGGAATTTCGATCAGGAATGTTGTCAAACGCTTCGGAGATCTGGTGGCAGCCAACGACATTAGCCTGGAAATCGAAAAAGGAGAGTTCTTTACCCTGCTTGGCCCCAGCGGCTGCGGCAAGACCACATTGCTGCGCTGCATTGCCGGTTTTCTGGACCCGGAAGACGGACAAATTTATTTCGGCGAGCGCTGTGTTGACGGGATTCCGACCCACAAACGCGGGGTGGGTATGGTTTTTCAAAACTACGCGGTTTTCCCCCACCTGTCTGTTGAAGACAACGTCAAATACGGGCTCAAGGCCCGCAAGGTTCCGGCCCGGGCGCAAAAAGACCGTGCGCGCCAGGCTATCGCCATGGTTCAGCTCAAGGGCCTCGAGCAGCGTCTGCCGAACCAGCTTTCCGGAGGACAATTGCAGCGGGTCGCCATCGCCCGCGCCCTTGTCATCGAGCCCGAGGTTTTGCTGATGGACGAGCCGTTGAGCAACCTGGATGCCAAACTGAGAGTTGAAATGCGCGGCGAGATCCGCATGCTCCAGCAGAAAATGGGGATTACCACCATTTATGTCACCCATGACCAGGAGGAGGCCCTGTCGATCTCCGATCGCATTGCGGTGATGGAATACGGCGTTGTGCGCCAGGTCGGCAAACCCTGGGAAATATATGTTCAGCCGGAAGACGCCTTTGTTGCCGGCTTCATCGGCACCACCAATATGATCGATTGCGAGCTGACGGCCGGTGCGGCCGATCGGCTGGTCGCCCGAAGCGGGCAAGTTTCCTTCGGCCTGGCCCAACCCGACGGCCTGGTGCAAGGGGCAAAGCTTCAATTGGCCATCCGCCCCGAAGCAATTACCATCTGCGATGTCGCGGAACCCATCCCCGACGGACACTGGTCCCTGGAAGGGGAAATTATCCGGTTCGAATATCTGGGCAGCCTGATCAAGTATGAAGTCGGTTTTTCCGGCGATGTCACCCTTCTCGTCATCAGTTACGATGCCGCGCCGGACAAGATAAAGAATGTCGGTCAGCGGGTAAAATTGTCTTATCCCATTGAACGCGCCAAGATCTTTCGAAAGGATAAGCCCCAGTGAAAAATATATTCCAGAGCAAAAACCACTTCTGGAACCTGACCGCCATGCTGATTTTCATTGCAGTCATTTATTTTTTGGTTGTTCCGGTCAGCAAGGTATTGCTCGGAAGCCTGCAGATCCGGGAAGGCGGTGCCTGGACCCTTGAGCATTTTTCGTCCTTCATCAAATACCGCACCTACTGGAAAAGCCTGGCCAACAGCGTCGGTGTCAGCCTGGCGGCCTCAGCCCTGACGATTGTCTTTGCGGTACCGCTGGCATTCATGGTTTCGCGCTGGAACATCAGGGGCAAACCGTTCATTATTGCGCTGAGCACCATCCCGCTCATGCTGCCCAGCTTTATCAGCGCATATGCCTGGATTATCCTGCTGGGCCGGACGGGACTCGTCACCGGTCTGCTGCAAACCCTGGGCATACCCTTTCAATCGATCTACGGTTACAGCGGCGTGATCATGGTTTTCGCCGTCCAGTTTTACCCCTATGTCTTCCTGATGACCCTGTCCGGTTTCAACTCGGTTGACGAGAGCATCGAGGAAGCCGGTCGCAGTCTTGGCACCGGCCCGGTTAAAACTTTTGTCAAGGTTTCGATGCCGCTGGTGTTGCCCGGCATCCTTTCCGGCACCCTGCTGGTGTTCATGACGGCCGTCGAAAATTTCGGCGTGCCGATGGTCATCGGCGAACAGAAACCGTTTCTGGCGGTTCAGGCCTATGTCGAATTTACCTCCGACATCGGTCAGCATCCGGGGATGGCCTATGCCCTCAGTGTCGTCCTGATACTGGTGACCATGACGTCTCTGATGGCCCAGCGCTACTATCTCCGGAAACGCAACTTTATTCAAAGTGCCAAAGGTCGACCGCAAATCAGGGAAATGCGCCGCGGGGCGCGCCGCCTCGCCACCGGATACTGTTTTGCGGTGGTATTGGTGCCGTTGATTCCTTTTTTCGTGGCCCTGATTATTTCCTTTATGGAAATGCGGGGACCGGTCATCCATCCCAATTTCAGCCTGCAGAATTACAGCTATGCGTTTGGCCACATGGCCCGGCCGATTTTTAATAGCTACTTTCTGGCAACCGTGGCCACGATGGTGTCCATTGTGATCGGGGTGCCGGCCGGCTACATACTCACCCGTCGCCGATCTTGGATCGGCGACGGGCTTGATTTTGCCATAATGCTGCCGTTTACCATCGCCGGTACCGTTTTGGGCATTGCCCTGATTGTGATGTTCAATACCGGATTTCTCGTGCTGACCGGCACCTGGATGATTCTGGCGCTGTCTTACACCATCCGGAAAATGCCCTTTATCGCCCGTTCCAGCGCATCCATTCTCTACCAGCTGGACCCCTCGATGGAAGAGGCCAGCATTTCGCTGGGGGTCAATCCCATGAAGACGTTTTTCAAGATTACCATCCGGCTGATGGCCGGTGGCATCATCGCCGGTGCGATCCTGACGTGGGTGACGACCATCTCCGAGCTGAGCTCCACGATCGTGCTGCAAACCCCCGGCTGGTCGACGATGACCGTGGAGATGTTCCAGGGCATCCTCTCCGATGACATGGGGATGGCCTCGGCTTTTGCCTCGATTTTGATTATTTCGGCCATTATACCGCTGCTGATTATTATCGGCCGCTTCAAGGAGGAAGGGTCCTCTTTATTTTAAAGGCGAATACCCAGTGTGAAATCAAATAAAATTCTTAAACCAGTCGCGTGACTTATAAGACAATAAAATCACAAATCTCAAGCACCAAATTACAAATAAATCTCAAATCACAATCATCAATAACCAAAACATCGTGCGGCCACAGCGCATCGATTCGAAGGCCGTATTCAAAATTTAGCAGCGCTTGAAGCTGTTGGACACTGGAGGGTTCAGTTCTTTTGTTTGGAATTTAGAATTTGGGTCATTGGGATTTATTTGTGATTTGATTTTTGGTGCTTGGAATTTTAATAACCACAAATATGTGCCGTATTCAGGCATTATACAAAACTACCAGCGGACAATTGCTCTTTTGGGGAGGTTCACAGCATGGCTATCGAAGAAATTGGCAAACCGGGGTTTCGGTATCGAAGTGATTTCACGCGACCTGACCCGAAGCTGCTCAATGAGATCAAATCACTTATGGATCAGACCGGATGTCTGACCGGCAATGTTGGGGATTGCCTTGGGAGAGGTGCTGCAATGGACTCGCGCATCAAAGGACTGTCACCGGGAATGAAGCTGGTGGGATCGGCCCTGACCGTCAAAGTGCCTCCCATTGACAATTTGATGATTCACAAGGCCCTGACCCTGGTCAAACCCGGCGACGTCATGGTCATCGATGGCGGTGGTGATCATTCCTGGGCCTTGCTCGGCTTTTTAATGGTATCGACGGCCATTAAGCTTGGGCTGGCAGGCATGATCGTCGACGGCTGTATTCGGGATGCGGCTGAGATCAGAGCCGCCGGATTCCCCATTTTTGCAGCGGGCATCAATCCCAACGGACCCATGAAAGAGGGGCCGGGTGAGGTCAACTATCCCATCTCCTGCGGGGGCCAGATGGTTCATCCCGGCGATATAATTGTAGCCGATGATGACGGTGTGGTCGTGATACCCCGCGACCATGCGGCCGGTATCGCCGACAAAGTCAAAGCGGTTATTGCCAGAGAAGAAAAAAGGCTGGCTGAAATCGAAGCCGGTGTCACGACCCGGCCGGGGCTGGATGAGATGTTGCGGCAGAAAGGCTTAAAATAATTACGGGTTGCGGGATGCGGGATGTGGGGTGCGGGTTTCGGGTTGCGGGTTTCGGGTTGCGGGGTTATTGGCAGAGCGCATAGGGCATGGCGCATGGGGCAGAGCGCATGGGGCAAATGGCATTGTGAAATCCCATCACGTTTGCGAAGGATATTTCTAACAAAATATTTTCGCCACCAAGACACAAAGGCACAAAGATTAATCAATAAATATTTTTTCTTAGTGTCTTGGTGCCTTTGTGGCTATTCTTTCCGGTTTACCCGGGTTGGGTTCTTTATTGGAACTTGGGCGCTTCAAGTACCGGGATAAAAAATTAAAATAGACAGAATCCAATAATTCGACGTTCGACATTCGGCAATCGACATTCCAATCATGGTGACTTACAAATACCAAAGCAAATTCCTGGAGCGGCTCGGTGTCCGGTCCTGGATCAATGCCCGCAACTGGACCTCTGCCATTGGCAGCTCGTGGATCGATGAGCGGGTTTTGCAGGCCATGAACGACGTATCCGCAACGTTTGTCGATATGCACGAGCTATACCGGCAGGCCGATGCCCGGATTGCCGCCCTGTGCCAGGTGCAGGACGCCCACATTACCCCCGGTGCCGGGGCGGCCATCACCCTGGCGGTGGCCGGCTGCGTGGCCGGTGATGATTTTGCGAAATGGCAAAAATTGCCCGATACGGCAGGAATGAAAAATGAAGTTGTGTTTCCCCGGGGACATTATCAGGCCTATGCACCCCAATGGACAGCCGGCGGTGCCAGGTTGGTCGAATACGGGCAGGCTGGTATCTTAAAGTCGTTCAAAAAAGAGCTTGAAAGCGTCGTTAACGAGCAAACCTGCTGCCTGTCCTACACCCTTTCTTACAACACACCGGCTCGGGGCGAGATTCCACTGGCCGAAATTATAGAGACCGGCCGCAGATATGAGATCCCGGTGGTGGTTGATGCGGCGGCCCTATTGCCGCCGGTTGCAAACCTCCACAAATTCACGGATATGGGGGCGGATATCGTTATCTTCAGCGGCGGCAAAGGTATCCGGGGGCCGGCGACCAGCGGTATGATGCTCGGACAGGGCCGTGGCGCTCAAATCATCGAGGCAGTTCGCAATCACACCTACCCCCACGAAGGCTGGGCCAGAGGCTTCAAGGTCGGCAAGGAGCAGATAGCCGGCTTGGTGGCGGCCCTTGAAATTTTTATCCGTGAGGGCGATACTCAATATGAGCAGCAGATGCAAATCGCCCGCTTTTTGATGAACGCCCTTGAAGATATCCCCCATGTCGACGTGCAGATTATCCCCAATGATGAATTGTTTCATGAACATCCGGTCGTGCCCCATGTACCGCGGGTATTGATGCAGTGGGATCCCGCTGAGCTTCGCTTGACCGCCGAACAACTCGACGAGGCCATGGCCGCGGAAGATCCGCCGGTTTTCTTAAAAGAAAGGCATTATGAGAATTATTATACGAATGAGGACTGGCGAATCATCGACACTTATTTTCTGCGCGAGGGCGAAGCGCAAATTGTTGCACAGAGATTAAAGCGGATAATGACAGGGATGACCTAAGCGCATTATGAGATACTCGGAAAAAAGGCCTGGATTTGGCGGTGCCAAATTCTTTTGGTAATCTGATTATATCTTCACATATTTCGATAATTGTCGAATTGCAAGTAAGGCAAGATATAATCAGATTACCAAAAGAATTTGGCACCACCAAATCCAGGCCTTTTTTCCGAGTATCTCATAATGCACTTAGGTCATCCCTGTCATTATGAGCATCCCTCTGCGACCAATTTGCGCTTCGCCCTCGCGTAGAAAATCTCAATAGTCGCAAGTACCTCATCAGTATAATAATTCTCATAATGCCTTTCTTTTTCAAGAAAACCGGCGGATCTTCCGCGGCCATGGCCTCGTCAAGTTGTTCGGCGGTGCAAGCGAACTTCAGCGGGATCCCACTGCATCAATACCCGCGGTACATGGGGCACGACCGGATGTTCATGAAACAATTCATCATTGGGGATAACTGCACGTCGACATGGGGGATATCTTCAAGGGCGTTCATCAAAAAGCGGGCGATTTGCAGTCTGCCCTGCTCATATTGAGTATCGCCCTCACGGATAAAAATTTCAAGGGCCAGGCCAACCAGAGGGGCTATCTGCTCCTCCCAGACCTTGAAGCCTCTGGCCCAGCCTTCGTGGGGGTAGGTGTGATTGCGAACTGGCTCGATGATTTGAGCGCCACGGCCCTGTCCGAGCATCATACCGCTGGTCGCCGGCCCCGGATGCTTGCCGCCGCTGAAGATAACGATATCCGCCCCCTTATCCGTGAATTTGTGGAGGTTTGCAACCGGCGGCAATAGGGCCGCCGCATCAACCACCACCGGGATCTCATATCTGCCGCAGGTCTCTATAATTTCGGCCAGTGGAATCTCGCCCCGAGCCGGTGGGTTGTAAGAAAGGGTGTAGGACAGGCAGCAGGTTTGCTCGTTAACGACGCTTTCAAGCTCTTTTTTGAATAACTTAGAGATTCCAGCCCTACCGTATTCGACCAACCTGGCACCGCCGGCTGTCAATTGGGGTGCATAGGCCTGATAATGTCCCCGGGGAAAACGCGACTTCATTTTTCATTCCTGCCATATCGGGCAATTTTTGCCATTTCGCAAAATCATCACCGGCCACGCAGCCGGCCACCGCCAGGGTGATGGCCGTCCAGCGGCTCAGTGGGGCTATGTGGGCGTCCTCCGCCTGGCACAGGGCGGCAATCCGGGCATCGGCCTGCCCGGTATAGCTCGTGCATATCAACAAACGTTGCGGATACGTCGTTCATGGCCTGCAAAACCCACTCATCGATCCACGAGCTGCCAAATGGCAGAGGTCCAGTTGCAAGCGGGGATCCAGGACCGGACACCGAGCCGCTCCAGGAATTTGCTTTGGTATTTGTAAGTCACCATGATTGGAATGTCGATTGCCGAATGTGGAACGTCAAATTATTGGATTCTGTCTATTTTAATTTTTTATCCCGGTACTTGAAGCGCCCAAGTTCCAATAAAGAACCCAACCCGGGTAAACCCGAAGGATCCACCACAAAGGCGCCCAAGACACTAAGAAAAAATATTTATTGATTAATCTTTGTGCCTTTGTGTCTTGGTGGCGAAAATATTTTGTTAGAAATATCCTTCGCAAACGTGATGGGATTTCACAATGCCATTTGACCCGTGCGCTCTGCCGAATGGAGTGCCTATGCGCTCTGCCAATAACCCCGCAACCCGAAACCCGCAACCGAAACCCGCACCCCCACATCCCGCATCCCGCAACCCGTAATTATTTTAGTTTTTCTGCCGCAACACTCATCCAGCCCCGGCCGGGTCGTGACACCCACTTCGATTTCAGCCAGCCTTTTTTCTTCTCTGGCAATAACCGCTTTGGCTTTCAGCGATCCCGGCCGCATGGTCGCGGGGTATCGCGACCACCTCCATCGGCTACAATTATATCGCCGGGATGAACCATCTAGCCAGGATAGTTGACCTCACCCGGCCCCTCTTTCATGGGTCCGTTGGGATTGATGCCCGCTGCAAAAATGGGAAATGCAGGAGCTCTGATCTCAGCCGCATCCCCAATACAGCCGTCGACGATCATGCCTGCCAGCCCAACTTAATGGCCGTCGATACCATTAAAAAGCGAGCAAGGCCCAGGAATGATCACCACCGCCATCGATGACCATGACGTCGGCCGGGCTTGACCGGAAAAGGGGCTTGTGAATCATCAAATTGTCAATGGGAGGCGCTTTGACGGTCAGGGCCGATCCCACCAGCTTCATTCCCGGTGACAGTCCTTTGATGCGCGAGTCCATTGCAGCACCTCTCCGCAATGCCCAACATTGCCGGTCGGATCCGGTCTGATCCATAAGTGATTTGGAGTCTCATTGAGCAGCTTCGGGTCAGGTCGCGTGAAATCACTTCGATACCGAAACCCGGCTTGCCGAGATTTCTTCGATAGCCATGCTGTGAACCTCCCCAAAAGAGCAATTGTGCAGTTGTCGTAGTTTGCTGTATAATGCCTGAATACGGCACATATTTGTGGTTATTAAAATTCCAAGCACCAAAAATCAAATATAAATAAATCCCCGATATCAACCAAATTCTAAATTCCAAACAAAAGAACTGAACCCTCCCAGTGTCCCAACAGCTTCAAGCGCTGCTAAATTTTGAATACGGCCTTCGAATCGATGCGCTGTGGCCGCACGATGTTTTGGTTATTGATGATTGTGATTTGAGATTTATTTGTAATTTGGTGCTTGAGATTTGTGATTTTATTGTCTTATAAGTCACGCGACTGGTTTAAGAATTTTATTTGATTTCACACTGGGTATTCGCCTTTAAAATAAAGAGGACCCTTCCTCCTTGAAGCGGCCGATAATAATCAGCAGAGGTATAATGGCCGAAATAATCAAAATCGAGGCAAAAGCCGAGGCCATCCCCATGCACGGAGAGGACGCCCTGGAACATCTCCACGGTCATCGTCGAAGCGGGGGTTTGCAGCACGATCGTGGAGCTCAGCTCGGAGATGGTCGTCACCACGTCAGGATCGCGCCGGCGATGATGCCACCGGCCATCAGCCGGATGGTAATCTTGAAAAACGTCTTCATGGGATTGACCCCCAGCCGAAATGCTGGCCCCTTCCATCGAGGGGTCCAGCTGGTAGAGAATGGATGCGCTGGAACGGGCGATAAAGGGCATTTTCCGGATGGTGTAAGACAGCGCCAGAATCATCCAGGTGCCGGTCAGCACGAGAAATCCGGTATTGAACATCACAATCAGGGCGATGCCGAAAACGGTAGGCGATGGTAAACGGCAGCATTATGGCAAAATCAAGCCCGTCGCCGATCCAGATCGGCGACGGGTGAGTATGTAGCCGCCGGTACCCCATCACAATGGACACCATCGTGGCCACGGTTGCCAGAAAGTAGCTATTAAAAATGGCGGGGCCATGTGGCCAAACGCATAGCTGTAATTCTGCAGGCTGAAATTGGGATGGATGACCGGTCCCCGCATTTCCATAAAGGAAATAATCAGGGCCACGAAAAAAGGAATCAACGGCACCAATACCACCGCAAAACAGTATCCGGTGGTGAGGCGGCGCGCCCCGCCGCGCATTTTCCTGATTTGCGGTCGACCTTTGGCACTTTGAATAAAGTTGCGTTTCCGGAGATAGTAGCGCTGGGCCATCAGAGACGTCATGGTCACCAGTATCAGGACGACACTGAGGGAAGGATCCCCGGATGCTAACCGATGTCGGAGGTAAATTCGACATAGGCCTGAACCGCCAGAAACAGTTTCTGTTCGCCGATGACCATCGGCACGCCGAAATTTTCGACGGCCGTCATGAACACCAGCAGGGTGCGGAAAGGATGCCGGGCAAAGGCGGCATCGAAACCTTGACAAAAGTTTTAACCGGGCCGGTGCCAAGACTGCGACCGGCTTCCTCGATGCTCTCGTCAACCGAGTTGAAAACCGGACAGGGTCATCGGGAAAACATAGGGGTAAAACTGGACGGCGAAAACCATGATCAAACGATGTAACCGTAGATCGATTGAAAGGGTATGCCCGGGTTTGCAGCAAGACTTCGGTGACGAGTCCCGTCCGCCCAGCAGGATAATCCAGGCATATGCGCTGGGTAGAGAAGCTCGGCAGCTGCGGCGGGATGGTGCTCAGCGCAATAATGAACGGTTTGCCCCTGATGTTCCAGCGCGAAACCATGAATGCCAGCGGTACCAGGCTTTGCCGCCGGGCTAGACACCGACGGACCAGGCTTTTGCAGTAGGTGCGGTATTTGATGAAGGACAAAAATGCTCAAGGGTCCAGGCACCGCCTTCCCGGATCTTGCAGGCTTCCGAGCAATACCTTGCTGACCGGAACAACCAAAAAATAAATAACTGCAATGAAAATCAGCATGGCGGTCAGGTTCCGAAGTGGTTTTTGCTCTGGAATATATTTTTCACTGGGGCTTATCCTTTCGAAAGAGTCTTCGGCGCTTCGAATGGGATAAGACAATTTTACCGGCTGACCGACATTCTTTATCTTGTCCCAGCGCAGCATCAGTGATTTGATGACGAGAAGGTGGCCTTCGCCGGAAAAACCGACTTC
>CAVQBT010000055.1:0-34555 GCA_963710795.1 uncultured delta proteobacterium
TTTAAACGGTTGTTAGATCGGTCCAAGCAAGGTGAATTTAATTCTGAATTCGCAAATATACTCCTTACTTGACAATCGTTGTTATTCGATGGCTATCGAACACTATAAAGATATAACCCGAATACCAATAGAATTTTTTACTGTCAAATAAAAGTCTTTTTTGCTTAAATTTGATAGATTTATATATGGTCAGCTTGAAAGTCAAAATCAGACTTTACCAGATGTCTGTGATAAACCGATATAATTCCAAATACTCTTGGTCTGCAACGCCGGCAGAATCCATTGAATGAAACGAACTTAGTTTACCTATCCGATTTCCTTCAATTTTTTGGAGGATAGGTTGCAACGAAATATTACGGTGACACCGGCGGGTTGATCAGGGCCCGGATTTGATTCAGACTTATTTCAGCCGTGCTATCGAGATTGGCGAGGCTGCCGCCCCCGCGCAGCGGAGAGCACATCTCATAGGCCACCGGCCCGTCGAAACCGCCTTCACGCAAGCCCTTGAAAAATGATTCAAAATCGATGAAGCCTTGACCCAGCGGCACGGCCCGCACCATGGCCGGCATGGGCCGGTAGTTCACCAGGTTCGGCATATAGGCCCAGCGCTTCAACCGCACATAGTCGGCGATGGTCGTCTGCACCATGCGCGGCGCCAGTGCCCGGGCACACTCATAAAGGTCTTCGCCTTGCAGCGCCGGCGACCAGGGATCGAACATGGCCTTGCAGTTCGGGTGGTCGACGTCGTTTAAAAATTCGATGAACGCATCGGCCGAAATACCGGTATCGTGGTGGTTCTGCAGGCCAATACATACGCCGTGGCGCTCGGCCCGGCCGGCACACTCGCGAATAGCCCGCACGCAGACCTCCCAGTCTTCCTGATAGGCTTCTTCGGCGGTTGCGTATCCGGTGAACACCCTGACGATCCCGGCCTCGAGCTGTTGGGCTATTTGCGCCAGTTTTTGAACATAGGCGATCTGCATTTCGACGAAAGGCACCTCGGCCGATTTTCGACCGCCCGTAAAATCAGTATATCCCGCCACAGTCGCGATTTGGATGTTATTATCCCGGGCGCAGCGTTTTATATTGGAAATCTTTGCGGCATCCGTATCCAGGATGGACAGATGCGGGCGCTTTGCCATCAGCTCAACCGCTGCATAGCCGAGGGCGGCCGCTTTTTTGATAAATGATTCGATGTCCAGCTGGTGCTGGCCCCAAAGACCGGCGTAACTGACTGAAAATAGCGTTGGGATCATTAGGTCGACTCCTTCTATTTTAAAGGCAATTCTATCGATTTTAATCGCGGTTGCAAACCGCTCCCACACGATCTTAGCATGAAGTTTTATAATAAGTTTCGGACCTTCGCCGCGACGCAGTGGCTTCGTCCACACAGGCGGGTATCAGGAAACCGAGGTGCTAAATCCTCCTATGAAACTACAATTAATTTATCTCTCGCAAAGCCGCAAAGCGCGCAAAGGAAATGATTTAAAATACTAATAATCTTGGCGCTTTTGCGTCTTTGCGAGAAAATTTTCAGTTTCTTTTGTGATCAGACCGGCTGCCCTTTAGCCGGAGGCCGCCGCTCGTGTGAAACTACACAAAATTTTAACAGCGAACCGCAGAATGTCGAAGTGTGGAATCGCTTCGCTCAGTTTTTTTAAAATAGTCAGAATACCTTACTTCGAAATTCGATATTCATTATTCGCTTTTTCAAAGTTTCTTTTCCGATCGGGCTGGGCGTCTCGCGGTCAAAGCGGCGCTGACACCTGAACACTGAAACCTGAAACCTAAAAAGTCGCAAAGCGTCTAACGCGTCTCTCAGTCAACAACCTCTCATTTCACCACAAAGCGAACACTCGCCGTATCCTGAAACCGCCCGGATTCGGCCTGCCATATGCGGGTGCTGACCGAATGGATCCCCGGCTGCAGGGTCCAAAGGTATTCTGCGGTCGACGTCGATGCCGCCAGTTTATCATCGACATACCAGTCAACCGGCGTGTTGTGCGGCAGGTTCGCCAGCTTGAACACGAAGGCCTGCTGAGACTCCTTGATTCGCGGATCCATGGCCAGCTGCATGCCCGGGGTGGGCTGTTGCAGATAGATGGCCCGGGCATCCTCAGGGAGCACGGCTTGGGCATTGGGTTCGGTTCCGGGCACAAACCACTCGCTGAGGCTGGCGCAGTCCCCATCAGCCGGCAGCCCGCTGTCCCGGCAGATCTCTGCCTTTACCAGCCGCGGGCTTAAATAAAGCGGGCGCGTGTGCTGGTGCCGGTTAAGCTCCGCGAACACGGAACGCAGCACCAGGGCCGGTCCGTTGGATCCGGTGATGCCGTCGGTGGTGCGGTGATCCAGGTTGCCGATCCAGATACCGACCGTAAACCGGTGATTGAATCCAACCGCCCAGGCATCCCGGTAGTCACTGGAGGTGCCGGTCTTAACCGCCGTTTGGACCGGAAACCGCAGCAGGCTGCCGTTGCCGAATTCCAGGTGGCGGGCTTGCGGATCCGACAGAATGTTGCCGATCAGCGAAGCGATTTCGGCTGAAAATATCCGGCGGGTTGCCGGCTGGCGGGATTCTTCGGTTATCGCACACGCCAGCGGACGGTATCGTCCCTGCCGCGCCAGAACCGTGTAGGCCCGCACCAATTCCAGCAAGGTGATCTCGCCGTTGCCCAGGGCCAGGCCATCGCCGTAAAAATCCGGGTGCTGCTGCAGGCTCCGGATTCCCAGGGTCCGCAGACAATCCAAAAAATTAGCGACGCCCACAAACTGGATGGCCCGCACCGCGGGGATGTTCAGGGAATTGCCGAGCGCCTCGCGCACCCTTAGCGGCCCGTAATGCGTGCGGCTGTAGTTGTGATAGGAATGCAGCCCCCGGCCGACAGGCGCGGACAGCGGGTAATCATCCACCAGGGTGGCGGCCGTCCATCCTTTTTCCAGGGCCAGGGCATACAGCAGCGGCTTCAGAGTTGAGCCCGGCTGGCGCGGGGTCGTGATCGCATCGATCCAGCTGGCCGCTACATCATCCAGGCAGGCGCCACTGTTAACCCAGGCCAGGACCTCGCTGCGCTGATGATCTACAATTAAGGCCGCCCCGTTTCGCGCACCGCGATCTTTTAAATCTTTGATGCGGTGGTCCAGGATGGTTTGAACGGTATGCTGCAGGCCGGCGTCGAGGGTGGTGCGCAGCCGGCCTTGGCCGGACACCTCCAAAGGCGGTTTGAGCCGATAAAGATACTGGACAAAGTGATCCGCCCTCACTAGAGGCGCGGCCGCTTTGATCCGCAGATCAGCAGTGTTGACGGCAGCATCCTGTCCTTTATCGAGGATCCCCCGTTTGAACAGGCGACCGGCAAGCTGCCGGATCGATCGCGCCAGCCCAACCGGATTTTTGCGCACATTCAAACGCGACGGTGCCCGGACCATCACCACCAGGGCCAGTATTTCCGTCGTGCTGAGTGTGTCCGGATCGCGGTCAAAAAAATAGCGGGCGGCCTGCACCACGCCCCGGCGTTGACCGGTGTAAGGAACCTGATTGAGATAAAATTCCAGGATTTGGCCTTTGGAAAAAGATTTCTCGAGGCGCGCCGCCTCCAGGCCTTCAAGCCAGCGTGACCAGAGGGTCCGCGGCCGCGGATGCCACATGCGCACCACCTGTTCACTGATCGTGCTGGCCCCCCGGATCGACCGCAATGCAGTCAGGTCTTGCCCCAGCGCATGCAGCCGCGCCTGCCAGTCGACGCCGCCGTGGTGAAAAAACCGCTGATCCTCGGACACCACAAAAGCCTGCCGCAGAATCCCGGGCATCTCGTGCAGCGGCAGATAGTCATGCATATTCCAGCGATTGCGGTAGGTAACCGTCAGTGGAATATGATCGCGATCAACCACCTGCACCTTGCGCAGCCCGAAGGTCTCCAGGCCCAGCGAATCCGGCAGCGGCAGGAGATCGATGTGAGTTTTCCATAAAAATGATCCGGTAATTGCGGCCATAATCATTATCATTGCAATTACATATCGAAAATGTCGTTTTAGTTTAGTAGGCATCAGGATCATTTTTAGCTGATAACTCATAGCTGATAGGAATTTGCTCCAATACCTTTGTTCAGGGCAGCTTTTAAAATATCTTATTTCGCCTGCAGGAAAATATTATGATTATTTCTACACCGATAATCGTGACTGAAAGCCACTCCCACCAACTGAAAGTGCCTTTCGTCAAATGAATTTAGGACAAAATCAGTCTCTGCTCAGTCTTCAGTCCTCGTTGCTCGATCCGGATCAGTTTCTTTCCTTCGAAATTCGATATTCAGTATTGGATATTCTGGGGTTCGCTTTTAATGCCACCGACTTCTCATCCTCCGACCGTCTCACCTTCTCACCATTACCTTCCCAACTTCTCAACTTCTTTCTTTTCCGACTTCCGAAGTCCTTCCTTCGACGCTTGACTACGGAACAATTTTAACAATGACGGAGCGAAGCGACATCCACAAATATTCAATCTTCAGTCTTCAATCTTCAATTTCTTTTTACCTCCAACATCCTCGGCACCCCCTGCCCAAAAATATCCGCATCATACATTTCCGCGGCCTGCACCGGCATCACGACAAACTCTCCCGGAGCGATGGCCTGGGCCGTGTAGGACAGGTGATAGTTGCCGGCCGGCAGATATTCGGAATAAAAGCGGGCGGCATTGTGGCGCAGTTCCTGGTGATAAAAGCTCCAGCGCGAAAGCCCGTAGGATGACCAATCGCTGTAGCGAAACCACCAGGAGCCGCCGGCAGCTTGGAAGGCCCCTTGGTCGGCATCCACCGTGGATGCGGTCGCCAGGTCACGGTTGACCGGCTCCAGGCCGCCGGGCACCGGATCGTCGACCACCACGAAATTGCGGGCTGTCGGCAGGGACACGAACAGATCCACCCGCACCAGGTCACCGCGTTTTAACTGCATATTATCGGTTAACAATTCCCAATTGCCGTCACGCTCCAGGCTGTATTCGCGATGGATTTCGATGCCGGCATTAATGGGGTCGGTTTTCAGGGTTTGAGGCGCATACGACAGGCGGGTACTGTAGTAAAGCCGGCCGCGCCCTTGCCGCTCCAGGGTTATCGTCGCCGCGCGGCCCGGGTCATCGGCGCCGATTGATCGTTGAAACGCCACGGGATCATCGCGCAGATCCGTGAATTTGGCCCGGCCCAGCACCTCGGCATCGAACCGGGCGCGCAGCGCCAGGTCGGGGGCCTGACTTTCATACACGCGGCTGTAATCCACCAGGGCCTTCATACAAAACATGTTTTCCTGGGTGTTTTCCCAGTGATCGCGATTTTTGCGGCTCTGGGTAATATAGCGCACGAGTTTAAACGGTATATCCCCCACCGGTTGCCGGCCCGTATCGGTACGACCGTAGGCCGTCAGCGCACTTAAAACGGCCGCGTTGGTCCGCAGGGCAGAGGCCAGGATGCGGCTGTAACTGTCATCAATCACTTCGCTGAAGACAAACTTGCCGCCGGATTGATTGGCGTGGGCCAGAATCAGGTCGGCGACCTCAACCCGCATGGCTTCTGAACCGGTCACCCCGATGGCCGCCAGCAAAAAATGGGCCTTGCCGAAAAGGCTCATCTGCGGCACATGCGGCCGGTAGCGCTGCAGATCGGACAGGTTGATCCGGCCCTGGTCAACCAGCGCTGCCAGGGCCACGGCCCGCACCGTGGCGGCCATGCCTTTGGTATAAAAACCCGGCGTCACATTGCGGCGCAGCAGGGTGAGCAGATATGCCTGCAGCTTTTCCTCAACCGCAGCCGGTATTTCATAGCCGCTGCCGCGCAGCCAGTTAAAGGCCAGTGCCGTGTAGGCGCTGAGGTAAGGGCTGACATAGCGGTCCTGGGGGATGTAGTAGGCCATCCCCCCGTTGGGGGCCTGGTAGGCCGCGGCCTGCTCCAGCATGGCTTGCGGCAGGCGCCGGCTTTCCGGCCAGGTAAAATCATCGGCCAGGTATGATTTAAGATTGTTGAAATGGGAAGCCATCACCCCTTGGGTGAGAATTTGCTCCCAGCAGATATAGGGATAATCGCGCAGGTACCGGAATGCGCCTTCGAGGTTGCCGATCACGGTTGGCGACAGCACCAGACTGACCCGGCCGACATCGGTGCGAATGTCCGGCGGAAAAAGGATTCGTTCGCTGATCGCTTCGGCCACCGTCGATCCATAGGTGGCCGCTGTTGCCAGACGATACCGTTTTTGGACCTGGACGGTGTGGGTCAAGCCGTCTCGATCCAGATCGTCACCACCGCGGGCCGTCAAATTAATTTGACCGTCATGGGTGGTTTGCAACGGCAGCCAGACCGTGGCCCGTTTATAGGGCTCAACTTGGATGGAGCGGGTCACCGCGCGGGTTTTTTGCCCGGCCGCGGTTTCAATCACACCCTCGGCTGATAGGGCTACGGTCAGTTGCCGTTTCCGATCGGTACGGTTCATAATGCTGAAACCGGCTTCAAAGCGGTCGCCTTCGGTCACCTGGTTGGGCATCACCGGCCGCAGTTCGGTGGGTCGATTGACTTTAAAATTGCCTTCTCCCAGCCCCATGCGGTCGCCCGGTGTCACCGCCATGGCCAGCACCCGCCAGCCGGTCAGATTGTCCGGTACGTCGAACTCAATGGTCGCCCGGCCTGCGGCATCGGCAACAATGGAAGGATTCCAGTAGCTGACGAATTTAAACACCGATCGCAGGCTGATATCGCCCCCGCCGCCCCCGCCGCTGGTGGCCCCTTTTTTTTCAAATTTCTGTCGTCCCACCAGGCGCGTGAGCAGACTGAAGTTTTCCAGATCAAGACCCTCGATGGTATAAAATCCCTTATAAGGGTCGAAGGTATCCCGGCCCTTGGCCAGCAAGTCAAATACGGCCTCATCCAGCACGGCGACGGCCAGCTCGATCGGCTCATCGTCAGCGGGATGGCGCGGCGTTGCCGTTAGGTTCACCTGCGCGCGTTGCCGGGGTTTATATGTTTTCTGCCGGGGTTCGACCTGGACCCGGATCTCTTTGTAGGGATCGGCAACCGGCACCTTAACATAGCCCATGCGAAAAGCAGGCTTGCCCAGATCCACCTGGCTATCGGAGGGCGGAGTGGCAACTCGCGGGGAAACCACCACCACCGACAGATAAAAACCCGGCAGAAAATCCTGCTTGACTTCAAATTCGATGATCGGGGTACTGCCGTCCAGGGTTTCCAGCCAACTTTGCAGAACCCCGTAACGCTCGACCGTAACCAGGGCCCGGGCCCCGGGGAACGGATTTTTAACCAAATAACGAGCGCGATCACCGACCCGGTAACGCGCTTTCTCGGCAATAACTTCAAGGCTGTTGTCGGGCGGCTGCTGCCATACCACCCGTCCCTTGCCAACCACCCACTGATAGATCTCACTGCTGTGGAAACGGTTATGGGTATCCTGAATCGTGGCCGTGATACGATGAGAGCCGGGATCTTGCGGCGTGAATTCGCATGCAACCGGCTCCAGTCCGGATCTGACCTCGCATTGAGAAATTTCGACCCAGTGCTGGGTGTAGTGGGTCAGATAGGCATTACCAGCACCTTTGACCCGGGCCGCTTTGTTTTCCCGGCGTTCTACTTTAACCTGGATCGGTACATCAGCGCGGGGTCTGCCCTGGGCATCCATCACCAGCAGCCCGACGGAGGCCGGCTCATCTTCATTGATGACCCAATTCGCGGAACGCAGCCCCACGTAGCGATCGCGACCGGCATAATCGGCGGTGGCCCGGCCGGTAATGTACTTGCCGCGATCATCCCTGACCGCGCTTTCAACAACCAGCCGGCCGTATAATATTTTACCGGCGGGCATGCTGAAGCGGGTGGTCAGATCGCCCCGGTCATCAACGCTGCTTTCAGTTTGATGGATGATTTGCCGGGCCGGTGCCCCCGGAACATATGTGTTAAATTGAAATCCCCGGGCCGCCGGATCATCCGGCTGAAAGGGCCGGCTGACCAGCGTCGCCGTTACCCGGCTGCCGGCATCCGTGTAAGGACCGCCGGCGTGCAGCCGCGCCCGGGTACTGATCTCGATGCTGTCTCCCGTTTGAAAATGCCGGCCGTTCAGATCGGTGGTCACCTTGAAGGCGGCCGGGGTAAAATCGCTTACCAGCACCCGCATGGGTTCCCAGCTGTCTTCGGAAAAACTGGCCTTCAGTTGAAAACGATACCAGCCCACCGCACCGGTTTTCGCCACGCTAAACTCGCCGTCGTGGGCACCGAATTCAGATAAGGCGATATCGGCGGCAGTGTGCACGATTTTGCCGGTCGGATCGATTACCTCGAGGGTGTAGCCTGTACCAGGGGCGGGCACGAAGGTCTCAAGGCGCTGGTCCCGGACATACAGTTTGTATTGAATGGTATCGCCGGCCCGGTAAACGCCCTGGGCGGTGGTGCCCCAGGTGTGAATATGGCCGTAGCGCCGGCGCAGATGGGGGGATACTGAATAGCGCGAGGCCCGGTAGGTATCGACTCGAAACTGTTGATCCAGCGGCACCAACGCCAGGTCAGTGTTCTTTTCAACCTGCACGAACAGGCGCGGTTCAGATAATTTATAGGCCTGGATATCCTTCAACTGGGGGTCTATCTGCCGGGTGCCGGCCAGCAGGGCCACACCCGCGGCATCCGTCACCGCCCGGGCCAGGACGGCAGGATCCGCCGGCAAGGCCGTGTAAGTATCGCGAAATATTTTTACCGCGGCACCGGCGACGGGCTGCCCGGTCTTAAATTCCGTCACCCACACCAGGGTATTATAGTGCCCGATCTTGACATGCACCTGAAACGGCGTTACCTGGGCAAAAAACCAGCGATCCCAGAAATGCTTGGACACCGCCGGACGGCTATCCACCCGTCCCTGAACCACGCCGGACTGCCCTGCGAGCATCTCGCGCACCCCCAGGGGCGTCCGGAAAGCGATGTCTTCTGCCTGGGGAACTTGAAGTTCGCGCGTTTGCCGGCTTTGCTTGCCGATCGTTGTCAGGGAGTCATAAGCCAGGGTCACTTGATTAAGATTGGTCACCACCAGGGGCATTTCGGTATCGACGTATTTTTCGAGCACGGCCCGGGGGTGAGTCAGGCTAAAATCCGGCGGCCGGTGATCGGTGGCAAACTGCATATCGATTGAAGCCGGCAGGGTCCGGCCGAATTCATCCTTGAATTGAGCGGGATCGCTTTGAATGGCATAAATTTGGTCGGCCTGCAATACTTCCGGCAGCCAGACCCGATACATGCGTCCTTGCTTGTGGGGTGAACCCAGCCTGGAGTAGCCGTGATAATTGGCCCAGGGATCATAGTCTTTTCTGCCGCCGGCCAGATCCGGCACGAAGCTGACATGGTCTTTGACTGCTTCTGCGATTACCGGCGCACTGAATACCAGGGCCGCCCGTCTCAAAGGATTGCAGCGGTCCTTGCGCCCTAATTCCGTCCCCGCCGCACGAATGGTGATTTTTTTGCCCGTATTGTCGGTACATTCAACCCCTTCAAATGAAAATTCCGGAAATGTGTAAAACTTCACCAGGACGCGGTTTTCCGCCCCGCGCTGCGGCCCCTCAAAGGAGACCAGTCCCGGTTCCACCATGAGTTCGATTTTGCGATCCAGGGGAAGTTCGGCGTTCGGCGATACCAGCCAGACCCGACGGGCCTCGATTTCCCGGGCCGCCTCATCTTTCTTCCGATCAGTATCAACCGGCTGCGATGACGCTGCCGGGCCGGGGATCAGCGTCATTTTTTCGCCCGGTAAAGGGAGATACAAAGGCGTTTGTTTATCGTTGGGATCCGGTTTAACGTTGAGCGCAATCCGTTGTTGGGCATGCCCGTCAACCACCATGAAAACATGGTCAGCCACCGAAGTCCGGGATACCGGCTGGTTAAACGTCATTCGGATCAGGGGCAGACCGGGAGCCTGCCAGGTTCTAAACCAGGCGTGTCTGACGATGGGGCGCTCGGTGACAAATTCATGCCGCAGGGGCTGGGCCAGGGTTGCGCCGTCTTCGGCTCGAATGCCCGGGTTCATCGTGATCCGATAACGGGTGGCGGGCGCTAAAGACGATTTTTCATCGAGTTGACAGGCCAGCGCACTGGTGTTCAGCCAGCGCCACTGACAGTTCAGTGCGGGGGATATGGTGACTGGAATCTCGGAAACGCTGCGTTCCATGCGCCCCACCGGAACCACAGCCCGATCAAACTGAAAAACGATCTGACGCCCCACCGGCACATCCGTGCCGGTCGGCGTAACGCGAACCACCCGCAGTGCAGCCGGTTCGCCGCCGGAGCTTGCAATGGTCGGCAAATTCAAGCTGCAAACGGAAAATAGAATCGTAAGCCAAATCATTGAAAGGACACCGGAATGACGCATTGTGTTTCCTCCTGAAACAGATGACTGAGTTGATAAGACAGAAGACAGAAGTCAGATGACAGAGGTCAGATGACAGGAAAGTGAATTCGTTTTTTGTGGCCTCCAAGCCTTCCGGCCTCCAAGCTTCCCAGCCTTTAACTTTAGGCCTTATACCTTCTACATCAACTATTGATCTTGCCCGCTTAAATTGGCATCCTGAATACGTTTAAGATCTTCCCGGGCCCATTTTTGGGGCGCGTACCGGTTGCGGGCTTTTTTTTCGATTTTAACTTCCAGGCAGCGCTCAAAGGCCTGCACGGCGGAAGCGGCATCTCCATTCATCCAGTGGTTTAACCCGATAACGTATTCGGCCGACACTTTCCAGTCCGGTGATTCGCCGACCTGCAATCTGAATTCTTTTTCAGATAGGCTACCACTGAGGAATTTAGCCTGCAATGAAAAAAATTTAAACGCATCAAATTCATTTTCAACATAATGCCAGAAAATATTTTCGCCAGCGGAATGACTTAAGTACCTGGCGGTGGTGATGCCCGCCAACATACCGGCCGTCACCCGGACGAATTTGTTCACCTGCCGGGATCGCATGACCCAATCATAAAGCCCGATGGCATCCTCATAGTCGCCCAACTCGGTCAAACGATCGGCCAGCAGCATGGCGGGAAGGTGTCGGCCGGTTTTGTCAACGGCATCCTTCAAATAGCCGATCTCGCGCCGGGTATCGCCTGCACGGCGCTGGAGTTCCGCCATTAAAATCAGCGAATCAACGTTGGCCGGAGCCAATTTAAGGCTGGCAGTCAGCCGCTTTTCGGCAGCGATCAAATCACCCTCCCGAATATGGTGGCGGGCAAGTTCATTTAACACCTCGGGAAACTCGGGCTCTCGCAGCAATGCTTCCTGCAGATATTCGACTGCCCGTTGATTCTGATGCTGCCGGGTTAAAATTAGACCCAGCCGGTAGGGTGAATCCGCATCCCAGGGATACTCAGCCATTGATTTTTCATATGCCTCCACTGCCTTGTGCAGTTGGCCGATATTTTCATAATGTTTTCCGACAAAAAAATTATGCCGTGCCGATTTGCGCGCGGCCAAATTCGGCCAGTCCGGCCAGCAGATCAGACACAGAACGGCCCCTGCCGCCAGCCATTTATAAAGTTTGCGTTTATCACGAATCTTAAACCCGGTATAAAAATATGCTAACGCCACCGCGGCAAACATCGTCAACAGGATCGCCGGCGGCAGGCGATAGCGGTCTGAGGCTTTGAAAGGGATAATGGATAGGATTACGGCCACGGTGACCATGACCATCAGGGTCTGGTCTCTGGTTGGCTTGCGGCACATAAATAAACCGAGAAAGCTCAGGGGGCCGATCAACCAGAAACCGGTCCAGGGCAATGCCAGAAAGCGCGAATAATTGCGGTAGGCGGCCACATCAAATTCCTGACTCCATTCCCGGGCATTTACAAAGATCAGAATCCGCCGCACAAAATTCAGGGCCACGCCGGCCGGATCTTTCTTCAGCACATTCCACAGCTTGCGCCCCCAATAATTCTCGATTTCCGGTTCAGAATAAGCACCGGCTTGCTGCGCCATATTCATGTATTTGTCGAACAATATTCCGGCCGGCGGATGCAGTCCCTTAAATTCGGGTGCCAGGCCGGAATACAAGCTCCAGGTCGCCTGGGCGCGCAACATCGGTGTTCCGATCAGGTAGTAATTGCGGGCCACGATGGGTCCGATAATTAATACCGTCCCGCAGGCAAACAGCAACACCGATTTAAAGGCCGCCCGGGGCTGACGCCAATTCAGCCGGACCAGCCAGAACAGGATACAGGGCAGAACCAGAAACAGGTTGGCACGTACCCCAGCGGACAGCGCCAATGCAAACCCCGCCCCCAAGAGGGCCCAATCCCGATTTGAATAGCGGGTCAACAGCCACAGGGTCAGGCCCAGGAAAAATATGCTGAAAGTTTCAGCAAATTTTTCGGATTCGAAAATTACCAGCATCCAGTATGTGGCAATTAGATAGCCGCAGATCAAACCCACGCGACGGTTCCAGACCCGGGCGGCAACCTGGGCCAGTAACACTGCGGTGCCGGCTCCCATCAGGCTTTGCAGGATTTTGTTTACAATCGGGTGGGGGCCGAATAGTATTTGCTGCACAGCCAGGAATGCCGGATAAATCGGCAGGTAATTTCCCACGCTGTCCCACAGCCAGATGCCGTCAACCATCATGCCGGCCCATTTGACATACGAATAGGCATCGACCAGCGGGACCCCGAAAAGCGGATTAGCGGTGGATTGGATCACATAAATCATCCGGAATGCCAGGGCGAATATAAATAGAATAAAGCCCGACCGCTTTCCGATTGTTGGTGATGTTGGATAGAGTGTCATATCTTGAATGATTCTCCAATTGTACTATAATTTTATTCTTGTTCAATCGAAATTTTCTGCAAAATCAGGTCAACATTATTTATTTTGACAACATCTTACTATTTTTGTATAAGATTCATGGTATTAGAAGAAATTGCGGCATCCAGGTGGCTGAATCCTGTTTGGGGGGAGCAGGGAGACGGACGGCTATACGTGCGTGCTGATCCAGGCGCAGTGATATCGGTTTACCATGAATAGACAATGGAAATCCTCGCTGTTCATTAACGCCATGAACCTAATTAAGCGTATAATAGAACGGATCAAAGCAAGTGAATTTCTGAATAAAATCATTAACTTCAGAAATAAGAAGCACTTTGCGACTTACCTGGTGACGACCTTTGCCGCACTTGCCACCCTGTCGGTTGTCGTGATCGTCATCGCCCTGTACGGGTATTTTAACAAACGGGTCGAGACGGAATTCAGAAAAAAGATCCTGGCCGAAAACGGCCAGGTTGAAATCATTTTACACAACCGCATCTCCAGCATCAGCAGCCAGCTAAAGGATCTCGGATCTGACAATATCATACGGGTGACGGTGATGCTCGACGGAAAATCCCAACTCAAAGAGCGCGTGTCCGAGTTCTATCCAGCCCGGGATGGCGTCCACTTTTTTGTTAAAAAGCAAGGTGAGCAAACTGTCATACCGGAGTCTTACCCCGAAGTATCCAAAAGCCTGATCGACTTTGCGCTGAAGCGATACCCGTATGGTGAAGTTATGGAAGAAGGCCCGCATACTCGATTGTTGTGGTGGCTTTCAACTCCGATTATGCATCAAACTCAGCTGATGGGAACCGCCTATGCCCTGTATGATATGACCCGGGACAAACGGTTGATCGGGCAGATTGACCAAACGGTAAACGGTGAAGTATCCGTGCTCAAGTCCGATCAACTGTATAGCTTGACCTCAGAAAAAGCGCGGCGGCTCGATGAGGATATGCTCAATAACATCGCCGCGGATTCAGAATTTCTTGCGCTGGGCCAACAAGATATTTTATCTAAAATTGACGGGTTTGATAACCTGTACTTTAAGTCATCGTTGGAAGCCCTCGTAAATGAAAAGCGAAAAGTCTCTTGGTGGATCGGGCTGTCCTCGATAATCATCCTCGCGCTATCGATCATCCTGTCTATCCAGTTGGGTAAACGAATGGTGGAACCGTTGCGCCGGATGACCAAAATGGCAATCCAAATCTCCGAAGGCCAAAAAAATCTTTCTTTTGAGACCGGCAATAACAATTACTGGGAATTTGATCAATTATCCCAGGCCTTCAACTATATGCTCGCCAATTTAAAAGATGCCGAAGAGCAATCGCGCTACAAGGAGTTGCTCGAAAACGTGGATGACGCGGTGTACATCCTTGATCGAGAGGGCAATGTGCTGGAAGCCAACGAAGCCGCCTACACTCGTTTAGGATACACGCCGGAGCAATTCTTCGCAATGAATTTAAGCGATATCATACCCCGGGAACAAGCCCGCTCGATCATAGAGCAACTGGGCCGGGGAATCCAGGATGATGATACGGAGGAAGGTGCGGCAAAAATTACCCTGGAAACTACCCACGCGGGAACCAGAGGAAATTTGATACCGGTGGAAATCCAGTCCCGGGCCATTTCTTACCGCGGGCGCAACGTCATTCTCAATGTTGCGCGGGATGTTACCGCTCGCATTGAGGCCGAAAAAGAAAAAAAGCAGCTGGAAAGTCAATTGATCCATTCGCAAAAAATGGAGGCGGTTGGTACGCTGGCGGGCGGGATAGCTCACGATTTTAACAATCTGCTGATGGGAATTCAGGGATATGTCTCTTTAATGCGGCTGCAAACCGATGGCAAGGACCCCCGAGATGAATATCTCGAAGGGATTGAAAATGCGGTCATGAATGCCGCCAACCTCACCAATCAATTGCTCGGCTTTGCCAGAAAAGGCAAATATACGCTGCGGCAGTCCAGTGTAAACCGCATTGTCGAAAACAGCACCAAGATGTTCACCCGCACCAGAAAGGAAATTGTAACCCATTTAAAGCTGCAGGACAATAGCTGGGCCGTTAAAGTCGACCCGGGGCAAATCGAACAGGTTCTAATCAACCTCTACCTCAATGCCTGGCATGCCATGCCCGATGGCGGCGATATTTTCATTCAGACCGAAAACGTCTATCTGAGTGATGATTATTGCACCCCTTTTGAGGTGCCGGCCGGAAATTATGTAAAAGTCTCCGTCACGGATACGGGTGTCGGAATCAGCAAGGATATCATCGAAAGGATATTTGAACCTTTTTTTACAACCAAAGACGTCGGCAAAGGCACCGGCCTTGGCCTGGCATCAGCCTATGGCATCATCAAAAACCACAACGGTGTTATCAGAGTCTACAGTGAACTGGGTAATGGCACCACGTTCAATATTTACCTGCCGGCATCCGATGAAAATATCGCCCAAGATACTCGGGTAAACTCGAAAATGATGAAGGGCAATGAAAAAATCCTGCTGGTCGATGATGAGGAAAGCACGATTCGGGTCGAAAAATTGATGCTCAAAGAACTCGGCTATTCGGTGCTGCCGGCCCGCAGTGGTCAGGAGGCTGTGCAGCTTTATATAGAAAATAAATTGACCCTGGACCTGGTGGCGCTGGATATGATTATGCCCGAAATGAACGGCAAAGACACTTACGCGGAATTGAAAAGAATAAATCCGCAGGTTAAAGTCTTGTTGGTGAGCGGATACAGTCTGAACAAACAGATCGAGGAGTTAATGGGCAACGGATGTAACGGATTTATCCAAAAGCCCTTTGATATCGTGCAGCTTTCCCAGAAACTCAGGGAAGTGCTTGAGGATTGAAGATTGTAAATTGAATATTTAAGGTATTCTTTCTATTTTTATAAAGGCCCTGGTTATAAAGACGGAGCGCAGGGACATCCCCAAATATTCATTCTTCAATTACTTCTCCCGCTCTCAGAACTCAGAATGATCTCGATCCGCCGGTTCTGATGGCGGCCTGCTTCGGAATCGTTCGATGCCACCGGCCGGTAGAAGCTGTATCCGCAGGCCGATAGCCTTTGCGGCTCAATTTCTCCCTGCTCCTGAAAAAAACGGATGACAGCTGCGGCCCTGGCGGTTGAAAGCTCCCAATTGCTCGGAAACCGTTTCTTCAATCCTGCGCTCAACGGAATATTATCCGTGTGCCCCTCGACGACTATATAATGATCCTTGTTATTTTTGAGGGGTCCGGCCATAATTTTAAGCAATTCCAGACCCCGATCGTTTATTTTCGCACTTCCTGAATCAAAAAGAATTTTATCTACAAAGATAAATTTCAGCTTATCATCTTCTTCAACCACCTCGATTTCCTGGGCCGCAATCTGTTCTTTCAAGCTGGTTTCGATGGTTTTTTTGGTGTCATCAAGCAGCTGAATAACCTGCCCCTGGAGTTGAATAACCGATTTTTTTTTGCTCAGCTCCTTTCTAAGCCGCCTGGTGTTTTGCTGCAATTGCTGATTGATGTTTAGCAAATAGGTATTTTCAGCCTTCACTTTGGCATATTGATCCCTGGAAGCTTCACAATCGCGCAACTCAAGGTCCATTTGATAAATTTTATCGTCCGCCTGCCTTAGCTTGACCTCCAGTTCTTCTTTTCCAGTGCGAGACGCTTCAGCCTCGGTTTTCACTTTGAGGTATTCGGGCAAAGGGGCACACGCAGCGAGTAGAAAAACAGCGATACCCGCTGCAAAAAGAAGTTTTCTGGCAGGCATAATGTTGTCTCCCCAAATCAATTCAGGTACCTATACACTGTACACATTATGAACGATGATTCGAAAATACCTAAGGGAACAGGTCGGTAATACTGGTAAAATTAAAAATGAGAACCGTGGCGATAATTACCGCAACAATAATCAGCGAAAAAATAACGACACCTCCGCCGGCCGGGTAATCATCTAATTTATCGGCCAGCAACTGGATTTCTCCATCGGTCAGACTTTGGATACGAAGCTGAGCTTCCAGCGGGTCTATTCCCCGGGCGATCAGCGCCTCCCGGATCTCCTCATGAGCTATCAGCTGGCGCAAATAGTCACGTTTCTCTTGAGGATTTTGCGCCTGGAGCAGTTTCTCCGTCCCAATCATGGCCGCCGAAGCAGATTGAAAGGAAGTAGAAACCAGCAAAAATACAATAGCCAGAAAAATACGGGTCGGTTTGTCCGCTTTCCTAAATAGGTTCATCGGTAATCTATTTCGTTTGGTAAATCAAATTAGCGAGGTTTTAAACTGCCATGCACTCTCATCTGCTGATTCTTGAATGTCATTTGAGGTTTTAAAATATTTTTTGTATATTCTTTAAAAGAATCTGTCAATATCTTTAAACCGGATGACAGATGGCAGAGGACAGAAAAAAATAGTTATTTGTTATTCGTTATTGGTTATTGGTTGGAGTTGAGCGGTGTTGGGGTGCAAGTGATCGTCATAAGTAGGGTGTGGCTGTTTGAAGTCGGAAGTCGGACCCGTCGTCGTCCCAAACGGATGGGACTATGCCGCGGCAAGCATGCGGAAATGGGAAGGGAGGAGGCCGGAAGTTGGAAGTTGGAAGTCGAACCCGTCGTCGTCCGATAAGGCAGGACTATGCCGCGGCGCGCAGAAGAAAAACGACAGTTATTCGTTAATAGTTATTGGTTGTTGGAAGTTGTAATGTAGACAGAAGTTTCAAATTTACTTTTCGGCCACCCAGCTTCCCTGCTTCCCGGCCTCCCAGCCTCCCGGCCTTTATCCTTTGACCTTTTTCCTTTATCCATTCACCCAATACCCAGTACCCAGCCTAGGGCATCTGCGATCGAATTTCCTGCAGTGTTTTCTCGGACTCGGATATTTGGGGCCCCCCCAGTGCAACCGCTTTTTTGGCTGCTGCCAGGGCTTGCGGCATCCGTCCACGCTCCAAAAGCACATAAGCCAGATTATTAAATGCCGCAGCGGACTGCGGATGGGACTCCGCCGCCTCACGAAAGGCGCTTTCAGCTCCTTCTATATCCCCCATGGCATAAAGGCTGTTACCCAGCCCCATGCGTGCCGTCAAGCTTTGCGGCCAGCGGGTCAGTGCGGTCTGATATCCGGCTGCGGCAGCCTGAAAATGCCGTGATTTTTCCAGCCCGACAACTGCCGCCAGATATTCGTTTTCCTGCGCCCGAACCGGCATCTGGTTTGGTTCGAGCACCATCAGGCCCCAGTAGTTGCTGCGAGCCCAGGTTTTTTCAAATAGATAGTAGGACATCACCTTGCGTTTCGTGGTTCCGGATCGAAGGATGACATCCTGTTCGGGCAAATCATAACCGATAACCACGGCATAATGCCAGACCGGCAGCCAGGATAACCCGAGATTCTGCAAAATAATTACCGGATGACCGGCGGCAATTTCCGGAAACAGGGCGGCCGGGTCATTAAACGTATAGGCGAGTTTACCATGACGTCGGGTCGCACTGACCATAGCCAGTTGCAGGCTTCCTTTGCGCGAGGGTGTATAAACCTGGTCCTTGAGATCATCCGGGGTGAGCGCCAGGCCACTCCAGGTCAGCGCCATGGCCAGGGTGGCCGGTCCGCACTGGTAGGCATCCTGGGGGTAAAATGGAACAGCCTCCAGTTCGACGACCGCCGGCAAATTTTCCGGCAGTTGAGGCAGCGGGGTCCGCTGCAAGGCGGAACAGCCGAAAAGCAGCGCCAAAGCACAGCAAAGTGAGAGAAAAATAAGGTCTCTGGCTTTGTTATTGGGGCAGACTATCATCATTGTTTTTGCAGGCATTCTCACATTCAACGGTTTAAGGGTTCAGGGTTCAGGGTTCAAGGTTCAGGGTTCAGGGTTCAAGAGTTCAACCTGATTTAAACATATTTTCCGGTTAATATCTTTCGGCCCTTGTCAGTCGCCTGATGCTATATAAAAAACTGAATAATATCAAGCCCTCTGGCTTATTTTTTAAAATGAACCTGCTGAATTACGCCTCAAACACCATGAATAAAGTTCAGGGCATCAGTTGACTATAACCTTTGAACCCTGAACCTGGAACCGCTTACTTATAGTTAGAATAATCCGCGTAATCTGTGGATTATAGCTCCCGTTTGTTTTGCTCTACTCCGTTTGGGTTTTTGGAATCGGCGGCGGTTTGATTTTCTTCTTGCGGCGCGGCAGCTTTTTCCAGATCCCACCGGCAGCATAACACTGCCAGCCCCACTTGAGCCATTTCAAAAGATACAGCGCCAGCCACAAGGACCAAAAGAGCATCAGCAGGTGAAATATCCATTGCGGCAAAGCAATTACCGAGGGCTGGGGCATCAGTTCGCCGATGCGGTCCTGGGTCCAGTGCAGATGAAAACCGGTGGAGCCATTGCCGGCGATCTGCATCTTGGGAATACCCAACAGCCCCCTCTCGATTGCCAGATACAATCCGACCAGGGCCGCCAGGGTCCAGATCGCCAGCAGCACCTGAACCAGATTGAAACTCAGCCATTTATCGGGCAGCGCATATTTGCCGCGCGCGCCGAGGGCCAATAACCAGCCGACGATCATGATGGCCAGCACCGGTGGAATTTGAGTCAGCCCCAGGCTCAACAATAGCCAGTGATGCGTTTTCAAGGGTGCGAGATGGGTCCGGCCCAGCCCAATGGCGGCCAGAACTAGGACAATCAGGTAAGACCAGAACAAGACGGCCGGTCCCAGCCGAGGTCCGGCGGTCCACAAAATCCATCTATTTTGCGGCATTTGAAAGGACACGACGGCGTTGACGGCCTGCTTTCCGATGGCGACCCGCGGTCCCTCCAGGTGAATTCTGCCTGCGGCCGGCTGATGCCATTCCAGAAAAACGCTTTGTTTGCCGGGCTGCAGCGGAACGACCAGGGTACCGTCCTTTTGCCGAATGGGCTGGCTTTTGTCATTGATTTTTACGACCTGAAGAACCGCATCCTGGGGCAAGGACAAGGTATGCTGTCCACCCCGGCTGGTTCTTATCGTCAGCGTCAGGCCGGCCTTATTCAACCGCTTGCCGGGCGTCCAATCCAGCCGGGCATTGTCGATGGTTATCAGCTGACCGGTTGTTGCCTGGGGCCGGGTAACCTTGATCGCAACCCCTTCGCCGGGCCAGGGTCTCCACTCCGGTCGCCAGTGGCCCTGCTGATCCTGATGATGCACGACGGGGATACCGGAAAGTTCGCAATGCCAGACCGGGCTGGCATCCAGCACCCAGGTCTCTGTCCAGGCCTTGGCCTGCGGGGCCTGCAGTCTAATTTCAGGGGTCATCTCGAGGATCGATGTAAACCGTTTTTCCGTAGCCTGGCTTTGTAAATTTACAATCGCCTGACCATTTTCTACCTGGATACCGCCGGTCGTCACCGATTCGCCTGCCAGCAACGGCAACGCTATAACCACCGGGATGCCCGGTGGTGTCAGCCGCTTGATGACCGTTGACACCTGCCATTTTAAGCCCAGGTGCAGCACGCGCTCGACACTCAAAAACGGCGGCAGCGCAACCTCGCCTAAAGATAAGCTCGTCGTACTTTCCTGCTTGCGGCGAATGAGCTGAATTCCGGCGTCCACTGTCCCATTCGGATGAACGCCCTGGACCTCCCAGTCTTCGGCCCGCACCGTCACCCGCTGCGGTTTTAGCGGAACGGCTATTTGGATCGTGTTGCGCGCGCCGGTCCGGCCCAGCAGGGTCAACCGATGAATGCCGGGCGGGATGAGTGCCCACATGCCCCCGCCGGCGTCCTTTAAAAGCCCCTTGATGATCTGCTGGTCCAGCAAAACGGCATCCGGCAGCCAGGCGTCCAGATTACCCGGCAAGGGTACCGCGGTTTGAGCGGCCGCATGGACTTCAATTAAAAATTGCAATCGGTCATGGGTAGCGGTCAAATCCATTCGCACCAAATCAGCGCATTGCGGGTAGCAGTCGGCTTTTTCCAAAAGCCGGTCCTGCAGCTGCTGCAAAATCTCAGGTGGCGGAAATCCAGAATTTGCGGCTTCAGCGCCTGAGGCTTGAAACCAGCCCGCCACTAAAACCAATATTGCAGCAGCGGCGGCCGGTTTCAGTCTCTTGTTTACCGACAGCCACCAATAACGCAAATCCACCAGACCGAAAATCAAAACCCCCAGCAGGATAACCCGCACAAAAGCCAGTACCAGATTGGTGGTTGGGGACAGCAGCCACAGGCGCAGCCGATGATCGCCGGCCACCGGACCGTTCCATTGCATGCGAATGGATCGCCATTGCCAGGCGGGAAGACCGGGACCGGTTTGAATCAGCGCATTGGGGTCCTGGGCAAAAACCGCGCGCTGACGAGAATAATATTCTGATTTCTGTTCAACCGCGGCGCGTTCCTGGGCGACGGACTCATCCAGGCGCACGCTGGATCGCAAAGCTTTCATTTTTTTAGGCGCATTTTCGAAGTTGACCTCCCGGTCCATGGTAACCATTTGTGTCCGTCCACGGCTGCCAAGCTGCTCGAGCTGAGGATATATGCCCTGCCGAATTTGTTGGACCATAAAGGGAATCGACACGACCAGCAGCACCGCGACCGTACCCAGGCCCCAGAGCGTTGTCAGTCTTCGCAGCCAGCCCTCAGGCAAGACGCTTAACAATGCCAGCACGGCCAGAATATGAAGCCAGACAAACCGCGGGGCGCCCGCCTCGTGGTAAATGATGGTCATGGTCAATAAAGCCAGGATGCCCCATTTCCAGTTCTTCAATTTAAAAACAGCCAGAGCAATGATCAGGACGATAAAAAAATCCAGCAGTGTCCAGCGCTGAAACCAGGTCCCCGGCATCACATCCACTCCCCGCGCCGTTAACAGCCGCCACCCGGGCGGCAGATTTAACACGGCCGAGACACGCTGAAAATCATGGCTCCATCCCACCGCTGGGAGACCCTCGGTATTTGCGTCGAGCCGTGCATCAGCCTGCAAATTCAGCTGGCCGCGCCGCAACTCCACACCGGGTTTTTTTTGTTTCCCGTGCATGGTGATCAGCTGATCCTGTCCGTCGACCGCCACGCGACCAAGCTCAATCGGCGGATTCATCACCAGGTACCACTGCTGGCTCATAATACCGCTGATATGGTCCTGGATGGTATACCCCTGGCCGTCAAAATCAAGCCACCAGGTGCGCTGCAGATTGAGACGATCCGGTGCGGGATCCGGATCCCCCCGGCGCAATTCTTTAAAAACCATGGTGGCATCCGGTTTGATGACATAGGCCGGGTAAGATTTCCAGGCCGCCGGCACATCGGCCTGAGCCGGATCAATGGCATCGACCCCCAGTATTTTTACCATGCGCAGATGATTTTCAGATTTAAAAGACCAGATTTCCGTCCCGTATGCCGCTTCAACCGGCCCAATTTTTTCGACCGGCCCCGCCTGCCGTGAGATAATTTGGATCGTCCAGCGGCCGGGTCGCGCCTGGAGCATTAACTGGCCCTGGGGCCCGATCCTGGCCGGCAGCGGGCTGTTCAGGGCCATGGGGATGGCGTCTTTCAACAGGACTCCCGGCAGGTTTTCTTCCCGGGCCTGGCCGGAGATGGCAAGCTGGAGCTGACTGGTTGTCGTCAGGGGAATTTGATCATCCAGCAAGCGAAAGATGCGCATCTCCAGCCGGTTTTCCTTGTCCACTTTCGGTACCCGTTTCTGCAGCCAGAGCCGGCCTTTTTTGTCCAGCACCGGCGCTGCCACCGGGTTGTCATTGATTTGAAGTTCAATCAACCCGCTATTGGCGGGAATCCGGATCACTTCGGGCATTTCCTGCCAGGCGAATAAACCGCTGATGACATGCTCGCCTTGGCCAACTTCGATGGCGGGAATACCGTTGCGGTCCATCACGGGGACTTCCTGATCCGCCAGTTTCACCGCCGTCGGCCACATGCCCGCGGCGCCCGGCAGGGATACCCAACTCTTGGCAAATACCAGCAAATGCAGTTCAAAACGACCCCCGGCAGGCTTGACAAACATTGCCAGGCGCGACGGCCACACGCATTGATAGGCATCTTGACGGTTGTAGTTCGTCGGGCAAAGCCGCTCGGCCATATCGTGAAGCACCCATGGTTGCCAGGGTTTGAGCGGGGTTGGAATGTCGACCGGTTCTGCGGCCGCAGCCAACGAAGGAACGGAAAGCAAAACGAATATCACCAAAAAGGAAAAAACGAGGCAACTTTTCAATAAGAATTTTGACCTGACCATAACACCCACTCCGGTTTTAAGATGTCCTGATTTCATATTATCTGCTCCTCGGCCCTAAAAAAACTACAAGTAAAGAATCGAGCCCAGAGGGCCCGGCTCTGGTTCATCCCAAAGAGGGATCTGGATGATTACATTCTTCAGCGGTGCTCAGGTGTTCCGCCGGAGGTGGATCAGCAACCGAAGTCAACCCGTTGGGTCAGAATCGCACATGAAATGGATTTTCATTAGTGAGCCTTGGCCTTCAGTTTCAATGCATACAGCGATCAGGATTCGCTATTTACTGACACCTGAGACCTGGCACCTGAACCCATGAACCGAATTGACCACGGGCTGAGCCAATTTTCTCTGACCTGGCCCCGCTTCCAGCCCGTAGGGTAAGGCCTACAGCCATGAGGGAGGACCAGGTTTTCGGAGTTGAATAAAGGGTATCCCTGGCTGCGTTCTTTACGTCATTAACCTCTATCAATTGAATATTTAAGTTATTCTACCCGTCGATGGCCTCCCTTCGAGGACCTCAGGATCTAACGACAGTGTCTAACGATAGGGGTAAACGATCGATATTTAATAGAAAAAGACAGAGCGACCTGTCGGGTCGCAGCCAATGGCGCAGCCTGAAGCGATACCACAAAATCTTCAATCGCAAATATTCATTTCCGGCTTGTCCGGATTAGGGTATTATACCATGATTTTATATCAGCGGGGGAAAACATGGTGGTGCTTGATAATGGGCTTGATCGAAAATACGGCCGGTTCCGGAACCGGAGCAAGGTTTTCGTCGATGATTAATTCGAGAGATTCAAAACCAGATCCCTGGTGTGATCCGACCGCGCGGCGCATTATTGGCGTAAAGAGAAAATAATACCCCGCCCCCTCAAAACCTGACGATTTGAAAGTGGCGTTGAAACTGATATAATTGCTGTCCACCGACCCTTCGAAAAGTATTTTGCCCCTCCACTTTGGGTCTATTTTCATTGAAAATTTGAGAATCTGATTAGGCAACCGCCGCTGAAACCCGCCTACGAAATACTTCGATAGGCATTTTTCCCACCGATTCCAATTTCGATTCTTTATCCATTATCAAAGTTCTCTACCTCACAGGATTTGGTGTTCTACCGGAAAATATTTATTGACAAATGCCTTTTATTTTGCAAATTGAATATTAAAAATTCAATTCGCAACCACTTATGCTAAAAAGAACTCTCGAAAAAAAACTAATAGAAGCTGCGAAACAGTATCCGGTTGTTACGCTTACCGGTCCGCGGCAGTCCGGTAAAACGACATTGGTCAGGATGACGTTTCCAGACCATGACTATCGATCTCTGGAAGAACCGGATCATCGCGCATTTGCCCTGGAAGATCCGCGGGGATTTTTGTCCCAGTTTCCTGAGAAGGTTATACTCGATGAAATTCAGCGAGTTCCAGACCTGTTTTCTTATATACAGACTATCGTCGATACCACGGATATATCCGGCCAGTTTATCCTGACCGGATCACAAAATTTTTTGTTACTGCAGAAAGTCAGCCAATCTCTGGCCGGTCGCTGTGCCGTATTACATTTATTGCCTTTTTCTCTGAGCGAGCTTAATCAACGCCGGCCGTTGCCAATGGATTCCATTGGCCGACAGCTACCGGGCAAAAACCGCTCTTTGAATGAGGAGCTTTCATCCGTTTTGTTCAAAGGATTTTACCCGAGAATCCACGACAAAAGTTTAGAGCCAATCGATTGGCTGGGTAACTATTTTCAAGCTTATATTGAAAGAGATGTGCGTGATGTTTTAAATGTTGGGGATCTTGAAACCTTCAGCCGGTTTGTTCGTCTATGTGCAGGCCGCAACGGCCAGCTTCTGAATTTATCATCTCTTGCAAACGACTGTGGGATTACCCATACCACTTCGAAGCGCTGGATATCCATTTTGGAATCTAGTTTTATCGTTTTCTTACTTCGACCACATTATAAAAATTTTAGTAAAAGACTAATCAAAAGCCCTAAATTGTATGTTTTGGATACCGGACTATTAAGTTATCTGCTTAGAATACGATCCCCGGAAGATCTAAGATTCCATGCTCTATACGGTGGCATTTTTGAAAGCTACGTCATTTCCGAGTTTCTCAAAACCTATATGAACAACGGTAAGGAGCACTCAATTTACTTCTGGCGGGATTCCACAGGCAACGAAATCGATATTATCATCGATGAAGGGAAAATATTAACTCCAGTTGAAATCAAGGCCGGCCAAACTGTTGCTTCTGATTTTTTTAAAGGAATTCGTTTCTGGAAAAAACTGACTACCGAAACTGGACAAGGTGCAGCACTGATCTACGGTGGAGATAAATCCTATATTCGATCGAATACGTATGTTTACCCCTGGTCAGTATTTTAGCATAATTAGCCGTTGGCAACTGAATGCTGGATAGAATTATGCGTGACACAAATACGCTGAGGCGTTAAGCACGTCGTTGCGTGCCGCGCTGGTGTGGGGGCAGCGGGATTAAAAGTCCCCCTGTCTTTCAAAATTTTCCACATGATTTCATAAGGCTAAATTGATACTTAATGTAAATTGTGCCCGTCAAGGTCAAACCTTTCCAAACGAAATCAAAATTTGGTTGAAAAAGCTAAATAGAGTCAAAAGAGAATTTCAGAACACAGACGCGGTCGATACCTACGAGTGGTTTTCGTTCCTGATCCAGAGCCCGATAGCGTGTTCGTTATCACTGCATACGAATTAATGGGAAAACCCCTTAAAGCATATCGGCGTCGAAGCCGAAGGAGAAAATGACGATGAAACAAAGTAGGTTTCCAAAAGGTTGGGATGAGGATCGCGTCAAGCGGGTTCTCGACCATTACGAAAACCAGACTGAAGATGAAGCGGTAGCTGAAGATGAGGCCGCTTGGGAAGATACCTCCCACACATTTATTGAAGTTCCAAATGAATTAGTTCCAACCGTGCGAGAATTGATTGCCAAGAAGGTTGCCTGATTATTTTATGTAACCCCAATTATTTTAATAAATTTCGAAAGGGCAGATTAGCCATTCAGCGAGATGAGGCAGCAGTATCTATTGAAGATCAGAATAAAGATTGGATCATGATAATACGGTCTATCCATTTTAGAAATAATCTCAGATGAATTCAGACAGTCGCTTCAACGAATACATCCCCTCCAAGCCCTTGATTGGTTTTGGCTTCTTTTCGTGCTTTGAGTAAAATAGATGTTTAAACCGCTGGTAATTTTCTGCCACAAACTCCTTTGATCCGATGATGCCCGAATCCGTAAAATAGCGGGTGCGGTACCTGAACCGATCGTTTCGGCTGAGTTCAAACTCCCGGTTGCGCTCCTTTTTAGGCCAGACAGTTAACCAGGGTCTCACCTTTATCAACGATGACGATTTTAAACCGGTCACCCCGGAAATAGCCACGCCGGTTATGCCTCTTGTTGTAATACCCGGCTAAGCCGACTTTTATTTCACGGACAAATTCGGAAAGGTTTGATAATTGAGCCCGTAAAAAGGGAATCTGGTCTTTCGTAAATACCCGGCTGGCTCCATAAAACATCTAAAAGTGCTTTTGAATATCTTTATCCGAAAAGCGCTGTGCGGGACATCAGGACAGTGGAACGGCAATTCATTAGGAGGGGTGATTCTGAGGTTTATAATCTGATGTGATTAGATGTATGAATTACGGTGTAAATTGGTTCCACATCCCAGGCATGATAGACGGCTTTTTCATCAGCAATGATCATTCGTGATGTCCCTGGCATATTTTTGCCCCCCCCACCTTGCCTGCATTTCTGCATTTTCTCGGTTGTTCGAATCGCGTATATCGCGACATATCAGACAATCATAATTGTCGAACATTATTTACCTGTCCTTATCTTTTTATAGACCCTATGAACACAAAAACATAATCAAATCAGTCAACTGGTGCAGCAGCACTAAAATGGAAGATTATATTGACAGTTATATCCAAAAGTGGTAAATAACTTTACTGATTTATGCTAATATCGGTATGAGTATTAACCAGAATTTGGAGCTTTTCATGATTGAGCTTTTGAAGGAAATCATACTTGATTTCCAAAATGAGCCACTGGACACCGGCATAAAACGCCATTTAAAATTCGAACTCGTTAAAGGCAAAGCGTTTGTCTGTGTCGGCGTCCGACGGTGTGGTAAATCAACGTTGCTCTGTCAGATAATTGAAGACCTCAAAGCCAATGGGGTAAAAAATGAAAACATACTATACATCAATTTCTTTGATGACCGCTTAATGGATATCAAACGTGGTAAACTTTCTTTAGTTACAGAAGCCTACTATTCAATTTTCCCGGAAAAGAAGGGGGCCGAGACCATCTATTGTTTTTTTGATGAGATCCAAGAAGCTGATAATTGGGAACCGTTTATTGACAGGGTCCTGCGCACAGAGAAATGCGAGGTTTTCATATCAGGCTCTTCAGCCAAAATGCTATCCAAAGAACTGGCCACCCAAATGCGTGGTCGATCCATTGCCTGGGAATTGTTCCCTTTCTCTTTCAGAGAATTTGCTGACTATAACAAAGCCGATTTTAAGAACCTGACAACAAAAAACCGTTTGATATTGAGAAAATGCTTTGACGAATATTTTAAAATAGGTGGATTCCCGGAAGTGCGGAATGTTTCAGATAAGTTGCGTCTCATGATTCATCAGGAGTATTACAAATCCATTCTGCACCGTGATGTCATCGAGAGATTTGACGCCATTCACCCCCAGGCGGTCGTCCAGGCGGGTTACCGCCTGATCAACGCAGCCGGTTCGCTCTATTCGATAAACCGGATGACCTCATATCTGAAGTCGCTGGGTCACAGAATCAGTAAAAGTTTTGTGGCTGCATGTATTGATTGGTTCGAAGATGTATATTTTCTGTTTTCGCTAAAAATTTTCAGCCAATCGCTCGCGATACAAAATGTAAACGTAAAAAAGGTATACTGCATCGATCATGCAATGATAAATTCCGTAACTTCCGGTATTTCCGCCAATAGCGGTCATCTGCTCGAAAATATTATTTTTCTGCATCTAAGACGCATGACAGAAAGCCTTTATTATTATAGAACGAGCAACGGAAAGGAAATAGACTTTGTCTGGCTGGATGGCCAAAAGAAGAAGCATCTAGTGCAGGTATGTCTTTCACTGGCAGACCCGTTGACCAAAAAACGGGAAATGACGTCGCTAACCCAGGCAATGGACGAACTGCGCCTGACAGAGGCCACAATCGTAACGCTGGATGAGGATCAGCAGATAGAAAAAAATGGGATAAATATAAGAATAATTCCCGCATGGAAGTATTTAATAATGAACAATTCCCAATAAACCTTTGGGTTGAGAATTTTACGTCAGTAACAGCCCAGCGTATATCACTGGGCCGCAACTCCAATCTTTACGGAAAAACGTTTTGAGCAATTTATCTGTATGGAGTTGCGTGCTTACCTGAGTTACAGGAACAAGAAAATCCCCCTGACTTATTGGAGGTCAAAAAATGGTCATGAGGTGGACTTCCTGCCAGGCACCAAGACAGCCATAGAGGTAAAAGCAGCCAAAAAAGTTGGCAAAAATGACTTCAAAGGGTTAAAATATTTAAACGAAGAAGGTGTATTTCAAACTCTCATCCTGGTGAGCCAGGACCCGGTAGGCACACGCACCGGCAACATTCTGGCCATACCCTGGCAAAAATTTTTATCTGACCTCTGGAAAGACAAGTTTGTCAATCCTGAGTTGCAAACCACTGTTTGATTGGTTGAATGGTTGATTTTTATAATGGTTAACCTTAAACCTTTATTCCTATTTGCCATGCACCTATTTATTAATGTTTTCCCACTTCCAGCCCTCACACCTTCCAATCTTCTATCTTTTCACCTTTTACGAAGTGCCTTGACATTTGCACGACATATTGAGTAAATTTACTCAACAAATTGAGTAAAATGTAATCGCGGGTGATTTCAAATGTATAAACGAAAATATTTTCATCAATTAATAAAAAGATTATCGGAGCCGAGGCGCTTTATCCAGGTTCTCTGGGGACCGCGGCAAACCGGAAAGACAACCCTTGCTCTCCAGATATTGCAGAAATTTGCAGATCGACACCATTACACGACGGCAGACGAACCGTCGCTGAAAGATCAAACCTGGTTGGAACAGCAATGGGAGATTGCCAGGGCGCAATTAAGCGCCGCCCCTAAAGCTGCCGGCAGCCTGCTGGTCATCGATGAAGTCCAAAAGATAGGCGGATGGTCAGAGACGGTAAAACGCCTATGGGATGAAGATACAGCAAAAAAATTGCCTTTGCGGGTATTATTGCTTGGATCATCCTCACTGCTGATTCAAAAAGGATTGACGGAAAGCCTTGCGGGGCGCTTTGAAACAATACCGGTTTCACATTGGACCTTTGAGGAGATGCGATCCGCTTTCGGCTGGGATATCGATGCTTTCATTTACTACGGCGGGTATCCGGGATCGGCCGCACTCATTGAGGATCGTCTCAGGTGGGCAAATTACATAAAAGACTCGCTCATCGAGACAACAATTTCCAGAGATATTCTGCTGATGACGCGCGGGTCGACAAACCGGCCTTACTGAGACGATTGTTCCAGCTTGGATGCGAATATTCCGGGCAGATCCTATCCTACCAGAAAATGCTGGGCCAGCTGCAGGATGCCGGAAAAACCACTACGCTGGCGCATTACCTTGATCTTCTTGAAAGCGCCGGCCTTGTCATGGGTCTTGAGAAATACGCCGGTCAAAAAGTGCGCCGGAGGAGTTCGAGCCCGAAACTGCTGGTTCTAAATACAGCCTTGATGAGCGCTTTGCAGCCACTGGGTTTGGAAGATGCTTTTAGGCAACCCGAATATTGGGGCCGGCTGGTTGAAACAGCAGTCGGAAATTTTCTCACAAATACGATCAAGGGTACCGACCTGGCATTGAGCTACTGAGCCGGTCCGGTCGGAACCGTGAGGTTGATTTTGTATCGAGCCGGGGCAGGACATTGTCGCCATCGAGGTTAAAAGCGGCAGGAGAAAAGCGGCTTTACTCGGAATTGAAGCCTTTTCAAAAGAATTCAAAGTTAAAAAAAATTTGCTTGTCGGCAAGCAGGGAATACCCCTTGATCAATTTATTTTGGCACCGCCCGGGGACTGGTTTTTATGAAGAAATAGCATCAGGATATCAGTACTTTTATCGTTGAGCTTGCAATCCACCTATGCGGATTTGTATAGCAAGAATCAAAAAAAGCTCGGGCTTTACTCGGTTCGCGGTCTCAATGTGCACGGTGGAACTTTTCCTTTAGCTTCAATAGAAACTGTAAAAGCGAAGGGCGTCCCCTTCACAGCTTTTCGGCCGACAGGATATCCTCCGGACCGCTGACGATTTTAACCGTCTCGCCCAGGCTTTCGATGGCATTGATAACGCTTCGGACGTTGCCGGCACCGTAATCTAATAATGTGATCATTTTTTACCTTTTAGCCCCCTATTCCGGATTCGCCGGAGAATTGAAGATTGATCCGCCGGAGTCGGAGCTTAAATATTCAATAATGAATCGTTACAAGTCAATTAAGTCGTTTTTACATCACTAGCGGGAATAATACAAGCCTCGGGTAAGGCACGAGAGGGTATCGTTAGAGTATGCTCTAATCCATATATGTTTTTACCCATCCCCAGACGTCAAACAACCCTATCAAATTAGAGTTTTTGCTTGATCCGCTCCCAAAAAGCGAATTCTTATCCTTTGAAAGATGTTAACGCTCGTGCCAGAATTCGTGTCAGGATCAATCGAATTCGTCTCGGCAATTTTGGTGACTGCAGTCAATGGGTAGCGGTGTCAGTGAACTACGGGTCGACTATGGACCGGGATATTGAGCTTATTTTGGTCGAGTTGGTGAAAAGCTGGTGCTGCTGCTATGCGGTGGATCCAAAAAGAGTCAGGAAAAAGATATTAAACTCGCTATGGAATATTGGCACGACTATAAATGGAGAAAAAATGAGTAAGACTTCAATAAGTTGCAGAAATGGCCGCCTAAAGGATCTTAAGGATCCTGGAGAGGCCGCCGCTTATCTCAATGCCGCTTTGGAAGATGGGTCCCACGAGATGTTCATGTTGGCGTTGCGGGACGTGGCTGATGCGGTGGGAATTTCAGAGTTAGCAAAAAAATCCGGACTCAGCCGGGAAAATATGCATTGAATACTATCTGAGAAAGGCAATCCACAACTGGGCAGCCTTTCTATTCTTTTAGAAAGCATGGGGCTGAAGCTCGCCGTCGAGGTTAAAAATTCGAAAGCGGCCTGACATAGGATTTAAAATTAAACATGCATCTGCTGCCATAATGGAATCCAATATCAAACAAGAAAAATGTGAATTTTGTGGCGAATATGTAGCAAGTTACAGCACGATTTATGTGGCACCAGAAAAGGAATATCTCTGTTCATGTCTAACATGTTTCAATAAACGGATGGCTGAATACAGTGGCACTGATTTGGAACATGTCGATTTTGAACCTATCATTTTAAAAGATACTCAAGGAGTTGAGCATGAATTCCATTTCACAATACGACATCTTGGTGACCGAGCTGGTATTGACTCATTTGAAATCAAGGATGGTCATCGTGGCGGTTACGAATTCAGTATAATCGGTGACATTGATAAAGAAATTTTTGATTTATTTGGAAGATTGTTTGAACGGATGCGGAGAGGATTGAACAGAAACCATATAGAATGGGATGGGACCACAAATAGCTGGCAGATTTCAAATGACGATATTGTCCGAGCCAGAATCAGCTCTGATCTTGAAAGTGATGATTTTTATGGACATCCCCCATTAATTGTAATTGATGGCAAAGAAATCAGATGGGATGAATTTGGACGGATGCTGATGACGTATGAAGGATTCCATTTTAAACTGGAGATTTTTGATAGAAGCGCGGAGATGCCTTAAACAGCTTTGCCCTATGTGACACAGTTTGCAAATTTCTTCACCGAGTCAATTTTATACAGTGACGTGTTGGGGACGGCGAGCTGGAACCCCGGTTAGCATTCCGTTTGCGCTTATGTCTTCGTCGATATCGGGCCAGTGCACGCCTTGTCCGTCCCCGATGAGTTCCCATTTGTTGCGTTGTTCTACGGTTGCATCCGACAAACGCCATGACCATGCGAGAGGTACGCTGATAACACGACCGTCCACCAGATGAGCCGTAATCGTATCTTCGGTAACTTCGATGGACCTTATGCGCGGTTCAATTACACTAATCACAGTGTTCATGCCAAGCCTCAATGATTTTTTCCGTGTTTGCCTGAATAATCCGGCGAATACGATTCAATTCCCTACTGGAGAATCCATGATTTTCACCCAAAGCAGTAGGCTCAAGCCAAAATTTGCACGTCATTTTTTCCCGTCGTATATGGACATGTATCGGTTCGTTGCAATCGAAACTATAAAAGAAAAATCGATATGGACCTGAAATATTTTGAACGGTCGGCATCCAAGAACCTATTGCTTGTCAATATTTGACATACTTTTTATCTAAAATAATATTCACCGTAGCACAAATTTTGATTGATGGTAACTTTTATCTGTTAAGTTAGTGCGGTAGATATTGGGAGAATAATGGGTCTGACCGTACCAAAACGTAAACAATGTTGGGTGAAGGCAGCAAACCTTGGCTTTTTTATTTAGATAATTTCGGAAAGCCGTTTCAACGAATAGATCCCCTCCAACCCCTTGATCGGTTTTGGCTTTTTCTCATTTTTTGAATAAAATAAATGGTTAAATCGCTGGTAATTTTCCGCGACGAACTCCTTTGATCCAATAATACCCGAATCCGTAAAATAGCGAGTACGATATCTAAAACGCGTAATCCTGCTTATTTCAAAACCCTTTTTCCGCTCCTTTGCGACGACCTTGTCATCGATGACCTGCGCCTGCATTTTTTCCGGATGCTTTAACGCCCCAGCCTCGTAGACATATCGGCGATACCGTCTGATAAGCTCCATTTTGCATGGGGGACACTTGTCCGTCGGAGGCGGATTGAATTCTTTGAGGCCGAAATCGGTGGATAGAAACTGATCTCCGTTTTCGGTCTGAAGATGATAGCCTATCGAATTCCAGCGGTAGTCTTCAGGGCGGTCAACCAGACCGGCGCGCAGTGGGTTAAGATCGATGTACGCCAGGCAGTTGATCAGGGTTTCTCCCTTTTCGACGATGACGCTTTTGAACCGATCGCCCCAAAAATACCCGCGGCGGTTGTGACGCCGGTTGTAGTACCGGGCAAAACCGACCTTGATTTCCCGCACAAATTCGGAAAGGCTGGAAAGCTTTTCACGCCAATAGGGGATTTGGCCTTCGGCAAACTCCCGGCTGTCACCAAAAAAGGCTTCAAACCGCTTCTGAATATCTTCATCTGAAACTTGGTCTTCCGGGATCATTTTTACCAGCAGGTGAAAATGATTTCCCATCAGACAAAAGCCTAAAATTTCAGTGAAATACAGTCCCGAGAACCGTTTGATCAAATCCAGCATGAAATCCTTTTCAACATCTTTCAACGGAAATCCACCCAGGGCAGTGCGGGACATAACATGATACACGGCTTTTTGATTGCCAATGATCATTCGTGAGGTTCTTGGCATCATTTAGCTCCTTCGCTTCGTTGCCATATTTTAAATTTCGTTAGCACTATGTATGATAAGCATTCTAAAATGTCAAGTATAATTTACCTGTCCCTATTTTTGTATTATCACAGTTTTTTGAAAATGACAGACATAAAGCCTACCGTGAAAAAGTTCAGCGCTATGCAAAGGAAGAACGCCGCTTATGGGAAGATTTCAGGCATGGATTGATTTTGGGAACAAAAAAATATGTCAATAAGATCCGCCGGACATATCTGCCGCCCGTAGCTCATGATGAAATGCCGCAGCAAAAGAGTCTGGCTGTCATAGCTCGAAGAGTGAAGTCGGAAGCGGACGGTAAATCCATGCCTAAACACCAATGAACTCCTTAGAAAATACGGTTACTGCATCGACCAAGTCAAGGCGATGCCTATTGAGAAGGCTTTCCGCTTTGTCACGATCCCATTTAAGTTCATTTAGTCAACAACGTTCCCCGGCACTAGCTTTCACCCTGGGGGCGAGCCGGAGGCTTTTATCGGTCCGCCGGAGGCGGATTATTAAGGGCTCGGCATAGGCCACTATAGCTTCACCCTTGAGTGCCATGCTGTGCGGGTCACACATCTGATCTTATCAATTCAGGTATGCCTCTTGCATACGAAGGCCTCCGATCCGTGCAAAATCCAGGAAACTATCGACGCCGTTTCATTCACCCATCACTTTGACGTTGTCAACCCAGCAGCCTTCCGACACTGCGCCGGCTTCACACATGAACCTTACTTTGGTTGCCCCGTTTGGAATATTGAAGCTCTTGTAGACAAAGTCGCCGTTCTCTTTGCCTCTGTCCAGGTGCTCAACATAATGCCAGACACCGTCGAAATATTCAGCACCGAAATCGTCAGCTGCGTCAAGACCTTTCAGCTTCCTGAAATATT
>CAVQBT010000056.1:0-76718 GCA_963710795.1 uncultured delta proteobacterium
AGTCCCGGGTGCCGGTCAACGTAGCATAAATCTCAGTGTGCCCGGCATAATGATATCCCGCGGCATTGATGGCGGCCTTGTTGATCGGTCCGGTCACCGTACCGTCGATTTTTTTCTCAACGGCCAGTTCGATAACCTTGGCAACATAATCAAACGATGCCTTACCCTGCTCGGGGGTTACTTCTTTATACCGCAAAAAATCGATCGGCATATTGTGCATGTCAAAAATATCGATCGTACCATGCCTGAATACTGCATCGCGGACTTGTTCGACCGGATTGAGCTTTAAATTAACATCGCTAAATCCCAGGAGATTCTCCATTATCCCGCAGTCAGCCACCAATAGCGGTCGGCAATGATCATATATATCTTCCCGGTTTAACGTCTTGGCAGAAATTTCGGGACCGATCCCACCGGGATCACCCACCGAAATTCCCAGAATGGGGCGTGTATCTTCACTCATAGTTTTCTCCAAGATTCGCGGTTGAAAACCGCTCCCACAATTAAAAACGATTAATTTAAGATCTTTGAACTTTTATAATTCCAAAGAAATTTGATCTCATTCCCCTTTCTAAAGGAGAGTTACAGGGGATTTCCTCCTCAATCAAACGGGCTGAACAGGTATTCAGGTTTCCAAATGAGTCTTAATCTCTGAACTCTGAGTCCCTGAGTCCTCAACCCTGAACCTCTGAACGATGAACCTTTGAACCTTTACGCATTTCTTGCCACATCTCATGAACCGCAGCCAGCGTATCTTTTTGCCCGAATGCACCGGCCTTGGTGACCACCGGCAGGCCGTCCAGCAGGCCACCAATTATCACACCCTGCACGACACCCGCCACAACTTCTCCCAGGATCCGGATACCTTCAGCCGCAAGGGCTGTCAGAACCGCATCGGCAGTATCGCCACCGGTCAGAAAAAGATGCCCGGGTTTGGTGTCTGCAACGACTTCAGCCACGAATTGCCCCAACCCCCTGACAATCGAATCTGCCGCCGGATGATAATCAGGCTGCCGGCGCTTGTCTCGGCTGCTGGCTGCGACTTTATGGTTAGGATTACATTCTTCTTCAATAAACCGGATCGAGCCGTTAACACGGTATCCAGAAATTTATCTTTACAGCTCTGATCAGCCAGTGTCGCGGGATTCAGCTGAAGACGTTCATACGGATAGCTCGCCAGTAAATTATCGATTTGCTCTCCGGTAACGGCCGAAGTCGTTCCGCAAACCAGCAGATTAAAGCCCGCGGGTGCAATTATCTTGGCCGGTTTATCTGAAACCGGCATCGGATTCAACAGGTTCGCAATGCTGCCCGCCAGGCCGGCGGAACCGACCGGCAGGATCCTGGGCTCAAGCGCAAAAATTGAGCGGGCTACCCGATCAAGGTGAGAACGGTCGATGGCATCGAACACGATGTGCCGTGCACCGCTTAGCAGCTGGCGATTAATTTCTGCGATCAACCGTTGATTGCTGTCCTCCAGAAACGCCAGGCCCACATGACCAACCGGATACCGGCTTTGCAGCGCCACGATCCGGGTCAGGCTTGATTCGGTCACCGGAGTAAGCGGGTCTTGTGAAACCTCAGTCTGATCCAACGCAACGCCATGAATCCGGTGAATATCGTCCAGGGTCGTGCGACCCATTTCAGGAAAGGCCGGCGTAATAAAGCTGGCCGCGTAACCGAGCTGATCCAGCAGCGCATCGGTTTCGGCCCCGACATTGCCGCGCATGCAGGAATCGATTTTTTTATATATCCGAAGTGCTTCTAGCTCCTCAAGTCCTTGTGCCCAAAAAACCAAGCGTTTTCGCGCCTGATCGGCTCCCAGTGAGCGGCTGTTCGTATAAATAGCCGTTGCCCGTGTCGAAGACGGCAGATCCGGCAGCGGTATTCGCTCCCATTGTTGATAAGATACCAGCGTTGTATCGTCAAAATAGGGAAGGAACTGAACGGCCGTATCCGCGGCTCCCGTTAAATCATCGGCAATGATGACGATGTTATCCATTTAAAATCAGAATTTTTAATGATTGGATTCGATTATATTCTCTTTATTTTTGACAGGATCGACAGATTAATTGGATTTTTTATTCTTTGTTTCCGGAAGAAACAAAGAATATCCCAATAATCCAGGTATTCTGTCTAATTTGTGGTTAACCGAAAATGAGTCCAAATGACTTGTTGGGTTTCGCCCTTAAAATTAGCAAATTTCTAAAACATTCAGTATTTACTCGATTTTGTGCCGAATGATGGCGCCTTTGTCGGCCGATTCCGCCAAACGTGAGTACAGCGCAAGATATCCCCGCTTAAATTTCGGTGCCGGCCGTTGCCAGCCGGCCAACCGATCCTGGATCTCCTGGCCGGACAGGTCGAGGTGCAATTTGCGATTGGGAATATCGATGGTTACTTGATCACCGTTTTGTACAATTGCCAACGGACCGCCTTCGGCCGCTTCGGGCGAGACATGCCCCACGAAACAGCCATTGTTCGTGCCGGAAAACCGGCCGTCGGTGACCACGGCTGTCTTCAGGGCCAACCCCCGGCCATAGAGCAGCTTCATGGCCTTGTACATCTCGCGCATTCCGGGTCCCCCTTTGGGCCCTTCGTAGCGGATCACGACAACCTGCCCCTCAACGACTTTGCCTTCCAAAATGGCCTGGTTGGCATCCTCCTCGGAATCAAAACAATGGGCGGCTCCCGTAAATGTGCGCATATCCGGCTGAATGGCAGCCGGTTTGGTGACGGCGGTATGGGGGGCCAGGTTACCGCGCAAAACAGCCAGCCCCCCCTCATTGCTCCAGGGATCGTCGATCGTTTTTATAATCAGACGGTTGGGAGCGCCGGCAACAGCAAGATTTTCAGCCATAGTCTTGCCGGTAACGGTTAATGCATCCCCGTGCAGGATGGGCAGCAGTTCTTTCATGACGGCCGGTACGCCGCCGGCGTGGTGAAAATCGGGTACATTGGGGGCGGCCGCCGGATTCATTTTTGCGATGTGCGGCGTGCTGCGGCACAATTCCTCGAAAAGTTCCATGGAAACCTCACAGTCGGCCTCGTATCCGATTGCCGGAATGTGCAGCGCGACATTGGTCGAGCCGCCGATGGCCGTACTCAGACGGATGCCGTTTTCGATGCCCTTTTGATTGAGAATCTGACGCGCCGTGATCCCCTCTTTTACCAGTTCGACAATCCGGCGGCCGGATTCCTGGGCGGCCCGAAAGCGGCCGGCATGGGTGGCCGGGATCGTCGCACTGCCCGGCAGCGACAGACCCATGGCTTCAGCCACACAGCACATGGTGTTGGCGGTCCCCAGAAAAGAGCAGGAGCCACAGGTCGGTCCGGCACAATTTTCCAGGTCAAGGTAATTCTCATCGTTGATTTTGCCGGCTTTTAACATGCCCAGCCCCTCCATCACGGAGGTAATATCCGCCGCGCGACCGTCAAACTGGCACCCGCCTTCCATGGGCCCTCCCACGACGATGATGGCCGGCAAATCCAGCCTGGCGGCCGCCATCAACATGGCCGGCACAATTTTGTCACAGGAGCCCAGCATGACGACCGCATCCAGACGGTGGGCCTGCACCATCATTTCGATGTCGTTGGCAATCAGATCGCGGGTGGGCAGGATAAAATGCATCCCTTCATGCCCCTGGGCGATCCCGTCACAAGCGGCAATCACACCGAATTCCACCGGCGTCCCGCCGGCCTGGTGGATGCCCTGTTTAACAAATTCAGAGACCTGATTTAAATTATAATGACCCGGAACCACCCGATTCCAGGAGTTTGCGATGCCGATCAAGGGTCGATCCAGATCGTAATCGCTGTAACCCATCGACTTATAAAGCGAGCGGTGCATGGACCACTCGGGTCGTTCAAGTATCTTTTTACTGCGCCAGGTCATGACTGTTCCTTTCGTTCACCGTTATCGAGTTAAAAACTCGATGACGGTCGTTGGTTGTTTGTTGTCCGTTGTATGTTGTTGATTGCATGTTGTAAATGACTGAAGTCAGAAGACAGACGACAGATAAAAGAGTCGGAATGAAGCCTTCCGATTCGAAACCGCTTAACCTTGAGCCCTGCCTGCCCAGATTAATTCTTGGTGGAAGATAGCAAAGCCATTATAGTTATGCGCTGCAGGCCTTAGGTTTCATACCTTGACCCTAATTCCTTTTTCCTTTGACCTTTAGCCTTTCACCTTTTACCATCCAGTATCCAGCAACCAGCATCAAGTCTTCACTATCAACACCGCGTATGACTGTCAATAAAGATAAAATTTAGTATTTTTTTGTTGACATAGAATTCTATTAGCGATTTAAACTATTTGACCAATCAAGGTTTGATCAACCTACTTAAACCATCCTCATTGACCTTTCATCAAAACCAAAGAAAGGAGGTGTGCAGTTAGTTCCTGCAAGGATCTATACTCCAGCCGGCTCAATCGATCTTTTGTTCTCTTCTAACACTCCCGCAGATCCTTGATCATTAAAACTTATTATTTGAGCAGCGTAACAAGGGAATGGGGAAACTAACGATAAACTTACTTGTAAAAGGAGGAAGTGGCCATGAAAAAACAGGATAACAACATGACACGCAGGGATTTTATCAAAACTTCGGGTGCCGGGCTGGCCGGTGCCGCCGTGCTTGCCGGCCCCTTGGGCCCGCTGGCCAAGAAGGCTTTGGCGGCCACCCCGCCGAAACTGGCCGTCGAAAAAGATGCAACTTTGAACGTACTGCGGTGGAGCGTATTTGTCGGCGCCGACAAGGACCTGTGGGAAGCCAATTGCGCCAAGTGGGAAGAGGCCACCGGCGGCAAGGTAATCAATGAATATCTGGCCTGGGAAGACGTCCGGCCCAAGGCCGCCATGTCGGCTGCCGTCGGCGCCGGTCCCGATATTGTCCTGGGATGGCATGACGACCCCTTCCTCTATCCGGATAAACTGGTGGATGTCACCGACGTCGCCGAATATCTGGGCCAAAAGTACGGTGGATGGGAAGATGTGTGTTTGAAGTACGGCATTAATCCGGCCACCAAACGCTGGATTGATATTCCCATCGGCGGACCCGGACAGGCCATTGTCTATCGCAAGAGCTGGGTCAACGATGCCGGTTATCAGGAGATGCCGCTAAACATGGATGATTTCATCAAATGCTGCAAAAAGCTCAAGAGCATCGGACACCCGGTCGGTTTTGCCCTGGGCCATTCCGTTGGAGACGGCAACAACTGGGCCCACGGCTTTCTGTGGGCTTTCGGCGCCAAGACGGTCAACAAGGACGGGTCCCCGGCGATCAACAGCAAAGAGACCCGCATGGCGCTGGATGCCATGAAGGACCTTTACGACAACGCCATGGTTGACGGCGTCGCTTCCTGGCAGGATCCGAACAACAACAAAGTCTATCTCGCAAACCAGATCTCAGTCACCAACAACGGAATCAGCATTTATTACGCCGCCAAGAATAATCCCAAGTGGGCGGATATTGCCACCGATACCTATCATCAACATCCGCCGGTCGGGCCGGTCGGCCATCCGACCGAGCTGCATCTTTTCGACCCGGCCTTTATCTTCAAGCACACCAGTTATCCCAATGCCGCCAAGCATTTTCTGATGTTCATGATGGAAGAACCACAGGCCGGACCCTGGATCAACGCCATGCGCGGCTATGTTACCCCGTCGCTGAAGGCCTATCGCAACCTGCCGGTCTGGACCGAAGATCCCAAGCACACGGTCTATCGTGATTGCATCAAGAACATGCTGCCCAACGGCTACGAAGGGCCGATCGGGCCGGCCTCCGCTGCGGTAATGGCGGAGTATGTGGTGGTCGATCTGTTTGCCAATTATTGCGCACGCGGAATTTCGGCAGATCGGGCCATCGACAACGCCGAAAAAGCCATTGTCAGGGCTTACAGGCAATAATGCAACGGTCGCAGAAATCAGCGGGTAGGGTTGCGCCTGCCCGGCGAATAGCCGGCTGCGCCCCTCCCGCTGCCATCCCGGGGCACGCAAAGACAGGGCTCTGGAACGGAAGAGAATATGGCATTAATTTTTTATTATACGGCTGAGCGGGAGGTGAAAACGTGGACACAGTTGCCGTAAGGGAGCAAGAGCTTAAGACCACCTGGCTGTCGCGGGCCTTGGAGAACCCCACTGTCCTGGGATTTATATTTGTCGCACCGGCCGAATTGCTGCTCCTGATTTTTCTGGCCTACCCGTTTTTGCTGGGCCTGTGGCTCGGCTTTACCGATACCATCGTGGGACGTGAAGGCAAATTTATCGGCTTCGAAAATTACGCTTGGCTGCTGCGGGATCCCAGTTTTTGGTTGACCGTCTTCAATACGTTCCTCTATACCATCGTCGCAGTAATATTGAAAGCCATCCTGGGTATTGGACTGGCTGTGATCCTCAACCGCGACTTCAAAGGCAAAGGATTTATGCGGGCGATCATTCTGCTGCCCTGGATCATTCCCACGGCCCTGAGCGCCATCTGTTTCTGGTGGCTTTATGACTCCACCTTCAGCGGGATTTCCTGGCTTTTGATGAAACTGGGTATCATCGACCACTTTATCGACTTTCTGGGCGATCCCTGGAACGCCCGCTGGTCTCTGATCGCAGCCAATGTCTGGCGCGGCATCCCCTTTTTTACCATCGGGTTGCTGGCGGGACTGCAGACGATCAGTCCCGAACTTTACGAAGCTGCGGATATCGACGGTGCCGGCGCCTGGAAAAAATTCCGGCGCATCACGCTGCCGCTGCTCACGCCGCTGCTCACGGTGGTAACGGTTTTTTCAACCATCTGGACCTTTGCGGATTTCCAGTTGGTCTGGATCATTACCAAAGGCGGGCCGGCCGGCGCTACTCATATCTTCGGAACGCTTTCCTATCAGCGGGCCATGCAGGGAGGCCATTTCGGCGAAGGGGCGGCCATCTCCAATTTTATGCTGCCCATCCTGGTCGCCTGTGTATTTATTGCCTTCGTTTTTTTGAAAAAAGAGGATTGAGCAATGGCAATCGAACGTGCCGGATCAAAGCTGTTGAAGTTTTATGTGCCGCTGGTGCTGTACCTGATTTTCCTTCTGTTTCCCTTTTACTGGATGTTCAACACGGTCTTCAAATCCGACAACGAGCTTTACAATCTTAGCCTCAACCCGTTTTACATCCACACCTGGACCCTCAGCAATATCGTCAAGCTCTTCACGGAGACCATCTTTCTGCGCTGGATGGCCAATACATTTTTCGTGGCCATTGCCGCCACCGTGATCTCATTGGCGGCTAGTCTGCTGGCCGCCTATGCCATTCAGCGGCTGCGGTTCAAAACCTCGGGTCCGACCGGTGTGGCGATCTTTCTGGGATACCTCGTCCCCCAGACAATTTTGTTCATCCCGCTGGCCCACATTATTTTCAAGTTGCATCTGTGGGACTCGCTCTGGGCTTTGGTCTTGACCTATCCAACCTTCCTCATCCCGTTTTGCACCTGGCTGTTGATGGGCTACTTTAAATCCATACCCAAGGAGATGGAGGAGTGCGCCATGATCGACGGGGCCAGCCGGATCAAGATCTTTCGCAAAATCATTCTGCCCCTGTGCCTGCCCGGGGTTCTTTCAGCCGGGATTTTCTGCTTCACGCTCTCGTGGAATGAGTATCTGTACGCCCTGGTTTTTATCTCCAGTACGGCCAAGAAGACGGTTGCAATCGGGCTGGTCACCGAACTGGTCAGGGGGGATATCTACTCCTGGGGCTCTCTGATGGCCGGCGCCCTGTGTGCTTCGGTGCCGGTGGCCCTGGTGTACTCGTTTTTTGTCGAACATTATGTCGCGGGCATGACCGGCGCATTGAAGGAGTAATTTAACTATGGCAGAAGTACGGTTAGAAAGCGTTTGCAAGCATTTTGACGAAGTCGTTGCGGTCGACAACTTCAACATGTCCATTAAGGACAAGGAGTTTGTGGTTCTGGTGGGGCCCAGCGGCTGCGGCAAAACCACCACGCTGCGAATGATCGCAGGCCTTGAAAGCATTACCAGCGGAGATGTTTACATTGGAGACAACCTCATCAACCGATTGCCGGCCAAGGACCGCAACATCGCCATGGTGTTTCAAAACTATGCGCTGTATCCCCACATGACGGTGTTCGACAACATGGCGTTTTCGCTGGAGATGCGCAAACGGCCCAAGGACGAAGTCAAAAAGCGCGTCCAGGAGGCGGCCGAGATACTCGGCATCCAACCGCTTTTATCCCGCAAACCCAGACAGCTTTCAGGAGGTCAACGCCAACGGGTGGCGGTCGGCCGCGCCATCGTGAGAAAACCCGAGGTTTTTTTGTTCGATGAACCGCTGTCCAATCTGGATGCCAAGCTCCGGGTTCAGACCCGGCTGGAGTTGAAAAAACTGCATGAACGCCTGGCCACCACCGCCGTGTATGTGACCCACGACCAGATTGAAGCCATGACCATGGGCGATCGGATTGTGGTCATGCGCGACGGCCTGATCCAACAAATCGGCTCCCCCCTTGAACTCTACGACACCCCCGCCAATAAGTTCGTCGGCGGATTTATCGGCAGCCCGGCCATGAATTTCTTCGATGCGGATTTGATCAGCGAGGCAGGTGCGATATCCCTGCAGGCCGGCGAGGTTCGGATCGATCTGCCGGCGGAAATATCCCAACGGCTGGCCGGCTATAACCAAAAGCAAATCGTGGTCGGCCTTCGGCCGGAAGATCTGACTGTCGCCGCCGAACATGCCCCGGGCAAAACCATTGAAGGAACCGTGGAAGTGGTTGAACCCGTTGGCAATGAAACTTATGTGGCTTTAGATACCGGCAAATTCAGCCTCATCGCCGCGGTGGGCCGCAAAAGCCGGATAAAAGCCCATAGCAGTCTCGTGATCGCGCCGAGCATGCAAAATCTGCATCTTTACGATTTTGAAAACGAAAAAGCAATTTGTTAGAGCGGTTGCTAAGATTGGCTTCCAAATAGCGGTGCTTTTCGGGTTGTTTGGAGGATCAGCTGCAGATAAACAAAAATCTTCCTCTGCGTTCTCCGCGCGCTCTGCGGTGAAAAAAAATAATACGATGACCAAACCCAAAATATACGTTACCCGAATTCTGGCGGAAGAAGGATTAAAGGAACTGCGGGAAGCCTGCGATTTTCATATCTGGCAGGAAAAAGAACTGATGCCCCGGGAAGTGCAATTGAAGCTGTTTGCCGATTGCACCGGGCTGCTGGCAACAACGGATATAAAGATCGACCGGGAGCTTTTGGAAGCCTGTCCGGATTTAAAAGTGGTCAGTAATCACGCCGTGGGTTTTGACAATATTGACGTACCAGTCTGCACTGAATTCGGCGTGCCGGCGGGCAACACGCCGGGGGTTTTATCCGAAACCACGGCGGATCTGGCGTTTACCCTGATTCTGGCAACCGCCCGCCGGGTATTGGAGCTGGCCGACTGGGTCAAACAGGATCACTGGACGGTAAACACCGGGATGCTGGACAACCTCGGCCAAGACGTGCACCACACCACCCTGGGCATTATCGGCCTGGGACGCATCGGCCGCGAGGTAGCCCGGCGTGCAACGGGCTTTAATATGAAAATCCTCTACCACAATCGCAACCGCGACGAGCAGGCCGAAAAAAAGTTTGGCGCCGTGTATGCAGCGCGGGATGAGATCCTGAGCCAAAGCGATATTCTCAGTCTCCATTTACCGCTGTCCGACCAAACGGCCCGCTACATCGGTAAAGATGAACTAAAGCAGATGAAACCCTCTGCCATCCTGGTCAATACGGCGCGGGGCCAGCTCGTTGACCCGATCGCATTATTTCAGGCCATAAAAAATGGCGAACTGGCCGGCGCCGGGTTGGATGTGACCGACCCCGAACCCATGCGAGGTGATGATCCCCTGCTCACCCTGCCCCAGGTAACCGTTTTGCCTCATATCGGCAGCGCCACCGATACGACCCGCATCAAAATGGCAGAAATGGCCACCCGCAATCTAATTCGCGCCCTGAACGGTCAGCCCATGCTAAGCTGCATTAACCCGGAGTCAATCGGCCAAGGCCGCAGCGCGTCGCTCTATGCTTAGTTATTTGTTATTGGTTATTTGTTAGTCGTTATTAGAATTGACTGAGCGCTTGATTTAATATTTCTACTATCAGTGAGATATATAGATGGCAAGGCGCACCTGGTGCAGGCCGATTTGACGACTGAGCAAGGCTGTCGAGACTTGGTCCAATCCGTATCTGATAAAACCGATAAACTCGACGTCCTGTTCAACAATGCCGGCGGTCTCATCCGCAGGACAGCAGCCGGAGCCTGTGATTGGTCCCTGATGCAGGACGTTTTCGCCTTGAATACGTTCTCCGCAATGATGCTGACATCCCTGTGCATCCCCTTGCTGGAAAAAAGTGACGATCCCTGCATTATCAATAATTCCTCACTGGCCATCCGTCATGGTGCTCCGACAGCCACCATTTACGGAGCTGCCAAAGGTGCAATCGGCACGTTTACCAAGGGTGCCGCCAAAGAACTGGCACCGAAGATCCGGGTCAATGCCGTCGCTCCGGGTGTCATCCTGACGCCTTTTCACGAGAAGGTCTCCACGGCCGAACAGCTGAAGTTGTGGCAGGACAATACACCCCTGCAAAGACATGGCCAGGCCGGCCACATTGCCAGCGCCGTAAAATTTTTAATTGAAAACGATTTTATCACCGGTGAGACCATCGATATCAATGGCGGGCTTTTCATGCGATAAAAATTTTCACTTCAACTAGGCGATACAAAAATATGAGGCTGTTAATAAATTCATTAACAAGTTCAGATGCTGATAAAGAGAAAATTTTAACAGATTCAATGAATTCAATATCCAATTCAGCACCCCAATACTCCAACACTCCAATACTCCATCACTCCAATATTCCATGGATTCTAAACTGGAATAGCCGGAGATTTTTGTGGAATCGTGACCAACCTAGGCGGATTGGTCGTCGACTTGATCCTCCGAGCGGTCGGTGGCCGGCGGGGGGGTGGGGGTCAGTCGGCAGATCTCGTTATACAGATCAGGACTCATTTCAATATCGGCTGCTTGCAGCGAGTCCTTTAACTGCTCGACATTGCGGGCCCCCATAATCGGTGCGCTGACAGCCGGGTGATGGGCCACCCAGGCCACCGCCAGGGAAACCGGATGATAGCCGTTTTCGGCGGCAAATTGCGTGAAACTCACGGCAGCATCATAGCGCCACTGATCACGGTAGCGCTTGCCGTACATGTCATCTGCGGTCAGGCGCCCCTCGCTCGCCCGCCGGTCGCGGCCGTACTTCCCGCTGAGGATCCCCCCGCCCAGGGGATTGTAGCTGATTACGCCCAGGTTCTCCGATTCGGCCAGGGGCAGGATCTCGACTTCAGCCTGGCGCTTGACCAGGTTGTACATGGGCTGCACGCAATGAAACGGGGTCCAACCGTTTGAAGCGGAGACGCCCAATGCTTTGGCGATCTGCCAGGCCGCAAAATTGCTGCAGCCGATATAGCGGACTTTGCCCTGGGCCACCACGTCATTCAATGCCCTCAGGGTTTCTATAAGCGGCGTTTGCGCGTCAAATCGATGGAGGAAATAGATGTCCAGGTAATCGGTGTTCAGACGCCGCAAACTGGCTTCCAGCGAGGCCGCCAGATGGCGTCTCGATCCGCCGCCCTCATTCAACCCGGTTCCCATCGAGCCACCAAATTTAGAGGTGACGATCAGTTCAGCGCGACAGTCGGCGATCAGTTCGCCTAAAATGGTCTCGGCCCGGCCCTGGCTGTAGACATTGGCACAGTCAAAAAAATTGACCCCGGCATCCCGGCAGCAGTTGAACATCGCCTCTGATTGCGCTTGATCCGCCTCACGACCGAAGGTCATGGTTCCCATACACAATGCGGACACTTGGATCCCCGTGTTGCCTAAATATTGGTATTTCATAATCAGTGTTCCTCCTCAAAAATATTTCTTTGGCGATATACTTCTGCGGCTTCTCTTATCAGGGCCGCAGTGAGCGGTGCCTCGTATTCTTTTTCGAGACGTTCGGCCAGAGCACTGAGCGACTCATAGTTGCCGCGGCCCGGGCGCAGTTGGTTGTATATCTCTAGCACTTCTGCGTTGGAGATGCAGGTCAGTTCCGCCGCCCGCCGCAGGTTTTCGGCAAGCTGCCGGTAACCGCCGGATTCAGCGGCATTGGCCTGTAGCCGCAAAGTTTCGGCACTGGTGCGAAAATCCTCGGCGGTCAACTCTCCGGCAAGTATCTTCTCAACCGACAGTTCCTGCAGGGAACGCCCGGTGAATGTGCGCACATTATCCTTAAGCATAATAATACTCCTTTGAAACAGATATTAAAAATTTGCTTATCCCATACGGCACAAAAATCCCAAATCACAATACTCAAATTTCAAACAATATCAAATTCCCAAATTCAAATGACCGAAACATTTTGTTCACTGTTTCGATAGCTTCCGCTCACTCTAACTGTTTTGAAATTTGAATTTCGGTCATTGATTAATTATTTGAGATTTGTTTTTTGGTGCTTGAATTTTTCGTACGTCCAGTCAATTATTTGCATAAAAAGATCCTGATTGATTTTGGATCTTATAGCCGGACATGCAACTCTACCGGCGGCCGGTCCCTTTGCACCTGCTGCTTTGCCAGAAGCTGCAGCAGCGTGGTCTGGACGATCAAACGCAGTCGGGCCGTGTTGTCAATTTTGACCGCAACCGGTGAGGCCGCTTTACCGCCGGCATAACGGGCTGCGTTGCGTCCGATACTGCGATAGGTTTCCAGCACCATGTTGGGTGCCATGGGAAAAAGCTCCAGATTTTCAAGCGGTGCCAGGTCACGCTGGTGGATCACGGTGGTTCCCTTGGATTGGATACCGATCGCGACACCGGATCCGCTTAACCGGGCACCGGCATGGCCGACGAACGAAACATCCGACGTATGATAAATTCGCACCACCCGGGCCGGCAGGCCCTCCTCACGGATGCCTGCCAAAATTTCCCCCAGCACATCCTGCAGATCCAGTCCACCGATGGTTTGATTAATCAGAATGCCGAAGGTCGGGTCCAGTGCGACAACTACCTCGGCCCGGTCGCCGGTTGCAGCAGGCTGCACCTCCTCCAGCCAAATCGGGGCTTTGGCTGAGCTGATATCCTCCAGGTAGGCCCGCGGGTCCCAGGCCTGGGGCAGATCCTGCAGCTGCGCCCAACGCTCCCCGTCAACCCGGTAACCCGTGCCCGGTCCGCGATAGTCATTGGGATCGGTCAGGGCGCTGATAACCTTGAAGTTCTCATCAAAAATTCCAGATGGCTGCAGGTAATCTCCGATGACACGCTGACGCTGCAATTCCAGCACGTTGGCGGCGATATCAGGAAATTTTGCTTTGGCAAGGGCCGCAATCACATCGACCACGGTCAGCGGACCGTCCAGCAATTTCGCGGCGGCTTGCATATCAGCGACTTTATCCCGATCAGGCATATCTTCGCTGCTATAGGCTGTAATCGCCGCTTGAACTTCGGTTTCACTGATGGCGGGAAAACCAAAGTCGTCAAAGACGGCCTGGATGGCACGGGCGGCTCTTTCACGGACCTTCAGCGCATCGGACTCCCTAACGGGCACGATACCGCCGTCAACCTGCATATCGCGCTGCAGCACCAGCCAATCGTCGAGTTCGCTCACATCGAAGTTGCCGCCGCCGAACATGTTATCATAACGGGGAATTGCGCCGAAACCGGAGGTGATGAAATCCGTACCGGGAATAAACTGCAGCATCAGTTTGGCGCTTTTACGCATTTCCGATTGGGAAGCCAGGGCATCGTTGCCGGAGGCCACCTCCAACCCCAGCATAGCCGCAATCAGATTTTCGGCCAGCACGGCGCGCACGCCGCCGGGAAGTGACTCCGGCAGCGCAATGCAGCTGATGGAGCCGTTTTGGGTTCCCTGGCTACCGGCCCCTTTGGTCGTCAAAAGACAGCGGGCTTCCAGGAAAAGCATTGATTTTCCCTCCGCGTGCCCCATCAAGGCGGCGGCGCCGGTGCCGGAGGTAAACCGGATTTTGACCCCCCGGCTGGCATAGGCCGCCGCCAGAAATGATTTGGACCAGGGCGTGTCGTCGCCGTCGCAAAAAGTTCTTTCCGTTCCGTAAACCGAAAGGGTCTCGGAATAGGTGGTGAAGCCTTTAAACCCAAGTCTCAAATTCGTGGCTTCCTCAACGGCGCACTGGGTCAGGGTACCGCCGCGTCCGGTTTGTGAACCGACCAGGATGGAAAGTGCATTGAGCGGTGCATAGCGGGTGACGCCGATGGTCGTCTCGACTTCATTAAAACCGCGCAGGGCCGCTTCGGCCGCATCCGCCGCAAGCAGCGCCGGATGCTCCTTGCGGTTGGTGACGTGGGCCTGATTGGCAGGCGTCTTGCGGGCCCGCATTTTGGCCAGCCCCATCATCATCTCCAGCACATTCATCCGGCGCACAATATCGACCAACTTGGCTGCCGTACAACCACTGACCACTTCGAGAACCGCCGCGCGCGAGACGTTAATATCCACCAGCATGCGGGCGATTTCAAGGGACGGGGTCTGCATGGCTTGGCCGGCCTGGGCCAGGTCGAGAGCATGATTGACAATGAAGTGATCAATAATATCGAAATCTTCCCGTGCAACCCCGTCCATCTCCACGACCTTGCCATCGACCACGGTTAGACCGGGGGCGGGATCAAGAGGACTTTCCATGGCAGTCAGACCGGTTTCCGACCAGGGTTTGATATAAGTTTCCTGATTAACCGGACGCTGCGCCAGTTTTTCAAATCGTTTGGATTTCATGCGGTTCCCCCGGAATTAATGCCCCGATTGAGTTAAAACGAATGGGGCGTTGTTCGTTAATGGTAATTTGTTATTAGTTTGAGTAAAATGCTCTCCTGTCATACTTTTCACCTGCAAGATATATATATATATATATATATATGACCTAGCGCTGATCAGTTTCAAATAACCAATAACAAATAACGTGTAACGCCTAATTGAGCGCGTATCGCTCAATTAGGTTAAATTTTCAATCACGGTATCGGTAAACTGTTTGGTGGTGGCATTTCCCCCCAAATCGGCTGTTAAACATTTTCCGGCCGTCACGGTTTCAATGGCTGTCATCAGCGATTGCGCCGCTTTTTCCTGGCCTAAAAATTGCAGCATCATCTGGGCCGACCACAGGGTGCCGATGGGGTTGGCAATTCCTTGCCCGGCGATGTCGGGTGCCGACCCATGGACGGGTTCAAACATGGACGGCAACTTTTTGGTCGGATTCAGGTTGGCCGAGGCGGCGATGCCGATGCTGCCGGCAATCGCAGGCCCCAAATCGGACAAGATATCGCCAAACAGGTTGCTGCCGACGACCACGTCAAACCAGTCGGGATGCCGGACGAAGTGAGCCGTCAGGATATCGATGTGAAACTGGTCGGTGGCCACATCGGGATATTCTTTTGACAGGGCCTTGAACCGTTCATCCCAGTAGGGCATGGTATGAATAATGCCGTTGGATTTGGTGGCGGAAGTCAGATGCTTGCGCGGACGGCTTTGGGCCAACTCAAACGCATAGCGCAGGATGCGGTCCACCCCCTGGCGGGTAAAAACGGTTTCCTGGACGACCATTTCCGCATCCGTGCCGCTATACAGCCGCCCACCGATTTCAGAGTACTCGCCTTCATTGTTTTCGCGCACCACGATAAAATCGATATCTTCTGCCGTACGACCGGCCAGGGGCGAGGCGATGCCGGGCAACAGCCTGACCGGACGAATGTTGACATATTGCTGCATTTGGCGCCGGATCGGCAGCAACAATCCCCATAGCGAAACATGATCGGCAACCCGCAGATCGCCAACCGCCCCCAGAAAAATGGCGTCAAAATTGCGCAGTTGCTCAATCCCGTCTGGCGGCATCATGGTACCGGTCTTCAGGTAATATTCACAGGAATAGGGAAATTCAGTATAGGCCATTTCAAACCCATGCTGCCTGGCAAGGATGTCCATCACCCGGACGGCTTCCGGAACGACTTCTTGGCCGATGCCGTCACCTGGAATTAAAGCGATACTGTATTTCATACGCATAGTCCTCTTCTACCTCATTGGTCTGACAAATGGAAAGATGTCCGTATATCCGGCAATGTCCGTGATCAAAAGTATCAGAAACACCAAAAACGCAACAATCAACAGGGTCTCGAAGAATCCGCTCGCCGCCGGCAGCTGGTCAAATTTAGCGGCCGCTTCAACCGCTTGTGCATCTGAAAGGCTGTCGACCCGAGCCTTGGCCTCCCGGGAATCAAGCCCCTGGGCTACCAGTGCATTCTGAATATCTTCGCGCGCCAATAACTGGTTTAAATAGGCACGAGCTTCCTGGCCGCGGGCGCTATCCAGCATCGTTTCGGTTCCGATCATGGCCGCATAAACGGATTGAAATGGGCCTGCGATCAACAGCATAAAAATGGCCAGAACAAAACTAACCGGTTTCAACGTTTTTTGCCGAATTACTTTCATCGTTTTCCTCCGTCCTTTTTGCTATTTGCATTGACAAAAATACTTAAAAGGACATCATAATTTAAAAATTTATTTTTTTCAATTACTGATATCTGAATTTTCAAGCAACAATCTGCAATTCGAATTATTTGCGAAGATACAAGTTGTTTTTCCGGTTTATACGGGTTGGGAATTTAGAAATTGGGGGATTGGGAGATGGAGAGATGGGGGGATGGGAGATTGGGGGATTAAAGGATAAAATCCATAAGATAAAAAAGATAGAATTCCTTCAATTCCTAAATCCCTACATTCAGCTCACTTGTCCAGCACGTCTCGAATCGTATTGGCTAAATCCCTCATGACCAGCGGTTTCATCATATATGCGCTGATGCCCAACTTTTTGGCACGCTGCTCGGTGATTAGTTCACTGAATCCGGTGCATAGAATCACCGGAATATTGGATCGAATCTCTAATATTTTGTGGGCCAGCTTCTCGCCGGTCATGTTGGGCATGGTCATGTCCGTGATCACCAGATCGAAGCGATACGGATCATGTTGAAAAAGCTCGAAGGCCTCAACACTGCTGGTTCTGGTCACCGCACGATAGCCTAAAAGTTCAAGCATTTGCTTGCTCATGGTTACCAAAGCCTGTTCATCATCAACAAAGAGAATCGTCTCCTTGCCGGTGCGATAGGATTCGCTGGTTTTTGATTGGGTTGAGACTGCTTGCTGAATTTCCGGCAGGTAGACCTCGAACACCGCCCCTCTGCCCGGTGAGCTTTCAACGGTAATAACTCCGCCGTGCGCTTTTATAATTCCTCGAACGACTGCCAATCCCAGCCCGGTCCCTTCGCCGGCTTCTTTAGTGGTAAAATAGGGATCGAATATTCGCTCTAATTTATCAGGTGCAATACCGTGGCCGGTGTCACGAACACTTATTTTTAAATAAACGCCGGATTTTAAATTCGAATGAGGCAATTTTTGGGCTTGATCCACCTGAATTCGTCTCAGGGCTACCTCCAGCACCCCGCCTTTAGCACGCATGGCATGCGCGGCATTGGTACAAAGGTTCATCAACACCTGATGAATTTGAGTGGGATTGGCGCTGACAATGCCATCGGTGGTTGCAATCTGTCTGCGAATTTCAATCGTGGTGGGTATCGACGCCCTTAACATTTTCAGGGTCTCTTTAACAATTGAACTGATTTGAACCGGCATTAGATTCAATTCGTTTTGACGTCCAAATGCCAGAATCTGATCGACCAGATCTTTGGCCCGATGGGTAGACTTGAGTACCGCTTGCAGATTCTGCCAGGCGCAAGTGTCTTTTTGCATATTAAATGCCAGCAGCTCAACGTAGCCCAATATGGCCGCCAGGATATTATTAAAATCGTGGGCGATTCCGCCGGCCAACGTGCCGATGGCTTCCATTTTCTGGGACTGCTGCAGGTGGGCTTCCAGTTGCTTGCGCTCGGTGACGTCCTCATAGATAACAAATTGATCGCCGCCTTGCATGGTGACCGGTCGAAATTGGATAATTTTATCCGTATCGTCATAGCATCGAACCTTGTATGTTCTGGGACGCACCTCTCCTTTGTCTGAATCCGCGAGACTGTTGACCCAAGATCCGATGACCTGCCGGCGGTATTGGGGATCGGGAAACGCTTTGCGGAACCATTGGCGCCCGGATTCAATTTCCTCCATGGGATAGCCGAATAGCTCTTTAAACTTTGGATTTACGTATTTGTATCGCCCATCAGCGCCAATCAGAGCAACCCCCAGGGGTGACATTTCGGTTAGAACGCCGAATTTTTCTTTCTCTTTTTTTAACGTCGCCTCGGCGGCTTTGCGATCCGAGATGTCACGGAACATGGTGGCCATGGCCCCGGGATTGATCTGAAAGGCATGGACTTCAAACCAGCCCTTGATCCGATTGTCTTCATAATTCACCTGCTCCGAATGCCAGGAATCACCGCTGGTGCAAACCCGGCGGTAACGGTCCGGAATATTGGTTTGCGCCGACGAGGGAAAGGCTTCTTCAATGGTTTTGCCAATTAACGGCCGGTGATCGAAGCCTAATATTTTTTCAGCAGCCGGGTTGGCATCGGTAAAAATCAAACTGCCGTCTGCCAGTAACTTATATCGGTGGATGCCGGCGGGGTTGGAATTGAAGATATTGCGAAATTTCTTCTCGGATTGCCTCAGCTGCTCTTCAATTCGCTTGCGCTCCTTGATCTCCTGCTCGAGCTTGGCAATCGCCTCCTGCAGATCAGTTGTCCGCCTGGAAACGTGACGATCCAAATTATAGACATGGTTTAAATTCCTCCCTCCGGATTCTTTTCGCGACCCGGAATCTCTTTCTGATTGCAACCCCCTTTTGACTGTTTTTTTAAAATTATGCTTGATTTTCATTTGAATGGCTCGCCGGATTTAAATTCAGTATTCCAGTATATAGCATGCGGGTTATCCTAATTGAGAGAGTGACCCCCGATGACTATTAGGAAATACGAACCCGCCCTATATCGCAGCACGAATCATGCCAATTGGCGCATGATAACTAATATCAATTTTGCAGACACATATTACAGACTTCAAGGCTGACGGCCGATAAATTTCAGCATTATGAGACGTGGATCGACCATTTGCGTCAGATTTTTGACCGAAAACCGGCGATTTGAAACAACGGCTTGACGAACCCGCCAGCCTCGTATAATTACTACCCAACTCGAACGATCCGGAATTGGATATTGAAGATTGAATAATTTAAGGATGTATTATTAGGCAGACGACACTGATGATAGAACAATATCGAACGTTTAAGGCAGAGGACGGCAATTTTAACTTCATCGGCTGGGGCGGCCGCGGACCGACAGCTCATTTCTCACATGCGACCGGACTGTGTGCCGGGGTGTATACGCCGCTGGCACAAAAACTCCGATCACAGCTAAAGATGTTCGGCATGGATGATCGCGGCCACGGCAAGACAAGCGCACCGGCGGACCCCCAAAAACTCAACAGCTGGAATATTTTTGCGGATGATCTGGAGAATTTTTTTGAGCATCTGAACGAACCCGTAATTGCCATCGGACACTCACGGGGTGCCACGGCCAGTCTGCTGCTAGCAGTCAAGCGCCCCGAATTGATTCGCGCCCTGGTGTTGATCGACCCGACCATTTTGCCTTATTCCTGGATGTGGTGGTGGTATCTGGCCCAAAAGACCGGATTGGCAAGGCGAACCCCGATTGTCGCCACGGCAGCCAAAAGAAGATATATCTGGCCCGACCGTCAGACGATGCTCGAATCCTACCGCCGCAAAGCCGTGTTTCGCAGCTGGCAAAAGGGATTTCTTGAGGCCTATGTCGAATCCGGAACTGAAGCAACACCGGACGGTAAAATTAGGCTGTGCTGTGCGCCGGCCTGGGAATCGCGCTGCTTCGCCGTTTGTCCGCACGATATATGGCGCTACATCCCCCGCTTGAAACTTCCAACCCTTGTCCTTTACGGCGCAAGATCCGATACCTTCCTGGCGTCTGCCGCCAGACGTTTTAAAACCAAAGTTCCGTCGGCGAGGATGGTCCCGCTCGAGGGAACCGGTCACTTCGTGCCGATGGATTGTCCGGACGACACGGCTGAAATCATCATAAGCTTTCTCAGGGAACAGAGTATAGTCTGACACGGTGGTATCCAGCCGAGTTACTGGTGCAAGAGGACAGAATATTGAAGTCGGAAGTGGGAATGCGGAAGTCGGAAAAGTGAAAACGGAAATCTTCCGGGAAATGGCAATCGTTTGAAATCAAGTAAAACAATGCGAAGCATTATATAAATAATCCGCCGGGCATCGATTGGACATTGATCTGAATAGTTTTTATCCAGCAAAGAGCAGACGTCAATATGCGATTTTACTGGGCGGATTATTTATTTAAAGAAATTCAAATTGGGTTTAGCAACCAGATCCGGGGATTTATCGAAAAATCGCTGCAGAATTTGTTCAATCTGCACCATGTCCGCCGCGTTCAGGAGCCGTGAATGCAACAGGTGCCCGAATTTAAAATTGGCGGCAAAATAAAAGGAAAATCTTTTAAAGCGTTTGATGGCCTGAATCGGATCATAGTGCTTGGTAAGCAGTCCGGCCAACCGAAGGGCGGCGTCCAGGTAAATATCCGGCCCCGGCTTTAATCCGTTGGTCCACGCCGCGAAAATCCATGGTCTGGCAATGGCCATCCGCCCCAATGCCACCCCGTCGCAGCCGGTTTTTTCAATTATTTTGCGGCAGTCATTTCGATCAAACACATCCCCGTTGCCGAAAACCGGAATGCCGACCGCCTGTTTCACCAGGCCGATATATTCCCACCGGGGTGGACGCGATCGGCGATCGGGAGCCACCCGGGGATGAAAAATCAAGGCATCGGCCCCGGCAGCCTCGAATCTCCGGGCAAGATCCACGGCGCTGTGGGGATCATCCTGCCATCCCGTGCGAAACTTGACGGACAGGGGAAAGGTTACCGCTCGCCGGACTTCAGCGACGATCCTGACAGCGAGATCAGGATCTTTGAGAACTGCCGCCCCACAGTTCTGGCGGCATATGCTTGCCATTGCAGCATCCGAAATTAATATCAACGCCGAACAAATCCTCCTTTTCGACCCGGCGGGCAGCCCGGGCCATAACGGCGGGATCTCCCCCAAAAATCTGGCAGACCAGCCGGGGACGTTCTTCATCCTGCCACCTGAAGTAGGGCGAAATAAAGCGGTTTTCATGGGGGACGGCTTTGGCGTTGCACATTTCGGAATACAATAAACCATAGCCGCCATATTCTGACACCAGCTCACGAAACGCCACATGTCCGAGAAACGTCATGGGCGCCAGAACGAGTCGATTATCGATGGTTTTGCTTCCGATTTTAAGTGGTTGACTCAAGTATGTGTGGAGGTTAATGAACATGGGAAAACTTTATCAGATCTGATATATAATTGAAAGAGGATGTGAAGGTTCAAAGGTTTAAAGGTTCAGCGTTCACAGGTTGGCTGTTGAGAGTGGCGTTTGGTATCAGGTTTCACCCCTGCCGCTTGTCCCGAAGCAGGGCGAGCCTCCGTGCCCGCCAATACCGGTCGGCACAGTGGCCGACCCTACGATAGTCTATGCTTAAAATTTCTTGTTCGATTTGACCAGCCGATGGTTTGGCCGGCGGCAGCACTGAACTCTGAACCGATGAACCCATGAACCGATGAACCCATGAACCCTGAACCTTTGAGCCCTGAACCTCTGAACCCTGAACCTCTGAACTCTGAACCGTTATCATTTATGATAATATTAAAAAAAGGCATTGGCGTGGTCGGATCCACGACCATCGACAAAATAGTCGCCGGGGATCAAAATTATTTCAAACTGGGCGGTGTCACCACCTATGCCGGCATCACCTACCGCCGGCATGGTATCCCTGCGCTCATCGTCAGCAATCTGGCTGAGCGGCACTTCGAAATTATAAAAAACCTCAAGGCTGAAAAGGTTGAAATTTTCAATGCAGCATCGGACCAGACCACCCATTTTGTAAATTATATCCAAGGCGACAGACGTTATCAGGAGCTTCTGCAGCAGGCCTGTCCTATCACCGCCGAACAAATTCAGGCAATGATTCACAGGGTTGACGGCTTGCACCTGGGACCGCTGCATCCCCTGGACATCGATCCGGCCGCTTTAAACTTGCTGCGCAAATCGAACCTGCCGATTTTTCTGGATGTTCAGGGATACACCCGAATGGTTCAAAACAAAAAGGTCTATCCGTGCGTTTCCGGCCATCTGGCCGCAGGATTGATGCCGGCGCACATTATTAAGGCCAATGGGATTGAGCATCAAGCCATGCTGGATTTTTATCAAATGAATTTATCGGAATTAATGCTTCGGTTTCAAATCGCGGAATCGGTGGTTACGTTAGGAGAAAACGGCGGATTCGTCCGGACCCAAAGCGGCAAGGCATTTAAATATGCAGCAGCCCCCGCGAACTCAGCGGTCGATTCAACCGGAGCCGGCGATGTTTTCTTTGCAGCATACATCGTGAGTCGTTTTTCATATCAGATGAATATCCCTGATGCCTGTCGATACGCGGCCCGCATCGCAGCTCAGCAGGTTGAAGGAAAATACATCACGGCTAACCAGCTTGGCCTGAATTGAAGGCAGTGAACAACGGATGTCAGACAGCAGAAGACAGATGACCGAAGTCAGAAGTCAGGCGACCGAGGGATTGGGCAGCGAATTGCGGATTGCAAATGCGGACTTTGTTTCCAGGCTAGGAATGTGTTAGTATGAATATGAGCTGGCGAAGGAATATCTATCACGAACAAGGATCAACTGCCAGCCCCGGGCGATGCTTGCAGCGGCTCGATTTGTTGGCTGAGGCGGACCAAAGTATAAGCACGGCTGTACTTTAAAAGTTTGAATTTGCAATCCTGCCGGGGCTGGATTTGTATGGCAAGAATAAACCAAACACGAGGTAAATAACATGGATTATTCTAGTCGACGTTTAATTCCGCAAAGTTTGCAAGACGGTTTTATTAAAATGCTGTCGCCCCTGATAGCGCTTCTTTCCAAATGGGGGTTGAGACCCAATTCGTTTACTGTTGCCGGTTTAATCATTACATCTTTTGCGGCAGCCGCCTTTTTAATCGGGTATGTTCGCCTGGCCGGCATATTAATTCTGCTGGGTGGTTTTTGTGATACGATCGACGGCCTGATGGCGCGCACCACCGGTAAAGCGTCGCGCTTTGGAGCGCTGCTGGATTCCAGTTTCGACCGCTATTCGGAACTTATAATGTTTTTCGGGATCGCCGCCTATTTCACATCGCTGGAAGATTACGGCGCATCGGCAAGCGTATTGCTGGCGCTAGGCGGATCCTTTATGGTCAGTTATACCCGCGCAAGGGCCGAAAGCCTGGGATTTGACGTCAAGCATGGTATCATGCAGCGTCCTGAGCGGATCGTGCTGGTCGGGCTGGGTGCTATAATTCATACCACAGCGCTTATGTTCGCCATCTGGCTGGTTGCATTTCTGGCCAATTTGACAGCTTTGCAAAGAATCCGGAGCGCGTATAGCCAAAACTTATCTGAGCATATTAAATAACTAATCCGCCAAGCTTCGATCACAGAGCTTCCTTTAGCTTGCAGAATACTATTTTCAATACGAAATGTTCTGTTTTTCAGGGCGGATTAATTGTGGAATAATTATTGAATGAGGAACTATGGATTACGATGTCATCATTGTTGGCGGGGGTCCAGCCGGTCTGTTTGCCGCCTATTATCTGGGAGAACATTCGAACAAAAAAGTTTTGCTCATCGATAAGGGTAAATCTTCTCAAAAGCGCAATTGCCCGATCAATACCTATCATGAATGCATTAAATGCAAGCCCTGCAATATTCTCAGCGGCATCGGCGGCGCCGGACTGTTCTCCGACGGCAAATTAAATTACATCTATAAACTGGGTAAAACCGATTTATCGCAGTTCATGCCGATCAGCCGTGCGAAGGAACTGATCGATGAAACCGAGCAAATCTTTAACAAATTCGGCATGGACGGTCCCTCCTACCCCACGGACATGAACCAGGCCCGGGAAATACGGAAAAGAGCCAAACGCTACGGCATCGATTTGCTCATTATCAAGCAAAAGCATTTGGGCAGTGACCGGCTTCCCGAGCACATCACGGGCATGGCCGACCATATCAAATCCAGAGGCGTCGATATGCACACCTCGGAGGAAGTTAAAGAAATTGTTGTGGCAAACAATCAGGTTGTCGGGGTGGTTACCAATCGCAAAAATTATTCAGCCGACAATGTTATCCTGGCTCCCGGCCGGGTGGGTGCCGATTGGGTCGGAGGATTGGCCCAAGACCACGGCATCGGACTCAAACAGCGCGGCATCGAGGTGGGGGTTCGGATCGAGGTTCACAATGACATCATGCAGGATCTCTGCGAAGTGATCTATGATCCTACTTTTTTCATCCAAACCAGCAAATACGATGATCAAACACGAACATTTTGCACCAATAAAGGCGGTTTCGTCTCTTTGGAGCGATACAGTAATTTTGTTTGTGTCAACGGCCATGCGTATATGGACAATAAATCACAAAATACCAACTTTGCCTTCCTTTCTAAAGTGGTTCTTACCGAGCCGGTGACGGACAACCAGGCTTACGGCGAATCCATCGGCAGCCTGGCCACCCTGATCGGCGGCGGCAAACCCATCTTGCAGCGCTTCGGCGATCTCAAACGGGGCCGTCGCAGCACCTGGCACCGTATCAAAAAAGGATACATCGAGCCGACCATGACCGACGTCGTCTGCGGTGACATTGCAATGGCATTGCCTGAGAGAATTCTGACCAATATCATTGAGGGTTTGGAAAAGCTCAATTACGTCGTGCCGGGTGTCGCCAATGACGAAACCCTGCTCTATGCACCGGAGATAAAGTTTTTTGCCACCCAGGTCGACACCAACGAAAACCTGGAAACGAAGATGAACGGCATGTACGTGGCGGGAGACGGTCCCGGTGTCGCCGGAAACATCGTATCGGCCAGCGCAACAGGCTTGATACCGGCCAAGGCGATCCTAAATAAATATTGAAGATTGAAGATTGAAGATTGAAGATTTGTGGTATTCTATCATTTTAAATTTGGGCTGCGCCCCATTTTGAGTGATGGAATGCTGGGTTGGTAAAAAAAAGTCGTAAGTTGATTTTAAAATCAGACAGAATTCATTAAATATTCAATCTTCAATCTTCAATCTTCAATCTAGATAACCTTCACCCCGGGCCGGCCGCTGCCGACCACCTGCGCGACCCGTGCCGCCGCATCAACGCCGGCGGCATGCAATGCCGTGACCAGGTCATCGGCCTCAGCTTGCGGCACGGACAGCAGGAGGCCACCGGATGTCTGGGGATCAAAGAGAAGTTCTTCGGCTTCGGCAGTCAGGGAGGTTGCCGTTTCCCAGAAACCGGCAGCCAGCTGGCGATTGGCCTTGTTGCTGCCGGTCGTTTCACCCTTTTGGTACATCTGCAGGGCATTGGGATAAAACGGCAGCCGGTCATAAACCAACTCGATCTGCACATCACCGCCACGGGCCATTTCCAGGCTGTGGCCCAGAATACCGAATCCGGTAATATCCGTGCAGGCATGCACGTCAAATTTTAAAGCCGTCTCGATGGCGATGCGGTTAAGGGCGGCAACCTGGGATAAAATGGCTTCCAGTTCCGGGTATGGCAATTTCCCCGAGCGGTTGGCGTTGAAGAGCACTCCCGTCCCCAGAGGTTTGGTAAGGACAAGTGCATCGCCTGGGCGGCAATCCCGATTGGTCAATATGCGATCGGGGTGTACTTGTCCGGTAACTGCCAGACCATATTTGGGTTCATTGTCATCCACCGAATGACCTCCGGCCATGGAGGCCCGGGCCTCTATTATCTTCTCGCTGCCGCCGCGCAGAATTTCTTTGAGCAGCCCCAAATCCAATTTTTTTGAGGGAAACATCACCAGATTTAAAGCCGTCAGGGGCTTGCCCCCCATGGCATAAACATCGGACAATGAATTGGCGGCTGCAATCTGCCCGAACCACCAGGGATCATCCACTGGCGGCGTGATGTAATCCACCGTACTGATCAGAGCCATATCAGATGTCAAACGATATACCGCGGCGTCGTCACTGGTCTCAAATCCGACCAGCAAATTTTCATCCGCAGATACTTCCAGACCTTTCAGCGCTTCCGACAGAACTGTCGGACCGATTTTGGCCGCTCAGCCGCAGGTTCGCGACATGCCCATCAATGTCTTTTTCTTTAAAAATCCCATTCGTTTTTCCAGTAGTTCGTGAAAAAAATTAACCGCCGGTTCCGTATCCTAACATGATCAAGTGATTTGGCAGCTGTTCGAAGAAACACCTTGAATCTCAAATCAATTGTATAATGTCAATATAGACACGTTGATTTATCAAGTAAATACCTGCATCTATATTTCAGGTCGGCCGCCGGAATTTTTTGTTTGACACATAAATCACCTATTTTCTATACTCCGTCCCGAAAAAATCACTCATTTTAAACGTAACTTACGAGATCCGTACTATCCATTAATTTAAACAAACTAAGGAGGAGAAGAATGAAATTTGCTATTTTGGGTACCGGAATTATGGGACGCGGCTGGATAACTCAATGTGCGATGACCGGACATGAAGCACACTGTTTCGATGCAAACCCGGAGATTCTCGCCGGAGTGGCCCAGGGCTGCGAAAAACTCAGCGCAACGGTTGCTAAAAAATTTAAAATCGACGATCCGGACTTTGTATCGAATGCCGCGCAGAAAATAACGACTTACCAAGACAAAGGGGCTTTCATCGAGGTCGCCAAAAACTGCGATGTTTTTCTGGAAGTCATCTTCGAAGATTTAAAACTAAAATGTAAAGTGCTCGCCGATTTTTTGCCGCAGCTTTCCGAAAACGTTGTTTTCTGGTCCAACACCAGCAGCCTGGATATTAATCCAATGGCCGAGGCCGGTGGCCGACCGGAACGGTCGATAATTACCCATGGCATGAATCCGGTGCCCTTGATGCCGGGAGTTGAGGTCGTGCCGGGTGATAAAACCACGGCTGAAACAATCGAGTTTACCCGCCAAACGCTGCTGGATATGAAAAAAGCACCCTTTTTGGCGCCCAACATTCCCGGTTTCTGGGTAAATCGTCTGCTCGTCCCCCAGATGCTGGACGCCGTACGCCTGCTGGAACAAGGTAAAATTCAGGTTGAAGATGGAGACGTCGGCTTGCATACCAGCCTGGGACACCCCCAGGGTACATTTAAACTCCACGATTTTGTCACCGCACCAACCATGCTGCGCGTAGCACTTCAGATGTATCAAGCCTCCAATGATCCGCGCATGTATCCCCCCTTAACCCTGATGCGGATGGTGAAAAAGGGCGAATTCGGTGCCAGCAGCGGTCAGGGTTTCTATGATTGGAGCGACCCGCGCAATCCCAAAGCCCGGGACCTGTCGCATTACGTCATTGGAACTGCTGAAGACATCTTGGATCAGTTAAAATAAGCGCCTGATGTTTGCTGGTTTTTAAGAAACCGGCAGCTTTATGCATCTCAACCAATGCTCGATGCTCGATGCTTGATGCTGGAGTTCGGAAGTTTTCAGCTTATGGATCGAGCATTGGGTCCAGCCTGATGGCCGAACCCGGAAAGAAAATCCCTTCTAAATATCACCTGCCAAGTGTAACTCGCGGCAGGAGTATTTTTCAAGGCGGAATAATTTCAAGATGCTTGAAAACCACATAATAAGCATTAAATTAGTGAGTTGTTGTTTTAAAAAAATAGGTGCCTAAATTGTAAAACAACAGTCATCACTTCAATTCATAGGCGGCGGCATCGATCAGCTTTGCACCATCAAGCATGCCCTCGCTGCAACGGCCGCACCGTTTGAATTCTCACCAACATAAACGGTGGCTTATGAATTGAGTTAAGAACGGCAATTTGATCTTCAACGCTGCTCACAGAAATAAATCCAATTATGAAAGCAAAATACGGTATTACAGAGACTTTCCTCTATAGTATGGTAATCCTGGCCGTGGTATCGGTGGCTTTGGTCGGGTATTTCTGGATAATGAACGAATATGAAAGGTTTAAAAAAGAGGCGATCACCCTGCGGGAGGAATACGTCGAATCTCAAAAAAGCCTCATTAAACATGAAACCGGTCAGGTGATCGACTATATCGGGTTCAAGATATCCCAGGCTGAAACAAGATTAAAACAAACAATCAGGAATCGAACCCTTGAAGCCTATGACATTGCAATAAATTTATACAACCAGCAGCGGGCGACCAAAAATCCGGCTGAACTTAAAAAGATCATTACGGATGCATTGCGGCCCATTCGCTATAACAACCAGCGCGGTTATTTTTTTATCACCCGGCTGGACGGCGTTGAAATTCTGTTTGCCGACCGGCCTGAAATAGAAGGTCAAAATTTAATCGATCTGCAGGATACCCAGGGTAGATTTGTCATCCGGGATATGATCGCCATCGCGCGGGAATCCGGTGAAGGGTTTTATCGTTATGCCTGGACCAAGCCCAATCAGACCGGCCAAGATTTTCCCAAAATAGCATTTATCAAATATTTTGAACCCTTTGACTGGCTGATCGGAACCGGCGAATATCTGGATGATGTCGTTAGCGATATCCAGCAGGAAGTTCTGGCCCGTATTGAGAATTTTGCCTTTGGCGATGAGGGTTATGTTTTTGCCGGCCAGTGGGACGGTTTGAGTCTGGTTGCTCCGGCCAAGGGCAAAAACATGATAGACGTCACTGATGTGAATGGCGTAAAAATTGTCCGGGAGTTGATTAAAGCAGCCAAATCAGGGGGTGGCTATGTCAGCTACGTCATGCCGAAATTGAATAGCGCTATTGCTTATAAAAAACTGAGCTATACCGCCAGCATTCCGGAATGGAAGTGGTATGTGGGCGCCGGAGTCAATCTAGACAAAATTGAAACCGTTATCAGCAAAAGACGAGCCGAATTACAGGAACGCGTCGAAAGCGGTATAATTAAAATTATATCGATTTTGTTCGCCATTCTGCTATTTGTCCTGCTGATCGTTAAATTGTTCTCTTATCGGAATAAAAAGAATTTTGCTCTATTAGCCGCCTTTTTCTCCAAAGCTGCAACCGAGTCAGTTAAAATAGAATCTGAGAATCTACACTTTAAGGAATTTGAAACTCTGGCCGAGGCGGCCAATCGCATGATTATAGAAAGAAAGGAAGCCGAAACTGCATTGCGTAAAAGTGAGCGCAACTATCGCCAACTCGTCCAAAGCGCCAACAGCATCATAATGCGGATGGATACCGCAGGCAGGGTGCTTTTTTTTAATAAATACGCTCAAGATTTCTTCGGCTACGGCGAAGCGGCTATTCTGGGCAAAAATGTGATCGGAACCATCGTGCCGCAAAAAGATCGGGCCGGGTTTGACCTGACGCAGATGATTCAAGACATCGGCACCCACCCCGAACGCTATGTTTCCAACGAAAATGAGAATATTCGACGCAACGGCGAGCGCGTCCGGGTGGCCTGGATGAACAAAGCCATCTATGATAATGAATCCCGGGTAAAGGAAATACTGTGTGTCGGAATTGATGTCACCCAAAAATGGCAGCTTGAAAAACGGCTGGCCCAGTCTCAAAAAATGGAAGCTATCGGTACCCTGGCCGGCGGCATCGCCCATGACTTTAACAATATATTGTCAGCCATTATGGGTTATACGGAACTGTCGCTGATTGATATTCCACCGGATTCTGCCGTGCGCAAGAATTTAAAGCAGGTTCTGAAGGCCGGCGGCCGAGCCAAAGAGCTGGTACAGCAAATTCTTACATACAGCCGACAGCGAGAAAACGAGATGCAACCGGTCAAGATCAATCTGATCGTTAACGAAGCGCTCAAATTATTGCGGGCCTCATTGCCGTCTACGATCCGAATTAACAACAATATAGGGTCCAATCTGGCAGTAATGTCCGACCCCACCAATATTCATCAGGTCATAATGAATCTGTGCACCAATGCCGGCCATGCCATGCGGGAAAATGGCGGGCTGCTGGAGGTGAGCCTTTCGGATGTGGTCATCGATGCTGACTTCGCCAGAGACCATCCCGGCTTGAAGCCCGGAAAATTTGTGAGACTCACCGTCAGCGACACCGGGCACGGGATGTCACCGGAAGTTATCGAACGCATTTTTGATCCGTTTTTCAGCACCAAAAAGAAGGGCGAAGGTACCGGCATGGGGCTGTCCGTGGTTCACGGTATCGTCCAAAGCCATGGCGGAACCCTGACCGTCGACAGCACGCCGGGACAGGGGTCTGTTTTCAAAGCCTATTTCCCGGCCATAGAATCCGAAAGAGTTCCCGATAATGAACCAGCGGAGCTTATGGTTACCGGCACCGAGAACATCCTGTTTGTGGATGATGAGGCATTTCAAGCGGATATTGCCAAACAAATGCTAAGCCGCCTGGGTTATCGGCTGACCACCTGCACCAGCAGTGTTGAAGCCCTCGAATTGTTCCGGCAATCGCCGGAACAATTCGATCTGGTAATCACCGATATGACCATGCCGCAAATGACCGGAGACGTGCTGGCAAAAGAACTCATTTCCATCCGTCCGGATATTCCAATTATTGTCTGCACCGGCTACAGCGATCGGATCGACACCAATATCGCCACCGAAACCGGAATCAGGGAATTGCTGATGAAGCCTGTGGTGATGAAAGATATTGCCCAATGTATCCGGCGGGTGCTGGATGCAGACATCGATCAGTCAGGTCCAACTTATAAAAGAGGATAGATTTGCCAGTGTCGAATTACGAATGTTGAATGAGATACGGATCGCCGTCCTTTTGGCGATCCGTATTATTTATTTTTATTCCGTTCGTTGTTCTATCAGCCGCTTTTTGGCTTTGTCATATTCTTTTTTAGTTATAATTCCATCTTTATAGGCTTTGTCAAGATCCTGTAATTCCTGCCCCAGGGTCGTGGTGACTGTGGAAGATCCAGATTTAACATCGGTTTTGCCTCCTCCGCAGGCAGCAAAATTCACGCATACCATTACGATAACGATCAGAACGCAAAATTTAAAGGATTTCATCATTGAACCTCCTTTCCTGGGAGACAAAGTTTGGACCTAAATCGTATAGGCTCCAATTCCAAAATTCCAGATTCCGTATAGTTATCTTCATCCACCAGTAGCTGGTATAAAATAAATAACTATAGCAATAAAAAAATTATGCGCAGCATAAAATAATTAATCCGCCGGCGCATAGATCTGATAAATTATTCAATTTTCGAAATTCCATCAAAACCAAGAATGGGTAATTTTTAAGGGCGGATTAATTAGGGTAGTTCTTTAATCCAGGAACCACTCTGAAACCACTTCTCTGTCAGCTTTTTCAACTGCCCGCTGGCTTCGAGCATATTTACAAAATTTCCCAGCCAGTTGATCAGCAACGCATCCTCGGGTATGGCGATACCCAGCGGCTCAACCGTAAACTTGGATTGGCCCGCGACCAGGCCTTGATCCTGGTGCCGAAATGCGCTGAACGCGCAAAACGGATAATCGGCAACAACCGCATCAACCTTATCCGTTAAAAGCATATCAATTGCCTCATCATAGGATTTGGTCGGCACCAGTTGGGCCTTGGGAGCGGCTTGCTCGACAAATGCCTGGCTGGTCGAGTTATTAAGGGTTGCCACCCTAAAATCCGGAATATTCATACCTTCGGCCTGCTGCAATGCACCGATGGTTTGAGTTTTAGTCAGGACTCCCTTGCCGGAAACATAATAAGGACCGATAAAAGCCACTTTACGATTGCGCTCGAGGGTCATGGTCATGCCGGACAGAATCATATCCACTTTGCCGGCGCTTAGGGCCGGCAACAATTCAGCAAAAGGCATGGCGGCAAATTTTAGCTTTACCCCTAAATTCATGGCAATCATTTTTGCAATGTCGGCGTCGTAGCCGATAATTTTGCCGTCTTTATTGGTAACGTTTAAAGGCGGCTGGGTACCGGTGATACCCACCACCAGTTCTCCTTTTTTTAGGATTCTGTCCATGGCCTTGCCTGCCACGGCGGTATTGACCGCCATCAACAGCAAAGCCGCAACAAGCACGAATACGACCGATTTTCTCATTAGTTTTCTCCTTTTGGGTTTATTTTCGAAACATTAATCAGTATCTTAGTTCATCTATCAATGTCAAACTATCTTTAGTTCTCTTTGCGCACGAATAGCCCATAAAAAAATTAGAGCTATATGCGAAGCATAAAATAATTAATCCGCCAAGCTATCGAACCAGCAGGCTTCTGCCGTTTTCAAGATAACTATTGGCAGCCCTGATGACACTATTTTTCAGGGCGGATTAATTCAATAGCGGCAAATTTTGATAGTAATAATTCAGGATCGAGCGGCTTCAGCATGTAGCCGTTAAAGCCCAGGGATTTGGCCCGCTCTTGGTTCAAGTCGAATTCGCTGGCGGTGATGGCCAGAATCGGTATTCGCGCCTGTTCGTCCAGCTCTGACCGGCGTATTTCAGCGGCCAGGTCATACCCGTTCATTTCCGGCATTTCAATATCCGTCAAGACCACATCATATTTTTTCTGTCGGAATTTTTCGAGCGCATCTTTGCCGTTAGCGGCGGTGTCCACGTGGTAATTCAATGAGGTTAACTGGCTGAGCATGATTTCCAGGTTGATCTGGTTGTCTTCCACCAGCAGGATATTTTCAATTTGGCGGCCGTTTTGGTGTCGGGCACCGGCGGTGCCTCCCAGCATTTGCCGCTCTTCATCATAATCGGCAAAGGTCAGTGCAATGTTACGAAATGTATCTTCCAGTTCGAGAAACGCATCAACGATATCCGGATCAAAATGTTTTCCCTTGCCTTCGATAATAATCTCCACCGCTTTTTCATGCGGAAACGGCGGTTTGTAAACTCTTTTACTGATCAACGCATCATAGACATCTGCCAGGGCCATCAAGCGACCGGGAGTCGGAATTGCGTCGCCCTTCAGCCCCTGGGGATAGCCGGAACCGTCCCACTTTTCCTGATGGGTATATGCGATTTCTCTGGCATATTGCAAAAACGTATCTCCACCCAGTTTTTGTTCGGTGGTACGCAAAGCTTCTTCACCGTAAATTGTATGCTTTTTCATTTTCTCGAATTCTTCGTCGGTCAGCCGGCCGGGTTTGAGCAAAACGTCGTCCCGCACACCGACCTTCCCTATATCGTGCAGCGGGGCGGACAGATACAGCAAATCGATGACCTCATCATCGAGCTCGGAACGGAATCGCTGATGGTCCTTCAGATGCACCGCCAGAGCTTTGACATAGTTCTGGGTCCGCTTGATGTGTCCGCCGGTTTCCGGGTCCCGATATTCAGCCAGCGTTGCCAGGCTTTCAATGGTAACCGCCTGGGTCAGGGCCAGCCTCCGGGTGCGTTCGGCCACCAGCTTCTCGAGGTGATTTTGGTGCCGTTTCAGTTCCAGATGATTGTGTACCCGGGCCCGGACCAGTTCCGGGTTAATAGGCTTGGTGATATAGTCCACGGCCCCCAGACCGAGCCCTTTGGCTTCATCCTCTTCATCGGCCAGGGCGGTAATGAAAATTATCGGAATACGCGCCGTATCTTTATCAGCCTTTAACCTTCGGCAAACCTCATAGCCGTCGATTTCCGGCATCATAATGTCAAGCAGGATAAGCGAGGGGTCGGCCTTTTGGGCGATGGTCAGGGCCGTCTGCCCATTTTTAGCGATGAGCAGTTTATAGCCCAAACCATCCAGAGTTTCATGAAGCAATTGCAAATTGGTGGTATTATCATCCACCAGAAGCACTTTATCTTCAGCTTCCGGATTGTTGTTCGATGCGGTTGTTTTATCAGCCATAATTTACGTCTCGAAATTTCTACAACCTACTGATAATATATAAGATTTTTGGTATTTCCGAATTTTCCCCGCAAATGGAATAATGGAATATTGGTTTTTAAATTGGCTGTTTACAATAGGTTAATTTGGGTTCAATGGCAATCGAATTTTGCTGGAGGCCGACATCCGATTTGCAAATTCGGATTACCAGTTCCATTTGACAAACAGTCTTTCGATTTCGCCGGATTGGACCAGGTGCGGAAACCGATTATCAAATATTTTTTTTAATTTCTTACCCTTGCGATTGTTCGCAAATACAAGGTAACGGTCGAGTTCCAGAACCGTTTCGACAGTGTATTGCGAAACCTCAACAATACCCTTGCTTAAGACTGATTCCATATCGTTGCGGGTATCCAGGAAAAAGTCCACCTGATCGTTATCGAGACGCCGCAGAATATTATCTCGATAATAAAATTCTTTTTTGATGACGGGAATTTCCAGATACTCATCGTAGGCGTAGCCTTGGATCCAGGCCACCTTCTTGTTTTGCAGTGACTCCGGGCCATTCCACTGGTTCAGCTTATTTTTTTTGAACAGTGCCAGAATATAATCTTTGACAAACGGATATTGTGAGAAAAGAGCTCCCCGGACCCGTTCGGGATAAATCCCGACGGCAGCATCAACCCGGTTTTTTTTGACCAGTTTGACTGATCCATCGTAGGATTGAATGATAAATTTTGTTTTGATCCCCACGGGTTCGTAAACGGCTCTGAATATGTCCCAATATAATCCGGTGCCGTCCCGGTTGGTCGCGTTGGTCCACTCTTCACTGGCCATTAGAATTTCGGTCGGATTACTGTCGGTGAAGGCAGGAACCGAGCTTGAACAGAGAACAAATAGTAAAAAGATGCATGGTGTTGTTTTAAAAACTTTGAAGGAAGCAGGCTTCACCGTCGGGGGGTCCTTTCTGTTGTATTATTGAACTTTTGATCTCTGAAACCGCATATCCGCAACGTCAGGTTTGAGATCTGCTAATTTCTTGTATCGTCTGTAATTTCATATCCTTTAGCCCTAATTAATCCGCCCTGAAAAATACCCCATCCTGGGTTCTCGATGATTTTTTGAAAATTGAAAAAATCAGTCGGCCAATACGCCGGCGGATTAATTACTATAGGCTTCGCATATTGAATTTTTAGGCACCTGATTGCAGACAATCCATTGAAAATATTCAGATCGGGGTTATCTTCTGAATCGGTTTCAACCTGAACCGGTAAAAAGTGAGATGGGAATAAGGAGAGATTACTTTGGGACACTGCGTAAATCACCCGGACCGGGAAACCAGCTATGTCTGCATGAAGCACAATATTTACATGTGTGAAAATTGTCTTGTTTGTCGCGATCCGGAAATTTATTGCAAATTCCGGACATCTTGTCCAATCCATTTTTTAACCAAACGAAAAGGCAACCTCGATGCTGAAGAAGATTCTAATGAAGCTTCCGGTTAGAATTAAGACAGAAAAAATCAAATGAATACAAAATAATCCGGTAAAGACGGTCAATCCCCCCGTTTACAGCGGCTGCACCGCGCTTCGAGAAACTGGCCCGGGACGGGCGACAATAGGACCTATTTCCGTTATAGGACCTATAGAATGACCTATTTACCCTATTGGACCTATTTTCTCAACCCGCACCGGTACGGCCTTGAGCAGTGGAAATCCGCTGATCGGATCGTTGATATCGTCCGGGGTCAAAAAGTTGACCCGCCAATCCTCCCAGCCGTGATAGATTTCGACCACACCCTGGCGAAGTTCGGCGGCATGTTTGACAGCCGCCCGGATAACCAGTTCCCCCACCCGCGATACCACCCGGACCCGGTCACCGTCCGCGATGCCCAAATCGGCGGCATCCGCCGGATTGATCTCCATTTCCGCATCCGGATGCACATCCCTGAACCGCTGAATATTCTGGTGCCGGGAATGGTAGATCAAAGACTTGCGAGCACCGGTGGTCATCACGAAAGGATAGTTGTCGTCGGGTTGCCGCCGGTATGAAGGCTGATGGTACTCGGGTATTTCGGACAGCCCCAGTCGCTGTAAATAGGGGGAGGCAAACTCCAGTTTCCCCGAGGGTGTCGGCAACGGCTCGCTGAGAAATTTCCGATAATCAACGGACTGGTAAACGTATCCCTGGGGGTACTCTCGCAGTTTTTCCACGGTCAGTCCGGTGGGTTGTAAAAGCCATCGGTTGACTTCCGTTTCCGATTTCCAGGGAAAAAGTTTATCGCCGAACCCCAGGCGGTGGGCCAGATCATGCCAGAATCGATATTCGTTGCGGACCCCTTCTATCCGGGCGACTTGGCGGGTAATATTCACCCGCTGCCGGGTGGGGTAAAAATGCAGCTCTTCGCGCTCGAGAAACGTGGCGGCCGGCAGGATGTAGTGGGCCAGGCGGGCGGTGCGGGTCATAAAAAAATCGTTGACCACCAGAAGATCGAGGCTGGCCAGGGCTTGCTCCACCTTGCGGGTATTGGGATTGCTCACCGCCGGGTTGGCCGCCGCAATAATCATGCCCTTTAGCGGATACTTCCCCTTGCCGAGCATGTAATCCATGGCCGTCATGCTATGGCACTCACGTCGAATGTCATAGAGCACGGGAAATTTGTCGGCCCCGATGGGATGCAGGTCAACCGGCAGCGGATCGTCATTTGGGACTAAATTTCGGATCCCCAGCGGTTCAGGCCGGAATATGCCGCTGGGTTGCCCGAGAGCACCGCTCAGGCAGGAAAGTATCGTCAAAACGCGGATGCTGTTGACGCCGTTTTCATGGTGCTCCAGGCCGGCTCCCGGATAGATGCTGATATGGGGCCGGTTTTTGATGATCAACTGGGCGATTTCTTCGACGACCGATACGTATACCCCGCTTTGCCGGGCCACATATTGCGGCGTGAATTTTTCGGCATAGGCCGCAATCTTATCAAAACCGATGGCGTATCGATCCACCAGATCGCGGTCATAATTATTGGTCTTGATGAGATACCGGATGAGCCCCCATGCCAGCGCACCGTCCGTGCCCGGATAGGGTTGGGCGAAGACATCCGCATAGCAGGCCACCGGATTCAGGCGCGGATCGATCATGACCAGTTTGGCGCCTTTGCTGTGGGCGTCGGCAAATTCACGCATAAATGGCGGATGGCAGATTGGCGGATTGGTTCCGAGCAATATGATCAGTTTAGCCCGCTCAAATTCCGGATAGGCGTTCCAGAACCCGCATACCAAATGATTGCCCAGGTAACGGCCGTTGTAACAGGCCGAGTCATTGGAAAAATAATTGGGTGAACCGAACCCATGAGTGAAGCGCCGGACGTACCCTTCCTGCTGATGGAATCCAAGCCCCTCCCCTTTCCACACCCCTACCGACCGGGCCCCGAACCGTTTTTTGAGCGACGCCATTTTGGCGGTAATTTCATCCAATGCCTGCTCATAGGGTATTTCCTTGAAGCTGCCGTTTTCCTGACGCTTCAATGGGGCCAGGATACGATCCATATGATAGAAAAGATCCAGGGCCGCCCCGCCCCGGGGACACATCTTGCCGTGATTGACGGGATGTCCTTCAAAGGGTGTGATATCGGTCAGCACCTGATTTTTTATATGCACATTGATAGCGCAGCGCGTTTCGCACATGCGGCAAAGGGTCGGGACAACCCCGGACGGCACAACCGTTTTGACCTTCATGGCCGATGTACTCCAAAATTTAAGAACTCAATTGAGTTAAAATTCATTGAAAGCTATTCAGTTATTGGTTATTGGTTATTGGTTATTGGTTATTGGTTTGAAAGGATTCAGATCGATTTTTTATGTCACTGTTGATAGAAATATATAATTAGGTTCCCAGCCTTTTCGAATAACGATTAACAAATAACCAATAACAACTAGAGTATTTTTTGCTCAGTTAGGATAATAAAGATTTTTGGCCCAGAGAGTTTGGCTTAAATATATTCCCAAAGCCGCATCAGCCCCTTGTCATTTTTTCCCGTTTGAAGGCCGCCAGGTCGTTGATGTCACCGTAATGCAGGGCATGGGCCATGCAGTTCTGAACACACTTCGGATCACCCGAACACAGATCGCACTTGGCGGCAATTCGCCGCCTTCCTTCGAAATGGATGCAGCCGAACGGACAGGCATGCACACACATTTTGCATCCCACGCAGGCGGTTTCATCCACAACTACCGCCCCGGTTTCCGGATCCCGCGTATGGCCGCTGTCGGACAGATCTCCAGACAGAGGCCGTTTCACACTGCTGGCAGGTCATCGTAAAAATGGATCGTTTATCCAGATCGATATGGACCCAGATATTGGCGTCCTTGCGTTTGAATCCACCGGAGTCCTGAAACGAGCAGATCCGCTCACAATTGCGGCAGCCCAGGCACCGATCCGGTTCAACGAATATGACTTTCATGATAACCTATACCTCCCTGATTCACAGAGCCGAGAATAATTTATTATACATCAAATAATCCCTAAATTCTTGGACTATTTGAAGGGCTCGACCTGCTAAAGACTTGACAACCGGCGCAAGGGTAGCGTATTAGAAAATCTATCCTGTATATACAAATTGTGCGGGATTGTAAATAGATGATGCTTTCTCCCCGGCAACCCAGGGTGGATTCGCCTCAACGAAATACATGCAGCCCAAACACGCCCAATCAATTCGACCCGTAATTTATGGAATTTGCCCCGCATACCAAAAACAAGAACCTGTGGCGGAAAATTCACCGATCGCCGCTCTTCGATATATCCCAATTCGTTCTGCTGGCCGGCGCCATCATCTGGTTCTTTTACAACAGTACCGCGGAACTGGGGTACAACTGGCAATGGTATCAGATTCCCCAATACATTTTTACCTACGATGAAGCCGGTTTCTACGCGGGCCCGCTGTGGGACGGGTTGATGGTGACCTTTCGCATCTCGGGAATCAGCCTGTTGCTGGCTTTCAGCATCGGGTTGGCCACCGCGCTGTTTCGCCTCTCCAATTCCTTTGTGGCCCGGATCATCGCCCGGGTCTATCTGGAGCTCATCCGCAACACCCCGCTGCTGATTCAATTATTTTTCATCTATTTTGTCATGGGACCGGTGCTGGGCATCAGCCGCATGGCCTCGGCCATCCTGGCCCTGAGCCTGTTTGAAGGCGCCTATGCCTCGGAAATCTTCCGCGCCGGCATTGTCTCGATCCGGCGCGGACAGTGGGAGGCAGCCTACAGTCTGGGGTTGAACAGCTTCGACACCTATTATTGTGTTATCCTGCCCCAGGCGATCAGACGGATATTGCCGCCCCTCACGAGCCAGGCCATCTCCCTGATCAAGGATTCGGCCCTGGTCAGCACCATCGCGATTTATGATTTGACCATGCAGGCCCAGGCCTTGATTGCCGAAACGTTTCTCACATTTGAGCTATGGTTCACCGTGGCGGGGATGTATCTGGTTGTCACCATAACCCTGTCTTTCATTGTCAATTGGATGGAACATCGGTTTAAGGTGGTCACCTGAGCCGGTGATAAGGAGATGCAGCATGCCGCATAGGGATATGGGGGATTTTATCATCGTCGTTGAGCATATCAACAAAACCTTTGCCAACGGCGTCAAGGCCGTGGTCGATTTTACGACCAAAATCCAGCGCGGCGAGGTGGTGGTGGTAATCGGCCCGTCGGGGTCGGGCAAGTCAACCTTTCTGCGCTGCCTCAACGGGTTGGAAGATATCGACAGCGGTTCCATCGTCATCGACGGCATATCTCTGGACGACAGCAAAAAAAATCGGCTGGAAATTCGCAAAGAGGTCGGGATGGTCTTTCAGCAGTTCAACCTGTTTCCCCACATGACCGTGCTGGACAATGTCAATCTGGCCCAGCGACGGGTGCGCAAGAAATCCAAGGAAGCGGCCAAGGCCATGTCCATGGATCTGTTGAAAAAGGTGGGGATTACCGAAAAGGCCGACAATTTTCCCAGCCAGCTCTCCGGCGGGCAGCAGCAACGGGTGGCCATCGCCCGGGCGCTGGCCATGATGCCCAAGGTGATGCTGTTCGACGAGGCCACCAGCGCACTGGATCCGGAAATGATCGGTGAAGTGCTGGATGTGATGAAAGATCTGGCCCGCGAGGGGATGACCATGATTTGCGTGACCCATGAAATGGGATTTGCCCGGGAAGTCAGTGACCGGGTAATTTTCATGGAAGACGGCCGCATCGTGGAGGTCGGTACCGCGGAACATTTTTTTACCGCCCCGACCGAAAAACGAACCCAGCTTTTTTTGAGCCAGATACTGTAGGCCGTTATAATTGAAATTTGTTTATATTGTGGACAATTATATTTTATGCAATATAAAGTTTTCCACAGAATTGCCTAAAATGTTAAAATTAGAGCTTTCACGATATGAATAAAGCTGAGCGAATCTCTTTCCATCTACGAAAGACCGGAGCGCACCGCGAAATCCATAAATCTTCAATCTTCAATTTTTATTTATAAGGCAGATGCCCTGCCGGAACCGCTGCGCTGGCAGTGATTCCTTTCTAACTCAAAACGCCTGAATGAAGGAGGAAAAAATGATGCAAAAAAGGACGCTATTGACGGTATTAATTCTGCTGCTTGGACTGGGTCTGGCCGGAAATGCCACGGCCGGAAAGCTGCAAAATCAACTAACCCAGGAAAGCACCCTGGAGCAGATTATGAGGCGCGGTGTGCTGCGCGTCGGCATGGATACGTTTGTGCCCTGGGCCATGAAAGACAAAACCGGCAAGTTCGTCGGGTTTGAAATCGATGTCGCCCGGCAGCTGGCCGAGGACATGGGCGTCAAAGTCGAATTCGTGCCCACCAAATGGGCCGGCATCATCCCGGCGCTGTTGACCGGTAAGTTCGACGTGCTGATCGGCGGCATGGGAATTCGCACCAAACGGGCCCTGAAAGTTAATTTTACCATCCCCTATGACTACTCGGGCATGTCCATGGTGGCCAGCAAGAAAAAAGCGGCCGGCTTTAACTCACTTGAGGACTTCAACAAACCGGAGGTCGAACTGGCCATTAAGATGGGCACCACCGCGGTGATGGCGGCCAAAAAATACATTCCCAAGGCCAAACTGCGGCTCTTCGAAGACGAGGCCCAGGCCTACCAGGAACTGCGCAACGGCAATGTGCACGCCGTGGTCGGATCGGCCCCCAGACCGGCTTATGAAGCCGCCACCTATCCGGATACGCTTTTTATGCCCATGAGGGACAATTTCACCAAGGAACCCATTGGATTTGCATTGCGCAAAGGCGATTTCGACACCCTGGTCTTTTTCAATAGTTGGATCCAGACCAAGCGCGACACCGGTTGGCTCCAGGAAAAGCATCATTACTGGTTCGGAACCCGGGATTGGGCTAGCCTGGTCGAATAAACGGTTTTCCGCCGCAAGGCGGATCAGTGTTCCCCGCTTGCGCTTCGCTCCAGCAACGGGATCGTAGACAGGTGTCAGGATACAGCACCTCGGTGTCCTGACACCTTGAATGAAACTAGGTGAAGAGAGAACCGCAGAATAGGCGAATGTCGGATGTCGAAGTAATGAATTCTATCTATTTTTAAAATGACGGAGTAGCCTGAAGCGACATCCATAAATCTTCAATCTTCAATATTCATTATTCAATTTAATTTCCGGCTCCACCGGACTAGGGGATACCTTGTGTACCGGCGAAAACTCCGTATAACCAAGCTGGACGTTGTGGTGATGGCCCTGATATTGCTGTTTGCGGCCTACATCGTCTACCGCTTGACCATGAAGCTCAATTACAAATGGAACTGGTCGATCATCCCCCAATACCTGTTTTACTTCGATGAGGAAACAGGCCGCTGGAAGGCCAACGTGCTGGTGCAGGGGTTATTGACCACCATCCGCTTAACCGTCTGGTCGACACTGCTGGCCATGATTTTCGGTTTCATCACCGGAATCATGCGCACCACCCCCCGGCTGTTCAATCGCCTGGTGGGGCGCAGTTATGTGGAGTTGATCCGCAATGTCCCCCCATTGGTGCTGATCTTCATTTTTTACTTTTTCGTCAGCGATCAGATCATCCCCCGACTGGGAGTGGATGAGTTTATCCGATCCTGCAGCCCCGGCACCCAGAAAATTATCGGCTATTTCTTTTCCTCGCCGGATCTGTTTACGGCTTTTCTTTCCGGCATGTTCACCGTTGCGATTTTTCAGGGTGCCTATATCACCGAGATCGTGCGCGCCGGCATTCAGTCTATTTCGAAAGGCCAGTGGGAGGCTTCCTATGCCCTCGGCCTATCCTGGCGACAGCAGATGACCGATATCATTTTGCCCCAGGCACTTAAACGGGTGCTGCCGCCTCTGGCCAACGAGTTTATCAACACCCTGAAATACTCAGCCATCGTGTCGGTCATTTCGATCCAGGAACTGACCTTCCAGGCCATGCAGGTGATGGCGGCCACCTATGTGACCATCGAAGTATGGCTCACCGTCACCGCCATGTACCTGGTCATGTGTATGGCACTCTCATTCGGCGTCCAGTGGCTGGAGCAGCGAATGGCACGCAGCGAAGCGTGATAGGAGGAGTAGGTAAAGAATCCGAGCCGAGCGGACCCGGCTTTGGTTTGGCTTAAAGGGGGGTTCTGGATGCAAGACAAAGAAGTACTGGAGTGTTGGAGTATCGGAGTAATGGGAAAAACCTTTCCGGATAATTAAAGGGTCGTTAGATTGCTTTACACACAACCCTGAATTTGTTTATGCCCTATTACTTTCACCGAGCAACTGGAATATCGCAATATGCTCTAAAACACAGCTTGTACTCCTCGGTCCGTTTTTCACCCATCACTCCAAAACTCCAGTCCTCCATCACTCCGGCTCCAAATTATCGGTCGGCCGGCAGATTAACTGTAACCTGGCACTGCGGACCAGGATTTTAATATTGGATTAAATTATGCCAACGGTTTTTAAGGCCGCCGTTTTGGATGTGGACCAGGGTCGGGTAATACCCGATGGCTATGTGCTGGTGGACGGCGAAACAATTCGATCCTGGGGCAACCGGGCTGATCTGCCCGCCTTATCGTCGGACACGGCGGTCTTGTCTTTCCCGCGTCAGACGCTCATACCGGGCCTGATCAACAGCCACGCCCACTTGTGCGTGCCATCGGAGGGCCAACCATTTCATCTGAAGCAATCCGATGACATGGCCCTTCTCACGGCAGTCCGCAACATGCGCCGGGAGCTGCTAAGCGGTGTCACGACCGTCCGGGATTGCGGTGACCAGAACGGCGTGCTGTTTGCGCTGCGCAAGGCCGTCAAGCGGGGAATCCTCGAGGGTCCCCGGTTTATATTGTGCGGCCCGCCGCTGACCATGACCGGCGGCCATGCCCATTTCCTGGGAGGTGTTGCCGACGGACCGGCTGAAATTGCCCGCGCGGTGCAGCGGCGCATTGCCGAGGGGGCCGATTTTATCAAATTGATCGGCACCGGCGGTGGAACACCCGGCACCCAGCCGGCCCGGGCTTCCTATAGTCAGCCGGAGGTTGCGGCCGCGGTTGCGGCGGCCCACGGACGGAATGTACCCGTGACGGTCCATTGCCGCGGCATTCCGGGCATCATCAATGCCCTTGAGGGGGGGGTGGATCAAATCGAACATGCCTGTTTTGAACGGCCGGACGGTTCCCTGCGCTTCGACCCGCAACTGGCCCAACGCATGGCGCAGGCCGGGACCTGGGTAACGCCCACCATCCAGCTGTATCGGGATGTCCATACCCATCTGCAAAAAAAAGCCGCCGCCGGACGGTTGACTCCCGCCGAACGGCAACGCCTGAAGATGCTGCCCGGGGTTATCGAATCCAAGCTCCAAGCCCTGAAGGGATTTCTAGCGGCCGGTGTTCGTGTGGTTGCCGGCAATGATGCCGGGCTGCCCTATACCGGTTTTGGCTGCCTGTGGCAGGAACTGGAGGCCATGACGGCGGGCGGTATGACCGCCCTGCAGGCTGTTGCCGCAGCCACCCGAGCCGCGGCCGGGGCTCTGGGACTGAAAAATCAGATCGGTTCGATTCAACCCGGCAAACAGGCCGACCTGCTTGTGGTTGACGGCGACCCCACAGCGGATATCAGCGCCCTTTCCCGGGTGCGCATGGTCATGCAGGCGGGACGGATCGTCTTCCAGAAGTGACAATTGGGCGCCTGTGCAGCCGGCTTGAACCATGCAAGAAACATCTGAACATTGAACATCGAACGTTTCAATTCTGAAACGCTTCGCTTTTTCGATCAAAAAAAAACCATCAGATCACTTTGATGTCTTTTCCGCCCGCAGCCGGATGTGCTTCAGTTCGTTTTGCACGGTTGCCGCCAATGGGTCGCTCACATGGTCGCGCAAAATAGCACGGGTTTTATCCACGGCACGGTCCGCCATATCCCGGCCGCCGTTTTTCGACCATATACCGACAGAATCCCGATTGCACAGGTTTGGATACCAGTGTTCCGATCTGAACATCCGGACCGTCTGCCGGGCGGACAAAAAACTGCCCCCGGCGCCGACCTGACGAATCGTAGCCAAATCCAAATGGTTGTCATCCAATTCAAAACCACGCAGAAACCGTCTGGTGCGGCTGATAATTTCGTCACATACCACCAAAGCTGCCGGATGGCCAAGCAACCCCTGTCCCATATAGCCGACATCGTGAACCAGATTGACGCCGGCCATGGCATTCAGCAGCAGGGAGTCACCCCATTCCATACCGGCCTGCAGATCCAGGCAATTGGCATCCGTGACCCCGGCGGTTCCCCACACGGGAATTTTATAATGGTGGTATAAATCGGCACAGGCCGAAAGGACCAAGCGGTATTCGGGACAACCGTAGATACAGGTGGCCCGGGCCATGTCCATCACGGCCATGCCGATGCCCGAAATGATGGGGGCTCCTGTTGATCGAAGCTGGTGCATGACCAGGCCGCTCAACGCCTCGGCGTTGCCCAAAGCCAGCGCACCGGCCAGCGTAACCGGCCCGGTGGCGCCGGACATCATGCCCGGCGTATAGGTAACGGGTATGTGATGGTCCGCACAAAACAGCAGCTTGTCAACGGCGCCTGCGCTGTGAACCAGCGGGCTGATCGGTTCGCAGTAGTGAATCAGAAAAGGTTGGCGGCGCAGTTTTTCCCGACCGCCGGCAACAGCAGCAGCCATCTCCCCGATCAAACGCATATCTTCCAGTCCGGCAGCCGTAAAAAAGATAGGTTTGGTCGAATTTTCAAGCTGGGCTTTGAACGCATCCAGATACATCAGGTTGGGCGGGGCGTCGTTTGGAACGGCGTATGAGGCGATAAAGTCAATCTCAGGCAAAGCGTCGGCGATGCGAACCGCAGTTTGAACGTCCTTCATCCTGGATTCTCTGATTTGACCGGTCGCGAGATCATAGATTTTGGCCAGATCGGTCCCCAAACCGAAATGGGTGCGGCGGCCCTCAAGCTGCAGCGCTTTTTCCCCAAGACGGTTGTAGATGATAACCGAAGCAGGCGCGCTTTGAATGGCATCCGCCACCAGTTGACCGGGAATGAACACGGTACCGTCTTGCCGAACCGTACATCCGGCCTGCGCCATCATATCCCGGGCCCCCTGATGCCGGACGTTGACGCCGACGGTTTCAAGCAGTTCCAGGGTTGCGGCATGAATCCGGTCGATCTGCCCGGCACTCAAGATCTGGTATCTGGGGGTGCAAACCGCCGTGCTTGGGGTCGTCATGGTTATTTCCATTTAGCGAGCAAGGTTCAGATGTCAGAGTGTGAGGGTCAGATGACAGAATACAGACGTCAGATAACAGACGACAGATCGGACCTAATGACAATTCTTAACTGCTTTCGATGCTCCTCGGATTCTTTTGTATAAGGTTCGACTGGGCCGCAACCATCAGTTGCACTGACACCGTATAGCCTTGAAACGATATTCGGCAGATTAGCGGCTTCGCAAAAAATTTTCTAATTTAAATAAGCTGAGCGAAGCGACTTCCACAAATATTCAATTTTCAATCTTCAATATACAATATTAAGACCTGAACTGGTGGTCCTTCAGTTTGGCTTCGGCTTCCCGGCGGATATCGCTGAGGGTGCAGCGGCGGCGCCACTCAACGGTGCCGGCGTGTGGGTGTTCAATATTTCCCGGGCTTTTGCGGTGCAGGTTTCGGCCCAGTCTTGGCCGCCCTTCGCAAGCCAGGTGTCAAGATTGTCCCGGTTGCACCGATCCGGCAGCCAGTGCTCGGTTTTAAACTTTTCCATGGTCTGCTCGGTTGCGAGAAAGTCCCCGCCGGGACCCACTTCCCGGATTACATCCAGGCCGATATGGACATCGTCCAGATCGAACCCACGCACAAACCGTTTCACATAGCTGATGATCTCATCGCACATGACCAGGCCCGCCGGATGGCCGATGAGGCCCTGGCCAAGATAGCCGATGTCGTGGACCAGGTTGGCGCCGTGCATGGCATCGACCATGATCGAAATGGCCCATTCCATGCCGGCCTGCTGATCCAGGCAGTTGGCGTCGCTCACACCGGCGGTGCCCCACATGGGCAGGCCGTAGTAATGATAAAGATCGGCGCAGGCCGAAAGCGCCAGGCGGTATTCCGGGCACCCGTAGATACAGGTTGAGGTGCGCATGTCCATGGTGGACATGCCGAATCCGGAGATGATGGGCGCGCCTTTGGACCGCAGCTGGTGCATCACCAGGCCGCTGAGGGCTTCGGCGTTGCCCACGGTGATGGCCCCGGCCAGGGTCACCGGCACACTGGCGCCGGACATCATTCCCGGGGTGTAGTTGACGGGAATGCCCGTGATCGGCACAATAAAGCAGCTTCTGGACCGCTCCGAAACTGTGGGTCAGCGGGCTCAATGGTTCGGAATAATGGATATGAATCGGTTTTTCCCGTAAGGCCGCTTCACCGCCAACAGCTGCGGCGGCCATGGCATTGATGTAGCTGATGTCCTCGAGTCCGGCAGCGGTGTAGAAAATCGGTTTGCTGGAATTTTCAAGTTCGGTTTTAAACGAATCCAGGTATATAAGATTGGGGGGTGAATCACCGGGCAGTGCGTAAGAACCGATAAAATCGATATGCTTGAGATAATCGGAAATACGGGCGGCTGTTGCCACATCCTTGCGCTGTGACGGGCGCAGTTCACCGGTTTCCAGGTCATAGGTCTGGATCAGGTCCGTACCCAGACCGTAGTGGACGCGCCGACCTTCGAGGCGCAGGGCGACATTGCCCAGCCGGTCGTAGATCGTGATCCGGGACGGGGCGCTCTGGATAGCGGCTTCCACCAGCCAATTGGGGATCTTCACCCGATGGTCCCCGCTGAGCCGGCAACCGGCATCGGCCAGCAGTTGCCGGGCCTCGGCATGGTGGACATCGACCCCCACCGTTTCCAGCAATTCAAGGGTGGCGCTGTGGATCGATTGGATCTGTTCCGGTGTCAGCAACCGATAACTTGGGACACACTGGGATTTAAATCCGCTGATCATAGTTTCGGTTCCTTTGTCCTGACTTTACGTTCGACGTTTAATCCGATTTCGGTGTAGGCCAGGCGGAGCGTCTTAAAAAGCGAATATCGAATAATGAATTTCGAATGTCGAAGTAATGTATTCTATCCATTTTATATGAAAAGACTGAGCAACACGCGGCGCGAGCGATTCCATCCTTCGAGATTCGAAATTCGATATTCTGCGGTTCTGCGGTTCGCTTTTTATCTAGTTTTGTTTAAAAGACGCCAAACGCTGTTAGAGAAACTTCTCCTTCAACTGTGCCGCATATTGATTGACATGATCCTCCATGGCGCAACGGCTTTTAGCCGGATCCTTTTGTTCCAGGGCTTCCAGGACCTCGTAAAGATTCCGGGCCTGATCGGCAAAGCCGATGGGGTCCAACCCCACATGAAACCAGATTCTGAGCATGACAATGTGCAAGTCCTGCAGGACCTTGACCAGTTTCTGGTTTCCAGCCGCCTGGTAGAGCAGGCTGTGGAACCGGGTGTCGAAATATTCCGAAATATTGGATACGTCTTGCGTCTGGGAGGTTTCCGCTTCCGCCTCACGGATGAGGGTGCGCAAGCCTTCCAACTGTTCGGCCGTGATACGCTGGGCCGCAAGGTACCCGGCAAAGCCCTCCAGTTCCCGGCGCAGCTCAACCAGTTCGCGCACTTCGAAAATATCCAGCGTGGTCACCATGTACCCCAGCCGGGGCAAAGGCTTGATCAGGTTTTCCTCCTGCAGCCGAAAAAGGATCTCCCGCAATGGCGACCGACCGATGGCAAGCTGCTCCATCAATTCTTTTTCATTGAGGATCTTCCCGGGGGCGACTCCGTTGGTGATGATCCGCACCCGCAATTCTTCATATGCTTCTTCTTTGTTCATAATTTTTTGTCGGGTCCTATCGATAAAGCCTGGCATCGCAGCCGCAACTGGCTCATATGATAGCCAAATGAACCTGAAAGTCAACAGAAAAATATTATTAATCTATTGACAAAAATATTACTAATATTTTATAAAACAAACCAAGCATATTCAGTTTCTGGCAGGATCAATCCCGTCGAAATCAATTAAGTATCATAAGAGGAGGATAAACATGTCATTGGACCAGTTGAGCCAACTTGTGGAGGACGGCGAAAAAGAAGCGTGCGAGGCCATGGCCCGGGAACTGCTGGCGGGCGGGACGAAACCGTTGGAAATTTTGGACAAGTTGACCTTAACCATGCAGCGTGTCGGTGATCTGTTCGCTAACCTGGATATTTTTCTGCCCGAGGTCATGCTGGCCGGTGAAGCCTTGACGGCCGTGGTGGATATCGTCAAACCTGAATTGAAATCCATCGATCGCGTGCTCGCCAAAGGCAAGGTCGTCATTGGTGTGGTCAAAGGTGATCTGCATGAAATCGGAAAAAATATCGTCAAACTGATGCTGGAGACCAACGGTTTTGAAGTCAAGGATCTGGGCTACAATGTCGATTCCCTGGATTTTATTAAAGCCGCCGAGGAGATGGGCGCCGATTTCATCGGGGCATCTTCCCTGATGACCACCACCCTGCCGCGTCAGCAGGAGATCATCGAATTTTTAAAAGACAAAGGCCTGCGCGACAAATACAAGGTAGTAATCGGCGGTGCCCCCACATCCCAGATGTGGGCGGACAAGATCGGGGCCGATCTCTATTGTGAAGATGCCAATTGTGCATCCCAAAAAATGGCCGCCCTGCTTGACTAATACCGAATTAAACGATTGAATATTTTCGATTGAATATTGAATCTTCAATCTTCAATTACTTGATGGGAGGAAAACCATGACTACAGCCTATCGTTTATGGGAAATAATGGAACGGTCTAAAACCGGTCCCCACATTGAAGAAGATGACTTTTTACCCAAACTGTTTACGCCGACCCTGAAAAGGCTGATCAAAAAATATGAAATTAAATATGACCCCGCGACACCGGTGCCGACCGATGACGATATGGCCGATCGCATCTGGCAGGCGGGCTGGGATCTTTTCCGGGAAGTCGGTGTTTACAATACCGATTCGCACCGCATTATCCAGGTCAGCGACGAAGAAATCAAGGAAGCCTTGTACATCGCCAAGGACCGGTATTGGGTAGGCGAAGGCAAGGATGCCAAGCTGTTCAAGCATCGCCGGGTGGAAGATACCGAACCGCCGTTTTGTATTTTCAGCCCGGATATTACGGTTGACGAACACCTGCATCATTCCATGTGCCTGGCCTATCTTAAGGAACCGCTGCTGGACGGCTTCTGTGCCCCGATCCTGGAAGATGCAGCCGGCCAGCTGATCGAGTCCGGCGGTCCGACTGAAATCAACGGCTGTGTCCAGCACATCTACAACATGCGACTGGCCGCCAAACAGGTGGGATCTCCCGGTGTGTTTTTCGTGGCCGTGGGCACGGCCGAGCACGATGCCGGCCAGATTGCCGTCTCTGACAACGCCTGGGGCGTGCGCACATCCGATTCCCGATTGGTGGGATCGCTGACCGAATTTAAAACCGCCGATACCCTGCTCAACCGCTCGGTGCATTACGCCCAGTACGGCTGCTACACCGGCAACCTGACCGGACCGATTTACGGCGGCTGGTGCGGCGGATCGGAAGGCGTGGCCGTTACCCTGGTGGCGTATAGCCTCAATGGGCTTCTGATCCACGGCGCCATTTACAATCAGCATTTCCCCTTCCATCTCAATTGGGGCTCCAACACCACCCGCGAGTTGTTGTGGCCCATCGCCATGGCCGGTCAGGCCCTGGCACGCAACAGCAAGCTGCTTTATACCTCCAATGGTTTCGCCAATTCAGGCCCCATGACCGAAATGCTTTTCAGAGAGACCGCCTGCCACGCCCTGGTGAGCACCGTCTGCGGCTGGCACCTGTGGGAGATGGCCTCGGCTCGCAATAAATACCGCAACCGCGCAACCCCCATGGAAGCCCGCCTGGGCATGGAGGTGGGCCATGCCGTGGCCCATATGGGCATGAAGCGGGAGCAGGCCAACGAGATCGCCTTGCGGCTTTTGGCCACCTATGAAGATGAGGCCGCCACCGCTTCCAAGGGCAAAGAATACCAGGAATGCTATGATGTCCATAAGGCCCTGCCGACCCAGGAGCATTACGACATGTACCGCAAAGTGAAAGACGAAATTGCCGCTATGGGGGTTGAATTTCCTTATTAATATAGCAGTTGAAGTTTAAATTTCACCAGTCGCAAAGGACGCAAAGAAAAGGTTTCTTTTCATTTGCCTTTGAAAGGAAGGCAAATGAAAAATATTTACTCTCTGCGCTCTTTGCGCCTCTGCGGTGAAAAAATATTACTAACAATACTTCACCGTCATGCAGAATAGAAGCACGGAGCAAAAAAATCCTGTTAATCCTGTCCAAATCAACGTGGTTTTAAATGAGGAAATAAAATGGCAAAACAAATGCTAATCGACGCTACCCGTGGCAAACAAACCGAAGTACCACCCTGGCTGCCTTACGCCGGGGTGCATTGTGCCGCCCTGATCGATCAACCGGCCGACACATTCTTAAAAGATGCCGCGCTGCTGGCCAATGGCGTGGTAAATGCGGCTGAATTTTATCACGCCGACGGAATTCCCCTGCTGTTTGACCTGTCGGTGGAAGCCGAAAGCCTCGGCTGCGAGGCGACCTACTGGGAAGACAATGTGCCCTCGATCATGACGCATCCCTGCGTCGAGCAGACGCCGGCGGAGGCCGGTCTTAAAATTCCCACGGCCGCAGACGGCCGCTGGCCGATCATCTTTGAAGCCGCCGGGATGGTCAAACCCCGGCTGGAGGCCTTGGACTGTGCCATGCTCGGACTGTTGTGCGGACCGCTGACCCTGGCGTCCCATCTGGCCGGCCCCCAGATATTTACCGCCCTGATAAGACGCAAAGAACATGCCCACGCCGTTTTGAAATTCGCCGGCGAGGTGGGTGCCCAGGCCGCGCAGTTTTATGCGGATATGGGCTGCGATATCATTGCCATCGTAGATCCGGTGGCATCCCAGATCCGACCCCAGACTTTCGCCGAATTCGTCACCCCCAACTGCCGGCCCGCAATCGATGTCATCCACCAGGCCGGCTTAACCTCCACTTTTTTCATTTGCGGCAACTGCAGCAAAGTGCTGGAGGAAGTCTGCAAGGTGCCCACCCACGGACTTGCCATCGACGAACAGATGAATTTGAGTTTCGTGCGCGACATGGCCAATAAATACGGCAAAGGCTTCGGCGGTAATCTGAAACTGACCACCAGCCTGATGCTGGGGTTGATTTCGCCGCGCGAAGACGCACTGATCAGCCTGGCGACCGGCGGCAACCGGGGCTACATATTTGCCCCCGGGTGAGATATTCCCTATGGTGTTCCGTCGGAACATCTGCTGCAGGCCTACGATGCCCGGGCCTGGTTTATGGAAAATTACGCCCGCTATCCAAAGTCAACCTGATAATGACTGTCGAATGTCGAATTAATGGTTTCTGCTATGGGTAAATCACAGATCGGCAGGAGATTCAGAGATCTTCTAGCAGGAAGAAGTACAGAGCGCCCGCTGGTCTGGCTGTGGGGGGCGATGCCATCGTTTGCGGTTGAAAATGCCGGTTATCCAATGGCAGCGGCCTACAACGACCCGCAAAAAAGCTTTGCGGCCCAGATCGAAACCATCGCCCAATTCGGTCAAGACGGTTTCCCCCGCATGGCAGTGGGCGGGGACCCGGATGTCACCTGGGCATTTGGCGGTAAAGCGTATATTTTAAACCTTGATTTGGCCCCGGCAACCAACTATAGTAATCAAAAAGTATTTACCATAATTAGGAAAAAATCATGGACCCAATCCAATATCAACCGATCGGCATCATTCGCACGCCCCATAACACGACTGCGGGAACGCCGATTCAGGCTGCCGGAGCCAAAGGTATCGCGGGACGGATAGAAATTTTTCCGGAATATGCCGCCGGACTGGACGATCTGGCAGGATTTTCGCACATATATATCCTTTACCATTTTCACCTGTCCAAAAAATTTTCCTTGCAGGTAAAACCATTTCTGGACGATCGAAAGCGGGGGCTTTTTGCCACCCGGGCGCCATCACGGCCAAACCCGATCGGCCTATCGGTGGTACGGTTAATCAGTATAACAGAAAACAACCTGGAGATTCAGGATGTCGATGTGGTTGATGGTACACCGCTGCTGGATATCAAGCCTTATGTTCCGGACTTTGATATTCGCAAAGTTGATCGATTCGGCTGGATAGAAAAAAATACCGGGAAAATTGAGAACACAGTAGATGATGGCCGATTTAGTTAAAAGATCGAAAAGGGAATTGGCAAATTTTTCAAAAATGCGATATTTATCTAATACTTAAAAAAAAGGACATATTGAAATGGATCAGTTTGGTACATTTTTACCGATAGATGCCGGGAGTTTGTGACCCCCGGAAACAATAATAATTCCCGTGATTGGAATTATATTGGTGTTGCTCATTGGAAAGTTTGGTCCGAAGATTGTCAAATTAATCCGTCCTGAAAAAATTGCAGATTCAGAATTGACGGTATCGTAAAAAGTCGGATCTTTACATTTTTCTGGATTCCCGCCTGCGCGGGAATGACAATCCGTGAATTAATAGCAGATATCCAGCCGCTGCAATGTCTTTTTACGATTTCATCAAAATTGGACCGCTTTTCCGACTGTATTGAGAAAAACACGATCTTCGAATTCATTCGCCAGCGCCAGAAATGCGCGGGGGCCGGTGCAATGACCGACGCCGATCATATCCAGGTCAAACTCCCGCAGCAGGATGACCATGCAAAGTGAAATTCTTGTTGCTTGCGAGGAGACTTTGCAAACCGCCACTGTGGTCATAATGGCCATGGCTTAGCACCACGGTTTCGATTTGGTTAAGGTCGATACCCAATACCCGGGCATTATTGGAAATGGCCAGATTCTGTCCGGTATCGAACAGAATCTTGCGATCGCCGGCTTCGATATAAAACGACAGACCGTGCTCAGCCAGCAGTCCCCGGCCGCTCTAGGCAAGGGCATTTTCGACGAGGGTGGTGACGGTAAATTGCACAGATGTCCTCCCTTCTTTGATAATAGACGATTCCTGCAGAAGGGGTTTCAGGTATCGGCACCGATTTAACTTAAGCAACCCATTCAACCCAATAAACTGGATTCAGACCAATTTTGCCAACTTATCCGCGACACTGCCGAATGCCTGGGTGACGGCCGAGGTACTGTGAAGTTCCTGATAGCATGAACCCGAATCACCACAGGCGACCATTCCGGGGTCAAATGGAATACTGCCCAGGAAGTTAATGCCCATTTGGCTGGCCGTCTTTTGACCGCCGCCGGACCCGAATAGTTCGATCATTTCATTGCAGTGCGGGCAGGCAAATCCACTCATATTTTCAATCAAACCGAATATATCCATTTCCACGGCTTTGCAAAAATTTATCGATTTTCTGACATCTGCCAGGGCCACTTCCTGGGGTGTTGTGACAATAACGGCCCTGGCATCGGTAATCGTCTGGGCCACGGTTAACGGTTCATCACCGGTTCCGGGCGGTGAATCGATAACCAAAAAATCGAGATTGCCCCAGTCAACATCACCGATAAATTGTCGGATGGCCGAAAATTTTAACGGTCCGCGCCAGATTATTGCGTCATCCTTGTTCGGAGTAAAAGATTCGATTGAAATAGCTCTCAGGTTTTTCGAGTAGCGCATGGGATTGAGTTTTTTATTCTGATTAACCTCGGGCACTCCTTCAAGTCCCAGCATCCTGGGTACATCCGGGCCATGCAAATCCACATCCATAATGCCGACATTAAATCCTTTTTTTGCTAGGGCGATTGAAAGGTTTACCGAAGTACTGGTTTTGCCCACCCCCCCCTTGCCACTCATCACAAGTATCTTATTTTTAATTTTACCCAGAGAATCCTTTATGGCCGCATCCTGATCGACCTGCGCCTGCTGTGGGTTTTTAGGCATTTCACTTTGAATATCCATCTGTCGTGTAACTCCTTTTGGTTTTGTTAGAAACAATTAGTCTTTAATTAGAAACAATTAGTCTTTAAATTGATATGCTATCAAGCACCGAGTATCCAGCATCGAGCATCGAGTATTCAGCATCCAGAATCCAGCACCCAACTCCGAGTATTTAACCTGCTTCATCCTTCATTTTTCTGATGCGGTAAAAATCGGCATTCCTGCATGAAGGGCAATGCGCAGGCCTGCCGGTACCGATGGGTTCCTCCCATTCGTGATCGCAACTGCTGCAGTGAAAAATCCGAGCCGTGTCCATCAGTTGATAATTGCCCCCTTCGACATTAATGGCTTTGCCATGGATCAAGGCATCCGCCACCGCTTCGCGAGCCCGCTGAAGGATACGACCGAACGTGGCGCGGGAAACCCCCATGTGTCGTCCGGCATCCTCGTGAGACAGGCCCAGCAAATCGGAAAGACGAATGGCCTCACGCTGGTCAACGGTCAGACAAACTTCCTCAAGATCGAACATGGGTATGCCCCGGGGCTTGAAATAGCAAATTTCCGGATTAAATGCGACCCGGCGTTCTTTTTGTGGTCTAACCATATAAATTCCTTTATGAGAATATTCTCAAAACATGAACTTAAATATTACCGCGCGAATTGTCAAGCCCGTTCTGAATGAATTCAACCGGAGAAGTTGGTAAATAAGTATAAAAAAAACTGAAAAATAAATGCGAAGCATTAGGTTAATAATCCGCCGGACATTTGTTAAAAAAAACAATCATTAGCGTTTAAAATTAAAGTGTTTCACCCCGGATATTCTGTTCATCAGGGCGGAGTAATTATTTGGATTGGACACCGACCAAATCATGTTTATTTTCAATATCCAAGGAGGCTGCAAAATGGATCTATCAATAAATGGAAAAATTGCCCTCGTAACTGCTGCAAGCCGAGGATTGGGGCGTGGCTGCGCGGAGCGGCTGGCCGCGGAAAAGTGCCGGGTCGCAATCTGCTCCCGTGATGAAGCGGCCGCCAAACTGGCAGCCGCAGAAATCTCAGCCAAAAGCGGTACGCAGGTTGTCGGATTTGGTGCCGATGTGAGCAAGGTGGAAGATATCACCCGCCTGCTTGAAGCAGTCAGACTGTCTTTGGGAGATCCCGCAATACTGGTGACCAATGCCGGCGGTCCGCCGCCGGGAACATTTGCCAGCACCGCCCTGGAGCAATACGAAAAGGCCCTCAATCTCAACCTGATGAGTGCCGTACATCTGATTCACGGCGTAACACCGGCCATGAAAACCAAAGGCTGGGGCCGGATTATTGCCATTACCTCGATTTCGGTCAAACAGCCAATCGGCAATTTATTGCTGTCCAATATGGCACGGGCCGGATTGACAGGATTTTTGAAAACGATCGCAACCGAACTGGCGCCCGCCGGCATAACCGTTAATGCATTGCTGCCGGGCACCCATAAAACATCGCGCATCGATCAACTGGCCCGGCACCGTGCCGACCAGGAGAACAAGTCACCGGAGGAAGTAATCCGGGACATGATGGCGGCCAATCCCAGCAATGCCATTGGCGACCCATCTGATTTCGGGGCCGCCGCCGCGTTTCTGGCCAGCGCCCAGGCCCGCTATATTACGGGCCAAAATTTATTGATCGATGGCGGACAATACAGCGGACTGCTTTAAAGACTCATTGGTTCAAGGTTCCCGGTTCAAGCCTGCCCTGGCGCGATTGGATGAAAATAAGAATTTATTGTCACTTTCTATCTGGTTTCTTACAACCCTGAACGTTGAACTCTGAACCTCTCACCCTAAAGTTACAATCTATAGGGTAAAACCAGATTTTGAGAAGTACAAAAAATACAAATAATGGGAAAGGAAAACGGATAGCATGTTTTGCAAAAAAGATACCGGCGAATCACGCCAACTTGCGGCTGGAATTGAGCTTACGCCCCTGGTTCACGGTGAAAAGACATTGATGGGCCGGTTTAAAATAGCCAAGGGTTCCGCCATCCCGGCGCATTTTCACCCCCACGAGCAAACAGGGTTTATGGTCTCCGGCAAGGTGCGCTTCAATGTCGATGGTAAGCAAACGGATGTTGAAGCAGGTGACAGCTGGTGCCTGCCCGGCAACGTCGAACATTCGGCCGAGGCTCTGGAGGATTCGATTATTATTGAGGTCTTTTCTCCGGTTCGGGATGAGTACCTGCCATAAAAGATTCAGAATTTCATGATGCTTATCGGTACCCGAATAAGAACCCGACACCCATAATGGCGACCAGTGCACCTAAAAGTGCTCGCAGGCTTATGCGCTCCCCCATGAATGCTACCATCGGGATTACAAAAAGAGGACTGGTTGCAAATAGCGTTTGAGCAACGCCGGCAGCTGAATATTTGAGTGAAACCTGCTGCAACCAAATCCCGAGAAAGGTTCCGATAAAGACCGTGAGCAGGATCATCGCCCAGCGCCGGAATGAATTTAAATTATGATATCCTTGCCCCTCTGAATCCTTGAGCACCGGCATAGCTATCAATACAATAAATGTCCCACCCATGAGTCGAATTAGAGCGCTGCGCATGGGGCTCATGTTAAAATGGATAAACGCTGCATGGGATAGAACAGCGCCGGCAGCCTGCCCTGCGGCGGCCATTAGAGCCAGTGCGATTCCAAGATTTTTGTGACCGGAAGCCTGCCCCGAACCGTGAGCCCTCTCGCTGATTACCCAACTGACTCCCCCAATCGTAATCAGCATGCCCAACCATGCACCATAGGATAAGTTTTCTGCCAAAAAAATGAGGGCTATAATACCGGTTAGCGGCGGAGAAAGTATCATTAGCAACAGTGCTCGGCGTGGACCGATATGCTTTAGGGCACCAAAATATGCTGTATCCCCCAGTCCGATTGCAATGGCTCCGCTAAGAAAAAGCAGTGTGGCCGCGTATAAATCAAATTCAGGGAACAATCCGCCGTCCGCAGAAAGCACACCGATCGTCATGGCTATGGCAATGACGTTTTTTAATAAATTCATTTTTAACGGTGACAGATATTGCCCGATGCGGCCGTATAAAACCGACGCCAGGGCCCATAAAAAAGCAGCGCTAAGCGCTGCTAACTCGCCACTGAAACTAAGGATCAATTGAAAATCATCGGTCATTTGGATACTACGAAACTAAATCTATATAGCTATCATAAGGTATTTACAGATTGTGGGAGCGGCTTGCAACCGCGATTGACATGGTCAATTATTTTTACCCCTGACTATTAATCATCGTAATCTGATCATTCAATGTCCAAAAGTCATAGATAACCCCAATTCCAAGGAACCCGCCGGTTAAAAGGTACAATATTCCGCTGATCCATTTGCCCATATACATGCGGTGGATGCCCAATATTCCCAGAAATGTCAACAGAATCCAGGCCACGTTGTAATCGATCCTGCCTTCTCTGAATCTTAGGTCCGCCCTGCGGTCCATACCGGGTATCAGAAACAGGTCGATGATCCAACCGATAAAAAACAACCCCAGGGTGAAAAAATAAATGGTTCCGGATATGGGATTTCCGTAATAAAATCGATGGGACCCCGTAAAGCCAAAAATCCACAGAATATAGCCAATGGTTTTGCGGTGCGTGTCGTTGCCGTTGCTCATTTAAATCCTCCTTAATTTATCCGCCCCTGAAAGATGGCATCTACAGGAGCGCAGTTATTTCTTGGGAACGTAATAAAATTGTCAGATCGATGGGCCGCGGATAAATTATTTTATGCTTCGCATATTTTTTTAGGTTTTTCCCGGCTGCGCTTGTAAAATAAAGATCCATAAATTGCAACATTGATCACGATGACCGTCATTGCCAATATAGATTGCGCCATGCATGTAAGACCGACAGGTAATTGGATAGAATTCCTTCCTTCGACATTCGTTATTCGATATTCGTAATTCGCTTTTCCATGTCGGCCAGCCTCAGCTTCACAAACACCAAGGGGGCCCCCGCGCCACCCCATAACCCTACCAGGGCGTACCGGATAAAGCGCAGCAGGCCGGCAGGTTCCATCCCGCTAAAGGCAAGTTTTAAACCGCCCCACAGGCCGAAAAGCACGACCACCCCGACCAGGTAGCGGATGGTTCTTTTCCACCACGGACCTTCGCCAGAAAACCGGACAAACCGCCGCTCAAGCGCGAAGCCCGTGCAGACGCCCATTAAAACTGATGCTATGGAAAGGACGTACTTATCACCGCTAGGATTCAGCAACACCAGCAACAGTGGCCCTAACAGGGAAATCAAAAGCTGCCAGGCAAATCCTTTCTCAACCAACCAGACTTCTAACCGGGGTTCTGACCATAAAAACAGGAGCAGAATAATACCGCCAAGCAGATAGCCGCCGATAAGATCCGTTGGGAAATGAACGCCCAGATATACTCGTGATAGAGGAATACCGATCATCAGAAAAACGGCGATCAGCCATGCTATTTTCTTGCCGGATCTGGCTGCCAGAAAACCCCAGATAACCACGGCATTTTGCGTGTGGCCGCTGGGCATCCCCCCGCCGGTGGCCTGCCCAATGGCCTGGACCCGCGGATCGTAGGCGAAGGGGCGGGGCTGGTCTACCAGCACTTTGGCAATCGCATTCAGGTAGGCCGAAAATAAAAGCAAAAAAAACAGGCGTGAACCGGTGCGGCGATCAATACACCAATAAAAAAGTGGCATAAAAATCAGGTAAAATGTCTCATCCCCCAAAAAAGTCAACGCTTTAAACGGGAGATCCAAAGTGGGACTGAACTGCTGCAACCACAAAATAACCAGAATACCCCAGTCTAATAAAGTTGTCACGATATTGCGTCCTTGATGAGGCTTTGAACAGCCAAATAAGTCCTTACTTCAGATTTTGTAATTTACGTTTTAAATTCGTCAACTTTCCTGAACAATAACTAAGTCAAAAATGTGCCAAATTAGACAGCATTCCTTAATTATTCAATCTTCATTTTTCACTATTCTATTCCCTGGGGGGCGCCGGCTCCGGAGCTTGCCAGCGAATTAACTGGTTTGGGTAGTCAATCGTGTACTGGACGTTTTTGAGAAAATTCATACCCAACAGGCCGCTGTAAGCGGTTGCCGGACCTTCATGGGCAATAATCAGAACGGTGGCCTTTTCCATTTTGAAGGGTCCGACTTTAAAGTATTGGACCTGCCCCGTTTCGACATGAATATTTTGACCGCCGGCAACCTGGGCCAACCCTTTCTGCAGCGCAATGATATTTAATTGCTGGGCCACATCGCGATGCAATACGATCTGGGAGGCACCGGTGTCCAACACCAGATTTACATCCAATTCGACCCCGTTATTAACCAGGGTTACCGGAACCATAATGCGATTAGCGTCGATGATGACCCGGGTTTGCATCGTTTCCATCAATTTTTTTTTGGCACTTTCAGCCTTTCTTCTTTTTTCCGCCTCCTCTGCGGCTTGGACTTCCTGCAATTGTTCATTGATTCGCAGCATTTTTTCCTGCTCATGCCGCTGGAATTGCTCCTGCTCTCTTTGCAGCGCTTGAGATTTTTCCTGTTCGGAAAGATTATCGTACTTCTCCCGATAAACCTGAATTTGATCCTGGTAGGCTTCGGGTACTTTGCTAAGGTCATCCACATAAAAAACCCGGCCTTGTGCATCAACATATTTGTAAAACTCGCAATACGAATTCGGTGGCCAACACTGCCACCAGAAAAAAATAACAAATGTTATCGTTATATATTTTAGGTATTTATTCATTATTTTTTAATGCGCAATCAAAGGTTTTTGACCATCCGGCAGCCAGTGCACGATCGAGTTGGCGTAATAAGCCAGCATGTCATCCTCCTCGGCAACGGCTTTTTAGAGTCCATCGGTTTCCGTAACCAGTCATCTCAATGTTAGCATATTTAAGGCGTTTATGGTAGTTTCAACCCAGTGGGTGCTGGAGATCAGCACACGATCCGGAAAAGCCCACCGGGCCACGGCCATCAAAACAAGAAAAAACCAGATTGGAAAGATAATCGGATCGTTCATGCCCGGTCGAATTACACTGAAGGTTTTTAAGGGACCCGATTGAATCGCCGCCGCGCCAGTGCCGTTTTGCCTTTGCTACTGCCCCGGCTCATGAACCGACCGCCGCTGACGAATTCTTCCATGGGCACTTGCCAGTTTAAGATAATTCTCTTATAATACGAGTGATCGTTAATCACAATGCCTTCAAAGGATGGAAATGTCAACCAAACGGATCCTCATTTTTGCCCCCCTGATCCTGACGCTGTTCCTATTCCAGTCATATTTCTGGGTGCCCACCTATGAACAGCAGGCCCGTGGCAACCCCGAACGCTTTGATGAATACATCACCGGATCGATCGGAGATGCAGCAATTTTAAATCCGATCCTTTCGGCAGACAGCGCCAGCAGTGAAATTGAGTCCAAAGTATTCGAAGGTCTTATCGACCGTGATGAGAACCTGCATTTCAGGGGTCGCTTGGCCAGGTCCTGGCAAATATCCGAAGAGGCTTACTTTTACGTCAACGATTCGGCAACGATCCCGGGCGGGAGGGGTCTGGATGCCGCCGAAATTGTGGCGCTGCTGCACAAAGTCCGCCAAGACAATAGATTGTCTGATGAGAAATTAAAAAATTCTTTGGCCAACATCAAAAAAATAGTTCTTATCGGTCCCCGTAATATTTCGATCACCAGAAAGATCGCCGATCCCGGCGACATCCGGAAGAATATTGAGGTTAAAATCGACGCGGCGGCGCCGGCCAGAATAAAATTAGCGCTGGATCAAGTCGACCAGGAGCTTTTCAAGAACCTCTCCCGTTTGCTGGGCGCAAAATATTTTGAATCCTTCACCCCGGAAAGATTCCTGACCACCGATCCCGCGCTGCCAACCGATCAGCTGGCTGCGCTGGCCGGTGAATTGCTGCCCGCCACCGAGCACAATCCCATTATCAAATTTTATCTGCGACCCGACGTTACCTTCCACGACGGCCACAAATTTGATGCCCATGATGTCAAATTCACCTATGAAGCTATTTTGAATCCCAAAAACCTCTCGCCCCGCATCGCCGACTATGAACCGGTCAAATCAGTGGAGGTCATCGACCCGCTCACCGTGCGCGTCGTGTATAAGCGGCTTTATTCGCCGGCCATCGGCACCTGGGCCATGGGGATCCTGCCGGCGCATCTGCTCAACGAGGCGGCCCTTGAAAAAGAAGCCGTCGCGCTCGGCAAAGACCCCGCAACTTTTACGATGCGTCAAAGCTTGTTCAACCGGCATCCCATCGGCTGCGGACCATTCATGTTCAAGGTGTGGAAATCAGATCAGTACATTATTCTGGACCGGTTCGAAGGCTACTGGGAAGGGCCTGCCAACTATCACAAATATGTTTTTCGGGTCATCCCCGATCTGCTGACCCAGGAAATGGAATTTTATGCCGGGACGCTCGACAGTTACAGCGTCCAGCCCCATCAGGTAGAACGCTTTAAAGCCGATCCCCGGTTCCAGAGCTTTTCCGGAACATCCTTCGGCTATACTTACATCGGCTACAACCTGCGACGTAAGCCGTTTGACGATGTGCGGGTGCGCCGGGCGCTGAGCATGGCCATCGATGCCGATAAAATCATCCGCTACGTGCTGTACAACCAGGGCGAAAGGATCACCGGCCCGTTTGTCAAACAAACCGATTACTACAATCAGGCGGTCAAACCGATGCCTTACGATCCCGAGGGGGCCTTGAATTTGCTCGCCGCAGCCGGCTGGCAGCGCAATTCGGATGGCTGGCTTGAGAAGGACGGCCGACGGTTTCAGTTTACGCTGATCACCAACAGCGGCAATGACATCCGCAAGGCTATTCTGGCCATCGCCCAGGATGCCTGGAAGCAGATCGGCATCGATGTACGAACGGACCTTCTCGAATGGTCGGTGTTTATCCAGGAGCGGGTCAACAAGTTGGACTTTGATGCCCTGGTGCTGGGCTGGTCGATGGGAATCGACCCCGATCTCTACCAGATCTGGCACTCCAGCCAGACGGGTCCCCATCAGCTTAATTTTGTGGGCTTTAAAAATCATCAGGCCGACGAGCTCATCGTTAAAATCAGGCAGGAATACGACATCCGGACCCAGAGCGAATATTCCCACCGGCTGCACGAAATCATTGCACGCGAACAGCCTTATACATTTTTATATGTCGGCAAATGGACCGCGATTTTAGACAAACGCATCGTCATTGAAGAAGTCGACCGCAGCGGTCAACCTATTTACAAAAAAATCACCCCCACCAAGACCGGCAATTTCCAGTACTACTTCAACCGGTGGATCAAACTGCCCGAAATGCCCGAATTGGCGTCTTAAAGGAAGTAAAATGCTGTCATTTATCGGACGCAGTACCATTCAAAAATTAGTAACCCTTTTTTTTGTTTCGATTGTATCATTTATGATAATTCACCTGGCTCCGGGAGAGCCCAGCCAGGTGGATCCGTTGAACCCGAAGTTCACCCCCGAAATGGTGGAGCGTTTTCGCCAGGCCTTTCACCTGGATGAGCCCCTCTACATCCAGTATCTATATTTTTACCGCGATCTTCTTACCGGCAAAACCATTTCCTGGAAAGACAATCAACCGGCGCTCAAAAAAATCTGGGAGCGTTTCATGAACAGTCTGCCGCTGTTCATCGTCGGCACGATTCTGACCTGGACCATATCATTTCCCGTCGGCATCCGTTCGGCGATTGCCAGGGGCCGACTATACGATCGCAGCGCAACTTTTTTATCCTATTTTCTGATCTCCATTCCCGGCTTCTTTTTTGCCTACATTTTAATCATCTTCGTGGTCGACCAGCTCCAGGTTCCGGTCATCGGCATGGAAACCTTTGGGGCCGGCGGTGCGTCGTGGCTTCAAATGATAATGGACCGGACCTGGCATTTGCTCCTGCCGTCGATTTTAGGGGCAACCGGCGGTATCGCCATTCTCTCGCGCTATGTTCGCAGCCAGATGCTGGAAGTTGAAGGGCAGGATTACGTCCGGACCGCCAAGGCCAAGGGGCTGCCGCCGGAGCAGGTGCATTACAAACATGCGCTGCGCAATGCCCTGTTGCCGTTCGTAACCATGTTCGGTATGATCTTGCCGGGCTTGATCGGCGGCTCCGTGATTATCGAATCCATATTTTCCTGGCCGGGAATGGGCCGGATGGCTTATCAAGCCATCCTGGCCCGGGATTACCCGATAATTTTAACGATCAATTTTGTTTCCGCGGTTCTGGTTTTAGCCGGCACCTTTATCTCTGATTTGCTGTACATGGTGGTTGACCCGAGGATAAGACTGTGAATCATATCAACGCAAGCGATCTTGGGCGGGACTTTGCCTTGGAGGAACCGGCAGCGCCGAAGCGGACCAGAATACAAGAATTCTGGCGTCTTTTCAAAAAGAACCGCCTGGCAATTTTAGGACTGGTCATATTTATTCTCTTTTTTTGCAGTGCCCTGATCGGGCTCGTTTTAACATCCGGCAAGAACCCTGTTTTCGATCCCGCCCTGATCAGATTGCAGGAAAAGCTGCTGCCGCCGCTGACAAGGCCCAATCTGGCAAGCCTGCAGCCCGATGAAACGCCGGCCTTCGGCATTTATCTTTTTGGCACCGATGACCTGGGTCGCGATGTTTTCGCCCGCATGCTCCAGGGCGCCTGGGTATCACTGACCGTCGGCTTTGTTGCCGTCGGCATATCGGTTTTGGTCGGAATATTCATGGGCGGTATTGCGGGCTACTTTGGACAACATTTCATTCGCCTGGACCATTTGCTATGGTTGGCCTTGCTGACGGCAGGTGTCGGATTGATGGCCACCGGACAGCCCTATGTCGGCATCGTCCTGCTGATCTCAGTCGCCGCCGGCCTGTTTTTATTGCGTTCAGGAAAAAGATTGCCCGGATGCGGCCTGCTGAAAAAAAATACCATCTCGATCGACACGTTGATTATGCGCTTTGTGGATATCATGTTGTGCTTTCCCAGCTTTTTTTTGATCCTGACAGTGGTCGCCCTGCTGCCGGCCAGCATTTACAACATAATGATTGTCATCGGGTTGACGAGTTGGATGGGGGCCACCCGGTTTGTGCGGGCTGAATTTCTTTCGCTCAGGGAACTGGATTTCGTTTCCGCCGCCAGAGCCCTGGGTCTTGGAAACTTTAGAATCATATTCCGTCACATGATGCCCAACGCCGTGGCGCCGGTCCTGGTGTCCGCCACTATCGGAATCGCGTCGGCCATCCTGACCGAAGCCGGTTTGAGTTTTCTGGGCTTCGGCGTTCCACCGCCCCACGCCACCTGGGGCAATATTCTATCGGACGGAAAACGCTTTATTTTTGATGCCCCCTGGCTGACCTTTATTCCGGGATTTGCCATCCTGGTGGTGGTGCTGTCTTTTAATCTATTCGGCGAAGGGTTGCGGGACGTCATGAATCCGAAGCTGCGGGAGAGGCAATAAAATAAGTGCCTAAAATTTGAAATTGCCTAAAATGCCTAAAATTGAGGAATACTGTCGATTTAAAAAAAACAAGTGAATAGATATCAAAGGGCGAAGTCCAATCATTCTTTCTTTTTAGTCTTCCCAGACTATATCTGAACAATATGCAGCCGGAGCGCAGCGACTCATTAATTTTAGGCATTTTAGCGCATTTTAGGCATTTTAGGCATTCTGCATAACTCTATATAAATTTTAGCTCATAATATGAAAACCAACGACATATTATTATCCGTCAATGACCTGCGGGTCTATTTTCGCAGTGATGACGAATTGGCGCGGGCGGTGGATGGTGTCAGTTTCGAAGTGCGGCGCGAGGAAACGGTGTGCCTGGTCGGCGAATCCGGCTGCGGTAAAACCGTATCCGCCCTTAGCATTATCGGACTCGTTCCGATGCCGCCGGGGCAAATTGTCAGCGGCGAAATCGTATTTAAAGGTCAAAACCTCATCGGTTATGACGAGGAGGCCCTGCAGCGGATTCGCGGCAACCAGATTGCCATGGTATTCCAGGAACCTCTGACATCCTTGAATCCGGTTTTCACCATCAAAGACCAGCTTGCCGAGGCCATCCGGATCCACGAAACCCTGCCGGCGGATCAAATAGAGCTCCACTGTGTGCAATTGCTCGAAAATGTTGGCATCCCTTCGGCGGCCGAACGCCTGAATGATTACCCGCATCAACTGAGCGGTGGGCAGCGCCAGCGGGTTATGATTGCCATGGCACTGGCCTGCAATCCCGAGCTGGTGATTGCCGATGAGCCCACCACCGCGCTGGATGTGACCGTTCAGGCGCAGATATTGCGGTTGCTGAACACCATTCAACAAGAACGGGCCATGGCGGTGCTTTATATCACCCACGACCTGGGGGTGGTCTCCAAAGTGGCCGACCGGATCTACGTTATGTATGCCGGAATTATCGTCGAGCAGGGCAGCAAAAATCATATTTTCCAGGAGGCACAGCATCCCTACACCCGGGCCTTGCTGGCATCGCTGCCGCATCGATCAAAGCGCGGCAAAAGGCTTTACAGTATTGCGGGCAGTGTGCCGAATCCGGCATACAAACCTAGCGGCTGCCCGTTTCATCCGCGCTGCTCCCGGGCAATCCGGACCTGCCGGGAACAGTTTCCGGAAACCTGCGACTACGGCTCCGGTCATCGGGCACGGTGTCCGGTGCTCTACGCAGAGAGCCGCACTGTCGTTTGATGATTATCCGCAACCGGCCGCCTTTAGCCGCCAAACCTTAGGCGTTGACGAACAGATGAATTCCATTGGATCCCAAAACAATATTATTCTGCAGATTGACGGACTGAAGAAGTATTTTCCGATTCACCGCGGGGTTTTCCGGCGCGTCGCCGGTTGGATCAAAGCCGTTGAAGACGTATCCTTTCGAATCGAAAAAGGCCAAACCCTCGGGCTGGTGGGTGAAAGCGGCTGCGGTAAAACGACGGTGGCCCGCTTAATTCTCAAGCTGCTGCAGGCCGACGAAGGCCAAATCATTTTCAACGGTCAGAATATGACGGAGTTGACCGAGAAAGAAATGAAGCCCTTTCGCAAGCAGATCCAGATCATTTTTCAAGATCCCTATGGATCCTTGAACCCCCGCATGACGATCGGTCAGACGCTCTCGGAAGGCCTTCAGATTAGCGGTCTTCGACGGAAGGCAGATCAGGGTCGGCAGCTTGAAAAATTACTGGGCACGGTCGGGATGTCCCCGCGCAGTATCGACCGTTATCCCCATGAATTCAGTGGCGGCCAGCGGCAGCGTATCGGGATCGCCCGGGCCCTGAGCGTCGAGCCCGCCCTGATAATTTGTGACGAACCGGTATCGGCGCTGGATGTGTCCATCCAGGCTCAGATTATAAATTTGTTAAAAGACTTGCAGGATCAGTTGGGTTTAAGCTATCTGTTTATCTCCCATGACCTGAATGTGGTGGGGTATCTGTGCAGCGAGGTTGCGGTTATGTACAAAGGTCAGATTGTGGAATACGCACCGACCGATGAGCTTTTCGATAACCCGAATCATCCGTATACCAATTTGTTGCTGTCGGCAGCACCGGATTCCGGGATCGAGCAGCCCCATCCGATAGCAGCGGCGGAGGATGCCCCGCCGGAATCATTGAATCAACCGGATGGCTGCAGTTTCGGCCCAAAATGTCCATTAAAGGAGCCCCGCTGTGACGACAATCGCCAACCGTTTAATAAAGTCGCAGAAAATCACTATGTCAGGTGCTGGAAAACCACAGAAAACGGAGGTCAGAGGTCAGAAGACAGAGGACGGATGACAGAAGTCAGAGGTCAGAGGACAGAGGACATATGACGGATGACAGAGGAAAGGCGCGGTTATTGGTTATTCGTTATTAGAGGCTGTAAAGCGGAATGCTGAAAAATTTAAGATATGCCTCAGAAATCCCCGATTACCCGGCAGCTGGCATCCGGTATCCGGATGTCAGATAACAGAACTCCATCACCGTGCGCCGAATGCCGAACGCCGAATACCTTACACCATATACCCTATACCTTATACCGTTTCTTTCGAGCATCCAGTATCCAGTATCCAGCAACCAGTATCAAGCATCCAGAAAATAAGGAACCATTAGCAATTGTACAACTCGGAATTAAACACACCCAAAGCAGAGCTTGAACAGCGCATTGACCATCTCAAAAACCATCTCAGGCACAACGATATCGAGGCGGCCCTGATTCTGCAGCGCGTCGATCTGTTCTACTTTTCCGGAACCTTTCAACAGGGCAGTCTATATGTTCCGGCTGCTGGAGAGCCGGTGCTGATGGTCAATAAAAATTTCGAGCGCGCCCAAGCGGAATCCTTCTTGGATACGATCGTGCACCTGGAAAGCCCCAAGCGCATTCCGGAAATCATCAAAGGCAAGGGATATGGCATCCCCGGCACCCTGGGACTGGAGCTCGATGTCTTGCCGACCACCATGTATTTTACCTATCAGAAACTATTCAGCGGCACCGATATCAGGGACATATCACTGGCCATTCGTTTGCAGCGCGCCGTCAAATCATCATACGAGCTCGGCATCATGCGCCGGGCGGCTGAGTTTTCGGATCAGGTCCTCGGATGGGTGCCGAATATTTTACGCCCGGGGATCAGCGAACTCGAGATGGCCGGCCTGGTTGAAGCCGAAGCCCGGCGGTTGGGCCATCAGGGGGTAATCAGAATGCGCCTGTGGGGCAGTGAAATGTTTTACGGGCATCTGCTTTCCGGACCCACGGGAGCGGTGCCCAGCTATCTGTCTTCGCCGACCGGCGGCACCGGCGCAAGCCCGGCGATCGCCCAGGGCCCCAGCTTTAAACCCATCGCCCGCCACGAACCGGTGATGGTTGATTATATGTTCTGCTACAACGGATATCTTTCCGATAATACCCGCATTTATTCACTTGGAGCCCTTCCGCCGGAACTGCTCGAAGCACATGCTGCCATGCTTGCGGTGCAGCTTATGATCCAAAAAGTTGCCCGACCGGGTGTCACGTCCGGCGAAATTTACGATCAGGCTTTGGCAAAAACAAAGGAATTGGGCTATGCAGACCATTTTATGGGCACCGGTGACCAGCGTGTGCGCTTTGTCGGCCATGGCATTGGGTTGGAGGTGGATGAATTTCCCTTTCTGGCTGCCGGCCAAAATTTTAAATTAGCGGCAGGCATGACCATCGCCCTGGAACCCAAACTGATTTTCCCGGGTCAAGGCGTCGTCGGCATTGAAAACACCCAGTTGGTCACCCCAGATGGATTGGAGCAGTTCAACAAATATCCTGACGATATTGTCATCGTTTAAGGTTAGGAGTTGAAAAAATCGGCATAATTTGCTAAATTATCGACGATGGAATTTAAAATCTCACATAATCGCAGCGATGAAACCATCGAAGCTAAAGTTAAATGGTTTCGGACACTAAATCTATCCGAGAGAATGGATATGTTGTGCTCATATACGGACCTTGCCCTTGAATTAAACCCTCAGCTGCCAGATAAAAAGCATGCTCAACAGGCTAAAAAGCGTATTCAAATCCTTTCAGCAGTATGAAGTCAGATATGTTGTAATCGGCGGCATAGCTGCTGTCCTCTATGGAGTTCCCAGAGCAACCTTTGACTTAGATATCCTCATTGAAGCTACCCCCAATAATGCCCAACGATTGCTTGATGCTCTCACAGACGCCGGGATGGGCACCGCGACGCTAACCAATGTCGATGAAATCCTGGCTAATGAAATCACAATCTTCCAAGACCGGGTTCGAATTGACGTACAAATTTCGACACCTGGATTACAATTTGAAACAGCATGGGAAAGAAAGCAAAACATGAAATATCAAGGGCAAGCTTTTTATGTCGTTTCGTTGGATGACTTAATAAGATCAAAACGTGCTGCCGGCAGAGACGTTGACCTGGAAGATGTCCGTCTGCTGGGGCTTCCGGACGATTAAGGTACCACCTAACAATTGGACCAGAGCACAATTATGTCAGTTGCGTGCTGTTTATTATCAGTTGTTAAATAATGGAATTAAACCTTTAAGGCCACAGCTTTATTTCGTGTTTTCGTCATTTCGTGCTTTCGCGATTGATCCTTTTCGTTTCCGGCTTGACCCGCACAGGAGGTTAAAAAACCATGCGATCAGAAATATCAGCCAAAGAATTGCGTCAACAAATCCGTACCCGCCAGTGGACCATACCCACTTCCGGTTCCGCCTCCGGCTATTTGCAGGCCAACCTGGTAATGCTGCCGGCGGAAGCGGCATTTAATTTTTTGCTTTTTTGTGTCCGTAATCCCAAACCCTGCCCGATTTTAGACGTGCTGGAGCCGGGCCGGGTCGAGCCGATCATTGCGCCCGGCGCGGATTTGCGCACGGATCTGCCGCGCTACAAAATTTTTGAAAATGGCGAATTCAAAACCGATGTTGAAGATGTCAGCGACTTTTTCAGTGATGATATGGTCAGCTTTCTGCTGGGCTGCAGTTTCTCGTTTGAAAATGCCATGCTGGCCGCCGGACTGCCCATTCGCAATATGGAAGAAGATAAAAACGTCTCGATGTATGTCACCAACCGCAAATGCACGCCAGCCGGTCCTTTTTCGGCGCCACTGGTGGTGACCATGCGGCCCATGACACCGTCGCAGGCGATTCGGGCGGTCCAGGTCACCACCCGTTTTCACCTGACCCACGGCGCCCCGGTTCACCTGGGAGACCCGGCTGAAATCGGCATCAGGGATTTGAACACCCCCGAATTCGGTGATCCGGTTACGGTTCATCCCGGCGAGATACCGGTATTCTGGGCCTGCGGGGTAACCTCCCAGCTGGCGGCAACATCCGTACCCCTTACGCGTGTCATTACTCATGCCCCGGGCCATATGTTTGTTTCGGACCTGAGAGATGAAGATCTGACGATTTTATGAATCATTGCGCAGAGTGGGAGGTGTCCGTTGTTGGTGGTTTGTTGTCTGTTGTCAAAAATATGGTTTCAGACGCGTTGTTAGGAGTTGAAATACATGGCGTGCAGGGAAGTGCTACGACACCTATATTGGTCGTTGGAGTTGGCCGATCGCATCGAATATCCTTGACTGAATTGAGTTTGATGGTGGACTTGATTGGGCGGAAACTTCGGGAAAAAGATCATATCAGCTTTTTAACTTTTATGGGGTTCTCAATTCGAACGCCGCGAATCACCTGATCGTGATTTAGATCCTCGGTCCAAAGTGTTTCACAATTAGCACTTTCAGCTGCTGCGACGATCAGAGCATCCCAGAAAGATAAGCGGTTGATGATGCCGCAATCAATGGCTTCCTTTAATCTTTTCAAATCGCTGATTGCTCCTTGACAGGTCGAAATGATTCCTATAAAGTTTCTGAACCTGAATCATAAATTCACTTTCAGGTAAAATATGTTTATAGTAAAATTCAAAAGGAGGATACACAATGAAAAAAACATTGCGATACGGATTGGGCGTGTTGAGTCTGGTATTGGTCATCGGGATGATTTTCCCGGCAGGGGTTCTGGCTCAAAAGACAATTAAAATAGGCGCCATCTATCCCCTGACCGGCGGCGCGGCGGCCGCCGGCCGTGAGCTGCGGGCCGGTGTGGAGCTGGCCGTGGAGATCGCCAACAATGCGATGGCGGATATCGACATGAGCATGGCCAAAAACGCCGGCATCACGAGCATGGGGGGTGCCAAAATTGAAATCATCTTCAAGGATCATGAAGGCAATCCCACCCTGGGTGCGGACCTGGCCAAGAAATTGATATTGGATGACAAGGTGGATGGCCTGCTGGGCTGTTACCACAGCTCCGTCACAAAAACCGTCAGTGCCGTCGCCGAGCAGTACGGCGTTCCCATGATCAACGGGTCATCCACGTCGCCGTCCCTGACCAAACGCGGTTTCAAATGGTTCTGGCGCACAACCCCCCACGACGTCTGGTTTACCAAGGACCTTTTTGAATTCTTAAACGGCTTGACCGAAGGCAAGGTTAAAGGGGTTCCGGCGGTTCCCAAAAAAGATATCATGAATCTATCCTCGGCCTGTGAAAAAACCGAATGGGGCTCATTTGTCTCGGAATTGATTCAGCAGTTTGCCGGAGGAATACGGCTATGATTTAAGAAAATCCATGCTGTATGCCAAGGAAGCGCCCGATCTGTCCAGCGAGGTGCGGTCCCTGAAAGCGTCGCGCGCGGATGTGATGTTGTTTGCTTCCTACACTTCGGACGCCATTCTGATGATTAAAACACTGAAAGCCCAGAAAGCCCAGCCGAAAGTCATCTGGGGCCAGGACGCCGGATTCGAGGTGCCTGAATTCCGGGCAACCCTGGGTGACAGCGTGATCGGCATTCTGACCCGTACCGTATTTCTGCCCCAGGTCGTCCAGGTTAAAAAGGTTGCCGGACAGGTCAATGCGCTTTACAAAGCCAAAACCGGCAACGATCTGACCGGCGCTTCCGCCCGCTCCTTCACCGGTCTGCAAACCTGGGTGCATGTGCTTGAAAATGCCGCATCCACCGAACCGGCCGCAATCCAGAAGGCCGCCAATGAGATGAACATCCCGGGCAGAGAACTCGTGGTGCCGTGGGCCGGAATTAAATTTTCCACCTCCGGCGATGAGATCGGCCAGAATACGCTGGGCTCCGGTCTGATCGGTCAGTATCAAAAAAACGCCGACGGCCAGATCGTGCTGGAGATCGTCTATCCCTTTGATGTCGCTTCAGCCGACATGATTTATCCTTTCCCGAAGTATTAAAAAGTATTTGCGTCTGGAACCCATAACCCATCCCTCTGCGTCTTTGAGGGATGGGAAACGACGATATTGGTCTATATCGGGTTTGGAGTAATGGAATATTGGAGTACTGGAGTACTGAAAAAAATCCAATACTCCAATACTCCAATACTCCAATATTCCAGTACTCCAATACTCCCCGTGAAGTTTTACAGCCACAGAAATTTGATTAAGTCTGAATTTTAGGCATTTTAGACATTTTAGGCACTTTAGGCATTCACTTATGGACATCCTGCTAAGCTCCATCGTCGCCGGTCTTTTGCTCGGCATGGTTCTGGCAATTGTGGCCTTGGGTCTGACGATCATTTTCGGCGTCATGGACATCGTTAATTTTGCCCATGGCGAGTTTCTCATGATCGGCATGTATACCGGCCTGCTGACGGCCCAGGCCACGGGCATCGATCCGCTGCTGACGCTGCCGGTTGCCGCGCTCGTCGGATTTTTGCTGGGCGTTCTATGCTATACCGGCTTTGTAAAATTTTTGTTGCGCGGCCCGATGATCGCGCAATTGCTGGGCACTTTCGGCCTGATGCTGCTTTTGAGAAATCTGGCGCTGCTGATTTTCGGCTCGGAAGACCGCGCCCTGCACCACGGCATCCTGGTCGGCAAAAGTTTCGATATCGGGATGGGCGTCATTCTTCCGGCCACCAAGCTGGCGGCGGCCGCACTTTCCGTGGTGTCCTTCTGGGGGGTCTGGATGCTCATGCACCGCACCAAAATCGGCAACGCCTTGAGGGCGACGGCCCTCAATGCGCAGGGGGCCCGCTATATGGGCATTCCGACCGAGCGGATGAATGCCCTGGCCTGGGGAATCGGCTGCGGTACGGTTTGCATCGCCGGGGCGCTCATCGTCAACTTCTGGTCGGTGAGCCCGTTCATCGGGCTGCTGTTTACCATGATCGCTTTTGCCATCGTGGCGCTGGGCGGATTCGGCAGCGTGCCCGGCGCTTTTTTTGCCGGACTTGTGGTGGGCATGATTATGGAAATTCCGGGCTTTTGGGATTTTATCACCTATACCTTTAATATCGACTGGATGGCCGATGTTCCCATGACATCGTTTAAGTACATGTGGGTCTATCTGGCGTATTTTCTGATCATGGTAATCCGACCCAGGGGCTTGTTTGGATGGAAACAATAAAAAACACGTTTGACTTTTCCGATTTCCCCCGCATCGATCTGACGGTGGCCGGCGCGGTGTTGATATTCTTGCTGACCTTTCCGCTGCTGTCGCATCTCCTCCTTTGCCATGGCCACCATGATCCAGTTTCTGATGTTCTCCCTTTACGGCATGGGCTGGAACACCATCGGCGGATACGGCGGCCAGGTCGATCTGGGCAAAGCCCAGTATGTGGGGATCGGGGCCTATACCACCGCGGTCATGCTGATTCGCTGGGACATCCCATTCTGGGTATCCATGCCCATCGGCGTGTGCTTTTCCGTCGGCTGGTCCTTTATCATCGGGTATCCCCTCTTCCGGCTCAAAGGCCATTATTTTGCCATTGCCACCATTGCCACATCCCTGGTGCTCAAGGATCTCTTTGAAGTCTGGAATTTTGTGGGAGCTGCCCGGGGTCTGGAAATTTCGCCCATCAAATACCAGCCGCCGGATTTTTTGCGGCTGATTTTCAAGGAAGACATTTACTATTACTACATCCTGTTAGGTTTTTTTCTGATCGGAATTCTGTACATCAACTGGTTTCGCAAATCACGCCTGGGATACCAGCTGCGATCCATCAAGGACAATGAGGATGTCGCCCGCTCGCTGGGGATCAATGTGCGCTGGGCCAAGGTCAAAACCTATGCCATCGCCACCGGCCTTTGTCAGTGTGGTGGGGTCGTTTCATGCCTGCTACATCAAAAATATCGAGCCGGAAGACACCATGAGCCTGTCGATTTCGATTCTGATCGCCCTGATGGCCATGCTGGGCGGCGCCGGATCTTTGTGGGGGCCGATCATCGGCGCCGGCATTCTGATTCCGCTCAAGAGCTATCTCAAGGAATGGCTGGGGGCCACCGCGGGACTGGCGGGCATCGATCTGGTTATTTATGCGCTGATCATTATGATCGTTTCGGCATTTGAACCCCGGGGGATCTGGGGCATCGTTGAAAAAGTACGGCGGAGGAAACGCAAATAATGGCGCTGCTGGATGTGCGCAATGTCACCAAATATTTTGGCGGATTGAGAGCCAACAACGATATTTCGTTTGCCATGGAAAAAGGGGAGCTGCTGGGATTGATCGGGCCCAACGGCGCCGGCAAAACCACGCTCTTCAACTGTATCTCCGGGTTGCATCCCATAACCTCGGGCCGGATTCTTTTCGACGGTGAAGACATCACGGATTTAAAGGCCCATGAAGTCGCCCGCCGCGGCCTGGCCCGCACGTTTCAGGTATATACGCGCCTCCGGGGATCTGAATGTTGAAGAAAATGTGATGGTCGGCTGTTTCATGCGAACCCGCTCCCGTGCGCAGGCCAAAATCCCGCGCAGCGGAAATCCTGGCCTTTTTGAAATTGAAGGATGTTTCCGATTACCTGGTCAGCGAGCTGCCGGTGGCCGCCCAAAAGCGGGTGACCATGGCCACTGCCCTGGGGCCGGATCCCAAGATGCTGCTGCTGGATGAAGTGGCGGCCGGCTTGAATCCCGGCGAAATTGAAGAAATCATGTCCAGCATCCGACACATTCATAATGATCTGGGAGTGACCGTCATGCTGATCGAGCATGTCATGGAGCTGGTGATGAAAATAAGCGACCGGGTTATCGTCCTGGACTCCGGCCAAAAAATTGCCGACGGCAATCCCGCTGAAATCGCCAAAGATCCCGAGGTGATTAAGGCCTATCTGGGCGAACGCTATGTGGAGGAACATGGGGATGAGCTGGAATAACTTTCACCCGCTTTCGGTAGACTATCAGCATTAGCAGGACTAAAATTTTGCAGTAGTGAAAATAACAAATCACAAATATCAAATCACAAAAAAATTCCAATGACCAAAATCCAAAATTCCAAACTTGCGGTTTGGGTCATTGGTCATTGTAATTTGAGATTTATTTGTAATTTGGTGCTTGTAATTTGGGATTTCTTATGTCCGAGCAGAGATAAAAGGGGAACGTAAGCAGAATCTTCATTTCAGTTTGCAATATCTCACGATCACAACGAGTGGAGTCAATCTTAATGGGCAATCCGATTCTAGAAATCGACAAAATAAGGGTCCGCTATTCCGGCCTGCCGGTCTTGCAGGGTGTTTCCCTGGCGGTCAATCCGGGTGAGACGGTCAGTGTGCTGGGCGCCAATGGGGCCGGCAAATCCACCCTTCTGCGGGCCGTGATGGGCACCCAGCACGCCTTTGAAGGCCGTATCCTCTATAAGGGCCGCGAAATTCAGAAACTGCATACCGAAGCAATCGTACGCCTGGGGATCGTCTACGTTCCCGAAGAAAAAATGCTGTTCGGTCCGCTGTCCGTCGAAGAAAACCTCGGCCTGGGAGCCTATGTTCTCGATGACAACCAGCAGGTTCAGCAAAACCTGCAGTTTGTTTACACCCTGTTTCCGAAACTAAAAGAACGCCGCCAACAGCCCGCCTCCACCCTGTCGGGCGGCGAACAGCAAATGGTCGCCATCGGCCGCGGCCTGATGTCCAGCCCGCGGATTCTGATGCTGGACGAGCCTTCGCTGGGCTTGGCCCCGCTGTTGGTCGACGAGGTGCTGGATACGGTCCGCAAACTCAAGGCCGAAGGCATCACGATTTTGCTGGTGGAGCAAAATGTTCGCGAAGCCCTCGATCTGGCGGACCGCGCCTATGTTTTGCAGACCGGCCGGATCGTCGGGGAAGGCTCCGGCCGGCAACTGCTCGAAAGCGACATGTTTCGAGAGGCATTTTTGGGAATCTAAAGTTGAGATTCATCTTTTTCATGAACAATAGGAATCTTTGTATAAACATAACCGATGGGCACGTGTGGCTCAAGTTTTTTCCTCATTTTATATTGCTATTTTACAGGCTAGTTTACAATACATGACATTTTCAAAAGCTCAATATTTGTCAGAACTTTATATTAACCGCCGCTTCTTGATGCACGGGTGCCATACAGGCGTGACAGCGGGACCGCGGTGATTCCATGCAGAAAAATACTCAATAAAACCGTCAGCACGATGACCGATAGGATCCGTTCTTGCCCCGCCAGACCAAGCTCATTGACGACCATCAGCAGATACAACACGGAGGCAATCCCTCGCGGTCCGAACCAGCCGATAAAACCGATCGAAAGCCTTCCCAATCGGGTTCCCGTCAGACAGATGGCAACCGGCAGAATGCGGATGACTGTCAAACTCAAAATGGCATAGAGCCATGCTTGCGCGTCCCAATAGCGCATTGCCTCCGGCACCACGGTCAGCCCGAAGATCAGGAAAACAAAGAGCGCCAACTGCTGGCCTTCCGCCTCTCCGAATTCCTGGATGCGTTCACGCACAGT
>CAVQBT010000057.1:0-83532 GCA_963710795.1 uncultured delta proteobacterium
ATGCAATGGCCAAATGGAATCAAGGTGGGCGTCAGTCTGACTTTTGATGTCGACGGACCCCTGATCTGGAGAAGTAAAATCAGAGTAAATCCAAAATTCGGCAATCCTGTTTGCGTGTCGCTGGGAGAATTCGGACCGGTCGTGGGTGTCCCGCGACTGATAAAATTGCTGAAAAAATATGATATCAAGGCCTGCTTCTTTATTCCCGGGGCGACCATCGAGGAGTATCCTGAGATGGTGAACAGCGTTGCCGACGAAGGACACGAAATAGGTTTTCACAGTTACGGCCATGTAAATCCCGCCGACCTGTCATATGAAGAGCAAAAGCAGGATTTCGAAAAAGGGCTCGCGATATTTGAAAAAGTCTTTAAACAGCGGCCTTACGGCTATCGCTCCCCAGCCGCCGACATGGATGACAAGACATGGGAATTGCTGGATGAATTCGATTTTGTCTACGACACCTCCATGATGAAAACCGATTATCCCTACATTAAAAAAATGAAGAAGAACAACATCGTTGTCCTGCCCATGCACTGGATGTTGGATGACTGGCCGCATTTCGGCTGGAATATGTACCCGAATTTTCCTTACCAGGGTAATATTCAAAGTCAGAAAGCCGTCTATGAAATCTGGCGCGGCGAATTCGACGGCATGTATCGGCTGGATGAGGGCTGTGTCTATACCCTTTGTATGCACCCGCAGCTTATCGGAAGAGCTTCCAGGTTGATGATGCTGGAAAAGCTGATTCGGCACATGAAGCAGTTTCCCGGGGTTTGGATCGAAAAACCGGTGGCGCTTGCCAGGGCGGCGCTCAAGGTTTTGGAGTGAGGCCTGATGAAAGACATAGAACTTCAAAAAAAAATTTGTGATGCGGCCGACGAGTTAAAGGCGGAATACGTCCAAACACTGCAGAACCTGGTTCGCATTCCCAGCCTTGCCGGCGAGGAGGCCGAGGCGCAAAGGTTTATGGCCGACCTTTACGCCTCAGCCGGTCTCGATGTGATTCAATTTGAAGCCCGGGTCGATAAAATCAGGTCGCATCCGGCCTTCATCGACACCGGTACGTCGTATAACAATCGACCGAATATAATCGGGATTCTAAAAGGAAACCGGGAAAACAACTCTCTTATTTTAAACGGGCACATCGACGTCGTGCCGCCCGAACCTTATGATGCCTGGTCGCAAGACCCCTGGAGCGGGCATATTGAGGGCGAGAAATTATTCGGCCGCGGTGCGGGTGACATGAAATCAGGTTTGTTGGCAAATTTGTTTGCCGTCAAATGCATCCAAAAGGCCGGCCTAAAGCCTGCCGGAAGTATTATGCTGCAAAGTGTCGTGGATGAAGAAGCCGGCGGCGCCGGCGGCACGCTGGCCTGCCTGATGGAGGGGTATACCGCCGACGCCTTGATATGTACTGAGCCTCACAATTTAAACATTACGATATCCCATGCGGGGATCAATTATTTCCGGGTGATCGTTAAAGGGCGCAGCGCCCATGCCGGCCTGGCGCACTTGGGGGTCAACGCGATTGGAAAAATGTATGCAATCTACCAAGCGCTTGAAGAACTGGATCAAAAGCGGGGCGTAGAAATTCGCTTTCCCCTGTTCGCAAAAGGCTCCGGCCGGGCTACCCATTTAAACATCGGAACCATGCGAGCCGGCGAATGGCCCTCCACTGTGCCGGGAAATGCCGTCATCGAATGTCGCATCGGATACGTGCCCGGTGAAAAGATAGCGGACATTAAAGCCTTGATCGAACAGACCGTCCGCCAGGCTGCCGCCGGTGACCCATGGCTGCGTGAGAATCCTCCGAAAGTTGAATGGGTTGGCTGGCAGGCCGAATCCTGATTAATAATCTGCTGATTTATTTCTTTATACTATAGTATTTGATCTAAGAATTCCTTGGCCCTCTCGCTTTTGGGATTGTTGAAAAAATCTTCATAGGTGCCGCGTTCGACGATTTTGCCGAAGTCCATGAAAATAATTTCATCGGCCACCTCACGAGCAAAGCCCATCTCGTGGGTGACGCACAGCATGGTCATGCCCTCCTTTGCCAGCTTGGCCATAACGTCCAACACTTCTTTGATCATTTCCGGGTCCAGGGCCGAGGTCGGCTCGTCAAACATCATATAGCGGGGTTCCATGGCCAGCGAGCGGGCAATCGCCACGCGTTGCTGTTGGCCGCCGGAAAGATTGGCCGGGTATGCATCGGCCTTGTCGGGGATGCCGACTCGTTTCAGCAGTTCCATGGCTTTTTGTTCGGCCTGTGGTTTGGGCCATTTGCGCACCTTCATCGGTGCCAGGGAGATGTTTTGCATAGCGGTCATGTGCGGATAGAGCTCGAAGCGCTGAAAGACCATGCCGATATTTTCCCGCAGCTTGTACAGATTGGTCCGGGGGTCGCTGAGCGAGACACCGTCGACCACGATTTCGCCTTCCTGGTACGGTTCCAGGCCGTTGACGCAGCGCAGCAGGGTGCTTTTGCCCGATCCGCTCGGACCGCAAATGACAACGGTTTGGCCGCGTTCGATCGTTTCATTCACATCCGTCAGCACCTGGAAATCACCAAACCACTTGCTTACGTTTTTAATTTGAATCATAGCAACCCTGTCTTTCTGCCTTTTTCCTCGAAATGCCGCGAAATTTTGGAACCGATGAAACAGAAAACGAAGAAAACAACGGCCACAAAGCCAAACAGCTGGATGGAGCGCACTTCCATGTTGTCCACGATGGAGGTTCGCCGTACGAACTCCTGCAGCCCGATGACAAAAGCCAGGCTGGTGTCCTGGAAGGTAACGATCGACTGGGTGATCAAACTGGGCAGCATGCGCCTAAATGCAATCGGTACCAGTATGTAGCGGGCCGTCTGGCCGTAAGTCATGCCGGTTGAGTAAGCTGCCGCGCTCAAATCCTTGCTGATGGACTGGTAGCCGGCGCGAAAAATTTCGCCGAAATAGGTGGCCTCGAAAATAATAAATGAGATGACCGCTGAAAGAAACGGATTTAACGGACGTCCGGCAATGATCGGCATGACAAAGTAAAACCAGAAGATGACCAGAATCAGCGGTATGTTGCGCAGGAAATTGACATACCCGGTAACCGGATAGTAGATCCATTTTTTTTTGCGATCCGGCCCAGACCGACCAGGGCTCCCAGTATGATTCCGCCGATCAGGGCAAAGAAGGTCAACTCGAGGGTTACCAGAAAACCGCCCATCAGGAAGGTAATATTGCGGGTTACCGCATCAAACATGGCTACCTCCCGATCATGCCCTGGATTTTAAGTTTATTCTCGATAATACCCATAACCCGAACAACGGTCAAACCTAAGACCAGGTAAATAGCCATTGCCCCGGTGGTCGCTTCCAGGCCGTGAAACGTTTCGGCGTCAATTTTGTAGCTCTGAAAGGTAAGCTCGGCAACTCCAATCGTCATTGCCACCGATGAATTTTTAAAAATGGTCAAAAATTCGGTTGTCAGCGGCGGCATAATTATTCTCAGGGCATAGGGGATGATCACGTAGCGGTACATCTGATATTGAGTCAGTCCGGTGGACAGTACCGCCTGGTACTGATCCGGACTGATGGATGCAAACCCGGCCCTTAAATGTTCCGCCACCCGTGAGGCGGTGTACAAACCCAGGGCAATTACGGCAACATAGATGTTGAGATCCATAATTCGATTGATTTGACGTCCCAGGATGTCTCCAAAAAGCATGGGGCCGGCGTAATACCAGAAAAACAGCTGGACCAGAAACGGGATATTGCGGAATACCTCGGTATAGGCCGCGGCGATGAAGCGCAGCCAGCGCCAGGGTGTTACCCGCAGGGTTCCAACGCATATTCCCAGGAAAAAGGCGATAATCCAGGCCAGAAAACCGATTTTGATGGTCAACCACAGCCCCTGCAGCAGCCAGACGCCATACGGCTGCCGCCACAAGATCCCCCAGTCGAAATCGTATGCAAAACCCATTGATTTTCTCCTGACCAGACTTTTAAGCTAAAAAAGAAAGCCGAAGGGGGCGCAAGCCCCCCTCCCTAATCTTGTCCGCCTCGCGCTTTGCCGGGTCAGGCAATATTATCTACCATAACCAAGCGAACAATGCACAAATGTTTGTTATTAGTTATATGTTATTTGTTATTGGAACTTGATCACCGCTACCCCTTATAATCCTCCGGTAGGTAAAGTATTAAAAAGGATAGCGTTCCTTTCGGACTAATAACCAATAACCATTAACCAATAACTCCCACAGGGTGCAAGCTTTTCAACGCTGAACGCTGAACCCTGAACGGCATAACCTCTATTATTTCATCCACCACCCATCCGATATCGGGTAGACCATCATCTGGAGGTATTGTTTGTAGGCCTGCGACATGGGAATGGGCACGATCCCCTTGGGTCCCATCCACTTATCATACAGCTCATCGAATTTGCCGGTATGGATGGACCACAGAATCGTGTTGTTGACAAAGTCGCGAAAGTCGGATTGGCCTTCGCGCATGATATAGGCGTAAGGCTCATAGGCAATGGCAAAGGGGACCGTCATCCACTTGTCCGGATTCTGATCCTTCATGCGCAAGCCCTCCAGCAGGCTGCGGTCGGTGGAGTAGGCGTCGATTTTGCCGCTCTTTAAGGCCAGCATGCCCTGGGGATGAGTTTCGGTGACGACGATGTTTAGCGGTTTGAATTTGCCTTCGTTGGCCAGTTTTTCGACGGCTCGCAGGTTGGTCGTTCCCCGGGCCGCACCGACTATTTTGCCGGTCAGGTCCTCAAGGCTTTGAACACCGCTGTCTTTGGCCACCAGAAAGGTGGTCTCCGAGAAGAAGAAGATCATACTGAAATCAGCCTGCTCCTCGCGTTTCTGGGTATAGGTGGTCGAGCCCATTTCGACATCGACGGTGCCGTTGACCACCATGGGGATGCGGGTCTTGGGCGTTACCGTAAACGGCACGATTTCAATGGTCTTGCCAAAGCGCATCCCCAGATACTTTGCCAGTTCGCCGGCCATGTCCACTGAAAATCCCACGTGTTTGCCGACCTTGGGATCGACAAAAGCAAAGGGAATCGAGCCTTCGCGAAATCCCAGTTTGATCTTGCCGGTTTTTTCGATCTGATCCATGGTTTTATCCGCCATGACCGGAACCGCCAGGAATGTCATTGCGATGACAACTGCCAATCCCATAATGCTGAATCTTTTCATACCATCCTCCTTTTTAAAGGGTTAATAATGAGGTCGCCATACTGCAGATTGTAAATGGATTTGAAATTGGAAAGATATAACCCTAATTGAGCGCGATATGAACCCGTCATTCAGGATCAGGGCCCCCCCGCCAGATAATGTCGCTAGATAGAATTTTCTGATAAAAAAGTCAATTACATTAAGACATTGTTTTAGCTTGACATTAATCCGCAAATAATTTTGAATTATCCAGCTGAAATCGACAGCCTCGGCGAGCAACCGCAAGCCTGGACTGAGTTGCATCCATATTTAGCATGATACCCGTCTGACAAGGAGAATAGCATGCAGCGCTGGAATGGTTGGGGAGATGAGAGCGTCCACAAGCAGCTGCCGCGCAACGGCCGGGTTCTGTTGGCTGAATGGATCGGCCACGGTCATCCCCGGCCGGACCACCCCATGGAAGCGCTGCTGGCCCGTGAACCGGAATCCAGACTGCCGCCGCATCCGCTTATTTCCGTGGATCCGAGATTAAGGCTCGTGCATGCCCATGGACAAAGCCTGCCGGATTGGGTCAGGATGCGCGGCGGAATGCTGGATCGCTTTCCGGACGGTGTGGCCAAACCGACCACCCGGGCAGACGTTGATGCGTTGCTGCAATTTGCTGCCGCCCGGAATATTGTCGTCATCCCCTATGGCGGCGGTACCAGTGTGGTGGGGCACCTGGAGGTGCCCGCAATTGAAAAACCGGTCCTGAGTCTGTCTTTTGAACACCTCAATCGAATGGTTGATATCGATATTGCCAGCCTGCTGGCTACCTTTGAAGCCGGCATCCGCGGCCCCGACCTGGAGGCACACCTCAACAAAAGGGGATTCACCCTGGGGCATTACCCCCAGTCATTCGAATATTCGACTTTAGGGGGCTGGGTGGCAACACGGTCCAGCGGTCAGCAATCCAGCCATTACGGCAGAATCGAGCAGCTCTTTGCCGGTGGTGAACTCCTGACGAGTCGGGGCCCGCTGCAGTTGCCTCCCTATCCTGCATCCGGCGCCGGTCCGGATTTGCGCCATCTGGTGCTTGGATCGGAAGGAAGGCTGGGGGTCTTGACAAAAGTTGTCGTCAGGATTTCTCCCTTGCCTGAAAAAGACGATATTTATGCTGTCTTTTTCCCGTCCTGGGACAACAGCCTGCCGGCGGTGCAAGCCCTGGCTGCATCCGGCACCCGGTTTTCCATGGTGCGCCTGAGCAATCCGATAGAAACCACCACGAATTTGGCGCTGGTCGGCCATGAACGTGAAATTGCGTGGCTCAACCGCTATCTGAATTTTCGCGGCATCTCCCAGCCTGAGGCCTGCATGTGCCTGGTGGGGTTCACCGGTTCCCGCAAACAGGTAGCATCTGCCAAGTCCGAAACATTTTCCATATTTCGGACATTCAAGGGCGTTGCGGTTGGAACTGCCATTGGCAAAGCCTGGAAGCAGAACCGGTTTCGTTCGGCCTATCTGCGAAACACACTCTGGGATCTGGGCTATGCGGTTGACACGCTGGAAACCGCAGTGACCTGGCACAACGTAACGCCGACCATCGCGGCCATCGAACGATCGCTGCGGGAGGCGTTGATCCCCTGGGATGAGCGGGTCCATGTGTTTACCCATTTGTCCCATGTGTATCCAACCGGATCGAGCATTTATTCAACATTCGTATTTCGCCTGGCCCCAACTCCCGCGGAAACGCTGGAAAGGTGGCGTGTCCTCAAACAGGCGGGCAGCCGGGCCGTTGTTAAGGCCGGCGGCACCATCACCCATCAGCACGGTATTGGAACGGATCACAAACAGTATCTGGCGGCTGAAAAAGGAAAAGTGGGAATTGCGGCCCTGCAGCATCTATTTTCCTATTTTGATCCGGACCGGCGGATGAACCCCGGAAAATTGGTGCCGGATATGGATGAGACCAAAGACGGAGGCCCAACCGATGCGGTTACATGATATAGCTGACACGTGGGATTTAGTCATCATCGGCGGCGGCATTACCGGTGCCGGCATCCTGCGTGAAGCGATCCGGGTGGGTTTAAAAGTCGTCCTGTTTGAACAGAAGGATTTTGCCTGGGGAACATCGAGCCGCTCCTCCAAGATGGTCCATGGCGGATTGCGCTACATCAAGGAGGGCAAACTTTTTTTGACCAAAATAGCCGTTGAAGAGCGCGAGCGTCTTTTAAAGGAAGCCCCGGGGCTCGTCGAGTCTTTAGGGTTTTTATTGCCGGTTTATGAAGACCAGCGTCCCGGCCGGCGCACGTTGAAAATCGGGTTATCCCTGTATGATGTCCTGGCCGGCGAGCGGCAGCACAAATTCTATGATGCGGCTGAATTTGCAGCCATGATTCCGCATATCAAACGCGAAGGGTTAACCGGCGGATTTCATTTTTTGGATGCGCAGGTGGACGATTCCCGTTTGGTCTTGCGCCTGATCAATGAATCGGTTGCACACGGGGCGTTCGCTCTGAATTATACGTCCGTCACCGAAATCATTCGAAACCCGGCCGGAACGGTAACCGGAGTCGCGCTGCAAGACACCGAAACCCGGCAGACAAAAACCATTGACGCATCGGCCGTCATCAATGCCACCGGTTGCTGGGCCGAAAAACTGCACCCTTCTCCGGAGCCCCAGCGGCACTTGCGCCCCTTGCGCGGCAGCCACCTCGTATTTCCCGCCAATGTATTGCCGCTGACCGAGGGGTTCAGTTTCATGCACCCCCGGGATAACCGGGCGGTCTTTATCGTTCCATGGGAAGGGGCGGTTCTAATTGGAACAACCGACCTTGATTATGAAGGAGATCTTGCGGCCGAACCGAGAATTACGGCCCAGGAAGCCGCTTACCTCATTGAAGGTGCCCGGGCGCTTTTTCCGTCCTTAGATCTTTCTTTGGACCACTGTATCGGTTCATTCGCCGGTATTCGGCCGGTGCTCAGCGAAGGCAAATTGGCACCGTCGGAAGAGTCCCGGGAACACGTTGTATGGGTCGACAAGGGCCTGGTAACCGTCACGGGGGGCAAACTCACCACATTTCGCAGGCTGGCGTGGGATGCTCTCAAATCCGCCAAACCATATTTGCCTTCCACGATACACCTGGATCGGAAAACACCCATTTTCGATGCGGTTCCCGAAAAGCCGATCGATGATTTTGGATTAAGCGTTGAAACCTGGCGCCGGCTTTATGGCCGCTACGGAAAAACGGCCGATACGATCGTCGCGGCGGCCGAACCGCAAGACCTGGCAATGGTCCCCGGCACGTTTACTTTATGGGCCGAACTGCCCTATTTGGCGCAGCATGAACACATACGGCACCTCGCTGATCTCTTGTTGCGGCGGGTGCGCATCGGATTGTTGACACCGCAGGGCGGAGCCGCCTATCTTAAGCGGATCCGCAAACTATGCCGGTCCGCTTTACCCTGGGATAAAAGCCGCTGGAAAAAAGAAATTAGAGCGTATCTTACTCAGTGGAACGATTCGCATGCCCTGCCGATTAAACGCACTGAATCCCGGGATCGGCAGAATCGAATAGCAAACTGCCTCAAAGCGCTGGGAACTGCCGTAAGCAGGCTCTATGATCGAATCCGATCCGCGCGAAAGCGAAAAGCGACTTGACCACCAAAGACTTAATATTGGCCATCGATAACGGGACCCAGAGCCTGAAGGCCCTGATATTCAATCTCGACGGTCAGCTGTTGGCCAAGGAGATGGTGCCGTTTACCCCCTACTTCTCCGATCAACCCGGCTGGGCCGAACAGGATCCGGAAGTTTTCTGGCAGGCCCTGTGTCAGGCCTGCCGGAATTTATGGCATCACAAGAATGTGGCTAAAAGCAGAATCGCCGGGGTCGCCTTGACCACCCAACGGGCAACGGTCGTTAATGTGGATGAAAAGGGAAAGCCCCTGCGGCCGGCAATTTTATGGCTGGATCAACGCAAGACCTACGGCCTGCCGCCGGTGGGCGGTCTCTGGGGCGCTGTTTTCAGGGTGGCCGGGCTGCGCAAAACAGTCGCCTATCTTCAGGAAGAAGCCGAAGCCAACTGGATTCGCACCTATCAGCCGGAAATTTGGAAACACACCCACAAATACCTGCTGCTGTCCGGCTACCTGACCTATCGCCTGATCGGCGAATTCGTCGACTCGGTCGGTTCTCAGGTCGGCTATATACCGTTTGACTACAAAAGACAGCGCCGGTGCGCCAGCTGGGACTGGAAATGGCGGGTCCTGCCGTTGGAGCCCGCCCTGTTACCCGAGCTGAAACCCCCCGGGCAAATCCTGGGCGGCATTACCGCCGCGGCAGCTGCCGCGACCGGAATCCCCGCGGGGTTGCCCCTGGTGGCCGCCGCCGCCGATAAGGCCTGTGAGGTTATCGGTTCGGGCAGTCTCGAGTCGCACATCGGCTGCCTGAGCTACGGTACTACGGCGACCATTAATGTCACCCATAAAAAATATATTGAGCCGATTGCGCTCCTGCCGGCCTTTCCCTCGGCTATTCCCGGATATTACGCGGTCGAAGTGCAGGTTTATCGGGGTTACTGGATGGTCAACTGGTTTAAACAGGAATTCGGCCACCCGGAGCTGCGGGAAGCCGCCGAACACGGTTTGGAGCCGGAAGCGCTTTTTGACCGCCTGGTGGACGACATCCCCCCGGGGTCAATGGGGCTGCTGCTTCAGCCTTACTGGACCCCGGGCCTGAAATCTCCGGGTCCGGAAGCCAAGGGCGCCGTCATCGGTTTTGGAGATATTCATACCCGCGCCCATTTGTATCGTTCCATTCTGGAAGGCCTGGCCTATGCCCTGCGCGAAGGCAAAGAGCGCATTGAACGGCGCAGCGGCACGCCGATTACCAGCCTGAGGGTTTCGGGCGGCGGCAGTCAGAGCCGCAATGCCATGCAGCTGACCGCCGATATTTTCGGTCTGCCGACGGCCAAACCGCACCTGTATGAAACCTCCGGCCTCGGCGCCGCCATCGATGCCGCGGTGGGCCTGGGCCTGCACGATGATTTCGAATCAGCCGTAAAAAATATGACCCATGTGGGCGAGGTCTATGAACCGAACCCAAAAAACCACAACCTCTATGACGCGCTCTACCATGATGTCTACCAAAAAATGTACAAGCGCCTCAAACCCTTGTATGAGCGAATTCGGGAAATTACCGGTTACCCCAAATAGCGCCGGCCGGCATGAATGAAACGCAATACATACCAAAAATGATAGGATTTATTAATTCGATTCGCCGAAGACGGATCAATCGTCAATCGACATTTTCCACCGCTACCAGCCCCGCATCGGCGCCCATTCGTCGACGACCCGGCCGTCTTCAACGACGTGATATTTTGGAAACAGGGCGGCCGTCAGGCAGGAATGATTGGGCAGGATCTGAAGCAGGCTTCCGACGGGAAATTTTTGGAAGGCAATCGGGTCATCGGCGGTGATCAGACCGTGCTCCTGGGAGAGGCTGAAAATTTTCAGATCCGGATGATTGACGACGGCCCCGAAAACAATGTCGCGGCCCAGATGGTCCGCTCCCAAATCTTTGGAAAGCGCCAGCGCGCCGGCATCGATCAGCATCCGATTATGGGCCGGGTAGTGGGCGGCCACCGTGGTCAGCACCGTGGCCGCGACTTGCTCCGGGCGGCAGGATCCGGTGTCGGCCTGAAATTTATCAAAAAAGACATAATTGCCCGGTCGAATTTCAGTGACGCCCCGCCAGTCGGGCGCATGCATGGCGGTGGGGGTTGAACCGACACTGACCGTATCGCAGGCGATTGCGTTTTGCTGCAAACGGCCGGCGAATTGGGCCATGACGGCGCGTTCCTGTTCGGCAACCTTAACGATCTCGGCCGGATTGCGGCAGTGATAGGCATGGCCGGCGTGGGTTAAGATGCCTTTGAATTCGATGCCATCGCAAGCCGCAAGCTGCCGGGCGAGCTGAACACTTGCGGGCTTAGACGGATCGATGCCGGCCCGGTGATAACCGCAGTCCACTTTTAAAAAAACATTGAACTTGATGCCATGTTCCCGGGCATATGCCTCAACCGCTGCCAGGGTTTGCGGCTGGTCGAGCAATATGTTGAAAACCGGCAGACCGGCGGTCAGCTCAGCCGCTTCGCCTTCAGCTTGTTGGCGGTGATGGGAAAGGCATAGGTGATGTCTTTAAAGCCGGATTTTTGATAAAAGTGCGCTTCGGCCAGGGTCGAAACGGTGATGCCGGGAGCTTCGGAAGTTGTCTGCATGCCGGCGATTTCCGCTGTTTTGTGCGTCTTGACATGCGGCCGGAGGATCACCGATTTTTTCTGCGCCCGCGCTTTCATCATTTTAATATTGGTCTTTAATCCGGCAAGATCAATCAAGAATGCCGGTGTTTTTAGGTCTTCAAGTTTCATTTTTCAAATCGCAATCCCTAAAGGTTCAGCAGTTCCTCCATATACACATACAAGGCCGGTGATCCACCGGTGTGGACAAACAGCACGCTTTCTTCTTTGCTGAAAAATCCTTGGCGGATCAGGTCAATAAATCCGGCCATGGCTTTGCCCGTATAAACCGGGTCCATCAAAATTCCTTCCAGCCTGGCGAGCATTCGCACCGCTTCCGCCATCTGCGGGGTCGGCAGGGAATAACCCGGCCCGACATAATCGCCGAAACACAGGACTGCGTCGCGTGGAATCGCTGAATTAACCCCCACATGGGTTGCGGTTTGCTTGACCAGTTCGTAAACCAATTCTTCCTGAACATCTTTTTGGCGGCTGACATTGACACCGATTACGGGAATATTGCTGTTGTTGCCGAAAAATCCGGTAATCAAACCGGCGTGGGTCCCGGTGCTGCCGCTGGCGCAGATCACCCGGTCAATTTTAAGACCTTTTTCAAACATCTGGTTTAAAATTTCTTCCGCACAGGCCACATAACCGGTGGCACCGATCGGATTGGATCCGCCGCCCGGGATGATATACGCCTTGCGCCCTTCTGAAGCCACCTCGCCGGCGGCCTGCTGCATTTCAAGCAGCATGTCGGATCCGCCCGGGACGACTTTGATATTTTCAACCCCCAGCAGTTGAAAAAGAAAATTATTGCCTCCGGCTTTGGGGTTGTAGCTGCCGGCAACCCGTTCTTCTAAAACCAGTCGGCACTTCAAGCCTTCTTTTACCGCGGCGGCCAGGGTCAGCCGGCAATGATTGGATTGGACCGCCCCACAGGTGATCAGCGTGTCGGCCCCCCGGGCCAGAGCGTCGGCTACCAGAAATTCGAGCTTCCTGGTTTTGTTGCCGCCGCCGGCCAGGCCCAGCAAATCATCGCGTTTCATGTAAATGGTCGGTCCGCCCAGGGCTTCGGAAAGCTTGGACAGTTTTTCAAGCGGGGTTTGTCCCTCGGTGTAGCGTCGGCGTGGAAATTTGGCTAGATTCATTTTTAAGCTCCTGAGTTAAATTTATTGGACACGGATTGACACAGATTATCACAGATTGTTTAAGAAATTGAGATTTTCAAAAAAAAGCTCAGCTGTCAATATTTTCTTAAATTAAGCCGCCCATATAAAAAGTATATTATGGGGTGTAAATTTTTCATTGCGAAATGAAGAAAGCTCCAGGATTTAGGGTCCGGTGGCTTAATTATCTTTTTGTTGCGCAAATTGTTTTTCATTCAAAACATTAAAATATATTTTAAGCTTATATGGACTTGACGGGCATAGATCTCAAATGTAAGTTCTATGATTATGGATAACTTGTGGACGGTTAAAAAAGCTTAAAATATGAACGATAATTCTTCTGAAGCAGATTTTACGAATATCGATGCGGCCGAACTTGCCAAATTCGAGGCCATGGCGCCGATCTGGTGGGATAAAAATGGCGTCCAAAAACCGTTGCACGATATCAACGTGCTCAGGGTCGACTATATCAACACCCGGGCGCCCCTGGCGGGCAAAAATGTTTTGGACGTCGGCTGCGGTGGTGGAATCCTCTCCGAATCCATGGCGGCGCTGGGTGCTGTGGTCACCGGAATCGATGCCAGCCCGGCGCCCCTGGCAGTGGCAAAAATGCATCTGCAAGAATCCGGTTTACGGGTCGACTATCAGATGGCCACCGCTGAAACATTCGCGGCCGGTCATTCCGACCGGTTCGATGTGGTCACCTGCCTGGAGCTGTTGGAACATGTTCCCCAACCGGCTTCAGTGGTTGCGGCCTGTCAGCGATTGGTCAAACCCGGCGGTGACGTTATATTTGCCACCTTGAACCGCAATCTCAAGTCTCTTTTATTTGCCATCATCGGCGCCGAATACCTGCTGCGCATGGTGCGGCGGGGAACCCACAGCTACCGCAAGTTTGTCAAACCGGCCGAACTCGATGGCTGGGCCGGGGCTGCCGGCCTGACCCGGCAGGATTTGACCGGGCTGCACTACAATCCATTCGTAAGACGGTATTCGATGGGCGGCAATACCCACGTCAACTATATGATGCATTTTCGTAAATAAATAATCCATAAATAATCCGCCCGGAAAATTATTATCGTGCAAGGTCGTACGTTTTGCCGTGGTTTCGGGGTTATGGTGGGTTATCGAGGCGTTGCGGATTATTTATATAATGCTGCGCATTTTTCTTCTGCGATTAATCGCACTTGTCAGATCTCGTTTATGTTTTAAGTTAATTTGATCAATCAATCAAAATTTTTAAATATTCCAATTGAGGTTAAATTAATATCTATGAAACAAGATAATTACATACATTTTCCGATGATGACGGTTGGTGAAGCGGCTAAATACTTGGGTGTCGGCCGCAAGGTAATTTATCAGATGATTGAATTTGATCAGATTCGAGCGGTGCGGGAGAACCGGGCCGTTCTGGTTGAGAAGCGGAGTTTGGATGAGTTTCGGGCTTCCGGCCAACTAACCTAATTTTAAACAAATTATCACAGCGCCGGGAATTTTTTTCGTCTTTCCTTAAACCGGCCATTTAAGCTGCGTTTGACGTTGTCTTTGAAGGCCTTTGATTTGGAATTAATCACGGTGTAGCTGTACCTGAGGTTTTTCTCCACCATATCCGGATAGTTTCTGATATTGTTGCGCAATTTGACGCCGTTGGATGTCACTTTGCGGATGAGATCGATTTCCTTACCGATCACCTTGGTCTGCTTATTTTTGATGGCATCCAGAAAGGCGTGCCGATTTTTTTTGCAGGATGCATAACACACCACCTTGCCCATCTGGGCCAGGCGGTGTCCATCACTGCCGCCGGTGATCCCGATATCCAGATTGAACCCCAGCAGCGCGCTGCGCAGATTCCATTTGTTAAGATTTTCGGCATTAATGACCTCAATGCCGTCAACCATTTTAAATAGCCGATCCAGCCGTTCTTCCGAAAAGTAAGAATTGTGAATGCCGGTAAAGGTGGCACTGTACGGATGGGGGAAAACAACAACCGAATCAAAGGTCCGGGCGCGCTCGATGATTGCCTCCATTTCCAGTGCAGTGGAACTCATGTTGTCGTGGCCCATATAGGGCTGCAGATCATTTTGGTAAAATGATTGCATGCCCTTAATGTCATAAAAATATACAAGAATATGGGTTCCTTCCTTCGAGGTAATTTCAATACCCGGTATGCTCAGCAAGTTTTTGTATCGGTCAAGCTCAACGGCCCCGCGAATGTCATTGTGGTCAGTGATGGCGATTCCGATATTCAATTCTCGGGCTCTTTTTACGATGGCGGCGACTGAATTGAATCCATCTGAGTAATGGGTATGAAAATGGGGATCGACCACCGTGTATTGCTGGGTTAATTCCGCGAGATTGGGTCGTTCAAACAGGATCCTGTGGGGATTTGGTGTATTCATATATCGATCAAAATAATTAAAAGCGGTTTCATGATCGTGGTTCAAGAAACCGCTTTTTCTGTTTTATGGATTAATTAAGGCTGTTGGGCGTCTAATGTTTCTGAAGAACTCGATTTTTATTATAAGTATCTAAAATTAATAAAAAAATATTCAGCAACCGTTAGTGCCGGGCCATTTCAGTAGCTGTCGTTGAATTTTTTAGCCTTAGTTACTATCGGGAAAAACCGCGATAACTTTAGCGGTAATTTCTCCGCCCTTAGAATATGCAAGCGGGAGGGGGTAGATTATAGCTGGTCATTGAATCCTGGTGATAATTTTATCTTGCACCGGGCGGAAAAATTAATTATTATTTGCCCTTGTCGCGGCGATACCATCGTGAAAGGCGTTGGGAAGAGATACCGAGGTAGTAGGCGATGATAATGATTTGATTGAGCAGCCAGGTTTTTACGATACCAAAATTTAACCAGCGGCGGGCTGAAGTTTGCACGGATTCCGGCAAAATAACAATTTTACCTTTTTGTTTGAGCCGGCGGACCAGTTCGAAGTCTTCCATAATCGGATAATCCGGATATCCTCCGATTTCATGGAAAAGACTGCGGGAGACAAACAGCGCCTGATCACCGTATGGCATCTGAAAAAAACGTGAGCGCCAATTGGCAACGCGCTCAATCAAACGCAGGCCACCGGCGTCCGAATCGATGCCCAGTGAAAATGCTCCGGCACAAACCTCGTCTTGGGCCAACGCTGCCGCCACGCAAGTTTCGAAATTTTCCGGCAGGCGCGTATCGGCATGCAGAAATAAAAGGACATCACCGGATGCCTCGGCCGCACCGGTATTCATCTGGGTTGCTTTGCAGGCCGCAGTTGTCAGGACCCTGACACCCATTGATCTTGCTATTTTTACTGTTTGGTCTTGACTGCCCCCATCCACAATGATGATTTCCGTCTGCCCGTATTTTTTAAGTTTTGAAATAGTTGGTTCAATGGCCTGGGCTTCGTTTAAGGTCGGTATGATGACGGATATGAGTTTTGATGCGGTTGGCGGCGGCTCCAAGCCCGCCGCCTGATACCATACGCTTAGATCCTCGGGCCGATCCACATCCCGCAGGGTATCGAGCAGGTTATAACGCAGCCCTAATTTATGGGCGATGCCAAGCGTTTGGGGCAATACCCTGGCGGTGCCCCAATCGATATCGTTAAATAACTGTGGATTCCAATGCCTGAAAGTTTTGCGGTGTACCCCGATTAGATAGTATCCTCCGTCTGCGGCCGGTCCCAGTACCAGGTCATTCTGATTCAATGCCTTAAACGCTTTTTGCATGATGTTCGTGGTGATATCCGGGATATCGGATCCGATAATCACCACGGTTTCGTATCCCTGTCTAAAGGCATCTTGCAGGGCGCGCCTCATCCGATGGCCGATATCACCGCCGCCCTGGTGACAATAAGAACATCCGGGCCCCAGCCATTCCGTCATTTGTTCTTCGCTGCCGCCCTCGTAGCGGACTTCGACCGCTAACTGGTGTAATTTGCACAGTTTGTCTACTCTTGACCTGATGTGCTCGGTCATTTGACGCTGGAGTTCGGCCGCACCCCCTGCTCCCAGCTGCGGGATCATGCGGGTTTTGGTCGTGCCGGCTTCCGGATAGCGGGTAAATATTATTAAGCGTTGTTTTAAATTCTCAGGCATTGATTGAAACGGTTGATCAATTTTATTCAAGCGTGACTCAATTCATAAGCCACATTTTATCTATCACGCATAGGAATTGATATAACCTAAGAAAAATAGGATAGCGGTTGTCAAGATTCACGATAATTTTGACTGCTGCCTAAAATCATCTGCACCCATTTGTCAGCCAGGCCAAATGGAACATATCCATGACAACCGGTATAACAGGAAAATGTGATGCGAACAAGGGTAAGAACCGGTTCACTTCGCTCTCAATTAATAGATCTTATTTTTACTCTATTACCTTTGGCTATGTGAGATCCAAGCCTGTTTATATTTTCCCCATTATATCAACCATGCATCCATCCAGTGCGCTCTCCGAGCCGCAGACCGGCACTCCAATACTCTCTGCGAGCCGGAGGCCAGTACGCCAGGTACTGTTACCCCCTTGTATTCCGGTCACTGATGGTTATGTTGATCCTTCCGGTTCGTCCAGGACAATAATGCAGATAGGGGAATATATACGGTGCCGAATTTATTGACAAATGAAAACCTGAGAAACATAGCCATCATCGCCCATGTCGACCACGGCAAAACCACGCTGGTGGATGCCATGTTCCGGCAAAGCGGTCTGTTCAGGGCGGATCAGGAGGTTGACGATCGGCTGATGGACACCCTCGACCTGGAAAAAGAGCGAGGTATTACCATTGCAGCCAAAAATTGCTCGGTTCTGTGGAATGGTATCAGGATCAATATCATCGACACGCCCGGCCATGCGGATTTTGGCGGGGAAGTGGAGCGGGCCCTGTCCATGGCCAACGGCGCCATTCTGCTGGTGGATGCCTCGGAAGGCCCGCTGCCCCAGACCCGCTTCGTTCTTAAAAAGGCCCTGGAAGCCGGCCTGAAGATTATGGTGGTCATCAATAAAATCGACCGCAAAGATGCCCGGCCGGAAGAAGTCCTCGATGAGATTTACGACTTGCTGATCGATATGAATGCCACCGAAGAGCAGCTTGAATTTCCCCTGCTCTATGCCGTCGGGCGGGATGGAATCGCCGCCAAAACTCTGGATGAGGAGGGCCAAGATCTGCATGTGCTTTTTGACACCATTATCGATGTGATCCCCGGTCCGTCCTATGATCCCGGCGCACCGTTTCAGATGCTCGTTTCGGATCTGGGCTATTCGGATTATCTGGGTCGACTGGTCGTCGGAAAAATCTCTAATGGAACAGCCCGGTCTAATGACAACCTGGTGTGCCTGGGAGAAAACGGACGCAGCTTGCCGCTCAAAGTAACCAAACTCCAGGTTTATGACGGCATGCAATTAAAGGACGCCGACGAGGTGCAGTCCGGAGATATCGTCGTGCTGGCCGGCATCGACGATGTCAAAATCGGCGATACGATCTGCAATCAGCAGGCACCGCTGGCCCTGCCGCGCATCAGTGTGGATAAACCCACCGTCTCCATGAAGTTTAGCTTCAACAACTCACCGTTCGGGGGCCGGGAGGGAAAAATTATCCAATTCAGCCGCATTCGGCAGCGTCTGCAAAAAGAGACCCTGGTCAATGTGGCCATTGAACTTGGCGACACGGATGAGCGGGACAGCATCCTGGTCAAGGGCCGGGGGGAGTTTCAGCTGGCCATCCTGATTGAGACCATGCGCCGGGAAGGATACGAGTTTTGCGTTGGACGGCCGCAGGTAATTTTTCGCTATGAAAACGGTGAAAAATTAGAACCCATGGAGCGGCTGCTGGTTGACTGCGAAGAACGCTTTCTGGGCGTAGTGACGGAAAAGCTTGCGCTGCGCAAGGGCAAAATGACCAACCTGACCAATAATGGCAAGGGGCGGGTGCGCATCGAGTTTTCGGTGCCGGCCCGCACGCTGATCGGATACCGCGATGAGTTTCTGACCGATACCCGGGGCACTGGTATCATGTATTCCTTATTCGACGGTTACGGTCCATTTCGGGGCGAGTGTCCCAGCCGCTTTACCGGCTCCATCGTGGCCGACCGCACCGGCAAGGCCGTGGCCTATGCCTTATTTAATCTGGAACCCCGGGGACGACTCTTTTTGTTGCCCGGCGATCCGTTTTACGAGGGCATGATTGCCGGCGAGCACAATCGCAGCCAGGATATCGACGTCAACCCCAGCAAGGAAAAAAAACTGACCAACATGCGGGCTTCCGGTAAAGACGACAATGTCATCCTGTCACCCATCAAACCGTTCACCTTAGAGCAGGCCATCAGCTTTATCCGTGATGACGAACTGCTGGAGGTCACTCCCCAATCCGTGCGCATGCGCAAGGCCGTGCTGCCGGCTCAAAAACGCCATGTCCTGCGCGGCGCCAAGATGAAAAAAGAGTAAATATGGATTCAGGATATTTAGATCGAAATCTGTCGCAGTTTGCGCTAAACCAGGTCAAAGCAGTTGTGGTGGATTTGTATCGTTTTGATGGCGATCGATCTTGCTAAATTTGCAATTCGTCTTGCGCCTGTATATCCTCCTTTTTTTCAAAAAACCCTTGGGGCTGCTTTTTATGGAAGCGGCCAATATGAAGAAGCGATCGAGTCGGCCAAAGAAGTCCTTTGCGTTGAATGAAAATTCTCAAAATCCTATTCTTCCCGCAGACATGCCGGAATCGATCCAAAATGCCTGAAACGTAAAAAAAGATTGCTAAATCAAAAGCGATACGCTATAAATATTTATCGCATGAACCACGGGTTGAAACGGCCCGTGGTTTTTTATTGTTCAAACCTATACCCCGTATATCGGCAGATTCGCAACATGTCGATGCCGCGTCACCTCGCCCCTGTACCTTGTGGGGATCAGGGGCGCAGCGTCTGCACACAATAGCCTTGCAATATGCGGATGTCCAGCGCCGTTTTGAAGGGTTGCCTTTCATCGGCACACTTATGAGGAACAAATTATGATCAGCGCAACCAACGTGGCGCTTGCCTATGGCAAGCGTATTTTGTTTAAAGACGTCAATATCAAGTTCACCCCCGGCAACTGCTACGGCCTTATCGGAGCCAACGGCTCCGGCAAATCGACTTTCCTGAAGATTCTTTCAGGGGAGATCGAACCCGACAAGGGGACGGTGAGCGCAGGGCTCGGCGAACGCATCGCCGTCCTGAATCAGAACCAGTTTGCCTACGACAAGGAAACCGTTATCAACACGGTGATCATGGGGTACGAGCGGCTCCATGCCGTCATGACGGAACGAGACGCCGTCTACGCCAAGGCGGAGTTTACCGAAGAGGACGGTATCCGATCCGCTGAGCTGGAGGCGGAGTTCGCCGAAATGAATGGCTACGAAGCCGAGTCCGAAGCGGCGGTTCTGCTCAACGGCCTGGGCATTCCCGAAGAGATGCGCCAGCTGAAGATGAAAGAGTTGGAAGGGGGAAACAAGGTCCGGGTGCTTCTTGCCCAGGCCCTCTTCGGCAACCCCGATATCCTGCTCCTTGACGAACCCACCAACCACCTGAACCACAAGGCCATCGGCTGGCTGGAAGACTTTCTGGCGCGTTTTCAGAATACCGTGATCGTGGTATCCCACGACCGTCACTTCCTTAACCAGGTTTGTACGCACATGGCCGATATCGACTATGGCAAGATCCAGGTTTTCGTGGGCAACTACGACTTCTGGTGCCAGGCGAGCCGCCTGATCCAGAAGCAGAAACAGAACGAAAACAAGAAAGCGACGGAAAAGGCCCAGGAGCTCACCGCGTTTATCCAGCGCTTCAGCTCCAACGCTTCCAAAGCCAAACAGGCCACTTCCCGCAAAAGGCTCCTGGAAAAAATTACCTTGGATGAGATGCCCCTGTCATCACGAAAATACCCCTGGATCGCCTTCAGGCCGGAGCGTCCCTGCGGGAACGTGATCCTGGAAATCGAAAATCTCACCAAAACCATCGATGGGGAGAAGGTCCTCAACAACTTCAGCCTGGTGTTAAACGACGGGGACAAGATCGCCCTGGTCGGAGACAACAGCCTGGCCAAAACCACTCTGTTCCAGATCCTGGCAGGTGAGATGGAGCCGGACTCCGGCAGCTTCCGATGGGGCCAGACCGTCAGCACTTCTTACTTCTCCAAGGATAACGGCCGCTTCTTCGAGACCGAGATGCCCCTGGTCCAGTGGCTGCTGCAATATGCTCCGGAAGAGGGGGTGAACTTTGCCCGCGGTTTCCTCGGCCGCATGCTTTTCTCCGGAGAAGAGGCCATGAAACATACCACGGTTCTTTCCGGCGGGGAAAAAGTGCGCTGCATGCTCTCCCGCATGATGCTGACCGGCGCCAATGTGCTTCTGCTGGACGAGCCCACCAATCACCTGGATCTGGAGGCCATCACCTCCCTCAACGAAGGGCTTATGGCCTTTCCCGGGGTGATTCTCTTCGCTTCTCACGACCACCAGTTCGTTTCTACCGTGGCCAACCGTATCGTGGAACTCACCCCGGAAGGCGCCATTGACCGGCTCATGAAATTTGACGACTACCTGGCAAGCGCTGTCGTGGCCAAAGAGCGGGAAGCCCACTTTTGCGGAGCAAGGAAAGGAAATTGGTCGCAGTAAGAATGCCGGTTGCCCGGCACCCCCGCACAGATCCCGGCGAGCGCTGCCAATCATGCCATGACGTGAGACTCCTGCCTCCGGCAATAACGCCCAACCGGTTTGAGAGCGGCAAACGGGAACCGGGCTGACCGAATACAGGTGCTCAAACATCCGGATATCTATTCGCCGGTGTTTGACCAACTCTTCAAGCTCATCGGTATCAGGTGGTGGGCAAACCATGAAGGCGGCATCATTGTAAAAGCAGCCATCGGTGGGCAGCATATTTAAATACGGGTGAAAATTTTGAAAATCACTCTCCGAGGCGCAGGCTCTGCGAGCCGGAGGCCAATTCATCATATTGGAATGCTGAACACCCATTGCCGATGCGGCACATATTTGAGCACTTCTTCACGCAGCCAATCCACCGAATTCCACCACCCGTTTCTGTATGTAATCGAAGAAATCATCGACCGGCATATCGTGGACCTGATCGGCGATAAGGTTCATTTGACGGTAGGTTTTTAGATATTCGTGACCCGGCAGCATCAGGTTGTATTGCCTGAATCGCCAGAACGGTGTGGCGGTTGCGCCATAAATTACAAACGACGGTCGCGTTACCTGATATGATGTGATTGCGTTGAATCGGCTCCGAGCGATAGGCATCGTTTATTTATTGCCAGCCGATCGGTTGATAGCCCTTATCCCGCAGGCACTGCTCAACGAATTTTTTAAACACAGGATCCGGCTTGCCTGAATTGAAGGCACTGCGGGTGATGGCGGCCGCCCCACCGCCGGCGGCGCCTGCCGCCGCCCCGCGTCCCAAATTTCCAGTAACCGCCCCCACGGCCGCGCCGGCCGCTCCACCGACCGCTGCACCCTGGCCGGTCTCCTTTGCAACCTTCATCCCGCTGTCTTCTTTGGCGCCGTAATCAGTTGCCAGCTGAATACACGCATCAATGTCGGCCTCGGCGGCAGATTTTCCGACATGCTTTAATTGGGCATTTGGATACAGCACCGGTCGCTGCCGGGCGCAAGACAGGAATGCAACCACCAGAAATAGGGGAATAAAATATTTGATCTTGCCCCTTAACATCCCTAAAGCCTCCAAAGATAAGGCATTGCTTTTTCACCGCGGATGAATCGAAAATGCTGAATTGTGTATCGGCTTCGGCTGAGGCGCACATATTGAGGCATCAATTAAACGAGACCAATACCCAAACTGATAACGGAAGCGGGTGTTGTTGTCAATATCGATTTTTTGAGTTGGAATTGACCATTTAGGCAAATTCGGGCATAGCTCCCGATATGCCTGGGGCTGGATTATATTAAAGGTAGGTTTCCGTCTTCGTTCTTTAGGCTTCGCTTTCAGCTACGACCCAACAGGTCGACGAACTACGCCGCGACAAGTCAATCGGATAATCAGCATCGATTATGTAATCACCTGCGCCGGGCGATGATAACTCGTCATAGATAATAAAGGTTTCTGGCTTATTTGAGTAGAATCCATAATAGCGAACCATCTGTTCGCCTTTATTGGGGATGTGGGTGACAAGCTGGGCTAACCAGTCCAATGAAAACTTGGGGACATCCTGACTAAATAAACTAAAATGCTATGTGTGATTGTATAAAATTCTGTTCTGTAAAGGGTTTAGGCATGGTTGCCTATGCTATTGTTACCTGCCGGGTTGAGGCATCAACCGTGAATGAATATAAGACTATCAAGCAAGCCGTCCAATAAATTCGATTAGTCAACAACGAGTTCTGCCAACAACCCGAGTTCTGCAGTTTTATTCCGGCAACAATCTGGATAACCGGATTGCCGAGCGGCCAAAGCTATCATCACCGCCGCGGCTTTTGCCTGGAAACCCAGCACTTTCCGGATTCACGCAACCGGCCTAATTTTCCCTCCACGGTACTTGAACCTGGAGCGATAAATGAACACACAACCATTTTTAAATTTACAGTCGGATTATTGTTGCCGGGTGAGTGGGGTGAAAAGGATAAAGGCGAGAGGTAAAAGGTGGAAGGCATAAGGCGCAGAGCGCGAGGCAGATTGAAACTGTACTCTGTCTACCGTAACTGGTTTCAGGCTTCCAGTATTTGCCTTGCGGGTTGCAGGGTGGGTGTAGACATATACACGTCGCTACCCTTTCGAGTTTACCATAGCCAACGTTTCACCCGCTAACAATCTCTCATCGTCAGGCCGGGGCGATACAACTAAAATCGATGCCATTGCACTTATTTGTTCTGCAAAAATTTGATGGTATACGGTTCCAGGTTTTGAGGACAATCTTTAGAAAATTTAACCAGTTGAGCTGCCAACTTGCCGAAATCAGTAAAAGTTTTTAATCGTTGTGCGGTTGTGCCCGCCGTCTATCCACTGGTTTCTGGCATGGAATTTAAATTTGGCAATCACCGCTGTTTTTGTGATGGCATCAATTATCCCGAACATCCGACAAATAATCGGTGAAAAATGGGGTTATGGCTCAAGCCCAGTCAGGTTTGGACCACGATCTTGATGTCAGTTGGTCGTCTTGTGATGACAGCCTCAGCTCTTATTGGGTTTTACTTTTTTACAGATTCGTCATGATCGATTTGAGAAATTTTTGTGTCCGTTCATGTTTCGGTTTTGTAAACAAAATTTCAGGAGGCGATTCTTCCAATATACAACCATAATCCATAAAGATCACACGATCTCCCACTTGTCTGGCAAACCTCATCTCATGGGTAACCACCACCATGGTCATACCCTTTTTCGCGAGTTGCAACATTACCTCAAGAACTTCATTAATCAGTTCTGGGTCCAATGCACTGGTGGCTTCATCGAAAAGCATCACTTTGGGGTTTGTCACCAGGGCCCGGGCAATTGCGACTCTTTGCTGTTGCCCCCCTGAAAGCTCTTCGGGATAATAGTGGATTTTATCAGCAAGACCGACTTGATCAAGTTGGTATCTTGCCTGTTCTTTAGCTTGACCCTTTGGAATGTGTTTTATATAAACGGGCGCTTCCATAACATTTTGAAGGACTGTCATATGTGGAAAAAGATTAAAATGCTGAAAGACCATCCCGACTGTCGATCTTGTGCCCGCAATTCTTTTATCTCGGTGCTGAATGAAAGTTCCGTCCTTTTTTGTATCACGATAAGCCTGTTCCCCATCAATAAAGATATTTCCCTTCTCGGGGATTTCTAAATAGTTAATACAGCGCAGCAAGGTTGACTTCCCGCTTCCCGAAGGCCCGATGACACAGACGACTTCTCCCTTTTCAACAGACAGCGATATTCCCTTGAGTACGTGATTGTTTTCAAAATATTTATGAATGTTTTCAAGTCTAATCACAGATAACCTCCGAGAGTGCGCATGGCGAACGAAGCGATTAACGCTTTCGTCTGTAGCTGTATCCCTGACTCGATATTTTTTCCAAATATCTAACAAGATGAGTGGCTGGATAGCCGACTGCAAAATATAAGAAACCGGCTATGGTATACACCGTGAAGTATTGAAATGACCGTGCCGCAATTATTTGACCGGTGAACAATAACTCCTGAACGGTTATAACGGCTGTTAAAGCCGTGTCTTTAAACAGAGAAATTAAATAGTTGCCAAGGGCAGGAATCACAATACGAATAGCCTGTGGCAAAATAATTCTGCGCATTGCCAAAGCTTTTGTCATGCCGATGGAAAAAGCCGCATCATATTGCCCCCTTGATATCGCTGTTATGCCGGAACGATATACTTCCGATAGATACGCAGTGTAATTTATTGTCAGCGCGACGACCCCTGCAAGAAAGGGGTTTAGCGTAATACCAAAATTTGGTAATACATAATAGATATAGATCAATTGCAGTAAAAGCGGAGTCGATCGAATTATCTCTACATAGGCCGTCGTTATCCATCGAATCACACGAAATTGGGATAATCTTGCAAGAGCCACAAAAATTGCAAGAATCAGGCTGGCGGATATTACGATAATCGTTAACTCCACTGTTATGATCAACCCCTTCAATAAAGGGCCAATGTAGTCGCCGACAAGTGTAACATCGAATAAGTCCAATTTGAATCCTTCTATCTATTAAAAAGGGTTGCGGCTTACTGATACACTAAGGAAAATATATAATAAGTGAAGTTGATTTAACTAAAAGAGATACTCAAATGCTTGACAACTGTTTTGTGTTTAGGACAGGCAGGCCGTCTTCAGCGAGACGGGAAAAGTGCACATGAACAAATGAACAACCTTTGTTTCACAGCAGCGAATTTCAGCACCAATGTTTATCTACAATTTCCAGTCTTTTTTCAAAAAGTTCTCAAAGAGATGTCATTAAAGTGCATAGCGACGGTCTGCAATGCTGAAGAAAGAAGCAATTCTGTCGGCCAGCTTATGCAGACGGCGCGGTTTACCTATGACTGCCTTTTTGGCTTGCAGTTGCAATTCGGAAAAACCGAGTTCTTTCAATGTTGAGTAATCTGAACTTCTTGGCAAGAATCGTCTTGCACATCCAACGAATCTGAAATCCAGGGATCTTTTCCGGCCCCTACGCTTGCCCATGCACAAAGCGCACCACTCGCCCGCGCGGATATGTTATTTCAAAAGCCCTAAAACGAAAGCGGGCTCCACCAATCTTGTCCCTACTATTTGCAGACGGGGAACCAAAATAAATTTCTGTTGTTGAGACCCCATTTTTGGAGAATACTACTTACCTTCCTATTTCCCCTAACTTCGGCTAATGCTTGGGTAAATGCCGCCCGCAATGAACAATCCTCTTTTCGAACAGCATACCGTGCGTATCCATAACCATAGTTGTAGATCAATTCGTCTGGAATATCGATGCCCGGAATTACTTCCAAATCAACATCCGGATTAGACTTAAGATACTCGGCAAACTTGACATCATCCTCAAGAATAACATCTACGCGGCCCTGTTGAATGCTGGTAAATTCTTCCAGATCGGTCTGAAAAGGAACCACGTCGGCACCAATATGCCTCAAGTATTCATCTGCCGCTGAGCCGGAGATGGCTCCAACTTTCCTTCCTTTCAAATCGTCATAGGATTTGATGCCAAACGGATTGCCCTTTTTTGTTATAATAGCAGGGCCATACCACCATGCTGGACCAGTAAAGCTAATTACTTTTATGCGGTCTGGAGTAATATGGATATTTGCGGTTATGACATCGATTCTTTTTGAAAGAATTGAAGGAATGAGGGAGCTCCATGGCATGATTTCATAACGAATATCCGTCACCCCCATCCACTCCATGGCAGCTACATTGATTTCCAGGTCAATGCCCATTGGTTTTTTTGTTTTGGAGTCCAGGAAGGTATAGGGGGGACTTGGGCTAAATCCCAACGTAATACCATCCTTGAGAGCCCGTTCATATGACCCGTCCGCACAGTTTTGAAATAAAGGTTGAGCCTCATGCTTAAATTCTTGAGCCCCGACTTGCATCGCCAAGAGAACCGGCAAAGCAACAAGAATAAGAAACCGAATTCTTTTCATCTTTAATCTCCTTTTTTTAGGTGTTACTTTGGATTGGTGGAACCCGTGGTCTTTTGATAAAGCTGCCGGAAAAACTCAGTGTACGCCACCTACCCTCTCCGGTGAGAAGGCGTCAACCAGAAGCGGCATTTTTTGAATAATTGCCGTTTTTCACTCTTTTGAAATCCTCAAAAATAACGTTCCCCGCCTACGGTCTCAAAAGGCTGCACTCCTGCGCCAAACTAAAATCTGCCATTGGATGCACGCTATGAAAAATGTTTACTGGCATAATATTACTTAACGATATATTTACTAATAACATCTTGATTGATTTCTATGCCGAGTCCAGGTCCCTGAGGAACATCTGCATGTCCGTCAATGATTTGAATTGGATTTCGTGCTAAACTTCGTGAAATTTCACTAGGCTCCACACAATACTCAAGGATAAACGCGTTGGGGATCGATGACAAAAAGTGCAATGAAGCCGCGGTATTAACGTCAGTGGTAAAATTATGATTTACACATTTTAACCCCCGTTGTTCTGCCAATGCGGCAATTTTCATTGCCTGAGTGAATCCAACGCGAGTCAGATCGACTTGGATGATATCAATTTTTCCCAGATCCATTAATCTTAGGAATCCTGCCACCGTACATTCTTCTTCACCGGCTGCAATCTTAAGAGGAACCGAAGAGCACAACGTAGAGTAGCCATTGATATCGTCCGGATGAAGCGGTTCTTCCAACCAAAAAATATTGTAAGGTTCGAACAGTTCGCATCGTTGAATGGCAGTTTTCGCATCCCAAGCCAAGCCAGCGTCTATCATTACATCGATTGAAGGGCCCACCGCCTGCCTAATTGCTTTGACCAATGCCTCATCAAGTTTTGGATCCGGACCCATCGGTTCCCAGCCGAACTTAACCGCTGTGAATCCTTTTTCTACGGCAGTTGCTGCTCTTTGTGCGGTTTCCTCAGGGGTAAACTGAAACATATTGCTGGCATACGCCCTCACCTTATCGTGAAAGCACCCGCCTAAAAGTTTATATATGGGGACATCCAGGGCTTTTCCCTTTATATCCCACAGCGCGATATCAATCCCTGCCATAGCCTGAATGACAGCGCCCTCGCGCCCGTAATAAAGCGTTCCCTGATACATTTTTTTCCATAAATACTCTGTCTTAAAAGGGTCTTCTCCGATCAATAAATTCCGAAGACCTTTAGCTATAGTATGGGAAGACGGCGCTTCGACTATTGCTTTGACTACACTAGGGCATCCATCTACTTCCCCGTAGCCGACAATTCCAGAATCGGTTGAAATTTTAATGATCAGTGCATCTTGAGAGCTGTCGGTACGCTCTTTGATTGTAGGCAAACGAAGATATAAGGCTTCGACATTTTCAATTTTCATGTCACCGGGCTCCTTATTTTATAGGTAATGATGTTTATCTGGACATAAGGCAGGATTTTAAAAATAGCACACGCACTGTCACAAAATTACAAGAAAACTTATACGGACAAACCAGATTCGGGATAAATGGCCATATGCTATCGCATGTTGCGGCACTCAATGGTCGATATTATTCAGAATTTCGGATAGCATCTATGATCCAAAAATAAAAGTCAAGGGAAAAATAGAAAAGATCCCCAATAAACGATCCTATGGTCAAAAAAGGGACGCAGTGTGTTTGGGTCTGCAACCCGTTATGATAATAGAAGATAAAAAGTTTCTTTTTCAAAGCGGCAAGTGCGGAGTGCACCGATCTCCTTCGATTTCAGTGGCAGCTAAAAATTTTTGTGTTAGAGACTATTTTTGAAATTGCAAGCGGCAGGATTCTTGGTTTATTCGGATATTAGTTCGCAGACAAGTGGGAAAACAATACTATTGTCAATGAGGAAAAAGAGATGAAAACACGAGAGATAGAGAGATAGCGATAAGAAGTTGCTTTTCCGAAGCGGATGAATCGAAAATGCTGAATTGTGTATCGGCTTCGGCTGAGGCCGCCCATATTGAGGCATCCATTAAACGGGACCAATACCCAAACTGATAACGGAAGCAGGTGTTGTTGTCAATATCGATTTTTTGAGTTGGAATTGACCATTTAGGCAAATTCGGGCATAGCTTCCCGATATACAAGATCACGAAAACCTGTCGCCTTGCTTGGTGTCAGCCCTGAAATGACAACAAGCGACGCACTTAAACTGGAATACAAAATAAAACGATTACCGCCGAAAAAGAAAATGCGAGGACAATTAAACCGGATCTGAAATGAATTTGACATTCTTGGGCATACTGTAATAAGATTCTCAACCCGGGAGAGGATAAAAGACTATGCCGGGCCAAACTATCAGACGACTTTTTGATGCTGCGCTGGACTGCATCTTGAAGATGTCGCGGACCCCGGCAAATTACTGGGGCGAATTTGTTCTCGATTTCCCGGTCGGGATATTGCTTATTTTTGAAGGCTTGCGGCACGATGACACCCATCCCGGCGTGGTATTTTTCACCATCCTGGTGGGTCTGTTTATTTTCAGCTTTTTCGAGTACTTCTTTCATCGCTGGCTGTTCCACGGATCGATGCGGCTCATGGTGGAGGGTCACCGCGCCCATCACGAGAATCCGCTGGGCTACGACGCCCTGCCTTTCTTCCTGCCGGTCCTGCTGCTGACGGGATTGGTAGGGATATTTGTTTTGCTGATGCCCTTTAGCTACGCGTTTCTCCTGGCAGGTGCCATTGACGTTGGCTACGTCACCTACGGGCTGAGCCACTTTTTCATTCATCACAGGCGTTTTCGCCGGGGTCCGGCCCGACGTTGGGCAGCCAATCATCACATCCATCACTACCACGCCGACACCAACTTTGGGGTTACCACTCCTCTATGGGACATATTGTTCGCCACGCGGTACGTGCGGCATCACCAAAGGACTTAAACCTGAAAGGGTGCTTTCGACCCCAAAATGGACCCGCTAAGATTCAAATTGCAGCGGTGCACGCCTCGCGTTCGATTTGAAATACACTGTCTATTAATACCAAATAGGGCATACCCATTATACTGACTGCCATCAACAGGAAAAGAACAGCCTTGATCGGAGCAAAACCGAAAGAATAAAAAAGCTAAAATGGGTCTGCCCGACCTAATTTTTAAATGGGGTCAATAATGTATATTCACCCCATAAAGGTAGTACCTCAGGCCGGGAATCAGGCTGCGGTGTAACTCGGCCAATAAAAATGACGCTGGAATAACCTTGCCGCGCTTTGGGCTTCTGATGACGGCCCGTCCTTTTTTATTGACACAAGCTGATTTCTTAAACAAGCTTTCATAAAAAAATATTAAAAAATACATTTTGGGTATAATGGCCGGAGCCGGTCAAGAATCCTCTGGCGGCCGAATTCTATCCATAACTTGAAAATCGATAAATTGTCGCTTATATTGCCTGCAAGTATTCATTTCGGCTGAATCGCTTAAATCGCCGGGAGTTTTCGTCAAAAGTTGGAGGACTTTACCGTGATACGCCCCAAGAGCTTGCAACAGCGTCTTTCGCTGTTTTTGATCCTGCCGGTGGCCCTGCTATTGATCGGCATGGGTATCGCCGGTTTCATTTATGCCAGAGACGCGCTGCTTTCACAGTGGCAGGAAGCCGCCGTCCTGAAACTGCAGCGCGGCGCTCACCAGGTGGACATGCATCTCAGCCGCATCCGCAATTGGATCCAGTCCCTGGATACCGCCGGCGAAAGCAGCCGCCCTGAAATCATTTTCCAATGGCTGGTGGACCAGTTGAGAGATCAGGAAGGCGTCGTGCGGGTTGATTTGACCTGGCAGAACAATACCGCAGCTTACACGACGCCAAGGCAGCCGAGCATGATGGGACCCGAATCCGCCATGGGCCGGGGCATGATGGGCGGCCGCGGTGATATGACGGAAATGATGAGGCAGATGCAGCGTTTCCACCGGGCCCGCATCGGCGAAATCACACCGCCGCGGTTTGATGCCCCCATAGAGAATCAGACGGTATCGCTGGTGTCGGATTTGCTCGATAAAAACGGCCAAAACATCGGCCGGTTGACGGTCGTCCTGAGATTTGACTACCTGGTGAGAAATGTCGTTACCAGTAGCTGGTGGCAAAGCAACGAGGGCTTTCTGGTGGATGATAACGGAAAAATACTCACCGGCACGGTTCCGGGAAAACGATACGAATTGGCGGAAACCAATGAGCCCCTGGAAAGGGAAACCATGCAGGCCATCAAATCAAAGCCCTATGGAACGTTGCTTGGCAGCGGTCATCCGCCCGCCGAGGTGAGCGGCTTTTACAAACTGCAGGAAGCGCCCTGGACCCTGGTGATGATCGCACCGGGCAGAAAAATTCTGGCGCCCATTGTGCGCTTTCGACTTTACTATTTCATTACCGGCGCCGGATTTATTCTTTTGATTCTACTGCTGATGAAATTGGTGACGGGGCGGACGGTCTCTGCGATCAAAGAAGTATCCCGGGCGGCCGACCGGATTGCCCGGGGTGATTTCGACCAGCCGCTGCCGGTTAAAACCCGGGATGAGGTCGGCGACCTGACGCGAAGTTTCAATACCATGATGGAACAGCTCAAAGAGCGCGTCCGGCTCAAGGCGGCCCTGGATCTGGCCATGGAAGTTCAGCAGAATCTGCTGCCGCAGAAATCCAAAGCAATGCCGGGATTGGATATCGCCGGGCGCAGCCTTTATTGCGATGAAACCGGCGGGGATTACTATGATTTTCTGGAGGTTTGCTGCCGGGATTCGAACCACTTCGGTCTGGTTGTCGGCGATGTCTCGGGGCACGGAATTTCGGCCGCCTTGCTGATGGCGACGGCGAGGGCGTTTTTGAGGTGTCGGGTGACCCAGCCCGGGGCCGCCGCTGATATCATCACGGATGTAAACCGTCTGGTGACCGCCGATACACGGGAAAGCGGCCATTTCATGACCCTGTTTTATGCCGAAATCGATCCTTTTTCAAAAACACTGCAATGGGTGCGGGCCGGCCATGATCCCGCTCTTTTTTACGATCCGATCTCGTGCGCCGTCGAGGAGCTGGGCGGGGAAGGTATGGCCCTCGGGGTTGATGCCAACTATACCTATCGGCAAAGTGCCAAAGCAGGCTTGTCGGAGGGGCAGATCCTTCTGATCGGAACCGATGGAATCTGGGAAACCCGGGATGATTCCGGCCGGATGTTCAGCAAGGCGCGCCTTGCCGCTCTCCTTCGTGAGCATGCCGCCTGTTCTTCCGAAAGGCTGCTGGAGGCCATCATGGCATCGTTGAAGGATTTTCGGGGAGCCGCAAAGCAGGAAGACGATGTTACGCTGGTTGTGGTGAAAATTGCCAATTAATTTTCAGAAAGAAATTTCAGGTCTGGCGTCTTCGGTTAGAACCCAATCATAGAAAAATACATGGGTCTGCGTCTGCGAATACACAATCCCGTGTATTCCCCGTGCGTTCCTCCGAACGATATTTTAATAAATCTGACATTTCGGATTCGGAAACGGAAACAAATCTCATGAACGAACCCGGGATCAAAAAAAACGAGGTGAAAGCCCTGTGGGTGGCGCTTTTTGCCGCAGCGCTGCTGGTGAATGCCTGCGCGACATACCACCCACAGCCTTTACCCGCAGGGCCGGACCTGGAGAACCGGGTCCCACGACTCAAGGTCGATGTCCGGCAACTGCCCCTGCCGATGCTGCGTTCGCACCCTTTCAATCCGGACGACGGCCTCGACATGACCGAGGCGGCTGTCCTGGCGCTTATCAACAACCCCGATCTCAAGGCCCGACGCCGTGAGGCTGAAGTTGCCGGAGCGCAATTGTTTGACGCCCGCCTGCTGCCGGATCCCCAAATCTCTTTGAGCGGCAGCCCATCCCACCTCGGGACCGCCTCCTCTTTCCAATGCATACGGGATCGGCTTGAACTATGACTTGATCACCCTGGTGACCCGGGGCGCAGGTATCAACGCGGCGCAGGCCGCCGCCCGACAGGTGGATCTGGATATTCTGTGGCAGGAGTGGCTGATCGTGCAGCAGGCCCGCACGCTCTTCGTGCACAGCGTACAGCAGGCTCGCAAGCTGTCCTTGCTGCGCGCGGCGCAGACGCTCTATCGCGCAACGCTATGCCCGTTCCTACCAGGCGCTCGAAGCCGGCAATCTGACCCTGGATGTGACCGGCACCGACTTGACCGCCCTGCTCGATGCCAATACCAAAGTAAGCCAAATGGCGCAAGGTGTGAACCAAACCCGGCACGATTTCAACCTTCTGCTGGGCCTGCAGCCGGATGTAACGCTTGATCTGACGCCGCTGCCCGCGCCGCAACCGCTGCCGCGACGCAATCCTGCAGGCAACCCTGGCCGATCTTCCCAAGCGCCGACCCGATCTGCTCGCCCTGCAGGCGGGATATTCCAGCCAGGAAGAAAAAGTCCGCCAGGCGGTACTGGCCCAGTTTCCCTCCCTGAACGTCGGCCTCAACCGCAGCCGCGATACGGGCGATGTTATCAGCACTGGTATCGGCATCACCTTGAACCTGCCAATTTTAAACGCCAACCGCGGGCAGATCGCCATCCAGCGCGCAACCCGGGACCAGCTCGCACAGGCCTACCAGGCCCGGCTGGACCAGGCTTTGACCGAGATCGACCTGCTGGAGACCCAACATGAGCTGCTTTCCCAGGAACGTTCGACGACTCAACGAAAAACTGCCGATTCTGGAGAAGATGGTCGCTAACGCCACCCGAGCCTATGAAGCGGGCAATATCGACTCGTTGACCTATGTGAACATGGCCAATACCCTGCTCAACCAGCGCCTGGAAGCCGTGGACTTGGAACAATCCCTTTGGGAAATCCGCATCGCCCTGGATACCCTGCTGGCCTGGCCCGATGAAGCCTCCCTCTCTAGCCCTTGGAGATCGCCGACCATGATCTGTTTTGTACGCCACGCGAAGTTTTGCCTTTTATTTGCCATGCTCGTCTTTTTCCCGGCAACACGTCCGGCCCTGGCCGAACCCCAGGCCCAGGTTCAAACCCTGCCATTGGCAGAACACAACCTGAAAATGACGGTCGTCGCTTACGGCCAGGTCCAGGCCGACCCGGATCACATCAGCAGCATTTCACTGCCGCGGGCCGGCTCGATCAACCGCCTGCTGGTCCGCCTCGGCCAACGGGTCGCCGCCAATCAGGAACTCCTGGAACTCGATACCGCACCGCAGGCCCGCATGGATTACCAGCAGGCCAAAGCCGCAGTGGACTATGCCCGCAGCAAACTGCAGCAGACGCAAAGCCTGTTTTCGCAGCAATTGGCGACCCGCGATCAGGTTGCCGGCGCACAGCGCGATCTCAGGGATGCCGAAGCCAAGTTGGCCGCCCTGGTCAAGCTGGGCAGCGGGAAAAAAATGACGATAATACGCGCTCCCTTTGCGGGGATCGTGACCGAGTTGAAGGTAAGCCAGGGCCAGCGGGTCCAGGCCGACACCGGTGCCATGCTGCTGGCCAGCGGCGACACGCTGATCGTGCCCCTGGGGGTGGAACCGGAGGATGCCCGCCGCATCGAGCCCGGGATGAAAGTCGTGCTGGAATCCCTGTTCGAACAGCACTGGCGTGTCGAGGTGCAGGTCGGCCACTGTTCTGGCCATGGTTAACCCGACCACCCGGCTGGTGGACGTGCTGACCCGGGTGCCGGCATCCAAATCGACCCCGCTGGTGTTGGGCAACCGGATTAAAGGGACGATCACCCTCAAGGAGGAAAGAACCCTGGCCGTGCCGCGCAGCGCCGTGCTGCGGGATGCTCAGGGCGCCTATCTGTTCATCGTTCAAAACGGTCGGGCCCATCGGGTGGGTGTTACGACCGGACTTCAGGAAGGCAGATCTGGTGGCGGTCAAGGGACCTCTGAAGGCCGGTGATGCCGTGGTCATCGTGGGCAACTACGAAATCAAGGACGGCATGGCGGTGCAGGAGGTGCAGCCGTGAGTTTTGCCGACCGGGTCGCCGTCCATCGCCGCTCGATTCTGTTTCTGCTGGCGCTGTTGGTCCTGGGAGGGCTGGCAAGCGCCTTTAAACTGCCGGTGGCCTTGTTTCCCCATGTGGATTTCCCCCGCATTCGAGGTCATGCTGGAGGCCGGCGATCGTCCCGGCAGCCAGATGGTCACCACCATTACCCGCCCGGTGGAGGAAGCCCTGCACGCCATCCCCGGCGTACGCAGCATCCGCTCTACGACCAGCCGCGGCAGCGCCGATATCTCCATCGACTTTTCCTGGGGGCATGACATGGTTTTGGCCCTGCTGCAGGTCGAAGCGACGGTGAGCCGGCAGCTCCCGTCCCTGCCGCCGGGAATCTCCTTCAGCGCCCGCCGCATGGATGCAACGGTCTATCCGGTAGCGGCCTTCAGCATGACTTCGGACAGCCACAGCCTGGTCGAACTGCGGGATATCGCCCAGTATCAGCTCTCGCCGCTGCTTTCGGCGATCGACGGGGTTGCCAAAGTTGCCGTCATGGGAGGCCAGGAGGCTGAGTACCGCGTCTCTGCCGATCCGGCCCTGCTGCAGGCTTATGGACTCACCATCGAGGATGTCATCAAGGCCGTATCGGCGTCCAATGTGCTCCAAGCCGTCGGGCGGCTGCAGGATCATTACAAGCTGTTTCTGCTGTTGTCCGACACGCGCTTCCACGACCTGCAGCAGATTGGCGCCACGGTGCTCAGAATCGGCAAAAACGGCATGGTGCGCCTGGAAGATATCGCCACGGTGGAGCCGTCCAGCGTGCCGAACTGGCAGACCATCATGGCCGACGGCCGAAATGCGGTATTGATGCCGATCTACCAGCAGCCGGGCGGCAACACCGTCAGCATCGTGGCGCAGATCAAGACGAGGTTGACAGGGATTTCAGGACCAGCTGCCGGCCGGCATTCACATCCACAGCTGGTATGATCAGAGCCGGCTGGTGACTGAAACCGCCGCCAGCGTGCGCGATGCCGTTCTGATCGGCGCCGGCCTCGCGGCTCTGGTGCTGCTGCTTTTTCTGCGCAGTCTCAAAATTACCCTGATTGCCGTTCTGACGGTGCCGGCCGTGCTGGCAACCTCTGTTCTCGTGCTCTACGTGCTCAACATGAGCTTCAACATCATGACGCTGGGCGGTATGGCCGCGGCGGTGGGACTGATCATCGATGATGCCATCGTCATGCTCGAAAACATCATCCGACGGGCTGCGCCGCGGCCGCGGCGCTCATCGTGAACTGATTCGCAAGGCCGCCGCCGAGTTTGTCCACCCGCTCAGCGGTTCATCTGCGTCCACCATCATTATCTTTTTGCCGCTCGCGTTTCTCAGCGGCGTCACGGGGGCCTTTTTCAAGGCTCTGTCATTGACCATGGCCAGCGCCCTGCTGGTTTCGTATCTGGTGGCCTGGCTGGCCATTCCCCTGTTGTGCGAACATCTGCTCGGCGGCAAAGATGCCGCTCGAGAAGATGAGGGCCGCATCACCCATGCCTTCCAGCGGGGATACCGGCGCTTGATGGAAACCATTGCTGTCACATCCCTGGCTGCTGGCGGTCGGCGTTTTGCCCCTGTTGATCGGCGGTATCTTTGCCTACAGCCGGGTTGGCTCGGGATTCATGCCCAAGATGGACGAGGGCGGATTTGTTCTGGACTACCGCGCTCCGTCCGGGACTTCGCTGGCCGAGACCGATCGTCTGCTGCAGCAGGTGGACGCCATCCTGAAAACGGTCCCGGAGATTGCCACCTATTCGCGGCGCACCGGCACTCAGCTCGGCGGGGGAATTACCGAAGCCAATGAGGGAGACTACTTTATCGATCTCAAGCCGTCCCCCCGACGCTCGGTCTGGGAGGTCATGGATGCCGTGCGGGGACAAATCGAGCAGCAAATTCCGGGACTGGAGGTCGAGACGGCCCAGTTGATGGAAGATCTCATCGGGGACCTGACCGCCGTACCCCAGCCCATCGAGATCAAGCTGTTCGGCAACAACACCCAGCAGTTGATTGGACACGGCCCCCAAGGTTGCCCGATGTCCTCGGACAAGTAAAGGGTATTGTCAGCGTGCGCAGCGGCATTGTCATTGCCGGCGATTCCCTCGAGATCAAGGTAGATCCATCGAAGGGGGCCCTGGAGGGCATCGACCCTGAGGCCGTGACCCGGCAGTTGAACGCGTACTTTAGCGGCATCGTCACTACCAAGGTACAAAAAGACATCAAGCTGATCGGCATTCGGGTATGGGTGCCCGGAGCCTCTGCGGATGCGCGAGGAACAGATTGCCGGTTTGAATCTGACGGCCGCCGACGGGCACCGGTTTCCGTTGAGCCGTATCGCCACGGTGGAAATCGTCACCGGGCAGCCGCAGATCACCCGCGACAATCTGAAACGGATGGTGGCGGTGACCGCCCGCATCAGCGGGCGCAGCATGGGGTCGGCGGCCCACGACGTTGAGCAGATGTTGAAGAAAAGCAGCCTGTTTCCCAAAGGCATGTATTACGAAATGGGCGGGCTCTACAGGCAGCAGCAAATCGCTTTTCGAGGACTGATCACGGTTTTTGCCGCAGCCGTGTCGCTGGTGTTCCTGCTGCTGTTGTTCCTCTATGAACGCTTTCTCATCGTCATCGCCATCATTCTCATGCCCCTGATGGCCATGGCGGCGGTGTTCATCGGACTGTGGTTAACCCGAGTCGAGCTCAACATAACGGCCATGATGGGGATGACCATGGTCATCGGCATCGTCACGGAAGTGGCGATATTCTACTTTTCCGAGTATCGATATTTATCTGTCCGGGGCGAAAAAAATATCGATGTCCTGATCCAAGCAGGTATCAACCGCATGCGGCCCATCGCCATGACAACAATCGCCGCCATCCTGGCCTTGCTGCCGGTGGCCTTGAGCCTCGGAAAGGGTTCGGCCATGCTGCAGCCGCTGGCCATCGCCATCATTTCAGGCCTCGTGATGCAGATGCCGCTGGTACTGCTGATCATGCCGGTGCTTTTTTCTCTTTTGCAACGATGGGGTAAGGCATATACCGGCTAGCGGACCAGGAAATGCCGCGCAGATAAACAACGGGGTCACGCCGCTTTGCCGCAGCAGATCCAGGGCCTGGTAAATTATAGATCCACTGCTCAGTACCGTATCCCTGACCGAGTTCGATGCTGGTCGGCTCACCGCATTTTTCTTTAACATCGAACCGGCTTGCTCCAACCGATACGATTTCAGTTCCACAATGCATATCCGAAGCAGAGTCAAGTGCCGGTGACGTGTTGCTTAGAATATGCACCGCCATTATTGACATCATAATAATCAAGATAGAACCCTTCTTTTTCATATTATCACCCCATTTCCGGATTAATTCGTAGAGAAATCGTCTCTTCCGTAATCATTGCCTGAACCGCCGAAAATGATTGGATCATAGGGTTGGGATAGAGAAACTGTAAGCTTTTTACCGGCGGAAACCAAGAGATACCATCGTCCGCGATCCAAAATACAGGATATACCCTATTTATCTCAAGGCTGTCTTATGCTTAGTGTATGCGACAATGAAGCAAATAAAAGATTTCGTCTGCGACGCCCTATGAAAATGGGCAGCCGGCGTTCATCTATGTTTATCCATGAAGATGAGATCGAGACAACGTTATCCAATAGCGTTTATGAAGTATTGCCATGTCTTAAGCCTCGCGTACCGGCCTGAAAGACGACTACCGACATGGTGGTATTTCCTGATAAGCAACCGAAGCGCCCCCCATCCCTGTCTAATGATTTTTCCATCAAAGTAATTTTTAAACTTCCCTCATCAGAAAAGGAGGAAATTCGATGAAAGACATTAAATCTACCCGCATGGTCATCCGGATGATGTATGCAATTCTGATCGTGCTCCTTATTGGAGTCCAGGGCCAAGCGGTACAAACGAAACCGCAAACGGACACATCCCCGCAAGGGACGGTGGGATCGCCTGCCGATGCGGATCAACTGGACCAGCATTTTCAAAAAGCACAAGATGATCTGATCCGGAAAAGCAGTGCCGGCGCTGCAGCTGAACTTCAAAAAGCAGCCGCATTCCTTGAAGGTGAAGAGAAGCGATCAGCGAGTGATGCAAAACAGGCGCTCGAGGCGTCGGTTCGGGAACTGAAACAACTATCCCGGCGGTTGGAGGTTGGGACGGCCGTGCCGGAGGAGAAAATCCGGCAGATTTTTGCTCGAGCCCATCAAGCCCTGGCACAGAATTATCAACTGAAGGCCTCTGAATCCGAAACCCAAAAGATGGCATCCGATCTTGGGCAGGATATTCAAGCCGCGGCCGAACACCTCAAGAAAGCCTGGTATTGGTCCGGTCATCAGCTGGAAGCCGCCGGCAAAGCCGTCATCGAACGTTCCAAACAGCTTGGGGATAAAATTGAATCAGGGGCGGACTGGGCAGCCGCAGAAGCCGCAAAAAATATCGATGATTTAGGACATGAGATCCGGAAATTCTGGATGCAGACGACCGCGGAGAAAACGCCCAAAGTCACTTTTGCCGTAACTAAACAAGAAAGTGGGCTGAACAAAGAGGCAATCGATTCCGGAATTGACCTCACAACTGCCATTATTCAAGTCGCCAGAACGAATATTCCCACTGTCGTTCATATCACGGTAAGCGAGCGCCAGGAAGTTGCCAATCCCTTATTGCCCTTCGAAAACAGTCCGTTCTTTCGCCGCTATTTTGGTCATTCCCAAAAAAATGCCAAAAAAGTTCGAAAGGGAATTAATTGGGGTCGGTTCGGGAATCATCATAGATTCCCAGGGATATATCCTCACCAACAACCATGTTGTTGGGGGTGCAACCAAGATCGAGGCAAAGCTTTCCGATGGCAGCACTTACTCCGCCAAGGTGGTGGGGACCGATCCCAAAACCGATCTCGGGGTGATTCAAATTTCGGCCGATGCCCCTCTTCCTTTCGCGACTTTTGGAGATTCCGATAAAGTGGAGGTGGGCCAATGGGTCGTGGCCATAGGTCAACCCGAGAGCCTGAGTGAGAGCGTATCGCAGGGAGTCATCAGCGCCAAGCATCGGACCGGAATCACAGACCCCAGCACCTATCAGGATTTTCTGCAAACCGACGCCGCAATTAATCCGGGAAACAGCGGCGGACCGCTGTTGGATCTTCATGGAAACGTCATTGGAATCAATTCAGCGATCTTTTCCACAACGGGTGGATTTCAGGGGATCGGTTTTGCGATCCCCAGTAAAATGGCCGCGCATGTGGCCGACGCTTTGATGAAATACGGCAAGGTAGAGCGCGGGTGGCTGGGAGTCACCCTTCAGGAACTGACGCCTGAGTTGGCCAAATCCTTTGGATTATCAACGGCCAGGGGCGCCCTGGTAACCCAGGTAATGAAAGGCTCACCGGCGGATGAAGCCGGCCTTGAAGTCGGTGATGTGATAACGGCAATACAAGGCAAACAAATTTCGGACGTCGCCGAGCTCCGCAACGCCATAGCCGATACGCCTGCCGGGCAGGAAGTAGACCTGACCGTATTACGCAAAGGCAAAACCCAGCAAATCAAGGTGAAAATCGGCAATCTCGAAGAAATGAATAAGCAGTTGGCCGGCTCACTGAAAGAGCGATTGGGAATTTTCGTCAAACCAATACCGGATCTGCAAGCGTCGGCATACGGATTGTCTTCCAGCCGGGGCGTGATGATCCAATGGGTGGATCCGAAGGGTCCGTTGGGCAAAATCGGATTTGAGGTGGACGATATAATACTGGCAGTCAATAACCATCCCGCCGAAGATGTGGAAACTTTTACAAACCTGGTAGACAGCATACCACATGGCCAGACGATTGTGCTGATTGTCAGGGATCACCGAACCGGTCGGGAAGGTTCGATCCAGGTGAAGTTAGGCTAAGCGGAAACAATATAGGTGACGGCTGCTCCAACCATAAAGAAAACTAGGGGCACATCCCTGCGCCCAAAGGTATCTTTCTGTATATTCCCGAAAACGAGGAAATAAATCCGATGAAACCCCATCACATTGATTACGGCATATGCAAGCCGAATTACACCATTCCGAAAACGAGCTTCAGGAAGCAGTGGAGTCGCAGGTTCAGGTTACTGCCAATATGGCTCATGCTGCTGTCGGCCGCCGTGCTGATCGCAACGGCCAATGTTTGGGCGGCCGAAAGCGGGGCCGACCCGGAAAAAGATGTGCTGCGTGCGACTCTGGGCAACGGTCTCCGGATAATCATTATCCGCAACACGCTGTCTCCCGTGGTTGCCACGATGGTCAATTATCGGGTCGGATCAAACGAGGCCCCGGAGGGTTTTCCCGGCACCGCCCACGCCCAGGAACACATGATGTTCCGCGGCAGCCCGGGCCTCTCAGCCGACCAACTGGCGGACATAATCGCCGCCATGGGCGGTATGTTTGACGCGGACACGCAGCAGATTGTGACCCAATATTTCTTTGTCGTCCCGGCCGAGGACCTGGATCTTGCCTTGCACATCGAGGCGATCCGTATGCGGGGTGTTCTGGACAGCGAGAAACTGTGGGCGCAGGAACGCGGTGCGATCGAGCAGGAAGTGGCCCAGGATCTGTCCGACCCTGAATACGTCTTTTATACAAAACTCCTGGCGGCCATGTTCAAGGGGACCCCTTATGCCCACGACGCCCTCGGCACCCGCGCCTCATTTGACAAGACCACGGGCGCCATGCTCAAGAAGTTCCATGATACCTGGTATGCTCCCAACAATGCCATCCTGGTGATTGTGGGCAACGTGGACCCCCCCAAAGCACTGGCTGAAGTCAAAAAACTTTTCCAGGACATCCCTGCCAGAAGCCTTCCCAAACGGCCTGAAATCAACCTGGAACCCGTAACGGCCGAGACATTCAAGCTCTTAAAACGGACCAGCCGTATGGCGATGACCATGATCTCCTTTCGCATGCCCGGCTACGACAGCCCGGACTATGCTGCATCCGAGCTGCTTGCCGATGTGCTGAGCAACCAGCGAAGCAACCTGTATGCTCTGGTTACCGAGGGGAAGGCACTGTTTACCGGCTTTAGCTTGAACACGCTGCCTCAGGCGGGGTTGGGTTACGCGATCGGCATGCTCCCCAAGGGGGCGGACTTACCGGCTTTGGTCGCAGAGATCCGTAAGATCCTGGCGGCCTATATAAAAGATGGCTTTCCGGCCGACCTGGTGGAAGCTGCCAAGCGGATCAAACTGACGAAGGCCGAACTGCGGAAAAATTCAGTGCTCGGGCTGGCCATGACCTGGTCCCAGGCCTTGGCGGTCGAGGGCCGTCAATCCCCCCGCGACAATCTGCTGGCCATTCAGCAGGTATCGGTGGCGGATGTAAACCGCGTGGCCCGCAAATACCTTGATCTGGATCATGGCCATTGTGGGTATTCTCACGCCGGAAGCCTCGGGCAAGCCCACTTCTTCGGCAGGTTTCGGCGGCAAGGAGTCCTTTGCACCCCAGCAGGCCAAGCCGGTAAAGTTGCCCGAATGGGCTGCCAAGGCATCTAAAACGGCTCTCCATTCCCGCTTCCACATTGCGACCTGTCGTTTTCGATCTGCCCAACGGTCTTAAACTTATCGTCCAGCCTGAATCCGTCAGCAACACCGTAAATGTTTACGGCCATGTGCGCAACCAACCCGAGCTGCAGACACCCAAAGGCAGGGAAGGCGTGGATCAGGTGATGGATCAACTTTTTTCCTATGGCACCAAGTCGCTGAACCGTTTGGCCTTCCAGAAGGCCCTGGACGATATCGGTGCCAAGGAGTCCGCCGGAGTTGATTTTTACCTCCAGGTGCTGACACCATACTTTGATCGCGGCGTGCAGCTTCTGGCCGACAACGAGCTTCATCCCGCCCTGCCTGAAAACGCCTTTAAAGTGGTTCAGCAGCAAGTAGCGGCTACCGTGGCGGGACAACTCCAAAGCCCGGGGTATTTAGCAAGCCGGGCCGTCGATTCCGGCATTTTACCCGAAGACGACCCCATGTTGCGTCAGGCTACCCCGGAAACCGTATCGTCTTTGACACTCCAGGATGTAAAGGACTACTATCAGAAGGTCTTGCGGCCAGATATGACCACCATCGTGGTCATCGGCGCGGTGACGCCCGAAAACGCCAGGGCGGTGATCGAAAAATACTTCGGCGCATGGAAGGCAACGGGTCCGAAGCCCAACACCCTCCTGCCGCCGGTACCGCTCAACACGTCCTGCGTCACAGCCGTGCCGGACAGCAGCCGGATCCAGGACAAGGTAACGCTGGCACAAAGCCTTGAGCTGAATCGTTCCAACCCGGATTATTATGCCCTGGAGCTGGGCAATCACGTTCTTGGCGGTGCTTTTTATGCGACCCGGCTTTATCGGGACCTGCGTGAAAAAACCGGTCTGGTCTATTATGTCTCCTCTTCTTTTGACCTGGGTCGAACACGGGGGCGCTATGTTGTACAATATGCCTGTGATCCGTCCAACGTAGACAAGGCCCGCGATCATCGTACAGGAAGACCTGCGGGAAATGCAGACCGAACCGGTGAGTCCCGAAGAGCTTCGGCAGGCAGCAGCTTTGCTGCTGCGGGAAATTCCTCTTTCCGAGTCGAGCATAGACGGCATTGCTCAGGGACTGATCGATCGAACCGTTCTCGACCTGCCGCTCAATGAACCGACCCTGGCTGCCCAACATTACGTAAAGCTCACTGCCGAGCAGGTCAGGGCAGCCTTTGCCAGGTGGGTGCGCCCCGATGACCTGGTTCAGGTAACCCAGGGGCCGCAACCCTAAGCGGAGGCCAACTTTCGTTTTTCTTCTGAAAAATTTAACCTCATCGGCGGTGGTGGAATGAATCCAAGCAAAAAAAAATTCCGGCTGGTTTTCATATTGGCATTAAGTACAGCGGCGGCAATCATCGGCGCCTGTTTTTTGAGTCTTGACGTTCTGAGCGTTTCTCTGCCCTCAAACAAGATCCCTCAGGACGCGAAGGCCGACTTCGCTTTAATGGCAGAAGCCTGGAATGCCATCCATGACCACTATGTAGACCAGGCATCCATCCAACCCGTTCCGCTCACCTACGGTGCCATCAGCGGGATGGTGGCCGCCCTCGGCGACACGGGTCACAGCGGGTTTCTCTCCCCTGAGATGATAAAGGAGGAAGAGGAGTTTACAGCAGGCAAGTATGAAGGGATCGGTGCCGAGGTGAAGATGAAGGAAGACCACGTGGTCATCGTGACACCCCTGGACGGTTCCCCGGCGCAGAAAGCGGGGCTTCAGCCCGGGCAGATTATCCTTGCCGTCAACGGGCAGGACATCATGGGTCTCAATCTCTTCCAGGTCGTGAAACGGATCTCCGGGCCCGCAGGTACCCGTGTCAGCCTGCGAATACTCGATTCGAAAACCGGTTTGACACGGGAAGTGTCCCTGGTGAGAGCCGCCATTACCATGAACAATGTGACGTGGCGCAGGCTGCCCGCTGCAAGGGTTGCCCACCTGCGGATTGCGGGCTTCAGCGAAGGCGTCAGCAAAGACTTGAAGAGCGCCTTAAGTGCGATCATGGCGCAAGACCTCAAGGGGCTCATTCTGGATCTGCGGAACAATCCGGGAGGTCTGCTCAAGGAAGCCGTTTCAACGGCGAGCCAGTTTCTTTCAGGAGGCAATGTGCTCCTGGAAAAGGACGCCGCCGACCGGATCACCTCCTTGGCGGCAGAAAAAGGGGGGCAAGCGCTTTCCATCCCCATGGTGGTCCTGGTGAACAACGGAACAGCCAGTGCCGCAGAGATCGTCGCGGGTTCCCTCCAGGACCATGGACGGGCGAGCCTGGTGGGAACCACCACCTTCGGCACCGGTACGGTTCTTCAACAGTTTCCCCTCTCCGATGGCTCGGCCTTATTGTTGGCGGTTCAGGAATGGCTGACACCGGACGGGCACAAAATTTGGCACAAGGGCATCGCCCCCAATTTTGTCGTTTCGCTCCCGGAAGGCGTCTTACCCGTATTTCCGGAAGAGGAGTCGGATATGACGCTGCAACAGCTGAAGGCGAGCAAGGATACTCAGCTGCTGAAGGCCCTGAACCTCGTTACCGAAAAGATAGAATAACGGCCTTTTTAACACCATTTAGAAAGAAACGAGGAGGTTGTGCCAGAACGATGTGGCGGTTGCCCCATAAATGACAAGCGCCTGAAGTGCTTTTTTTTCCCGGCTGGCGAGACTGCCGACTTCCAAATACCCTTCCACCAGGGCCAAGCCCAATTGGTGCGCAAGTATCGCGATTACCTTACCAATTCTGAAAATATCAGTCTTTTTCCGCTCGATTTGAACATTGCAGACCATGCGGTTGAACTGAGGGCTCGGTACCATTTTAAAACACCAGACGCTATCCAGCTCGGCACCGCCGTTGCCTGTGGTGCCGACTATGTCATAACCAATGACAGGAACTGGTCCAGATTTGAAGCGCTTCAGGTTGTAATGGTCGGGGACCTTTAGATTCATGCAACCTTAATCAGCGGATCAAACAGCGAGCGGATGAAATTCAGGTTCATGTACTGCTGCAGTTTGGCCCAGGTGTCCGGGTTTTTCATGCCGGCAAACGTCGGTTTGATAGGCCACCCAGCCCATGGCCGACCAGGAAATGCCGCGCAGATAAACAAAGGGGTCGCGCAGGCGCACCCGCTCTGCCAGGGTATCCCGCAGGTGGGGATCATCGATGTGTCGGCCATAGGCTTTTAGAAAATCACGTTTTTTCGCCGGCGGCATGCGCCAATCGGTTTTCCACAGGGTGGTCAACGGCGAGCAGAAGTGCGACAGGTCCTGGGAGGGGTCGCCCCAGCGGGGCATTTCCCAGTCCACCAGGTGAATCGTTTCTTTTTCACGGTTGACGATGAAATTGCCGGAGTTGACTTCCGTATTCACGATGCAGGGCCAGGGGTCCTGCTGGTAAAATTTTTCGTTTCTCCGGGCTGCGTCGGCCCAGGTCTTCAGGCCGCACAGGTATTGCCGAATGTCCGGATCCGCCAGATCCGAATCGAAGTACTGCTGCAAGAGACCGGCACATTCCTCAAATATCAGTGACAGAGGCGTTTCTTCGCGAATCAGGTGATTTTTTTCGGCCGCTACTTCTACCTGATGGATGGTTGCAAAAAGTTTGGCGGCCTGCGCCAGGTCCTTCTTGTAATCCAAGGCTTCTCCCGGCAGGTAATCCATGACCAGGATGCCCCGGTCGAAAAAGGTGCGCGTATCGTCGACATAATGGGGCCGGGGGGTCACGCCGCTTTGCCGCAGCAGATCCAGGGCTTGGTACTCGTAAAGGATCTGATCGTCGCGGTCGATTTGGGTGCCGATGTTTACCCGAAAAACAAGTTGGGTAGAATCTGAGGCAATCAGATAATTCAGGTTGTACTCGCCCTGGGCCAGGGGTGTGACCGTAAATTTACGGTCCCGCATGACCGGAACATCACGCCAGTCCCCGGCGGCCAGGTATTCGCCTACCTTGGGCAGCATGTCGGACATCAAGCTTTGTGTCATTGTTTATCATAACCCATTGGAATGCCAACAGAGTTCTTAAGCTGTTAAGTTCGTAAGCTGGTAAGCTAAAAGGAGAAAAGATTTTTAATCCTTATCTGCTTAAGAGCTTATCAACTTATGAACTCATCAACTATTTATTGATCTGTGTGAATCTGAGTAAATCTGTGTCCGAACACCATATAAAATCGATCGAATCATTTCAAACAGATTATTCTTCGGCGGGAAATATGCGGATTTTTTCGGGCGGCAGCTGCAGGCCGACCTTTTGCCCGGGGGCGAAGTCGGCATCCGAAGTGAGGACCACAAAACGAGTTTCCCTGACACTGCACCCAGATGCGGCTGGTGCTGCCTTCGAAATTTATTTTTTGGACCCGGCCCCGCAGATTATAGTTAGATTCCGATGTGATGATAATATCTTCCGGGCGGATGGTGGCCGTCCGCAAATGGCCGTTGCCGTTGGCTTGTGGCGTCGGGACGGTTGCCAAATTCCGATTGAAACTGGCCGTCTTTTATGCGGCCCTGGATAAAATTACAGCCGCCGAAAAAACGCGCCACAGCGGGATCTGCCGGCCGGTAAAAAAGATCCCGCGGTTCGCCGACCTGGCGCAGCCGGCCGTCTAAAAGCAGACCCACCCGGTGCGAAATCATGAGTGCTTCGGCCTGATCGTGGGTGACAAACAGGGTCGTGATCCGGGTTTCGGCCTGGATATCCTGAATCAATTCACGCATCTGCTGCCGCAGGTTGGCATCGAGATTGCTCAGCGGTTCATCCAGCAGTAGAACGGCCGGTTTGAGCACCAGGGCCCGGGCCAGGCTGACGCGCTGTTGCTGGCCGCCGGAAAGCTCATGAACTTTGCGCTGCCCCAGACCGGCGAGTTCCGTCAGTTCCAGGATCCTGGATCGTTCTGCCGGGCGATTCCCGGCCTGGGCGTCCCTGCATGCGCAAGCCGAATCGCGATGTTTTGGGCCACATTTATAAACGGGAACAAGAGGGATTTCTGGAACACCATCACCGCACTGCGTTTTTCCGGCGGCAGATGCTGTACCGGATTGCCCGTCGATGAATGATTTCCCCTTGCTGCGGGCGGATCAGGCCGGCCACTGCCTTGAGAACCGTGGTTTTCCCGGCGCCGCTGGGGCCCAGCAGAGGCCACCATCTCGCCGTCATGCACCGCAAGATCAAATTCGCGGATCACCGCTGCGCTGCCGTACCGGATGGTTAGATTTTTCAGCAGCAGCTCGCCCATCAGCGCACCCCCGCAATGCTTTTACCGCCCAGATATCTGGCACTGAACAGCAGCGCCAGAAAGGCCGGTGCTACGAATACAATGCTGACTGCCGCGGCCACCGGCCGGTCACCGCTGCCCATGAGGGCAAACAGCAAAATGGGCAGGGTCGTCACCCGTCCGCCGCCGATGATCAGCGTGCTCAGGTATTGACTCCAGGAGAGCAGAAAGGAAAACAAACCGGCCACCATGATGCCGGGCAGGGTCAGCGGCAGCATCACGCTCGTTGATAATTTGCCGGGAATTGGCGCCCAGTGAGCGCGCCTGGTCTTCGTAGTCCGGATTGTAGTTGGAAAATACACCCCACATGACAAAGACCGAATAGGGCAGGCAAAACGTCAGGTGCACCAGAACCACACCGCTAAACGTTTCGGCCAAACCCAGCTTGATAAACCACAGATGCAAGCCCATGGCGACACACAGCGGCGGGACGATCACCGGCAGCATCAGCATGACCGAGATCGTGTCTTTGCCTTTGAAATCTGTACAATCCCAGGGCCCTTCCGGCCGGGACGCCGATTACGACCGAAATCACGGCTGTGGCCAGCGCCACCAGCATACTCTGGATCAAGCCCGCAGATGATTTGAGAGCCGGCGGTGCCGAAAACATATTGCCAGGCTCGCAGCCCCCATTTCTGCAGGCCACAACTGCGGGTAAAACCAGCGGGTGCTGAATGACCATATGATCAGCACCATAAAGGGCAACAAAACCGACGTGATCAGCGCGGCCTGCGGTGATATTGCGTTTAAGGGGCTTCACAGGATCACTCCGCGGCGCCGGGCCGTCTGGGTCAACAGCTGGGAGCATACGATGGCAATGACAATAACTGGCCGGCAATGATCAGCCCGGTGGCGATGCCTTCGGGGCGGGCCAGCAGGTCCACATCACTGTAATTTTTGTAGGCCCACACCGGCAGCATCATGGGATAGGTTCGTCCCAGCAGGAAAGGCACCTCGAAAGCGCCGAATGTGTAGGCAAAGACAATCAGGCAGGCCGCGCCCAGGCTGGGGAAAATGGTGGGCAGGGTGATGTAGCGGAACCGCTGCCAGCGGCCCGCTTTCAGGGTCCGGCCGACCTCCAATAGTTCGACACCGCTGCGGCGCAACACCGCTAAAATCATCAGCGTGATAAACGGAATCTCTTTCCAGACATAGGTCAGTATGATCGCGATACCCCAGCGATCGTTGACCAGCAGCGGAAACGCAGCGGAAGAATCGATCAGGCCCAGTTTGACGATCATTCTTGAAAAAAAACCGGTCGGCGTCAGCATAAATACCATGGCCACCGCGATCACCAGATGCGGAACCGTCAAGGGGATCTGGAAAATAAAATGAATCAGGCGGTTTTTGTCAGATACCGAGAGCAGAAAAATTGCCATGACAATGCTGATGGTCCGGCTGCAATTATCGTAGACGACAATGCAACGTAGAGCGTTAACATTAAACTTCGTAAAAAATCCGGGTCTTCAAGGACATTGGCATGAAATGCTTGAAGGACAGCGATTGCAGCCCCGCGGCCGGCAAATGCCCCAGGCTTTGAATCAGGCCCAGCCCCAGCCCACCGCCGAACAAAACCACCACGACAATCAGCGCCGGTGCCACCATTTTGCCGATGGTCAAAAATCCCGGGCTGCTGCGCGTCCGAGCGTCGGCAACGATCGGCAGACGCCCGGCCGCGGCATTCAAAGGATCAGAAGCTGTATATTCGCGGTTCATAGATATAGACGGTTCAGAGGTTCATAGGTTCAAGGTTCAAAGGTTCCGGGTTCGAGGTTTCCGGTTAAATTCAGTTTCTGGCATTCCGCCGGAGGCTGATTGTTTTTCGTTTGCCTTTGCTTTTATTGCGCTTCAGCGGGGCCTCTCGAAGGCAAATGAAAAGAAAATTTTTCTTTGCGTGCTTTGCGAATTTGCGGATCACTGTATTCAGGCTGTCAATTTTTTAACACTGGAGCTAAATCGACATTAACCTTGAACCTTTGAACCCGGAACCCTGAACGGTCAGCGTCCCTTAAGCACATGCCGGTCCCAGCCTTTTTCCAGGCGGATTAAAATTTTCGACGGCGGTTCCGGGAGTTGATGGCTTTGCAGCTCCTTATCCGACAAGGTGGCGATACCCCGGGGCAGGTTCTTGAATTTTGCCTGCCAGTCCGGCATCCAGGCGCTGGATATCGATTGCCGGCATGTCGCCCCAGACTTCGATATTGGCTTTTTGCAATTGGGCTTCCGGTGAAATCAGAAAATTGGCCACGACCATGGCCCCTTCCTTGTCCGACGCGTTGAATGGAATCGCAACAAAATGGGTGTTGCTGATGGTACCTTCTTTAAATACAAAGGTGCGCACCGTGTCGGGATAGAGGCCGTCGTGGATCATCTCCGACGCTTGGCCCGGATGATAGCTCATGGCAAAATCCACTTCCCCATCGGCCAGCAGCTGGTGCAGTTGGACCGGGCTTTGCGGGATAGGTTTTGCCCTGGCGCCACAGATTCGGCGCCAGGTCAGTTAAAACCTGATAGGTTTTATCGGCCGCTGCTGCGAAGTTTTTTTCATCGAATAGTTGCCCTGCCAGGAATTTACCTCGCCGGCCACATGGTAGAACACATGGCGCACAAACACCGAGCCGGTAAAATCCGGCGGCGCCGGATAGGTAAAACGCCCCGGGTTGGGCCGGATCCAGGCCAGCAGGTCGCCCACGGTCTGCGGCGGGTGGGGGGTGCGTTTCGAATCGTATATCATGACCACCTGAGCACTGCCCCAGGGTGATTCAGCCTTGCACAGGTTCACCAAAATCGTTGGCAACCGATGAGCGGCTCCAGTCCACCAGTTTTTGATTGGGCAGCAGATCGGCAAACGGTCCATACAGCAAATCGTTTCGCTTGCAGGTGCGAAAGTTCTCGCCGTTGATCCACATTAAATCGACCTCGCCGCCCATCGGTTTTGCCGGCCTGCTTTTCGACCAGAATTTTGCCGACCACCTCGGCGATGTCTTTAATCGGTACCTGACGCAGTTTGATGCCGTAAAGCTCCTCAATGCGTGGGGCCAGATAGCCATTGACGTATGCATTGGCGGAGAGCAAACCGCCATACATATACCAGTCAACGGTTTGGCCGCGGGCGTGGGCCAGAATTTCCGACCAGGTAAGCGCGTTAGCCTGCGAAGTAACGATGAAACCGGCTATAAATATCAGAACACTGATTAAAAGCTGCCGCCTTGCATTTGGCTTAATTATTGCCATTTATTTGCCTCCCGAGTATTTTGCATAGAAGGTCATGTCAGACCACTCCTCCTATCAATATCCGGTCGTATAAAATGGCCCGGCCTTACAGTCGAATTCGAATATTGCCTCATTCCATTGTTCCAACACGCCACTATTCCAATTATGCGCGAAGCGAAATAATTTGTATCTACCGCAATCAGGCCATATGGGTCACAATTTCCCGCGCAAACTGCGAACATTTGACTTCTGTGGCCCCGTCTATCTGGCGCGCCAGATCATAAGTGACGATGCGGGATTTAATCGTGGCCTGAAGGGCCGTGCGGATTGCATCGGCGGCTTCCCGCCAGCCCATATAATCGAGCATCATGGCCCCTGACAGGATGACGGAACTCGGGTTGACTTTGTCGAGACCGGCGTATTTGGGTGCCGTTCCATGGGTGGCCTCAAAGACCGCACAGCGGTCGCCGATATTGGCGCCCGGGGCCATCCCCAATCCACCCACCTGGGCCGCCAGGGCATCTGACAGATAGTCGCCGTTTAAGTTGGGTGTGGCGATTACATCAAACTCATCGGGTCGCAACAAGACCTGCTGGAAAAGCATGTCGGCGATGCGGTCTTTGATTAACACTTTGCCTGCAGGAAATTTTCCGTGATAATCATCATAGAGCTCTTTTTCGGTAATGGTTTCATTGCGAAATTTTTCCCGGGCGACTTCATAACCCCACTTGGCGAAAGCGCCCTCGGTAAATTTCATAATATTGCCTTTGTGCATCAATGTAACGCTCTTGCATACCGTTGTCGACTGCATGGGCTATGGCGCTTGCCACCAGTCGTTTCGTGTTGCGGGCGCTGATCGGTTTAATTCCCAGACCGGTGTCATCCGTCAGGGCAGTGCCCATCTGATCGTTTAGAAAACATCTGACCTTTTCGGCGGCCGAACTGCCGGCCTCGAATTCGATGCCGGCATACAGGTCTTCCGTGTTCTCCCGAAAAACGACCATGTCGATTTTTTCAGGATGCTTCATGGGGCTGGGCACGCGTATCGATATACTTAACCGGGCGCACACAGGCATAAAGATCCAATTTTTGCCGAATCGCCACATTGAGGCTTCGGATTCCCTTGCCCACCGGTGTGGTCATCGGCCCCTTTATAGCGACGACATGCTTTTCGATGATATCCAGGGTTTCATCCGGCAGCCAGGTGCCGTTCTGCTGAAAGCTTTTTTCCCCGGCCAGCACTTCGAGCCAGTTTATTTTGCGCTGGCCGGCGTATGCCGTTTCAACGGCGCTGTCCATTACCAGCCGGGCCGCCCGCCAGATATCCGGTCCGATGCCGTCGCCTTCGATAAAGGGAATGATCGGATTGTCGGGTACCTTCAGGGAACCGTCGGTATTTTTTGTTATTATTCCTTCATTTGACATTTTCAAATTCCTCTTGAGGATTATGTTTTAAAATCCGCGTCTGTGAAAAACGCAGGGCACATCACGACTCGACTGAACTCGCCGAAGTCCATGGCTGCCTTTTCAGGTCGGCACGGTGGCCGACCCTACGGCTATACAGCGCTCAGAGAGAATCCGGTTTGGTCAGCATCAAATGTCGACCAGAACAGCCTTCATGGACCATGCACTATAGCGCATAGGGTCGGCCACCGTGCCGACCAGGACCGGCAGCCACAGTGGGCTGCGCTACTGCCATTTGTGCCAAGCAAATGGGTAATCTATCCAGCGTTTAACCAAGTTTGATCGAACTGGATTGTTGACAATATATTCGGCTGCGCTTTTGATATCTTCATCCTTGCGCAGCGCATGGTCATAAAAGCTTCTTTGCCAACAAGGACCTTTCAATCCTGACTTTTGCAATAAATTGGTGGTGTAACTTTTCCACCTGCTTATTTGATCAATCAAATTACCTTCAATTGGCGATATTTGGAGATGCAAATGATCCGGCATTAAACAATAAGCATAGCATGTAACATTCTTACCGAATGGGCCTGTCTTCAATGTGTCAATGATTGCTGTTGCCCATTCTTTATTGTTGAACAGAGACTTACGATCTTTTGTACAGATCGTGATACTGAAAATTTGATTTTTTTTAGAGTATGTTTCCTTTCGAAGCCGAATATTTTTTCTGTTTTTTAACGGCATGGTCAGAATTATTATTGAAGCGTAGGGCAGCCCTCCGCGGCTGCATTTTGCGGTCGGCACGGTGGCCGACCCTACGGGTTGAGATCCGGTTTGGCCAAAATCAAGCATCCAGCATCGAGTATCGAGCATCCCGCACCGCGCAACACGAACCCCGCATCCCGCAACGCGAACGCCGCAACCTATTTCTCAGCCATCACCTTGCGTAAAACATAGGGCAGGATGCCGTTGTTTTCAAAGTAGGCCACATCCACTTCGGTGTCCAAGCGTGCGATGACCTCAAAGTCTATCTGCCGGCCATCATCTTTGACGGCTTTGACCTGCAGCACTTTGCGCGGTTGCATATCCTCAACGCCGCTGATGGAAAATGTTTCGGACCCGTCCAGGCCGAGACTTCCCCAGCTTTGACCCGCTTTAAATACCAGCGGCAGGGCCCCCATGCCGACAAGATTGCTGCGGTGAATCCGTTCATAGGACTCGGTGATCACGGCTTTAATGCCCAGCAGGTTGGTTCCCTTGGCAGCCCAATCCCGCGAAGAGCCGGTGCCGTATTCTTTGCCTCCCAGAACCACCAGCGGTACCGATTGCGCCAGGTAATCCATGGCGGCATCGTAGACGAACATTTCTTCGCCGGCCGGATATTTGAGGGTGTAGCTGCCCTCTTTGTGTCCCATCATCTGATTTTTAATTCGGATGTTGCCGAAAGTGCCGCGCATCATGACCTCATGGTTGCCTCTTCTGGAGCCGTAGGAGTTAAAATCCAGCGGGGCGACATTTTTATCGAGCAAGTACTTGCCGGCCGGATATTTCTGCGGAATGCCACCGGCCGGTGATATGTGGTCGGTGGTAACCGAGTCCCCCAGAACCAGCAGCACCCGGGCATCCGTGATATTTTCGGCCCGGTCCAGCTGCAGTTTGAAGCCGTCGAAATAGGGCGGTTTTTTAATGTAGGTGGAGTTTTCATCCCAGTCAAAAGTGGTGCTTTCGGTGACCGGCAGGTTGCGCCAGAATTCGTCGCCTTCGAATATCTTTTCATACTCGCCTTTGTAAAACTGCTGCTTGACATGCGCCCTGACCAGTTGCTGAATTTCTTGGGTGCCGGGCCAGATATCTTTGAGATACACCGGTTCGTCATTGGGTCCTAGCGCCAGCGGTTCGCTGGTCAGATCAATATCGATTCGGCCGGCCAGGGCAAAGGCCACCACCAGCATGGGGGATGCCAGAAAATTGGCTTTCACGCGCTGGTGGATGCGGGCTTCGAAATTGCGGTTGCCGGAAAGAACCGCGGCCACCGTCAGGTCATTTTGGGTGACGGCCTCATCAATTTCAGGCGGCAAGGGGCCGCTGTTACCGATGCAAGTGGTGCAGCCAAAGGCTGCCAGATTAAAGCCCAGGGTTTCAAGGTAGGATAAAAGGCCGGCGTCTTTCAGGTAATCAATCACTACTTTCGAACCGGGCGCCAGCGAGGTTTTTACGAAAATCGGGACCTGCAGCCCTTTTTCGACCGCCTTTTTGGCAACCAGGCCGGCCCCCAGCAGGACGAACGGATTCGACGTATTGGTGCAGGACGTGATGGCGGCAATCACGATGTTGCCGTCACAAAGCTTTACCGGCTGTCCGTTATATACAATGTCGCAAACCTTTTTCTTGGGTGTGCATGCTTCGGCCCGGGTTGTGCGGCTGCCGGATTCGTCATGATATTTTGAAATGTTTTCGACAGCGGCGTCTCTTTCATATTCACATCCTAGAATCGTGGCAAAGTTGTCTTTGAGGTCAGGCAGACTGATTCGGTCCTGGGGCCTGGCCGGTCCGGCAACGGCCGGCTTAACCTGCGCCAGATCCACTTCGAGCACCTCGGTGTAATCGGGATCTTCCGATCCGGTATAAAAAAGCCCCAGCGCCTTGGCGCAATCTTCCACAATTTCAGCCTGCTGCTCTCGATTCGTGAGCTTAAGATACTCGATGGTCTTTTCATCAACCGGGAAAAACCCCATGGTGGCGCCGTATTCCGGGGTCATGTTCGACAGGGTGGCCCGGTCCGGCACGGTCAGTTTTTTCATGCCGGGGCCGAAGTACTCGACAAACTTCTCGACCACGCCGTGGTTTCTGAGCATTTCGGTGACACTCAGCACCAGATCCGTGGCCGTCACTCCTTCCGCTAATTCGCCCACCAGCCTGACCCCGATCACTTCGGGTATCGACATGTAATAGGGCTGTCCCAGCATAACCGCCTCGGCCTCGATGCCGCCGACGCCCCAGCCCATCACGCCGATGCCGTTTATCATGGTGGTGTGTGAGTCCGTGCCGACCAGGGTGTCCGGATAGGCTGTGAGACCGTTTCCTGTGTCCTGTGCGATAACAATCTGTCCCAGGTATTCGAGGTTGACCTGGTGGCAAATTCCGGAATTTGGCGGGACAACGTTGAAATTGTCAAAACTTTTCTGAGCCCATTTAAGCAGCGCGTATCTCTCCGAATTTCTGTCGTATTCCTTGGCGACATTTTTAGTCAGGGCATCGGGGGTGCCAAAGTAATCCACCTGCACGGAATGATCGACGATTAAATCCACCGGCACCAGGGGATTAATTTTAGCCGGATCGCCCCCCAGATCTTTGACCGCATCGCGCATGGCCGCCAGATCCACCACCGCCGGCACCCCCGTAAAGTCCTGCATCAATACCCGTGCGGGATGATACGGTATCTCCACCGGTGCATCATAACGTTTTTGCCATTTGGCAATATTGAGCAGATCCGCTTCCCGAACCACCCGGCCGTCTAATTTGCGCAACAGGTTTTCAACCAGAATTTTGATGGAATAGGGCAGTTTACGGACCTCCGCGATTCCTTTTTCTTCCAGCCGGTTTATATCAAATATTTGATATTCGTTGCCCTGAACCTTGATTTGCTTGATGAAATCGGTTTTCTCCATGGTTGCTCCCTCGCTTTTCGTGAAAATTTATGCTCCCGGATATTACGGATCGCGAACTCAATAACTTGAACAATATTACTCGTCTTTTGGCCTGTCTTCTGCGTTGCGTTAAAGCCCACATACGAAAAGTATGCGACCTTCAACGCGCCTTGAATACAAACCAAAATCCTTCGCAATCTTTGTTCAATTTATTTCGTCCCCGATCCTTGCTTCCCGTGGGCCTCGATTCGGTGGACATATTTCACCCATTCCGAGCCGTAGTGATCTTCGGCCACTACCCGCAAAGGATATCCGTGTTTTTCGGGAAGTACCTTTCCGTTCACCCGATAGGCTAAAAATATTTTATGGGCGGCAATTTCATCTATTGAAAACCGTTCAGCTTTTGCATAGCGCCCGGCAGGCCCCCTAAAGCTGACGTGGGTGATTCCTGTTTCGGCTTGGGCCAGTTTAAGCAGTTGTGTAACCGAAATGCCCTGCCATCGCCCGTGATTAGTAAAAAACCCCGGGCAAATCAAGAGAACATTTCTTTCGATGGACGGCAATTTGAGAAGCTGGGCATAGGATAGTTTTAACGGTTTTTTAACTGCTCCGGTGACTTCCAGGCGCCATTGGTCCAGATTTACCCGGTGATCCGTCAACCCCATGGTCTCGAAATCTTCCAAGGGAATGACGTCCAGGTTGCGAGCATCCAGCATGGCGGGGTTGCGGTATACCAGACTGGACATCTTCGTGCCTTTGGGCAGGATGATGCGCTTCGTTTGGGCCCAGGCGCGCCGCAAGGCAGTTGAGAGTGAGCCCAATAAAAGAACAATTCCAGCCAGAAACCGGAGCGTTTTTTTTATAAAATGCCGGCGGGTGGCAATGGATGGTGTTGTGGTCCGTTTACTTTTCATTTCGTTTAAGGTGTCGAATGCCGTTCGTTGCGGCGACGATCACATCGCTGGCCAGCGCCAGAAAAAGCCCCTGTTCGACAATGCCGGCCCGTCCATTCAGCTGGGCCGCTAATTTTACGGGATCGGCGATCGGGCCGAAATCGGCATCCAGAATCAGGTTGTTTTGGTCGGTTTTAAAATACTCGCCGTCGCCGTCGCAACGATTGGACACCGCTGCGCCTAAAGATTTTAAAAAAGATGCGACTATTTTAGCGGCAAAGGGGATCACTTCCACCGGCAGCGCCCATTTTGTGCCGAGGCGGGCCGAAAGCTTGCTATCGTCTACGATAATGATATTTTTCCGGCTGGCCTGGGCGACTACTTTTTCGCGCAGCAAAGCGCCGCCCCCGCCTTTAATCAGATTCAACTCCGGGTCGACTTCATCGGCCCCATCAATCGTGATGTCAATTTGTTGTTTTTCATCGAAGCCAACCAATGGTATGCCCAGCTCAGTGGCCAGTTTCGCGGTGCGAGCGGAACTGGGAATTGCCACGATATCTTTTAATTCACCGGATTTTATCCGTTCTGCAATCCGTTGAACGGCAAAATTAGATGTGCTGCCGCTGCCGAGTCCGACAACCATGCCGGATTCGACAAATTCCGCCGCATGGTTGGCTGCTTTTTGCTTTAATTCATCCTGGGATGCCATGGTTCTCTTTCCTGGTGATTGTGCTAACTTTATAAGGGTTTTAGCTGCTTTGCCATGGTCAATGAAACTGTCGACAGTTGCCGGTTTAAAACCTTTTAAACATTCGCTAAAATTGGCGAAATCCGTTTAGGCGACCATGCTTGCTATAGCATCAATCTCAGGGATCGTCTACCCCTCGATCTTTTTGCTTCAGTTTTTGGGCGGCCAAGAAAGCCGCCCCCCACAGCCCGCTTTGGTCAAGGGGCAGGGGAAATTCCGATTGGTTCAGCAGCCCCAACAGATGTGAGAGAGACTTTGAACCGCGGGTTTCAAGCCAGCGGGTGCCGTTGAGCGTCAGCTTGCCCGCTTCATCAAGGGTAAAGTGTGCAAAGCGGCTGTTGGTTCCGCCGATATCAGCGGCGAGAATATTCTTCATAGATAACCCTGCTGAGGTGTCTGTCTGTGACCTAAACGTTTAAAGCAATTTGTCGATATAATCATGCCGCCATTCCGTTTTCGGGAGCCCCCATTGTTCAATTATGCCACCTTGGGCAATCATAAAGTGGTTCGGTGCTCATTGTTCTCCCCCCGCGCCTTTGATCTTTTTAATGATCTTGGGAATGAAAAAGGAGAATATAAAAAGACCAATCGAAAAGAAAACTTTAAAAGATATCAATCCTAGCCAATTCCCGGATGCCCAGACATCTTTCAAGGTTCCGATGAAAAATGTGAATATAAAAGTTCCCACGATGATGCCCAGACCGGTGCCGAACACATAATCCCAGAAATGAACTTTAGTCAACCCCATACCGAAATTCATGGGGGTGAATGGGAAATACACCAGCCGCAGGTAGAGGACGGTTGCAAACCCGTTGCGCTCAATGGCGTCGTCATATTTTTGCAGGCGGTCGCCTATCAATGAGGCCGCAAAATCCCGGCCCAGCGTTCGTCCGATCCAAAAGGCCGCACTGGCGCCGACCATGGCACCAAACCACACATAAACAAACCCCCAGTAGGCGCCGAAAATCGCAGCCCCCAGCCCGGTCAACAGCGTACCCGGCAGAAACAGACACACCCCGACCGCATAAATCGCCATGAAAACAACCGGAGCCCAAAAACCGGCCGTCGCCAGAAAACGACCCAGCGCCTCTACATTCAAGTATTCTTTGATCGGTGTGTAGCTTACAAAAATAATGGCTGTCAGGATAAAAACGAGTAAAATGGCGGCCTTCAGCATGGCCTTGCTGCGATTTTTCAGCCCGCCATTATCGGTTGTTTCCATAATATCTCGATCCTCAAACAAAAGGTTTCAGGTGTCAACTCGCCGCCAATTAAGGCGCGGACTGTCCTGATTTTACGGTGCCTCCCGCCTTGCTGAATAGTCTGCGAACTGCCGCCGGCCCCGCACTTCCCGCCTCGTAGAACTCCAGCATGTCCTGCTGATCATCACAGTCTTCACAGCGGTCTAAAATGGGTGTTAAAAACGACCAGCATCTTTTAACGCTGTCCTGCCGCCAGAAGAGCATTTGATCGCCGAGCATGCAATCGATTAATACCTTTTCATAGGCTTCCAGAACCGGTCCGGAGTAATTCTGCTGATAATGAAAATCCATGGTGACCGTGCGCAGGCATACCCGGGCACCGGGATTTTTGGTTTGAAACGTCAGGGTTATCTTTTCTTCCGGATATATTCCCAGGATTAAACGGTTGGCGACAATGGTTTCACCGAGGATGTGGCGAAATAACGAATGCGGAACGGTTTTAAACTGAATTGAAATTTCGGTCAGTTTCCGGGCCAGCCTTTTGCCGGAGGTCATGTAAAACGGAACACCCTGCCAGCGCCAGTTGTCCAGAAAGACTTTCATCATGGCATAGGTCGGTGTCAGTGAATTTGGATCCACATCCGGTTCTTCCCGATAGGCGGCAGCCGGATGGTTGTCGATGACACCGGCACTGTATTGCCCAAGGACCAGATAATTTTTCAGGTCGGCTACCGGAAACGGCCTGAGCGCGCCAAACACCTTGTTTTTTTCATCGCGCACCAGATCGGCTTTAAAACGGGACGGCGGTTCCATCGCGATCAGCGCCAGCAACTGCATCATATGATTTTGAAACATATCCCGCAATACGCCGGATTCGTTCATAATAGCCTGCCCGATGTTCCACCCCGAGGGTTTCGATGGCCGTGATGCTGACGTGATCGACATATCTCCGATTCCAGATGGGTTCAAACAGCGAGTTGGCAAAACGAAACATCAGTACATTTTGAACCGTCTCTTTGGCCAGGTAATGGTCGATTCTGAAAATCTGGTGTTCGCTGAAATGTTCGTGGAGACTGCGGTCCAGATCCATCGCCGTCTCCAAGTCGGTGCCGAAAGGTTTTTCCACGACGATGCGAGACCATCCGTTGCCGTTGGTCATTTCGGCGCTCAACCCTGCCCGGCCGATCATCTGCGCCACGGGATGGTATAAGCACCGGCGGCAGCGCGATATAGAAAATTCGATTTCCCCGGGTATTGTGGCTGGCATCAAGTTGCTTCAAAGATTCAGCCAGTTTGTTATAGGAGGGCAAATCCTCATAATCAATCGGCTGATAGTGCAGTGCGGCCGAAAAAGCCGGCCAGTGCTCCGGGTCCATAATTCCGCCGTCTATCAAGGCGCTTTCCATTTTATTTCTGAATTCATTGTCGTCCAACCGGGTACGGGCGCAGCCCACAATTTGAAAAGTTTGCGGCAGACCGTCATTGAGGTACAGGTGAAAAAGAGCTGGAATCAGCTTGCGGGCCGTCAGGTCACCGGTGGCCCCCACGATGACAATGGTGCAGGGGTCGATTGGCTCGGGAGCGACACATTCTGTGGGGTCAAGTTCCAGATCCGGGGTGGTGACCGAAGCGGTTGCCCCTAGTGTTACTGCTTTCTGGTCATAGTCACTATTTTCCATATCATGATCCCACCCGGACAAGCCGGAATTGAAGATTGAAGATTGAAGATTGAAGATTTGCGGAATCGCTTCGCTCTGTCTTTTCTATTAAAATCATTACAGTTGAATATACAAATCGCATGTTTCGGTCATTGGAATTTGTAATTTATTTGGAATTTGGTGCTTGGGTATTGGTGCTTTGTCATAAAATCCATAAGAAATGTTATGCTGTCTTTATTGGCTAAATACTTTCGCAGTTAATCCTCATTCACCGCAAGTATCCTCCGCGCAGGCTCTGCCTTTCAGGTGGAAGAAAAATTTCAGATCCTTTTTGTACTTTTTCTGAAAAAATTTTCGGTGAAAAGTAGGAGCCGGCAACTTTTTTGTTGATTTCTCCCATGGTCGGATAGGGATGAATGGCGGCCGCGAGGGTCGAGAGCTTCACTTTCCCGTTTAGAATAGCCACCCATTCACTCAATAAATCTTCGGCATGGGGCCCTAGAATCTGAACACCGATCGGCTTTTCTTTGTCGTCCAGGATCATCTTGATTTTGCCGACTGTTTCTCCTTCAGCCAGGCTGCGGTCGTTATCCTTGAATTCTTCCGTCCAAACCTTATAGTCGATGCCGGCTTGCCGGGCACTTTTTTCATTCATGCCGATGCTGCCCAGGGGCGGATCGGTGTAGGTGCACCAGGGCAGAAAGGTGTAGTCAACCTTGCGCGGAAGACGAAAGACGGCATTGCTGACCACAATGCCGCCTTCATACCCGGCGGCATGGGTAAATTGAAAGCCGCCGTTGACATCGCCGGCGGCATAAATGTGTTTGAGATTGGTTCGCAGGCGATGGTCGACATTTATTCCCCGCCGGTCGAATCTGATGCCAAGGCCTTCGAGTCCGAGATCTTCTGTATTGGCACCGCGTCCCAATGCAACCAGGATCTTTTCCGCCTTTAGGCTGATCATGCTTCCCTGCCTGGTTTTGATCTTGACCTCGATTTCACCGCCAAGATCGCCGACCTCCTCAATGGTTGAATCAAGATAAAACTCAACACCTTCAGAACTCAAAACCTCTTGGACGGCATCGGCCAGATCCGGGTCTTCTTTGGCCAAAATCTGGGGGCCTCTGTTTACTACGGCAACCTTCGTTCCCAGCCGACAAAACGCTTGGGACATTTCGCTGCCGATAGGTCCGCCTCCCAGAATAATCATAGATTTCGGCAGGTGGTCAAATTGAAAAATTTCCCGATTGGTAAGGTAAGGCGTTATATCCAACCCTTTGATCGGCGGTGTGCTGGCAGAAGAGCCGGTGGCAATAACCCAGGTTTTGGCCGAATAGGCTTTTCCATTCAATTGAATGCGGTGGTCATCGGTAAATGTCGGCTGGCCGAATTCTACCTGAGCCCCAAGCTTGCAAAAACGTTCCCGGGAATCATGGTGCTGGATAGTGCCGATCACGGAGCTTATTCTTTTGGATACTTCTTTAAAATCCACCGGCGGGACCGCCACCGGCGGCAGGCCGAATTTGCGGGAATTTTTCATTAAGTGGTACACGTGGGCTGATTTTAAAAGTGTTTTGCTGGGCACGCAGCCAAAATGCAGACAATCCCCGCCCAGTTCCTTTTCCTTTTCAACCAGCAGCGTTTTGGCCCCCAGTTGGGCCGCACCGGAGGTCACCGTTAAGCCGGCCGCACCCCCGCCGATGACGCCAATGTCGTAATCATAATTTGCCATAGGTAATTCCTAATTTATATATTCTCTAAAACATAAAAGTTTGGATGTCTTATTCTGAATTGAAAATGGAAGATTGTAGGTTGAATATTCAATCGAAAATATTCAATCACCTCTTGATATTCAGAATATCTCAAATCAAGTTATTTGCACTTAAAGCCAAGAAATAACTTTATTGAGCGCCTATTCCCCGTTCAGCGACCAATCGTATGCCAGGTACTCGATGTTGATTTTTCCCGGATTGTTTGCCAGTTTCTTTTTTAATTCCGGATTTGCATACTTGAGAAAAAAGCCGAGTGGGTCTTCGTTAAAATCTTCTGAGAACCATTTGAAAATCCGGCTGACATGAAGATTGCGCCCCTCCAGCCGATAGCTGGCCGGATTGTTGATAAATGACCGGGTGGCGTCATCCAGCTGTTGATCCAGCTTTTCCGCCACAAAAGGCTCGGAACGCAGCGGCGGACAACTTTTCGCCGCACAGTTGATGGCAAAATGAACCCGGGGATCCTTGTAGCGGGGCCTGAGAATGTCATGTTCGATATGATCCAGCGAAACCGTCTCGCCGTTGAGCCGCACAACCTGTTTCTTCCAGGGACCGGTGTTAAAAATGCCCAGCTCTTTGATGGAATCGATGCCCGGGTATTTCGTCAAAATCAGTTTTATGGTCCAGGCGTTGTAGACGTTGATATAGAAGGCAAACTGTTCATTGCGGGAAAGGGCGTTGGGGTCGACAGTTTGCAGTCGCGCGAGATACCGGTCCAGCTTCGCCTCCTCGGATTTAAATCCCGCATAATTGACCTTGCCGCCCGCAACGTATTTATGCAGCAGTTCGCTGAAAAGCCTGTGGCTCACGCTGGAATCGGTCGAAGCCGAAAATCCCATATCGACCAGCGCCACAGCAACCAGGAGCGCTAAAACCGCTGTCGCTGACATTTGTTTGATCTTCATTTCCAGACTCCGTTGGGCATATCGCATTTTAATGAAAACAAATTATTTGTATTCGCGCAAATTATTTGAACTTTTGGTCGTGTTTTTGAACCAAAACTTACAATTTTTGCTGCGCTGATAATGCGATAAAAAAAATTTTAAATCAGCGATCGGTTGCAGATCATGGCCCAGGCCCCGTCCAGGGACCTACCTCATACCCCCGGTCCTGCTGGTGGCCGCTGATTTTAATACGCCGGGCCAGTTGCGGTCCGCTTTTTCGATGTATCCCGGGATATCTTTTTGCCATTGCTTTTGAATTTTGCGGCTGTAGTTCAAATATAATTTGTCATCGACAATCTGCCACGCGTTTACCGGATCTATATCGGCGGTAGTCCCTAGCGCCACGGCGTATGCTCAGTAGCCCCCATATTGGGGTGCATATTTTTCGGGCATCGCTTTGAAAAGCGCCAGGTTTTGCGCGCTGGAAAAGCGCCATTTAACGCCTTGCCAGCGGTATTCGAATTGGGTTTTTCCCTTGATTGGCTTGGCCTCGGTGAAATAGGCGACCGGGTCATATCCTTTCACGGCGACGCCACTGAAATTGGTGTTGACCGCATCCTTGGCCGAACTAACGGCCGGTGCACCGATCATAACTGCTGCCACAACCGAAATAAAAAATGACAAGGTGGCTGCTGTGAATTTCATTGTGGCCCCCCCCCTGATTTCTTTTGACAGATTACTGATTTGTGATTAACTAAACTTATGGTTGGAATGGCAACAGTCAAGACAACCGCAGCGTTTTTGTAAGGAATCGGATTATCGAACGACCTGAAAATATAATCCGAGCGGCTCATAGGCGTGCTGCAGTCAAGCCAGTCCCTTTTAATTAAGGCCGGGTAAAATTTGGGTTTAATCAAGGGGCCGGGTAAAATTTGGCAGTAGACTTTTTCAAAAGAGGTACCCATTTGAAGGTCGCACTGGTAATCCACAGCAATATATTGGAAAAAGTCGATGGCATGACCTCGTATTACAAAAGGCTGTGCCGATACGCCTCGGGGGTGAACCATCAGCTGGATGTTTTTATGCAAAATCCCGACCATGGGAAAACGCTGCAGAATAGTTCAACCCGCTTTTTCTTCATCCGGGTAAAGACCTCTTTTCAGACCCTGCCCGGAGCCTATCTATCCTTCAACCCCTTCTACTATATCAAGCTGGCCTGGTATTTTCATGAAGTTTTCAAAAAAGAAAAATATGACTGCCTGCAAGTCGCTTCAGCTCATCCCATGAGCCTGTCGGCGATAGCCGCTGCCAAAAGGCTGGGGATTCCGGTGATTGGATCTTATCATACGATGCTGCCTGAATATGCCCGCTACTGGTCAATTAAGAAATACGGGTCGCAGTTTGGCGGCCATCTCATTGCCCGGGGATTGACGGCATTTGTAAGCGGCTGGACGAAACTTGTATACGGGGCCGCCGATATCATCCTGGTGCCGACTTCAAAGGTTAAACAGGGCCTGAAAAATATCTACCGCCGCAAACGCATAGAAGTTATTGGAAGAGGGGTGGAAACCCAACTCTTTAAACCGCAAGAATCCGCCGGGCCGAAATTGACCGCATTGTATGTGGGAAGAGTTTCAGTTGAAAAAGATCTTGAAAAACTGGCCTTCTTCAGGCGCCACACTGATATTCAACTCAAGATCGTGGGGGATGGCAAAGATATTGGCGATATTCGGCAAAAACTGTCGTTTGCCGATTTTCAAGGCCGTCTGCAGGGGCCGGATCTTGCCCGCGAATACCGCCAGTCGGATTTATTTGTATTTCCGTCTAAAACCGATGCCTATGCGAATGTCGTCTCGGAGGCGCTTTGTTCCGGGTTGCCGGTGGTGGCCTATGATGCGGCGGGTGTCGAAGATCGGGTAAAAGACGGCATCAATGGCTTTCTGGTGAAAGACGATACCGAATTCGAACAGGCGGTCTTAAAATTAAGAGATTCAGCGCTGCGGTCAAAAATGTCATCTGCAGCCCGCCTAACTGCGCTGGGCCTAAAATGGGAACTCGTGCTCGAAGCGCAGCTTAGCGCATTTTCGATCGCAATGGTTGAACGGCAGCGGAAACTGAAGAAATTTTTTCCAATATTGCGGCAGGTATTATACGCTTTTAATTTCTCACACGCGCTGTTGGGATCGGCCCGTATGGGATTTTATGTGTTTCTGGCCAACGCCAGTGCCGGATTGGCGGCAGGTTTCGAGCGCCGGTATACGCCAATCGTCTATCTCTTTTCTGATGGTCGGATTCAATACCAGTTTCTTTGAATTTCTTTACTTTCGCAGCCGCAAACTTGCCATCATCCTGCCAAGCCTTCTGACAACCTTCGTGGGGACATCCATCCACCTGTTTTCCGGCACCCCCAATATTTTTATGACGGCCGGCACCATTTTGGGACTGGCTCTTTTCAATTTCTGCATGCTGTCTGAAATTCACCGGCGCCATGCAACGATATCTCCCTGGGAGTTGACGAGAATTTTTACCCGGTATTTGATAAACACGCCTGGGCGAATCAGGCGCTTGCTTAAAAAGAGACCCGGCGCATTTGCACCACAGCTTCAGGCAATGCGGACCCGTTCTTCAACTGCAAAACTTTCGAAATAGATTAATCCAGCATGTTCAGATGGCACTACATCAACAGCAAGTATATGTACATCGGCATTCAATTGATGAGCACGGCGCTGGCTTTCTCAAAGGGCCTGACGCCCTCACAGATTATCCTTGCCAATCCATCTCTGCCTTACGGCGGCTTATCGATCGCCTCCAAAACCAAAATTTTGGAGCGCTTCCAAGCGCGCCAGCAATTTCTGCCCCAGCAACTGATCCCCAAGACTACTGAACCTCGCCGATCGAAAAGCGCTGGCGTTTTCATTTCTTGAAACCCATTCTTACCCGATCATCGCCAAACCCGATCGGGGTGTTGTCGGTATCGGTGTGCGCAAGCTTGACTCCGAAAAAGATTTAAATGATATCCTCAACATTATGCCATCGGATTACATGCTTCAGCAGTACTGTGATTATCCGTTTGAATACGGCATATTTTTTTGCAAACTTCCCGCTGAACCCCGGGGCCGCGTGGTGTCGCTGACCGAAAAAATTACTCCCTTTGTTTTCGGTGACGGCCGGCACAGTTTGCAGCAGTTGGTGCAGCTGAGTCCTGATTTTAAATATAATAAAGATGCATTGCTTTCCCATGCCCGGAACCTGGATCATATCCCGACCAAAAGGCGCCTGGCACCCGGTGGTTATCCAGGGCAGCCACACTTACGGGTCGATCTTTAAGGATCGCAACGACCAGATCAACCAACCGCTCGAATCTTGGTTGAATGAACTTTGCGCGGTGGATGATGAATTTTACTTCGGCCGCTTTGATATGAAAGTCAAGGATCGAGAAGCATTGAAAAGCGGATCCGGCGTTAAAATTATCGAACTCAACGGCTGCTGGTCGGAACCGATTCATATATATGATGACCGCCACAGCTTTTGGTTTGCCGCCAAAGAACTCTTTTTCTCATATGCCCGAGCCTATCATATTGCCAAACTCAATAAGCGGCGTCTTCAGATAAAAGCTTCACTAAAAGAGCTGCTGGCAGCCTATCGCGTCTATCTGCAGGAAAAAAAACAAATAATCCGCGTGGTCGGATAATTAATCCGCTCTGAAAAATACCCCATCCAGGGGGGCAATCATTTTTAAAATTGAAGCGCCGCAGCAGACCTATGCGACGGCGGATTAATTATGTTATGCTTCGCATATTTTTTACCGCAAACTTCGTTTCGGATCCATTGCGGAGCTATACTTCTTATTCATTGTTGGTAAGAAGCAAGTCCAATATTCAGGTATGAGGGCACCTTGATTTGAACTGAAATGTAATTAAGTTGAATTAAACCGTTTAATCAAAAAGGAGGCTAAAAATGCAAGAACGCAGTGGAGTTATTACTTTTCAGGGAAATCCGCTAACCCTGCTCGGAACTGAACTTAAGGTCGGAGATTCAGCGCCGGATGCCACTTTATGCAAACGATCTGAATTGGCAAACGATCTGAGCCCGGTCCAACTATCTTCCTACAAAGGCAAGGTCTGTGTAATTTCGGTTGTGCCGTCGCTGGATACACCGGTTTGTGATATGCAAACCCGCAAGTTTAACGAAGCCGCCGGCAACCTGGGGGATAATGTCGTTGTCCTGACCATGAGCATGGACCTGCCTTTTGCCCAGGCACGTTGGTGCGGTGCCGCCGGGGTCGATAAGGTTACCACGTTGTCCGATCATCGCGATGCAGCTTTCGGTAAAGCGTTTGGGGCATTGATCAAAGAACTGCGTTTGCTGGCGCGGGCGGTATTCGTCGTAGACAGCGCTGGCACGATTCAGTATATCCAGTTGGTCAAGGAAGTTACGGAAGAGCCGGATTATAATGCCGCGCTGGAGGCCGTCAAGAAATTGGTGTAGCCTCGGCCCGGATCCGCCGGAGGTGGAGTGGTCTTGCTCTTGGTCTGCCTAGCTGTTTCAGCGACGAAGGGTCGCTCTGCCTCTTTTAATTTAAAAAGTTTTCGGATAATCATCAGTTGCAATTCCGGCCTAACATGGTATCGTCGAATCTCATTTTTTGAGTCTTAATTGCGTAAACTCTGCATTTTATCAAAAGACTTTTTTTATCACGAAAACACGAAAGTTGGAAAACACGAAAAGTTTCTTAGCTTTTTTTCGTGTTTTCGTCATTTCGTGCTTTCGTGATCGATTCTTTTTCGGCCTGTTCGGGCCGGGGATAACGTAATTTTCATAATGACGTTTGACACCAGAAACTTTCTGGACGGATCATTAAGAATGAACCAAAACCGGACCGCACAATCTCCTCAGCTCGATGATCCCGCGAGTTGGGTTGATCTCTACGGTGATCTTCTTTACCGCTTTGCCCTGTCCAGGGTTAAAGATCCTTCGATTGCCGAAGATTTGGTCCAGGAGACATTCCTGGCGGCTCTAAAATCTCGCGCTAATTTCCAGGGCCGCTCCACGGCCAAGACCTGGCTGATAGCCATCTTAAAACACAAGGTTGTCGATCATATCCGCCAACGGGTTCGGGAACCGGCTTCTGATAAAGTCGAATCGTTGTCTGATGCCTTTGCGAATGACCCCGCAGAAGGCAATTTCAAAGATGATGGTGGGTGGCTCAATCGCCCTGCCAAATGGGATGTTAATCCCATGAAAATTTATGAGCAGAAAGAATTTATGGTCATTTTGTACCGTTGCCTGGCAGATTTGCCTGAACGCCAGGCTGAGGCGTTTATGATGCGCGAGCTTAATGGTTTGAGCACGGATGAAATTTGTAAGGCCTTGAATATTTCTGCGACGAACAGCTGGGTTATGCTTTACCGGGCGCGTATGTGGTTGCGGCAATGTATCGAAAAAAATTGGCTTGATGCAAAAAGTTAGAGGTTTGCCTATGTCACACTGGATGTTTAGCTGTCAGGATGTCTCTGCCAAGGTTTCCAGATCGATGGACCAAGCCCTTCCGCTGCATGAGCGGATGATGATATCTGTTCACCTTTGGATGTGCAAATATTGCAGACGATTCAGAGACCAAATGCTGATATTGAGATATGCTCTCCGGCTGGCCGATCTACCCGGAGACGATGCGGACCCATCGCTGTCATTGCCAAAGGAAATCGGAGAACGGATCAAACAATTAATGAGAAATAATTTATCCAACCCGCTTGAGTAGGCGGCGATCGACCTTGACATTAAAAGTAAATACCTGTAAATATATATAATATAGTAATTTGTTCAATTCTATGTTTATTGATTGCCGGGTTAATGCCGATTAAGAGAGCCAGGGCGTAATAATGATAGAGTCTGAAGATTCCAATGATTTAAAGGATAGGGGCGGGCGGCGGCGTTTGGCGGATCGTCGCCAATTTTCTTCATCAGAGCATTTTCCGGAAAGAAGAAATCTCAGGCATCGTCGCAGGGACAGCGATCGCCGGACACTGCATAATCTCAAGATGAGAAAAAAAATTGAACGCCGGCGGATTTTTAGAGAAAAATATTCCGAATAGATCAGAGGAGGTCGCCTATGCGCACCAATCTTGAAAAAAGGGATTGTGCGCGCTTTTATCACGAAGCCCCTGTGGTGATTGAGAAATGTGGAACCGGTCTTTTCTTTGAGGCCATGATGTATAACTACAGTTTGCATGGCATATATTTTGAGTCAGATCTTGCGCTCGTTCCCGGAACCCGGCTGAACCTGTGGCTGTCTGATTTGCCGGAGGACTCTTTGCCGGATATTACCTCGGCCGAGGTCAGGTGGAACGAAGAAATATATGGCGCCGTAGTCTTGTACAATTACGCAACCGGCATCAAATGCAGCCGCTCCATTAAACACAAAGACCTCCCCAGTCAATTCCGAATCATCCAGGGGGGCCTGGGTTTAAAAAATCCTTCCGATCAATAGGATGTTATTCCCGCTTGATATTGCCGTTTCCACCAATTATTTTGTGAATTTCTGCGGTAATTTTCATCCGTGCAATGATATTTTCCAATGCTTTAACACTATAGTCAAGGGCGGATGGAATAAAAATACAATCCGGCAGGGATAGAATTTACGAACCTAACCCGCATCCGACGCAGCCGGAGATTTGAAAATTGAAGACTGCAAATCGAATACTTGTGGATTATGAAAACGCCATCCGGCTGGCGTTGTGGTTGGACGGCCCTGCCCTTTGCTCGGTTGAGCTACCACCCGGATGGCGCCTGGAGGGGCTGGATTAAATGGTCTAGCGCTGATTGGTCGTATTATAGAAATTTAGCCATACTATTTAAGAGCAAAACACAGCAAGCATCATGCCAATAAATCAAGTAACTTATAACAATAAGTATATAGGGGGGTTAGCGCAAAGGCGAAACATATTGAACCGCTGCTGGTGAGCAAATTGTGAAAAAGTTTACAGTTTTTTGTAACATTTATTACACAACGGTTTCTGAATTCGGTTAAAATAGGGCATATCCCATGGCGCTTGTCCCGGTCGGTCGAATGTATACCATGTTGCGGTCGGAAAGCGACTGCAGCGCTTCAAGCACCGAGGATTCCGGCAGATCACAGCGGTCGACGATCATTTGCCGGTCGACAACTTCCAGGGGCGGCAGGTTGTTTGGAATCGCCAAAGCGACTTGCGCCTCAATCGGGGTATACATTTCTTTGAGAAGGTCGGTGAGTGCTTTATTAAAAGGATAGCCCATAATCAGATCTTCAAGATGCTTGGCCAGGCGCAGGTAGATATCAGGCATACTGTCAGCTCCATTCTTTGGATAAACTTCTCAGCTTTCGGATTGCGAGTTACAAATATTATTAAATTCCAAATTGCAAATCTCAAATATCAAACAAATCACAATATCAAAACATCGAAATTCCAAACAAATCAATGTCCTATAAAGATTTTGCTTCCTCTCTTTGTTTTGGTCATTGAATTTTGGGATTTGAGATTTATTTGAAATTTGGTGCTTGTATTTTGTAATTTCGTTGCGAATTCTTAACCGTTTCGGCAGTAATGACTTCGGAATTTTTTGTCTATCTTACTACCCTGAGTTTATGAGTCCGGCGCAGCTTTTTCCACAGGGCCCCGATTATGACGGCCACGGCATCTTTTGCATGCTCGAATGGGCCGCCAGCTTCCAACCGGCAGGATTCTATTAATTTTTGGTTGCCGGACAGTAAACCGAAGTTATTCAGGATATAATCCCCCAGGCTTAGATATAAAGTGGGCAGCTCATCCGGCGACATATTGGCCACCGTCGCTTTATCCTTGAGAGGCATTCGGGAAATTAATCTTTCAACCGCTTCATCGATGCTTTGAGGCGGTCGGGACGGACGCTTTGCGGTTTCAGATAAAAGATTGTCACCGGCCGCACCGCCCCGGACCAAACCGAGATAGTAGCTGCTCTCTAGAATATTTAACGTGTCATTATAAATTTTCGGATCTTTGCTGGCCCTCGGACCGGCGACATTTAAAATCGCTATCTGATTTTTTGAAATCCAGTCATTGATCGCAATGGCTGCCTGAAAAGCGGGGATTTTTATAAGGTCAAGGTGAAGCCAGAGGCGTTTGTGCTTGACTGCCATTTCACGGGTGTACTCTGATCCTCCGGTCAATGGTCCGCGGGATATGATCAGGGTTGCATCGGCATCCATTACATTTTTTTCGGTTCGATCAGCGTAGCTGGTGCTGCGGGTTTCCTGCAATTGATATTTCGGCGGTAGAGGGCCGTCTTCGGCCAGTCGTCCTTGCGGGATCCAGCCGCCGTGAGGAATCGTCAGTTTGATCGCCGCATCGAGGGCGGCCCGATCAACGCCTGTTTGTCCTCCTGAAATAATTTTTTGTATCATGATCCATGATCCCTCAAAATCCGATCTCGGATAAAACGTCCGATTGGTTCGGCTCCATTGGCCAACCGTTGTTGACCCCGGTTTAAGTTCAACAGATCCCGCAGCTTAGCGAGCCACCGCCCGCTGCTGAAATCCGGCTCCGCGAGATAAAGGCCCGGCATTTTTTTTTCAATAAAAGCCGCCATCGGCTCGGATTCGCGGAAATTTGAGCGCGTCACGTATCCGAACGGTACGCCGGCCTGGTAGACTTCGGCCACTGTGCTGTAACCGACTTTACCGACCACCGCGTCGGAAGCATTCACCAGATCCGGATGATAAAAATCTGATCGATGAGGCAGGATAACACAATTTTGCCGGATCTCCATTTTCGGACCGGCACCCGGCATGACAAACTGGACCTCCGGTATTTTTTTTAACGCTTTCTCAAAGCCATAGCGTTGATTGATGCCGCCGGTGGTGATTAATACCATCCTGGCAGTTTCCGGTATTCCCAGGCGTTTTCTGATGCGGCCGGCCGGGGATTTTATTTTCCTGCTGACCGGCGGGGTTGTCAGATCTGCCGAACTGCAGCAACAAAAGGGTTCTGTTTGGATATGATAATCGGCAGCCTGAAACAGGGACCGCAAGTAGGTTATATGCCGCTTGAAACGACGATCGGCAGCGGCATATTGCCCGTATAACCAATCCCAGGTAAAATTTTCAATCAGCACTGTGGGAATTCCGGCGTCGGATCCCACCGCAATGCCCAGCGGGGAAATGTCACAGATAATTAAAACACAGTGTAAGGTCGTGATGGTTGCGGCAATTTCAGAAATCAGTGACCGCCGGGAAAGGCAAAAAATCGTTTAAACCGGCTATCGTTTGATTCAAATCGGCCTGAAACGCTGTTTTTTGTACCAGACCGATGTCGGTTAACAGCGCATGGCAGTTAAATGTCGCCGCCACTGAATCCTGAAAAAACCAGGAAGGCACGGTCGTAAAGATTTCAAATTCAACGGCGGCATCAATATCCGAGATGGCCTGCATCACGGCCGCTGCCCGGGCGGCGTGGCCAAACCCGTGGGGAGAGACAAAATAGGCTATTCGTCTGGTGCTATTGGTATCGCAACGTTGATCCGCCATTCAAAAAAAAGTCTTGCCTACAGCAGCAATAAAAAAATTATTCAATAATTACGAAATGGGCGCGTCGATTTTTTGCCCAGCCCTGCTCCGTTTGCGCGTGATCGATCGGGCGTTCCTCGCCGTAGCTGATCGTGTTCAGCCTGGATGGATCGATTCCCAAATCAACCAGAAACGCTTTGGCGCTCTTAGCCCGACCTTCTCCCAGCGCCAGATTGTATTCATTGGTTCCGCGGTCATCGCAGTGCCCCTCGATGGTGATTTTCGCTGCGGGATTGGCCCGCAACCATTTTGCTTTTTTGGTCAGTATTTCCTGAGCCTGCGGGGACAGTCGAATACTGTCGAATTCAAAGTAAACATCTTCGTTTTCAAAGATGGACTTAGCGGACGCCGTTTTCTGTTGGGCCGTCTCCGCAGAGAGGCTTTCAGCGCTGAGGTCTTCTTCTTTTAAGGTTTTCTGTCGCTCAAGTTCTCTTTGCCTGGCTTCCTCTGCGGCCCGTCTTTGCGCTTCTTCTTGCGCCGTCGTTGTTGCCGGTTCGGAACTTATTTTTTTCTTGGCGCATGAAGAAACAGAAAAGGTTACCAATAATGCCAGAACGAGAGTCAGGGCCCAAATTGTCCATTTTTTTTGCATCATTTGCGTCTCCCAGGGAAATAGTGTGCGAGTCTAAAAAATAGCTGTTTATATAAGGTATTAGCTAATTTCAAACTTATATATCATCAAAGGCGGTTTGTCAAAATAAGGGGATATCAAAAACGGAAAAAAAGTGGCGGCTCATGGGGATATGAGCCGCCAGTGGGGAGAGGCATTGAGATATTTTAAGAAGCATTCTTACAGGGGAATTTCACCGTACACTACCACCATGTAGCATGTCAAGTCTTTTTTTTAAATTTTGAAAAAAAACTTGTGATCAGCGATGTGCTTGCCGGACAGCAAGGTTGACATCCCGAAATCCTGTGGTTAAATATGGTACTACCGGTCAACCGGATGGCGTGCTATGTTAAGCGAACTCTGGAAGGCTCGCGCCTCTATTAGCATATCCGGGGAGGATGACACCGACCGTTAGTTGAACATACCGATCGCAATTTCTGATCCTCGTTCCAGTTATTTTCATCAATTTTAGGGATTTTGGTCGGTCATCGGCTGGGCCAGCCAACCCTGTGCCTCCAATGTTAAATTAGCGTAAATTGAAAATGGCAAAGAGCTGAATCTCAATTATCCTGGTAATCTTCTCCGTAATTGGATTTGCAATAGTTGGCTGCAAGCCAATTTTACCGGATCGAACTGCGCCTGAAGTCGTTGATAGGGTGCTTGATCTGAGTGCCTGGAATTTAGACCAGGATGGATCCGATCATGTCCGATTATCAAGCATACGGTTTCAGCGCGATTGTGGCCAAACCGTTTAGCCTTCAGCCGCTCGGGAAAGTGCTGGCAGATCTGTTTTAAAGTTTTGGAATATGCATCGGAGCTGACTATGTCTGTTTGGATTGTATCCGCAATTTTGATAATCACGTTATACCCTGTTTATCACTGAAAAGGTTCCGGTCGATTTGACTGCGATCGGCATTATGGTGAGCCTGGTGATATTTCGCATCATCACCCCGGCCGAGGCGGTGGCCGGATTTGCGCACCCGGCCGTGATTACAGTCGGATCCATGTTTTTGATCAGCAAGGGGATGATTCGAACCGGCGCGGTGGGCTTTATCGGCCAAAAGGTGATTCAACTGGCCCGCGGCAACTTCAAACTGGCCATGCTGGTGATTTTATTGACCGTGGCGGCGGCCTCCGCATTTATTAACAACACACCGGTCGTGGTTCTGTTTATCCCGGTTGTCATGAGCATGTGCTGCAAGTTTAATCTCAGTCCGTCAAAGTTTTTAATTCCGGTATCCTACGCCTCGATTCTGGCCGGCACCTGCACCCTCATCGGTACGTCAACCAACATCATTGTCAGTGATATCAGCGCCAAACACGGCTATGGTGCCATCGGCATGTTTGAGCTATCGGCCCTGGGAGTTCCGATTGCAGTTCTCGGGATCGTCTTTTTGATGTTGGCCGCTCCGCGATTTATGCCGTCGCTGTTAAGCCCCACCTGCGAAATTGAAAACAGTGAACACCGAAAATATCTGGCGGAGCTGTCCGTTCCGCGCGGCAGCCGGTTGATTGGATTGGAACCCGGCCAGGTATTTGCCGAGAAATACCCGGAACTGGAAGTGATCGAACTCATTCGGTACTCGCATATTTTTCATCCCCCGCGGGACGCGGTGACGATTGCCGCCGATGATTTATTGCTGGTCAAAGGATCGGCCAACGATCTGGTAGCGATCATCGACCATGATGGTGTCGAACTGCCGCTGGCCGAAAAAGACCTGAGTTTCGGCCCTGGAAAAAAAGAAACGTTTGTGGTGGAACTGATCATTCCGCCCCAGTCTTCTTTGCTGGGGCAACGACTTTTGGAATCCAGTCTCCAGCATGATCCGGATATCCATATCATTGCCATTAAAAGAAGCGGCCTGCATTTCACTGAAAAGCAGATTCACGACGTGCGGCTGCGGGTCGGCGACATCGTTTTGATCTGGTGTTTTGGGGATAAATTGGACCGGATGCGCAACGGGGTGGATTTTATCATTGCCGAAGATGTGCACCATGAAATCGTGCAGAAAAGAAAAGCCTGGAAAGCCGGTTTGATATTTACCGGCCTGGTCGTGGCGGCCAGTGCCGGTTTGGCGGATATCATGGTGTGTGCGCTGACCGCTGTATTTCTGATGATTGCAAGCGGGTGTCTCCAGATGCGGGATGCATACCGGTCTGTTCAGGCCGACGTGCTCCTGTTGATCGCCGGGACCCTGGCATTGGGCACCGCCATGGAAAACACCGGGACCAGTCAGTTATATGCCGAAGCCTATTTGAAATTATTTGCCGGTTTCTCGCCCGAATTCGTGCTCGGCGGCTTTATCCTGCTGGTCAGCATCAGCACCCAGATCCTCAGCAATAATGCCACGGCGGTGCTGCTTTTTCCGATTGCCGTTTCCAGCGCCCTGGGGCTGGGAGTCGATCCCAAGCCGTTTATCATGGCCGTTTGTTTCGGGGCCAGCGCCTGTTTTGCGACACCGATCGGGTACCAGACCAATTTGCTGGTTTACGGACCCGGCGGCTACCGATTCAGTGACTACCTGAAACTGGGCCTGCCGCTAAACCTGGTGGTGTTGATTTTCGGAAGTATGTTCATTCCGGTAATTTGGCCGTTTTAATCCACAGATTTCGCAGATTACACAGATTATAATGAATGTGAGGTTATGGAGATTGCGAAATCTGCCGGGTTTAATTCCCTGCATCTTGCTGCGTTAGGTTTAAATTTTTCCTTCATGGATACCCCGTGGCTTGCCGCGGGGAAGCTCTTTAAAATCAGCTATGAATTTGTACGAATTGCCGCAAATTATTTTTAAAATGATTTTATCCAGCCAAATCGCACCCTGAAAAATTAAATAGGCGGGAAATTTTATTGTTATCGCCAGCGGAATCGTGGTTGAGTTAGCCGGTTGCATTCACGGACTGAAATGCTTCACCAGGATCTTTAAGCGCTTGCGGTCATCTCTGTTCCCATTGCGCCGCGCATAGCGCAGTCGAATATAGAGGTCGATGATTTCAAGAACGCTGGCTTTAAGATCCCGGCGCAACGCCACTACCATCGCGCTATAATCCAGCGGGCCCTGGGATGGTTTTCTGGCAAGTCCGGCACGGGCAAGTTTGGCACAAAACGCCAGATAGGCTTTTTGAACGGCATCCTGCCTGGCGACTGCCTTTTTGGATATCCTTAGAAAATAGCAAAGGGCGATTATCATCATGGCGGCGGTGGCCAGAATAATTGCAGTGATCAGCCCGTCGCGGGTGTCGGCTCTAATACCGAATTTGGCCAAAAGGGTCTTTTGCCGGGCGCTGGAATACCCCAGTATCCATTTGTTCCACTGATTATTGAAGGCATCCCATCCCAGCCGCAATTTTATCCAGTAATTTGCCAACGGTCCCAGCGCGCCGAGTGGCCTGAGAATAGAGCGCTCGTCCGGCGCCAGAGAGGCTGCCGGGCCCTGCGCCGCTCGCTGCGGCGCGACGGCCAAGGTCGGATCGGTGCGAACCCAGCCTTGGCCTGACAACCAGACTTCCACCCAGGCGTGGGCATCGGATTGCCGCACGATCAGATATTCGCCATAGGGGTTGAGTTCGCCACCCAAATAGCCGGCCACCATCCGGGCCGGGATCCCAGCGGCACGCATCAGGTAGGTGAAGGCCGATGCATAATGCTCGCAGTACCCTTTGCGGGTTCGGAACAAAAAATCGTCAATCGATTCTTCGCCAAGGGGCGGCGGATTCAGGCTGTAGCTGAATTCACCGCTACGAAAATAATTCAAGGCCGTGTTTATATATTGGGCCGGGCTGGCTGATGTGCGGCGCCATTTGCGCGCCAGCGCGATTGCCTCCGGGTTCTTATTGCGCGGCAGCTGCAAGGCCGCCGATTCCGAATCCCGCAGCGGACCGGTGGTGTATGACGTGTATGATTTAAGCCGGTATTGAAGCCGCCGCCGCACTTTCCAGCGTGATACCAGGGTTTGGTCCGACAGCATGATGGTATTGGGCCCGGACTCGTAGGGCAAATCCAGGGCAAACAGCCAGCGGCGGTTGTGCGGTTCCAGCGTGATCGTATAGGCCGTGCTGCGATGTCCTCGGATCGGCAAGGCGATATTTTCCGAGTCGTTCCTGTGATGCCAGGCACGACCGTCAAATTGCCAAAATACCAGACCGCGCCAATAGAGATGCTCGGGTTCGGGTATCCGACCATCAAATTTCACCCGAAATGCAATGGCATTATTGCGAATCAGGCGGGTCACATTACCCGGTGCCAAACGATCGCTAAAGCCGCTTTGGGCCTCGGTTGCAATGTGAATACCCCATAAACTACCCTGAATTCTGGGAAAAACGATAAACAGGATCAGCGCCAGGGGCAGCGCTTTGAGCATGAGCCCGGCCGATAAACCCAGTTTAGCCCTCAGCTTGCCGGGGGGGTGATGAATGTGAATCATAACCGCCGTTGTGATGCAAAGGGACAGCGCCATGTAAAGCCCGACGGCCGGGGTATTTGAGAAAAACAGGCAGGATACGGACAGAAAGTAGATGATAAAAAGGGTTGCCATCTTGTCGCGGTAAGTGCGGATTTCCATCGGTTTGATACTGGCCATAATCCAGAGCAATGCCACACTGGAATATCGATCCAGACCCGCACCCGATGTCAGCAGGACGCCCAGGACTCCGCCTGCGGTCAGAATCAACCGTAATATTTTGCCCGGTGCCGGCAGATGAAATTTTGCGGCTGCCAGCAAATAGCCCCAGCAGAGCACACACCACAGCACGACCCACGGCGGCAGGTGCCAGGCATGCGGCACCATTGCAATTCCAAGGGCCAGGATCAATGGCGCAATATTTTTATCGGAATTCATCATTAATTATGGAACAGTGCCAGGGTTTTTAGACAGCGATTTTTATGGATCTGACCATTTCCCGGTCCAATCGTCAGGCCGGGCAGTTTGAGACCGTAATTCAGATTCTGCTGCTGAGCTTTAAGAACGGCATGGCACAATAATGACAACTTACGTTCGGCATCAGGGCCGGGCAATAAATCCCAGTCCAGGTAAAAAGACGCGTCATAATCTCCACGATATTCCTTGGTGAACAGGCCCCGCCCGCGGGAAGACGCTTTCCAGGAAATTCTTTGCAGGGGGTCGCCCGGCAAATAGCCCTTGAGGCCCTGAAAATCGTCTGCGCCGGACCCGCTGAAGCCGCCATTTGTTTCCAGCGCCGATCTTTCAGCCAAAGTCTTTACATCGCCGGTTATCGGTTTGGGATAGACGATGCATCCAAGGTCTAAGTGAAGTTGGGCTTGCACGCGGAACAGTCCGAGCGGATAATCCGAATAGATTGCCAGGGGCCACGGCCTGAGCAACCCTCTTGAAACGGCCTGAACCTGGACATTGATGCGGGTTTTTGTCCCTTTTAAAATATCCAGGGTGACCGGTGTTCCGCTAGATAAGGCCATTGCGATAGCGTTGCGATCGATGCCCGAATCATCGGTGGTAAACGCAAAGGCGGCCGATTCGCCGGCAAATACCGGGTTGGTTTGGGCGGATAGAATTTTAATGCCGGATATGTTCTTATAGGTTTGGGCGATGGATACAAACGCCATGCTCCCGAGCAGAAAGGTGAGCAAATATCCCAGGTTATTATCGTAATTTAGCGAGCCGATAAACATTCCCAGCAATAAAAGCATGAAAACAATGCCATAGCGGGTCGGGCGTATCTGCAGACGGCGTCTTTGCAGGGTGCAGGGCAGGGAGGTTGATTTATCAGGCATAGGGAACTAAGATAGCTCTGAAAATCCCAAGCACCAAAACACAAATAACAAACAAATTCCAATTACCAAAATTCCAAATTCCAAACACACGCTTATATTGCAGACCTGCTCAATAGCATCGTCTTTGGCTGCCCAGGTGATGTAAAGCGTTGCGACGCAACGATGGTGATTGTTTTGGTCATTGATTTTTGAAATTTGAGATTTATTTGTAATTTGTTGCTTGAGATTTGGAATTTAATTTTTTTGATAATTACTGATTCAATTAACTTAGGTCTTAATATGGTCTTGACTTGCCACAAAGTATTTAATTAAGGGACTGGTACTTCCGAAAACAGGGCTGTCAGCTTCTTTCTGGAAAATTCCAGGCCGTCATCCCTGGACCGCAGGCGGTGGCCGACCACCCACGGCAGCACCTGCTGCAGATCTTCCGGCAGGGCATAATCTCTTTCAAGCAGAAAGGCCCTGGCTTTAGCGGCCATGAGCAGATTGAGACCGGCGCGCGGCGAGAGGCCGACGAAAAAGACAGCCGAATTGCGCGTGAATTCCAAAAGGTCCTGCACATAATCCAGCAGTGCGTCTGAAATATGCACCCCGGCCACCTGCTGCTGCAGTATCAAAACATCATCGCTTGTCAGCATCGGCTGCAAGCCGCGCAGCGTGCTTTTGGTTTCCCCCTGCTGCAGTAGTTTCTTTTCGGCCGTACGATCCGGATAACCGAGATCAATTCGCATTAAAAATCGATCCAACTGGCTTTCCGGCAGCGCAAAAGTTCCGGATTGCTCGATGGGATTCTGGGTTGCAATGACAAAAAAAGGTTTATCTAAAGCGCGGGTCTTGCCTTCAATCGTTACCTGGCGTTCTTCCATCGCCTCCAGCAGTGCGCTCTGGGTTTTGGGAGTAGCCCGGTTGATCTCATCCGCCAGCAGCACCTGGGAAAAAATGGGTCCCGCATGAAAAACAAACGAACTGCTCTTGCGCTCAAATATGGAAACTCCCAAAATATCACCCGGCAGCATATCGCTGGTACACTGAATCCGGCGAAATTTTAAACCCAGGCATTTAGACAGGACTTTGGCCAGGGTCGTCTTGCCGATACCCGGAATGTCTTCGATCAATAGATGGCCTTGCGCCAGCAGGCAGGTCAGCGCCAGATGAATTTGGTCCGCTTTACCCAATACAACGCTGCTGATTTGATCTACGATTTTATCAAAGTTCATTTTTTCCCCAAATACATGCCACTATAGTCCATGGAAGAAAATGGGGTCCCAGCGGCAACTGATTGTGCGTCAACCACTTCGCCCAGAAACAGGGTGTGATCACCGGGGCGGTAACTGGTTTTGACCTTGCATTCCAGATAGGCCATGCAGTCACTCAGGATCGGGCAGCCGGTTTTCCCGCGTTCCCATTGCACGGCTGAAAATTTGGATTTTGGATCCGGCGCTTTAAACCGCGCCAAAAATTCCGTTTGCTGTCGATCAATCACATGCAGGGCAAAACTGCCGCTCTGTTCAATCAGCCGGTGCGAATACCGATTTGGGTGCACGGCGGCCATGATCAGCAGGGGGTCGTAGGATATTTGTGATACCCACGATGCGATCATGCCGTTGACCGCTTCCTTATGGCAACTCGTCAACACATAGATACCATAGGTCATTTTGCCAAGCGCTTTAATCCAGTCTTGCTGCATGGTATTAATCCTCCATAATTAATCCGCAAAGAAATTAGCACCTTCAGTGCGGTAATTGGTTTTTTGATAACTGAAGAAATTTATTGGATTGAAGATCCGGCGGATTAATTATATGATACTGTGCATTATTGCATGCTTTTTTTGACTTTTTTTCACGTAGCGGAACAAAATCCAAACATACTCATCATTAACCAAAAGACCATTATCTTTTATCCAAACTCGGAATCGATCACTACAGACAAGCATAGCATTCATTGTAACACATCGCAATTATCGAGGTTCAATTCTCAGGCAAACGTCAAAGTCGTTGTGCATATCATGGTTGACCAAAAATTCGCATTCGCTATCCAATGGTACTTGAAATCTTCCTATGGTCTTTGTTCTTTCATTCTGAATTCCGCAATCCGAATTCCGAATTCAAACTACCCCGTTGATCTAAAATGCATCACATGATAAGCGCATAGCCATGGGTTCAACTCAAAATATTTCCCGCAACAGCCCCGCCGACAAACCGCCTGGCATCGCATCCTGGATTGCTGACGGCCATCTGCTGCCCATCGCGCTTCTGGTTTTCATTAGTTTGGCGGTATACGCTAACTCATTGTCGAACGGGTTTGTTTTTGATGATTATGCCGTCATCGTTGAAAATAAGCATCTAAAAAATTTAAGCCACAGTCTGCCGGCCTTCTTTAGCGACGCCTATTTTACCATCGCCGGCGGTGAAGCCAGCTACCGGCCGATGGCGACACTCTCCTATTTTCTGATCCATTCATTGGCAGGCCTAAATCCCTTTTACTTTCACCTCAGCAGCGTTGTTTTGCACGCGCTAAATGTCATGCTGGTGTACCTGCTTTTCTCTTTGATACTGGGCAGCCGCTTTAAAGCCCTGCTGGCCGGGCTCTTATTTGCCTGCCATCCGGCCCTGACCGAGGCAGTTGACTGTATCGCTTTCAATGAGGACCTTCTAACCGCCGTTTTCTTTCTTTTGGCATTGATTCTGTATGTTAAACGCGTGGCTAAAGGTGCCGGCGGCACGGTCTATTTTCTATCATTGCTCTGTTACTTCTGCGGTCTGTTGGCCAAAGAAATGTCGATTACCCTGCTGCCGATAATTTTGCTGTATGATCTGACGTTCCGGCCGGGCAACGGGCAGCCGCTGTCTATAAAATCTGTCCTGAGCACCGCAAAAAGCAGATGGCCGATTTATCTGGGATATGCCGTGGTCAGCCTATTTTACCTGGTGCTGCGTTTTGTAATTTTCACCCATTCCGCAGACGGGATCAAACCGCACTTCGGAGAACTATCTGAAAGGCTGCTGTATCTGCCGAATCACATTTTTAATTTTGTCAAACTGGCAATCCTACCATCTGATTTAAAGGTCGAATACCTATTTTCGTATCCTCGGACCTTTTTTGAATTTTCCCATCTTATGGGCTTTGCCGGCACCCTGGGACTGGCTATCTTCAGCATTTTTCTCTATCGACGGCACAAAGAAATATTTTTTGGCATCTGGTGGTTTATCATCACGCTTTTTCCGGTCTACAATATAATCCAGATATTCAATCCCTTTGCCGAGCGCTATCTGTATATTCCGGTCATCGGCTTCTGCCTGGTGGTGCCGGTTATTCTCCATGGTATATTCAGCCGCACAATTACCAGGGCGGTCGCCATCAATATGGCAACCTTGCTGCTGGTTCTGGCAATCAGCAGTGCTTACGCGACCATCACGGTTATGCGCAACCGGGACTGGAAAGACGGTTTCACCCTGTGGTCAAAGACGGTGGCCCAGACTCCGGACAGCGGCATCGCCCACGGCAGTCTGGGGCGTGCCTACCAGGAGCAGGGACTGCTGACCGAGGCGGTCGCTGAATATAAGACGGCGGTAAAGTTGATGCCCCAGGACTATAAAGCGTATTATAATCTGGGGACCGTTTACGATCAGAAAGGCGATTTTACTAAAGCGGAAAAATATTATCAAAAATCAATTGCCATCAATCCCGGATTTGCCGATGCCCATTATAATCTGGCAAACCTCTATCATAAACGGGGATTGACGGATGATGCCATTCGCCAATACCGGAAAGTAATTGCGTTAACACCGCAAGATATCGAAGCGCGCAACAACCTGGGGGTCGCTTTCGCCATGCAGGGTAATTTGGATCAGGCGCTGGCAGAGTGGGAGAAAGTCCTGAAGATCGATCCGGCCAATAAAAGCGCCCGGGACAATGTCAGAAAGGCAAGGGGGATATCAGAGAAATCTAATAATTGAATATGAACGCTGGAATTTTTTCGCCTTTCCTTTTCGCATATTCGGTGAGTATATTTTTCATTTCATCCAGCTTTATAATTGCGACCATGTCCCGGGTATTTGCGCCTCTGATTTTTTTGGTTTCGGAGTCCAGCAGAAATACAGGGGCAGAATCCAGCACAAAATTAACCGTATCGCCTTCAAGGCTCAGGGCTTTATCTCCGTCAAAATTATAAAATTCCAGTGAAGACGGCACTGTTTTCAAACATTTTTCAATGAGATCCCGGGGCATGGTGGCGACCTGGCTGGAAAAATCTACCGCGGCGCCGTGATCACTGAGGATTTGAAGGGCTTCGTCGTGGATTATTTTGACACCGGTGGTGGCCAGCACATCATAGGCACTGGAAATGATTCGCTCCACATCCGTATTGCTCTGCAAGCTCAGCTTCGGTCGAAAATTCATCATGCTTAATCCCTACCTCGACATTCGCAATGTGCCATTCACTTTTTTTCCAAATGCCGCTGGATATCCCTGATTGCCGGGATATCGATGCCGCCTTGATCCGCCATTTCCAAGGCGCGTGCCAGGCGCCCGGGTGCTGAGCGCCCTTTGCATTTGTGATTCGGATCGCCGTTGATTCCTTCTACCAATCCTTCAATCAGTCGATCGCGGGAAAAGGATTGGGGCGGCCGCACATTCTGCATGTATATAGCAACACACGTAACTGAGCCAGGTGTAAAAAAAAAAA